>NZ_WJBU01000022.1 GCF_009646335.1 Caenimonas koreensis DSM 17982 | reverse complement strand
TTGGTCCTTGGCGTCGAAGACCATGCGTACTGCACGATCCTGCACCTCGGGTGAAAACTTTGACTTCCTCATAATGGCTCAATCTTCTCAAATGAAAGAGCCTCCTCAAATACCGGGGCGGTTCAAAAACGCTTCATGAACGCTCCTACTGAAAAGGGTTTTCGAATGTGCAGGTTGGCAAAAGCCGTATTGCGTGGGTCCGTACTCAAACTGTTGGCTCTTGCAACAATTCATGGCCTCCTTGGCATCGCGATAAGCCTAGGACTTGCGGTCACGGCATTTCAAGGTAGGTTAACGAGTGACTCGGAGTTTATAGTTTTGCGTGCGATACAAATCGTGTGGACGTTGTTCTGGTTTCCCGCTTCCTACGCATCCCAATTCTTTAGTGCGGGCTGGCCGACTGCTGCGATCTACTTTGGCACCGGCGCCCTCTGGGTTGGTGGAATCTGGCTACTTGTGATTTGGCGTCGTGCTACTCGCGTTAATACTCTGAAGAGTTGAAACCGCAAGGCGCAGCATTTCTTCTTTAATTAAATCCTGCGGCGCAATTTCATGCTTCCCCAAAGAATAAAACTCATATTGCACTTTGTCATCTGACGAGAGCCAACGAACCTTTGGCCTTGCCTCCGCAAAATGGATTTCTTGCCGAGGTGCTATTTCGGCAGCAGGGAGGGTATTGAAATGGGAAAGAGAGCGATGGCGAAGTACACGCTGGAATTCAAGTTGCAGGCGCTGTGGCAGGTTGCAGCGAGCCACGCTGTCGCGCGACAGCGATCTCATATCCGTAGTGTCCATTATCTGAACACAATGGCGGAAATCAGAATCTCAAGTGCATTGGGGTCAGGTCAATAATGTGCAGGCCCCGCCGTTTTCAATGACCGACCCAGTCCCAGCTCCAACCGCAGACACTTCCCGCAACTTCTTCCACGACCTGAACGCGCAGCAGCTTGCGGCCGTGCAGCATGGTGTGGGTGAGCAGGCGGGCGATACGCGGCCATTGCTCGTGATCGCAGGCGCTGGCTCGGGCAAGACGAACACGCTGGCGTATCGCGTCGCCAACCTGATTCGCAGTGGCGCTGATCCGCAGCGAATGATGCTGCTCACGTTCAGCCGCCGCGCCGCGCAAGAGATGGAGCAGCGCGTGGGCGGTGTGCTGCAAAAGGCGCTGGGCCTCGCGCCCACGCAGTCGCTGCCCAGCTTGCCGTGGTCAGGCACCTTCCACAGCATCGGCGCGCGCATCCTGCGCGAATACGCGGCCCGCATCGGGCTCGACGAGGCGTTCACCATTCACGACCGCGGCGACGCCGAAGACCTGATGGGCATGGTGCGCCACGACATCGGCCTGTCAGAAACAAAGAACCGGTTTCCGCTCAAGGGCACGTGTGTCGGCATTTATTCGCGCGTGCTCAACACGCGTGAGCCGCTGCACAAAGTGCTGCAGACGGTGTATCCGTGGTGCGCGCAATGGGAAGCTGAATTGAAGAGGCTGTTCGGCGGCTATGTCGAGGCCAAGCAGCAGCAGAACGTGGTCGACTACGACGACCTGCTTTTGTTCTGGGCCGAGATCATGGCCGAGCCCGCGCTCGCGCAGGAGATCGGCGAGCGCTTCGACCATTTGCTGGTCGATGAATACCAGGACACGAACCGCCTGCAGTCCGAGATCATTCTGTCGATGAAGCCCACCGGGCAGGGCGTCACCGTGGTGGGCGACGACGCGCAGAGCATCTACTCATTCCGCGGCGCGACGGTGCGCAACATCCTGGATTTCCCCCACCAGTTCGCACAGCCCGCCCGCATCGTCACGCTGGAGCGCAACTATCGCAGCACGCAGCCGATTCTCGCGGCCAGCAATGCCGTGATCGAGCAGGCACGCGAGCGTCACGCCAAGAACCTCTGGACGGAAAAGCCTTCCGCGCATCGCGCGCAACTCGTGCTCGTGCCCGATGAAGCGATGCAGGCCAGGTGGGTGGCCGACCAGGTGCTGCAGCAGCGCGAAGCCGGCTCCACCTTGAAGTCGCAAGCGGTGCTGTTCCGCACGAGCACACACAGCGCCGCACTGGAGCTCGAACTTGCACGGCGCAGTATTCCCTTCGTCAAGTTTGGCGGGCTGAAGTTTCTGGAGGCCGCGCATGTGAAAGACGTGATGGCCGTCTTGCGCTTCGCGCAGAATCCGCGCGGGCGCATGGCAGGCTTTCGCGTCACGCAGCTGATCGCCGGCATCGGCCAGGCCACGGCAACACGACTGCTCGATGCGATGGCGCAGGCGGCGGATCCGGCCACGGCACTGCAGGCCTTCGAGCCACCGGCGCAGGCGCGCGGCGAGTGGTCGCAGTTCGTCACGCTTTATGCGCAACTGCGCGATCCGGCCGTGGCCTGGCCCGCCGATCTTGAACTCGCCAAGGCCTGGTACCTGCCGCAGCTCGAGCGCATTCACGACGACGCGCACGTGCGCAAGCTCGACGTGGACCAGCTTGTGCGGCTTGCGGCGGGTTACGGCAGCCGCGAGCGCTTCCTGACGGAGCTCACGCTGGACCCGCCGCAGTCGACGAGCGATCAGTCCGGCATTCCGCATCTGGATGAGGACTACCTGATTCTCTCGACCATCCACAGCGCCAAGGGCCAGGAGTGGAAGTGCGTGCATGTGCTCAATGTGGTCGACGGATGCATCCCGAGCGACATGGCCACGGGCACGAGCGATGAAATCGAGGAAGAGCGGCGCCTGCTGTATGTCGCGATGACACGCGCGAAAGACCATCTTTACCTGCTGGTGCCCCACCGCTTTTACGTGACGCAGCAAGGCGCTGGTGGCGACAGGCACATGTACGCCGCACGCACGCGCTTCATCACGGATGGCACGCTTGCCAACTTCGAGCAGGTCACGTGGCCGCAGGCGCAGGAAGGCTCGCCCACTTCGGCCCGGCCCGCAACGCCGGTGTTGCAGGTGCGCGATCGTGCCAGGGCCGCCTGGCGTTGAACGGCTGGGATAATCACAGGCAATGGACCCGAAAATCAATGGTGCTTTCAACTTCCGGGATCTCAAGAGCCCTGCGGTACTGATGCCGCGGCTGCGGCCCCGGCTTCTCTATCGCTCTGATCATCTTGGCGCCCTCGACGAAGACGACGCGTCTCACTTTCGCGCATTGGGTATCCGCCGCGTGCTGGACTTTCGCGGCATCTTCGAGCGCGCCGAGGCGGTGTGTCCGGTGCCCACAGTCACGGTGCATTCGCTGGCCATCGAGCCCACTGTGGTGCAGGTGCTGGGCGCACTGGTTGCGGCCGGCGAGAAGCTCACGCGCGAGGATGCCGTTGCGCACATGCAGGACACCTACCGCGGCTTCGTGCGCCAGAACACGCATCGCTTCGCGGAATTCTTTGCGCACCTGATGCACTCGGACACGCCCACGGTGTTTCACTGCACGGCGGGCAAAGACCGCACCGGTTTCGCCGCGGCGTTGATCCTTCATGCGCTTGGCGCCACGCATGACGACGTGATGCGCGACTACCTGCTGACCAACCAGCGGCTCAAGCCGATGTCGATGAAGGGCTGGTCACTGCCGGCGCATGTGGTGGAGGTGCTGTACGGCGTGCGGCCGGAGTTCCTGCAGGCGGCCTACCAGGCAATTGACGAGGACTACGGCAGCCTCGAAGGCTATTTCAGCGACGGCCTTCATCTTGGTGCCGCGGAGCGCAGGCGGCTGCTCGAGTTGTATTTGCTGTAGGCCGCCGCCGCGACTTGGCCGAATCCGGGCGGGGTGAGCCCACGGGGCGTTTGCACGACGCTAGCATCGGCGGCACTTGGCCAATGACCCGTGAAAAAAACCCACAAAGTGATCCTCACCACCGTCATCGCGACGCTCTTCGTCGCGCTCATCCTCGCCAATTTCGCCGGCACGGAGAAAAAGGTCGAGACGGTCATACCGCACCTGTATTCCATTGACGATCCGCAGTTCATGCGCGCCATGGGCCTGATGCTCGGGCCAGCCATCATCGACGGCAACAAGGCGCAGGAGCTGATCGACGGCGACCAGATCTTTCCGGCGATGCTCGATGCGATCAAGTCCGCGAAAAAGACGGTGCTGTTCGAAACCTATATTTACTGGTCGGGCGAGATCGGCCAGCAGTTCGCTGATGCGCTGAGCGAGCGCGCGAAGGCCGGCGTGAAGGTGCATGTACTGCTCGACTGGATCGGTAGTGCCAAGGCCGACAGCGCCATGATCAGCAAGATGACGGATGCAGGCGTCGAGGTCGAGAAGTACCACCCCTTGCGCTGGTACAACCTGGGCCGCATGAACAACCGCACGCACCGCAAGCTGCTGATCGTCGACGGCAAGGTGGGCTTTACGGGCGGGGTGGGCATTGCAACCGAGTGGACGGGCCACGCACAGGATCCGGACCACTGGCGCGACTCGCACTTCCGGGTGGAGGGGCCGGTGGTCGCGCAAATGCAGAGCGTCATGCTCGACAACTGGGCCAAGACCACAGGCCGCGTGCTGCACGGCGCCGACTACTTTCCGCCGCTGGCGGCCGTGGGCACGCAGAGCGCGCAGATGTTCGCCAGCTCACCCAATGGCGGCAGCGAAAGCATGCTGATGATGTACCTGCTGGCGATCACGGCGGCCACGCGGAGCATTGACTTGTCGAGCGCGTATTTCGTGCCCGACGAGATCACCCGCAAGGCCCTGGTCATGGCGATCAAGCGTGGCGTGAAAGTGCGCATCATCACGCCCGGTGAGCACATGGATGCCGAGACGGTGCGACGCGCCTCGCGCGGCCTGTGGGGCGAGCTGCTGGAAGCGGGCGCCGAGATGTATGAATACCAGCCGACCATGTACCACTGCAAGGTGATGATCGTCGACGGCATCCTCACGTCCGTCGGCTCGACGAACTTCGACGTGCGGTCGTTCCGACTGAACGATGAAGCCAACCTGAACATCTACGACAAGGCCTTCGCCGAGCGGCAGACGCAGGTCTTCGCGAACGATCTCAAGCGCGCCAAGCGCATCACCTACGAAAGCTGGCAGGCCCGCCCGATGGTTGCCAGGTTGCACGAGCGGTTCTGGTCGCTCTTCGGCGCGCTGTTGTAAGCGTCTGAAGTCGCGGCAATTCCCCACACGGGGGAGCTGCCGCGTGCCCAACAATGGCCGCATGGACTATTTCGCCCTCTGGGCCGTGCTGGTCGGCCTGCTCATGATCCTGATGGCGCTCAGCGGCAGCGTGCTGTCGCGGCTGCCGCTGTCCACCGGCATGCTCTACCTGGTGGTGGGGCTGGCAGTCAGCCCCTGGGGCGTGAACCTCATGCGCGTGGATGTGCAAGCGAACACCGAGCTGCTCGAACGGCTGACCGAGGTGGTCGTGCTGGTGTCGCTCTTCACGGCGGGCCTGAAGCTCAGCCCTGGCCTGAAGGACCGCCGCTGGATACTGCCGTTGCGGCTTGCGCTCACGTCGATGGTGCTCACCGTACTGGCGATTGCGGCCATTGGCTACCTGTTCCTGGGCCTGCCCCTGGGCGCGGCCATCCTGCTGGGCGGCATTCTGGCGCCGACCGACCCTGTGCTGGCCTCCGACGTGCAGCTGAGCAAGCCCACTGACCGCGACCGCCTCCGGTTTGCGCTGACCGGCGAGGGCGGGCTGAACGATGGCACGGCGTTTCCGTTCGTGATGCTGGGACTGGGCCTGCTCGGCCAGCATGAGATCGGCAAGTACGGCTGGCGGTGGCTGCTGGTCGATGGGGTGTGGGGCACCTTCGCGGGGCTGGGCATCGGCGCGTTGCTGGGCCTTGCCGTGGGCCGGCTCGTGCTGTACCTGCGCCGCGAGCACAAGGAGGCCGTGGGGCTCGATGAGTTTCTGGCACTGGGCCTGATCGCCCTGTCCTATGGCGCGGCAGTGCTTGCGCATGCCTACGGCTTTCTGGCGGTGTTCGCTGCCGGTGTGGCGCTGCGCCACCTGGTGCAATCGCAGGCGCCGGGTGAGAGCGCGGCAAAAGTCGTGGCCCAAGCCTACGCCGACCCCGACCCTGACCAGGAGGTGGCAGACGTCATTGCCGTCGATCGCCAGCATGCGCCGGCGTTCATGGCGCAGGCCGTGCTGGGCTTCAATGAAAAGGTCGAGCGCATCGGCGAGCTGGCTGTGGTGATCACGATCGGTGCGCTTCTGTGGTCCGTGCAGTGGCACAACGCCGTGTGGTGGTTTGTTCCGGTGCTGCTGCTGCTCATCCGCCCCGCGGCCGTTGCGGTGGGCATGTACCGGTCGTCGAGTTCGTCGCAGCAGCGCTGGCTGCTGGGCTGGTTTGGCGTGCGGGGCATTGGTTCGCTGTACTACCTCATGTATGCGATGAGCCATGGCCTGGCGCCTGACCTGGCGGACAAGCTCACGGCGCTCACGCTGTCGGTCGTCGTGACCTCCATCGTGGTCCACGGTTTGTCGGTCACACCCATGATGAACGCCTATGAAGCGGCATCGCGCAGCAAGCGCGGCAGGAGGTTGTAGCTGTCCTACAGGAGCCTTCAAGAGCTCGACAACGCCGTCCAAGATGCTGTCCAAGATGCCGTAGGGCGCATGCAAACCAGCGTGGACTTGGAACGATGCTGCGCGAACGGTTACCAACCGGGCATGAACACCAACACATTCCAGACCCTTTGTGAGGGCTTGTGCGATTTACTACAAGAGCCCCGCTTCGAACTTCCCGAGACCCTCGAAGGCACGATAGCGTTCCACTTGAACCTGCAGGGCGTGGCTGTCAACTTCCTGTACTTTCCCGAGACATGCGCCGACCATCTTTTCATCCTCACAGAGTTCGGCGCCGTTCCCGAAACTGACCCGCGCGCCATCGATATGTTCAAAGCGCTGATGGACGCCAACTTCGTGTTGCCGCATCCGAATCCGCCGACGATGAGCCGCAACCCTGTCACGGGTGAGATGGTGCTGCGATGTGTCCAGCCATTCGAAGGCGCGACCTCGGCCGGCCTGCTCGAAGTGGTGCGTCACGCAGTCGCTGCAGCCCTTGAGTGGCGCAAAACGTTCTTCCTGGGGCCCGGCCTGCCGTCGCCCGTTGGGCCGGAAGTCAACGCTTCAAGGGATTTTGCATGAAAGCACTTCGCATCCATATGCCGCAGCCCGCTGCGCAGCCCATGAACTTGCCGCAGGAGCGTTCGCAGGCGTCGATTGGCCCCGGCGAGTCACCCACTCTGAAATTGGGCGGGCCTTCGTTGGCTGGCGTGTTGCGTTTTGTGATCGGCTGCGCCGGCACAGCCGCGGCAGCCGGCCAAGCGGCGACTGACGTGTCTGATGTCAGCGGAATCCGGTGGCTGGCCGGCGGCGCACTGCAGCTATGCGCAACGAATGTCGGTATCGGCGACGGTCATAGGGATCTTGACGCCGCACTTGCTGCCCTGGAGGGCGCCGAAGCAATGGCCGACGTGATGCCCGACGAGCCATGGGTCATCAAGTTCGAAGGCGGATTCACCGCAGAGCAAACCGCATCCGGCGTCGAGGCGCGCGAGAGGGCCACCCGGGCGGATCGCACAACGAGAGCGCAGGTGCTTGCGTCGACGCTTCAGAGCCGGCGTGTGGGGATCACTGCTGACCACATCCAGTGGTACACGAATGCGTTCATGCACGAGTCGGCCAACTTCACCTTTGTGAACTTCTGGGACACGCAGGGTGCTGATGTCGCCGAGCTTGTCGCTTCGACGGAACGCTCCCTGATCATTCTCGGTACCGCGCATTGGTTAGACCGGATCATTGGCAAGAATCTGGGGGCACGTCCGTATCTTGGCGGCTTCTCCTACAACCCGCGCACAGGTTCAAAGCGGAATGTGTATGACTATCCGCCGAACATACCGACTGCTGTGCCGCCGCAGACGCCTGCCAGCCAGCGCGCCACCTACGATCTGTACCCCAAGTTGCCGGGCACGATCCTGTTCATTCCGAAGTCCTATTTCGGCAGCGGCCAGCTGTTGGCGGCCTATAAGCCAGCGCCAAACTCTGGAACGCGAGACGAGCCGGGCCAGTACACCGCGGATCATCTCGTCAATGAATTCGCGAAGTTCTTCAACGAGAAGCAACATCCTGTCATGGAAGTGCCCTTCGCTGGTCACTATCGTTCAGTCGCTGTGCTTCCGCCGGAATGCGCGCCGTACATGCAAGAGTTTCAAACGGCCATTCCAGGCTCGGTACTGTACTGGGCCGGGCCAAAGGAAAGCAATTCGGACGAAAACAATTCGGCGGCGGCTGCATTGTCCGGCGACAGCCGCGGCGAACTCTAGGGCTCAGCCCTTTTCGACCGGGCGCGAAGGGTCAGCGCACCACTCGCTCCAACTGCCGGCAAAGAGCGCAGTGGGTGCGTAACCCGCGAGTTCCATCGCGATGACGTTGGGCACGGCACTCACGCCGCTGCCACAGTGATGCACGACTGACGATGCGTCTCGCCCTGCGAGCAGCGCTTCAAATTCCTGCTTCAGCACGGCCGCCGGCTTGAACTTGCCGTCAGGGCCGATGTTGCTCGTGAACGGCCGATTGAGCGCGCCGGGAATGTGGCCTGCAACGGGGTCGAGTGGTTCGACCTCGCCTTTGAAGCGCGGTGCGCCGCGAGCGTCGATCAGCGTCTGCGAGGTGCTGGCAAGCCCACGCTCGACGTCCTGCACTGTTGCGAGCAGGCGCAGGGGCGCGCGCAGCTCGAAGTTCGACTGGAAGTGCGAAGGCTCCTGCCGGTCTGTCACCGCACCTCCAGCCGCTTGCCAGGCCTGCAGCCCGCCATCGAGCACAGCCACGTTGTCGTGGCCAGCCCACTTCAGCATCCACCACAGGCGGCCGCAGTAGTTGGCGTTGTTGCGGTCGTAAACCACGGCCTGCATGTCGTTCGTGAAGCCCACGCTCGACAGCCACATGGCGAACTTTTCGCGGCTGGGCAGCGGGTGGCGTCCGCCTGAAGGTGAATCAGTATGCGGGTGAAGCTTGCCGGCGGCGTCGAAGGTGCCTTTGTCGCTCAGCGCTGTATCGAGGTTGGCATACACCGCACCAGGGATGTGTGACGCGCGATATTGCTTTTCGCCTTCCGCCGGGTTCATCAGGTCGAAGGTGCAGTCAAAGACCATGAGCCGCGCCTTGGCAGATTGCAGGGCCAGCAGTTGTTCGGCAGAAATGAGCGTGGTGTACATGGCAGAAATTATCAGTGTTCTTCGGCGGGTGCGTTGGGTGCAGCGCGTGAGCGCAAGACGGTGGCCGCGATGCCGCTCGCGACGATCAGCGCCATGCCGGCCCAGCCCAGCAGCGTGATCGCGTCGCCAAAGAGCGTGACGCTGTAGATCGCACCGAACACGAGCCCGAAATACTGCAGGCTTGCGACGACCAGTGTCGGGCCTTTGCTGTAGGCGCGCGTCATGCACAGCTGGCCCAGCGCAGCGAGCACGGCAATCGGCACGAGCCACATCGCGTGCGCCCAGTTCCATGGCGACATGCCTTCGACCAGCATGCCCAGCGCACCGCCGACAGCGGAGCCCATCGCGAAGTAAAACACCGTGCGCGTCTCAGGCTCGCCCGCCTTGCCAAGCGCCATGACCTGCATGTAGGCGAAGGCTGCAGTCAGGCCTGACATGAGGCCGATCAGCCCGGCGAAGAGCTGGTTTTGCGCAATGGTCGGCCGCAGCATGAGGATCACGCCGGTAAAGCCCGCCAGCACGGTGAGCACCAGCGCGCCCTGGCGCAGCGGCGAGCCGCCGGCCTGCCTCGGGTCCCAGTTCATGAGCGCGCCACCAATGAGGAAGGCAGCGACCCACACACTGCTCATGTAGTTGAGCGTCATCGACGTGGCCAGCGGCAGGAAGCCGATCGAATAAAACCACGCGCCCAGGGAGATCACGCCGACCAGGCTGCGCCAGGCGTGCATGGCGGGGTAGCGAGTGGCGAGCGACTGCCGCTGGTAGCGGGCGATCGCCCACAGCAGCAGCATGCCGAGCACGCCGCGCCAGAACACAAGCTCGGAGCTGTGGAACCACTGCGAGGCGAACTTCACGCAGACGGCCATCGTCGCGAAGAAGAACGACCCCGCGATCATCCAGAGCGCCTGCATCAGGCGAAGTTCATGCGGCCCCGATACCACTCGTGAAAGTGCTGCATGCCGTCTTCCATCGGGCTTTGGTAAGGGCCGAATTCATCGTCGCCGCGCATCATGAGCGCGTGGCGGCCGGCATCCATGCGCAGGGCGATCTCGTCGTCTTCCACGCAGGTTTCCATGTAGGCCGCCTGCTGCGCCTCGACAAAGTCGCGCTCGAAGGCAGCGATTTCCTCGGGGTAGTAGAACTCGACCATGTTCATGGTTTTCTGCGGCCCCATCGGGTGCAATGTGGACACGGTGAGCACATGCGGGTACCACTCGATCATGATGTGCGGGTAGTACGTGAGCCAGATCGCGCCGTACTTGGGCGGCTGCCCATTGCGGTAGCGCATCAGCGCCTTTTCCCAGCGCTCGTACACCGGGCTGCCCGCCTTGCCCAGCCGATTGGCGACACCCACCGTCTGCACTGAATAGTTGTCGTTCAGCTCCCAGCGCAGGTCGTCGCAGCTAACCATGCTGCCCAGGCCCGGATGGAACGGGCCCACGTGGTAGTCCTCCAGGTAGACCTCGATGAAGGTCTTCCAGTTGTAGTTGCACTCGTGCATCTCGACGCGGTCGAGCACCATGCCGGTGAAGTCGAGGTCAGCGCGCGGGCCGAGGCCGGCGAGATCAGCGGCGACGTCGGTGGCACTGCCGCCTGCGTCCGTGCGCTGCTGCTCGAAGAGCAGGCCGTTCCACTCTTGCAGCGGATAGTTGTTCAGGTTCAGGCAGGGGTCTTGCGCAAAGTGCGGGGCACCCAGCAATTTGCCTGCGGGTGCGCCTGCGCCGCCGCTGTAGGTCCAGCGGTGCAGCGGGCACACGATGTTGCCGCCGGACGATGCGCTGCCTTGCAGCGAGCCGCGGCCCTGCAGGATGACGGCTTGGCGGTGGCGGCACACATTCGAGATGAGCTCGACGCCGCGCGGCGTGCGCAGCAAGGCGCGGCCTTGCCCTTCTTGCGGCAGTGCGTAGTAGTCGCCGGTGTCCGGCACGCTGAGCTGGTGCCCCACATAACGGGGCCCGCGCTGGAAGATGAATTCCTTTTCGCGCTGGAAAAGCGCTTCGTCGAAGTAACTGGAAACTGGTAGTTGGCTTGCGGCCTGCTGCAGTTGAAGACTTAAATCAGACATGGGTGACCTGACCTAGAGACTCCCCCTATTAAGGGGCAGGGTAGCGCTGACGTTTTGAGGTCCGATGGACCGTGGACTGGCGCGGCGAGGAGAAAAGAGCGAGGGAAATAAAAAACCGGGCCTGAACCCGGCAATCATGGGAAGCGGATTGTACCGCTGGGGGTCACTTGGGGCCACCTCGGCCGCAATCAAGCACAGCCGTGGGGCGCCTGCGGCGCGCGGGTGCTGCCGGGCGCTTGCGCAAAGCCTAGAATTCATCGTTTCCACCGTCATCAATTACATGCCCAAGGCGCCATTGACCACCCCCGCCAGCTACGAGGCCGCACTCGAAGAGCTCGAGCAACTCGTCGGCCTGATCGAGTCGGGGCAGCTGCCACTGGAGCAGCTGCTCACCGGCTACCGCCGGGGTGCCGAGCTGCTGCAGTTCTGCCGGGACAAGCTGCAGGCCGTGGAGCAGCAGGTCAAAGTCCTCGACGAAGGGGCGCTCAAGCCGTGGACACCCGAGTGAAGCAGGCATTCGATCTGGCCGCCTGGAGCGCCACACGCCTCGCGCAGGTGGAGTCCGCGCTGTCTGAATGGGTCGTTGCCCATGCACCGGCTGGTCTGGGGCAGGCCATGCGCTACGCGGTGCTCGATGGCGGCAAACGCCTGCGGCCGCTGCTCGCCCTGGCCGCTGCCGAGGCCGTGCACGGCAACGAGGCCGCTGCCATGCGTGCGGCATGCGCAGCAGAATTGATCCACGCCTACTCGCTGGTCCACGACGACATGCCCTGCATGGACAACGACGTGCTGCGCCGCGGCAAGCCCACCGTCCACGTGAAGTTCGGCCAGGCGCAGGCGCTGCTTGCCGGTGACGCCTTGCAGGCGCTCGCCTTTGAAATCCTCACCCCTGACGACGCATCCGTGCCGCTGGGCATGCAGGCGCGGCTGTGCGGCCTGCTGGCACGCGCGGCCGGCCATGAAGGCATGGCCGGCGGCCAGGCGATTGACCTGGCCAGCGTGGGCCTGGCCCTGTCGGAGCCTGAACTGCGCGCGATGCACTGCCGCAAGACCGGCGCGCTGCTCAAGGGCAGCGTGATGATGGGCGCGGCCTGTGGCGAGCCAGGTTCGGTCGCACGCGATGCACTCGCGGCCTACGGCGCCGCCATGGGGCTGGCGTTCCAGGTTGTGGATGACATCCTTGACGTGACGGCCGATTCCGCGACGCTGGGCAAGACCGCCGGCAAGGATGCCGCGCAGGACAAGCCAACTTACGTGTCGCTGCTGGGCCTGCCGCGTTCACAAGCCTATGCGCGCGAGCTTCTCGATGAAGCGCTCGCAGCGCTTGACCGCAGCCAGCTGGCCGACACCACTTCCCTGGCCGCACTGGCACGCATGGTCGTGATCAGGGAGAACTGAATGTCATTGCTCGAAACGATCCACGATCCTGCTGACCTGCGCAAGCTGCCACGCAACCAGCTCGCGCAGCTGGCCTCAGAGCTGCGCACCTACCTCATCGAAAGCGTGTCGCAAACCGGCGGCCACCTCAGCTCCAACCTGGGCACGGTGGAACTCACGATCGCGCTGCACTACGTCTTCAACACGCCATACGACCGCATCGTGTGGGATGTGGGCCACCAGACCTACCCGCACAAGATCCTCACGGGCCGGCGCGACCGCATGCCCTCGCTGCGCCAGCTGGGCGGCCTGTCGGGCTTTCCGCAGCGCACCGAGAGCGAGTACGACACGTTTGGCACCGCGCATTCGTCCACCAGCATTTCGGCGGCACTCGGCATGGCCGTGGCCGCCAAGACCAAGGGCGAAGACCGTGAAGTGATTGCCGTGATCGGCGACGGCGCGATGAGCGCGGGCATGGCGTTCGAGGCGCTGAACAACGGCGGCGTTGCCGAGTGCGACCTGCTGGTGATCCTGAACGACAACGACATGTCGATCAGCCCGCCGGTGGGTGCGCTCAACCGCTACCTCGCGCAGCTGATGAGCGGGCAGTTCTACACCAACGCCAAGAACGTCGGCAAGAACGTCCTCAAGGTTGCGCCGCCCCTGTTCGAGCTGGCCAAACGCATCGAGGAACACGCCAAGGGCATGGTCGTGCCGGCCACGCTGTTCGAGAAATTCGGTTTCAACTACATCGGCCCGATCGACGGCCACGACCTGGATTCGCTGATCCCCACGCTTGAAAATATCAAGCACCTGAAGGGGCCGCAGTTCCTGCACGTCGTCACGAAAAAAGGGCAGGGCTACAAGATGGCGGAGGCCGACCCGGTGGCCTATCACGGCCCGGGCAAGTTCGACCCCGCTGTGGGCCTGACCAAGCCCGCCACACCGCCCAAGCTCACGTTCACACAGGTGTTTGGCCAGTGGCTGTGCGACATGGCCGAGAAAGACTCGCGCCTGGTCGGCATCACGCCTGCCATGCGCGAAGGCTCGGGCATGGTCGAATTCGAACGGCGGTATCCCAAGCGTTATTACGACGTGGGCATCGCCGAGCAGCACTCGGTGACGTTTGCAGCGGGGCTGGCATGCGAGGGCCTGAAGCCCGTGGTGGCGATCTACTCCACGTTCCTGCAGCGCGGCTACGACCAGCTCATCCACGACGTCGCGATCCAGAACCTGCCCGTGGTGTTTGCGCTCGATCGCGCGGGCCTCGTCGGCGCTGATGGCCCCACACATGCAGGCGCCTACGACATTGCGTATCTGCGGTGCATCCCGAACATGAGCGTGGCCTGCCCCGCCGATGAAAACGAATGCCGCAAACTGCTCACCACCGCGTTCGAGCAAGACACTCCCGTGGCCGTGCGCTACCCGCGTGGGTCGGGTGCGGGTGTGCCGATGGAAGAAGGCCTGCAGCCGTTGCCGTTCGGCAAGGGCGAAGTGCGCCGCACACGCATAGCGGCAGCTGGCGAGAGCGGGCCGCAAGGCATCGCGATCCTTGCCTTTGGCACGCTGCTGTACCCCGCGCTCGCGGCGGCCGAACGCCTGAACGCCACCGTCGTGAACATGCGCTGGGCCAAGCCGATCGACACTGAACTGCTGCTGCAAGTTGCCGCCACACATGAAGCACTCGTGACGCTCGAAGAGGGCGCTGTCATGGGCGGTGCGGGCAGTGCTGCGGCTGAAGCGCTGAACGCTGCAGGCCTCGTCAAGCCGGTGTTGCAACTGGGCCTGCGCGACGAATTCATCGAGCACGGCGACCCTGCAAAACTGCTGTCGATGCAGGGGCTGGATGCGGGCGGCATCGAAGCATCAATACGCGCGAGGTTTGGCGATCTCGCCGCGCGGGTTGCACCCACACTCAAAGTGGTGGGATAGGCCCCAAGGCCTGCGCCGCAAGGGAAAACCCCTGAATACCAAAGTGGATGCGTTCCTAGAATGACGCTCGTTGCCAGACGATTGTCGTTTGGCACCGCAGTTTTTTATTCCTATGAGGAGCGCTTCCATGGATCGTAGATCAGTCATCAAGAATGCAGGCCTGGCTGGCGTGCTGGCAGCGGGCGTTGCACCGGCCGTGCATGCACAGGCCGCCATCCGCTGGCGCATTGCCTCCAGCTTCCCGAAGTCGCTCGACACGATTTACGGCGCTGCTGAAGTGTTTGCCGCGCAGGTCAAGGCCATGTCGGGCGGCAAGTTCGACGTGTCCGTGCATGCGGCCGGTGAACTGATGCCCGCATTCGGCGTGGTGGACGGCGTGCAGCAAGGCTCCGTGGAAGGTGCGCACACGGCGCCCTATTACTTCTTCGGCAAGAACGAGTGCTTCGCGCTCGGCTGCGCAATTCCGTTCGGCCTGAACAGCCGGCAGATGACCGCCTGGATGGAGCAGGGCAACGGCATGAAGCTGATGCGCGAGTTCTACGCCGGCTACAACATCATCAACTTCATGGGTGGCAACACCGGTGCCCAGATGGGCGGCTGGTTCCGCAAGGAAATCAAGTCGGTCAAGGACATCAAGGGCCTGAAGATGCGCATCGGCGGCTTCGGCGGCAAGGTGCTCGAGCGTATCGGCGGCGTGCCGCAGAACATCCCCGGCGGCGAAATCTATCCGGCGCTTGAAAAAGGCACGATCGACGCAGCCGAATGGGTGGGCCCGTATGACGACCAGAAGCTTGGCTTCAACAAGGTCGCCCCGTACTACTACTACCCCGGCTGGTGGGAAGGCGGCCCCGAGCTGGACTTCTTCTTCAACACCAAGGCATACGAAGCGCTGTCGGCAGAGAACAAGGCCATCGTGACCTCGGCCACGCACACGGCCCACGTGTTCATGCAATCGCGCTACGACGCGCTCAACCCCGCTGCCCTCAAGCAGCTGGTGGGTGCCGGCACGAAGCTGCGTCCGTTCCCGCAAGACATGATGTCCGCCGCGTTCAAGGAAGCCATGGGCCTTTACGAAGAGCTCAACGCCAAGAACGAAAGCTGGAAGAAGATCTACGCTGACTACAACAAGTTCCGCGCTGACCAGAACCTGTGGTTCCGCTTCACGGAAATGAGCTTCGACCGGTTCATGCAGTCGCAAAAACTTTAACTTTAAAAACGCTGCGCGTTTTTAAAGTTGTCTAGCTAGATAAAAAAACCGGGCGAAGCCCGGTTTTTTCATGGTGTGTCGGCGCTGCACGTTGTTGCGCGGCGACTTTGCCACTGCGTGGGTTTTCTTGCCTTTTCCCCTCCCCTCCGGGGGAGGGCTAGGGTGGGGGCGCGCGGCGGTTGATCTCACCTCTGCTTCGGCGGATTCGCATACTGGAACGTGGCCAGCGTGTGTTCCGCAAACCTGTGCCACAGCGTCACGTCGGCGCGGAACTTGTTCCACGATTCGAAGAGCTTCTTGAACGCGGGGTTCTTCTCCGACTCTTCGGCGTAGAGATCGAACGCGGCGTCTTGCGCGGCTTTCATCAGCTCCGTCGAATACGCGTGCAGCTTCACGCCATTGCCCACAAGCCGGCGCAGCGCCTGCGGGTTCTTGAAGTCGTACTCTGCCATCATGTCAATGTTGGCTTCGGCGGCAGCGGCCTCGAAAGCGGCCTGGTAGTCCTTGGGCAGCGCGTCCCATGCCTTGGTGTTGACATAGAACGAATACATCGAATTGCTCTCCCACCAGCCAGGGTAGTAGTAATGCGGCGCGATCTTGTAGAAGCCGAGCTTTTCATCGTCGTGCGGGCCGACCCATTCGGCCGCGTCGATGGTGCCTTTTTCAAGCGCGGGGTAGATGTCGCCGCCCGGAATGTTCTGCGGCACCGCGCCCAGCCGGGCCATCACTTCGCCGCCAATGCCGGGAATGCGCATCTTCAGGCCTTTGAGGTCTGCCACGCTGCGGATTTCTTTCTTGAACCAGCCGCCCATCTGCACGCCGGTGTTGCCGCCAGGAAAGCTCACGATGTTGAAGTCGCGCAGAAAGTCGCGCACCAGTGAGAGGCCGCCGCCGTAGTACATCCAGACGTTTTGCTGGCGCTGGTTCATGCCGAAGGGAATCGTCGTCTCGAAGCCGAAGGCTTTGTTCTTGCCAACGAAGTAGTAGCTGGCCGTATGCGCACATTCGATGCTGCCTTGCTGCAGCGCATCGACCACGCCGAAGGCGGGCATCAGCTCGCCCGCGGCATGCACCGAGATCTTGAACTTGCCGCCGGTGATCTGGGCGATGCGTTTGGACAGCACTTCCGCGCCGCCATAAATCGTGTCGAGCGACTTCGGAAAGCTCGATGCGATGCGCCAGCGGATATTCGGGCTTGCCTGCGCAAGTGCGGGTGCTGCGATACCTGCGGCGGCCGTGGCCAGCCCGGCACGGATGAAGCGGCGCTTGTCCATGAGAAGTCTCCGGTAGTGAGGTGGGGTGTGATAGTTAGCAAGCTAACAGTAGCAATCCGGATGCCAGTTGCATCACCCCGCACGCGACACCGCATGCACCACTGTGGCATTGGGCAAACACCCGTTTCGCGCCGAAAGTGTGCTGCAGGCTTCAACATGGCGCGCATGCGCACAGTCGCCGCGTCTGCACTCACACTGCGCAGCTCACCCACCCATCGTCGCTACGTTGACCGGGCGCGATGCTTGCCCTCTGCTCGCTCAGTGAATGCATGAATCCTTTGCTTGAGCTCCCGGGTGAACTCGATCTGATAGTCCTCGTTCCACCTGCCGGCGGGAGCTGCCGCGAGGATTGCCTGGTTCCAGCTCTCCGCGTCGATGATCGCGGCGTAGGCGTTGCCTTTTTGACGCGTGTAGTCGGCAACATGCACCGTCGGAGGGGCGGCAGATCTGGGCTGAAATAGCCGTCGCCTGACCGGTATCTCTGCGGAGTGCGCTGTGATGAAGTTGCCAACAGTTGGCTGTCCTTTTGAGTCACGCACCGGCTTTGCGCGTCCGACCTGCCGATCAGCTGGGCCTTGAAACATTTTTGCGATCTCGGGTACAGACGGTACAGGCAGCATCCGCACTGGAGTCGACGAGCTAAACACCTTTGGATCGAAGTCGCGGCGGAGTTCATCGATCAGCTCAGCAATGAGATATTCGCGGGGCTCGCCAAATTGCTCAGGCGTTCGGCGGGTGAGCGTCACGGCCGCCTTCATCGCAAATGTGAAGCACGAGTGGCTATCCGACTGCAGGCCCTGCGACTGCACATACACCTCGGGCGGGGCTGGCAAGGCGGTGATTGCCTTCAGCAGAGCGGACGGCAAGTGCGTTGCGTGCAGCTC
The DNA here is from genome assembly GCF_009646335.1 of Caenimonas koreensis DSM 17982. Classification (GTDB taxonomy): domain Bacteria; phylum Pseudomonadota; class Gammaproteobacteria; order Burkholderiales; family Burkholderiaceae_C; genus Ramlibacter; species Ramlibacter koreensis. The sequence goes on along the minus strand of NZ_WJBU01000022.1, from coordinate 52,203 downwards.
AGGCGGCGCAGCGACACGCGGCACGGAGTCCGCGAGCAGGATCGCTTCCTCGTCGCCCTCTCGGATATAGACCACTGAAGCTCCGTGGATGTCGCCGAAGCAGAGTGCTCTGCGGGTGTCGCCGCGCACGCTCCGGGCTTGCTCGATCAGGCCTACGAGCTCGGTGGCCACACGCATGGGGTCGCCGGTATTTAGAACGGTGATGGAGCATCCGTACTTGCGGTTGAAGTAGGCCGCTAGCAGTTGCCTGCCGGTCGCCTCGAGCTGCACGCCGACGTGTACTGCGGGTGCCGTCCGGTCTGGGTAGAAGGGCGCCCAGGACTTGAATGCGCCACCGACGCGCGGATTCAGCGTTGCAGCTATGGGCATGAGGTCTTGGCGTTCCATGTCCTGCAGAACTTGCGCGACGTGAGCGCGCATGTCCGGCACGTCGAAGGGGACCCGGATGTCTTCAGTTCCGGGCACAAGCCCGCACCGCTCGCGCAGCGTTTGCCAGGCTTGGCTGTCCTCAAGCGCTGCGCGGGCCGGCGAAGCCAGGATGAACGGACTCGACAAGAGCGCACCAATGACGGATCGCGCCTCGGTCGCGCTCACCGGTTCAGCCGCAGGAGGCTCTTGCCCAATGTACTTGCCAAGAACTTGCAAAGCCACACCGGGCGCGTTGTGCCATGCGGCGAGGGTGATCAGATGCACGGGCGAGCAGCCAGCCAGCCGCTCCAACGCCGCAAGTTCCTGATCGAGAGTCTGCGCGGTGCCACTCGAGTGGCTGATCATTGCGGCAACCATTGCAGTCGTCGCATCGCCAGGATCAGCTTGCGCAAGTGCCTCCTGCGCGCCAGCTAAATTGCCCAGGAACAGCCGCGTTGCCGCTTTGTCGATGGCGGCATCCCTGTTGGCTCGCTCTCGATCACCCGATGTTGCTGCGCACATCGCGACTGCAATATCAAGTGGTGCATCGGCCTTTGCGAACTGCTGCGCCTGAAGCCACCGTATCGCAAGCAACTGATAGTCCTTGATGGTTTGGGCGCTCACGCTCTCATGCTGAAGCCGCCACTCCAGCACTCGCGCGGCGTCTTCAAACCGGCCGAGGCGAGTCAGCAGTTGCTCCGTGTCCTTCAGGCCTTCCATGTCGAGGGGATGGAAACGCGCTGCCGCATCCAGGGTGACTTCGCGCAGTGCCGCGAGTGGCGCTGAAATCTGCGCGGGTTGTGGTTGCGCAATCGATAGCTGCTGCTCGGGCGCGCTGGCCCCGTGCGTTGAAGATGGGGTTTCAGCAGGCACGGTGGGGCGCAATGCAGCGCCGACAGGCAGGGCCGGCTGCGTAGAGGAGGCGGACATGATGTGAACAGGTGGCGGTGACCCGTTGCGCGGCGCGTGTGTGCGCCGGCCCGGATGACTCGAATACTCCCCACCAGTTCGTCACATCAGCTGCTGGAAAGTTCGTACAGACCAATGGCCCGCAAACGGCCCGAAAACGATCCGCAAATGGCCCGCACGTCACGGTGCGCTCCAAGGCGCCATTGGGGAAAGTCCCGTTTCGCGCCGAAAGTGTGCTGCAAGCTTCAGCATGGCGCATGCGCGCATGATCGCGCCGTCTTCACTCTCACAGCACACCTATCCCATGGATCGTCGCTCCCTTATCAAGCACGCTGGCATTGCCGGCGTCCTCGCCGCAGGCGTTGCGCCTGCCGTTCACGCCCAGCAAGCAGTGCGCTGGCGCCTGGGCTCCAGCTTCCCGAAGTCGCTCGACACGATCTTCGGCGCGGCCGAAGTGTTCGCACAAAAAGTGCGCACGCTCTCAGGCGGCAAATTCGAGATCTCGGTGCACGCAGCCGGTGAAATCACGCCGGCCTTCGGCGTGGTTGACGCCGTGCAGCAGAACTCCATCGAGTGCGCGCACACGGCGCCGTACTACTTCTTTGGCAAGGACGAAACCTTTGCGATCGGCGGTGCGATTCCGTTTGGCCTGAACAGCCGCCAGATGAGTGCATGGACGTTCGAAGGCAACGGCCTGAAGCTCATGCGTGAGTTCTACGCCAAGTACAACATGATCAGCTTTCCGTGCGGCAACACCGGCGCGCAAATGGGCGGCTGGATGCGCAAGGAAATCAAGACCGTCAAGGACATCAAGGGCTTGAAGTTCCGCATCGGCGGCTTCGCGGGCAAGGTGCTTGAGCGCATGGGCGGCGTGCCGCAAAGCATTCCCGGCGGCGACATCTATCCCGCGCTTGAAAAGGGCACCATCGACGCCGCTGAGTGGATCGGCCCGTACGACGACCAGAAGCTCGGCCTGAACAAGGTCGCGCCTTACTACTACTACCCCGGCTGGTGGGAAGGCGGCTTGCAGCTCGACCTGTACATCAACCAGAAGGCGTATGACGCGCTGTCGCCTGAGTACAAAGCCATCGTCGAAGCAGCCAGTGCCTACGCCCACATCGAAATGCAGGCCAGGTACGACGTGAAGAACCCGACGGCGCTCAAGCAGCTCGTTGGCAGCGGTGCCAAGCTGCGCCCGTTCCCGGCCGATGTGATGAACGAAGCGTTCAAGCAGTCGATGGCCCTGTATGACGAGCTGAGTGCGCGCAACGAGAACTGGCGCAAGGTTTACGCCGACTACTCCAAGTTCCGCTCCGACCAGAACCTGTGGTTCCGCTTCACTGAAGCGACGTTCGACAGGTTCATGCAGGCACAGAAGCTGTAAGCGGGTGCCACAGCGGCAGCGCTCAAGTGCGCTGCCGCATGCGTGCAGTCCTCTAGCGGCCGGCACGCATGCTCTAGGATGTGCGTCAAATATGTGCGTCAAATTCTGGAGCCACGATGCGCCGCTTGCTGCTCGCTACGCTTTTACTTTTGCCGCTGTGTGTATTCGCAGACACCACGGCCGGTGGCCATACATTCACGCCGCCGCAGGGCTTCACAAAAAGTGGTGCAGGCCAGCAGGTGGTGCTCACGGCACCGGAAGGCGACTCGACGGTCACCCTGGTTGACATCGCTGGTGCCAGCGACGCCAAAGACGCAGCCGCGCAGGCCTGGAAGACAGCGCAGCCTGCATTCAATCGTGAACTGCGTCTGGCTTCCGAGCGCCCAAGCCGAAGCGGCTGGGTTGACCAGATCGCCTTCAGCTACCACACCGCGCCCAACGAAAAACGCACTGTGCAGGCCATCGCCATGCGTGCGAGCACCGGCGACGGCAAAGCGTGGGTCGTGCTGCTGCTCGATGCCGCCGATGCAACGCTTGAAAAGCGCGGCGCGCCCATCGGCACCTTCTTCGCAAGCCTGCGGCCACGCGGTTACGACCGTGAAAACCTGGCCGGCAAGGCGCCCCACGCGCTTGACCCCGAGATGGTCGAGCAGCTGAAGGCATTCGTGGCCGAAGGCATGAAGCAGCTCGACATCCCCGGCGTGGGCCTGGGGTTTGTGAGCGGTGGCAAGGTGGTGTGGGCAGGCGGGCTGGGCGTGCGTGAACTGGGCAAGCCCGAACGCATCGATGCCGACACGCTCTTCATGGCGGCGTCGAACACCAAGGCGATGACATCGGCGCTGGCAGCGCGCGCCGTTGATGCAGGCAAGCTGCGCTGGGACCAACCCGCCGCGCAGGCCTACCCGCGGTTCCGCCTGGGCGATGCGCAGGCCGGCCGCAGCGTGCAGATACGCCACCTGTTCTGCGCCTGCACCGGCATGCCGCGCCAGGACATGGAATGGATCTTCGCGAGTGGCAAAGCGCCGGCGCGATCCGTGTTCGACCAGCTTGCCGTGATGCAGCCGACCAGCCGCTTCGGCGAGGTCTTCCAGTACAGCAACCTGATGGCCGCTGCGGGTGGCTACATCGCGGCGGACGCACTGCGCCCCGGCAAGGAGCTCGGCGCTGCCTACGACGAAGCGATGCGCGAGATGCTGTTCAAGCCGCTGGGCATGAGCAAAACCACATTCGATTTTGCGCAAGCGCTCGCAGGCAATCACGCGAGCCCGCACGGTGACCGGCTCGATGGCACGACCCAGCTGGCCCGCATGGACTTGAACTACACCATCATCCCGGCCCGCCCTTCAGGTGCAGTCTGGACCACGCCGCGCGACTTGAGCCGCTGGGTGTTGATGGAACTGGGCAAGGGCAACACGCCCGAGGGCCAGCCGCTGATCAGCGAAGCCAACTGGCGCGAGCGCTACCAGCCGCAGGTGGGCGTGAGCGAAGACGTCACCTATGGCATGGGCTTGTTTGTCGACAGGCAGCTGGGCATCACGGTGGTCACGCATGGCGGCGACCTGCTGGGCTTTCACTCCAACATGATCTGGCTGCCCGACTACGGCGTTGGCGTGACGATACTGACCAATTCAGACGCAGGGCAGCAGCTGCGCGGCCCTTTCCAGCGCAAGCTCATGGAACTGCTTTTCGACGCCAGGCCAGAGGCGGATGAGCGCCTTAAGGTGGCCGCAGCCAACCGGCGGGCCGAGTTGGCGAAGCAGCGCGAGTTGCTGACGCTGCCCGTGCCGCCCGCGGCAGCAGCTTTGCTCGCCTCACGCTACCGAAACGCCACGATTGGCTCGATCAGGGTGAGCAAGCGCGCAGGCAAAGTAGTGTTTGTTTTCGACCGCTGGAAGAGCGAGGTCGCGCTGCGCAACAACGTGGATGGCACGCAGAGCTACTTCACGATCGATCCGGGGCCGGGCATCGACTTCCTGCGCGACGCCAAGGCAGCAAAGCCCACGCTGGTTTTGCGCGATGCGCAGCACGAATACCGGTTCGTGGCGCAGTGACGCTTGTCGTTGCCCGCACCTGGCAGTGAGCGCCAGTCAGTCGCACGCAACCTTGCTCGATTCCGAATCCACGTGCACGGTGGCGTTGGCGGGCGCAGGCGTGGTGACCTTGGGCCTTGAGGTGATTGCGAGCGTGTCGCCGCTGATCTTGAATTCGTAGTCGCGGGTGGTTCCTATCAACTGCGTGCTCGCTGTGCTGGTGAGCATGGTTGCAGAATAAACGCCATCGCGCGTGATGTTGTAGCGGTAGGTGGTAACAGTCGGCCTTTGCGAAAAAGCGCAAGTTGACACGAACTCGTCGCGCTTGAACTGCAGGGTGCACTGGCTGCCCGCACTCACGCTCTTTGATCCATCAGCGAACACCTGCGTGATCCGCGTTGCCCGCCAGCAGCCGAGCAGTTCGTCCTGCGGCTCGGCCATCGCCGGCAGCGCCAGTACGGCCAGTAAGGCCACCACATGCAGCACGCGCAGCACACGCACCACAGGCAGCAGAAGGCGCGCTGCGCTCATGAGCGCGATGCTCCGTCGGTGAGCGTGCGCAAGAAGGCTGCGATGTCGCTGATCTCCTGCTCCGTGAGGGCAGGCGCATCGCCAGCCTTGCGATCGAACGGCGCTTGCCGCGTGACGTTGGCGCGCTCGCTGGCAAGCAGGTCGTCGTAGGGTTGCAGGTTGCCCATGGCGTCCACCGGGTACCAAAGCTGCGGATCGGTATCGCGGCGCACGTGGAAGCGGATCGCGTCTTCAAGCACCGAGAAGCTGCCGTTGTGAAAGAAGCGCTGGCGCACCGCCACATTGCGCAGCGACGGCACGCGGAAGCTGCCGCACCACTCAGTGTGTGTCGCAAACCCGGCGCGCGCGTTGCACAGGCCACTGTCGCGAAACGATGCGTCGGCATTTGCAGGGATTTGCGCATTGCGCGGCGCGCCGAGGCTGGCGTAGCCAAAATTGGTGAAGAGGGCGAGCGGCGCATTCTCAGGCCGCGTGCTCGTGTGGCACGAGGCACAGTTGCCTTTGTCTGCACGGTCGAACAGCACATAGCCATTCATTTCTTGCGGCGTGAAGTTGACGGCAAAGCCCATGAACGCATCGAACTTGCTGGTGAACGGCGCGAAGTCCACGTCTTCGACCTGGTAGCGCTCCAGCGCAAACGCGAGGCGATCGAACGCTGCGTCCGCATCGGCAAAAATGCCCGCGCCGAACACGGAGCGGAACTCGTCGGCATACGGCGCGCGCATCAGCTTGTCGATGACGGACTGCACATCGGGGTTAGCGAGTTCAACAGCATTCAGGAACGGGTCACGCGCCTGCGCAGCCAGGCTGTCGGAGCGGCCGTCCCAGAAAAAGCCGCCCGATGGTTTGCCGGACGGATCGACGGTGAACTTGGTGTTGAAGCGCAGGTAGCGCAGCGATGGCGAGCTGCGTGTGCCCGCCTGGTCCATCTGCGGCCCGCCGAACGCCACGGGTGTGTTGAAAGGTGCAGCGTGGCCATTGGCCGGCTCGTGGCACGAGATGCAGGCTTGCTTGCCGGAGGCGGACAGGCCGGTGTCGCGGAAGATCTTTTCGCCCAGCCGCGCTGCGGGGCTCAGGTTGGGGTCGGGCGGTGGCGGTGGCTGCGAGATGGGCGGTGGTAATTGAACACCGCTGCCACCCCCGCAGGCGCAGAGGCTGCACGCCAGCGCCACCAGCATTGCTGCGAAAGAGATTCGCCGCCCGTCGCCTTTGAATTTCATGCGCGGAAGTCTACCCGCGCACGGTGTGCATCAAGCTGCCCAGCTGACCTTGCCCGTGCCCACGTCGTGCATGGCCGACACCACTTTGAGCTTGCCCTGCGCCACCAGTGTGCGCAGCACGTCGCTGCGGGCCAGCAATGCAGCCACAGCATCGACGGCGTTCTGTTCAGCAACGGCCTGCACCAGCCTTTTGTTCTTCGAGTCCTGCGAGCCGGGGATGTCGCGCACCTTGAGCACTGAAGGGCGGATGTTGGCGAGCATCGCCGTGAGATTGCCGAACTGCGCGTTGTCCACCGCGCCCTTGATCGCGCCGCACTCCGAGTGACCCAGCACGACGATCAGTTTCGCGCCCGCGAGCGCCGTCGCGAATTCGAGGCTGCCGATGATGTCCGTGTTGACGAAGTTGCCAGCGACGCGCGCGACGAACATGTCGCCGATGCGCTGGTCGAACACGAGTTCGGGCGCAACGCGACTGTCGATGCAGCCGATCACTGCAGCAAACGGTGCCTGACCTTCGGAAGTGGCCCTGACCTGTGCCATCAAGTCGCAGTTGACCGGCGTGCCGCTTGTGAAGCGCTGGTTGCCCTGCTTGAGCATGGCGAGCGCCTCTTCGGGCGTGATGGCCGCCTGCCGGCTCTTGTTGAAAGTCTGGCACGCAGGCGATGCACCTGCGACAGTGGCTGCGGGCGTGGTGCCCTGGCTGGCACAGCCGCACACAGTGGCGGCTGCAAGGCATCCGGCGGATGCAACAAAGCGGCGACGTTCGATCAAGCGGGCTCCTTGGCGGATAGTGGTCAGGTGCTGGGCTGTGGCCCATCGTAGCGAGCGCTTTGGAGCTTCACGCTTCAAAAAGAGGCGTGGTTTTCACCAGCTATACGAAGGTAAAAACACACAAAGGAATTCGCAGTGCTATTCCTTCAGAGAGCCTGCTACAAGTTCAGAAAAACTCGCCCGACTGTAATTGCAATGTAAGCGACGGTCGCAGCTCCAACTGCAACGAACGCCGTAAGAATTCGGATTTGCACACGAGTCGGAGGGACCATAGGAAGCGTGTGGATCACTTGGACTGGCCCCTCATCGGATTCGAGATGAGTATTTATCTGATTCCACAAGAGCGGCGACTGGTAAACGTAGGAAATAACAACCTGCCGACTGTGGACGAGCAGTGGTATACGAATCTCGCGCCCCCCGCCTTGTATGTCTACTACAGAGTGATCAATGTTCGGTGCGATGCTGTACGCTGGCAAAACACTGTGACCGAGCCGAACGTTCTTTGCTGGCGCACGCCCGTTGTTTCGTAGTACTACGCTGTGAGTATTGATCGCGATTGGAGGGTTCGTGTTGGGCAGCGGTACAGCAGTAGCGTGCTGCAGAAATCCAACCAACTTAGGACGTCGCTCAAACCACTCCTTTACATACGCTCCGACAAAAATCCCGACGATAGGCCCGGCGACCTTCCATACAAGTTCCAAGTCGATCATTGTGTGCCTCCTAGCGAGCGCTTCTATTACTCATTTAGCTCTTTCTTTCCGTGTCGTGGGTTGTGGTCCCTTTTGTGGGCTTGAACAGGCGTGACAAGGCTGCGGTCAACTCGGCTTCGTCCTTTACTGCTTGTGCCATGCGCTCAGCGAGATCGGCCATCACCAAGCGAATACTTGTAGCAAGCTCAAGGCATTCCTCGTCTGACAGCGCGTGAATGCCCTCACTAAGTGCCCCGTGAACCAGTGTGAGCGGATTGTGGCCGTTCACCAAAAGACCCGGTGGAATTCCATGCCGGATCTTTTCAACTCCCTTTGTAAACTGGACTTCGGATTTCGCGAGTTTCAAATCCGAGATCATTTCTGCTGGGCTTCCAACCTTCTCGGCCACCTTAATAACAGCGTCAAAGATTCGATCTTTTTGGTTCTCAATAACGCGGCGGTAGTAGGCGAAGGCTGCGATACCCATGTTTTGCGCTTCGGCGCGACGGCCCTTTAGGAAATACTCGCGATCGGGTCCGAAAAGGGACAGCAGACGCGCGGGAGTTAACGGTCCAAAGGCCGGGAATTCGCCAAGCTTCAGGAATGTGAGTTCTGAATCAGATTTGTCGCCCGAGATTGCATACAGTCTGATCGAATACATCTTTGAAGACTCGCCGCAGTTTCTGCAGACGAACTTCGCATGCAGATGGACTGGTCCGGGCAAACCAAACTTTGGCGCGCTGGTGGGATCGAAGAATCTGCGCCCGTTGCACGACTCTGAAGAACAGTGCAGCTGTATGGCAGGAAAGGTCATCGTGACAGTTCGGAACCCGTCACCGACATAGTTCGTGTCCAAGTCCACTGGAAAGAGCATCAGTTTCCCAGGAGGCGCCAACTCAAAAAAGTCCTGCGCGGTCCCGGTCGCCACGATTGCTTCGCCTTCTTGCATATCGCCTCCGCTCAGAGCCATGGGCCGCCTGTGTCCGAATGTGACGTTGAGTGTATCCGCGCGCATGGCGGAGTCTTGATCGGGCCTGTCAATCTGCAGGCCCCAGGTTCGAGCCCAGTGGCGAGGCGCTAAATCAGTGCGTGAGAGTCACTTTTGGAAGTCCCGTTCGCGGCCATTGTCTTCGCCGAATTCCCAGCTTTGCCATCCAGTGCCACGGACGCTGGGCGGCCAATTCCCGCAGGTAAAGAAGGGAGCCCGGCCTCGTGGCCGGCGGAATGACACGGAGGGAATTGGCCGCCCAGCGTCCGTGGCACCGCCCTGAACAGTCGACGCGGGCAAACCGTTCACATCGCCCGAAACGCCTTCAACTCAGCAACGAGTCTCTCAAACTCCGCGAGCATGCGCGGATCAGCGCAATGGAACACGGCGAACTTGCCCATGAGCGTGCGCACATACAGGCGCGGTGCAATGAGCCACTCAAGCCCCGGTACACGAATGAGCTTGCCGTAAGCAAGCTCGCGCAGTTCCATCTTCTTTTGCCACATCCACGTCTGGCGCAGCTCCTGCGTGTTGAGCGTGGTCACGCTGCGCACCATGCACCACCACGTGTAGATGATCATCGCCAATGCCGCGAGAAACCACGACAGGATCGACACGAGGCCGCCGCTGACTTTGCCAGTCAACCAGAGCTGGATAAACCAGATGACCATGCCGAAGACGAGCGCCGTCACCAGCGCCTTGAATGACCACGAAAAAGCAGGCCCCTCGATGGAGGGGCCGTAGGAGGGAGTGAAGCGAAAGGGCGGCGGCCCTAACGCTTCAACCGGTGTTTCATTCACGTTGCAGTGCCCAACGCCATCACGGCTTCTTCGGGGCAAACAGGTCGTCAACCTTCTTCTGCTCGTCCACCGCTGCCTTGTCGGCCTCAGCGGCTTGCTTGAGCAGTTCAGCCTCAACGTTGCCGCTCGATGCGCCGCTGGCGGGCGTTGCAGGAGACACTGCCTCTGACGGCGGCGCGCTTTCATCAACCGGCATCTCGATCTTGACCTTGTCGATATCAACCGCGACTTCCTTGTCGAGGAACACGGTGACGGTTTGCGGCACGAAGATCACGATGGCGACCAGCAGCACCTGCATCAGCACCCACGGAATGGCACCCATGTAGATGTCGTTCGACAGCACAGGTTTCTCGATGCGCTTTTCCTTGAACAGCGTGTCGGAGATGCCGCGCAGGTAGAACAGCGCAAAGCCGAAGGGCGGGTGCATGAACGACGTCTGCATGTTCACGCACAGCAGCACGCCGAACCAGACCAGGTCGATGCCCATCTTGTCAGCCACGGGGCCGAGCATCGGCAAGATGATGAAGGCGATCTCGAAGAAGTCGAGGAAGAACGCCAGGAAGAAGATGAAGATGTTGACGACGATCAGGAAGCCGATCTGGCCGCCGGGCAGGCCGGTGAGCATGTGCTCGACCCACTTGGCGCCGTCCACACCCTGGAACACCATCGAGAACACGCGCGAGCCGATCAGGATGAAAACCACCATGGCCGTCAGGCGCATCGTGCCGACCATTGCCTGCCAGCACAGGTCCCATGTGAGGCGGCGGTGAATGGCAGCAAGCACCAGCGCACCGACACAACCCATGGCGCCGGCTTCCGTCGGCGTGGCAATCGCTGAATCCATCCAGGGCAGGCCGCCCATCGAGCCCAGCACCGCGAAGATCAGCACCGCCGAAGGAATGATGCCGCGCAGGCACTGCATCCACAGCTGGAAACCGGATTTGGTGCGCGCCGTCTTGGGAATGCCCGGTACGTGATGCGGCTTCACAATGCCGAGCGCAAAGGTGTAGATCGCGAAGATCAGCACTTGCAAAATCGAGGGGCCCCACGCGCCCTTGTACATGTCGCCCACCGAGCGGCCAAGCTGGTCGGCCATCACGACGAGCACCAGCGAAGGCGGCACAAGCTGGGTGATCGTTCCGGAGGCTGCCAGCACGCCCGTCGTGTAGCGCATGTTGTAGCCGTACTTGATCATCACGGGCATGGAGATCAGCGCCATGGCGATCACCTGGCCCGCCACGGTGCCGGTGATGGCGCCCAGGATGAAGCCCACGATGATCACCGAGTAGCCGAGGCCACCGCGCACGGTGCCAAAGAGCTGGCCCATCGAGTCGAGCATGTCTTCAGCCAGGCCGCACTTCTCGAGAATCGCGCCCATGAACGTGAAGAACGGAATGGCCAGCAGCAAGTCGTTGGACAGGATGCCGAACACGTTGAGCGGCAGGTTGGCCATGAAGCTGGCAGGAAACCAGCCCATTTCAATCGCGAAGAAGCCCGAGGCCAGCCCGAGCGCTGCCAGTGAGAACGCGACCGGAAATCCGATCAGCATCACAAAGACAAGCGCGCCGAACATGAAGGGCGCAAAGTTTTCCATCTGCATGGTGAGAATCCCGGTATTGCTTGTGTGTTGTTGGTCTGGGGTGCCGTGGTGCTTATTGCACCGGCTTCTCGTAGTGGGTGTCCATCTGGTGGATGCCCATCAGGTAGCAGATGCGTTTGACGATTTCCGAGAAGCCCTGCAGGCACATCAGCCCGAAGCCGAGCGGCAGCATCAGCATGGCAGGCCAGCGCACGAGGCCGCCGGCGTTGTTCGACATTTCGTTCATGACGTACATCTTGACCAGCAGCGGCCACGACAGGTACACCATCAGCAGCATCACGGGCAGCAGGAAGAAGATCAGCCCGAACAGGTCGACATACACCGGCGCATTGCCTTTGAGCTTGCCGTAGATCAGGTCGACCCGCACGTGCTCATTGAGCTTGAGCACCACGGACGCACCCAGCATCACGATGCCGGCAAACAGGTACCACTGGATTTCGAGCCAGCCGTTGGAGCTGATGTCGAAGATGTACCGCACGAATGCATTGCCAGCGGAGATCAGGGCTGTGAGCAGCACTGCAACGGAGGCCAGCCAGCCGATCCGTTCGTTGATCCAGTCGATCCCGAGGGAGAGTTTGAGCAGGGCTTTCACTTCTTGAGTCTTTCGTTGGTCTCAGCGATCTACCCGGCTGCCGAAAGGCAGCCGTGATTCACGCCCAGAATACTAGATGAGTACCGCTGTGGTTTCGCTGACTAGTTAGCCAAGGGTTTACCCGAGCAAGCCTGTGCCCATAATTGCGACATGGCGTCTCTGACCCCTGAGAGTGCACCTGCTTCGACAGGCGCTGCCGACATTCGCCGTGCCGGCCGGGAGGTGCTGTCGCTGGCATTTATCGATGCCCGCAACCACACGCTGGGCTTGCTTGCCCGCTTCGAGCAGGCAGAGGCTGGCCAGAAGCTCGTGGTGCCGCGGCTGCCCGCGCTGGAGCTGCCGCTGTGGATCGCGGGCAACATCGCCTGGCTGGGCGAGTACTGGATAGGCCGCAACCCCAACCGCTACCAGGGCACCTCCTGCCCGCCCGGCTGCGTGCGGCTCGCCTCCATCGACCCCACGGCCGACCAGCTGTTCGACCCGGCGCTCGTGCCGCACGCGGCGCGCTGGTCGCTCGAGCTGCCCGGCTATGACACCGTTCGCGCCTACCTGCTCGACACGCTGGAAACCACGCTGGAGTTGCTGGAGCGCACGCCCGACGAAGACGAGGCGCTGCATTTCTTCCGCGCGGCGCTGTTCCACGAGGACATGCGCTGCGAGCACCTGATGACCATTGCGCAGGCGGTGGGCCTGCCGCTGCAGATCACTTTGCCTGGCGGCCTGCAGCCGCGCGAGCCGATGCTGGTGCCCGCGCAGCGGTGGTCGCTCGGCGCGCGCCCGGGCGGCTTTGTGTTTGACGTGGAAAAGTGGGCGCACAGCGTCGATGTGCCGGAATTCGAGATCGACGCGCAGCCCGTCACCTGGGGGCAGTACAGCGAATTCGTCGATGACGGCGGCTATGACGACCCCGTGCACTGGCAGCCCGAGGGCTGGCAATGGTTGCAGCATGAAGCGGGTGCCGAGGGACGCCGCGGCCCGCGCTACGTCGAGCAGATCGGCTCGGCCAGCGGCGCTGTGATGCAGATGAAGTTCGGCAAGGTGGCGCGCATGCCGCCCTCGCTCAGCGCCATGCACGTGTCATGGTGGGAGGCCGATGCTTTCGCGCGATGGGCAGGCCGGCGCCTGCCCACCGAAGTCGAGTGGGAACTGGCGGTGCATGCCACCGAGCGGCGCGGTTTTCGCTGGGGTGATGTGCGCGAATGGACGGCGAGCACGCTACGACCCTGGGCAGGCTACACGCCGGACGCCTGGAGCGAGAACACGCCTTTCGAGTCGCAGCTGCTGTTTGGCCGCGCGCGGGTGCAGCGGGGCGCCTCGTTTGCCACACGCGCACGGCTGAAGTACCCCAAGGCGCGCGGCTTCGCGCTGCCCGAGCGGGACGAAGGCTTCGTCGGCTTTCGCACCTGTTCGCTGTAGGAGTTGCCTCGCCCGGCGTCAAAGAACGAGCCCGGCGGACTTGACCTGCGCGCACACGGCCATGCCGGGCGCGAGCGCGAGTGCGTCTGCGGCGCGTGCCGTGATGCGCGCCAGCAGCACCGTGGAGTCGCCGCAGCGAAGCCGCACCATGACCTGCGACGCATGCGCGGCAGGCGCGATGCTGTCCACCGTGCAGGCGATGGCGTTCTGGATGCTGCTGGACTGCGCGGCATGCATCGCGATGCTCACGTCGCGCGCCAGTACCCGCACGCGCGCACGCCGGCCCGGCTCGACGCCCGCATCGGGCAGCCACAGCTCGCCGCCATCGAAGCCGACACGCACCAGGTGCCATTGCGCGTCGCGCTCTTGCACCGTGCCGGCCAGCAGGGCCGCTGCGTCGTCGCCGAGCGTGATGGGCACGCTGGTGTTCGTGAGCGTGGTAGCGGTGGGGCCGGCGGCCACCACCTTGCCGTGGTCGAGCACCACCAGCGTGTCAGCGAGGCGGGCGACTTCGTCGGCGGAATGCGTCACGTAGAGCATCGGCATGGCCAGCTCGTCGCGCAGCCGTTCGAGCCACGGCAGGATCTCCTGGCGGCGCGCGTGGTCCAGCGCGGCGAGCGGCTCGTCGAGCAACAGCAGCGTGGGCTGCGACGCGAGCGCGCGTGCAATCGCCACACGCTGCCGCTCGCCGCCGGACAGCTCGCTCGCGCGCCGGTTGAGCAGCGCGCCAATGCCTAGTAGCTCGACGGCTTCGTCGATGCCGACGCGTGTGCTGCCACCAGCGGGCACGCGCTTGCTGGCGTAGCCCAGGTTGCCGCGCACGTCCAGATGCTCGAACAGGCTCGCCTCCTGGAAGACGTAGCCGATGGGTCGCTGCCACGCGGGCTTGAAGACCTGGGCTGCGTCGTCTTGCCAGACTTCATCGTGGATGCGCACCAGCGCATCGTGGGGCCGCTCCAGCCCCGCCACGCAACGCAGCAGCGTCGTCTTGCCCGAGCCCGACGCGCCGAACAGCGCGGTGATGCCGCGCGGCGCCAGCGCCAGCGATGCATCGAGCGTGAATTCAGGCCGCCGCAGCGTGACGCGGATGACGTTGCCGGCGCTGGTCATGGCGTTGCGCGAAGCGATGCGCCCACCGAGCCACCGAGCGATGTGCGTGGGCGTCTGCGATTGAGCACCGACAGCGCCACCAGCACCGCCATTGAAAACAGCACCATCGCGCCGGAGAGCACATGCGCACGCGCGAACTCCATCGCTTCGGTGTAGCCGTAGATCTGCATGGAGACGACGCGCGTCTGGCCAGGGATGTTGCCGCCGATCATCAGCACCACGCCGAACTCGCCGAGCGTGTGGGCGAACGTGACGATGGCCGCTGTGTAGAAGCCCGGCCGTGCCAGCGGCAGCGCAACGGTGAGGAATGCGTCAAGCGGCGTTGCGCGTAACGTGGCCGCGACTTCCATCGGCCGCGGGCCAATCGCCTCAAACGCCTGCTGGATGGGCTGCACGGCAAACGGCAGCGAATACAGCACCGAGCCGATCACCAGCCCCGTGAAGGTGAATGAAAGCAGCCCCAGGCCCATCGACTGCGTCAGCTGGCCCACCGGGCCGTTCGGGCCGAGCGCGACGAGCAGGTAAAAGCCAAGCACCGTGGGCGGCAGCACCAGTGGCAGCGCCACGGCGCCCTCGACCACGGCACGCCAGCGCGAGTGGGTTGTGGCGAGCCACCACGCGAGCGGCGTGGACAGCAGCAGCAAGACGACGGTGGTGACGCACGCGAGCCGTAGCGTGAGCGCGATGGCCGCGAGGTCGTCCGGGCTGAACACGGTGGCTGCCGGCTCAGTTGTCGTAGCCGTAGGTGCGGATCAGCGCGCGGACTTTGTCGGTGCGCAGGTAGTCCATCAACGCCAGCGCGGCCGGGTTGCCCAGGCCTTTGTTGAGCAGCACGGCGTCTTGCAGGATGGCCGTGTAGTAGCCGCCCGGCATCACCCAGGCGGAGCCTTGCGTGATCTTGCCGTCCAGGCTCACTTGCGAGAGCGCAACGAGCCCAATCTGCGCGTTGCCAGTGGCCACGAATTGATAGGCCTGCGAAATGTTTTCGCCGCGCACCAGCTTGGGCTCGACCACCTGCGCGATCTTCAGTGTGGACAGCACTTCCATTGCGGCCAGGCCATACGGTGCGAGCTTCGGGTCTGCAATGGCGAGTTTGTCGAAACGGCCATTGCGCAGCACGCTGCCACTCTCATCCACAACACCCGGCTTCGCGCTCCACAGCACGAGCTTGCCTTTGGCGTAGGTGAAGGCCATGCCTTTGACGGCCAGCGAGTCTTCCATCAGGCGCTGCGGTGTTTCGTTGTCGGCAGCGAGCAGCACATCAAAGGGCGCGCCGTTTTTGACCTGTGCATAGAAGCGCCCTGTGGAGCCGTATGCCACCTGGGCTTTGTGCCCCGTGTCCTGCTCGAACATCGCCGCGATTTTTTGCATGGGCGCGGTGAAGTTGGATGCGACGGCGACTTGCACTTCACCCGCGTGGGCGGCGAGGGCGGCCAAGACCAGCAGGGCACCGGAGAGGGCGCGGGCGAACTGGCGCAACAGGAGCGGAATCGACAGCGGCATGACAGGACTCGCCATTCAAAAAGGGTGCAATAGCGCGAGTATGCCAACGTCGGGTTGCCACCGGCTGGCCCCGTGCTGGTGCGCACGCACAGCTCATCCGTGATCGTCGTGTCAGCGTGCAGGCGCGCGGTTTGCCCTGCTGACAGCGAAAGACATGATCACGCGGCATACTCCTTTGCCGATGCGTACCTATCTTCTCCTCACCCTCTCGCTTCCCCTTGCACTCATTGCCGCCTGCGGCCAGGGCTCTGGCCCCGGTGGGCCTGGTGGCCCAGGCGGTATGCCGCCACCTGAAGTGGGTGTCATCACAGTTGCTACCGGTGAGGTGGGCCTGGTCACCGAATTGCCGGGCCGCCTTGAAGCGTCTCGTGTGGCGCAAGTGCGGGCGCGGGCAGCAGGCATCGTGCTCAAGCGTGTGTTCCGCGAAGGCTCTGACGTGCGACAGGGCCAGCCGCTTTTCACGATTGACGGTGCCACCTATGCAGCGGCGCAAGCCAGCGCACAGGCCACGCTCGCGCGTGCACAGGCCAACCTCGCCAACGCAAAGGCGCTGGCCGAGCGGTACAAGCCGCTTGTCGAAGCCAATGCGATCAGCAAGCAGGACTACGCGAACGCCGTGGCGGCAGAGAAGGCCGCCGAGGCTGAGGTTGCCGTGAGCCGCGCCGCTGTGCAAACGGCAAGCATCAACCTGGGCTACGCGACGGTGACGGCGCCGATCTCCGGCCGCATCGGCCGCGCGCTGGTGACCGAAGGCGCGCTGGTTGGGCAGGGCGAGGCAACGCCACTCGCCGTGATCCAGCAGATCAACCCCATGTACGTCAACTTCACGCAGTCCGCCGCTGAAGTCATGAAGATGCGCAACGCGCTTGCGCAGGGCAAGTTGAAGCGCTCTGCAGGCCTTGAAGGCGCGCAGGTGAAAGTGATGCTCGAAGACGGCACGCAATACCCGCAACCGGGCAAGCTGCTCTTCTCCGACTTGTCGGTGGACCCGACCAGCGGCCAGATCACATTGCGCGCAGAAATCCCGAATGCCAACGGCGTGCTGCTACCGGGCCTGTATGTGCGCGTGCTCATCGAGCAAGCCGTCGCGGGCAATGCGGTGCTGCTGCCGCAACAGGCCGTGACGCGTTCGCCGCAAGGCGACAGCGTGATGGTGGTGGACAAAGAGGGCAAGGTGGCGCCGCGCCCCGTCAAGATCAGCAACGAGCAGAACGGTCAGTGGGTTGTGACCGACGGCCTCAAGCCGGGTGAGCAGGTGATGGTCGATGGCTTCCAGAAGCTGCGGCCCAACGCGCCCGTGAAGGCGGTGCCGTGGTCACCCCCGGGCACGGCGCCCAAGGCGGGCGCATCGGGTGCACCGGGCGCACCTTCTGCCACCGCTTCGGGTGCCGCGCCTGCATCCTCCGCCGCACCGGCAAAGTCGTAAGGGCCGCGCATGTCGAAGTTCTTCATCGACCGGCCGGTCTTTGCGTGGGTGATCGCGCTGTTCGTGCTCGTGCTCGGCGGCGTGGCCATCACCAAGCTGCCGGTTGCGCAATACCCCTCCGTTGCGCCGCCGTCCATCGTTGTCTCGGCAACGTACCCCGGCGCTTCGGCGCAGACGCTCGAAGACAGTGTGCTGTCGATCATCGAGCAGGAAATGAATGGCTCGCCCGGCCTGATCTACATGGAGTCAGTCGCGCAGGCCAACGGCGGCGGGCAGATCACGCTGTCGTTCGAAACCGGCACCAATCCTGACCTTGCACAGGTCGATGTGCAAAACCGCCTCAGCCGCGCATCGCCGCGCCTGCCTGCCGCTGTGACGCAGCAGGGCGTGCGTGTGGACAAGGCGCGCGCCAACTTCCTGCTCTTCACGATTTTGTCGAGCGACGACCCGGCATGGGACCCGGTTGCGCTGGGCGACTACGCATCGCGCTCCGTGCTGCCGGAAATCCAGCGCATCCCCGGCGTGGGCCAGGCGCAGCTGTTCGGCACCGAGCGCTCGATGCGCATCTGGATCGACCCGGCCAAGCTTGTCTCATTCAACCTCGCCGCTGCCGACGTGACGAGCGCGATCCGCGCGCAGAACGCACAGGTGTCGTCCGGCACCATTGGCGACCTGCCCAACGTCAAGGGCCAGGGCATCTCTGCCACGGTCGTTGTCAACGGCCAGCTCACCTCCGTCGAGCAGTTCGGCAACATTGTGCTGCGTGCGAACACGGATGGCTCGTCGGTGCGGCTGCGTGATGTGGCGCGCATCGAGCTGGGCGGACAGAGCTACGCCGTGTCGGCACGGCTGAACGGCAAGCCTTCTACCGGCATCGGCGTGCAGCTGTCGCCCAGCGGCAATGCGCTGGCGACCGCGAAGGCGATTCGCGCACGGATGGAAGAGCTGTCGAAGTACTTCCCGCCCGGCATGAAGTGGGCGATTCCGTACGACAGCTCGCGCTTCGTCTCGATCTCGATCTCGCAGGTGGTGGAGACACTCGTCGAGGCGATGGTGCTGGTGTTCCTGGTGATGTACCTGTTCCTGCAAAACCTGCGCTACACGGCGATCCCCGCGATCGTCGTGCCTGTGTCGCTGCTGGGCACTTTTGCGGTGCTGCTGGCGCTGGGCTTTTCGATCAACGTGCTCACGATGTTCGGCATGGTGCTGGTGATCGGCATCGTGGTCGATGACGCGATCGTCGTGGTCGAGAACGTCGAGCGGATCATGAGCGAAGAAGGCCTGGAGCCGCGTGAAGCGACGCGCAAGGCGATGGGGCAGATCCAGGGTGCGATCGTCGGCGTGACGGTGGTGCTCGTCTCCGTGTTCGTGCCGCTGGCGTTCTTTGGTGGTGCGGTGGGCAACATCTACAAGCAGTTCTCCGCGGTGATGCTCACGTCGATCATCTTCTCGGCGTTCATGGCGCTGTCGCTCACGCCGGCGCTGTGCGCGACGCTGCTGCAGCGGGTCGATGCCGGGCATAACCTGGAGCGGCGCGGCTTCTTCGGCCGGTTCAACCGGGGCTTCAAGAAGACGGCGAGCGGCTACGAGAGCCTGGTGTCGCGCATCCTGCGGCGCGCGGGCCGTGCGCTGGCGGTATATGCCGCGGTGATCGGCTGCGTGGTGATCCTGTTCCTGCACCTGCCGGCGTCGTTCCTGCCGAGTGAAGACCAGGGCTACCTCATCGTCAATGTGCAATTGCCGCCGGGTGCAACGGTTGACCGTACCACGGCTGTGATGTCGCAGGTCGAGAACTACATCCTCAAGCAGCCCGAAGTGCAGAGCATGGTCAGCGTGCTGGGCTTCTCGTTCTCAGGCCAGGGGCAGAACGCGGGCCTGGGCTTTGTGACGCTGAAAGACTGGAGCGACCGCAGCGGCGCCGAGCACGCTGCCGGTGCAATTGCGGGCCGTGCTTTCGGTGCGCTGTCGGGCATTCGTGATGCGTTCATTTTTGCGGTGAGCCCGCCTGCCATTCCGGAGTTGGGCAACGCCACCGGCTTCAACTTCCGCCTGCAAGACCGCTCGGGCGCCGGCCATGAAGCACTGGTCGCGGCGCGCAACCAGCTGCTGGGGCTGGCCGGGCAGAGCAAGATCATCACGGGCGTGCGCCCGGATGGTCTTGAAGACGCACCGCAGCTGCAGCTCGACATCGACCGCGACAAGGCGAATGCGCTGGGCGTGACGTTCGATTCGATCAACGCAGCGCTCAGCACATCGCTGGGTTCGTCGTATGTGAATGACTTTCCCAATCGCGGCCGTTTGCAGCGTGTGGTGGTGCAGGCCGATGCACCCAACCGCATGCAGCCGGGTGATTTGCTCAAGGTCTCGGTGTTGAACAACAAGGGTGTGGCCGTTCCGCTATCGGCCTTTGCGACAACGCGCTGGATCAAGGGCGCGATGCAGACGGTGCGCTACAACGGCTACCCCGCCATGCGCATCTCGGGCGACGCGGTTGCAGGCAAGAGCACGGGCGATGCGATGGACGAGATGGAGCGGCTCGCAGCGCAACTGCCCGCGGGCTTCGGCTTCGAATGGACGGGCGTCTCGCGCGAAGAAAAGCTATCGGGCTCGCAGGCGTTCGTGCTGCTCGGCTTCTCGCTGCTGGCGGTGTTCCTGTGCCTGGCAGCGCTGTATGAAAGCTGGTCGATTCCTATGGCGGTGATTCTGGTGGTGCCGCTGGGCATCGTCGGTGCGCTGCTCGGCGCAACGCTGCGGGGCTTTCCGAACGACGTGTACTTCAAGGTGGGCCTGATCACGATCATTGGCTTGTCTGCCAAGAACGCGGTGCTGATCATTGAATACGCGAAGGACCTGCAGGCGCAGGGCAAGCCGATCATTGAAGCCGTGCTGCAGGCGTGCCACCTGCGGTTCCGCCCGATCATCATGACGTCGCTTGCGTTCATCCTGGGCGTGCTGCCGCTGGTGATTGCCACGGGCGCGGGCTCGGCCAGCCAGCGCGCGATTGGCACCGGCGTGATGGGCGGCATGATCACCGCGACCACGCTCGCCGTGCTGTTCGTGCCCGTGTTCTTCGTGGTGGTGCGCAGCTACTTCAAGGACAGCGAGCGGCAGCGGCGCATGTACGCACATGAAGACGCCGACTTGCCGCCCGGCGCGCGTGCGGGAGACCAGGTATGAGCAACCGCATGACTCTTCGTTGGCCCGCCACAGCGGTGATGCTGGCCGCGCTTGCCGGCTGCTCGATGATCCCGGCTTACGAGCGGCCCGCCGCACCGGTCGCAGCGAACTTTCCGTACGGATCGTCGGCGGCCGGCACGGCTGCGGCCGACTTGCAATGGCAGTCGTTCTTCGCCGATGCGCGCCTGCGCGAGTTGATCGGTGCTGCGCTGGCCAACAACCGCGACCTGCGCGTGGCGATCCTGAACGTCGAGCAGACGCGTGCGCAATACGACATTCGCACTGCGGACCGCTTCCCGACGATCGGCGCTGCCGTGAATGCATCGCGCGCGCCCAAGAGTGGCGGCGGCTCATCGACCACCTATTCAGTCGGCCTGGGCATCACGGCGTGGGAGGTCGATTTCTTTGGCCGCATCGCGTCGCTGAGCGAGGCAGCGCTCGCGCAATACCTCGCCACGGAAGAAGGCCGCAAGGCTGCGCAGATGACGCTCATCTCCACGGTGGCCAACACGTGGCTGAGCCTGGTTGCCGATGAAGAGCTGATGGAGCTGACGCGCCAGACACTGGCGACGCGCGAAGAATCGCTGCGCCTGACGCGTCTGCGCTTTGACAACGGCGCCGCGTCGGAGCTGGACTTCCGGCAGGCGCAATCGTTGTTCGAAAGCGCTCGCGTCGCCTATGCGCAGCAGCAGCGCCAGCGCGCGATTGATATCAACGCGCTCACGCTCCTCGTCGGCCAGCCGTTGCCGGCCAACCCGCCGGTGGCCAAGGGCACGGCTAGCATCAGGCTTGCAGACTTGCCCGCGGGTGTGCCATCTGATGTGCTCGTGCGCCGGCCCGATGTGCGGCAGGCCGAGCAGCAGTTGATGGCGGCCAATGCCAACATTGGCGCTGCGCGCGCTGCGTTCTTCCCGCGCATCTCGCTCACTGCAGCGTTCGGCACGGCGAGCACGCAGCTGTCGGGCCTGTTCAACAGCGGCAGCTGGGCGTTCACTGCCGCGCCGGGGCTCACGTTGCCGATCTTTGATGCGGGCCGCAATTCGGCCAACCTGCGGGCGGCGAATGTCTCGCGTGATATTGCCGTTGCGCAGTACGAGAAGGCGATCCAGTCGGCCTTCCGCGAGGTGGCTGACGCGCTGGCGGGCCGCGCGACGCTGGTCGATCAATTGCGTGCGCAAGAGGCGGTGGTGGAGGCGGAGTCGGCTCGCTACAAGCTGTCGAAGCTGCGCTATGACAACGGTGTGTCGAGCTATCTGGATTTGCTCGATGCGCAGCGTTCATTGTTCGCGGCGCAGCAGGCGTTGATTCAGGCGCGGCTGCTGCAGTTGCAGAACCAGGTGTTGCTGTATCGGGCGCTGGGTGGGGGGTGGTTGGTCTCTTAGTGTTGCGGCTTGGTTGGGGTCGTCTGGTTTTTCGGGGCGCTCGCGTCAGGTGGACTCTGGCGGGGCCTCATGCTTTTGTGGTTTGCGCTGGTCGCGCAAACGTCGCTTCAAGAATTGGCTCGAAGGCGGTGCAAAAGAACTCGCTGCGAGTTTGCAAGCAAACTCTCCGCTCAAACAGCTTTTGCAAGTCAGTTGACGTGTCGCAAAAGCTCTTGAGTCGACCTGCGGTCGAGCGCGATCCGCCTTCGAGCCAATTCTTGAAGCCACAAAAGATATCGGCCCCACCAGAGTCCACCTGCCGCGAGTTAACCAACTGGGTGGGTGTGACCAGGTCTCGGCTCGCTTCGCATTGCCTGGGATGAGGGGCAGTGCGGTCGAGCGATGCGATATCTGCGGCCAATTGCTGCGCGCAGTAGCTCGCAAAACACGGTGCGGTCGGTGCCTCGTTGATCAAGCGCTGCCGTCGGCTCGCGGCAGGCGGACTCTGGCGCGGCCGACTTTTGTGAGCGGCTTTGAAATTTGTCTTCAGGCCGGATCGCGCTTGCGCGACACGTGAACTGACTCGCAAAAGCTGTTTGACCGGAGAGTTTGCTTGCAAACTCGCAGGGAGTTCTTTTGCGCCGGCCTGAAGACAAATTTCAAAGCGAAGTTTGCGCGACAGCGCAAACCGTCACAGCAGGAGGCCGCGCCAGAGTCCGCCTGACGCGAGCTGCCCTGAACAATAGAGCGCCCTGAACAGAAGAGCGCTCTGAACATAACCGCGCAACCGACGCAGCCCTACATCTTCCCCGGCAACCACACCGCAATCTGCGGGAAGAACCACAGCAGCAGCACCATGCCGCACATCAGGAAGAAGAACGGCATGGTGACGCGCGCAATCCACGTGATCTCCTTGCCCGTCATGCCCTGAAGCACAAACAGATTGAAGCCGACGGGCGGCGTGATCTGCGCCATCTCGACCACGATCACGATGAAGATGCCGAACCAGATCAGGTCGATCTGCGCGGCTTGCACCGTGGGCAGGATCACACCCATCGTGAGCACCACCATCGAGATGCCATCAAGAAAGCAGCCGAGGATCACGTAAAAAATCGCCAGTGCAATGATCAGCATGAACGGGCTTAAGCCCAGCCCGGTCACGAACTCCGCCAGGTGCCGCGGCAGGCCGATATAGCCCATCGCCAGCGTGAGGAAGGCAGCGCCCGAGAGAATCAGCGCGATCATGCAATACAGGCGCGTCGCGCCAAGCAGCGAATCGCGGAACGTCGCCCAGTTGAGCGAGCCCTGCACCAGCGAGAGCACGAGCGAGCCGACAACGCCCAGTGCCGCAGCCTCGGTGGCCGTCGCAATGCCCGTGTAGATCGACCCGAGCACGCATGCAATAAGCAGCACCACCGGAATCAGGTGCCGCGACTCGTACACGCGCTGCGCGAAAGTCATCGTGCTATCGGGCAGCGGAATCTGGTCCTTGTGCATCAGCGACCAGATCGCGATGTAGGCGGAAAAGAGCGAGGCAAGCAGGATGCCCGGAAAGATGCCTGCGACGAACAGCCGCGCAATCGACACATCCGCCGACACGCCATACACGATCATGATGATCGACGGCGGAATGAGCAGGCCCAAGGTGCCCGCGCCCGCCAGGGAGCCGATCGTGATCGTCTCCGGGTAGCCGCGCTTGCCCAGCTCGGGCAGGGTCATCTTGCCGATCGTGGCGCAGGTGGCAGCGGACGAACCCGACACCGCCGCGAAGATCGTGCAGCCGATCACGTTGGTGTGCAGCAAGCGGCCCGGCAGCTTGTCCACCCACGGCGCCAGCCCCTTGAACATGCTCTCGCTCAGCTTGGTTCGAAAGAGAATCTCGCCCATCCACACGAAAAGCGGAAGGGCAGTGAGCGTCCAGCTCGACGCAGACCCCCACACCGTGATCGCCATCGCGTCTCCCGCAGGTCGCGACGAGAACAGCTGCATGCCGATCCATGCAACGCCCGAGAGCGTGAGGCCAATCCAGACGCTGCTGCCGAGCAGCGCAAACAACGCAACGATCAGCAGCGTGGTGACAGCAACGTCATTCATTGTGGAGCGCCTCTTCGTTGGCAGTCGTGGTGCGGCGGCCCGATAGTTCAAGCCACCACTCGTCGATGAATGCGATCAGCAGGATCACTGTGCCGGCAGCCATGGCGATCTGCGGAATCCACAAGGGCGTGGCGTCGTTGCCAGTTGAAATGTCGTTGATCACACGCGACTGCCAGGCCAGGCGCACGGAGTAAAACGCGAACAGGCCCGAGAGAAAAATCGCAGCCGTCAGCGCCCACATTTCAAGGCCATGCAACGCCTTGCCTTTGAGCCGGCCGAGCAGCAGCGTGACGCGGATGTGCTCGTTGCGCTTGAGCGTGTGGGCGAGCGCGAGAAAGCCCGCTGCTGCCATGCTGTAGCCCGCATAGGCATCAGTGCCCGGCGCGTGAAAGCCGACCTGGCGGCTGATGATGGACAGCAGCACCATCAGCAGCACGCCGATCATGGCCAGCGCAGCCAGCCAGGCCGCGCCGTCATAAAGCATGTCGAGGAATCGTCTCATCGTAAAAAAATCCCGCTGCGCCATTGCGTCGCAGCGGGATTGCCTTTCATCGTGAACAGTTACTTGCGGTACGCGTCAACAACGGCCTTGCCGTCGGCACCAGCCTTGGCGAGCCACTCGTTCAGCATCGTGTCGCCGACCTTCTTGAGGTCTGCGCTGAGCTGCGCGCTCGGCTGGATGATGTTCATGCCCTTGGCCTTGAGCTGGTCGACATACCAGCCGTTCTTTTCTTCGCTCAGCTTCCAGCCGCGCGACTCGGCATCAGCTGCAGCCTTCAGTACGGCGTCTTGCGTGGGCTTGTCGAGTGCGTTGAACGCGGCGGCATTGACAATCACCGCGTTCTTCGGAAGCCAGGCCTGCGTGTTGTACCAGTTCTTGATGTGCTCATACGTCTTGGAGTCGTAGCCGGTGGAGCCCGACGACATGTACGAATCGACAACGCCTGTGGCGAGGGCCTGCGACAGTTCAGCCGCCTGCACCGTCACAGGCTGCGCACCTACGAGCTCGGCGATCTTGGCTGTGGCGGGGCTGTACGCGCGCCACTTCAGGCCCTTCATGTCAGCTGCCGAATTGATCGTGCGGTTGGCGTAAATGCCCTGCGGCGGCCATGCCACGGTGTAGAGCAGGCGGATGTTTTGCGCGGCAAACATCTTCTCAAGGGCTGGCTTGGACGCGCGATACAGCTTCATCGAATCGGCATAACCCGTGGCCAGGAAGGGCACACCGTCCAGACCGAAGAGCGGGTTTTCATTCTCGAAGTTGACCAGCAGGATTTCACCGGCCTGGGCCTGGCCTTGCTGCACGGCGCGCTTGATCTCAGGCGCCTTGAAGAGCGCTGCGTTGGCATGCACGGTGATCTTGAGCTTGCCGGCGGTGGCCTTGTCGACATCAGCAGCGAACTGCACCAGGTTTTCGGTGTGGAAGTTCGATGCCGGGTAGGCGGCGGGCAGGTCCCACTTGGTTTGAGCGAAGGCGCTGGTGCCCAAGGTGAGCGCAGTCGTGAGCGCGGTGGCGAACAAGGCAAGTTTGAATTTCATGGTCTCTCCGTGAGAATGCGAATGGATGGACGACAACGGTCACAGCATAAATGCAAGTATTGCGCCAGCGACACCGGGATTTCCCCCCGGCGGCATGCGCAGCCTCGGCATCCTGATGCTGCAGACGCGCTTTCCGCGTCCGCTGGGCGACTTGGGCAACCCTGCGAGCTGGGGCGTGCCGACGCAGTTGCTGGTGGTGGAGGGCGTCGGCCCGCAGGATGCGGTGACGACTGCGGCGGCTTTGCGAGCGAGCGAGCTGCTGCCGCTGTTCGAGGCAGGGATCCGGCGGCTGGAGATGCGCGGTGTCGCGGCGATCACCACCAGCTGCGGCTTCCTGGTGCTGCTGCAGGACCAACTGGCGAGTGCTTCGTCCGTGCCGCTGGTGAGTTCGAGCCTGCTGCAGCTGCCCGCGCTGCTGGCGCACGAGCAGGCCGTTGGCGTGTTGACCATCAGCGCGGACAGGCTGGGCGATGAGCACTTGCTTCGCGCCGGTGTGCCGGCAGCCAGGCTGCGCGATGTTTTCATTGAGGGCATGCCTGCGGACGGTGCGTTCTCGCGCGCCATCATGGGCAACAGCGAGACCATGGACTTCGACCGCGTCGCGCAGGAAGTGGTGCAGGCTGCGACGCGACTGCAGGCGAGGGCGCCTGCGCTTGCGACGCTGGTGCTCGAATGCACGAACCTGCCGCCGTATGCACAGGCGATTCGCGCGGCAACGGGCTGGCGGGTGCTGAGCCTGGCCGACTCGCCTGCGCTCAAGCAGGCGCTCACCGCTGATTCGCTGGCGGCCTGAAGAAGTACGATTGGCCGGCAACAAACAGGCAAGACATGCAGGACAACGCATCTTCAACGCCCGGCGCACGCTGGCAATTCTGGATCGACCGGGGCGGCACATTCACGGACGTGGTTGCCAAGCGGCCCGATGGCAGCATCGTCACGCACAAGCTGCTGTCGGAAAACCCCGAGCAGTATCGCGACGCAGCGGTGGCAGGCATTCGCCACTTGCTGGGGCTCAAGCCCGGTGAGCCTGTCACGCCGGCGCAGGTCGAATGCGTGAAGATGGGCACGACCGTCGCGACAAACGCGCTGCTCGAACGCAAGGGCGAGCCGACGCTGCTGGTGACGACCAAGGGCTTTCGCGACGCGCTGCGCATCGCCTACCAGAACCGTCCGCGCATCTTCGATCGCAACATCATGTTGCCGGAGTTGCTTTATTCGGATGTGGTCGAGGCGCACGAGCGCGTTGGTGCGCAAGGTGAAGTAGTTGCGGCGCTGGATGAAGCGCAGCTGCGGCAGGACTTGCTGGCCGCGTACGCAAAGGGGCTGCGCACTGTGGCCATCGTGTTCATGCACGGCTATCGCTTCCAGGAGCATGAGAAGGCGGCGAAGCGCATTGCGCAGGAAGCGGGCTTCACGCAGATCAGCACGTCGCACGAAACCAGCCCGATGATGAAGTTCGTCAGCCGTGGCGACACGACAGTGGTGGACGCTTATCTCTCGCCTATCTTGCGCCGCTATGTGGAGCAGGTTGCTTCCGAAATGCCGGGCGTGAAGCTGTTCTTCATGCAGTCGTCGGGTGGCTTGACTGATGCGCATGCGTTCCAGGGCAAGGACGCGATTTTGTCGGGGCCAGCGGGGGGCATTGTGGGCATGGCGCGCACAGCGCAGCTGGGCGGGCACGACAAGGTGATTGGCTTTGACATGGGTGGCACGTCCACTGACGTGTCGCACTTCGCGGGTGAGTTCGAGCGTGAGTTCGAAACGCAAGTGGCCGGTGTGCGCATGCGCGCGCCGATGATGAGCATACACACGGTGGCGGCGGGTGGTGGGTCGATTCTTGAGTTCGATGGGTCGCGTTTTCGCGTGGGGCCGCAGAGTGCGGGCGCCAATCCTGGGCCGGCGAGTTACCGCCGTGGCGGGCCGCTCGCAGTGACCGATGCGAACGTCATGGTCGGCAAGATCCAGCCGCGCTACTTTCCGAAAGTGTTCGGGCCGAAGGCCGATGAAGCGCTGAGCTACGAGACGGTTCAGGCGAAGTTCAATGAACTCGCGGGCAAGACAGGCCGCAGCGCCGAAGTGGTGGCTGAAGGCTTTATCAACATCGCCGTGCAGCAGATGGCGAATGCGATCAAGAAGATTTCAGTGGCGCGCGGCTATGACGTGACGCGCTACACGCTGCAGTGTTTCGGGGGCGCGGGCGGCCAGCACGCTTGCCTGGTGGCCGACGCGCTCGGCATGACGCGTGTGTTCGTGCATCCGCTGGCGGGTGTGCTGTCGGCGTATGGCATGGGCCTGGCGGACCAGAACGCAATTCGTGAAGAGGCTATCGAGCTGCCGCTGGTGCAGGCGTCGTTGCCGCTGATTGCGCAGCGGCTCGATGTGCTGGGCAAGGCGGCGCAGGGCGAGTTGGAGCGCCAGCAGGTGAATGCCGGGCGGGTGCACATTCACCACCGCGTGCATGTGCGCTATGAAGGCAGTGATTCGGCGCTGGTCGTGTCGTTTGGCGATCTGGCGCATATCGTTGCGGGATTCGAGGCTGCTTATCGCCAGCGATTTGCCTTCCTGATGCCGGGCAAGGCGATGATGGTCGAGGCGGTTTCGGTGGAAGCGGTTGTGTCGGGCGATGCGCCCGGAGAGCCGCGCCACGAAGTGCATCCTGCGCGCGCTGTGCCGCGCCGTGAGACGGTGCGCATGTACTCGGGCGGGCAGTGGCACGACGCCGCACTGGTCGTGCGCGAGGACATGCGTGCGGGCGACATCATCGCGGGGCCGGCGATCATCGCGGAGAAGAATGCGACGACGGTGGTAGAGCCGGGTTGGGAGGCGCAGCTGACGGCGCTTGATCACATCGTGCTGGATCGTCGTGTGGCGCGGGTGGTGAAGTACGCGGCGGGCACCACGGTCGACCCCGTGCTGCTCGAAGTGTTCAACAACCTTTTCATGAATATCGCCGAGCAGATGGGTCTGCAACTGCAGAACACCGCGTACTCGGTGAACATCAAGGAGCGGCTCGATTTTTCGTGTGCGCTGTTCGACGCGGAAGGCAACCTCATCGCGAATGCACCGCACATGCCGGTGCACCTGGGTTCGATGGGCGAGAGCATCAAGACGGTGGTGCGCGAGAACGCGGGCCGCATGTCGCCGGGCGATGTGTATGTGCTGAACGACCCATATCACGGCGGCACGCACTTGCCCGACGTGACGGTGATCACGCCTGTGTATTTGCACGTTGGGCGTCCGGCGTCCGGCGTTGGGCGTGAGGGAGGTTCCGCTGAACGCTCAACGCCCGACCCTCAACCTCTCTTCTATGTGGGGTCTCGCGGGCATCACGCCGACATTGGCGGAACGACACCTGGCTCGATGCCGCCGTTCTCGACGTTGATCGAGGAAGAGGGCGTGCAGATCAACAATGTGAAGCTGGTCGATCGCGGTGTGTTGCGTGAGCAGGAGATGCTCGATTTGCTGAGAAGCAGCAAGTACCCGAGCCGCAACCCTGAGCAGAACATGGCGGACTTGAAGGCGCAGATCGCGGCTAACGAGAAGGGCGTGCAGGAACTGCGCAAGATGGTGGACCAGTTCAGCCTGGACGTTGTGCAGGCCTACATGCGCCACGTGCAGGACAACGCCGAAGAGTCGGTGCGGCGCGTGATCACGCGACTGAAAGACGGTGCGTTCACGTTGCCGCTGGACAACGGCGCGCAGATCAAAGTGGCGATTCGCGTGGATGCGAAGAACCGCAGCGCGGAGATTGATTTCACGGGCACGTCACCGCAGCAAGTGAACAACTTCAACGCGCCGACGGCGGTGTGCATGGCGGCGGTGCTGTATGTCTTCCGCACGCTGGTGGACGATGACATTCCGCTCAACGCGGGATGCTTGAAGCCGCTGAAGGTGATCATTCCAGAAGCGTCGATGCTCAACCCGAATCCGCCTGCTTCAGTGGTGGCGGGCAATGTGGAGACGTCGACTTGCATCACGAACACGCTGTACGGCGCGCTGGGGGTGATGGCTGCGAGCCAGTGCACGATGAACAACTTCACCTTCGGCAACAAGCGGCATCAGTACTACGAGACCATCTCGGGTGGCAGCGGTGCCGGCGAGGGTTTCAACGGCACGAGCGTCGTGCAGACGCACATGACGAACTCGCGGCTGACGGACCCTGAAGTGCTGGAGTTCCGCTTTCCGGTGCGGCTGGAGAGCTATGAGATTCGCAAGGGCTCAGGCGGCGCAGGCCAGTGGAAGGGCGGCGATGGCGGCGTGCGGCGCGTGCGCTTCCTGGAGGCGATGACGGCGAGCATCCTGTCGAACGGGCGCAAGCATGGCTCGTTCGGGATGGCTGGTGGCCTGCCGGGCCAGGTAGGGATCAACCGTGTTGTGCGGCAGGGTGGCTCTGTGGAACAGCTCGATCACATCGGGCAGGCGGAGATGGCGCCGGGCGATATTTTCGAGATTCATACGCCGGGTGGCGGGGGTTACGGCAAGCCGGCCTGAAATGAAAAGAGCCCGCTGAGATAGCGGGCTCTTTTTTTGCGCGCCCCACAAGTTGCAGGGCGTTCGCGCGAGAGAAGTTTTACTTCTTGGCGCTGGCGGCAGCAGAAGCTGCGGCTGCCGGCTTGGCGTCTGCCTTGGCGGCTGCGGCGGGCTTGGTATCTGACTTGGCAGCGGGGGCGGCCTTCGCGTCAGCCTTCGCATCCGGCTTTGCAGCAGAGGCAGCCTTCGCGTCGGCCTTGGCTTCAGCCTTTGCTTCCTTCGCATCAGCCTTGGCGGTCTTTTCGTCCTTCTTGGCTTCAGCCTTCTCGACCTTGGCGTCCTTCTTGGCTTCAGCAGCCTTCTTCTCTTCCTTGGCTTCCTTCTTGGCGGCGGCCTTTTCTTCCTTGGCGGTTTCCTTCGCGGCCTTCTTCTCGTCAGCAGCGGCTGCCTTGGCGTCCTTCTTCTCTTCCTTGGCAGCAGCTGCGGGCTTCTCGTCCTTCTTGGCCGGTGCAGCCGGGGCAGCAGCGGCGCCCTTGAAGGCGGAGCCGTTGACCGTCAGGCCTTCAGCCGAGAACTTGGCTGCATTGCCTTCGCCCACGCCCTTGACGCGGTCGATGAAGTCTTGCCAGTCCTTGAACGAGCCCTTCTTGCGCTCATCGACGATCTTGGCGGAGATGGACGGGCCGATGCCCTTGATGCCGTCGAGATCGGCGGCGGTGGCTTTGTTGACATCCACGGCGGCGAACGTCGCGGCGGCGTACAGCATGGCCACGATGGCCAGGATTTTCTTCAGCATGTGAGCAAACTCCAGAGGTTCTTTTGAAAGGCCAGCCGGTGGCTGGGCCGCATCCCTAACGGGCCGGATGATCTGCCGGTTGACGCCCGGCGCAATCAGGCCGCAGACAGCGCGGCCATGTACTTCGCCACGCCCGTCTGCACGTCGTCGAACACGTGGTGGCAACCGGCTGCCCGCAGTGCCGACAGGTCAGCCTGCGTGTAGCACTGGTACTTGCCGCGAAGGGCGTCAGGGAAGTGCACGTATTCGATGAGGCCGGCCTGGGCTGCGCTCGCCGCGTTGAAAGGCTGGCCAGCTGGTTGGCCGTGCAGGGCGTTGATCACGCCCACGGCAACATCGTTGAACGGCTGCGCGCGCCCCGAGCCGAGGTTGAAGATGCCCGACTTGTCGGGATGGTCGAGGAACCACAGGTTCACGGCCACGACATCATCGACATACACAAAGTCGCGCATCTGCTCGCCCGGGCCATAGCCACCGTATTCGCCGAACAGCTTGACCTTGCCTTCTGCGCGGAACTGGTTGAACTGGTGGAACGCCACGCTGGCCATGCGGCCCTTGTGCTGCTCGCGCGGGCCGTACACGTTGAAGTAGCGAAAGCCCGCCACCTGCCTCTTCATTTCCTTGAAGTCGTTGCCACACTGACGCCGCATGCGCTGGTCGAACAGGAGCTTGGAATAGCCGTACACGTTGAGCGGCCGCTCGAACTCGGGCGATTCGCGGAAAGTGTCGCTGCCGCCGTACGTTGCTGCAGATGATGCGTACAGGAGCCTTGTGCCGCGCTCCTGGCAGGCCTGGAACAAGCCACACGACAAGGTGTAGTTGTTGTCCATCATGTACTTGCCGTCGGTCTCCATCGTGTCGCTGCACGCGCCCTCGTGGAACACGGCCTCGACCTTGCCGAAGAAGTTGTCGGCGAACGCATCGTAGAAATCGTCGCGATCGATGTAGTCGGCGATCTTCAGGTCAGCGAGGTTGCGAAACTTGTCGCCTTGCGTGAGGTCATCTACCGCGATGATGTCGTCGATGCCGCGCGCGTTCAGGCCCTTGATGATGTTGGCGCCGATGAACCCGGCCGCGCCAGTGACCACGATTCGTGTCATGCGAATAACTCCTCGTACGACACGGTGGCCGTGCCGAACTTGCCCACGACGATGCCGCCGGCCTTGTTGGCAAGCGGCATCGCGTCGCGCAACGAAACGCCCGCTGCGACGAGCGTTGCGAGTGTGGCGATGACGGTGTCGCCCGCGCCTGTGACGTCGAACACTTCTCGCGCCTGCGCGCCCACGTGCAGCTGGCCGTTTGCGTCGAAGAGGGTCATGCCGTCCTCGCCGAGCGTGACCAGCAGTGAGTCGAGATGGAGATCGTCACGCAGGCGTTGCGCGCGCATCGTCAGTTCTGCGTCGTCGCGCCAGTGGCCGACCACCTGCTGCAATTCCGCGCGATTCGGCGTGATGACCGTGGCGCCGCTGTAGCGCGAATAGTCGGAGCCCTTGGGGTCGATCAGCACGGCCTGCTTCTTGGCGCGCGCCTCGGAAATCATTTCGCCGATGTGCGCGAGGCCGCCTTTGCCGTAGTCAGAGAACAGGACTGCATCGTGCTGCGGCGCGATCTGCGTGAAGGTTTCCGTCTGCATGCCGAGTGCTTCGTGGTCAGGCTCGCTTTCGAAGTCCATGCGCAGCAGTTGTTGCTGGCGGCCGATGACGCGCAGCTTGACGGTGGTCTTCAGGCCCGCATCGCGCTTGAGGTGAGTGGAGATGCCGGTTTGCTTGAGCAGCGCTTCCAGCCGCTTGCCCGCTTCGTCGTCGCCGACGACACCCAGGAAGCTGGCTTGCGCACCGAGCGTGACGACGTTGTACGCAACGTTCGCCGCTGCACCGATGCGCTCTTCTTCGCGGTTGACCTTCACGACCGGCACGGGTGCTTCGGGCGAGATGCGATCGACAGCGCCGTGCCAGTAGCGGTCGAGCATCGCGTCGCCCACGACGAGCACGCGTGCCTTGGCGATCTGTTCTTTGGTTGGATGGGTCATAGCTCTTCGACTCGTCGTGCGGGGTAGCTGTCCCAGGCCTGGCAGCCGGGGCATTGCCAGAAATGCTGCTTGGCCTCGAAGCCGCAGGCGGCGCAGCGGTAGCGCGTGAGCGGCTTGGTCGCGTGATCGAGTGCGCCCTGGACTTGCTTGTGAAACTGCTCGTGCTCCAGCTTCTCGCCGGACAGCCACTTGGCAGCGGCGACCAGTGACGGTTCGCGCTCCAGGTGCTTGACGTACCAGGCGCGTGCCTGCTCAGGGTCTGGCTCGAGTGCAACGATGCCTTCGAGGACGTCGAGCGATGGCGACAGCTCGTAGCTCTGGTGCAGCACTTCGCGCGCCTTCTCCTGCTCGCCGGATGCCTGCGCGGCGTCGGTGAGTGGCTTGGCCAGGAGGGGGATGGCGGCGGGGGCAGCCTCGGCGTGCTCGATCAAGGTGTTGAAGGCCGCGCGCGCGTCCCCGGCGCGGCGTTGCAGTGCGGCGAGCTCGATGCCGGGGCGTGCGGCTTCTGGCGCCATCTGCATCGCGCGGCGCAGCAGTGCTTCGGCCTCGGCGGGTTGTGCATTCGCTGCCTGCTCGCACAGGTAGTGCGCCTGCCGCCCGCTGAAGTTGCCCTGGCCGGAAGCGTCGAGCTTGCTGGCTGTCTCTGATGCATGGGGCCAGTCGCGCGTGCGCTCGTAGATGGCAAGCAAGGCGAGCAGGGCCTGGCCTTCGTAGGGCGTGCCTTCGAGTTTGCGCAGCGCGTCTTCGGCGCGGTCGAGCAGGCCGGCCTTGAGGAAGTCCAGTGCCAGTGCGTGCTGTGCGCGCTGGCGTTCAGCCTTGCTCAGGTCGGCGCGGGAGAGCAGGTGTTCGTGCACGCGCACCGCACGTTCGTATTCGCCGCGGCGGCGAAAGAGATTGCCCAGTGCGAAGTGCAGCTCCGAGGTGTCGGGGTCTTTCTGGACGGCTTCGATGAAGGCGTCGATGGCCTGGTCCTGCTGCTCGTTGAGCAGGAAGTTCAGGCCGCGAAAGTAAGCCTTGGGCGCTTGCCGGTTTTCGATGCGCAACTGGCGCAGGTCGAGCCGCGAAGCGAGCCAGCCAAGAACAAATGCGATGGGCAGCCCCCAGAGCACCCAGCTGAGGTCAAAGTCCATGAGGTGATGAGGAAGGTGGGGTGCGGACTTCCGCGGATTGGGCGGCGGCTGCCGCATGCGCCCGGCGTGCTTCGGCGCGGTGCTTCCACCAGCGCGGCACCATGCCCAAGGCGCCTACTGCGAGACCTGCGGCGAAAGCGGCCAGCACAACGAGCACCAGCGGCGCGCGCCAGGCGGTGCCGAAGAAGAAGTTGACCACTGCCTCCTGCTGGTTGTTCAGCGCGAAAGCAAAGAGGGTAAAAAAAATGGCTGCCTTGAGCAGCCATACCAGGTATTTCATCGAGCTCCTCGTGCTCGTATTCTAGGTGGGGCGTTGAGCGTTCGGCGTTCGGGGTGAAAACCGAAGGCGCTCAACGCTCAACGCCCAACGCTCAACCGCGAAGCCAGCGGCGAAGCTCAACGCTCAACCGCGAAGCTCGGCCGTGCGTTTGTCGACCGCTTCGCGCAGCGCCTTGCCCGGCTTGAAGTGCGGAACGCGCTTCTCGGGGATGTGGACGCTTTCTCCGGAGCGGGGATTGCGCCCCATCCGCGGCGGGCGGCGGTTGATCGAAAAGCTGCCGAAACCACGGATCTCGATGCGGTGCCCGCGCACCAGCGCTTCGCTCATCGCGTCAAGAATGGTCTTGACGGCGAACTCGGCGTCGCGGTGCGTGAGCTGGCTGAATCGTGCAGCCAGTTCTTCGACGAGATCGCTTCTTGTCATGGACGGTGCGTCAGGGGCCGTCATGCCAGGGAGGCCCTAGCATCCAGTGTGGCGGCAATTTCACCGCCGCACTGGATTGCGGGACGAGCCCGCAATGACAGGCTACTGCTTACTGCTTGTCCTGCGGGTTGTCCAGCTTGGCGCGCAGCAAGGCGCCCAGGCTGGTCGTGCCGGCGTTTTCACGCGAGGACTGCTGGCTCAGGTTGGCCATCTGGCCTTGCTCGTCAGCCATGTCCTTGGCCTTGATCGAGAGCTGGATGTTGCGTGTCTTGCGGTCGATGTTGACGATGACGGTGGTGACTTCGTCGCCTTCCTTGAGCACGTTGCGGGCATCTTCGACGCGGTCGCGCGAGATTTCCGAAGCACGCAGGTAGCCGAGGATTTCCTGGCCCAGGTCGATTTCTGCACCCTTGGGGTCCACAGTCTTGACCTTGCCCGTGACGACCGAGCCCTTGTCGTTGATCGACACGAACGTGGTGAACGGGTCAGCGTCGAGCTGCTTGATGCCCAGGCTGATGCGTTCGCGGTCGACGTCAACGGCCAGCACGAGCGCTTCGACTTCCTGGCCCTTCTTGTAGTTGCGAACAGCGGCTTCGCCAGCTTCGTTCCAGGACAGGTCGGACAGGTGCACCAGGCCGTCGATGCCGGCAGCCAGGCCCACGAACACGCCGAAGTCGGTGATCGACTTGATCGGGCCCTTGACGCGGTCGCCGCGCTTGGTGTTTTGCGCGAACTCCTGCCACGGGTTGGCCTTGCACTGCTTCATGCCCAGGCTGATGCGGCGCTTGTCTTCGTCGATTTCCAGGACCATGACTTCGACTTCGTCGCCGAGCGAAACGATCTTGGAAGGAGCGACGTTCTTGTTGGTCCAGTCCATTTCAGAGACGTGCACCAGGCCTTCGATGCCGGGTTCGAGTTCGACGAACGCGCCGTAGTCGGCGATGTTCGTGACCTTGCCGAACATGCGCGTGCCGGTGGGGTAGCGGCGCGAAACGCCCATCCACGGGTCATCGCCCATTTGCTTGAGGCCGAGCGAAACGCGGTTCTTTTCAGTGTCGAACTTGAGGATCTTGGCGGTGATTTCCTGGCCGGCCTGAACGACTTCGCTCGGGTGGCGGACACGGCGCCATGCCATGTCGGTGATGTGCAGCAGGCCGTCGATACCGCCCAGGTCAACGAACGCACCGTATTCGGTGATGTTCTTGACGACACCGCGAACCACGGAGCCTTCCTTCAGCGTTTCCATCAGCTTGGCGCGCTCTTCGCCCATCGAGGCTTCGACCACGGCACGGCGTGACAGCACGACGTTGTTGCGCTTGCGGTCGAGCTTGATGACCTTGAACTCGAGCGTCTTGTTTTCGTAAGGCGACAGGTCCTTGATGGGGCGCGTGTCGATCAGCGAGCCGGGCAGGAATGCGCGGATGCCGTTGACCAGGACGGTGAGGCCGCCCTTGACCTTGCCGGAGGTGGTGCCGGTGACGAATTCGCCGGACTCGAGGGCCTTTTCCAGGCTCATCCACGAGGCCAGGCGCTTGGCCTTGTCGCGCGACAGGATGGTGTCGCCGTAGCCGTTTTCGATCGCGTCGATGGCGACCGAGACGAAGTCACCGACCTGGACTTCGACTTCACCCTTGTCGTTCTTGAATTCCTCGACGGGCACGTAGGCTTCGGACTTGAGGCCGGCATTCACGACGACGAAGTTGTGTTCGATGCGAACGACTTCAGCGGTGATGACTTCGCCCGCGCGCATTTCTGAGCGTTGCAGGGATTCCTCGAACAGGGCGGCAAAAGATTCAGACATTGATTAGCTTTGTGTGGCGCATGAGGCCACGGGTTAAGTTGCTCACCACACTGCCGGAGCGCTGACGCGCGAGGGGAGCAATGTGGACCGGTTTTGGCAACGCGATCAGCTTTTGCCGATTGCTTGCCGTGCTACCCACCACTCGAAGACTTGTGCCACCGATTCTTCAACCGACTGGCCCGAGTTATCGAGAAGGAGGGCATCCTGCGCTGGCTTCAAGGGCGCGGTCGCGCGATTCATGTCTCGTGCGTCGCGCGCTTCCAGGTCAGCGCGAAGGATGTCGATTGTAGCCGGAATTCCCTTTGAAATCAATTGCTTATGCCGCCTTTGCGCGCGCTGCGCGGCGCTGGCCGTGAGGTACACCTTCAGGGGTGCATCGGGGAAGATCACCGTGCCCATGTCGCGGCCGTCGGCCACCAGGCCTGGCAGGCGCGCAAAGCTGTGCTGTAGCGCCACCAGTGCGGTGCGCACGGCGGGCAATACCGACACTTTCGAGGCATTCATCCCGCCTTCTTCACTGCGGATGGCGTCAGTCACGTCGAATTCGTCGAGCAGCACGCGCCCGCCGATGAAGCGCACGGGCAAGGTCTGCGCCATCGCGGCGATGGCCGACTCGTTGCTGGCGTCGAGTTCGAGCCCCGCGCGAAGTGCCGCGAATGCGGTGACGCGATACAAGGCGCCTGAATCCAGGTAGTGGTAGCCGAGCCGATGCGCGAGCTCGGCAGCGAGCGTGCCCTTGCCGGATGCCGTCGGCCCGTCAAGGCAAATCACCGGGATGTCCTGTGCGCGAGCCTGCACGACGGTAAACAGCGTCTCGAAATAGTCGGGGAACGTTTTCGCGACGCACTTGGGGTCTTCGATGCGCACCGCGACGCGCGCGGGATTGAAGGCGGCGAGCGAAAAACACATCGCAATGCGATGGTCGTCGTAGGTGTGGATGCTGGCCGCATTCCATTGCACGGGCGGCGTGACGCGGATGAAATCGGCGCCGATCTCGACGCTCGCGCCGAGCTTGCGCAGCTCTTTCCACATGGCGGCGAGCCGGTCGGTTTCTTTCACGCGCCAGCTCGCTATGTTGCGCAGGGTGGTCGTGCCGTCGGCATAGAGCGCCATGACAGCCAGCGTCATGGCCGCATCGGGGATGTGGTTGCAGTCGAGGTCCAGCGCTTTCAGCGGCCACGCGCCACGCCTGACTTCGATGGCGTTAGCAAACCCCGTGATGGTCGCGCCCATCTGCCGCGCCGCCTCGATAAAGCGGATGTCGCCCTGGATGGAGTCTTCGCCTACGCCTTCGATGCGCAGCCGCATGCCCTGCCCAGGCGGTGACGCTATCGCGCCGAGTGCGATGAAATAGCTTGCCGATGACGCATCCGCTTCGACATGGATTTCACCAGGCGAGCGATAGGCCGCGCCGGCGCGTATCGTGAACTTCGACCAGCCCTCACGTTCGACGTTGATGCCGAATCGCGCGAGCAGGTTCAGCGTGATTTCCACATAGGGCTTGGAGATCAGTTCGCCCACCACTTCGATGACGATGTCCTGGCGGGCCACCAGCGGCAGTGCAAGCAGCAGCGCAGTGAGGAACTGGCTGGAGACGTCGCCGCGAACGCGAATGGGCGCGTCGAGCTTGAGCGCAGGGCGCCCCACGCGCAGTGGCGGATATCCCTGCACGCCGGTGTACTGGATGTCGCAGCCGAGCTGGCGCAGCGCATCAACCAGATCACCGATGGGCCGCTCGTGCATGCGTGCAACGCCACTCAGTTCGAACTCGCCCCCCATCAGTGCGAGGGCTGCCGTGAGGGGCCGCATCGCCGTGCCGGCATTGCCGAGGAACAGACGCGCGTGCGAGGCAGGTGGGTGACCGCCAAGGCCCGTGATTTCGACCGCAGCGTCGTGGTGCCTGACGCCGCAGCCGAGCGCTCGCAGTGCGTCGAGCATCACGCGCGTGTCATCAGAGTCGAGCAGGTCGCAAACGGTGGTGGTTCCGGCGCACAGGGCCGCCAGCAACAGCACGCGGTTGGAGATGCTCTTGGAGCCCGGCAGCCGCACGGTGCCCGACGCGCTGTCCAGCGGCGGCAGGTCGAGGAACTGGGTAGAGAACATGAAAAGCGCGCCGGACGTTTGCGTCAGGCAGGCTTCTTCGAGCCCATGCGCCAGTTGGCTCGCGTGTCGCTGGCGTGCGCTATCGCCTGCTCGAGCGCATCGGTGTCGCCGTGCTCGATCAGCTGTTCCATGGCGTGGAGCGACTGGCGGAACAGCTTGGTCTGGTCGAGCAGCTCATGCCGATTGGCCACCAGGATGTCGCGCCACACCTTCGGGTCGCTTGCCGCAATGCGCGTGAAGTCACGGAAACCCGGGCCGGCGAGCTGCAGGAAATCCTTGCCGTTCTGCTGGCCGGAAATGCTGTTGATCAGGGCAAACGCGATCAGGTGAGGCAGGTGGCTCACGGCCGCGAAGGCCGAGTCGTGCGCTTCCGGCGTCATGCGCAGAACTTTGCACCCCAGGCCCTCCCACAGCGATGCAGCGCTTTGCACGTGGTTGGTGGATGTCTTGTCGATGGGGGTGAGGATGACCTGCCTGCCGTAGTACAGGTCGGCATCTGCGTGCTCGACGCCTGAGGCTTCGCTGCCGGCGATCGGGTGGCACGGAACGAATGATGTGACGTGATCGCGCAGCACGCGTCGCGCGGCGTCGATCACGTCGCGCTTGGTGGAGCCAACATCCATGATCAGCATGTCTGGCGTGACCAGATGCTTGATGGCCTTGAGCGTTGCTTCAGTGGCCGAGACGGGCACGGCCAGCAGCACGATATCTGCACCCGAGACAGCGAGCAGGGCGGAAGGGGCCTCGACGTCGATCACGCCCATCTGGCGTGCGCGCTCGGTCGTCGAGGGCGACTTGCTGTAACCCACGACGCGTTTGACGAGGCCGGCCCGCTTCATCGCCAGCGCGAACGAGCCGCCCATCAAGCCGCACCCGATCAGACCGAGTTGTTCGAACATTCTTTTGTCACTCCCCGACCGGATAGGTGCCGAGCACCTTGTAGAACGCGCACAGCGACTGCAGGTCCTTGAGTGCGGCCGCAACGTGCGGCTGCGAAGGGTGGCCCTGCACATCAATGTAGAAATAGTATTCCCACTGGCCCGAGCGTGCTGGCCGTGACTCGAAGCGCGTCATGGAAACGCCGTGCTGCTTCAGGGGCACCAGGATGTCGTGCACCGCCCCTGGCCTGTTGGGCACCGACACGACAAGGCTCACACAGTCGTTGCCCGAGGCTTGCGGCGCCTGCAGCGTTTGCGGCAGGCAGATGATGGCAAAACGCGTCCGGTTGAAGGCGTCGTCCTGGATGGCGTGGGCCGCAATATGCAGGCCGAATTCGCTACCGGCCCGCTCGCTGGCAATGCCCGCCCACGCTGGGTTCGTTGCCGCCAGCCGCGCGCCTTCTGCGTTGCTCGACACGGCCCGGCGCTCGGCCTTGGGCAAGTGCTTGGTGAGCCAACCCTGGCACTGCGCAAGCGCCTGGGGATGCGCAAGGACTGCTTCAATCGAATCCAGCGAATTCGACAGGCGCAGCAGGTGATGCCGCACCAGCAGGCTGATCTCGCCGACGATGTGAAGCGGCGAATGCAGCATCAGGTCGAGCGAGCGCGTGACGACGCCCTCGCTGTTGTTTTCTACCGGAACGACGCCGAAGTCAGCAGTGCCTGATGTCGCCGCGTGAAAGACTTCATCGAATGTCATGCACGGCACATGCTCGATGCTCGAGCCGAAGAAGTTCAGTGCTGCCTGTTCGCTGAAGGTGCCTGCGGGTCCGAGATATGCGACGCGTTGCGGCGCTTCAAGGGCGCGGCAGGCGGACATGACCTCACGCCAGATCGTCGCGACATTGCTGGCCTTCAGAGGCCCTGGGTTGACAGACTGCAAGCCGTTGATGACGGCGGCCTCGCGGTCAGGCCGGAACACATTGGAGCCTTCTGCACGCTTGAGTTCACCGACCTCATTGGCCAGGGCGGCTCGCTTGTTCAGCGTCGCCAGGAGCTCCCGGTCGACCGCGTCGATCTCGCTCCGAAGCTGCGCGAGGTCTTTGCTCATTCGTCGGCGCCGGCGGGTGCGTCTTCGCCTTCGGCTGCCTGTGCGTCGTTCTCGACGATGCGCTGCAGTCCACTGAGCTTGGAGCCTTCGTCCAGACCGATCAGCGTGACGCCCTGCGTGGCGCGACCGAGTTCGCGGATCTCGCTGACGCGGGTGCGAACGAGCACGCCCTTGTCGGTGATGAGCATGATCTCGTCGTCGGCATGCACCAGCGTTGCAGCGACGACCTTGCCGTTGCGCTCGCTTTGCTGGATGGCGATCATGCCTTTGGTACCCCGTCCATGGCGCGTGTATTCGGTAATGCTCGTGCGCTTGCCGTAGCCGTTTTCGGTGGCAGTCAGCACGCTTTGTTGCTCGTCTTCAGCGACGAGCATGGCGATGACGCTCTGGCCTTCGGGTAAGTCCATGCCTCGCACGCCGCGCGTATTGCGGCCCAGCGCGCGCACGTCGTTCTCGTCGAAACGCACGGCCTTGCCGCCGTCGCTGAAGAGCATCACGTCGTGCTGGCCATCGGTCAGCGCGGCACCGATCAGGTAGTCGCCCTCGTCGAGGTTGACGGCGATGATGCCGCCCTTGCGCGGGTTGTTGAATTCATCGAGCGCCGTCTTCTTCACGGTGCCCTTGGAGGTCGCCATGAAGATGAAGTGGTCGGCCGGGAACGTGCGATTGGCGCCCGTCACAGCCAGCACGACGTTGATCTTCTCGCCGTCCTGCAGCGGGAACATGTTGACGATCGGGCGGCCACGCGAGCCGCGCGAACCTGCCGGTACTTCCCACACCTTGAGCCAATACATGCGCCCACGGTTGGAAAAGCACAGGATCCAGTCATGCGTGTTGGCGATGAACAGCTGGTCGATCCAGTCGTCTTCCTTCGTCGCCGTGGCCTGCTTGCCGCGGCCACCGCGCTTTTGCGCGCGGTATTCGGACAGCGGCTGGCTCTTGATATAGCCCGAGTGCGAGAGCGTCACGACCATGTCGGTCGGCGTGATCAGGTCTTCGGTGGCGAGGTCTTGTGCGTTGTGTTCGATCAGACTGCGGCGAGCGCCCAGCTTGCCCTGGCCGAACTCCTGTTTGATAAGCGTGAGCTCCTCGGTGATGATCGTCGAGACTCGCGCGGGCTTGGCCAGGATATCGAGCAGATCTTCGATCTCTGCCATCACTTCCTTGTACTCGGCGACGATCTTGTCCTGCTCCAGCCCCGTGAGGCGCTGCAAGCGCATCTGCAGGATTTCCTGAGCCTGCGTGTCCGAGAGGCGATACAGACCGGTGGACTGCATTCCGTAGCCGCGGTCGAGCCCGTCGGGGCGATAGTCGTCTGCATTGACCACGCCGCCGTCTTCTCGGGTGCGGGTCAGCATTTCGCGCACCAGCTGGCTGTCCCACGAGCGGTTCATCAACTCGGTCTTGGCCACGGGCGGTGTCGGCGCGTTGCGGATGATCGCGATGAATTCGTCGATGTTGGCCAATGCAACGGCAAGGCCTTCGAGCACGTGCCCACGTTCGCGCGATTTGCGAAGGGTGAACACCGTGCGCCGCGTGACCACTTCGCGCCGGTGTTCCAGGAAGACCTTGATCAGGTCCTTCAGGTTGCAAAGGCGTGGCTGGCCATCAATGAGCGCCACCATGTTGATGCCGAAGGTGTCCTGCAGTTGCGTCTGCTTGTACAGGTTGTTCAGGACCACCTCGGGCACTTCGCCGCGCTTGAGCTCGATCACCAGGCGCATGCCGGACTTGTCGCTCTCGTCCTGGATGTGGCTGATGCCTTCGATCTTCTTTTCGTTGACCAGTTCGGCCATGCGCTCCTGCAGCGTCTTCTTGTTGACCTGGTAGGGCAGCTCGTCAACGATGATCGACTGGCGCTGGCCACGGTCGATGTCTTCGAAGTGGCATTTGGCGCGCATCACGACGCGGCCGCGGCCCGTGCGATAGCCTTCCTTGACGCCATTGATGCCGTAGATGATGCCGGCCGTGGGGAAGTCGGGGCCGGGGATGATCTCCATCAGCTCGTCAATCGTCGCTTCCGGGTTGCGCAGCAAATGCAGGCAGGCATCGACAACTTCGTTCAGGTTGTGTGGCGGGATGTTGGTCGCCATGCCCACGGCAATACCGCCCGAGCCATTGACCAGCAAGTTGGGCAGCTTGCTCGGAAGCACCAGCGGCTCTTGCTCGCTGCCGTCGTAGTTGGGCCCGAAGTTGACCGTTTCCTTGTCGATGTCCGCGAGCATTTCGTGCGCGATCTTGGCAAGGCGGATCTCGGTGTATCGCATGGCCGCAGCGTTGTCGCCGTCGACCGAGCCGAAGTTGCCCTGGCCGTCCACCAGCATGTGGCGCATCGAAAAATCCTGCGCCAGCCGCACGATTGTGTCGTACACCGACTGGTCGCCGTGCGGGTGGTACTTACCGATGACATCGCCCACGATGCGCGCAGATTTTTTGTAGGGCCGGTTCCAGTCGTTGTTCAACTCGTGCATCGCAAAGAGCACGCGGCGGTGAACCGGCTTGAGGCCGTCTCGCGCATCGGGGAGGGCGCGACCGACGATGACGCTCATGGCGTAATCGAGGTAGCTCCGGCGCATTTCCTCTTCAAGACTGATGGGCAGGGTTTCTTTGGCGAATTGGGTCATGCGTGAAGAGGGCGGAGCTGGCGCTAAACCGGCAATTTTACGGGCACGCGAGTCATGTAGCTGAATCGCAACAATCGAGGGGTAATGCGGTTTTGTCCTACGGCGTCAACCCATGCATAGGTTGCGTGTGTAAGGACGTGTGGCACAATAAGTTTGACGCTTTTGGTGATGGTCACCTTAATCGTAGTATTTAACGCAGCGCGGCTGCGGCTTTTTCCCCCCAAGAGGAGAACCATGAAGAAACTGAACCAAGTTGCGCTGATGTTCGCCGCTGCTGCCCTGGCAAGCGCTGCAGGCGCGCAGACACGCGTGACCGCAGCCGATGGCGGCAACCGGATTGACAACTGGCAAAACGGCTCTGGCGAGCTGGTCTGGAAGAACGGCACCAACGAATATTGCTGGCGCGATGCATTCTGGACCCCGGCTACCGCCGCCAAGGGTTGCGATGGCGCCCTGGTGCCGCCCGCACCGCCGGCCGTCGCGCCGAAGCCCCCGGCACCTCCGGTCGTCGCACCGAAGCCCCCTGCACCTCCGCCGGCCCCGCCCGTCGCCGCTACTAAGGTGACGTACGCTGCTGACGCCTTCTTCGACTTCGACAAGTCGGTCCTGAAGCCGGAAGGCAAGGCCAAGCTTGACGACCTCGTCGGCAAGGTCAAGGGCATCAACCTGGAAGTCATCATCGCTGTGGGTCACACTGACTCCGTCGGCACCGATGCCTACAACCAGAGCCTGTCCGTGCGTCGCGCTGAAGCCGTCAAGGCTTACCTGGTGACCAAGGGCATCGAAAAGAACCGCGTCTACACCGAAGGCAAGGGCGAGAAGCAGCCTGTCGCCGACAACAAGACCAGCGAAGGCCGTGCGAAGAATCGTCGCGTGGAAATCGAAGTGGTCGGCACGCGCGCCAAATAAGACCTCTCCCGAGGCAACGAAAAAGGCCCCGCTTGCGGGGCCTTTTTCATGTCGGGCTTTTCCTGAACCGCGACAATGTGTCCATGAGTGAAACAACCGTCAACGCCGATCCGGCGGAGCTTGCCAAATTTTCGGACCTGGCCCATCGCTGGTGGGACACCGAGAGCGAATTCCGCCCGCTGCACCAGATCAATCCGTTGCGCCTCGACTGGATCCAGTCGCACGTGCCGTTCAAAGACAAGCGTGTGCTCGATGTGGGTTGCGGCGGCGGCATCCTGTCGGACGCCATGGCGCGCAAAGGCGCCGACGTGCTCGGGATCGACCTCGCCACCAAGGCGCTGAAAGTGGCCCAGCTCCATGCGCTTGAGGCAGAGACGCCGAACGTGCACTACCGCGAGGTGAGTATTGAGGCGCTTGCGCTTGAAGCGCCGTCGAGTTTCGACGTCGTCACGTGCATGGAGATGCTTGAGCACGTGCCAGACCCTTCGTCGGTGGTGCGCGCATGCAGTGCGCTGGTCAAGCCCGGCGGCTGGGTGTTTTTCTCGACGATCAATCGCAACCCGAAATCGTTCCTGTTCGCGATCGTGGGTGCGGAGTACTTGCTCAATCTCTTGCCCAAGGGCACGCACGAGTACCTGAAGTTCCTGCGACCGAGCGAGCTGGCAACGCATTGCCGCAGCAGTGGCCTCGACCTCGTCGATACGCGCGGCATGCAATACAACCCAATCACCCGGCGCTATTGGATCTCGGCCGATACGAGCGTGAACTACATGATCGCCGCGAGGCGGCACTGATGTTCAGTGACGTGCGTGCCGTGCTGTTCGACCTGGACGGCACGCTGATTGATAGCGCCCC
The DNA here is from genome assembly GCF_009646335.1 of Caenimonas koreensis DSM 17982. Classification (GTDB taxonomy): domain Bacteria; phylum Pseudomonadota; class Gammaproteobacteria; order Burkholderiales; family Burkholderiaceae_C; genus Ramlibacter; species Ramlibacter koreensis. The sequence continues at coordinate 7,246 of NZ_WJBU01000022.1, read as the reverse complement.
CGATCTCGGCGCTGCCGCCGACAAGATGCGGGTCGATCGTGGCCTACCCTCATTGCCGCTGGAGCGCTATCGCCCGATGGCTGGCGCCGGCGCGCGCGGCATGCTGGGAATCGCATTCGGCATGACGCCAGATCACCCGGATTACCTCGACATGCGTGAAGAATTCTTCAGCAACTACGAGAGCTGCATGACGCAGCGCACGTCGATCTTCCAGGACATCCCTGAACTGATCGACCAATTGATGGGCCGGGGCCTTGCGTGGGGCGTGGTCACGAACAAATCCATGCGGTTTGCCGGGCCGTTGACCAAGGGCATGGACCTGTTTGTCACAGCAAAAGCGGTGATTGGTGGCGACACCACCCCCCACGCCAAGCCCCACCCAGCGCCGCTGTTCGAAGCCGCACGCCAGCTCGGCATCGAGCCCGCCCGGTGCATCTACGTCGGCGACGATGAGCGTGATGTTGTCGCCGGGCATGCCGCTGGTATGGGGACGGTTGCGGCCACCTACGGCTACCTCGGCAGTGAGGGCGACGCGAGCAAGTGGGGCGCCCACGCACACATCGGCACACCTCTTGAGTTGCTCCCGCTCTTGAAATAGCGTTTGCAGGCGTAAGATACGGAGTTCCTGGGGCTGCACCGGTTTCGACGTGGGTTCGGACGCGCGGCAGGGCATGTCGAGGTTTCAGTTCCTCGTAAAACCGCTGGAAACTAAAGTAACTGCCACAAACAGCTACTCCGGTATGGCCGCTGCGAACGAATCTTCGTTCGCAATGGCTGCTTAACTAAACACTAAGCAACCGCTCCGCACCAATTCGTCGATGGGTTGGGGCTAACAACGCAAGTTGAAGGCTGCGGAGTCATTCACATCGGCTGGTCTTGATCCGGGCGCCTTGGATCGGGACGAGAAAATAGGACGCTGGCGTCCTGGGTAGCGTGCGACTGCGCGACCCAGGAGGCGAGACTCAAATCAGACCGCTAAACATGTAGAACTGTGCGAAGAAGGCTTGCGGACGCGGGTTCAATTCCCGCCAGCTCCACCATTAATGACGGTCAACGCCAGTGAATGACAACACTGGCGATTGACTAAAAACTGTCCCAAACCGCCGTTCATTGGCGGTCGTTTCGCACGCGTTTCGCACGGAAATTCGCACGCAAAACTCAGACGCGCGGCGCGACCAGGCGCTAGATCGACAAGGTCGTCAACGTCAGTCCATGTAGCGCCTTGATGTCCTCCGGCGTGCTGCGGTATGGCGGCTTATTGATCTTCGTTGCTGTATCAAGCGTCTGCAACTCCACCAGCTCGCGATGGATATGCGGCTTCTCTGGTCCGAAATCGCTCGGGCGGCTTGGTTCGGTGTTGGCCACCTCCGGACATTCACACAACCATGTACGGTATTGCGTCTCCACGTCTTCTTGAACATTGTGCGCACGCGAACGAGCGGAGCCATCGAGACCTCCCACACGAGCTTGAACTGGCTGTAAGCAGCCAGGGCTTAGATCCCGAGGTCTTCGCTGTGATGTGCGTAGACATACGCGGAGGTGTGACGCGAAACCTCCGGTATCGTGCTGTGGCCATCCGCGAAAAAGCGCTACCGGTAGTGTTTCTTCGCCCCTCGGACCCCACCTATAGCGTACAGCGTCAAAATGCGCTATATTTTCGCAATGAATACTACGTTTTGCATCGAGGAGTGTGCACTAGAGGTGCAGCGCGAGATGTGGGACAAGCAGTTTTCCTTGTGGCCGGGTGAGAAGATGCAGCGCCTGGACCTCTGTGATCCTTGGCTCGTTGCAGCATATTTAGGTTACGAGGTTCAGGAAGGGTTTATCTCCGGCGACACGCGGCCGGGATATCGTTTCGGCGGATTTGTGAACCGTGATCTCAATCTTGTCGGGATATCGGATCATCAAAGTGAACGAGCGAAGCGCTTTACCCTCGCGCATGAAGTCGCGCACCTTCAACTCGATCATCCTGGCATGCACCACCACCGCGAACTCCCGATGCAAGGGCTCGAGACTCGTGTTCCGGCGGATTGGAAGGAACGGGAAGCGAATCACTACGCAGGGTGCCTGCTAGTGCCATCCGCCTTGCTCACCAAGGCCTTCCGAAGCGCATTCAATGTCACGTCCCTGATGCTTACAGACGAGGTTGCGTGGGAGCTTCTGGGGCAGGAATACGCGCAATTGACAAACTCGCCGCCTCATTCGAGAGCTCTGGCGCGTTTGATTGCGACAGCAAGGCGATTTCGCGGCCGACACTTTGGATCGCTCCACGATCTTTTCAAAGTGTCGGACATGACCATGGCCATTCGGCTCGAGCAGACCGGCCTGGTCCAGCTGTAGACGCGTCAGATTTGCACTCTTGAGTCCTTAGTCAACCGAGCACCTGCAATCTATAACGGAGGAATGGTGATCACTCAAGGCGGAATTCATGACGAGGAGGCATTGAACATCTACACGGACGGTTCATCGTTCCCCGGAAAAAAACGAGCGGCTGGTGTGGGCGTAGTGCTCATGTGGGTGGATGAGGCGGGAAACTCCCAGACGAGCGAGTACGCGCCGACCGGTTACCAGAGCGCGACTATCGACGAGATGGAAATTCAGGCCTGCACTGTCGGCTTGCAGGAGGCCATGAACGTCTTCCCCGACTTGGGCAGGTTCAAGAGGATTTTGCTGTTCTCGGATTCCCAGTACGTCACCGACAACTTCGTCAGTGCGATGTACGTTTGGCCGAAGAGGGCTTGGCGAGGCGCGAATGGGACGCCCGTAAAAAACATTGACCTTTGGAGACGCCTCAAGAAGGAAGTTACTACTTGCCCGATTCGCGTTGACGTACGGTGGGTGAAAGGGCACAAGTCAAATATCTATAACCGCGCAGCCGACAAGCTCGCAAAGAAGTCGGCAGCGATGCCGTTCCAAAAGCCATTGTCAGTTAGCCAGACAACTCGTAAGTGGTCGGACCGCAAAACTCAGCGAGGCTGCGTCACGTTCGATGGCCGCACAGTAAAAATTCGGATCATTTCTACCAAGTACGACAAGTACGTTAAAGAGTATGAATATCGATTCGAGGTGATAGACAGAGAGGACTTGTCCTATAAAGACTTGGACTTCGTTTGGTACAAGCACTTGCTCAGTCGCAACAAATGCCTTTTAGTGCGTGTCAACTCTGATCAAAATCACCCCGCCATTGATGAAGTGCTCGAAGAACTCAACCCTGATGACTACAAATATTGAGTCCCCGATGGGGGCCAGCGCCCTCGTGCGCTGAAGCGGGGGCTTCGCTTGGACTACAGTGAAAGCAATCGGGCTATCTACTTGGCCTTCCTGCGCTTTTATCGTCTCAAATGCGTGCTCGGGCGATCATCTATGTTGACCGACCGGCGACAGCGCGTAGTGTCGGCTCAGCCTTCGGCTTCTGGTAGTCCGCAGTAATGAACTTCCCGTACGTCCGGAAGACCATCTGCACGTCGACGTGCCCGAGTTGCTCCGCCACATACCACGGGTTCTCGCCCGCAGTCAGCAAGGCGCTGGCGAATGTGTGGCGGCACTGATAGGGGTTGCGGTAACGGACGCCGGAGCGCTCAAGCAGAGGCACCCAGAGTGTCTTTCGCAGCTGCGCGTCCGTCGTCCAGGCATTGCCTGTGCGCGGATTCAGGAACACGTGCGCGCCGGCCTCGAGGCTTGCGGGCTTCTGTGCAATCAACGCGGCGATCGCCCCTTCATCCAAGTCAACGTCGCGGATGCCCGCGGCAGTCTTCGGCATCTTCTCCACGCCCACCACCTGGTTCACGTCGATGCGCGCGCGGCGCTGCGTCCAGTCGATCTTCGGCCACTTGAGCGCGATCAGCTCGCCGGGGCGTAGGCCGGCGTGCAGCCAGAAGCGCACCAGTGGCGCCTCGTCCGGCCGCGCGTTTTGCAGCAGGATCTCGCGCTCCTCCTGCGTGAACGGGTCGACTTCATAGTCGCTGTTCTTTGTTGTCTTCTTCAGGAGCGACGTCATGTCGATGCGCGTGAACGGATCGAACGGAATCAGGTCATCGTTCAGCGCGTCTGCGAACGTCGCGCGCAGTGGCGTCATCAGGTTGCGCACGTGCTTGGCCGTGCCTTCGATACCGGATGCGAACGCGCGTACTTCGCTGGGTTTCACGCTCGCGATTGCGCGGCCGCGGACGAAGTCAGTCATGCGCTCGCTGTGAATCGCCTTCACGTAGCCGGCCAACGTCGACGGCGACATCTTGCCGTTGGCGACCTGTCGTTCGTACGCCTCTTCAGTGAGCCTCAGCCGATCATCCAGCAGGACGCGCAAGCCGGTGGGCGCGAACTGCGCGGCACGCGGGCTGTCGGGAAAATACTCGGTGTAGACGAACGTCTTTTCAGCGACGCGGCGGACAATCTCTGCGCGCAGACCGCCGGCCTGGCTCACGCTTGTCTGCGTCACCGGTTTTGGCGGCAGCAACTCACGGCACTCGACACCTTGGTAGCTGAAGGCTATCTGAATGCGGCGCTCGTGTTTGAAGTCGCGGACCGTGACGCCGCGTGGGCATACGATGTCGTGCTGCTTCCTTCCACCCATTTGTTCCACTCCTCGGGGTTTACGTAAAGGTTGCCATCCGGACCGACGCGGCACTGCACACCGTCCTGCCATACGCCCTTGCGTCGTCGCGCGTGTACCGCGTCCGGCGTATCACCGGTGTCCGCGCAATGCTTTGGAAGCCGAATCCAGCGATAGATGGTGGTGCTGCTGTCAGTCACTTTGACCGTCCCTGCCCGAAGTTGCTGGCAATTCGTGTGCACATAGCGTGGCGGCCTCGTCAACGCCATGCGGCGGCGTGCCCTGTTCTGGGCGAAGGTCGACGTGCGAAATCATGTTCGTGCTGGACATGGGATTTGTATGAATTGAAGGAGACAGCCGTACCCGGAGGTCGGGGCTTTGGTGGGCCGGCAGTTGAGGCTGCCCGTTGTGGCTTGCACTGGGCGGTTCACGCCGCCTTCGGTGCTTCGGTTCATTGACAGCATTGCGCCGTCGCGAGCTCATTTGAGTCGCAGCCAAATAGTACGGCTCGGGGAAGCAGGCCGCAAACGATGCGAACCAGTCCGCATCGTGAGCACTTGCACGGCGTACGGGTCGCCGAACACAGGAATTGATTGAGGCACGGCACTGCTACTCCGCCAACGCAGAACGCCAATGGTCTCCCGGCTGATACTGCTGCCAGGGTTGGATATCCAGAGTCGTGTGGCAACTGAGATCAGGCCAGTGCCGCACCAGAGTGCAGGCCTTGAACGTTGTGAGGCACTCACGTAGCTTGGCTTCGCCGTTCTCAATGAGCGTCGCTCCTGCGAGATGTGTGCAAACCGAATAGGGCGCCGATGTTTCCGCCGAAATGAACACGAACGGAGCGGGCGTGCTGGTTCCCTCAAACTTGGAGCGCGCCAGCGAATACATGTACGCCTGCATGTCGTAAGACAGGACGACTGCGTCGCGGGCAAATTCCGTTGGCGCCGCATGGCGGGTGGTCTTCAGGTCGAAGCTGATCTCCGGGTGGTATGCGTCGAAGCGCACGCGGAGCCGCAGTCCAGTCACTGGTTCAGTGAAATAGACACTGCACTCAGTCATCGACTCCTCTATGAACTGGGCGAGCAGTCGTCCTCGGAATCGTGTTGTGGCGACTTTGTGAGCGATCCGGCGCGCGGTGCTGAACGTGGGCTCGTCAACGACGATCTTGTGAGAGTTCGCAGAGGCAAACACCTTGAAGTCTCTGTCCCGCGAATTTGCGATGCCGGGATATACGGCCACCTCACGAGACAGGTGCTGCGGTTCGAGGACCAATAGGTGGACCAGAGAGCCGAAGTCCTGTGCTGCTGAAGATTTCCGTTGTGCGACAAGCGCCGCCTGGAAATGCGCTGGCGAAGTCAGGAGCGGCTTCAGCAATGAGCAGCTCAACGCATCTCGGTCTGCGTGATACACATTCGCTGGCAGATCTCGGAAGAGAACGCTGTCGGCATCCTTCCCAGGCGCACTGGAGAAGGCTTCGATCGCCGATGCAGCGAGCGCGTGAATTTCTCCGAGCGCGTTGTCCAATGAGATCCAATCCATCTGGTTGCTCATGCGGCTGCGCCGCGGCGCACGCGCAATATGAGGCGGAAGACGTTGTTCAAATAGTCGAGTCGCTGCCTCAGTCGCGCCGGTTTCTTCCATTGACGCAGGCCAAGATCGTCGACCAAGTATTCGAGCACCTCGGTGAACTCGTCTCCGCATCCCCAGATCGACAGCTGTATCGACGGAACAAGTTGAGAGAGACGCAGTTCCAACAGTCCTCGTCCGTAGATCGAGTCCAGCAGCCAATGCCGATGAGTCGAAGTTGCTTCGGCTTCGGCAAGCAGTACGGAGGACAAGCGGGCATCGTGAGTTGTGGTGTTCATATGGCTCCTTTCATGAAGCCAGAGTTGCATGCAACTCCCCAATGTCAAGAGCGGACTGGATCAACTGTTATGACAGTCGTCGCGGCGGCGTAACCATGACGGGTAGATTCCATGGGTCCATGTCCACCGGGCCATCCTCTTGCGCAGGACGTTCGTCGTTCCTGTTGCCCGCCGACGCCGGCTCACCTATGCGCTCTTCGCCGCCCGCAAGGTGCAGTGACCTTGCACCGAGGTGAACTTCGGCGCCGAGCCTGACGAGATAGACGACTTCGCGCGCGCGTGTCGCAGAATCAAGTGTGCAGAGCCAGTCGTAGAGCGGACCCATGGCGGGGTCCAGTGAGATGCGATGCTGAAGGCGCTTCATGGGCTTCTACACGGGCAAGGATTCACCGTGCCCTCTCCAGATCCTTCTCCGCGACGATCTGGAATCCACGCACGTTGGAATAGATCGGATCCTGATCCATGCGGATGATTCGCTTGAGTTGCGGATGCTTCTTCTGGAAGTGGTCACGGAAGACCGATGCGCCGCCGCCGGTGAAGAGGATGTGGTCCACATCATCCAGCGATCCGACGGTGGCGTGCATCTGGTCAAGCGCCTCGTCGAGCACTTGTGTGACGGCGGACCGGTGTTCGGCGAGCGGAATTTCTTGCCCTTGTACGGTGAAGGTTGGAAGATTCTTGCGGATCGCGCAATCGATGCGGTTTGAACCGCCCCGGTATTTGAGGAGGCTCTTTCATTTGAGAAGATTGAGCCATTATGAGGAAGTCAAAGTTTTCACCCGAGGTGCAGGATCGTGCAGTACGCATGGTCTTCGACGCCAAGGACCAA
>NZ_WJBU01000021.1 GCF_009646335.1 Caenimonas koreensis DSM 17982 | reverse complement strand
TCCGTGGCCGGGTCACGCAGGTAAAGAAGGGAGCTCGCCCATAGGGCGGCGGAATGACACGGAGTGAACCGGCCACGGACCCTTCGCTGCCCACCCCAAACAGCAGGGCAAGCCCCAAAACAGCGACCGACGTGACACCAACAAGCACAAGGTTTACGCCACAATCGCGCTTTCATGCTTCGCTTCATCCTGACCCGCCTGTCGCTCGTCATCCCGACGTTCATCGGGATGACGCTGCTGGCGTTCTTGCTGATCCGGCTCGTGCCGGGCGACCCGATCGAGACACTCGCGGGCGAGCGCGGTATTGACGCAACGCGGCACGCACAACTGCTCAAGGAATACGGGCTCGACAGGCCGCTGCTCGTGCAGTACGGCATCTATATCGGCCGCGTGCTGCATGGCGACCTGGGCAAGTCGATCATCACGCAGGAGCCGGTGGTGCGCGAATTCCTCGCGCTGTTTCCAGCGACGATCGAACTCGCGGTGTGCGCAATTCTGTTTGCGCTCCTGCTCGGTATTCCGGCGGGCATCATCGCCGCCGTCAAACGCAACTCGATCCTCGATCACGGCGTGATGGCGACATCACTCACCGGCTACTCGATGCCGATCTTCTGGTGGGGCCTGCTGCTGATCCTGCTGTTCTCGGTGCAACTCGGATGGACGCCTGTGTCGGGCCGCATCTCGGTGCAGTACTTCATCGAGCCGACCACCGGGTTCCTGCTCATCGACTCGCTGCTCACCGGCGAGAAGGGCGCGTTCTGGTCGTCGGCGAAGCATCTCATCCTGCCGATGATCGTGCTGGGCACGAATCCGCTCGCCGTGATCGCGCGCATGACGCGCTCGGCCATGCTCGAAGTGCTGGGTGAGGACTACATCCGCACCGCACGCGCCAAAGGGCTGCCACCGCTGCGCGTGGTGGGCGTGCACGCGCTGCGCAATGCGCTGATTCCGGTGGTCACGGTGATTGGTTTGCAAGTGGGCGTGCTGTTCACCGGCGCCATCCTCACGGAGACGATTTTTTCGTGGCCGGGCGTGGGCAAGTGGCTCATCGAGGCGATCAACCGCCGCGACTACCCGGTGCTGCAAGGCGGCATGCTGCTGCTCGGCGTGATCGTGATGCTGGTCAATTTGTTTGTCGACGTGCTCTATGGCGTCATTAACCCGCGCATCCGCAAGTAACGCATGGCCCAAACGCTCACGCCCACCATGACACAGGCCGCCACGCCGCCGGGGCCGCTGCGCGAGTTCTGGATCTCGTTCTCTGCAAACAAGGGCGCGGTGGCAGGGCTGGTCATCGTCGTGTTCCTGCTGCTGGTGGCGCTCGTCGCGCCGCTGATCGCGCCGCATTCGCCGGACCTGACCGACAGCAAGGTGTTCCTCAAGCCGCCCGCATGGCAGGCCGGTGGCTCGATCCAGTATTTGCTGGGCACCGACGCGATTGGCCGCGACATCCTCTCGCGGCTGATTTATGGCGCTCGCCTGTCGCTGTCGATTGGCTTGGGTGTGGTCACGCTGTCGGTCATCTTCGGCATCGCGCTGGGTTTGATTGCGGGCTTTGCGCGCGGCATCGTCGAGATCGCGATCATGCGGCTCATGGACATCATCCTCACGCTGCCGAGCTTGCTGCTGGCCATCGTGATCGTTGCGATCCTCGGGCCGGGGCTGGTGAACGCCATGCTCGCAGTGGCCATCGTGCTGCTGCCGCATTACGTGCGGCTCACGCGTGCGGCTGTGGTGGCTGAGGTGTCGAAAGACTATGTGACGGCTGCGCGCATCAGCGGCGCGGGCACGTTGCGCTTGATGTTCAGTGAAGTGCTGCCCAATTGCGCCGCGCCGCTGATCGTGCAGGCGTCGCTCGGCATCTCGACGGCAATTCTTGATGCTGCAGCGCTGGGCTTTCTGGGCCTGGGCGCGCAGCCGCCTTCGCCCGAGTGGGGCACGATGCTGGCCGACGCGCGCGAATTCGTTTTGCGCGCCTGGTGGGTCGTGACGTTTCCCGGCCTGATGATTCTGGTCGCCGTGCTGGCCTTCAACCTGATGGGCGATGGCCTGCGCGACGCGCTGGATCCCAAGCTCAAGCGCTGACGTCATAGTCCCGCGCCTAACGCCTAACGCCGAACGCTCAACGCCCAACCCAAGATGGAACCTCTTCTCGTCATCGAAGACCTGCACGTGGAATTTCCCACACAAGGCAGCGTGATGCACGCTGTTGAAGGCGTGAGCCTCACGCTGGCCGAAGGCGAAGTGCTCGGCATCGTGGGTGAATCCGGCTCGGGCAAGAGCGTGTCGATGATGGCGTTGATGGGTCTCATCGCCTATCCCGGCAAGGTGCGCGCGAAGACGCTGCGCTTTGCGGGCCACGACTTGCTCGGCATCAGTGACCGTGAGCGCAGGCGGCTGGTCGGCAAAGACATGGCAATGATCTTCCAGGAGCCGACGGCCAGCCTGAACCCGTGCTTCACGATTGGCTTCCAGTTGATCGAAGCGCTGCGTTTGCACTCACCGCTCGACAAGGCGAGTGCGAAGCAACGCGCCATCGAATTGCTGGAGCAAGTGGGCATTCCGGCGGCGCACACGCGCTTGAACGACTACCCGCACCAGATGTCAGGCGGCATGAACCAGCGCGTGATGATCGCAATGGCGATCTCATGCAACCCGCGCCTGCTGATTGCCGATGAGCCGACCACGGCGCTCGACGTGACGATACAGGCGCAGATTCTCGACCTGCTGCGCAACCTGCAGAAAGAGCGCGGCATGGCGCTCGTGCTCATCACGCACAACATGGGCGTGGTCAGTGAGATGGCGCAGCGTGTCGCAGTGATGTACGCGGGGCAGGTGATGGAGCAGCGCCCAGTGGGCGAGCTCTTCGCGGATCCGCAGCATCCGTACACAGAGGCACTGCTCGCCGCATTGCCCGAGCGCGGCCCGGCGGGCAAGCGGCTGGCAACGATTCCGGGTGTGGTGCCGGGCGTGTTTGACAGGCCTGCAGGTTGCCTCTTCGCGCCACGCTGTGCGTATGCCACGGCACACTCGATGGCCGTGCGGCCCGAGTTGCGCGAGTGGAAGGGCGGGCAAGTGCGCTGCCACTATCCGCTGGGTGATGCGTCGAGGGAGCAGCGAATTCGCAGCGATGGCGCGATCAGCCCTCACCCCGACCCTCTCCCAGAGGGAGAGGGAGCCCTGCAATGAGCGTCGTCGTCGAAGCGAAAGACCTGCGGCAGGTCTACAAGATCAGGCGCGGCCTTTTTCGCGAACCTGCGCAATTGCAGGCCGTGGGCGGCGTGTCGTTCGCGATTGAAGCGGGCAAAACGCTGGCTGTCGTCGGCGAATCGGGCTGCGGCAAATCGACGCTCGCGCGCATGGTGTCGCTCATCGAGAAGCCGACTGCTGGCTCGCTGATGCTCGACGGAACCGATGCAGTCAATACGCCCAGCGCCGACAAGCATCGCCTGCGCCAGGCGGTGCAACTCGTTTTCCAGAATCCGTATGGCTCGCTGAACCCACGCAAGAAAGTCAGCGCCGTGCTGGAGGCGCCGCTGGAAATCAACACCGATTTGTCGAAGGCCGAGCGCAGCGAGCGCGCGAAGGCGATGCTTGCGCAAGTGGGTTTGCGGCCCGAATACGCGAACCGCTATCCGCATATGTTCTCCGGCGGGCAGCGCCAGCGCATTGCGATCGCGCGGGCGCTGATGCTGAACCCGAAACTGCTCGTGGCAGACGAGCCTGTGTCGGCGCTCGACGTATCGATCCAGGCGCAGGTGTTGAATCTGCTGGCTGATTTGCAGCAGGAGTTCAAGCTCGCATACCTGTTCATCTCGCATGACCTTGCTGTGGTCAAACACATCGCGCATGAAGTGCTGGTGATGTATCTCGGCCACGTGATGGAGCAAGGGCCGAAGGAGTCGCTCTACGCGCGGCCATGTCATCCGTACACGCAGGCGCTGCTCGCATCGACGCCGGGTGTGGGTGAGCGCACCGTGCAGCGCATCGTGCTCAAGGGCGAGCTGCCTTCGCCACTCAACCCACCGAGCGGCTGCGTGTTCTCGTCGCGCTGCCCGTATGCGCAGGAGCGTTGCAAGGCTGAGCGGCCGCTGGCAAGGCCCGTAGGTGACCGCATTGCGGCGTGCCACTTTGCTGAGGACTTTTTGTCTGAGGGATTTCCCCAACTGGCGACTGCAGATAATGTTTCTCTTCCCGGCTGATTGCCGGAAAACTTTTTCCCTTGAGGAGCGAATCCATGAAAGCTTTGAATTACCGAAAGCACTTCGCGATTGCCGCGTTGGCTCTCGCGGCAGCAACCGGTGTCGGCGCGAAGACGCTCGTCTTCTGCTCCGAAGGCAGCCCCGAGAACTTCTACCCCGGCGTGAACACGACCGGCACGTCGTTTGACGGCAATGAACCCATCTACAACCGCCTCGTTGACTTTGAGCGCGGCGGCACCAAGGTGATTCCTTCGCTCGCCGAGAAGTGGGAGATCTCGCCTGATGGCAAGACCTACACCTTCCACCTGCGCAAGGGCGTGAAGTGGCACAGCCACCGCGCGTTCAAGCCGACGCGCGACATGAATGCCGACGACATCATCTTCGGCTTCGAGCGCCAGTGGAAAGAAGACAACCCGTACTTCAAGGTCACGAGCTCCAACCACTCGTACTTCAACGACATGGGCATGCCCAAGCTCATCAAGTCGGTGACCAAGGAAGGCGACTACATCGTCAAGATCGTGCTCGACCGCGCCGAAGGCCCGTTCCTGTCGAACCTCGCGATGCCGTACGCCGCGATCCAGTCGAAGGAATACGCCGACGCGATGCTCAAGGCCGGCACGCCCGAGAAGATCGACCAGGAGCCGATCGGCACCGGCCCGTTCTTCCTGGTGCAGTACCAGAAGGACGCCGTCATCCGCTACAAGGCCTTCCCGCAGTATTGGGGCGGCAAGGCGAAGATCGACGACCTCGTGTACTCGATCACGCCGGACGCATCGGTGCGCTGGGCCAAGCTGCAAAAGGGCGAGTGCCACGTGATGCCGTACCCGAACCCGGCTGACCTCGACGCGATCCGCAAGGACCCGAAGGTCACCGTGCTGGAGCAGCCCGGCCTGAACGTCGGCTACCTCGCGTACAACACGATGAAAAAGCCGTTCGACGATGTGCGCGTGCGCAAAGCCGTGAACATGGCCATCAACAAGAAGGCCATCCTGGATGCCGTGTACCTGGGCACGGGCGTTGCAGCGAAGAACCCGCTGCCGCCTTCGATGTCTGCCTACAACGATGCAATCAAGGACGATCCGTACGATCCGGACGCAGCCAAGAAGCTGCTGGCTACGGCTGGCTTGCCGAATGGTTTCGAGACGGACCTGTGGGCCATGCCCGTGCAGCGCCCCTACAACCCGAACGCCAAGCGCATCGCCGAGCTGATGCAGGCTGACCTGGCCAAGGTGGGCATCAAGGCCGAGATCAAGAGCTTCGAGTGGGGCGAGTACCGCAAGCGCATGCAGGCCGGCGAGCACCAGATGGGCATGCTGGGCTGGACGGGCGACAACGGCGACCCGGACAACTTCCTGGCGGTGCTGCTGGGTTGTGAAGCCACCAAGAACAACGGCTCGAACGTTGCCAAGTGGTGCCACCAGCCGTTCGAGGATCTCATCCAGAAGGGCAAGACCGAAGCCAGGCCGGCCGAGCGCGACAAGCTGTACAAGCAGGCGCAGGTGATCTTCAAGGATCAGGCACCGTGGTTCACGATTGCGCATGCCGTGCAATTGAAGCCTGTGCGCAAGGAAGTCATTGACTTCAAGCTGTCGCCGTTTGGCCGCCACACGTTCTACGGCGTGGACATCAAGGAGTAAGCCGCACCTCGTGGCGGGCCGCGCCCGCCATAGGCTGCCGCGTCAATCAAGGGCCCCCGCGTCGCAAGGCGCGGGGGCCTTACCATTGGCCATATGAGAGCCTCACGCCGCCACATCGAATATCACCGTACTGAACGCATCGGCTGGCTGCGCGCCGCCGTGCTGGGCGCCAACGACGGCATCCTCTCCACCGCGAGCCTGCTCGTTGGCGTGGCTGCTGCGCAGGCCAGCCATGCCACCTTGCTGACGACGGGCGTCGCAGGGCTGGTGGCGGGCGCCATGTCGATGGCCGCAGGTGAGTATGTGTCTGTGTACTCGCAGGCCGATACCGAAGAGGCGGACCTGGCGCGCGAGCGGGCCGAACTGGCAGCCGATCCGGCGGCAGAAACGCGTGAGCTGACCGGCATTTACGTGGGGCGGGGGCTGGACCATGACCTGGCAGCGCAGGTGGCCGAGCAGTTGATGAAGCACGACGCGCTGGGTGCGCACGCGCGCGACGAGCTCGGCATTTCAGAGGTGCACCGGGCGCGCCCTGTGCAGGCCGCGCTGTCGTCAGCGGCCAGCTTCGCCGCGGGCGCGGCGATGCCGCTGCTGGTCGTTGTGCTGGCGCCTGCGGCAGGGCTGATCTACTCGTTGTTCGCAACCTCGCTGGTGTTCCTGGCGGCCTTGGGCGCCATTGCGGCGCAGGCCGGCGGCGCCAATGCGCTGGTGGGCGCGTGGCGGCTCACGTTCTGGGGCGCACTGGCGATGGCGGTGACCGCGGGTGTCGGCGCGCTGTTCGGCACGGCGGTCTGATGCGCAGTGCGTTTCGTTTGATCTGCCGCAGAAGCGCTGCAGTTTCGCAGGCGTACATTGGTTTCATCGCAACTGAAACAGAGCATTGAGATGACACTCCAACACGCCGTCGCGTTCGTCGACCACCACAACGCGCAAGTCGTTCAGTTCAGCGCTGGCGCTGACACTGCAGTTGAGAAAAAGCTGCATGAGCACAGACACCTCACGAAGCAGCATGGCAGCAGCGTGCGCTCCGAGCACGAGTTCTTCGCCCACATTTGCGACGCGCTTGAGGGCATCGCAGAAATACTGGTGGTGGGCGGGCATCAGGGCCTGGCCGATTTCCGCCACTACGTGGACAAGCACAAGCCGCAGACTGCCGCGCGTATCTGTGACTACCAGGTGGTGGACCACCCCTCCGAGAACGAGCTGGTCGCGCTCGCCCGCAAGTACTTCGTCAAGCACGACAAGATGACGGGCACGCTGCCCGTTCGCTGACCTGCGCGCTCACCGTGCCAGCGCCAGCAATGTGCCAGCGCTGGCCTTTGCGGTGTTGTCGCACAAGCACAATGGTGCCATGACCACCGCCATCGTCTCCGCCATGCGAGAGGAACTCGCCGCCGTGCTCGCGCTGATGCCCGATGAACACAAGCAGACTGTCGCGGGCCGCGAGTTCTTTGTGGGGCACCTGCATGGTCACGACGTGGTCGCGGTGTTGTCACGCATCGGCAAGGTGGCGGCAGCGACGACAGCCAGCGTGCTGATCGAGCGGTTCGCAGTCGATCGCATCGTCTTCACCGGCGTTGCGGGTGGCCTGGGCGCAGGCGTGAATGTCGGCGATGTTGTGGTGGCCGACAGCTTCTTGCAGCACGATCTCGATGCCTCGCCGATATTTCCGAAGTACGAGGTGCCGCTGTACGGCAAGAGCCGTTTTGCGACTGACGCGTCGCTATCGTCGCAACTCGCCGATGCAGCGGCCCGCGCACTGCCCGGCGTTGCGTTGCATCGTGGCCTGGTCGTCAGTGGGGACCGGTTTGTTTCGACGACGGCAGAAAGCGTCGCTTTGCAGTTCGCTCTACCTGACGCACTGGCCGTCGAAATGGAAGGCGCTGCGATCGCGCAGGTCTGCCACGACTATGGCGTGGCGTTCGCCGCTGTGCGCACGGTCTCCGACCGCGCCGACGACGCAGCGCATGTGGACTTCATGAAGTTCATCGAGGAAGTGGCGAGCCGCCATTCCGCCGCGATCGTGGAGGCGCTGCTTCGCGCCTGACCATGGCTACTTCAGCCAGCCGCGCTTCCTGAAGTACCACATCGGCACCAACGCGCTCGCGACCATGAGCGCCAGCGCGAACGGGTAGCCCCAGGGCTGTTGCAGCTCCGGCATGTGCGCGAAGTTCATGCCGTAGATGCTGGCGATCAGTGTTGGCGGCAGCAGTGCAACGCTCGCCACCGAGAAGATCTTGATGATCTTGTTCTGGTTGATGTTGATGAAACCGACGGTGGCGTCCATCAGGAAGTTGATCTTGTCGAACAGGAACGCCGTGTGGTTGTCGAGCGACTCGATGTCGCGAAGAATCTGCCGCGCTTCCTCGAACTGCTCGGCATTGAGCATGCGGCTGCGCATCATGAAGCTGAGTGCGCGGCGCGTGTCCATCACGTTGCGGCGGATACGGCCGTTCAAGTCTTCCTGTCTTGCAATGGCGCCGAGCACTTCGCCGGCCAGTGCGTCGGTCACATCGCCGGACAGCACCTGCTTGCCCACTTTTTCAAGCTCGTCGTAGATGCCTTCGAGTGTGTCGGCCGAGTATTCGGCGTCGGCGTCGAAGAGCTTGAGCAGCACTTCCTTGGCGTCTTCAATGAGGCCGGGTGCGCGACGGGCGCGCAGGCGAAGCAGGCGGAAGACGGGCACGTCTTCGTCGTGGATGGAAAACAGCACGCCTTTGCTGCGGTTGTTTTCGTTGACCAGGTTCAGGATGAAGGCCACGCGAACGGTGCGCGGCTCGGCGTCATCGGCGATCAGGAAGTCGCTGCGGATATGCAGGTCGCCGTTGTCTTCCTCGTAGAAGCGGGCGGACTCTTCAATGTCCTCGTCCATTGCGTCTTCGGGAATGGACAGGTCGAAGTACTGCTTGATCCAGCGTTTTTCTTCGGGTGTCGGCGCTTCGAGGTCCACCCAGATCGGCTGGAACTTGGAGAGCTCTTCGAGCGACTCGATCTCTTCCTGGAAGAGCCGGCCATTGGCGAGCGTGAAGATATTGAGCATGGCAGCTCCGTGACTGGAAGGCTAAAAGGGGGCGTTGTGGGCAGGCTCGCTTCCAACACCCGTCACGGGCGCTGGAAGCTACCGGGAAGGGTAGGTTTCCAAGGGAATGGCTCTCGGGTTGTGGCGACCGCGCGATTATGCCGCGCTGCCCTCGAAGAAAGCCAGCAGTTCCGCCTTGCGCGCATAGGCATCCTGTTGCCCCAGCTTGACGAGTGCCTGCACGAAACCCGGCTCGAACAGCAGGTAGCTCGCGAGCGCGCCGCCGCCGCCCTTCATTGCATTGAGGCCGCCCAGGGCGCGCCTGACCGAGCGCGGCAGCTCGTGTGAATAGGCCTGCGCCACTGCGTCGAGCGATTGCGTGGGTTGCACCGACACGACTTCGACACTGCGATAGGGCAGCACACCGGCCACTTCGCGCGGCAGCTGCTGCAGTGTCTTGGTCACGCGCTGCGCCTGTTCCACATCGGCCTGGAGCGTGTCGTGGAACACGCTGGCCATGGCATGGCCGGCGATGCCGCCAAGCGTGGGTGCGCGCGCGCTTGCATCGTCGGCTGACGCAATCAGGCCGGAGCGCTGTGGCTGGCCGACGCCCACCACCATGATCTTGTGCGCGCCCAGGTGCATGGCTGGCGACAAGGGCGAGACTTGCCGCATCGAGCCGTCGCCGAAGAATTCGCGGCGGCCGTCTACCCACAGCGGCGTGGCCGGGAACAGGAATGGAATGGCGCTCGAGGCCATCAGGTGTTCGATGTTCAGCGGCTGGAAGTCGGCGCGGCGGCCGGGCCGGCTCCACATCTCGTGGCCGCGGCCGCGTGGGGTGTGGCAGAACGTCCAGTGAACGCCGCTGGTGTAGCTCGACGCGGTGACGGCCACAGCGTCGATGGCTTTTTCATTCAGCGCGGCCTCGATGTTGTCGAGCGTGATGGCGCGGTGCAGTGTGTCCACCAGCGGCATGTTGTTCAGGATCGCGCCGTGGCGGCGCGAATTGCGCCACAGCGACAGCGCGGCCAGCCAGCGGTTGAACTGCGCCCACAACGCGACATCTAGCTCATAGACGTCTTTGGATTGCAGGCGCGACCAGAACTGCGCGAGCAACTCGAACGAATCGAGGCCACGCATTGCCGTGCTGGCCAGGTAAGCCACATTCAGCGCGCCGGCCGAGGTGCCGACGAGTACCTGGAAGGGAAAGCGGGCGGAGCCGCCCGGCTGCAGGCGGATCATGGAACCAAGCGCCTGGAGCACGCCGACCTGGTAGGCCGTGCGCGCGCCGCCGCCCATCAGCACGAGCGCGTGAACAGGCCGGCTGGGCCGCACGAGTCCTGCATGGATCACGGTTCCAAGGCTCATCGGCTGGTGCGCCTCCTGTTGCAGGCATGGTAGAGCAAGACAGCGGGCTTGCAAATGTATCCGGCGCAGCCGCCTGCCGCAGCTGAGCAGGACATGTCCTACAGAGGCGGGCCAAACCGTCCGACAGGGCACGCGCAACCCAGGGCCTAAATTTCATGAAGTCATCCGCACCAGTTGCTGTGGATCTACAGGAGCCCACCATGATCGAGCTGGCCAATGCCCCGACCGACGGTCGAACGAGTCAACGCCCCTTGCAGGACGACGGCAAGGCCACGGGCTTTTTCGACGCCCATCGCACCCGCGGCGGCCACGCATGGCCCTTCCTGAGCAGTTATGCGGCCAAGTCGGCCGCCAACGACGCCGCGCCCAAGTCACCTTGCAGCAGCGGCAGCTGAGCCAAACCCCCATCCGGAGAGAAATCATGTCGAATCTCACCAAACCTTCTACCCGCTTTGCGGATACGCCGCGCGACAAACCCGTCGATGACCGGGCGGAACACGCCAATCACCCGCGGCCGGGTGCCCAGTTTCATCCGCGTGCTCGTGTGGGGTGGGGCCACGTTGATCCAGCTGCTGCGTGGCGCGCGCGCTGAGCCAGCGTTCACCTACCCAAAAAAGTGCGGCCTTCGGGCCGCTTTTTTTCATGCAAAGGGTTTCAAATTTGTCCCCACGGCCGAGTTCGAAATTGGTTGCATTTGCCTGGGGCGGCGCGCATAGTGACTTGACCTTCAAGGAATTCCTTTTCGCCGGCCGCGCGCCTTCGGGGAGCGGCCCTTTCAACCAGTGTGAGACAGGAGGTCATTCATGAATCTGACGATCAGCGGTCACCATCTCGAAGTCACCCCGGCACTTCGTAACTACGTGACAACCAAGCTTGATCGGATCACCCGGCACTTTGACCAGGTCGTCGATATCAAGGTGCTGCTGACTGTGGAGCGAATGAAGGAAAAGGAACGACGGCAGCGAGCGGAATGCATGATTCACGTCAAGGGCAACGACATGTTCGCCGAGAGTTCTCATGAAGACCTCTACGCCGCCCTCGACGAGCTGGTCGACAAGCTCGACAGGCAGGTGGGCAGGCACAAGACGAGACTTCAAGACCACCACCACAGCGCGCCCAAGCGCTTGATGTGAGCAACCCCAGGCGGTTGGTGTGAGCAACCCCAAGCGGTTGGTGTGAGCAACCTAGTGCGGTTGATGTAAAACAACGCATTGGCACCAACGAGGCGCCCCATGGGGCGCCTTTTTATTGCTGCTGCATAATCGTTAACCCGCCCATGAATCGCCTCGCGTCCATCCTGCCCGCCGCTCAAGTTCTCGTGAGCGTCGACGCCACCAGCAAGAAGCGTGCATTCGAGGAAGCAGGCCTGCTCTTCGAAAACCTGCACGGCTTGTCGCGTGCGCTGATCACTGATAGCCTGTTCGCGCGCGAACGCCTCGGCTCCACGGGCCTGGGTCACGGCGTTGCAATTCCCCACGGACGAATCAAGGGCCTGAAAGCCCCGATGGCTGCATTGTTCCAGCTGGCGCAGCCCATTGGCTTCGATGCGCCTGACGAGCAGGCCGTCAATCTCCTGATTTTCTTGCTGGTGCCCGAAGCCGCGACGCAAAAGCACCTTGAGATCCTCTCCGAAATCGCGGAACTGCTCAGTGACGCGCCGCTGCGCGAGAAGATCAAGTCGAGCACCGATGCCGCCGCGTTGCACCAGCTGATCGCCACGTGGCAATCGGCCCAGCCCGCTTAGAAATATGTGCCCCCACGCTTGGCGCTTCGCACCTGCGCTGCCCCCCGAGGGGGCCCTCGCGCCTAGGGGCGGCCTGTCGGCGCGGCTTAACGCCCCCACGCTTGCCACTGCGTGTGCTGCGCTGCCCCCCGAGGGGGCCCTCGCGCCTAGGGGCGGCCCGTCGGCGCTCGACCTGACGTGAAACCCACCGTCGTCAGCGCGGACGTCCTGTTCGAAGACCACCGGGCGGCGCTCAAGTGGGAATGGGTCGCTGGCCTGGGCGCCTCCGAGCGGCGCTTCGATGAAGTCGCGGTCAAGGCGGCGCGCTCGGGCGCCGACCTGGTCGGGTATCTGAATTACATCCACCCGTATCGCGTGCAGATCCTGGGCGAGCGCGAGATTTCCTATCTCACCAATGCCACGGCCGACGACTGCGCGCGGCGCATTGCCCGCATCGTCACGCTAGAGCCGCCGGTGCTGGTGCTCACCGACAACCAGGTCGCGCCTCAAGCCCTGCTGTCCATGTGCGAACGGGCGCAGATCCCGATGTTCGCAACGGCCGAGGCTTCGGCATTTGTCATCGATGTGCTGCGCGCCTTCCTGTCGAAACATTTTGCAGAGCGCACGTCGATGCACGGCGTGTTCATGGACATCCTCGGGCTTGGCGTGCTGATCACGGGTGAGTCGGGCCTGGGCAAGAGCGAACTCGGCCTGGAGCTGATCTCTCGCGGCAACGGGCTGGTGGCTGATGACGCGGTTGACCTGTATCGCATCAACCAGACCACTATCGAGGGGCGGTGCCCCGAGCTGCTGCAGAACCTGCTTGAAGTGCGCGGGATCGGCCTGCTCGACATCCGCGGCATCTTTGGTGAGACGGCGGTGCGACGCAAGATGCGCCTGAAGCTCATCGTGCATCTCGTGCGCCGCGAAACGCTGGAGCGTGAATACGAGCGCCTGCCCTACGAGCCGCTCACGCAGGACGTGCTCGGCGTGCCCGTGCGCAAGGCCGTGATCCAGGTGGTGGCGGGCCGCAATATCGCCGTGTTGGTGGAAGCGGCAGTGCGCAACACCATCTTGCAGCTGCGCGGCGTTGATACCTACCAGGAGTTCGTCGAGCGGCATCGCCGCGCGATGGAGAACGGCGCCTGAAGAGGTTGAGCGCTCGGCGTTCGGCGTCTAGCGAGACACGCTCAACGCTGAGCGCTGAATCTCACCTCGGCGGGGCGGTTCGGGCAAGCTTGCTTGGTGCAATGCGCGTAGAGGCTGAGCGCATGCTCGGCGATCGAAAATCCCTTGGCTTTGGCGACCGAATGCTGGCGCTCTTCGATTTCGGCGTCATAGAACTCTTCAACGCGACCGCAGTCGAGGCACACCAGGTGGTCGTGGTGCGTGCCCTCGTTCAGCTCGTAGACGGCTTTGCCGCTTTCGAAGTGGCTGCGTGTGAGGATGCCGGCTTGCTCGAACTGGGTGAGCACGCGGTAGACGGTGGCCAGGCCGATATCGGAGCGTTCTTCGAGCAGGACGCGAAAGACGTCCTCGGCGGTCATATGGCGCAGCTGGCCTTTCTGGAAGACATCCAGGATCTTCAGGCGGGGCAGCGTGGCCTTCAGGCCTGTGCTCTTGAGTTCGTCAATGTTGGCCATGTTCGTCACTGCGCATCAGGCTCGCCCGGGGGTGCCGCTACAATCGTTCGATCATACGCTGACCCCCAGCCGGAAGCCTTCCATGCCCGCATTTTTCCCTCGTGCAACGCGCCTTGCGCTGGTGTTCGCCGCAGTGGCGGCGGCATCCGGCTGCGGTTCCTTCGACCGCGCGAGCCTCTCCATCGCCGACGCCGTGACGCCCTATCGCGTCGAGATCATCCAGGGCAACTTCATCTCCAAGGAACAGGTCGATGCATTGCGGCCCGGCCTCACGCGCCAGCAAGTGCGCGAAGCGCTCGGCACGCCGCTCGTGATGGACCTCTTCCATGCCGACCGCTGGGACTATGTTTTCACTATCCGGCGCCAGGGTGTCGATCCGCAGTCGCGCCGGCTCACGGTGTTTTTCAAGGGCGACGCGCTCGAGCGATTCGAAGGCGATCCGATGCCCGCGGAAGCTGAATTCGTCGCGACACTGGACAACAAGCGCAAGGGCGCGGCGATTCCCGTGCTGGAAGCCTCCGAAGCGCAGCTCAAGCAATACGCGCCGGCTCGCCCGGCTGTGGAACCTGCAGCGCCCGCGCCTGCGACGGCCGTGAACTATCCGCCGCTCGAAGCGCCCACTCGCTGATGGTGTCCAGCGTGCAAGCCCCCCACAAGGTGGCAGTGGCCGGTGCCACCGGCCGCATGGGCCACATGCTGATTGAAGCGATCCGCAATTCGGGCGACTGTGTTCTGGCAGGCGCGATGGACGTGGCGTCCAGCCCTTCGATCGGCAATGATGCTGCGGCATTCCTGGGCCACGCCAGCGGTGTCGCTGTGATGGCGGATGTGCATGCAGCACTTGCATCGAGCGGCGTACTGATTGACTTCACGCGGCCAGAAGGCACGCTGGCACACCTGAAGGCCTGCCGTGAGCTGGGCGTCAATGCGGTGATCGGCACGACAGGGTTCGGCCCCGGCCAGAAGGAACAGATCGTTGATGCGGCGCGTGACATCGCGATCGTGTTTGCGCCCAACATGGGCGTCGGCGTGAACGTCACGTTGAAGCTGCTTGAGATGGCAGCCAAGGCGCTGGCCACGGGCTACGACATCGAAATCATCGAGGCGCACCATCGCCACAAGGTCGATGCGCCGTCCGGCACGGCCCTGAAGATGGGCGAAGTGATCGCGAACGCCATGGGCCGCGACCTTGAGAAGTGCGCAGTTTATGGCCGTGAGGGTGTGACGGGCGAGCGCGACCCATCGACCATCGGCTTCTCGTCGATTCGCGGTGGTGACATCGTGGGTGACCACACCGTGCTCTTTGCGGGTACCGGCGAGCGTATCGAAATCACACACAAGTCGGCGAGTCGCTCGACCTACGCCGAAGGCAGCCTGCGCGCTGTGCGCTTCCTGGCGGGCAAGCGCAAGGGCCTGTTCGACATGTTCGACGTGCTGGGGTTGAAGTAGTCGCGATGGGAATACTGGAAATCTTCAAGCAGGGCGATGCCGTCACCAAGTTCGTGACGGTGCTGCTGCTTGCCATGTCGGTGGCGAGCTGGGTCGTCATCTTGTGGAAGGCGTGGCTGCTGCGCCGTGCGTCGCGCGGCGTTACTGGCAGCATCGCTGCGTTCTGGCAGTCGCCGTCGGTGGAAGACGCCAATCGCATTGTTGGCGCCTTTGACCGTGAATCGCTGGTGATGCCGCTGATCGTGGCGACGCAGGCGAAGGGCGAGGGAACGCTGGCAGTGGCAGGCGACAAGTCGCAGCAGCTCACGCGCCTGTTGCGCGACGCACTGCATGGCGTGCTCGACAGGTTGCAGTTCGGCCAGGTGCTGTTAGCCACGGTAGGCTCGACGGCGCCTTTCGTCGGACTGCTTGGCACGGTGTGGGGCATTTATCACGCGCTCACCGGCATCGCGCTCGCGGGGCAGATCACGATCGACAAGGTGGCAGGGCCTGTTGGTGAGGCGCTGATCATGACGGCGGCGGGCCTGGCCGTCGCTATTCCGGCGGTGCTTGGCTATAACATCTTTGGCCGCGTGATTGGCCGTATCGAGGCCGACCTCGAAGGTTTTGCACGCGACTTGCGCGAGCTCCTGTTGCACAGAAGTGCCTTGAGCGTCGACGGGCCGCCCCTAGACGCGAGGACCCCCTCGGGGGGCAGCGCACTACACGAAGTGAGAAGCGTGGGGGCCGAGTAACCAGCATGGGTTTCGGCCGCCTCGAACGCACGACAGGCTCGCAGCCGATGAGCGAAATCAACGTCACGCCGCTCGTTGACGTGATGCTGGTGCTGGTGGTGATCTTCATTCTCACCGCGCCCCTGCTCGCCAGTTCGATCCGGCTCGACTTGCCGAAGACGCCGGCGGCGAAGCCGAGCGACGCACCCAAGTTCGTGACGATCGTGCTTGACCGCGGCGGTCAGGCGTTTCTCGACGACAAGCCAGTGAGCCAGCCTGAGCTGGAGCAGCGGCTCACCCAGATCGGCCGCAACAGCCCCGACACCGAAATCCAGCTGCGCGCCGACAAGCTCGTGCAGTACGGGCGCATTGTCGAGGTGATGGGCACGGCGCAGACGGCGGGCCTGAACCGCATCGGGTTCATTGCCGACCCGGCAGCCGCCGCAGCAGCGCCAGCTGCGAAGACGGCACCTGCGCCCACGCCGTCAACCGCGCCAAAGCGCTAGCCCACCCGTAGAATCAACGCATGGCCCGCCTGTTGCGGGCATGCGTGATTTATGCAAGAGAAATACACACCCGCCGAGGTCGAGCGATCAGCGCAAGCGCACTGGACCGCGCGCGATGCCTATCGCGTGACCGAAGACTTGAGCAAGAAGAAGTTCTACGCGTGTTCCATGCTGCCCTACCCCAGCGGCAAGCTGCATATGGGGCACGTGCGCAACTACACGATCAACGACATGCTCACGCGCTACCTGCGCATGAACGGCTACAACGTCCTGATGCCGATGGGCTGGGACGCATTCGGACTGCCCGCAGAGAACGCAGCGATCAAGAACAAGGTGCCGCCTGCAAAGTGGACGTACGACAACATCGCTTACATGAAAAAGCAGATGCAGGCGATGGGTCTGGCCATCGACTGGAGTCGTGAGGTTGCCACCTGCGACCCGGATTACTACCGCTGGAACCAGTGGTTGTTCCTGAAGATGCTTGAAAAGGGCATTGCGTATCGCAAGACGCAAGTCGTGAACTGGGACCCGGTGGACCAGACGGTGCTTGCCAATGAGCAGGTGATCGATGGCAAGGGTTGGCGCACAGGCGCGCCTGTCGAGCGCCGCGAGATTCCTGGCTACTACCTGAAGATCACCGATTACGCCGAAGAGCTGCTCGACCACGTGCAGCACAAGCTGCCCGGCTGGCCCGAGCGTGTGAAGCTGATGCAGGAGAACTGGATCGGCAAGAGCGAGGGCGTGCGCTTTGCGTTCACACACGAGATCCGCGGCGTTGATGGCGAGTTGATCGGCGATGGCCGCATGTACGTCTTCACCACGCGTGCCGACACGATCATGGGCGTGACGTTCTGCGCTGTCGCGCCCGAGCACCCGCTTGCACAGCATGCGGCGCGCACGAACGCGAGGCTCGCGGCCTTCATTGAAGACTGCAAGAAAGGTGGCACGACCGAGGCCGAACTCGCAGCGCGCGAGAAGGTGGGCATGTCGACAGGGCTGGTGGTGTTCCACCCCGTCACTGAAGAGCCGATCGACGTGTGGGTCGGCAACTATGTGCTCATGGGCTATGGCGACGGTGCCGTCATGGGCGTGCCCGGCCACGACGAGCGCGACTTCGCGTTCGCGCTCAAGTACAACCTGCCGATCATGCAAGTGGTGCATGTGGATGGCGAGCACTACGACTACAAGCAGTGGCACGACTGGTATGGCGACAAGGAGCGAGGCGTCACCATCAACTCCGAGAACTTCAGCGGCTTCACGTATCGCGAGGCCGTGAATGCGGTGGCACATGTGCTCCAGCAAAAGGGCCTCGGCGAGAAGAAGACAACGTGGCGCCTGCGTGACTGGGGCGTGAGCCGCCAGCGTTACTGGGGCACGCCGATCCCGATCATCCACTGCGAAGCGCATGGGGCCGTACCCGTGCCCGAAGCCGACCTGCCCGTGGTCCTGCCGCAAGACTGCGTGCCCGACGGCTCTGGCAATCCGCTGAACAAGCGCGAAGATTTCCTGGCGTGCAGCTGCCCGATCTGCGGCAAGCCGTCGCGCCGCGAGACCGACACGATGGACACCTTTGTCGATTCATCGTGGTACTACATGCGCTACTGCGACCCCAAGAACGACAAGGCGATGGTCGCCGGCGGCGCAGCGTACTGGATGCCGATGGACCAATACATCGGCGGCATCGAACACGCGATCCTGCACTTGCTCTACGCGCGCTTCTGGACGAAGGTCATGCGGGACCTCGGGCTCGTGCGTGTGGACGAGCCGTTCACCAAACTGCTGACGCAGGGCATGGTGTTGAACGAAGCCTTTGTGCGCACCGGCGAGAAGGCCGGCAAGCAGTACTACTGGGCGCACGACCTCGACATCGAGCGTGACGAACACGCCAAGGTGATTTCCGCCAGGGCGAAAGACGACGGCCTGCCCGTGACGTACGAGGGCTGGACAACGATGTCCAAGTCCAAGAACAACGGAGTCGATCCGCAGGACATCATCGAAAAATTCGGCGCTGATACAGCGCGCCTGTACACGATGTTCACGGCGCCGCCCGAAGCCACGCTCGAATGGAACGATGCGGCGCTCGAAGGCTCGTACCGCTTCCTGCGCCGCGTCTGGAACTTCGGCGTGAAGATGGGCGAAGGCGCAGCAAAGGCCGACGCGTCTGGCTACGGTGCCAAGGCCCGGGCGCTGCGCTTTGAAGTGCACACAGTGCTCAAGCAGGTGGACTACGACTACCAGCGCATGCAATACAACACCGTGGTGTCGGGCGCGATGAAACTGTTGAACGCGCTCGAAGACTTCAAGGGTGCGGCAGAGGCCAATGCGGCCGCTGCCGTGCGCGAAGGCTTCGGCATCCTGGTGCGCGTGCTGTATCCGGCCACGCCGCATATCGCGCAAGAGCTGTGGCAGCAGCTGGGCTACGCAAAGGAATTCGGCGAGCTGACCGATGCGCCGTGGCCGAGTGTGGATGAGTCTGCGCTGGTGCAGGATGAAGTCGAGCTGATGCTGCAGGTCAACGGCAAGCTTCGCGGCTCGATCCGCGTGTCGGCCACAGCTTCCAGGGACGAGATCGAGAAGCTGGCCGCCGCACATGAGGAAACCATCAAGTTTGCGGCGGGCGGCTCGGTGAAAAAGATCATCGTCGTGCCTGGACGGCTCGTGAATGTGGTGGTCGCATGAGAAGCGCCTCCACGCCTGCCATGACATGCACTGCGCTGCCGCGCGATGGGGCTGCTGCGCGCCAGTCGAGCTCGCTGGCGCGGCGGTCCTTCCTGCTGGCCGGGCTAGGCGGGCTGGTTGGCCTCGCAGGCTGCGGCTTCCAGTTGCGACAGGCGCCGAATTTCACGTTCAACACGATCCTGATCGGAACTGCGCCGCGCTCCACGCTCGGCACCGAGCTGATCCGCACCATCGCTGCGTCCGGCGCCGTGACCGTGCTGCCCGAAGGCAGCCCGCCGGACAAGGCCCAGGTCATCCTCGATGCGCTGGTTGACCAGCGCGAGAAGGTGGTTGTGGGCCTGAATGCTTCCGGCCAGGTGCGCGAGTTCCAGCTGCGCGTGCGGTTCAAGTTCAAGCTGCGCACACCACAAGGCAAAGAGCTGATCCCGGAAACTGAACTGCTCCAGCAACGCGACATCAGCTTCAACGAGTCGGCCGTGCTCTCCAAGGAAGCCGAAGAGGGGCTGCTGTACCGCGACATGCAAAGCGATATCGTCCAGCAATTGTTGCGGCGCCTGGCGGCCGTCAAGTCGCTCTAGCCGGAACACGCGGCAGATGGAACTGGACCGCGCGGACCTGAAGCTGCTCGACTTGTTGCAGCGTGACGGCCGCACGACGGTGCAGGCGTTGTCCGAGGCAATTCACCTGTCCGCCCGCGCCACGCTCAATCGCGTGCGCAAGCTCGAATCCGAGGGAATGATCGAGGGCTACCGGGCACTGGTCAGCCGCTCGGCGCTGGGCCAGCAAATCTGCGTCTTTGCGGAGATCGCGCTCAAGGACCAGCGCCAGGCGACCATCCAGAAGTTCGAGAAGCGGATGGCACAAACGACAGAAGTCGTCGCCTGCTATGTGATCAGTGGCCGCTATGACTACATCGCACGGATCGCCTGCACGAGCCTGGACGTGTATCACCGGCTGATCAACGAATGGCTCGACGACACATCGCTTGGCGTCGAAAAAATCGTCACCAACATCGAGCTGCAGACCATCAAGGAGTTCGCGGGCTTTCCGTTACCCGCGGCCCATTCCTCACATCGCAACTGAGCGTTCTTCACGGGCCGCTTCCGATTCGGAAGTGAAATCGCTCCAGCACAGCCGTTGCCGCCGTCACCTGCCTGCCGATTCACGCGTGCCGCACAGCCGGCCCCCGCATACTTCCGGCATTGACCCAGGAGCACCCCATGGACATGAAAACGACGGCCACTTCCCAAGAATTCATTGGCAAAGAGAACCGCTTCGGCGCACGCAACTACGCGCCCGTCCCGGTTGTCGTGGACCATGCGAAGGACTGCATCGTCTGGGACGTCGAAGGACGCGAATACATCGACATGATGAGTGCGTATTCCGCTGTGAGTCATGGCCACCTGCACCCGCGCGTGGTGGCCGCCGCCCAGCGCCAGCTGGAAAAAGTTGCTGTCACCTCCCGCGCGTATCACGGCACCGCGCTCGGCCCCTTCCTTGAAAAGCTTTGCGAGATGACCGGCTTTGAGCGCGCGTTGCCGATGACCACCGGCGCTGAAGGCGTCGAGACGGCCATCAAGTGCGCGCGCCGCTGGGGCAATCGCGTCAAGGGTATCGTTGATGGCCAGGCCGAGATCCTGGTCGCCCGCGGCAACTTCCACGGCCGCACCAGCACCATCATTGGCTTCTCGACAGAAGATGAGTACCGTGACGGCTTCGGCCCGTTCGCCGGTGGCTTCAAGCACTTTGACTTCGGCGACATGGCAAGCGTGCGCGCCGCAACGACGGCCAACACCTGCGCCGTGTTGATCGAGCCGATCCAGGGCGAGGCTGGCGTTGTCGTTCCGCCGCGCGGCTTCTTCAAGCAACTGCGCGAGTGGTGCACCCAGAACAACGTGCTGCTGATCACCGACGAAATCCAGTCGGGTCTGGGGCGCACAGGCAAGCTGTTTGCGTTCGAGCACGAAGGCATCCGGCCTGACGGTTTGATCCTTGGCAAGGCACTCGGCGGCGGCGTGATGGCGGTGAGCGCGTTCCTCGCTGACGCCCGCGTGATGGATGTGTTCAGCCCTGGCAGCCACGGCTCGACGTTCGGCGGCAACGCCCTCGCCGCCGCAGTCGGCCTGGAAGCACTCAAGGTGATCGAAGACGAGAAGCTGGTCGAGCGCAGTGCACGCCTGGGCGAGCAGCTGCTGTCGGGCCTGCGCGGCGTGATGGAAGACAGCCGCGGCCTGATTCGCGCAGTGCGTGGACGTGGTTTGTGGGTTGGCGTTGACCTGAACCCGGAGCTGGCCAGCGGCCGCGAGATGATCGAGCGGCTTGCGGCCCGCGGCGTGCTGTCGAAGGACACACACGAGACGGTGATTCGCTTCGCGCCTCCGCTGACCATCAGCGAGCAGCTGATCGAAGACGCCATCGGCATCTTCCGCCAGGTCGTCAATGAAAAGTGCATGGAGCTGGGGCTGATGTCGTCCGCATCCATGGACCTCGCGATGAAGATCGACAAGCTGCTGGAGATCGAGGAACTGGGCGAACGCGCAATGGCTTAACTGCCGCAGTCACGGCGCCAATACGGCGTCATCTCGCAAACGCCCCCCTTCGGGCGTTCAAGGGTCTGGACCGCAAGCGCGCGGCCAGGCCCTTTTGCTTTCTTGCTCGCGCCATAGGCCTTGGTCTAGGTGCACAAAGGTGGGTGCTCGCGCAGAATTCGCAGCCCTTGATGTGGTCTTAAGCATTAGCTTCGGTTGGTCCCCAGCTGGCGCCACATCGCCGACAACCCGGCTGTTCTGCGCACGAATCCGTTCGGGTCGGCGCGATCAGCATTCACCCATAAATCCGATCTGTGAACTTCTCGCCTGTCACTTCGCTCTCCCGTCTTTGCGCCTTTGCGGGCGCCGTCTTCATCACCCTCGTCACCGTTGTCTCCATGGCCCTCATTGGCCATCCGCCGCAAGACTCTGGCGCCGTTCTCGCCCAGTCCAAATCGAAGTCAAAGGCTGCGATGCCTGCGCTTCAGGCCAGCACCACTGTCGCGCACCGCTGACGCGCGAGGCCAGCATCGCGCGCTGCGCTCGCGCGCAACGGCCATGGGCCTACACTCTTGCTCCATGCAGCTTGCCGCCGCCCAGCTTGGACCTCATCTGCAAAAGGGACTGAGGTCCCTCTACACGTTGCACGGCGACG
This sequence comes from Caenimonas koreensis DSM 17982, assembly GCF_009646335.1. Classification (GTDB taxonomy): domain Bacteria; phylum Pseudomonadota; class Gammaproteobacteria; order Burkholderiales; family Burkholderiaceae_C; genus Ramlibacter; species Ramlibacter koreensis. Next base: position 57,720 of record NZ_WJBU01000021.1, on the reverse strand, counting down.
AACCGCTCCTTGTGCAGGAAGCCGCCGATGCGATTCGCTCTGCGGCCCGCGCGCAAGGCTATGGCGAGCGCACGGTCCACACGGTGGCTGGCGCGCATTTCGACTGGAGCGAGGTGCTCATCGCGGGCGGCTCGCTCAGTCTCTTTGCCGACAAGCAGCTCGTGGAAGTGCGCATCCCTTCCGGCAAGCCCGGCAAGGAAGGCAGCCCCGCCTTGCAGCAGCTGGCCGAGAGCGCAGACGGCAACGACAGCACGCTCACACTGGTGATCCTGCCCAAACTCGATAACCAGACAAAAAAAGGTGCATGGTTTGGCGCGCTTGAATCACACGGCGTCACCATCGAGTTGCCGCCGGTCGAGCGCGCTGCACTCACGCAATGGATCTCGCAGCGTCTCGCCAGGAACGGCCAGCGCGTGGTGCAGGGCGATGAAGGCCAGCGCACGCTGCAATTCTTCGCCGATCGTGTTGAAGGCAACTTGCTCGCCGCCCACCAGGAAATCCAGAAACTGGGCCTGCTCTATCCGCAGGGCGAGCTGAGCTTCGAACAAGTCGAGGGTGCCGTGCTCAATGTCGCGCGCTACGACGTCTTCAAGTTGTCCGAAGCCGTGCTGGCTGGCCAGGTGGCGCGCGTGCAGCGAATGCTCGACGGCCTGAAGGCCGAGGGCGAAGCGGCGGTGCTCGTGCACTACACCTTGTCGGAGGACATTCGTGCGCTAAAGCGCGTGAAAGACTCGATGGCCGAGGGGCGGCCCTTGCCCGTCGCATTGCGGGAGCAGCGCGTGTGGGGGCTCAAAGAGCGCCTGTTCGAGCGCGTGTTGCCGCGAATGTCAACGACGGGCCTGGACAACCTGCTGCATTCCGCCCACCTGGTCGACGGGATCGTCAAGGGCCTGAAGGCGCCGGGCTGGCCGGCCGATGGCTGGCAAGCGCTGCACCGGCTCGCGTTTGCGTTGTGCAGCGAGTGCGCTGCGCCGGCCACAGCGGCCAAAGGTCACAGGGGATAATTGCGCCATGAACGCGCTCAACGTCGCTGAATACATCCAGACGCTCGGCATGCAAGCCCGGCAGGCGTCTGCGGCCATGGCGCGGGCCGATGCGGCTACCAGGAACACGGCGCTGCGCGGCCTGGCCCGGTTGCTGCGTGCCAACGTACAGTCGCTGCAAATCGACAACGCGCGCGACATTGAACGCGCTACCGCTGCAAGGCTCGCTGCACCGCTGGTCGATCGCCTCAAGCTCACACCGAAAGTGCTGGAAACGGTGGCGCAAGGCTGCGAACAACTCGCTGCCATGCCCGACGTGATCGGTGAAATCACCGGCATGAAGCAGCAGCCCAGCGGCATCCGCGTGGGCCAGATGCGTGTGCCGATTGGTGTCTTCGGAATGATTTATGAAAGCCGCCCGAACGTGACGATCGAAGCGGCGAGCCTGTCGATCAAAAGCGGCAACGCGTGCATCCTGCGCGGCGGCTCCGAAGCGATCGATTCGAACAAGGCGTTGGCGCGGCTCGTGCAGCAAGCCCTCGCTGAAGCGGGCCTTCCCACCGAGGCGGTGCAGCTTGTGCAGACCACCGATCGCGAAGCGGTCGGGCAACTCATCGCAATGCCGCAATACGTCGACGTGATCATTCCGCGCGGCGGAAAGGGCCTCATCGAACGCATCAGCCGTGAGGCGAAGGTGCCCGTGATCAAGCACCTCGACGGTAACTGCCACGTGTATGTGGACGACCCGTGCGACATCGACATGGCCGTGCGTGTGGCCGACAACGCCAAGACGCAGAAGTACAGCCCGTGCAATGCAATCGAAGGGCTGCTCGTGGCGCGTGGTGTAGCGAACGACTTCCTGCCGAAGATCGGCGCCGTGTTTGCGGCCAAAGGCGTGGAGATGCGCTGCGATGAAGCATCGAAGGCGCTGCTTCAATCCGTGCACGGCATCATCAAGGACGCGACCGAGCAGGACTGGTATGAGGAATACCTCGCGCCCGTGATCAGCATCAAGGTCGTTGAGGGGCTGGACGCCGCCATCGCACACATCAACCACTATTCGAGCCACCACACTGACGCGATATTGACCCGCGATCACATGCACGCGCAGCGCTTCCTGCGCGAGGTCGATTCGGCCAGCGTGATGGTCAATACCAGCCCGCGCTTTGCCGATGGCTTCGAGTTTGGCCTGGGCGCAGAGATCGGCATCAGCACCGACAAGTTCCACGCCCGCGGGCCTGTGGGCATTGAAGGGCTCACATCGCTGAAGTGGGTCGTGCTGGGCAACGGCGAAGTGCGCAGTTAAGCGCGACTGCGCGCGGGACTCTGCGTAAGCTGTATCGACGGGGTTGCAATTGCGTCTGCTGGCCCTCAACTGCCTACAATTCCGTAGAGAAATAACAAGGGTTAGAGCGTCGCATGGTCCCCCATCTCACTACTGCCCTGACCGGCCCCACGAACGAGCTTGAACAGCGCGTCCTCGATTCGATGCCTGCCATCGAGCGCTGGTTCCGCCTCGAATGGATGGAGCACACGCCGCCGTTCTACTGCTCAGTTGATGTCCGCAATGCCGGCTTCAAGCTGGCGCCGGTCGACACGAATCTCTACCCCGGCGGCTGGAACAACCTGACGCCGGAGATGCTGCCGCTGGCCGTGCAATCTGCGATGGCCGCCATCGAGAAGATCTGCCCGGAAGCCAAGAACCTGCTGGTCATCCCCGAGAACAACAACCGCAATTCGTTCTATCTCAGCAACCTCGCGCAGTTGAAGCGCATCTTTCACATGGCCGGGCTCAATGTGCGGATCGGCTCGATCGACCCGGACATCAAATCGCCCAGGACGATCGAGCTGCCCGGTGGCGGCACGGTGGTGCTCGAACCCGTCATTCGCACCAAGCGCCGCCTGGGCCTGAAAGATTTCGACCCCTGCACGATCCTGCTCAACAACGACCTGTCGTCGGGCATTCCGGGCATTCTTGAAGACATCCACGAGCAGTACCTGCTGCCGCCATTGCATGCGGGCTGGTCGGTGCGCCGCAAGAGCAATCACTTCAAGAGCTATGAAGAAGTGTCCAAGCGCTTCGGCAAGCTGCTGGGCATCGACCCGTGGCTGATCAACCCGATGTTCAACGTGTGCGGCGAGGTCGACTTCAGCGCCAATGAAGGCATGGAGTGCCTCACCACGAACGTCGATGCACTGCTGGCCAAGGTGCGCAAGAAGTACAAGGAATACGGCATCAGTGAAAAGCCGTTCGTGGTGGTCAAGGCCGACAACGGCACCTCCGGCATGGGCATCATGACCGTGCGCGACGTGAAAGACCTCGCGCACCTGAGCGACAAGACGCGCCTGAAGATGGACACCGGCCAGGGCGGCGGGCATGTGCACCAGGTCATCATCCAGGAAGGTGTGATGACGGCCGAACGCATGAACGACGCCGTGGCCGAGCCCGTGGTTTACATGATGGATCGCTACGTCGTCGGTGGCTTCTATCGTGTGCATGCCGAGCGCGGCATCGACGAAAACCTCAATGCGCCCGGCTCCCAGTACGTGCCGCTTGCGTTCGCGGAGAGCACGCGTTTGCCCCAGCCCGGCGAGAAGCCCGGCGCCAGCGCGCCGAACCGCTTCTACATGTATGGCGTGATCGGGCGCCTGGCGATGCTGGCTGCGAGTTACGAACTCGAGGCCACCGACCCTGAAGCTGAAGACTACGACTGAGCGGCGGCTGGCGTGGCCCCGGCCTTAGCCTTCCAGTGAAAAGAACTTGCGAATGCGGCTGAGGATGTCGTCGCTGGTGGCGGTGCCCGCACCGTCCTGTGCAAGCCGCGCCTGGAGCTGCTCGTTGCGCGCCTGCACGATCGCCGAAATCTCCTGCGCTATTTCGCGCCGGGCCTGCAGCACCTGCGCGAAGCCGTCCTTGTCGAGCCGATAGCTCTCGACGGCAGTCACGGCCGTCACGGTGGCACCGCGCGGCGCGCCCGTGAGCATGCCCATCTCGCCGAAGAAGTCGCCATCGCGCAGCATCGCCACCTGCACCGGGCCTTGCGGGCCTTCGACCGTTACCTTCGCTTCGCCCCGAATCACGAGGTACAGCCAGTGCGCAATCGCACCCTGGCGCGTCATGACGTCTCCCGCCGCAAAGGGCGCGTGCACCAAGTGCCCCGCCAGCGCTTCCTGCTCGCTTGCAGGCAGTTGCGCGAACAGCGCTGCCCCGCGGAGGGCGGCCAGCTTTTGCGCCAGCTCGCGCTCTTGCGCCGCCCTGCGCCAGCCCTCGTTCTCCTTGACGGAGAGTTCCTCCTGCAGCGGCACGCCCAGGCGCAGCCCCGCGCGCGCGAGCGCAGCCAGCGCATGGATGCGCACTGCCGAATCGCCAGGGTCGTCATGCTGCGGCTCGCTCATCCAGTAGCGCAGCGTGTATTTGCAGTAGCCGGGGCCGATATCGGTCAGCAGCGCACTCGGCGCAGGCGACTTGAGCACATGGTCGATCTCGGCGTCGGCGACTGAACGCTCCAGTGCGTCGATGACGGCATGCGGCGCGGCGTCGATAGCGACGTTCAGCGTGACTGCGCGCCGCCATGCCAGCGGGCCGTCCGCCGGCGGGCGCAGTACGACGAAGCGGTTTTTCATCAGCCAGCTGTTGGGCACGATGACAGTCTCGCGATTGCGCGTTTGCACTGCGGTGTACCGCCAGCGCACATCGACCACCATGCCGTTGACGTCATCGGCGCGGACCCAGTCGCCCACCCGCAGCGAGTTGTCCAGTTGAAGTGCGACGCCGCCCAAGACATTGCCGAGCGTGTCCTGCATGGAGATCGCCAGCACGGCGGTGATCAACGCGGACGTGGCAAACACCTGTGACGGATCTACCCCCGCCAGCCGCAGCCAGAGCAGGAGGCCGGCCATGGACAACGCGGTGACAGTCAGGTCTTCGGCAATGCGCGGTGCTTTCAGCCCCAGCGTGGGGGCAATGCCGCGAAACAGCCATGCGGCCACCACCTGGATGGTGGCAATGCCGCCGAGCACCACCGACGCTGCGACCGCAGCCGCCATCAGTTCGGCGGGCCCGTTGATGACGAGTGCAAAGCCGTCGGCCACGATAGCCAGCAGCAAAAGCGCCCACGCCAGCTGCAGCGAGCGGCGCTCGGGTTTGCGGGCCAGCCTGAATGCCAGCGCGACCGCTGCAACACTGAGCCACGCCCACAAGAGTTCTTGCCGGCGGCTGATAGCCGCAGTGAGCAGGTCGTTCACCTGCGGGCCTGGGCCTTTTGCCTGCCGAGCGCGGCTTCCATGCGTTCGCACAAGTGCCGCAGCACCTCGATGCGCGAGAACATCTTGTCGTTGGACGCGACCACGTGCCACGGTGCGACATCGGTCGACGTGCGGTCGATCATGTCGCTCACGGCACTTTCATAGAGCGGCCACTTCTCGCGGTTGCGCCAGTCTTCTGCCGTGATCTTGAACGTCTTGTGCGGCGTTGCCTTGCGTTCTTCGAACCGGCGCAACTGCTCCTCGGGCGTGATCGCCATCCAGAATTTCACGACGATGGCGCCGGCTTGCGCCAGCTGTTCCTCGAAGCTGTTGATCTCGTCGTAGCCGCGCATCCAGTCGGCCTCGGCGCAAAACTTCTCCACGCGTTCGACCAGCACGCGCCCATACCAGGAGCGGTCGAACAGCGTCGCGTGACCGTGGCGCGGCACATGGCGCCAGAAGCGCCACAGATAGGGCTGGGCGCGCTCCTCATCACTTGGCGCGGCGATCGGTATCACCCGGTAGTGCCTTGCGTCCATCGCCTGCGTCACGCGCCTGATCGTGCTGCCCTTGCCGGCAGCGTCCGTGCCCTCGAAGACCACGACCAGTGATCGCGCCGCCATGCGCGGGTCGCGGCTGAGCGTGGCCAGCCGCGCCTGGAGCGCCTCGAGTTCGGTGGCGTATTTCTTGCGGTTGAGGTGGCGCGTGAAGTCCATCGAGCCGAGCAGCGTGCGGCTGTGCGCCGTTTCAACCGCGGCACGAGTTTTTGCAACTGGAGGTGCCGCGCGCGTTGAGCCCTTCGCAGGTTTGGCGGTTGCCACCTTCAGCGCAGCCAGCAACGCATCGCCGGCGGCGAGCGAGCGGTAGGCCGGATCAGCACCCTCAATCACCTGCCAGGGCGCCTCGGCCGTGCTGGTCTTGCGAAGCGCCTTTGCACAGACACCGACAAATTCGTTGTAGTGCTTGAAGCGCTCCCAGTCACCCTTGTCCACGCGCCAGGAATTCTTCGGGTCTTTCTCGAGCGCCTTGAAGCGAGCCTTCGCCGCCTGGTGCGACAGGTGAAACCACAGTTTGAGGAGCACAGCGCCCTCGGCTGCCAGCATTCGTTCGAACTGCCGTATCTGCTCGAGCCGCAACGCGAACCGTGCCTTGCGGTCGTGCCCCATCACATGCGCGAGGATCGGGTCGGTGTACCAGGAGCCGAACAGGATGCCGATTCGCCCCTTGGGCGGCAGCACCTGCCAGAAGCGCCACATCTCGGGCATGGCGGCCTCGTCGCCGCTGGGCTGGCCGAATGCCACCGTGCGGATATGCCGCGGGTCCATCCATTCATTGAGCAGATTGACGGTCTCGCCCTTGCCCGCGCCATCGACACCGTTGACGAGGATCACCACCGGGGACCGCGACTGCTCCAGCAGGGTGTACTGCGCGTCGAGCAAGGCCGCGCGCAACTCGGGCACGCGTGCCTTGTATTCTTTCTTGTCGACGCGGTGGCCAATCTCGGCGGACTCGAACATGCCCAAATTCTCAGCCTGCGCCAAATCCGGGCATTGACGCAGCGCAAGCGAAGCGGGGAATATGCCCATTCGCATCGTTGCTGCACTGCAACATGATGCCGCTTTGTCAAGGGGGCCGTGCACAATAGCGGTCCCAAAGGAACCTACCCCGCGGCGGCTGAGGCCGTAAGACGGGGATTTTGTGCAAAAAACAAAATCATCGTTAGCGGCGCTGACCCTCGGCGCCATCGGTGTCGTCTACGGCGACATCGGCACCAGTGTCCTGTACGCCGTCAAAAGCGTCTTCTCAACAGGCCATGTTCCATTCACCCCGGCCAACGTCTACGGCATCCTGTCGATCTTCTTCTGGACGTTGACCGTCATCGTCTCGATCAAGTACGTCGTGCTCGTGCTGCGCGCCGACAACAACGGCGAGGGCGGGCTCATTGCGATGCTCGCGCTCGCGTCGCAGGCGGTGAAGGACAAACCCAAGCTGCGGCAAGTGCTGCTGGCCGTCGGTATTTTCGGCACCTCGCTGTTCTATGGCGACGGCGTGATCACGCCGGCGATCTCGGTGCTTTCGGCCGTGGAAGGCCTGGAAGTCGTCTCGCCGCGCTTCAAGGAGTGGGTGATTCCGCTCACGCTGATCGTGCTGCTATGCCTGTTCGTCGTGCAAAAGCGGGGCACGACCGGCATCGGCCGCTTCTTCGGCCCGGTCACACTGGTGTGGTTCGTGGTGATTGCGGCGATGGGCGTCGCGCACATCGTGCAGCATCCGGAGATCCTGCAGGCGCTCAGCCCGCATCACGCCGTGCTGTTCATGTTCCACCACCCGATGACCACGTTCATCATCCTGGGCGCTGTCGTGCTGTGCGTCACAGGCGCCGAAGCGCTCTATGCGGACCTCGGGCACTTCGGCAAGCGGCCCATCCGCCTCGCGTGGTTCGGTGTGGTGATGCCGTCGCTCACGCTCAACTACTTCGGCCAGGGCGCGCTGCTGCTCTCCAACCCGAAGGCAGTTGCCAACCCGTTCTACCTGATGGCGCCCGACTGGGCGCTCGTGCCGCTCGTGATTCTGGCGACGGCCGCCACGGTGGTGGCTTCGCAGGCGCTCATCACGGGCGCATTCAGCGTCACCAAGCAAGTCATCCAGCTGGGCTACCTGCCGCGCCTGAACATCCAGCACACCAGCGTGCGCGATACGGGGCAGATCTACATCCCGTTCGTGAATTGGGGCCTGTTTGCCGCCATCGTGCTGGCGGTGGTGATGTTCCGGTCGTCCGAAGCGCTGGGCGCTGCTTACGGTATCGCCGTGACGATGGACATGCTGATCACCACGATCCTCACCTTCTTCGTTATTCGCTACGGCTGGAAGTACCCGCTGGCGCTGTGCGTGCTGGCCACGGGCTGGTTCTTCGTCGTCGACTTCACGTTCTTCGCGTCGAACCTGCTCAAGCTGTTCGAAGGCGGCTGGTTCCCGCTCATGATCGGCGGCTGCATCTTCACGTTGATGATGACGTGGAAGCGCGGCCGCGAATTGCTCAACGCCAAACTGCGTGCCGACGCGATCGACCTGACCAGCTTCCTCGAAGCCGTCTTCATCAGCCCGCCCACACGGGTGGAAGGCACGGCGGTGTTCCTCACGGCAGAGCCAGGCACGGTGCCCAATGCGCTGCTGCACAACCTCAAGCACAACAAGGTGCTGCACGAGAACAACCTGTTCGTCACGGTGCAAAGCCATGAAGTGCCATGGATCGGCATCAACAAGCGCGTCGAAATCGAACCGCTCGGCCACAGCTGCTGGCAGGTGAAGCTGCACTACGGCTTCAAGAACGACCCGGACATTCCGCGCGCGCTGGAAACCATTCGTGGCCGCGGTTGCGAAATCGAGCAGATGAAGACCAGCTATTTCCTCTCGCGCGACACGGTCATCCCGACGATCGGCGGCGGCATGGCGCCCTGGCGTGAGAAGCTGTTCGCACAGATGCATCACAACGCAAGTGGCGCGGCCGACTTCCTGCGCTTGCCGAACAATTCAGTGGTCGAGCTCGGCTCGAAGATCGAAATCTAGCGCCATGAACATCCTCTTCGTTGCCGATCCGCTGGAGGTCTTCAAGACCTACAAGGACACCACGTTCTCGATGATGCGAGAGGCGCAGCGGCGCGGCCACCGCGTGGCGGCCTGCGAGCCGAGCCACATCTCGTGGCGCTCGGGTGGCGTTGTCACGGCGAAGGTGCGCGGCATCGAACTCACCGGGCGCGCAGACGACTGGTTCCGCGAAACAAGCGCAGACATTCGTGCGTTGAAAGACTTCGACGCCATCGTGATGCGCAAAGACCCGCCGTTCGACAGCGAGTACTTCTACGCCACGCACCTGCTCGAACAAGCTGAGCGTGACGGCGCTCGTGTGTTCAACAAGCCGGCGGCGTTGCGCGACCATCCGGAAAAGCTCGCGATCATGGAGTTTCCGCAGTACTGCAGCCCGACGCTCGTCACGCGTGATGAAGCAGAAGTCAAACGCTTCCATGCGGAGCACCGCGACATCATCCTGAAGCCGCTCGACGGCATGGGCGGCATGGGCATCTTCCGCGTCGGGCCAGATGGCATGAATCTCGGCTCCATCATTGAGACGCTGAATCACGGCGGCGCGACGACGATCATGGTCCAGCGCTTCGTGCCCGAGATCGTTAGCGGCGACAAGCGCGTGCTCGTGATCGGCGGCAAGCCCGTGCCGTTTTCGCTCGCGCGCATTCCGCAAGGCAGCGAAATTCGCGGCAACCTTGCAGCGGGCGGCAAGGGCGTTGCGCAGCCGCTCACCAGGCGCGACTACGAAATTGCCGAGGCGCTTGGCCCCGTGCTCGCGTCACGCGGCTTGCTGTTGATTGGCCTGGATGTGATCGGCGACTACCTGACCGAAATCAACGTCACCAGCCCGACCTGCTTCCAGGAAATTCACGAGCAGGCCGGCTTCGACGTGCCGGCGATGTTCATCGACGCGCTGGAAGCTGCGCTGGCGAAGTGATGAATGCAGCGGGCAGGCGCTAGCCCGCCACCGCCCCGTCCACAAACACCCGCAACTCTCCGGGCGCGAACTGCGTCCACGCCTCATTCGTCGTGAGCGGTGCTGTCACCACCACAGCCACCTTGTCCTGCGGCGTTGTGTTGCGCGCGAAGTCGATGCTCATGTCTTCATCCGTCAGCTGCGCATGCGCGAACGGGTGCTTGCGCTCCACGTAGTACAGGTTCGTCGAGCAATGCGCCCATAGCGCCTGCCCGTTCGACAGCAGAAAGTTGAACGTGCCGTGCCTGGCAATCTGCGGTGTGAGCTCGCGCAATGTGAGCGTGAGCTCGTGCACATCAGGCACGCCCGCATGCGACTTCGCCATCTCCTGCATCAGCCAGCAGAACGCACGCTCGCTGTCTGTCGCGCCCACGGGCTTGAAGCTGCCGTGCAGCCGCGGATGAAAATTCTCCAGGTTGCCGTTGTGCGCAAATACCCAGTAGCGGCCCCACAGTTCGCGCACGAAGGGGTGGCAGTTCTCCAGCGCCACAGCGCCCTGCGTTGCTTTGCGAATGTGCGAGATGACGTTGCGGCTCTTGATCGGGTAGCGGCGAATCAGGTCAGCCACCGGTGAGTCGCATGCCGGCTGGTGATCGACAAAGTGCCGCAGCCCCGCGCCTTCGAAAAACGCAATGCCCCAGCCGTCCGCGTGATGGTCGGTGCGGCCACCGCGTTGCGCAAACCCCGTGAAGCTGAACGTCACGTCGGTCGGCGTATTGCAATTCATTCCAAGCAGTTGGCACATGGTCGCTATTCTGGCTTGTCGGCGGGCGTCGCTTCGGCCCGCTCGCGCAGCCGCCACGCCGCGGCCATTGCCAGCGCGCACAGCACGGCCAGCATCCAGAAGCTTTCGTTGAATGCGGCCAGTCTGGCAACGCTGGTTTCGGCCACGCTCAATGCGTCGCCATGTGCGGCAATGCGCCACTCCAGGAAGATGCCGCACACGCTCACACCTGTCGCGCCACCGAGCATACGGGCGAAGTTGATCGCGCTGGAGCCTTGCGCGATCTGGTTGCGGTCGATCGATCGCAGTGAGCCGAGGTTGAGTGACGGCAGGATGAAGCCCAGCCCGATGCGCCCGAGGATGGCCAGCGCCACCAGCAGCATCAGCGACGTGCCCAGGTGCACGGTGAACATCAGCGCGAACGAAGCGGCGAGCAAGGCAAGCCCCGTTGTCACCAGCACGTGCGGGGCGTGGCGATCAGCCAGCCGCCCCACAACGGCTATCGTCACGGCAAGCACAAGCCCGGCGGGCAGCAGGATCGTCCCCACGTGCGAGGCCGACATCTTCAAGCCGAGCTGCATGTACACAGGCAGCAGATACGTCGAGCCGAAGAGCGCCGTGCCGTAGATGAAGGCCACGATGCTGCCCATTGCAAATGACCGCGATTCGAACAGCGCCAGATCGAGCAATGGCTCGCCGCCCATGCGTTTGACGCGCCGCTCCCACGCGATGAAAGCGATGACGCAGCCGAGGGCCACGCCCAGCAACACACTGCCTGCAGGACCTCCGTTGTGCAATTCGACCAGCCCGTTCAGCAGGCACAGCGTGCCGACGCCGCCGATGACGAGCCCGCGCCAGTCGAGCCGGCCGCCGCGCTGCGCCGCTGCCCCGCCGGGCGCGGTATTCGGCACAAAGAGGAAGGCAAGCCATAGAGACGCCACGCACATCGGCACCACCATGAAAAAAATCGAGCGCCAGCCGAACAGGTCGACCAGCACGCCGCCGATGCTCGGGCCCAGTGCAGGCGCGAGCACCACACCCATGCCGAACAGGCCGCTCGCGCGCCCCTGCTCGTGAGGCTCGAAAGCGCGCAGGATGATGATCGCCGGAATGGGCTGCGTGACGCCGGCCGCCAGACCTTCTGCCACGCGCGCCAGCAGCACGATCCAGTATTCGCCCGCAAAGCCGCCCAACGCGCCGCCCGCCATCAACAGCAGCATGCAGCCTGCATACACGCGGCGGTAGCCATAGCGCGAGAGCAGCCATGGCGTAGTGAGCATGGACACCGTCATCGCGACCATGAAGCCGGAGCTGACCCACTGCGCGCGCTCTTGCCCCAGGTTGAAGTAGTGGCTCATGCTCGGAATGGCGACGTTGACGATCGTCGACGACATGATCGACGCCATCGTGCCGACCATCACCGCCAGGAGCAGCAACCAGCGGTAGCGTGGGCCCCAGCGCTCGCGCAATGCGCCAATTGAGCCGGGTTCGTTCACGTACGGGCCGTCTCTTGCCGCGATGGCATGGTTTTCCTTGAGGACGCGGCACGCATGGTTCACGATGATAGGAGCACTTGGGACATCGAAGGGGTGCCGTGCACGCACACATGAATGATCTGGCGCCGCAGGGCGCGCGCCGCAACAAGGTGGTGAGCGCCGCTGAAGCCGTGCGGCTCATCCACGACGGTGACACCGTCGCAACGGGCGGGTTCGTGGGAATCGGCTTTGCTGAAGAGATTGCCGTGGCACTTGAGGCGCGGTTTCTCGCGACGCAGCAAGAAGGCGGCGCGGGCTCACCGCAAGGCCTCACGCTCGTGTACGCAGCGGGCCAGGGCGACGGCAAGACGCGCGGCCTCAATCACCTCGGCCATGAAGGCCTGGTGCGGCGCGTGATCGGCGGCCACTGGGGGCTGGTGCCTGCCCTGCAAAAGCTCGCTGTGGACAACAAGGTCGAGGCCTACAACTTGCCGCAAGGCGTGATCGCGCACCTGTTTCGCGACATCGCCGCTGGCAAACCCGGCACGTTGACGCGCGTGGGGCTGGACACCTTCGTCGATCCGCGCCACGGCGGTGGCCGCGTGAATGAGCGCACGACGGAAGATCTCGTGCGCGTGATGCAAATCAACGGCCAGGACTACCTGTTCTACCAAGCCTTCCCGATATCGGTGGGCATCATTCGCGCGACCACGGTCGACCCAGACGGCAACCTCACGATGGAGCGCGAGGCACTCACCCTCGAAGCACTTGCGATTGCAATGGCAGCGCGCAACAGCGGCGGCATCGTGATCGCGCAGGTCGAGCGGCTGGCTGAGCGCGGCACGCTCAATCCAAGGCAGGTGAAAGTGCCGGGCATCTTTGTCGATGCCGTCGTAGTCGCGACGGACCCCGCGCATCACATGCAGACGTTCAGCGAGCAGTACAACCCGGCGTACTCCGGCGAGATCCGCGTGCCGATGGACAGCATCAAGCCCATGCCGATGAGTGTGCGCAAGATCATCGCGCGCCGCGCGGCGTTGGAGCTCAAAGTCAACGATGTGGTCAACCTCGGCATCGGCATGCCGGAAGGCGTGGCGGCCGTTGCGGCGGAAGAGCGCGTGATCGATCTCGTCACGCTCACCGCAGAGCCGGGCGTGATCGGCGGCATTCCTGCGAGTGGCATGAGCTTTGGCGCAGCAGTCAACAGCCAGGCCATCATCGACCAGCCGAACCAGTTCGATTTTTACGATGGCGGCGGGCTTGACCTGGCTGTGCTGGGCCTCGCGCAGGCGGATGCGCAGGGCAACCTGAACGTGAGCAAGTTCGGGCCGCGCCTGGCGGGTGCAGGCGGCTTCATCAACATCAGCCAGAACGCCAAGACCGTGGTGTTCGTCGGCACGTTCACTGCAGGCGCGGGTGCCACACCCAAGTTCGTGCGGCAGGTCGAGCACCGCACGTTCAGCGGCAACGAAGCGCGACGGCGCGGCCAGCGCGTGCTGTACGTGACCGAGCGCTGTGTGTTCAGGCTCGCACCGGAAGGCGGGCTGGAACTTATCGAGATCGCGCCGGGCATCGACCTGCAGCGCGACGTGTTGCCACTGATGGAGTTCGAGCCCGCCATCAGCCCCCGCCTGAAGCTGATGGACGCGGCGATCTTCGGCGAAGGGTTGCTCGGCCTGCGTGCGCACTTGTTGTCACGCCCGCTCGCGCAACGCTTCGAGATCGACAAATCCAGGCGCCTGCTGTTCATCAACTTCGAAGGCCATGCGGTGAGCGACCGTGTGGACATCGACGACATCGAACGCACGGTGGAGCAGTTGCTCGCGCCGTTGGTGCAGTCGCCCGAGCAGCGCATGGTCGTCATCGTGAACTACGACAACTTCACGCTCGCCGTGAATTTGATGGACGAGTATTCCGCGATGGTCAAGCGGCTCACTGAGCGCTTCTATCGGCGCGTGACGCGCTACGGCACGGTGGGTTTTCTCAAGGCGAAGCTGGAGGGGCGGCCAGTGGATTGAGGCGGGGAGCGAAGCATCGAGTCGTTTGGGTGGGCTGAGACGTTTGGGTGGTCGCGCGCGGGTGTGTGGGGCCTATAAAAAGTGCGGACCCATTCACCACCAAATGGAACGAGAAAACTCATGCCGTATTTCCCCTCGTCATCACATATTCCGCCCGAAGTCGCCCGCCTTCACCTGCAGTTCCTGACAGCTATCGGTGTCGATCCGGAGGATGCGCAAGAGCTCAATCAGCGGCTTCTGGCGTTGCCCAGCCGTCCCGTCAATGTTCAACGGGGCCTGCATCCACAGCCACTGCATCCCGCTGCGCTGCCGCGACTGCAGACCGACCCCAACGGCACAGCGTCGGCCAGTATGGAGGGCATGCCCCTCGAGATGATTCTCCGGATTGGCCAGTACCTCTCGCCACAGGAGCTGCTCCCTCTGATCCATACGTCCCTTGCGACGCGCTGGCAAGCGCGGCAGGACGTTCGATATGCGGAATTCGAGAAGTACCAGGTCGCGCTGCGCGCATGGGATGCCTCGGTGCGCAATCCGCGCGCCGACGGAAGCGCATGCGAAGCCTTTTACTCCGCCTGCGCCGAGATCGCACATGCGCGCGCGGCTCGCGGCGAGGTTCACGCGCTCTACCCTGCTATGCGCGAGGCGGAGCGTCTTACCGAGTTGCACGGTTTGTCCGCTGTGCCTTATGCGAGTGAAAGGCTGCTGGTTGAGGCCGCGGCAGCGTGGGCATCGTTCCCAGACTCTACGTGGCTCATTCACGACGAGAACTGGCGCATGCGGGATGCGCAAAGTACGAGGCGCGCGCCCACTCTCGAGGACGATCCCGTGACGGAGTTCCGCAGAGGCATGTGTATCCTTCGCAACGACCTGGCTCGAAATATCACGGCCGACCTGCGCCGCCCTGGCGAGCGGGTCGAGGAACCATTCGGGCTGCAGCGCCCGATCCAGTACATCGAACACTTCGCCGATGAGCCCTTCGAGCCCGGCGACATGATCGAGCAAAGCCACACACTCAAAAACGGCCGTGTTCAAACCCAACGCCAGCCGCGTCCGGATCCGCAAGCGGGTGAATCCATGGTGCGATTCAAGTTTGGGCCAGACGGCGTGTTCGGCCACGTGTACGTCCACGTGTTCAATCTGCCCAAGGCCGATCTCGACATGAATGCGCCGGAGTGATTGAGGCGGGGAGCGAAGCATTGAGTCATCCGGGTGCGGCAAGACGTCCGGGTGGGCGAGCGCGGCTTATAAGAAGAGCCCCATCGACTTCACTTTGAAAGCCAGAGACGTCATGCCGCAAGTTACCCAAGTCGAACCGGCACCGCCATCCGCCACGGTTCGCCGTGCCGATTCAGCCGATTTGCAAGACCTGAATCCGGCCCTGCTGAAATTGGCCCGGCCGTCCGGCGCAAAGCATCGATGGTGGGCGCTACAGCCGCCACTCCCACTTCGGCCGCTTGCGCCACCTCAACCCGTTCTGCCACCCCGACTGCTGACCGAGCCCATTGGCATGGTGTCGGCCAGTCTGGTGGGCATGCCCTATGCCATCGCCAGCCTGATCGGCCAGTATCTCGCCCCACAAGAGCTGCCCGTCCTGATCCACACATCGCTTGCGACGCGCTGGGCAGCTCACCAGGACGTTCGATATGTGGAGCGCAAAAGGTACCGGGCGGCATCGCGCGCGCGGGATGAGTCGACGACTTATCAGGTCAGCGACGGACTTGCTTGCAGAGCCTTCTACGCCACCTGCATCGAGATCGCACACGCGCGTGCCGCTCGCGGCGAGGCCCATGCGCTCTACCCTGCCATGCGCGAGGCGGAGCGCCTTGCCGAATTGCCCGAGTTGTCCGCTGCGTCCTACGCCAGCGAAAGATTGCTTGTCGAGGCGGCGGCCGGGTGGGCATTGGACGCAGGCTCAGCCTGGCGGATACACGAGTGGAACTGGCGAGTGCGCGAAGCGCAAAGGGCGGGGCGTGCGCCAATGCCGCTGCTTGATCCCGCTGATCGCTTGCGCGATGAGCTGGAGTCTCTTCGCAAACGCCTGGCTTACGTCATCACCGCCGACCTGCGCCGCTTCAACGAGTTCGCCGATGAGCCATCCCGGCGGCAGTGCCCGATCCACTACATCGAACACTTCGCCGATGAGCCCTTCGAGCCTGGCGACATGATCGAACAGACGCACAGATTCGACGACGGTCAGCTTCAAACTCAACGCCAGCCGCGCCCTGACCCTGCAGCCGATGAAACCATGGTGCGGTTCAAGTTTGGTCCGGATAGCGTGTTAGGCGTGGTGTACGTCCACGTGTTCAACCTGCCCAAGGCCGATCTCGACATGAATGCGCCGGACTGATTGAGGTGAGCCCGCCTTCAAAGGAGGCTTGCCGGGCGGCTACTCCAGCACCGCGCGCAGCTGCCGCGTCGTCGCCGCCAGCCGGCGTGTGCCGATCTTCGCGAGGTTCGACATGAACACGAGCGCATCGGCCGGATGCTGCGCCGCCCACGCATCGAACTGCGAACGCGACAGCCGCATGAGCATCGCTGGCGCGTCTTCGCTGCCCGCACAAGCCGTGCGTGGCAGCCCATCCAGGAACGCCATCTCGCCGAACGCCATGCCCTGCGCGACGGTGGCGATACGCACGCCTTTTGTGGGCGGCCACGCCGTGCCCAGCGTGATGCGGCCCGACTGCACCAGCAGCATGTCGTCGCTGGCATCGCCCGCAGCAAACACCTGCTCGCCCGCCTCGATGTTGTGGCACTGCAGGCGTGCTTCGAGCGCATGCCGCGCCTCGGGGCTGATGCCATCAGCCAGTTCGCCCAGCGCGTCATCGGCGCTGGCAAGCGGGGCTTCGTCAGCTGGCCGCTCGGACAAGATGGCGTCTTCCGCCCATTCGAGCGCGCGGTCCAGGTCGGCGGCCGTACGCACATGCGCTGGCGCACGCGGGGCCGTGCCTTTGTTCAAGCCGCACACGACGAGCTCGATATGGCGCTGGTCGAGTTCACGCGCCATGGCGCCCAGGCGGGCGAGTGCCGTCGCGTCCCACGCCGCTACGCGCGAGGCTTCGATGATCACGCGCCGATGCCGTGGCGCAAGCAATGCCGTGATTTGCTCAGTGAGGTGGGCAGCAACGCCGAACGACACCACGCCCTGCAACTCGAACACGGCAACGCCGTTCATGCGCGGTGCAATCCAGGCGTCAGAGGATGCGCGGCGCAATCGACGCGAACGGCGTTCGCCGTCCAGCAGCGACCTGCGCAGCGCCGTGCTCGCCGACGCATGCAGCAACACGAAGGTGGCCACGACCAGACCCGCGACCAGCGCGCCGACACCGCCAGAGATGACGAACACCATCGCGACCAGCCAGCTCTGGCTCCAGGTGGCCGGAGCTGCCAGCGCATAAGCGCGCGACCACATCACCCGCGGCACTTGCAGCGCACCTGCGAGTAACAACGCGCCCGCGAGACAGGCCATCGGCACATACGGCAGCCACCACTGGCCCGTGGCGGCCACCACCAGCAAGACGCCGGCATGCGTCGGCGCGACCACGGGCGACGGCCCGACACGCGACAACGCGATGCGCGAACGTGACGCACTGGTCGATGCAGGAATCAGCCCGAACAGGCCGCAGCCGATGCCAACGAGGCTCTCGCGTCGCAGCGCGCGATTGGGCTCGCTGCGCAGGCCATAGTCCAGGTCGAGCTCCTGGTTGAAGACCAGCACGTCGAGGCTGTTCACGATTGCCATCAGCATCGCCAGCGACACGAGTGACACGCCCTCGGCGCGTGCAATGGCCACCCACGGCACGGAGGACCAGTCGGGCAAGGCGGGCCACGCAAATGGCGCTACGGGCGTTGCCGGCGCGAAATGCGACAGCCCCCCAGCCGCCACGACGACGAGCGAAACAATGCCGACCGCCGGTAACAGGCCAGGCACCCGGGGCCACCGGTGTTGCACAACGCGCGCCGCGATGACCACCACGCTGGCCAGCAACGCGTGACGCAGCGTGACCGCATCCAGCGCAAAGCTGCCAGCGCCGAAACCGCCCGAGATTTGCGCCACCAGCATCGACAGGCCAACGCCAGCCGCAAAGCCGTGCGTGACCGAGATCGGCAGGAAGCGCGCGAGCGACGCGAGCCGCATTGCACCAAACAGCCACTGAAAAGCGAAACCCATTGCCACCGTGGCACCGCACACCGCCAGAATCTGCGAAGGCGAGAGTTGCACGGCGTTGGAACTGGCACTCACCGTCGCCACCACGGCAGCGAACAGGAGCGCGACAACAGTCGAAGGCGCGTAGATCACGCCAGGCCGGCGTGCGAACAAGGTGAGCAGCGCACCGGGCAATGCTGCAGACCACAGCGCGAGGGCGGCCACCGGCATCTGTGCGCCAAGCGGCGCGAAGGCCACGATGCCGAGGCCGAGCGCATGCGGCACCGTGATCGACGCCGCCGACAGGGCGGCCGCGAAACCTACCCGACGTTCAGCGACCGGTGTCGCGTCGGTGAGTACCCCGAAGTTGGTGTTCATGCAGCGGCCGACAAACTTGAAATCGTAAGCGTGCAAGTGTGACAGGCGTGTGTCATCGCTAGACTCGACCCGTGCAAGCATCAGAAAGCATTCACCCCGCCGAGACGGTTGCCCCAGCCGCGTTGCATGCAGCGATGACCGGCGCTTTCGCGGACTACCTCATTGGCTCGTTCGCGCTGCCCCTGGCGCAGTGGTCCACATTTCTTGCGCGCCATGCAGTGGATCTTTCCTGCAGTCGCGTTGCAGTGCAGCGCGGTGAAGTGATCGCATTCGCGCTGGTCGCGCCGCGCGCGGAACTCGGGCGCTGGCGCCTCGCGACGATGGGCGCATTGCCTGCAGCGCGCGGCTGCGGGGCCGCCCCCGCATTGCTCGATGATTTCATTGAACGAGCCGGTGTCGCTGGCATGAGGGGTGTCGAGCTTGAATGCATCGCGCAAAACGAGCGGGCCCTGCGCCTGTATCAAAGCAGGCGCTTCGATGTGGACAGCCCACTCTATGGCTACACACGTGCACCGGGTGAAGCAACGCCTGAGCTCGCGCCGCAGAACGTGGAGCCGCTGGCCGCTGAAGCGGCGTATGAGTGGCTCGATGCTGTTGCGTTGCGGCGCGCTGACTTGCCGCTGCAGGTGACGCCGGTGTCATTGCGCGCCCTCGCGACGCCGCCTGTCGCGTGGCGTCACGGCGATGCGCTGCTGGTGTTCTCAGAGATCAGCGCGGACGCAGTCACCGTGCAAAGCATCGTCGATTCCAGCACTGGCCTGCGCGATGCAGAAGTGCTGGTCAGGCAGCTGGCAGCCCGCTATGCGATGCGCCGCATCACGGTGCCGCAATTGCAGCGGCCCGATATCGGCGGCGATGCATTCGAGCGCGCCGGCTTCGAGCGGTTGCCGATGCACCAATACCTGATGCGCAGGCCCCTGTAGTCAGGCCGTGCCAGCCTTCACCTTCAACCGCCACGCGTGCAGCAGCGGCTCGGTGTAACCACTCGGCTGCTCCAGGCCTTTGAACACGAGGTCGCAAGCTGCCTTGTACGCGGCCGAGGTCTCGAAGTGGCCGGCCATCGGCTTGTAGAGCGGGTCGCCTGCGTTTTGCTGGTCCACCACCGCAGCCATGCGCTCGAACGTGGCCTTGACCTGGTCGTGCGTGACCACGCCATGCTTGAGCCAGTTCGCGATGTGCTGGCTGCTGATGCGCAGCGTCGCGCGGTCTTCCATCAGGCCGACGTTATGGATGTCAGGCACCTTCGAGCAGCCCACGCCCTGGTCGATCCAGCGCACCACGTAACCCAGGATGCCCTGCGTGTTGTTGTCCAGCTCCTGCTGGCGCTCCTCGGCCGTCCACTTCGCTTGCGCGACCACCGGAATGGTGAGCAGGCCGGTGAGCAGTTGCTCGTAGTCGGCGTCGGCGCTCATGTTGCGCTCCATCTCTTGCTGCACTTGCGCCACGTTCACCAGGTGGTAGTGCAGCGCGTGCAGCGTTGCGGCAGTGGGCGATGGCACCCACGCCGTGTTCGCGCCAGCTTTCGGGTGAGCGATTTTTTGCTCGAGCATCGCGGCCATCAGGTCAGGCATCGCCCACATGCCTTTGCCGATCTGCGCGCGGCCACGCAGGCCGGTGGACAGGCCCGCGAGCACATTGTTCTTCTCGTACGACTGTATCCACGCGCTGGCCTTCATGTCGCCCTTGCGGTACATGGGGCCAGCGAGCATGGCTGTATGCATCTCGTCGCCCGTGCGATCCAGAAAGCCCGTGTTGATGAACGCGACACGCGACGCAGCCGCTTCAATGCATGCCTTCAGGTTCACGCTGGTGCGGCGCTCTTCATCCATGATGCCGAGCTTCACGGTGTTGGCAGGCAGGCCGAGCAACGTTTCAACACGGCCGAACAACTCCGACGCGAAGCCGACTTCCTTCGGCCCATGCATCTTCGGCTTGACGATATAGACCGAGCCCGTGCGTGAGTTCTTGATGCCGGGCTTGCCCTGGCGCTGCAGGTCATTGATTGCAATCGTTGTCGTCACGACGGCATCCAGAATGCCTTCCGGAATTTCCTTGCCATCGGCATACAGGATGGCCGGGTTTGTCATCAGGTGGCCGACGTTGCGCACGAACAGCAGCGAGCGGCCGTGCAGCGTCACTTCGCCGCCGGCAGGCGCGTGATACACGCGGTCAGCGTTCAGGCCGCGCGTGAAGGTCTTGCCGCCCTTGGACACTTGCTCGGTCAACGTGCCTTGCAAGATGCCCAGCCAGTTGCGATACGCGACGACCTTGTCTTGTGCATCGACAACGGCAACAGAGTCTTCAAGGTCAAGGATGGTGGACAGTGCGGCTTCCATCACCAGGTCGCTCACGCCTGCTGCGTCGCTCTTGCCGATGGCGGTGGTGCGGTCGATGCGAATGTCGATGTGGATGCCGTTGTGCTTGAGCAGCACCGACGATGGCGTCGCCGCGTCGCCCTGGTAGCCCACGAACTGCGACGAGTCCTTCAGCTTTGACGATGCGCCGCCCTTCAGCGCGACGATGAGGTCGCTGCCATTCACCGAGTAGCCTGTCGCATCTGCATGCGAGCCCGATGCAAGCGGAGCGGCCTGGTCGAGCACGTTGCGCGCAAACGCAATCACCTTCGCGCCGCGCACGGGGTTGTAGCCGCCGGACTTTTCTGCGCCGCCGGTCTCGGCAATGGCGTCGGTGCCATAGAGCGCGTCATAGAGCGAGCCCCAGCGCGCGTTGGCTGCGTTCAGTGCATAGCGTGCGTTAAGGATAGGAACGACGAGCTGCGGGCCGGCTTGCAGCGCAAGTTCAGCATCTACATTCGTCGTCGTTGCCTTGGCGCCCGCGGGCGGCGGCACAAGGTAGCCGATGCCTTCCAGAAAGCGGCGATAGGCCGCCATGTCGAGGATAGGGCCGGGGTTGGCCTGATGCCATTTGTCGAGTTCCGCCTGCAGCCGGTCGCGCTCGGCGAGCAGCGCGATGTTCTTGGGCGCCAGGTCACTGACGATCGCGTCGAAGCCGGCCCAGAATGCGGCGCTTTGCACGCCGGTGCCGGGCAACACTTCGTCTTCAATGAATCGATACAGCTCGGTGGCGACTTGCAGGCCGTGAATGGTGGTGCGTGCTGTCATGGTGGAGGCTCTCCCAAAGATAAAAGTCGGTCAGAAAAATTCGAGGACATCGCGCAGGCTGTTGCCCGTGCGCGCCGGCTGCGTGCCAAGCTCTTCGAATGGCAGGCCGTAACGGTTCACCCACAGCGTGCGATAGCCAAACCAGGTGGCGCCAAGTGCGTCCCAGGCGTTGCAGCTCACGAAAGCGATTTGCTTGATGTCGAGGCCAGTGACTTGCGGGCCGAGTGCATACGCATCCGGGTGCGTCTTGAACTTGCGGACGCTGTCGACGCTGATCACGTGATCGAGCAGCCCTTCGAGGCCCGCGCTGCGAACGGCAACGCCCAGCATCTCCGGGTCGCCGTTGCTCAGGATGCCAGTGACCACGTGCCGGTCTTTCAGCGCCTGCAGCACTTCGCGGTTTTCCGGGAAGGCGGAGAGGTGGCGGTACTGGTTCATCAGCCGGTCTTCGGCCGCGCTTTGCAAGTCGAGCGCGAGGCGCTTGCAGGCGTAGCGCAGCGCGGCGCGCGTCAGCTCCCAGAACGGGCGGTAGTGCGAGCCGTGATTGCTGGTGGTCACAAGGCGCGTGTAGTCGATCTGCTTGTCGCGCCACAGAACGCCGAGCGCTTCGCCCTTGCCGGGGAACAGCTGTTCAGCCAGCAGCCCGACGCTGTAAACGTCGAAGAGCGTGCCGTAGGCATCGAACAGGACGGCTTTGGGTTTTTCCATAGCTGAACTGTATTCGGAACCTGGGTGCGCATTGATGCGTGAATTTGTTGTTCGTCTTTGACTTTTATGGGGGTAATTCGCGCAAGCTCCAACCGGGTACGACCTGATGGGCCGGGCTGCGGCCCGCCGATATATTTAATGTCTTAAATGATTTAGATCCCCATGCTGCAGCTCGCTTCGAATGAAAACCCGTTGGGCATGCCGCAGGCGGCGCGAGACGCAGCCACGCGGGCGCTGACCGACGCATCCTGGTATCCGGATGCCAACGGCACCCTGCTGAAGCAGGCGCTCGCTTCGCGGTTTAGCGTGCCCGCAGAGTGGCTGACGCTCGGCAGTGGCTCCGCCGAACTGCTCACGATGGCAGCGCATGCCTTCGTGGAGCCGGGCCACGGCGTTGTGTACTCGCAATACGGATTTCTGGTCTACGGCGTTGCAACGTCGCAGGTGCATGGCAAGCACATCGTCGTGCCTGCAAAGAATTTCGGGCACGACCTCGATGCAATGGCCGCCGCGCTCGACGGCGGCACGCGCCTGGCGTTCGTGGCCAACCCGAACAATCCGACCGGCACGTTCATCGACGGGCATCGGCTGCTGGCCTTCCTGGAGCGAGTGCCTGCCAGCGTGACGGTCCTGCTCGATGAGGCGTACACGGAATACCTGCGGCCTGAACAGCGCTACGACAGCATTGCGTGGGTGCGGCGGTTTCCGAACCTGATCGTCGCGCGCACTTTCTCAAAGGCCTATGGGCTGGCCGGCTTGCGAGTCGGCTACGGCGTATCGCAGCCGGCGCTCGCCGCGCGGCTGGAGGCCACGCGGCCACGCTTTAACGTGACGACACCTGCCATTGCCGCAGCGGCCGCTGCGCTGGGCGACAGCGATTTCATCCGGCGAACGTTCGAGATGAACGCGGCGGGCCGCGAGCAGCTGGCCACGGGCCTGTCGCTGCTCGGCCTGGAATGCTTGCGCTCTGCGGGCAACTTCGTGATGGTTCGCGTGGGTGACTCGTCCGCCGTCCATCGGCGCCTGCTCAAGGCCGGCATTGCCGTTTCACCGTTGCACGCTTACGCGCTGGACGAATGGCTGCGCATCAGCGTCGGCCTGCCTGAACAGAACCGCCAGCTGCTCGACGCCATGGCCCGCATCCTGGGCGAGAGCGAAGAGCCAACAACCAAGGAGACCTGAAGCCATGAAACGCCGCCACTTCACTGCACTTGCCGCCACTGCCATCACCGGCGCATTCACAGTGCCCGCTGCGCTCGCGCAAGACAAGACGATCAAGATACTCGTCGGTTTTCCGCCGGGCGGCTCCGCCGACGTGATCGCGCGCCTGCTCGCTGAAAAAATGCGCGGCCCGCTCGGCGCGAACGTGATCGTGGACAACAAGCCGGGCGCGGGCGGGCGCGTTGCGCTGCAGGAGCTCAAGCGTGCTGCGCCCGACGGGCAAACGCTGATCCTGTCGCCCAGTGGCGCGCTGGTGATCCAGCCATGGCTCTTCGCCAACCTGGGCTACGACCCGGTCAAGGATTTCACGCCAGTCTCGCTCGTGAGCACGTTCGACTTTGCAGTGACGGCAGGCCCTGGTGCACCAGCGGGCGACCTGAAAGCCGTGATGGCATGGATGAAGGCCAACCCCGGCAAGGCCAACTACGCGACGTCGGGCGCGGGCACCGTGCCGCACTTCGCCGGCCAGTTGCTGGCACAGGCAACGGGGGTGACGATGACGCACGTCGCCTACCGGGGCGGGGCGCCGGCCGCGCAGGACCTCATCGGCGGGCAAGTGCCGCTGATGGTGGACACCGCGTCGGAGACGATCGAGCATCACAAGGCGGGCAAGGTGCGCATTCTGGCCGTCACGGGCGAGCAGCGGTCCAAGGCCCTGCCGGAAGTGCCGACGCTCAAGGAGCAGGGCATCAACATGGCAGCCGATGCGTTCTTCGGCCTGTACGGGCCCGCCGGCATGGCGCCTGACCTCGTCGCCCGGATCGATCGTGCCGTGACAGAAGCGCTGCGCTCGCCGGAAGTGCAGGAGAAGGTCTATTCGTTCGGGCTCGTGCCCAATCACGCGGGGCCGGGCGAATTGATGGCCATGCAGGCCGCGCACCTCAAGCGCTGGGAAGCGCCGATCAAGGCGTCAGGCTTCAAGGCTGAGTAGTCCGCCAAAGGGCCAGCGCAACGCCCGTCAGCTCAGCGTCCAACTGCGGTAGCCTTGGCGCATGAAGTCGTCCGCGCATGGCCTGGTCATCGGCAGTTTCTATCCGCCTCATGCGGGGCATGAGCTGCTGATCCGCACGGCTGCGCAGTTGTGCGAGCGTGTCAGCGTGATCGTGATGGCGGCCAGCCACGAGACGATCCCGCTGGCCACACGAGTGGGCTGGCTGCGCGAAATCCATTCTGATGCGAGGCATGTGCATGTGACGGGCGTCATCGACGACGTTGCGCTCGATCACGGTAACGCCACCCAGTGGGACCAGCATGTCGAGCTGATGCATCGCGGGCTCAGGACGCTGGGGGCGCCACCGGTGGCAACCGTGTTCACCTCCGAGCCCTACGGCGCGGAACTCGCACGCCGCTTCCACGCGATGCCTGTCACGCTCGATACGGGGCGCTCGCACGTCCAGGTGTCGGGCACGCGCGTGCGTGCAGATCTGGCCGCGCATTGGGACATGCTGGCCACACCGGTCAGGCGCGACCTGGCGTTGCGTGTGGTGGTGGTGGGTGCTGAATCTTCAGGCTCGACCACACTTGCCCATGCCATCACCGATACGCTGCGCAAGCGCGGTGGCGCGCATGCGCTCACAAGGGTTGTGCCTGATTTCGGCCGCACGTACAGCGTTCGTAAACATGCCACTGCCATTGCGCGGGCGCAGCTCGAAGGCAAGGCAGCGCCCGCCTTCAGTGAACTGGTGTGGGACACCGCCGAGTTCGTGGAGATCGCGCGCCAGCAGCGCCGCATCGAGCGGGAACAGGCCGCCTTCGGCGGCGCGGTGCTCGTGTGCGATACGGATCCGCTGGCCACCGGTATCTGGCATGAGCGTTACTTGGGCGCCGGCGAGAGTGATGTCGATGCGCTCGCGCGCCCCTTCGGTGACTTGTACATCGTCACGCATCACGAAGGCGTTCCATTTGTGCAGGACGCGATTCGCGACGGCGAGCGCCTGCGCGACTGGATGACCACGCGCTTCATCGAGCGGCTCACCTCCTTGCGCCTGCCGCACGTGGTCGTGGCCGGGCCGCACGAATCGCGCCTCGCGCGGGCGGTGGAAGCAGTGGCAGCCGCGCAGCGCCACGCGTGGCAGTTTGCAGTGCCCACAGGGTCGGCGCGATGACGCAGCCGCTTCCCTACGAGGGCATCCGCGTCGTCGAGTTCACGCACATGGTGATGGGGCCGACGTGCGGCATGGTGCTGGCCGACCTGGGCGCGGAAGTGATCAAGGTGGAACCCGTCGCGGGCGACAACACGCGGCACCTGCTCGGATCAGGCGCAGGATTTTTTCCGCTGTTCAACCGCAACAAGAAAAGCATTGCGCTGGACCTGCAGCGCCCCGAAGGGCGTGAAGCCGCATTGCGCCTGGTGGCCACGGCCGACATCGTGAGCGAGAACTTCAAGCCGGGCACGATGAAGAAGCTGGGCCTCGACTACACGGCGTTGTCCCGGCTCAACCCGCGCCTGATCTATATCAGCCACAAAGGCTTCCTGCCGGGGCCGTACGACCATCGCACCGCACTCGATGAAGTCGTGCAGATGATGGGCGGCCTCGCGTACATGACGGGCCGCCTCGGCGATCCGCTGCGTGCGGGCACGAGCGTGAATGACATCATGGGTGGCATGTTCGGCGCGATCGGTGCCATGGCCGCATTGGCCCAGCGCGAGAAGACGGGTGTGGGCCAGGAAGTGCAGAGCGCGCTGTTCGAGAACAACGTGTTCCTCGTCGCGCAGCACATGATGCAGTTCGCCGTGACGGGCAAGCCGGCAGCGCCGATGCCGGGTCGTATTTCGGCATGGGCGGTGTACGACGTGTTCACGGTGAAAGATGGCGAGCAGATCTTTCTCGCGGCGGTGAGCGATTCGCAGTGGGCCGTGTTTTGCGATGCGTTCGGTTTCGACGATCTCAAAGCCGATGCACGACTGAAGACCAACAACGACAGGGTGCAGGCACGCGAATGGTTGATCCCGGTTCTTCGCGCCAGCCTCGCAGATCGTTCCGCCTCGGAGTTAAGCGCGATCTTCGAGAAGAACGGCTTGCCGTTCGCGCCGATCACGCGGCCTGAAGCACTGTTCGACGACCCGCACCTGAAAGCCACAGGTGGGCTCGCGCCCTTGCACTTGCCCGATGGCCGCGAGACGAGCGTGCCGCTGTTGCCGCTGACGCTCGACGGGCAGCGGCCCGGCGTGCGTTTGCAGCCGCCGGTGGTGGGCGAACACACGCGTGAGTTGCTCGCACAGGTCGGCTACACAAAAGGCGACATCGCGCAGCTCGAAGCAAGCGGCGCAGTGCGAGCGCCTGCGGACCCGGCCTAGGCAGCCATGGACAAACTCAAGCAGCTTGAATCCTTCGTGTCCGTCGCGGCCAGGGGCAGCCTGACGGCGGCGGCACGCGCTGAAGGTGTCGCACCCGCCATCATGGGGCGCAGGCTCGATGCATTGGAAGAGCGGTTGGGCGTGAAGCTGCTGGTGCGCACCACGCGGCGCATCACGCTCACGCATGAAGGCAGTGCGTTCCTTGAAGATTGCCAGCGGCTGCTTGCCGACTTGTCGAATGCAGAAGCGAGCGTGAGCGCGGGCGGCGTGAAGGCGAGCGGCCACTTGCGCATTACTGCACCAGCCGGCTTTGGTCGCCGCCACGTGGCGCCGCTCGTGCCGAAATTCCGTGCCGAACATGCCGACGTGACCGTGTCGCTCAACCTCAGCGATCGCGTCGTCGATCTCGCGGGTGAGGGCTACGACTGCGCCGTGCGCGTGGGGGACTTGCCCGATTCGTCGCTTGTGAGTTTGCGCCTGGCAGACAACCGGCGGCTGTGCGTGGCCACGCCTGCGTACCTCAAGCGGCACGGCACGCCGAAGCATCCCGGCGAGCTGGTGAAGTTCGATTGCCTCGCGTTGTCCAGCGATGCATCGCAAACGCGGGGTTGGGCTTTCAGAGTTCCGCGTGAAGGCGGTGAGGGCAGCGAAGTCACGTACCTCAAGCCGGGCGGCCCGCTCGACTGCTCCGACGGGCAAGTGCTGCACGACTGGTGCATGGCGGGGCTGGGCATCGCATGGCGAAGCACCTGGGAAGTCGAGGGCCAGGTCGCGTCCGGCAAGCTGGTGGAAGTGCTGGCCGATTTCGCTGCGCCGCCCAACGGGATCTATGCCGTGTTCCCGCAGCGCAAGCACCTGCCGCTGCGCGTGCGCCTGTGGATCGACTTCCTCAAGCACACCTATAGCCGCGCTGATTACTGGGCACCCTGAAGAAAGCGATATCGACGATGGCACTCGAAGCACTGCTGGCCTATGCGCACCTCCTGGCGATCCTCACGATGGTCGTTTTCCTGTCGAGCGAAGCGGCGCTGTGCCGCGTCGAGTGGATCAACGCCAAGGTGGTCACGCGCCTGGGCCGTGTCGACATGATCTACGGCATCGCGGCTGCGGCGGTTGTGTTGACGGGTGTTGCCCGCACCATCTGGGGCATGAAGGGCACGGGCTGGTACTGGGGCAACAGCCTGCTTCACGTCAAGCTGGTGATGGTCGTGGCGGTGGGGCTGATCTCGATCAAGCCCACGTTTGCCTTTCGCCGGTGGAGCCGGGCGCTGGCCGCGACCGGCGCGTTGCCCGCTGAAGGCGAAGTCCGTGAGACCCGCAAGTGGGTGATGGTGCAGGCGCACCTGGTGGCGCTCATCCCGCTGGTGGCGGTGTTCCTGGCGCGAGGGTTTGGCGCGAAGTAGTGGGCAGGGAAAAGCCCGAACGAAGCGGGCCGTTGAAGGATTGTTCAGCATGCCTTGCATGGCGGCTCATGGCCGCAATGCAACGCAGGCGACTATCAGGCCCGCAGGCACGAGCTCATGAACTTCTTGCGTTCGTCGCCTTTCAGGGCCTTTTCCTTCGCGCCCTTGTTGCAGTCGGCCATCTTCGTTTGCTGCTTCGTCCGGGTCTTGGTTTTGGCTGCGGGTGCGGATGCGGTGTCGGCATCTTTGGCCGCGTAAGCGTTGCCGCAAGCGAGGATGGCGCCGATGACGATGGTGGAAATGATTTGCTTCATTGCTTTCTTCCTGGTTGGTTGCTGAAGACTTGATTGAACCGTCGTTCAGCAGCGCCGCCGTGCCACGAAGCGTGAAGCTTGCCTTTCGGTCTTGGTGAAAAAAGAACAAAGCCCCGCACGGCTTGCGCCGGCGGGGCTTTGGTTTTTTTAGAAGGGAAGCGCTGGGCTTACTTCTTGGCAGATGCAGCCGGCTTGGCCTCGGCAGCCTTGGTTTCTGCCGGCTTGGCTTCAGCCGCAGGCTTGCTGTCTTCCATGCACTTCTTCACGTGACTTTTCTTTGCGGCGCCATGCAGCTTCTTGTCGGCTGCGGATTTTTCGCAGGCGGCGGCGGGGCTGTTGTCGGCGTTGCACTTTTTCAGGAAGCTGGTTTTCGCAGCGCCGTTGAGCTTCTTTTCAGCGGCCTTGGCTTCGCAGCTCGAATCGCCTGACTTCATGGGCGCGCCGGCATGGCTGGCAGCGTAGGCGCCGCTCATCGAAAACAGCGCGAATCCGAATGTCATCAGGCAAAGCAATTTCTTCATGGGAGCTCCTCGTTAGGGTGTGTGGTGGTACGACCGTGGAACATTCCAGCACACAACACGCTGCTCATCAAGGCCACACACCCGGGTTTACAGTGTTGCCGCCAGTAAAATCATCGGATGCTCCAGGTCAAACAGGAATTGCTCGGCGCGCTTGCAGCCGGGCTGGAAGCGCTTTCGCCCGGCTCGGGTGAGAAGGCGGCTTTCGAATCGCCCAAAGTGGCAGCGCATGGCGATTTCGCCAGCACCGCCGCGATGCAGCTCGCCAAGCCGCTCAAACTCAACCCGCGCCAGGTGGCAGAAACGCTGCGCGCCTCGCTGCTTGCGTCGGCGCCGTTCCAGCAGTGGGTCGAGTCAGTGGAGATCGCAGGCCCCGGCTTCCTGAACATCAAGCTCAAGCCGCAGGCCAAGCAGCAGGCCGTCAAGGAAGTGCTCGCCACGGGCGAGCGCTATGGCATGCAGCCCGCGAACGGCCAGCACATCATGGTCGAATTCGTCTCGGCCAATCCCACGGGCCCGTTGCACCTGGGCCACGGCCGGCAGGCGGCGCTCGGTGACGCGATCTGCAGCCTGTATGCGAGCCAGGGCTGGGACGTGCACCGCGAGTTCTATTACAACGACGCCGGCGTGCAGATCGAGAAGCTGGCCATGTCCACACAGCTGCGCGCCAAGGGCTTCAAGCCGGGTGACGACTGCTGGCCGACCGACCCGGACAACCCCGAGAGCAAGAATTTCTACAACGGCGACTACGTCAAGGACATCGCCGACGACTTCCTCGCGAAGAAGACCGTGAAGGCCGATGACCGCGAGTTCACGGCCAGCGGCGACGTCGACGACATCGATTCGATCCGCCAGTTCGCCGTGGCCTACCTGCGCCACGAGCAGGACCTTGACCTCAAGGCGTTCGAGGTGAAGTTCGACCACTACTTCCTCGAGTCGAGCCTGTACACATCGGGCAAGGTGGACGAGACGGTCAAGCGCATCGAAGCATCGGGCAAGACGTACGAAAAAGACGGCGCCCTGTGGCTGGCGACGACCGAATTCGGTGACGACAAGGACCGCGTGATGCGCAAGTCAGACGGCACGTACACCTACTTCCTGCCGGATGTGGCGTATCACATCAGCAAGTGGGAGCGCGGCTTTACCAAGGCCGTGAACATCCAGGGCACTGACCACCACGGCACGATCGCACGCGTGCGTGCCGGCTTGCAGGCGGCCAGTGTCGGCATCCCCAAGGGCTACCCGGACTACGTGCTGCACACGATGGTGCGTGTGATGAAGGGCGGCGTGGAGGTGAAGATCTCCAAGCGCTCGGGCGGCTACGTGACGCTGCGCGACCTGATCGACTGGACCAGCAAGGACGCCGTGCGCTTCTTCCTGACCTCCCGCAAGGCCGATACCGAATACACGTTCGACGTGGACCTGGCTGTCGCGAAGAACAACGACAACCCGGTTTACTACGTGCAGTACGCACATGCACGCATCTGCTCGGTGCTCACCGCGTGGGGCGGCGATGTCGCATCGCTGTCGTCGGCCGATCTGTCGCCGCTCTCCAGCCCGCAGGCGCTGGCACTGATGCTGCAGATCGCCAAGTACCCCGAGATGCTGCGCGACGCCGCGATGGACCTGGCACCCCACGACGTGACGTTCTACCTGCGTGAACTGGCAGCGGCGTACCACAGCTACTACGACGCAGAGCGCATCCTGGTCGATGAAGAAAACGTGCGAAATGCCCGGCTCGCGCTCGTCGCGGCGACTGCGCAGGTGTTGCACAATGGCCTCGCGGTGCTGGGCGTGAGTGCGCCCCGCAAAATGTGAGCGCAGGAACATCCCAAGTGAAGACCAGACAATCCGGCAACGTTCTCGTTGGCATCATCATCGGCGTGGTGCTTGGCCTTGCCGTGGCGCTTGCCGTGGCCGTCTACGTGACCAAGGTGCCCGTGCCCTTCATGAACAAGGGCCAGAACCGCAATGCCGAGCAGGACGCGGCCGAGACCAGGAAGAACAAGGACTGGGACCCGAACGCGCCGCTCTACGGCAAGAATCCTGCGCGCGCCATGCCGCCCGCGTCGGGTGCGAGCGCTTCGGCTGCCGGTGCGGTTGTTGCGGCGCCCGTGGCGTCCGGCTCGGGCGTGCCGGTGGCGACCATTCCCGCACCGCCGCTCGCATCGCCCTTCCCGCCTTCGTCTGCAGCCTCCAGAGACAAGCAGTTGCCCCCGGCTGTGGCTGGCCGCGCCACCAGCGCCGACCCGCTGGGTGACCTGGCCATGGCCAAGTCACAGTCCGCGCAACCCACCGGTGGCGATCCTTTCCTCTATTTCGTGCAAGTGGGCGCTTTCCGCACAGCCGAAGACGCAGAGGCGCAGCGCGCCAAGCTCGCGCTGCTGGGCTTCGACGCCAAGGTCAACGAGCGCGAGCAGTCCGGCCGGCAGGTGTTCCGCGTTCGCGTCGGCCCCTTCGAGAAGAAGGACGATGCCGACAGACAAAAGGAACGTCTGGACGCCACCGGTGTCGAAACCGCTTTGGTGCGCGTGCAGCGCTGAACTCTCCCCAAGGAAGCATGGTCATGATGAAACGACGCGAGTTTTCGACCCTGGTTGCCGGTACGGTGGCAGTCGCGGCCCTGTGGCCCGAGTTGTTGCTGGCGCAAGGCAAGCCGCCCCAAGACGGCGTCGATTTCCTGACGCTCGACAAGCGGGTGAACGTCGATGCGCCCGCCGGCAAAGTCGAAGTGATCGAGTTCTTCTGGTACAGCTGCCCGCACTGCAATGCGTTCGAGCCCAAGCTCGAAGCCTGGATCAAGAAGCTGCCCGCCGACGTCGTCATGCGCCGCATTCCGGTTGGCTTTCGTGATGAGTTCGTGCCGCAGCAGCGCCTGTACTACACGCTGGAAGCGCTGGGCAAGCTCGACGAACTGCATGGCAAGGTTTTCCGCGCGATCCACCAGGACCGCCTCTTGCTCAATCGTGAAGACCTGATCGTGGCGTGGATCGAAAAGCAGGGCGTCGACGTCGCAAAATTCCGCGAGACCTACAACTCGTTCGGCATCTCGTCGAAAGCGCGCCGCGCCACACAGATCCAGGATGCATTCAAGGTTGACGGCGTGCCCGCTATCGGCATCCAGGGCCGCTACTACACCGACGCATCGCTCGCCGGAAACATGGACAAGGCGTTGCAGGTCACGGATTACCTGATGGCCCAAGTGCGAAAAGGCGCCTGAAGCAGTTGGGTAAAGACACCTGATCCAGGTGCGGCGCCAGGCGCCATGTGCAAAGCTGTGGATCGGCAGGGCATAATCGTCTCAGCAAGATTCATGCCTCTATGACCAAACCACACGTCCTCACCCTGTTCCCACTCGCGCTGGCGCTGCTTTGCGGCAATGTCCTGGCCGAGAAGGCTGACAAGGAAAAACCGATGAACGTCGAGGCAGACACCCTGCGCTACGACGACCTCAAGCAGACGAGTGTGTTCACCGGCAACGTTGTCCTGACCAAGGGCACGATCGTGATTCGCGGTGCGCGCGTCGAAGTGCGGCAGGACCCCGAGGGCTACCAGTACGGCACCGTGACGGCTGAGGCAGGCAAACTGGCCTTCTACCGCCAGAAGCGCGAAGGCGTGGATGAGTTCATCGAGGGAGAAGGCGAAACGATCGAATACGACGGCAAGGCCGACCGCGTGAAGTTCATCAAGCGGGCAGAAATGCGCCGTTTCCGCGGTGCGGCCCTGGCCGACGAGATCGTCGGCAGCCTCATCACCTACGACAACACGAACGACCAGTTCAATGTCGACGGTGGCCCGCCCGGAACCGTGGGCGGCCCGCTCGGTGGCACCCGTGTGCGCGCCGTGCTGGCGCCTCGCGGCGCGCCTGCTGCATCCGGCCCAGCTGCCCCCGCCCCGCAGGCGCCAGTGCAGCTTCGCCCCAGCCTGACATTCGACGGGGGCAAGAAGTGAACGTGGCGGTCATGAACGACCGCGCAGACGCCTCCTCGCCGGCCCACAAGGATGCGCCCGTGAGCCAGCTGCGCGCCGCGCACTTGCGCAAGACCTTTGGCAATCGCACGGTGGTTAAAGACGTTTCGCTGGCGGTGGACAAGGGCGAGGTGGTGGGCCTGCTCGGCCCCAATGGCGCCGGCAAGACCACGTCGTTCTACATGATCGTGGGCCTGGTGCGTGCCGACGCGGGCACGATCACCATCGACGGCAATTCAGTCGAGCACATGCCCATTCACCGCCGCTCGCGGCTGGGCTTGTCGTACCTGCCACAGGAAGCATCGATCTTCCGCAAGCTCAATGTGGAAGAGAACGTGCGTGCGGTGCTTGAGTTGCAGCGCGACGCGCAAGGCAAGCCGCTGGATTCCGCAGAAATCGAAAAGCGCCTGACTGCGCTGCTGCAGGACCTGCGAGTTGATCACCTGCGCGATTCGCCCGCACTTGCACTCTCAGGTGGCGAGCGCCGCCGGGTGGAGATTGCTCGCGCGCTGGCCACGCAACCGCGCTTCATCCTGCTGGACGAGCCTTTCGCGGGCATCGACCCCATTGCGGTGATCGAGATCCAGCGCATCATCGGCTTCCTCAAGTCGCGCGGCATTGGCGTGCTCATCACCGACCACAACGTGCGCGAGACACTGGGCATCTGCGACCACGCCTACATCATCAGTGATGGCAGCGTGCTGGCGCAAGGCACGCCCTCCGAGATCGTCAACAACGCCGAGGTCCGGCGGGTTTATCTCGGCGAGCACTTCAGAATGTGATGGCCGGCGTGCCTGAGTCGCATTTCGGCCCCCTCTTGAGCGGCGACGGGCCGCCCCTAGCCGCGAGGGCCCCCTCGGGGGGCAGCGCAGCACACGCAGTGGCAAGCGTGGGGGCTCCATGAAGCAGGGCTTATCGCTACGCGTCTCGCAGCATTTGGCGTTGACGCCGCAGCTGCAGCAGTCCATCAGGCTGCTGCAACTCTCGACACTGGAGCTGTCGCAGGAAGTCGAGCAGATGCTCGATGAAAACCCGTTCCTGGAAGTGAACCAGGACGAAGCACCGCGCGAAGAATTCGGGCTTGCACATGAAAATGCTGCTGCACCCGAAGACGACCGCGAAGTCGAACACGCCGACTACGCGCTGCCTGCCAGTGAAGAACGCGCGGCACCGGCCGAAGCCGAAGCGCCTGCCAGTGCCGAAACAGAGCCCACCGACTGGGAGGGCGACGGCAGCACGGACATGGTGCCGGACGACGGCGAGTGGGGCGGCGATGCCACGCCACGCAAGAACAATTTGTCGGGCGACGAGGAGATGGATGCCACCGATCTCGCGCGCGGCAACGAGTCGCTGCAGAGCTTCTTGCACCGGCAAGCCCTGTCGTTGCGGCTCTCGGAAATCGACCGCTTTGCGCTGCGCTTTCTGATCGAATCGCTCAATGACGACGGCTACCTGGAAGACACGCTGGAGTCGCTCGCCGCAGGGCTCGCGCCCAATGACCTGGAGCAGCAGGAAGAGCTGGTGCATCGCTTCACCGTCGCGTTGGGCCTCCTGCATCACCTTGAGCCTGTGGGCGTTGGCGCGCGTTCACTGGCTGAATGCCTCACGCTCCAATTGAAAGCCCTGCAGGCTTCGCAGCCCCAAGCGACTGCCGCATGCACGGCGGCGCTGCACATCTGTGCACAACCGATCGAATTGCTTGCACGCCGCGACGTGAAGCGCCTCGTTCAGCTGTGCGGTGACACCGACGCCAATATCCGCGCCGCCATCGCGCTGATCGGCCGGCTCGAACCCAAACCCGGCCGCCGCTTCGTTGACGTGGAGCGCAACATCGTTGTGCCGGATGTGCTCGTCACGAAAACAGGGCGTGGAGCGACGATGCGTTTTCGGGTGCAGCTCAATCCCGATGTGATGCCGCGGCTGCGTGTGCACGATGTGTACGCCGGCGCGCTGAAGTCGCACAAGGGCGAAGGCCACCAGGCGCTGCAGCAGCGGCTGCAGGAAGCGCGCTGGTTCATCAAGAACATCCAGCAGCGCTTTGACACGATCTTGCGTGTGTCGAGCGCGATCGTTGAGCGCCAGAAAAACTTCTTTGTGCACGGCGAGCTGGCGATGCGGCCGCTGGTACTGCGCGAGATCGCGGACGAACTTGGCCTGCACGAATCCACCATCAGCCGTGTGACGACCGCCAAGTACATGGCTACACCGTTCGGCACATTCGAGCTGAAATACTTTTTTGGCTCTGCGCTGGGCACCGAGACAGGCGGCAATGCATCGAGCACAGCCGTGCGCGCACTGATCAAGCAGTTTGTGGCGAGTGAAAACCTCAAGAAGCCGCTGTCGGACAGCCAGATTTCAGAGATGCTGAAAGAGCAGGGCATCGAATGTGCGCGTCGCACGGTGGCCAAATACCGCGAGGCGCTGCGCATCGCGCCCGCGAACCTGAGAAAAGCACTGTGAACTCGCTCCAACTCTTTTTGCCCTGCGCCGCCGGCGTCGAGGGCTTCCTGGCCGACGAAGTGCACAGGCTCACAGGTCTTGCTGGCGATGACTTGCTCACGGCGCGTGGCGGTGTTGAAGTGCGTGCGTCGTGGCGCGATGCGATGCGCCTGAACTTGCACAGCCGCCTTGCGCAGCGCGTGCTGGTGCAGTTGTCGAACACGCCGTATCGAAGCGAGCAGGACTTGTATGAAGGCGCGAGCCAGGTTGCGTGGGAAGTGTGGTTCACCACGCGCGAGACATTCAAGGTTGAAGTCACAGCGCAGCACAGCCCGCTCAAGAGCCTGAACTTCGCGGGCCTGAAAGTCAAAGACGCGATCGTCGACCGCTTTCGCAACAAGACGGGCGAGCGGCCCAGCGTTGAAACGCAGTGGCCGCACACACGCGTATATGTGCACCTGACGAGCGAGCGCATGACGCTGTATATCGACACGTCAGGCGAGCCGCTCTTCAAGCGCGGCTGGCGTGAAGACAAGGGCGAGGCGCCGCTGAAAGAAACACTCGCCGCCGCCATGATTGCCGCGAGCGGCTGGGACACCGTGACGCCGCTCTACGACCCGTGCTGCGGCAGCGGCACCATTGCCATCGAGGCAGCGCAGATCGCATGCAACATCGCGCCAGGCCAGTTGCGCCGATTCGGTTTCGAACGCTTGCTGCCCTACCAGCCGCACGTGTGGAATGCACTGCGCGAAGAAGCGGTAGCTGCGCAAAAACAGTCGAGCGTTGAAGTGTTCGGCAGCGACGTCGCTTTCCGCATGGTTGATTTCGCGCAGCGCAATGCCGAACGTGCGGGCGTGGCAGATGTGGTGAAGCTGCGCGGTGGTGACGCGCTGCAGCGCATGCCTCCTTGCGAAACACCGGGCGTGATGCTCGTGAACCCGCCCTATGGCGCGCGGATTGAAACGGCAGGCGTCGCAGGCCGCACGCAGCAAGGGCGCGAGCGTGCCGATGTGGAAGATGGTGGCGACTTCTTCCCGCAGCTGGCTGCGCACTGGAAGAAGAACTACCCGGGCTGGACGGCGTGGATCCTCACGCCTGACCTGAAGCTGCCATCGCGCATGCGCCTGAAAGAATCGCGACGGGTGCCCATGTGGAACGGCCCCATCGAATGCCGCCTGTTCCGCTTCGACATGGTCAGAGGCTCCGCGCGTGACAAGCCGCCCGCTGGTCATTGACACCAACGTCGTCCTCGACATCTTCCTGTTCGACGACGCAGCCGCCAAGCCGTTGAAGGCGCTGCTCGAAACGGGGACTGTGCGGTGGCTCGCAACGCAGGTGATGCGCGATGAGCTCGAACGCGTGCTCGACTACTCGCAACTGCAGCCGCGCCTGGCGTACTACGCGCTCACACCCGCAGACATCCTCGCGGGCTTCGACCGCTATGTGCAGATCGTGGAACCTGCACAGAAGGCGCCCGTCACTTGCACAGACGGCGACGACCAGAAGTTCATTGACCTGGCAGTCGCGCACAAATGCCTGCTCTTGAGCAAAGACGCGGCCGTGCTGAAAACACGCAAGCGCCTTGAACGGCTCGATGTGCAGGTGATGAAGGCGCTGCCCGCCGCTGCTGCCTCTGCTGCCTAAACCACCGTTTTGATCTGCAAGGCCGAGAACGCTTCGGCCTGTGCCATGGGCCAGTACATCTTGTAGACGTTGTGCTGGCTGCTCATGTCGCCCGACAGCAGCGAGCCCGGCTCCACGCGTGCGATGAGGTTCGCGAGCAGCCGCACCTCGGTATCGGTGAGCCGGCGCACGATGTGATGCGCCGTGATCTCCTGCGGATGCTTCAGGCCAGCAGCCTGCACCAGCTCTTTCAATGCCGCGAGCGTGGCGCGCTGGTAGTTGAAAACGCGCTGCGCCTTGTCGGGCACGACGAGCGCGCGTTCGCGCAATGCATCTTGCGTCGTGACGCCCGTCGGGCAGTTGCCGGTGTGGCACGTCTGCGCCTGTATGCAGCCGAGCGCCATCATGAAGCCGCGCGCCGAATTGCACCAGTCGGCGCCCAGCGCCATCATCCGTGCGATGTCGAATGCGCTGATCACCTTGCCCGCGCAGCCGATCTTGATGCGCTCGCGCAGGCCCGTGCCGACCAGCGTGTTGTGAACGAGCAGCAGGCCTTCCTGCAGCGGCGCGCCGACGTGGTCGCTGAATTCCACGGGCGCAGCGCCCGTGCCGCCCTCTGCACCATCGACGACGATGAAGTCCGGCGTGACGTCGGTGGCGAGCATCGCCTTCACAATGCCGAACCATTCCCACGGATGTCCGATGCACAGCTTGAAGCCCGTGGGTTTGCCGCCCGACAACTCACGCAGTCGGGCGATGAACTTCATCATCTCCACGGGTGTCGTGAACGCGCTGTGCGATGACGGCGAGACGCAATCCACGCCCGCAGGCACGCCGCGTGCGCGAGAGATTTCAGCAGTGACCTTCGCACCCGGCAAGATGCCGCCGTGACCGGGCTTGGCGCCTTGGCTCAGCTTGATCTCGATCATCTTGACCTGCGGCTCGCGCGCGTTCGCGATGAAGCGTTCTTCGCTGAAGCCGCCGTGCTCGTCGCGGCAGCCGAAGTAGCCCGAGCCGATCTCCCAGATGATGTCGCCGCCGTGCACGCGGTGGTAACTGGAGATCGAGCCCTCGCCCGTATCGTGCGCGAAGTTGCCCATCTTCGCGCCCTTGTTCAGCGCGAGGATCGCGTTGCTGGAAAGCGAGCCGAAGCTCATCGCGGAGATGTTGAAGATGCTCGCTTCATACGGCTGCGCGCAAGTCGCGCCGATCGTGATGCGGAAGTCCGACGAGGCGAGCTTTGTGGGGAACATCGAATGGTTGATCCACTCGTAGCCCTGGCGCGTCACATCGAGTTGTGTGCCGAAGGGCCGGTTGTCCGCATCGCCCTTGGCGCGCTGGTACACGAGCGAGCGTTGCGCGCGCGAGAACGGCGTGCCGTCGGCCTCGCCTTCAATGATGTACTGGCGGATTTCAGGGCGCACGTATTCGAAGAGGAAGCGCAGGTGCCCGATCACCGGGTAGTTGCGCAGAATCGCGTGCCGCGTCTGCCGCAAGTCGTGAATGCCCACGACGATCAGGAAGGCGAACAGGACAACGCCCGCCACGCCCCAGTTCGGGTGATACGGAATGCACGCCAGGCTGGCGACGAGGCCAGCGAAGCACGCGAGGAGCGAATTGAACCGGACGCCGTAATGCCGGGAGAGGAATGCGGACATGGCGCGATGCTAACGGCAAGCCACTGCAATGGCTATCGACATGGTGCAGTCGTATTTGTACAATTACTTGGCAAAAAAGGATCTGCCATGCGCCTCATTAACTACAGCGAAGCACGCAACTCACTCAAGAGCGTCCTCGACACGTGCGCAGACGACGCAGACGTCACTGTCATCACGCGGCGCGACGGGCCGGATGCCGTGGTCATGTCGCTCGACCAGTACAACGGCATCATGGCTACGCTGCACCTGCTGTCGAGCCCGGCCAACGCTGCTCACCTTGCCAAGTCCATCGCGCAATACAGACAAGGCAAAGCGCGCCCCCGCAAGCTCACGCCCGCTTGACGTGGCGGCCAATCTCAGTTTTACCCAGAGCGCCTGGTCGGACTATGTGTGGTGGCAGTCGCAGGACAGGAAGACGCTCAAACGCATCAACACCTTGATCGAGTCAGCGCTACGCACGCCCTTTGAGGGCTTGGGCAAGCCCGAACCACTCGTCGGTGATCTTTCGGGGTTTTGGTCGCGCCGCATCGATGAGAAGAACAGGCTTGTCTATGCGGTCGATGGCAAGGATGCTTTAAAAGTGCTGACCGTGATCTCGTGCCGGTTCCACTACGGCGACAAATAACTAGCCGAAGAACGCCCGCAATTCCTTCGCCGTCTCGGCATGCAATTCTTCCGGGATGAAGTGCCCGGCCGGCACGCTGTGCCCGGTGACCTTGCCCGCGCATTGCGCCTGCCACAGCTCGATTGGTTTGAACAGCTTGTCGATCAAACCGCGCTGGCCCCACAACAGGTGGGTGTCGCACTGGATCTTCTCGCCCCTGGCGCGGCTTTCGCGGTCGTGATCGAGGTCAATGCCGGCACTCGCGCGATAGTCCTCGCACGCTGCATGAATGGATTCCGCGCGGCAAAAGCAGCGCTCGTATTCCGCCAGCGCGCGTGGCTCGATGTAGTCGAGCCCGCCGGCGCCCCAGCCGCCCAGCTTGGCGTGCAGGTACATCTTTGCGTTGGGGCCGATCATCGCTTCAGGCAGCGGCGATGGCTGGATCAAATGGAACCAGTGGTAGTAGTAGCGTGCGAACGTCATGCTCGTCATGTCGTACATGTCGAGCGTGGGTGCGATGTCGATCAGGCACAGTTTGCGCACGGCCTGCGGATGATCGACGGCGAGCCGATGCGCCACGCGCGCACCACGGTCGTGGCCGCAGACGAAGAACTCACGGGTCTGCAACAAGTCCATGAGGCCCACCATGTCCTGCGCCATGGCTCGCTTGCTGTAGTTGGAGTGGTCCTCCAGGCCGGGCACCTTGACCGAATCGCCGTAGCCGCGCAAGTCGGGCATCACGAGGAAGTAGTCGTTCTTGAGCTGCTGCGCGATGCGATGCCAGATCGCATGCGTTTGCGGAAAGCCATGCAGCAGGAGCAGCGCGGGCTTGTCTTGCGCGCCACCGAAGCGCGCAAAGATCTCTGTGCCGTTGACGGCAAATCGCGATTCATTGAAGCCGTCGAACCAGCCTGCCGCGCCGCTCACGATGCACTTGCCTTCGCCATGAACTTCTGCAAGTTCGCAGCAGCCGTCTTCTTGACTTTGCTGCGTATGACAGGTGTCCAGCCCAGTAGCAGGCCGGGTGCGCCGAGTGCCTGGCGCGACCACTTCCACAAGTCGAAGCTGTCGATGTGCTTGACGATCTTGCCTTGTGGGTCGAATTCAAACTTCGCGTCGATGCTGTTGTCCACGATGCGGCCCGTGGCGCTGAAGCGATAGTGAGCATCCCAATGCGCGTGGCCCGTGGTTGCATCAGCGCTGACATCGCTGAACTTCAGGCTCCACACGTCGGCGCCCTTGGCCTTGGTTGCTTCAACGAGCATGCGCCACATGCCCATCACTTCGCGCTTGCCGTTGAGGGTGAAGACTTCGTCCTGGAATGTGGCGTTGTCGGCATAGCAGGTGGCCATGGTGTCGGCGTCGAGCTGTGCGAACGCGCGGTAGAACGTCTCAATGGTTTGCTGGTTGGGATGCATGCCGGCTCCTCGTGGTGGTGGGGTGGGCGCCTGCTGCCAGGCTTCAGATCGCGCGCGGTACTGCGTCTGCCAGGAAATCGTACACCGCGCGGATGCGCGGACTGGTGCGAATTTCGCGGTGCACCGTCAGCCAGATAGGCAGCGGCGGGATCTTGAGCATCGGCAGCAAAGCAACGAGCCGGTTGTCAGTGCGCGCCAGGTAGTCGGCAACGAAGCCAATGCCAAGCCCGGCGCGCACCGCCTCCCAGTAAGCCACGAGGTCGTCGGTGCGGAAAGCGAAAGCCTCGCGCTCGACAGGAAAGCCGAACTGCGCAAAGCCGCGCAACATGGCTTCATCGCGGTCATGGCCGATCAGCTCGTGATTGACCAGATCGGCCAGCTGCTTGGGCGTGCCGCGCCGCCGCAGATAGTCGCGATGGGCATATGCGCCTAGCGTGACCTTGCCGATGCGCTTGGCGATGAGGCTGGCCTGGTCGGGCGGCACCATGCGAAGCGCGATGTCGGCTTCGCGGCGCAACAGGTTGCTCACGGCGTTGCTGGCGACCAGGTCGATCTGGATGTCGGGCAACGCGAGACGCATCTGGGCCAGTACAGCGGGCATCACGA
Source organism: Caenimonas koreensis DSM 17982 (assembly GCF_009646335.1). Taxonomy (GTDB): domain Bacteria; phylum Pseudomonadota; class Gammaproteobacteria; order Burkholderiales; family Burkholderiaceae_C; genus Ramlibacter; species Ramlibacter koreensis. The sequence continues at coordinate 16,294 of NZ_WJBU01000021.1, read as the reverse complement.
AGCACGCGACGGTCGCGCTTGCCGTGATGCGTACCGAGCCGGACACGGCTTGCTGAGCGCCGGACACACTGCGCCCGAGCTGCAGAGCGCCGCCTTCCATGGCTCGTGCGGGCTCGGCCAGCCGATGCGCTATTTCGGTGGGCAGAAGTCCGCGACCCGTGCGTTCAAAGAGTACGACTCCCAGCTGGCTTTCCAGCTCAGCGATGTGACGACCGAGCGTCGGCTGTGTCGAGCCGAGCGCGCGGGCGGCGCCGAGCAGGCTGCGATGGTCGAGCGCGGCCAGGAATGAGCGAATGAGTCGCCAGTCGAAATCGAGCGGATTCACGGCAGAGCGGTATTCAACTATGAATAGCTGGTATGAAGCGTTAGGCAATTGTCGAACACCTCTGCACTTCTGACAATCACTCCATACCTACACCGTTTGCTTCAGGAGCGTTCCATGTCACAGCTACCTCGCCGCCAGTTTCTTCGTGTTGCAGGCGGACTCTCCGTCGCTGCCGCAACGCTCTCGCTGTCAGGTTGCTCGCTGTCGAGTGACTACCCGGCTGAGGCTGTGCAGGCGTGGGCGGGCCCTGGCCAGGAGCGCGATGTGCGCCGCTGGATTCTGGGCTGGGCGATTCTTGCGCCGCATTCGCACAACCTGCAGTCGTGGCTGGTGGATTTGTCCAGGCCTGACGAAATCACGCTCTATTGCGATCGCACGCGTTTGCTGCCCGAGACGGACCCGCTGTCGCGCCAGATGATGATGAGCCAGGGCACCTTCCTGGAGCTGCTCTCCATCGCTGCACGCGAGCGTGGTTTGCGCGCAGACATTGAACTCTTTCCCGAAGGCGAGTTTGGGCCCGTGAAGGTCGATGCGCGGCCCACGGCGCGCATACGTCTTGCGCAAGACCCGGCAGCGCAGCGTGATGCGCTGTTCGCGCAGATCCTTCATCGCCATACCCATAGAGGTGCATATGAGCCGCGCGTGCCGCAAGCTGCAGCGCTCGCCGCCATCGACAGTGCTGCAACGATGACGGGGGCGCGCAATGGCTTCGTCACTGACGATGACGCAGCGCTCGTGTCGCAGCACCGCGCGATTGCAAGCGAGGCGTGGCGCATCGAGCTGGTGACGCCGCGCACGATACTGGAGTCCTACAACGTCTTGCGCATTGGGCCGGCCGAAATCGCCAGGCATCGTGATGGCCTCTCGGTCAACACGCCGATGTTGCGCGCGATCAATGCGCTGGGCCTGTTCGACCGCACGAAGGCGCCAGGCCCGGATGACACGGCCACGCGCAGCCAGATCGACGAGTTCAACAAGAACATGGCCGCCACGCCCGCCTTTTACTGGATGGTCACCGCCGCCAATGACCGCAAGACGCAGATCAATGCGGGGCGTGCCTATGTGCGAGCGCAATTGGCGGCTACTGCACAAGGCCTGGTGATGCAGCCGCTCTCGCAAGCGTTGCAGGAATATCCGGAACAAGCCGCGCCCTACGCGCAGATTCACAAGCTGGCCGGCGCACAAGGCGGCACAGTGCAGATGTGGACGCGCCTGGGCTATGCCAAGCCCGCACAGCCCGCGCCGCGCAGAGGCGTGGACGCGCACATCCTTCGCGCGTGATGCCTCAGAGTTCTGTTGCGGCAATGCGCGCGATCAGCCCGTCCACCGCATGCGAGACGGTTGCTTGCCGCACGGCAGCGCGGTCGCCTTCGAATCGCATCATCTCGCTGTCGAGCCGGCCATCGACCGAGAAGCCGAACCACACCGTGCCTACCGGTTTGTCCTTGCTTCCACCCGTCGGGCCAGCCACGCCCGTCACTGCAACGCTGACGCGCGCGTGTGAAAAACGTACCGCGCCGAAAGCCATTGCACGGGCGACCACTTCGCTGACTGCGCCGTGGGCGGCAATCAAGGGCGCATCGACGCCCAGGAGCTCGGACTTCGCTTCATTCGAATAGGTGACGAAGCCGCGCTCGAACCAGCTGCTCGATCCGGCAAGGTCGGTGCAGGCGGCGGCGATCATGCCGCCGGTGCAGCTTTCTGCCGTGGCGAGCATCCATTGCCGCTCGAGCAAGGCTTGCGCCAGTTGTTCGATACGCGGTGCCATTACCAGACCCTCCAGATCGCGATCACGAACAGCGTGCAGAACGCAGCGACCAAGTCGTCAAAGATGATGCCAAAGCCGCCCTTCCAGCCGAAGCCGTGGAAGAGGTCATCGGCCCAGGCGACCGGGCCTGGTTTTACGGCGTCGAAGATGCGAAACAAGATGAACGCACCGAGCTGGGCCATGAAGCCTGCGGGCATCACCAGCCAGAGAATGATCCAGAAGGCGACCACTTCATCCCACACGATCGCGCCCGGGTCGAGCACGCGCATGTTCGCCGCCGCAACGGTGCAGGCCCACCAGCCGACCGCGAGTGACGCTGCAATCACCAGGCCGATCTGCATCGGCGTGAGCCACATCTGCAGCACGACATAGGCGAGCCACGCCCACAGCGTGCCCGCAGTGCCCGGCGCGACGGGTGACAGCCCCGAGCCGAAACCGAGCGCAATGCAATGCGCCGGATGCGACAGCATGAAGCGCGCATTGGGGCGGATGACAGAAGGTCGCACAGGCGGGTTCAGTGCAGTGGGGGGTGAAGCTTGCGATGGAGTCATTTCTTGAATGCGGTGTGTGTGCTCTTGCCGAGCCATGCGGCCCAGTAGTCGATACAAGCCTTGATCTTGGGCAGCCGGTGGCGACTCGAGAGGGTGACCGCATACACAGGCACCGGGCCGTAGTCCACGAGCGCCTCCAGCACGGGCACTACCAGTTTTTGCTGCACGAGCGTGTCGCCGACCAGGGTGGCAAGGCGGCCGATGCCGGCGCCTTGCACCACCATCGTCGCGACCATGTTCGTGTCGTTGGTGCGCCAGTGGCCGTCCGCTTCGAACACCATGGGCTTGCCCTTGACGATGAATGGCCACGCATTGAGAAATGAGACGTGGCTGTTGGTGATGAGCACGTGCTCGCGCAGGTCTTCGATGTGCCTGGGTGTGCCGGCACGCTTGAGATACGAGGGCGCTGCATACAGCGCGCGGCCCAGCGTACCGATCTGCCGCGCGACCACCGTCTCGGGCAGCGCGCTCACCGTGCGTATCGCAATGTCGATGCCGTCGCGCGCCATGTCGGTGAGGCGATCGCTGACTTCCAGCTCGACGCGCAAGTGCGGATGCAGCTGTCGCAGCCCCTCCAGACTGGGCACGAGCTGGTAGGCCGCGACGATGGTCGAAGCGGCGACCTTGACCGTGCCACGCACATCGCCTGCCTTGTGCGCGAAGTCGCCTTCGAGCTCGTCGAGCGTGCTCGTGATGCGGTGGCAGTACGCGACGAATGTTTCACCCTCGGGCGTGAGCGAGAGCCCGTGCGTCGAGCGATGGATCAGGCGCGCGCCGCAGGCTTTCTCGATGCGCGAGAGCGTGCGCGACACCTGGCTGACGGGCACATCCCGCTCACGCGCGACCGCGGACAGCGTGCCGAGTTCCACCACGCGGGCAAAGAGAAGCATGTCGTCGAACTGGAGGTCGCGCATGGGTGGATGGTACTCATTGGCTTTGCGCGCCGTGCAACGCCAATTTGCGGTGCGCGCCGTTTCCGCCAGGGCAGCCTTTTCCTACATTCACTTCACCCGACCCGCCAACCAGAAAGGACAGCGCCATGAACACCTACCTCAACCAGCCCGGCGAATACAACCGCCTGATGGAAACGGCGAAGAAGCGTGCGTCCGAGCTTCGCGGCGACGCCGTGAACGAGTTCGGGAATGCCGCAGGCGCCGCGGTGCGCAAGGTGTTGGGCGCGGCTGTGCGCCTGGTGCGAAGCTACGCGGCGCAACACCGCGCGCAACGCAGCGTGGAGGCTTAGCGGGTTGAGCCGGCCTCAGTGCCGGCCTGTCAAAAGCTTCAGCAGCGCAAGCGCGTCATTTGGCAATGCGTCGCCACGCCACGCGACATGCTGGTCCGTGCGGCACAGCACGAGCCGGTGGCGATAGGCGGCAGGGATGGAGGGTGACCCTTGCACATCGATCACTTCCAGCGGCACCTTCTGCTCCCGCGCCGCAGTAGCGCACGAGGCGATGTCGGCCTTTGCATCGAAGCGCAGCAAGGTGTAGCCCGGCCCGAATGCGTCATAGAGAGAGCGGCCGTCCGCCAGCCAGAAGTGCGGCGCACGGCACCCGGGCACCGTGGACTCGGTGAAGCCGCCCATCGAGTACGCGGGCGCGGGCTCATCATCCGCCGCCAGGATTGGCGAGTGTGTATAGAAGTAGCCGAAGTTCAGGCCCGCGCAGCAGAACTGCTGCACATTGAGCTCATAGGCTTCGCGGCCGATCGCCTCGCGTGCCTGCTGGCCCTGCGTGTCGGCCGCTTCGATGTTGGCCGGCACAGCGCTGCGCGCCTTGATCATCTTGGCAGCGTGCTCCATGGCGAAGTTCGAGACCTGCATCGTGATGGGCATGCGCTCTGCTTCGTACGCATCGAGGATCACTTCGCCACCCCAGCCTTGCACCCGCGCCGCCAACACCCATGCCAGGTTGGTGGCGTCGGCAATGCCGGCGTTCATTCCATAGCCCGCGTACGGCACCCACAGGTGCGCGGCGTCACCGGCGATGAACACGTTTCGATCGCGGAACTTGTCGGCGACCAGGCGCCGACCGACCCAGTCTTCCTTGCTGATCACTTCGTACTCGAAGTCCTGCGGCACGCCGAGGATCTGCTTGATCGACCAGTCGCGATCCACCGAATCGAACTCGGGCTCGTTGGGGTTCAGGTGGTTATGGACAAGCCACGTGTCGTGGCCGTCGATGGCGAACATCGTGCCGCAGCGGCGCGGGTTCACCGAGTAGTACGACCAGGCGAGTGGCTGCGGGATCATCGCCTTGAGTTGCGGCGCGCGGATGTACGTCGATTGCACGCGCTGGATCACGGCGGTGCCTTCGAGCTTTGCGCCCATCAGCTTGCGCACGCCGGAGCTGCCGCCATCGCAGCCCACCAGAAAGCCTGCCGTGATGTGCTGCTCGGCATCAGTGTCGAGACTGCGCAGTGTGGCCGTGACGAATCCATCGCCTTGCTCGAACGACATGCACTGTGTGCGATTGAGCAGCGTCACTTGCGCGAGCGAAGCGGCGTGCTGCAGCAGCAGCGGCTCCAGGAATATCTGGTTGATGCGATGCGGAGGTTCCGGTGTTGGCCACCACGTGTCTGGCCCGCCCGTGGCGCTGTAGCGGTCGCGGCGGCACGGGATGGGAATGCGTGTGAGTTCGGTGCCGCACACGCTCGTGCGAAACACGACGTCGTTCGGGTGATCGGCAGGCAGGCCGGCGTTGCGCAGTGCTTGTGCCACGCCTAGCCGGCGAAACGTCTCCATGCTGCGCGCAGCCACGTGGTTGCACTTCACGTTGGGCGGCTCGGCGTAGCGCCGCGTCTCCACGATGGTCACCCGTACGCCGCGCGAGGCGAGGTCCATCGCCAGCGTGAGGCCGACGGGGCCTGCGCCGACGACCAGCACGTCAGTGTCGAAGTCTTTCATCGCCACGTCAGTCGAGCTTGATGTTGGCCGAGCGGATCACCTTGGCCCACTTCAGGTTTTCGCTCTTGATGTACGCCTCGAATTCTTCCGGCTTGCTTGGCGCGGGCTCGACGCCCAGATTGCGCAGGCTCGCCTTGATCTCGTTGTCGTTCAGCGCTGCGGTGATCTCTGTGTTCAGGCGTGAGACGACAGACGGTGGCGTGCCCGCAGGCGCGACGAGGCCGAACCAGCCGGTGGAGTCATAGCCCGTGAGGCCCTGCTCGGCGACGGTGGGCACGTCGGGCAGCATGGGCAGGCGCTGCGGGCTGGTGACGGCATAGGCGACCAGCTTGCCGGCCTTGATCTGCTGCAGCGCCGAAGGCAGGTCAACGACGGCCAGCGGCACCTGGCCCGCAAGCACGTCGAGCGCTGCGGGGCCCGAGCCCTTGTACGGAATCGTCACCAGCTTGATGTCTGCCATCTGCATGAACAACTCGGCCGTGAGGTGCATGGCCGTGCCGTTGCCGCCGTGGGCGATCGACAACTTGCCGGGCTGCGCCTTCGCCATGGCGATCAACTCTTTCTGCGTCTTCGGGCCCAAAGAGGGCTGGCCGATGATCACGAAGGGAATGGCCGCCAGCATCGTCACAGGCTTGAAGTCCTTGAGCACGTCGAACGGCATCTGTGCGTAAAGGCTTGAGTTGGCCGACAGCGCGCCGGCCGCACCGACGCCCAGGATGTAGCCGTCAGGCGGCGCTTTGGCCACCAGCGTCAACCCGATGTTGCCGCCGGCGCCGGGGCGGTTGTCCACCACGACCTGCTGGCCCAGCTTGTCGTTCAGCCGCGGCACGAGCAGGCGCATGACGACGTCGGTGCTGCCGCCAGGCGGGAAGGTGACGACCACGCGGACCGGTTTGCTGGGGTAAGCAGCCAAAGCCGCAGGCGCAGTTGCGGGTGCGGGTGCGGGCGCGGGTGTTTGGGCTTGCACGCCCAGGCACACAGCGCCAGCCAGCAAGGCGGCCGCCGCGAATGAATGATGGATCTGCATGCGAAGTGTCTCCTTCGATTGCATGCTAACGCAAGACTGCGCTCGAAGGGGCTGCGGCTCAGCCTCTCTCGCAGTGCCCGTGTTTCACCCGGAATTCATGGGGCGCGACGGGCCGGTTTTGTTGCCACAGACCCGCGCGCGTGCGTCGGGCCTGCGCCTCCTGGCGGGCATACGGCCCAGCATTGCCCTTGAAGTGATACGACCACGCATAGCCACGCCGCACCATCCACGCGCCGACGTCCTCATGGGCACGCTCAATCACGCCCAGTGTGCGGTCGTAGTTGTCTGTGCCATGGGTTGTCACGGTAACGCGTCGATGCGCCACGATGCTGGCCAGGGCTTGCCGGGATTTCAGGCCGAACGGCTGGCAGATCTCGGGCGCGTCGATGCCCTGTAGCCGCACACGCAGCGGTGGCTTGCCGTCGTCGCGGCGAACCCAGACCGTGTCGCCGTCGGTCACGTGCGACACGATGCCGGTGAACCGGCTGGCATGCGCAACGCAAGGTGTCAGCACCAGCGCGATGACGCCGGCCCACGCGCCGGCTGCGCGGCGCATATCGTCAGGCGAAATGATCGAAAGACGCATAGTCTCGCTCGAAGGCGCGTCCGTGCGCATCGACCAGGCGCAGCCCGGACTGCGCTTCGATGTGACCGATGCGTGTGACTCGTGTGGCGCTGGCGTGCGACGCGGCCTCCACTTCGCCACGCCTGGCCGCTGGCGCGCAGAAAACAAGTTCGTAGTCATCGCCGCCGGCCAGCACGAATTCCATACGCTGCTCTTCATCAATGCCTTCGCCCGTGAGCATGGTCAGCATCGCGGCGGTGGTATCGATCGTGGCGCCGACGCCCGAGCGACTGAGGATGTGCCGCAGGTCGCCGAGCAGTCCGTCGCTCACGTCGATGGCGGCAGTGGCGACGCCGCGCAGTGCTTGCCCCAGGGCGATGCGCGGTTGCGGCTGTTCCATGCGTGCGCGTGCTTGCGCAAATACTTGCTGCGACACCGCGATCGTGCCGCGGAACACTTCCAGCGCCAGGCGCGCATCACCCAGGCTGCCGCTCACATAGATGTCGTCGCCCGGCCGTGCGCCCGAGCGCAGCAGCGCGTGGCCGGGAAGTACTTCGCCAAAAACGGTGATGCAGATATTGAGCGGGCCTTGCGTGGTGTCGCCGCCAACCAGCTCGCAATCGTGCGCATCGGCAAGTGCCAGCAGGCCGCGCGAAAACGGCTCGAGGAACGCTTCGTCGGCACGGGGCATCGACAGCGCGAGCGTGAAGGCCAGCGGCTTGGCACCGCAGGCGGCCAGATCGCTGAGATTGACGGCCAGCGCCTTGTGGCCGAGCTTGAACGGATCGACGGTGGGCAGGAAGTGCCTGCCTTCGACCAGCATGTCGCTGGAGACCGCCATCTGCATGCCGGCAGCAGGTGCCAGCAGTGCGCAATCGTCGCCCACGCCGAGCGTGTTGCGCCGCACAGGGCGCTTGAAGTAACGGTCAATCAGGTCAAATTCACCCATGGCCGCGATTGTTGCCGATCAGCCTCGACCGGCCCGGCATCGCGAGTGCACACGTGCGCGCGTCCACCCGGGACGCGCGGGCTGACAGGCCCTAGGTGGGCGTGCGGCCCAGCAGCGTTTCCTTCAGCTTGTAGTCTGCCGGTACGGGACCCAGCCAGATGCGCAGCAAGGCGTTGTAGAACTCCGGCTCCTTGAAGGGCTCGAGATCCTTGAAGCACTTGGCGCCCTGAATGGAGATGAGGGTGCCCGTGCCGGGTACCCAGTCAATATTGAAACTCTCGCCTGCCTTCAGGCTCTTGCAGTCGGAGAAAAGCTGGCCCATTCGCAGCACGCCCGGAATCAGCTTGGAAAACGCTGCCTTGTCCATGTTGTCTTCCATGCCGCGCGAAAACAGTTTGCCCAGCTCGGCCGAGTCAATGTCGCGGACCATGGTGATGGCCAGACGTTTGGCACCTGGCATGGCCAGCACTTCTTCGGTGGTGCCCGCCTTCTTTTGCAGGTACAGCCCGGCCGTGTAGACCTTGAAGATGGCTTTGTAGCGAATGCCCGCGCCGTTGAGCACGAGCTTGCTGCCCTTGAGCTCTGTGGTGTCTTCGTAGCGCACACCCGAGACTGTGACGGGTTCGGCCAGCGCGGCATGTGTCATGAACGCAGCTGCCAGCACGAACAACCAGGTTTTGAGCGACTTCATGTTTTTGTCTCCTGTCGCGCCAGAATATCCGGCGGTCAGGCTCATTCTTGGATCCGTGCCCGCCTGAGGGCAACAGGGTTTTCGCGTAACTGCCGGTGCGCGGCACGGTGAGTTGCTTTGCTACACTGATCGCCATGTTCATCCACCGCACCAACATGACGGGTCAGGCCGACCGGGGAGCCTGGCCTTGGCGTAAGCCGTCGTACGTGCGTTCCTGATTGCACGGGGCAGCCTGTGCCCCTCGTTCGTCCCGCCCGCTGCGCCGGTTGGACACCCCGATTGAACTGAAGCGGCTACTTCGCAAGAAGGCCGCGGAGCTTGTGGAGGCTCTTTCCCTTGATCACTGAACTTGAATTCAAAAGCCTTGCTCTTCAGGGCTACAACCGCATTCCGCTGATCGCCGAGGCATTCGCGGATCTTGAAACCCCCCTGTCGCTCTACCTGAAGCTGGCGCACGCCCGCGATGGCGGCAGGCACAGCTTCCTGCTCGAATCCGTTGTGGGCGGCGAGCGCTTTGGGCGCTACAGCTTCATTGGCCTGCCTGCACGCACGCTGCTGCGCGCGAGCGGCTTCGGCGCCCAGGCGAAGACGGAAGTTGTGACGGATGGGGCCGTGGTGGAGACAGCGCAGGGCAATCCGCTGGACTTCATTGCTGCCTACCAGAAGAGATTCAAGGTCGCGCTGCGCCCGGGGCTGCCGCGCTTTTGCGGCGGGCTGGCCGGCTACTTCGGCTACGACACGGTCCGCCACATTGAAAAAAAGCTGGAGAAGAGTTGCCCGCCCGATACGCTGGGCTGCCCCGACATCCTGCTGCTGCAATGTGAAGAGCTGGCCGTGATCGACAACCTGTCGGGCAAGCTGTATTTGATCGTGTATGCGGACCCGGCTCAGCCCGAAGCCTTTGCCAACGCGAAGAAGCGCTTGCGCGGACTGAAGGACTCGCTGAAATATTCAGTGAGCGCGCCGGTGATCAAGCAGACGCAAACCTTTGCGAGCGAGCGCGAATTTCCGAAGGACCAGTACATCGCTGCCGTTGAGCGCGCGAAGGAGCTCATTGCCGGGGGCGACTTCATGCAGGTGCAAGTGGGCCAGCGCATCAGGAAGCGCTACACCGAGTCGCCGCTGTCGTTGTACCGCGCGCTTCGCTCGCTTAACCCGAGCCCCTACATGTACTACTACCACTTTGGTGACTTCCATGTGGTGGGCGCGTCGCCAGAAATCCTCGTGCGCCAGGAGCAGGTCGCTGAGGGGCAGAAGATCACGATCAGGCCGCTGGCCGGCACACGCCCGCGCGCTGCCTCTGTGGAGCAGGACAAAGCAGTCGAGCAGGAGCTCATCGCTGATCCGAAGGAGCGCGCAGAGCATGTGATGCTGATTGACCTGGCCCGCAACGACATCGGGCGCATTGCGAAGACAGGTACCGTGAAGGTGACCGAAGCGTTTGCGGTGGAGCGCTACAGCCACGTGATGCACATCGTGAGCAACGTTGAGGGCATCCTGAACGACGGCATGACGAGCATCGATGTGTTGAAGGCGACGTTTCCCGCGGGCACGCTGACGGGCGCGCCGAAGGTTCATGCGATGGAAATGATCGACCAGCTCGAGCCCAGCAAGCGCGGCCTCTACGGCGGTGCCTGTGGCTATCTGAGCTATGCCGGCGACATGGATGTGGCCATTGCAATTCGCACCGGCATCATCAAGGATCAGATGCTCTACGTGCAGGCTGCGGCAGGCGTTGTGGCGGACTCGGTTCCAGAGATGGAGTGGAGGGAAACCGAGGCGAAGGCGCGTGCGTTGCTCCGTGCGTCGGAGCTGGTCGAGGAGGGGCTGGAATGAGCGCCGCCGGACCGTTTCAAGGCGCGAGGGCTCCTTCGAGCGACAGCGCAGGACACGAAGTGACAAGCGTGGGGGCCATCGCATCATGAAGCTGCTGATGATCGACAACTACGACAGCTTTACGTACAACCTCGTGCAGTACTTCGGCGAGCTCGGCGCACAGGTGGAAGTGTTTCGCAATGACGAGATCACGGTGGCCGGCGTGGCTGACCGCAAGCCCGATCTGCTGGTCGTGTCGCCCGGGCCTTGTTCCCCTGCCGAGGCGGGGATTTCTGTTGAGGCGATTCGCTACTTTGCAGGCAAGCTGCCGGTGTTGGGCGTTTGTCTGGGTCACCAGTCGATCGGTGCGGCTTTCGGCGGCAAGATCGTGCGGGCGCAGCAGCTGATGCACGGCAAGACGAGTGTGATCACAACCACACAGGAGGGTGTGTTCGCCGGACTGCCAGCGCAGTTCACCGTGAATCGCTATCACTCGCTGGCGATCGAGCGCGAGTCGTGCCCGGCAGAACTTGCTGTCACCGCGCGAACGGATGACGGCGAAATCATGGGAGTGCGCCATCGCGAACTCGCCGTGCAGGGCGTGCAGTTCCACCCCGAATCAATCCTCACGGAACATGGCCATGCCATGCTGAAAAACTTCCTGGAGCAAGCGTGATGAAGCCCGTCGATTTGCGCAGCGACACAGTGACCCGGCCGAGTGCAGGCATGCAGGCTGCCATGACGGCCGCACCACTTGGCGACGATGTGTTTGGTGACGACCCCAGCGTGAATGCACTGCAGGAAAAAATCGCTGCGATGCTGGGTTTTGAAGCGGCGCTGTTTGTGCCCACCGGCACGCAGAGCAACCTGTGCGCCATCCTGTCGCATTGCCAGCGTGGTGACGAGTACATCGTCGGGCAAATGCAGCACAGCTATCGATGGGAGGCCGGAGGTGGCGCTGTGTTCGGCAGCGTGCAGCCGCAACCGATCAGCCACCAGCCCGACGGAACGCTGGCGCTCGCGGATATCGAAGCGGCGATCAAGCCCGACGACCCGCACTTCGCGCGCAGCCGCATGCTTGCGCTGGAGAACACGCTGGGTGGCAAGCTGCTGCCGTTTGCTTATGTTGAGCAAGCGACCGCGTTGGCCAAGTCGAAGGGGCTGACGACGCATCTGGATGGCGCGCGACTGTTCAATGCGGCTGTTGCGCAAGCGGCGCAAACAGGTGGCAGTGCGACGCACGAGGCGAGGCGAATCGCGCAGTGCTTCGACACGGTGTCGGTTTGCTTCAGCAAGGGGCTAGGTGCACCCGTGGGTTCGGCCCTGTGCGGATCGAATGAGTTGATCGGGCGTGCGCGCCGCGTGCGCAAGATGGCTGGCGGCGCGATGCGGCAAGCTGGCGTGCTGGCTGCGGCGGCGAGCTACGCGCTGGACCACAACATCGAGAGACTGCAGGAAGATCACGACCTCGCAATGCGTCTCGCCCGTGGGCTGCAAGGTATCGAGGGGCTCGTCGTCGAGCCGCCGCAAACGAACATCCTGTTCGTTGACTTGACTGGATCGGCGCGTGATCAGGCGGATGCGCTGCTCAAGCATCTCGCCGGTCAGGGCGTCATGGCGACGGGCCTTTACCGCCTGCGGTTTGTGACGCATCTGGATGTCGATGCGGCTGGCGTGGACCGGGCAGCAGCTGCGATCCGCAGCTTCTTCGGGCGTTGACGCTATGCCTGATGCACAGCATTTGCTGCTCTTCATCGCCGCTGGTTGGCTGCTGAATCTCACGCCTGGGCCGGACGTGCTCTACATCGTGACGAATTCGCTGAAGTCTGGAGCCAGGGCGGGCCTGGTTGCCGGGCTGGGCATTACCAGCGGCTGCTTTGTTCACGTCTTCGCAGCGGCGCTTGGCGTGAGCGCGTTGCTCGCAACATCGGCTACCGCATTCACGGTGTTGAAGTACGTTGGCGCAGCGTATCTGCTCTATGTCGGCGTGAAGATACTGCTGTCCAAAACGCCCGATGCAAAGGCGGATCTCGTGGCACTCGCCGCAAGCGAAAAACCGCGTACGTTGATGGCCGTGTTCACGGGCGGCTTTCTGACGAATGTGCTGAATCCGAAGGTGGCGCTTTTCTTCCTGGCGTTCGTTCCGCAGTTCATCGCGCCGGGTGCCGACAACAAGGCGTTGAGCTTCATCGTGTTGGGAGTCATCTTCAACATCAACTCGATACCGGTGAACTCGGCTTGGGCACTTGCTGCTGCCTGGATGGCGCGCAGTGATTCGGTGCAGCGGGGCATGCACTGGCTCGATCGCGCTGCCGCTCTCATGTTCATTGGTTTCGGCGTCAAGCTCGCCCTCACCGACAATCCCACCCGCTAACCACACGAGGAGCAGTGATGATCACTCCCCAGGCAGCGCTACAGCGCACGATCGAACATCGCGAGATTTTTCACGACGAAATGCTCACCGTGGTGCGCATGATCATGAGCGGCGAACTGTCGCCCGTCATGATGGCCGCGTTGATCACGGGCCTGCGCGTCAAGAAGGAAACGATTGGTGAGATCACCGCCGCAGCGCAGGTGATGCGCGAGTTTTCGACCAAGGTCAACGTCCCCGACAAGACGCACCTGGTCGATATCGTCGGCACGGGTGGCGACGGTTCGCACACTTTCAATATTTCGACGTGTTCAATGTTCGTCGCGGCAGCGGCAGGCGCCAAGGTGAGCAAGCACGGCGGTCGAAGTGTTTCGAGCAAGAGCGGCAGCGCCGATGTGCTGGAAAGCCTGGGACTGAACATCAACCTGTCACCCGAAGCGATCGCCCGTTGCATCCAGGAAGTCGGCATTGGCTTCATGTTCGCGCCCAATCACCACCCGGCCATGAAAAACGTCGCGCCGGTACGCAAGGAACTCGGCGTCCGCACGATCTTCAACATCCTGGGGCCGCTCACGAATCCGGCGAGCGCGCCCAACATTCTGATGGGCGTGTTTCACCCGGACCTGGTCGGCATCCAGGTGCGCGCCTTGCAGCGGCTAGGCGCAGAGCATGCACTGGTCGTCTATGGACGTGATGGCATGGATGAAGTGAGCCTGGGCGCCGCGACGATGGTGGGTGAGCTGAAGAACGGCGAGATCACCGAGTACGACGTCCATCCCGAAGACTTCGGCCTGGCGATGGCCAGCAATCGGGGCCTGAAAGTCGAGACGGCCGAGCAGTCGCGCGAGATGCTGATGACCGTGCTGGACAACCAGCCCGGACCGGCTCGCGACATAGTGATCCTGAACGCTGGCGCGGCGCTGTACGCAGCCAACGTCGCCGGTTCGATCAAGGAAGGCATCACGGCGGCGCGTGCCGCGCTCGAGTCGGGCGCGGCAAAGGCGAAACTGCATGACCTGGTCCGTTTGTCCACCTCGATCGCGAGCTGAGTGTATGTCTGACATCCTCAACAAGATCGTGGAAGTCAAGCGCCAGGAGGTGGCTGCAGCTGTGCGTCGGGTGCCGCTGGCTGCCATGCGTGCCGACGCGCAAAGCCGCGTCCTCACGCGAGACTTCGAAGGTGCGCTGCGTCGCAAAATCGCGGCTGGACAGAGCGCGGTCATCGCGGAAATCAAGAAGGCGAGCCCGAGCAAGGGCGTGCTTCGTGCGGAGTTCTTTCCGTCTGACATTGCGCAAAGTTACGCGGCGTCCGGCGCAGCGTGCCTGTCGGTGCTGACGGATCGGCAGTTCTTCCAGGGTGAGCCCGACTATCTCAAGCAGGCGCGCGCGTCGTGCGACTTGCCCACGCTGCGTAAGGACTTCATGATTGACCCGTACCAGGTCTACGAGTCGAGAGCGATGGGGGCGGACTGCATCTTGCTGATCGCTGCATGCCTCGACGATGCGCAGATGTCTGAACTCGAAGCGGTCGCACGCAGCCTCGATATGGCAGTTCTGGTCGAAGTGCATGATGCCGCAGAGTTGCAGCGGGCACTCAAACTCAAGACGAAACTGGTGGGAATCAACAACCGGAACTTGCACACGTTCGAGGTCTCGCTGGACACGACCATCGGCATGCTCAAGGACGTCCCAGCTGATCGGCTTGCCGTGACGGAGTCGGGAATTCTGAGCAGGGCCGATGTGACCAGGATGCGCGATGCCGGGGTGCACGCGTTCCTCGTCGGGGAGGCGTTCATGCGAGCTGACGAACCCGGCGACGCACTGGCCGAGCTGTTCCACGACTGACCAGCCATTGAACGTGGCGGCCAAACGAGTCCCGGACAGGAGGCAGGCGACATTGATTCCTGTAGAGCAGCCTCCGCAACTGCAGAGGTGGGCGCCCGACGAGTGGCCGGTGGATGCTGGTTGGCGCAAGGTGGTCCAGGAATTTTTTTCCAGTCGCCATGGACATCGACTGGCCGACTTCATTCGCCAGCGGCTTGCAGAGGGCGCGACAATTTATCCACCCGAACCCCTGCGTGCACTCGAGCTCACGCCGCTGGCTGGCGTCCATGCCGTCATCGTGGGGCAGGACCCGTATCACGGGGCGGGTCAGGCTGAAGGGCTGGCATTTTCGGTGCCGCCCGGCGTCAGGATCCCTCCATCCCTTGTGAACATCTTCAAAGAAAGTCGTGGCTCAACAGGTGGGCCAATGGCGGCGAGCGGATCGCTTGTCGAATGGGCCCGGCGGGGCGTGTTGCTGCTCAATACCAGCCTGACGGTGGAAGATGGTCGGCCGGGGAGCCACGCCGGGAAGGGCTGGGAGGAATTGACGGATGCGTTGCTTGCCCAGGTCGCCGCCTCCGCATCGCCTTGTGTCTTTTTTCTATGGGGTGCGCATGCCCAGGCCAAGGCTGGGCTGATCGAACTGACGGCAAAGCGCAACGGCCGTGACTTTTTGGTGCTTCAAGCCAATCACCCGTCACCTCTGTCCGCTCGGCGGCCACCGGTTCCGTTTTTGGGCAGCGGCCACTTCGAAGTTGCCCGCCAGTGGCTGGCCGCCAGAGGCTGTACTGCGGCCTTTTGAAACACTTGGGTGGCTGGCGGTCCAGGGCGGTCGGACTTCATGCAGGCACCCCAAGGGAGGGCTCGGCCGAACCATGCTATATTTCGAGGTTCACCGGAGGGGTGCCCGAGTGGCTAAAGGGGGCAGACTGTAAATCTGTTGGCTTACGCCTACGCTGGTTCGAATCCAGCCTCCTCCACCAGTGTCTTTTTTGAGGCATTGGGTCTGGCGATGAGCTTTGTGACGAGTGATGCGAAGAGTTGTGGTTGGATGATTTGTGTTGGGCTCGGAATGCCCTGAAGGGTTGTTGAGTGACCCCGCGGCGGGGGATTCAATGTCCCTAGGCGGGAGTAGTTCAATGGTAGAACCCTAGCCTTCCAAGCTAATGACGCGGGTTCGATTCCCGTCTCCCGCTCCACACATCTCGCCAGTGCTGGTTTCGTTGCGGTGCTGCAATGCTGGTCGAAAGACCGAGAAATTGCGCCTAGAGTTTTGGCCCTTGTGGCTCAGTGGTAGAGCACTCCCTTGGTAAGGGAGAGGTCGCGGGTCCGATTCCCGCCAAGGGCACCAGAGTTTTGTATTGAGAGTTCTTTTCGGAGATTCGAAAAATGGCAAAAGGCAAGTTTGAGCGGACCAAGCCCCACGTGAACGTGGGCACGATTGGTCACGTGGACCATGGCAAGACGACGCTGACGGCGGCGATCACGACGATTTTGGCGTCG
>NZ_WJBU01000020.1 GCF_009646335.1 Caenimonas koreensis DSM 17982 | reverse complement strand
TGCGACCCTAAACGCGTCACCGGCGACCGTGAAGCGGTGAGCGATAACATGTCAATCGACACGGACGCACAGCAGCAGGCCGCCGCTCTCGCCGCAGTTGCTGTGCGCCGGTCATTTTTACGTTAGAGCTCACTGGTGACACCTACAAGCTTGGAGGCCGTAGCCCTCGCCCTGTATCCCCACAGGTGGTTGCTTGCTTGCACGTCGGGAATCACCTTCGGGAGCTGTGTGCTTGCGGGCTTCATCGCATCTGCCACTCTTACGCTGACTATCCCGCTTCTCGGGCCTCTATGCGCTCTGCCGTGGATCATGTTCTGCATTTGTGTCTGGTTCCACCCTGAGCGTGGCACCCTCCGTATGAAGGCTGGCATGGGAACAACTGCGATCTTGCGGACTGCGGCGCGTTGGTATGCAGCAGTCTTCATCGCTTTGGTCACGCTGGTCGCAGCAGTCGTTTGGCCAGTTTCGGCATTACGATGGGCGGCATGAGCTCTAACTGGCCCGTCAACATGGACGCGGAGCTTGCTTCACTTTAGTCGACACGCCGACCTATCCGTCAGAGCGTCCCACGCCAAAGCGAATCGGACCTGAGCCCGATCAAGTCAAGGCCACACAACAGCCGTGGCCTACCCCGAACAAAGTCAAACCTCCGCGATCAACTCAATCTCCACACAAGCCCCCATCGGGATCTGCGCCACACCAAATGCACTGCGGGCATGCGCGCCCTTGTCGCCGAACACTTGCCCGATCAGCTCGCTCGCGCCATTCGTCACCAGATGCTGCTCGGTGAAATCAGGCGTGGAGTTCACCAGGCTCATCAGCTTGACGATGCGTTTCACATTGTTCAGGTCGCCCACTGCGGCGTGCAAAGTGCCCATCAAGTCCACAGCAATCGCGCGCGCTGCGGCTTTGCCTTCTTCGGTCTGCATCGTCTTGCCGAGCTGGCCAACCCAGGCCTTGCCGTCTTTCTTCGCAATGTGGCCAGAGATGAAAACCAGGTTGCCCGTCTTCACGAAGGGCACATAGGCGGCGGCAGGGGTTGCCACGGGCGGCAGGGTGATGCCGAGGTCTTTCAGCTTGTCGTAAATGCTCATGTCAACTCCTGGTGCTTGAAAAGGTTCAAGCGATTGTAGGAGCGGCTAGGAGGCAGCGTGCGATGCATCCACCGGCGTGACCGTCACGCCCACATCGAGTTTGTGATTCGCGCCACCATGAATCACGCCGCGCACCGGCGACACGTCGGCGTAGTCGCGGCCCAGGGCGAGCGTCACGTAGTCTTCGCCGGGCGCGCGGTCATTGGTGGGGTCAAGGTCGGTCCACTCACCCGGGCCGCCTTCGCGCGGCAAATAAATAGAGACCCACGCGTGCGATGCATCTGCGCCCACCAGTCGCGGCTGGCCCGGCGGCGGCTCGGTCAGCAAATAGCCGCTCACGTAGCGCGCAGGCAGGCCCAGGCTGCGCAGGCACGCGAGCATGACGTGCGCAAAATCCTGGCAAACGCCCTTGCGCAACTCAAGCGCCTCCAGCGCCGGCGTGCTCACATCGGTCGCTTCGGTTTCGTAAGCAAACTCGACGTGGATGCGATGCATCAGGTCGCGCGCGGCTTCCATGATGCTGCGCTCGGGCGTGAAGCTCGGCATGGCGTACGTCACGAAGTTCTCATGGCGCGGCACATAGGGCGATGCAAAGCAGAATTCCGCCGCCGGGTCGTACGCGGCGCCGCGGTGGTAGCGCAGCCGCTCGCGCACCTCTTCCCAGCTCATGTCGCACTGCACGACGGGTGGCGGCGACGTGCGCACCAGGCTCGTCGCCACAATCACCAGTTCGTCGTGGCGCACCTGCAGGCTGAAGAACGCCCGCGTGTTGCCGTAGACATCGACGGCTTCGGTCTGCTGGGCGGGCGTGGGCTCCACCGCCAGCTGGTGGCTCAACACCTGCTGGTGTTCGTTGTGCAAAGGCTTCAGGTGCGCCATGTGTTGCGCCGTCTTCACCGCAGGCGAGTAGTCGTAGCGAGTCTCGTGGACGACGTGCAGCAACATCGAAGGATCTCTCTTCAGGCGCCAACGCTGTGACGCGACTCGCCCGAGTGCGTGAAGTAGCGCGCGCCCAGGTCGTCAGAGAGTTTGTACGCCGCATCAGCGCAGCGCTGCAGCAGCGCCATCAGCATCGGGTAGTCGCCGTTGCCATCGCGCTGGCACATGGCGGCAAGTGTCCACTCCTGCGGATCGGGCACGGTGAGGGCGATCTCGGGCACCACGCCGGGTGCGCTGCCCGCCAGCTTGGCGAGCCGGCCCCGCAATGTTTGTGCGACCCAGCCGAGCGAGCGCGGATTGTCACGATCGAGCACCAGCAGGTCGAGCAGGGCCGGGATGTCATGGCGCTGCTGGTATTGCGAATGGAAAGTGATGGTGCTGTCAAAGAGCGCTACCACCGCTTCGAAGCCGGCTTCATCATGGACGGCGCCCGTTGCGAATGCCGTCTCCAGCGCCGACGCCAGAAAGCCGAGCCGTTCAAGATGACGGCCGATGGAGAGCAGGCGCCAGCCGTCGTCGCGCGTCATGCGGTCGGTTTGCGCGCCCGTCATGGCGGCTGTGGCGCTCGACAGTGCCTCAAGCACCCGCACGGCCTCGACAGACGAAATGTCGCCGTTGTCCGTCGCGAGCCGGCAGCCGCGAAAGAAGTCCTGCTCGGCGCGCACGATCACGTTCCACTGCTCCTGCGACAGGCGCTCGCGCACAGCCGAGGCCGCGTTGCGCAGCGCGACGAGGTTGTAGCCGACGCTGGTCGAGTCGTCGACGTCTGCCAGGCTCGCGACGAGCGAGCGCTCGAACACGCGGCGGCTCAGCTGCGCGGACGGCACGTCGGGCAGCACCAGCGAGTTCGCCTCGGCCATCGCGCTCAGCCACGTCAGCAGCGGCTGCGACGTCTGGTCTTCGCCATTCATGCAGTCAAGCACCAGGCGAGCCAGGCGCGCGGTGTTCTCGCATCGCTCGGTGTACCTGCCCAGCCAGAAGAGATTCTCGGCGGCGCGGCTGGTCGCGCTTCGCGTGCGGTGGGAGATCTCGGTGGCGGGTTGCTCGGAATGCAGCAGGCTGGTGGAATCGACCTCGCCTTCGGTGAGCACCCACGTGTCCGCGCTGCTGCCGCCGCGCTGCATCGACGCGATCTCGATCGTGGCGCTTGCAATGCGCGTCATGCCGCCAGGCAGCACGCGCCAAGACTGCATGCCGTCCGAGACGGCAAACACGCGCAGCATGAGCGAGCGCGGCGCGATACGGTCACCCTTGGGGTCTTGCTTCCAGGTGGGCATTTGCGAGAGCGGCAGGTGCGCCTGCACCGTGTATTCCTCAGGCTCGCGCACGATGCGGCCCGCCCACTCGTCAAGCTCGCGGCGCGAGAGCGATGTGCCCAGCACTGCTTGCGCATTGGCGCCCACATAGGTGGCCTTGATCACGCTCGTGGCAAGCTGCGGCAGCACGGCCTGCATCGCCGCGCGCTCGCCGCACCACCAGGTGGGCAGTGATGGCAGCGCGAGTTCTTCGCCCAGCAAGTGGCGCGACAGCGCCGGCAGGAAGCCCAGCAGCGCAGTCGATTCGAGGAACGCCGAGCCCGGCGCATTGGCGACGAGCACGTTGCCCGCGCGGATCGCCTGCAGCAGGCCGGGCACGCCCAGCCGTGAGTCGCTGCGCAGTTCGAGCGGGTCGAGAAATTCGTCATCGAGCCGCTTGAGGATGCCGTGAACGGGTTCGAGCCCTTTGAGCGACTTCAGGTACAGCTTCTGGTCGCGCACCGTGAGGTCGCCGCCTTCGACCAGCGTGAGGCCCAGGTAGCGCGCGAGGAACGCGTGCTCGAAATACGTTTCGTTGTAGGGGCCCGGCGTGAGCAGCACGATGCGCGGCTCGCTGTCGGCGGGGCACATCGCGCGCATGCCGTCCATCAGCGCGCGGTAGGTGGCTGCAAGCCGCTGCACCTTCATGTCGCGGAACGCTTCGGGGAACAGCCGTGAGGTGATCAGTCGGTTTTCAAGCAGGTAACCCAGGCCCGAGGGCGCCTGTGTGCGCTGCGACACGACCCACCAGTCACCCTGGGCGTCGCGAGCCATATCGAATGCGGCGATGTGCAGGTGCACGCCGCCCGCAGGCCTGACGCCATGCATGGGCCGCAGGTAGCCCGGGTGCCCTTGCACAAGGGCGGGCGGCAGCAGGTTGCGTGCGAGCAGCTCTTGCGGGCCGTACACGTCGGCCATGATGCGGTCGAGCAGCCTGGCGCGCTGCAGGACACCCTGCTCGAGGCGCTGCCAGCTTTGCGCCGAGATCACCAGCGGGAACAGGTCCAGTGACCAGGGCCGCTGCGGCCCGTTGGCGTCGGCATAGACGTTGTAGGTGATGCCGTTGTCGCGGACTTGCCGTTCGAGGTTGGTGGTCCGGCGGTTCAGGTCGGCAAAGCCATCAATGCCGAGCTTGTCGAAGAACTGCGCCCAGGGCGGCGCGAGAGGCCCACCAGGCTGGCCGCCGCGCAGCTCGTCGTAGTGCCCGGCGGCCGCAGGTGGTGCGAGTGCCGCGGCCAGTTGCGCTGGCGTCTCCAGGGCGTCTTGCCCGAAGAGTGAGTTGGCCGGGTCGGTCAGGTTGTCCACGCGTAGGTAATGTCCTTGCGCATTGTCACATCGCCCGTGGCGTGCGCTGCGCAAACGGGCCGCAACCTCAGCTGTACGCAAGTCGCTTGTTGCAAGGCAACGACGTATGCGCCGCTGACAGGGCCCGGTCAGGGGCTGGCTCGCACAGCCATTCTCGGCGGTCTCCTACAGGGGGGCCTGGCTCGCGAAGCCAACAATTTCCCACGTTCAATCAACCCATCTGAAGGGAGTACCCCATGATCAAAACCACACTGCTCGCCGCCCTGGTCGCTGTCGGCGTTGTCGGCCTCACCGGCTGCGACGTCAAGAAGACGCAGGAAGGCAACGTGACCATTCCGAAGTACGAAGTCGAGAAAAAAGCTGAAGGCGATGTGACGCTGCCGAAATACGAAGTGACAGGCCCGGATGTCAAGGTCGGCACGAAGGACGCCACGATCACCGTGCCCAAGGTCGAGACGGAAAAGAAGACGATCGAGGTCCCGACGATCGACGTGAAGACGGCCAAGGAAAAAGAAGCCGAGAAGGCCAAGTCCGGCGGCTGATCGGCATGTCCGACGGGCCGGATATCCACTGCGTCTGTGGATAAGCCTGTTGGTTACTGGGCTGGCTGCTGGCCAGACCCAGTATTGACGCGGGTTCCAACACGATGCCCGCGCAACGGGCAGGCCTTGGCGGCAACCGCCATTGCGGGCTTGACCGGCCGACAGTTCCGTCGTATGGGCGGTGCACAACCCGCTGCGGCGCGCCGTTACTGAACGGGCTTGCGCAAATCCATCGTGAACGGAAACTCGCGGCTGCCTGCCACATTGATCGTGGCGGGTGGCACTTTTATTTTTCCGGGCGTGTGGCCCATGCGGAAGAATCGTGCGAGCCTTCGGCTTTCCGCCTCATACGAATTGACGGGGAACGTGTCGTAATTTCTGCCGCCGGGGTGCGCCACGTGGTATTGGCACCCGCCGAGTGAACGGTTCATCCACGTATCAACAATGTCGAACACAAGCGGCACATGCACGCCGATGGTGGGGTGCAATGCCGATGGTGGCGCCCATGCCTTGTAGCGCACACCTGCAACGAATTCGCCTGCCACACCCGTAGGCTGCATCGGCATGGCCTTGCCATTGACGGTGACGACATAGCGGCTGCTGTTCATGCCTGTCACCACCACTTCAATGCGCTCCAGCGACGAATCAACGTAGCGCACGGTGCCGCCTGAAGAGCCTTCCTCGCCCATCACATGCCAAGGCTCCAGCGCGTTGCGCAGGGTCAGTTCCATGCCGCTGGTCTTCACCTCGCCAACGAGCGGGAAGCGGAATTCGAAATGTGGTGCAAACCACGCGTCATCAAACGCATAGCCGGCCGCGCGCATCTCCTGCAGCACATCGTTCATGTCCATGCGAATGAACGTAGGCAGCAGCCAGCGGTCGTGCAACTCGGTGCCCCATCGCGTGACGGGCGCGCGATACGGCTCTTTCCAGAAGCGTGCGACCAGCGCGCGAATCAGCAGTTGCTGCGCCACGCTCATGCGCGCGTGCGGCGGCATTTCGAAGGCGCGCAATTCGAGCAGGCCCAGGCGGCCCGTTGCCGAATCGGGCGAGAACATCTTGTCGATGCAGAACTCGCTGCGGTGCGTGTTGCCCGTGACATCGACGAGGATGTTGCGCAGCACGCGATCGACCAGCCACGCGGGCATGGCCTCGCCATGAATCTGGCGGCTGCGCTCAATTTCGCGCACGGCTATCTCCAGCTCATAGAGCTGGTCGTTGCGCGCTTCGTCCACGCGCGGCGCCTGGCTGGTCGGGCCGATGAACATGCCTGAGAACAGGTACGACAGCGATGGATGGTTGTGCCAGTACAGCAGCAGGCTCGCCAGCAACTCGGGCTTGCGCAGGAAGGGCGAGTCAGCAGGCGTTGCGCCACCCAGCACGAAGTGATTGCCGCCACCCGTGCCGGTGTGCCGGCCGTCGGTCATGAATTTCTCTGCAGACAGGCGGCATTCGAAGGCGGCCTGGTACAGGAATTCGGTGTGCTCGACGAGCTCCTTCCAGTTGCTCGCGGGATGGATGTTCACCTCGATCACGCCGGGGTCGGGCGTGACTTGCAGCAGCTTCAGCCGTGCATCGCGCGGCGGCGGATAGCCTTCAAGAATGATCTTGACGCCGAGCTCTTGCGCTGTGGCTTCAATGGCCGCGAGAAGGTCGAGATAGTCCTCCACACGTTCGAGCGGCGGCATGAACACATACAGCTGGCCGCTGCGCTGGCCTACGGCCTCCGCCTTCGGGCCATTCGCGCGGCGCGGGTCGCGTGCTTCCACGCACAGCGCCGTGCGCGCCAGGCCCGCAGCCGATTTGTGGCGTGGCGGTTGCTCGAACTCCTGCGCGGCAACTTCCGGCTCCACGATGGAGCCGGCAGGGCCGGTTCGCACGGGCACCTCTTGTTTGGGCGCTGGCTCCACATAGCGCGACTGCATCGCAACGAACGCAGGCAGCGCTTCGCGATGCGCCGCAGGATCTTTCTCGATCACATACGGCAGGTCGGCGGCCTTGGCCCACGGCAGGGAGTCGAGCGGCAGGCGCAGGCCCATCGGCGAATCACCGGGGATGAGGTACAGCCGGTCGTCACGCAGGAACCACGGGTTGGTCACCCAGCGCGGGCCGCTCAGGCTGGGCCTGGCTTCGTTCACGGCCAGCGGCAGCACATAGCCGACGACGGCGTCGAGCTTTTGCTCGAACACACGGCGCAGGCGCACGCGCTCCATCTCGTCGTCCAGCCGCGAGTCGAATGGATCGACGTTCACTGGCAGGCGGCGTTCGCGCCACAGGTAATAGAAAACGTCTTCGTAGCCCGGCTGGATGTAGTCCGGCCTGATGTGCAGCCGCTTGGTGAGCGCATGCATGAATCGCTTGGCATCATCGCTCGTGTATTGCGCAAGATCATCCTCGTCGCCGAAGAGCGCGGGGTTGTTCCATGCCGGCTGCCCGTCGGCACGCCAGTAGATCGACAACGCCCAACGCGGCAACTGCTCGCCCGGGTACCACTTGCCCTGGCCGAAGTGCAGGAAGCCGCCGGTGCCGTATTCGGCGCGCAGCTTGTGCACGAGTGCCTGTGCGTAGCGGCGCTTCGTGGGCCCGAGTGCGTCGGTGTTCCATTCGGGCGCATCCCGATCGACAGTGGCCACATAGGTGGGCTCACCACCCATCGTCAGGCGCACATCGCCTGCCTGCAGCTCGCGGTCCACCGCTTCGCCAAGGGCGAGGACCTGCGCCCACTGGTCTTCGGTGTAAGGCTTGGTCACGCGCGGCGATTCAAAAATGCGCGTGACTTCCATGTGATGCGAGAACGTCACCTCGGCCTCGTCCACCACGCCCTCGATGGGCGCCGCGCCTGACGGCTGCGGCGTGCACGCGAGCGGAATATGGCCTTCGCCAGCGAGCAGGCCCGACGTTGGGTCAAGGCCGATCCAGCCAGCGCCGGGCAAGTACACCTCACACCAGGCGTGCAGGTCGGTGAAGTCAACGGTGGTGCCGCTGGGGCCGTCGAGCGCCTTCACGTCGGGCGTGAGCTGGATCAGGTAGCCCGACACGAAGCGCGCCGCCAGGCCGCAGTGGCGCATCAGCTGCACGAGCAGCCAGCCCGAGTCGCGGCAGGAGCCACTGCCGTTGGTGAGCGTTTCTTCCGGCGTCTGCACACCCGGCTCCATGCGGATGAGGTACTTCACATCGCCTTGCACCTGCTGGTTGAGCGCCACCAGGAAGTCGATGGTGCGGCGCTCCTTGCGGTCGATCTTGTCGACGTAGGCCTTGAGCAGCGGCGTGAGCGGCTCGGCTGCGAGATAGGGCGCAAGCTCTTCCTTGACGATCGGCTCGTACTTGAAGGGGAAGTTTTCCGCGCTGGGTTCGAGGAAGAAGTCGAACGGGTTGTACACCGCCATTTCCACCACGAGATCGACCGTGACCTTGAATTCCTTCGTCTTCTCCGGGAACACCAGCCGCGCCTGGTAATTGGAGAACGGGTCCTGCTGCCAGTTGATAAAGTGGTTGGCCGGCTCGACCTTCAGTGAGTACGAAATGATGTTGGAGCGCGAGTGGGGCGCTGGCCGCAAACGAATGACCTGGGGCCCGAGCTGGACGGGCCTGTCGTATTGGTAGTGGGTGACGTGGTTCAGTGCGGCATGGATCGACATGCGGCCAATGCTAGCAAGTCTGGGGCCTGCGGCGGGATTTCTCTCAAGAGAGTCTTGAGGCAGGGGTGAAATTTCGCGCCGTGTGCAAGACGCTTCAGTCTAGGTTGCCGGGGAGCTACTTGTCTCTACACTCGCGCCAAAAATAAATGGGAGGCGCTGTGCGAGTGTTGGATTGGATCGCAAGCTTGAGCCAATTGACTCATTCGAGAGCGAGTCCCTTCAGGTTCCTCGACACGGTGTCGAGTGAGGTCAGCTCGTGACGGGCATTTGAAAGGGAAATAGAAAGATGCAAATCGTATTGGTAGGTGGTGACTACACTGCTGCGACTCCGAGTTTTTACGACCCGGGGCAAGGCGGCGGTGGACTGGACATGGGCTGGGCGTTTGACTTTGTCATGGAGGATTGGTCAAGCAGCGCGGAGCTGTACACCGGTGATGGATGGGCCGGGAATTTCTCCGTTGTAGATCCGGTACACGCGCCTGGTGACAGCGATGTCGTCACTGCGGGTCTTGGCAGCCGGCTCCTTGAGGGCGTCGCTGCGGGCCTAATCACCGAGGGTGTTAAGGTCTATTGGAACTTCCTGATCAAAGATGGCGCACCGAGCAATGAGAACGGCGTCAACTGGGATCTCAGCCCCTTCTTCACGCAGGGTGCATAGGCATTAAACCAAGGGCGACGTCTGCATCGTCGCCCTCCAATTCAATGCAAAGGCTGACGCGAGTCCTGTTTGAGAGGGTGCCCCCTTTGTGGTGGCACGCAATTCTGCTTTGGTTGTTCGCCGTCCTGCCGAACATCGGCATCAGCGGGTTGGCGAACCTGGCGGCATTCACGCTGCAAGGCGAAACATCGAGCTTCGGCCAACAGCATGGCGAGCCCTGGGTCTCCGCTTTTCAATCGATGCTGTTCGCGCCTTTTGTGGAGACGTTGCTTCTCTGCGTGTGGATTGAAGCCGCGGTGCGCCTCGGGCAAAAGAGGCTCTTCATTGCCATCGGCGCTGGCGTGATTGCCGGACTGCTCCATGCGATCGTCACCCCCATCTGGTTTTTTACGAGTGCGTGGGCATTTTTTGTCTACGCATGTGGGTATCTGGCCTGGAGGCCACATTCATTCCCGTCGGCGTTCATCGCAGCGGCGCTCGCCCACGCTCTCAACAATGCCACGGGCGTTGCACTGCTCTTTGTCATAGCCAGGTTCGCGTGAGCGGCGATTCTTGAAAGCGGTCTGGTTGTTTCCGCTGGGCGCGGTCGTGGGTACGGCGATTCAACTGCAGCAAATGCGGCTGTGGGACGTGGCGGTTTACCTGCTGATCGCTGCTTTCGCGCTGGGGCTGATTGGCTTGACGCGCAGGTGGCGCCCTGCGGCTGGGCTCCTCATCGCGCTGATCGGCTTTGCACTCCTGTTCTTCGCGATCTGCGGCTTGCGCTCTGCGCATTACTCGGATCATGCGTTGCAGCCGTCACTCGAAGGCCGCGACGTCTCGGTCATTGGCGTGATCAGCGCCATGCCCCAGCGCAGCGACATCGGGCTGCGCTTTCGCTTCGATGTGGAGTCGGCTTCCATCGGCGGTGCGCCTGCCACTGTGCCGCCCCAAATCCTTCTGGGCTGGTACGGCGGTCCCACCGCCGCCGCCACCGAAGGCGCCGACGCGGCCCGCGTTATTCCCGACGTGCGCGCCGGCGAACGCTGGCACATGACGGTGCGCCTGAAGGCGCCGCACGGCAACCTCAACCCGCATGGCTTCGACTACGAACTCTGGCTGTGGGAGCAGGGGCTGCAAGCCACGGGATACGTTCGCAACGGCGCGCGCGATGCTGCGCCCCAACTCGTCGCCGACACGTGGCTGCATCCCATCGAGCGGGCACGCCAGGACGTGCGCGATGCGATTTACGAACGCGTCACCGACAGGAAGGCCGCAGGCATCCTGGCGGCGCTGGTCGTGGGCGACCAGAGCGCGATTGACCGCGCCGACTGGGACGTCTTTCGCGCGACAGGTGTCGCCCACCTCATGAGCATCTCAGGCCTGCACGTGACCATGTTCGCGTGGGCCGCAGCGCTGGCCGTGGGCGGTGCGTGGCGGCGCAGCCAGCGGCTGTGCCTCGCGTGGCCAGCGCAGCACGCGGCGCTTCTGGGCGGTGTTGTGCTCGCCACGGCCTACGCGCTTTTCAGCGGCTGGGGCGTGCCTTCGCAGCGCACGGTCTGGATGCTGGCAACTGTCGCACTGCTGCGCCTGTCGTCGCGGCAATGGCCGCGGCCGTATGTGTGGCTGCTGGCGTGCGCCGTCGTCGTGGTCATCGATCCGTGGGCGATGTTGCAGGCGGGCTTCTGGCTCAGCTTTGTGGCTGTGGGTGTTTTGTTCGCAGCCGATCCGGGCGCCGCCGAAGGGGCTGACGGCGACGGGCAGGGACGCATTGCAAAGGTCGTTGCTGCGTTGAAGGCCGGCTGGCATGAGCAGTGGGTCGTCACCGTCGCACTCACACCGTTGTCGCTGCTGCTGTTCGGCCAGGTGTCCGTCGTCGGGCTGCTTGCCAATGCGCTGGCCATTCCGTGGGTCACGCTGGTGGTGACGCCATTGGCGATGGGCGGTGTGCTCATCTCTTCGCTGTGGACGGTCGCTGCATGGGCCGTTGATGTACTCGGCATTTACTTGCAGTGGCTGGCCCGCTTCCCGTTCGCCACCGTGGCGATGCCGGCCGCGCCGCTGTGGGCCGGCGCTGCGGCGGTGCTGGGTGGATTGCTCCTGGTCATGCGACTGCCGTGGTCGCTGCGGTTTCTTGGCGTGCCCCTGATGCTGCCGCTCGTGCTGTGGCAAGCCGCTCGCCCGCTCGACGGCCAGTTCGAGCTGCTCGCGGCAGACGTCGGGCAGGGCAATGCCGTCATTGTTCGCACGGCAACGCACACGCTGGTGTACGACACCGGCCCGCGCTACAGCGTCGAAAGCGACGCGGGCCAGCGCGTGCTGGTGCCGCTGTTGCGCGCGCTGGGCGAGAAGGTGGACATGGTCATGCTCAGCCACCGCGACTCGGACCACACCGGCGGCGCCGTGGCCGTTCTCAACATGCAGCCACAGGCCGAACTGCGCAGCTCCATTGAAGATTCGCATGAGCTGCAAGCCGTTCGCCGGTCGCAGCGGTGCATCGCCGGCCAGCACTGGCAGTGGGACGGCATCGACTTCCTGGTGATGCACCCACAGGCCACCGACTACGACGCAAGCGCCAAGCCCAATGCCATGAGCTGCGTGTTACGCGTCTCAAGTGGCTCGCGCACGGCGCTGCTCGTGGGCGACATCGAACAGCCGCAGGAAGCGCGGCTTGTTCACGACGCCAGTGCCGCGCTGCTGCATGCCGATGTGCTGCTCGCGCCCCACCATGGCAGCAAGACGTCGTCGAGCGACGCGTTTGTTGATGCGGTGCGACCTTCCGTCGCGATCTTCCAGGCGGGATACCGCAACCGCTTCGGGCATCCCGCGCCGCCCGTGTTGCAGCGCTATGCCGACAGGCATGTCGTGCGCATCGACTCGCCTCATTGCGGGGCAGCGACGTGGCAGTCGGCGACGCCGGATGTCGTCACCTGCCAGCGCACGGCCGGGCTGCACTATTGGCACCACGTACCGGCCCCATAATTGCAAGCTGTCCGATTCCTTCACCGCTTGCAACCGCATGTCCTTGCCACCGGATTCCATCGCCGTCATCCTGCCCGCGTACAACGAAGAGGTCACGGTCGCTGGCGTCATCCGCGCATTTCATGCAGCGCTGCCGCAGGCGGCGATCTACGTCATCGACAACAACTCGAAGGACGCGACGGCCCGGCTTGCAGCCGACACGCTGGCGTCGCTCGGCTGCAAGGGCCGCGTGATCCCCGAGCTGCGGCAGGGCAAGGGCAATGCGGTCCGCCGCGCGTTCCACGAAGTCAATGCCGACGTGTACCTGATGGTCGATGCCGACCTGACTTACCCCGCCAACCGTGCCATGGACCTGATCCAGCCCGTGATCGACGGGCAGGCCGACATGGTGGTCGGCGACCGCCTCTCGGGCGGCCATTACGCGCGCGAGAACAAGCGCCCGCTGCACGGCTTTGGCAACGGGCTGGTGGTCACGATGATCAACAAGTTCTTTGGCTCGCAACTGCGCGACACCATGAGCGGCTACCGCGCCTTCAGCCGCACTTTCGTCAAGAACTATGCGGTGCTGGTCGAAGGTTTCCAGCTTGAAATCGACGTCACGCTTCACGCGCTCGACAAACGGTTTCGCATTCTCGAGCTGCCGGTCGAATACGTCGACCGCCCGGCGGGCAGCGCCTCGAAGCTCAACACGCTGACTGACGGCGCCCGCGTGATCTTCGCGATCCTGCAGATCCTGCGGTATTACAAGCCGCTCGCGTTCTTCACGGCTGTGGCGCTGGCCAGCATGCTGCTCGGGCTCGTCGCCGCGATCCCGGTCTTCAACGACTGGATCCAGTACCGCTACATCTATCACGTGCCGCTCGCCATCCTCGCGGCGGCACTGGAGATCGTGGGCGCGCTCATGCTCTCGGTGGGCCTGATGCTCGACAGCATTGCGCACCAGCGCCGCACCGACTACGAGCTGCGGCTGCTCGCCCAGTCATGAGTCAGGCGCAAGGGTTCCGGCGGCCTTTTTCTTCGCAGGTCGCCTGGTACCTCGTTGTCGGCACGCTTGGCTTTCTCTCCGACGCGCTCGCGTACTGGGTGTTCGCGCACGTCTTCGGCTGGCCCGTCACGCCTGCGCGCCTGGCCGCATTTGCGCCAGCCACGCTCGCAACATGGGCGATCAACCGCCGCTACACCTTCGCGCGGGACGACAACGCGGCCAGCAGTGCGCTCTGGCAGTACATGCGCTACCTGGCCGTGCAGGGCGGCGGCATCGTGGTGAGCTTCATCACGTTCCAGTCGCTGCTGGTGAAGTACCCGTCGCATGACTTGCTCGCGCTGGCCGCGGGCTCGATCGTGGCGCTCGGCTTCAACTTTGCGGGTTCGCGCCTGCTGGTGTTCACGGGCAAGGCGGCTGACGCTTCGCCGCTCGTCGTGGCGGCTTTCGGCGCGTTGTCGATGCTGCTGGGGCAAGACACCAACTGGGACTTGCTGAACTACCACCTGTACAACGTGTATGCGCTATTGAATGACAGGCTGCACATCGACCTGGCGCCAGCGGGCGTGCAGAGCTACTTCAATCCACTGCTCGACCTGCCGTACTACGCGATGACGGTGTCGCTGCCTGCGCCCGCCGTCGCCTTCATCATGGGCGCGCTGCATGGCCTGTGTGCCGTGTTCCTGGCGGCCGTTGTCAAGCGCGTGCTGCCCGAAGCGTCATCGCGCCTGGTCTGGGCGCTTGCGCTGGCGGGCTGCCTGGGCGCGACGTTCTTCGCGGGCATCGGCAACACGATGGGCGACAACACGACGGCGGTGCTGGTGCTCGGCGCCATGGCCCTGTGCGTGCAGGCCACCGGCTCGCTGGCGTCGCGCCGCTCACGGGTCGCGCTCGGCTGCGCCGGTCTGCTTGTCGGCTTGGCCACCGGGCTCAAGCTCACGAACGCGCCGTTCGCGCTGGCGCTTGCCGCGGGTCTGGCGGTGTGTGCCGCGCCACTGCGCGATCGTGCGCGGGCCATTGCATTGCTCACGGCCGGCGGCGTCGTGGGCCTGCTGCTGGCCACCGGCTGGTGGTGGGCGCGCATGTGGATTGAATTCGGCAACCCGACCTTTCCCCAGTTCAATTCGTTCTTCGGCTCGCCGATGGCCACGGCCATGAAAACGATCGATCCGCGCTGGGGCCCGAAGACCGCGCTGGAGGCGGTCTTTTATCCGCTGGTGTTCATGGCCGACCCGTATCGCGCGGGCGAGATGGGGGTGCGCAACTGGCTCTGGCCGGTGACTTACCTGCTGGTCGCCATCTGGGGCCTGCGGGCCGTCATCGGGCGCGTGCGCGGCCAGGCAGGCCAGCTGACGGCGCCCATGCGCTTCGTGCTGGCGTTCATGGCAGTGAGCTACCTCGGGTGGCTGTCGGTCTTCGCCATCGGCCGCTATGCAACGGTGATCGAGGTGTTGTTCCCGCTGGTCGTGTGGCTGTTGCTGCCGCGCGTCTGGCCGAGCCGTCTGGCCCCGAAGGCGGCTGCGGCGCTGATCGCCATCTCAGTCATGGCGAGCCTGGTGCTGTTCAAGACATGGGGGCATGCCTCATTTGCGGAGCGTAGCTACACACCGCCCGAACTCGCCCTGGCCGATGCGTCGCGGGCCACCGTGGTGTTCATCGCACAGCCGGTGGCCTGGATGGCGCCTTTCCTGCCGCCCGAGCTTGCGTTCGTGTCGCTGTTCAACTTCCCTGAGTCGCCGGCCTATGTCGCGCGCGCCAAGACCATTTTCAGTGAGCGGGGCGGGCCTGTGTGGGCGGTGTTGCCGGCGGTGACCGACACGCAGGCAGAGACGGCCAGGCGGTTCAACGAGACGCTGGCGCGCCACAGTGTTGCTGCCGACGCGCTTGTGTGCCGCAGCATCAAGCCGCTGCTGCAACTGTCGCGGCGTTATCGAAGCTATGTGCTGGCCGACGGGCCGGTGTGCCAGTTCAAGGCGCCCGCCGGGCCGCAGCGCGACATCGCCGCTGAAGAAAGGCAAGTGGTGGCGCAGTGGGCCGTCGCGCTGCGAACCCACGGCCTGACCCTCGATGAGGGCAGCTGCCGCAGGCTGGAGGGGCGCATTGGCGATCAGTCGCAACCGTCTCAGTTCTGCCGCATCGCGCGCTGATTCGGCCCGCTTGCGCCCGCAAAGGGTCCGGAACTTGCTAAGCTAGTGCGCAAGCTCTATGACGACTATGAAATTCGACGAGATGTTCACCCTGCCGCCGGAAGGCGGCCCCTTGCAGTTCCAGAGCCAGGCCATGGGCGGCATGACGCAGGCGCAGTTCCAGGGAATTCGCGACCACTACGCGATCTACGCCCAGTGGCTGGCCCGGCAACCGGCGCCCAGCATGCAGGCGCGCCGCGAAGAGGCGGAAATGATCTTTCGCCGCGTGGGCATCACCTTCGCCGTATACGGCGCCAAGGATGAAGACGGCGCGGGCACCGAGCGGCTCATTCCGTTTGACCTGATTCCCCGCATCATCCCGGCCCATGAATGGGCGACGATGGAAAAAGGCCTGGTGCAGCGCGTCACGGCCCTCAACCGCTTCCTGCACGACGTCTACCACGAGCAGGAAATCCTGCAGGCCGGCATCATCCCCGCCGAGCAGGTGCTGAACAACTCGCAGTTTCGCAAGGAGATGATGGGCGTTTACACGCCGCACCGGGTGTATTCGCATATTGCGGGCGTCGATATCGTCCGCGCGCCGAATGACAAGGGCGAGGGCGAGTACTACGTGCTGGAAGACAACCTGCGCGTGCCCAGCGGCGTGAGCTACATGCTGGAAGACCGCAAGATGATGATGCGGCTCTTCCCGGACCTGTTCAGCTCGCACCGCGTCGCGCCGGTCATGCACTACCCCGATTTGCTGCTGGAAACCCTGCGCGCGTCCGCGCAGCCCGGCGCGCCCGACCCGACGGTCGTCGTGCTCACGCCCGGCATGTACAACAGCGCGTACTTCGAGCACGCGTTCCTGGCGCAGCAGATGGGCATCGAGCTGGTCGAGGGGCAGGACCTGTTCGTCAAGGACAAATACGTTTACATGCGCACCACGCGCGGGCCGAAGCGCGTCGATGTGATCTACCGCCGCGTGGACGACGACTTCCTCGACCCGAAGGTGTTCCGTCCCACGTCGACACTCGGCACGGCGGGCCTGGTCGAGGCCTATGCCGCCGGCAACGTGACGATCTGCAACGCGATTGGCACGGGCGTGGCTGACGATAAATCGATCTATCCCTACGTGCCGAAGATGATCGAGTTCTACCTGGGCGAAAAGCCGATCCTGAACAACGTGCCCACTTTCATGTGCCGCGACAAGGACGACCTGGGCTACGTGCTCGCCAACCTGAAAGACCTGGTCGTGAAGGAAGTCCACGGCGCGGGCGGCTACGGCATGCTGGTAGGCCCTGCGTCCACGAAGGCGGAGATCGAGGATTTCCGCAAGGCGGTGGAGGCCAACCCCACGGGCTATATCGCGCAGCCCACGCTGTCGCTGTCCAGCTGCCCGACGTTTGTCGAAAGCGGCATTGCGCCGCGCCATATCGACCTGCGGCCCTTCGTGCTCTCGGGCAAGGAAGTGCAGATGGTGCCGGGGGGCCTGACGCGCGTTGCGTTGAAGGAGGGCTCGCTGGTGGTCAATTCGTCCCAGGGTGGTGGCACCAAGGACACGTGGATTCTGGAGGTCTGATCATGTTATCCAGAACCGCAGACCACCTCTTCTGGATGTCGCGCTACACCGAGCGCGCCGAGAACACCGCACGCATGCTCGACGTGAACTACCAGACGTCGCTGCTGCCGCAATCGACAGGCGTCGCCCAAGTGGGCTGGCAGGGCCTGCTGTCGATCAGCGAGCTGATGCCGCGCTACTCCGAGAAGTACGACAACATCAACGCTCGCGAAGTCATGGAATTCATGGTGCGCGACGAAAGCAATCCGTCGTCCATCCTGTCGTGCCTGCGCGCCGCGCGCGAGAACGCGCGGGCCGTGCGCGGCTCGCTGACCACGGAAGCGTGGGAGACGCAGAACCAGACCTGGCTGGAAGTCAATCGCATGCTGCAGACTGACCAGTTCGAGCGCGACCCGGGCCAGTTCTTCGAGTGGGTGAAGTTCCGCTCGCACCTCTCGCGCGGCGTGACGGTGGGCACGATGCTGATGGACGAGGCGCTGCACTTCATGCGCCTGGGCACCTTCCTGGAACGCGCGGACAACACCGCGCGCCTGGTCGACGTGAAGTTCCACGCCGTGCAGAGCGACTTCTTCGGCACCGCCAACGAGAAAGACCAGGAATACGACTTCTATCACTGGAGCGCGATCCTGCGCAGCGTGTCGGCCTTCGAGATCTATCGCAAGGTCTACCGTGACGTGATCAAGCCCGAACGCGTGGCAGACCTGTTGATCCTGCGTGCCGACATGCCGCGTTCGCTGCATGCAAGCATGAATGAGGTTGTGGCCAACCTGGCGGCTGTGTCGAACGACCAGTCCACCGAGACGATCCGCCGAGCGGGCAAGCTGCGCGCAGACTTGCAGTACGGCGACATCGACGAGATTCTCGCGACGGGGCTCCATGCCTTCCTCACGCAGTTTCTCGACCGGGTGAACGAGCTGGGCACGCGCATCAGCAGCGACTTCCTGGTGCCGGCTGCGGCCTGATTGCGAAGGCGCACGGTGCTGTTCGGCCCGGTCGCCTCGATCAGCATTGCCGCCATTTTGTGGAGCGTGCTGTTCGGCTCCATTGGCCTGGGCTACTTCATGTATGGCCGCAAGCAGAAGGCCACCGTGCCGCTCGTGTGCGGGCTGCTGCTGATGGTGTACCCCTACGTCATTGCCAACACCATTGCGCTGGTCGTGATTGGTGTCGTGCTGTCGGCAGTGCCGTATTTTGTGCGGCGGTGACCCACCGGGCGAAGCGTAATATTTCCCCATGACCATCGAACTGCCCAAAGACGTCCGCCAGACGGCCGTGGCTTCCATCGAGCGCTACTTCCAGGAGAACATGGACGAGAAGATCGGCAACATTGCTGCCGGTGCGCTACTGGGATTTTTCCTCGAAGAGATCGCGCCAGCCATTTACAACCGCGCCGTGGCCGACGTGCAAGAACGGCTGCAGATGCGCGTGTCGGAACTCGACATAGAAGTGCATGAGGACGAGTTCGGCTATTGGCGCAGGGTCGACAGGCAGCGCCGCGCAAAGCCCTGACTGGCTCATCGCCAGCGCGCGTGTGGCACCCCACCCGAAAACCCCGCTACCATTCATGCCGTGTACTCATCCTGTGCGCCCGCGGCGACCCGCCGCCGCACGAGTGTTGACCCGCCCACAAGGCACTTCAAAAGGTTTCACCATGCAAGTCAAGACCAGCTTCTGCACGATCTCTTTCGCCATCCTTTCCCTGGTCACCGCACAGGGGGCACTCGCCCAGGCCGCAAAGTCACCCAAGGTTGTCACCAAGGATGAATTGCGCGTCTGCATGGACTCCGAGTCCAGCCTGGCCGCGCGCCGCAAGGAGATCGAGGCGCGCAAGGCCGCCAACGTCGCTGAAATCGCCGCCATCAAGACTGCCAACGTGCAAATGGCAGAGGAGCAAAAGGACATCGACGAGTCCAACGACCGCAAGGTGCGCGAGTTCAAGCGCAAGGTCACGGCGCACAACGACCGGGTCAAGGCTGCGAATGCGGCCCAGGAAGCGTTCGTGAAAGACCTGGAAGCCTTCAACAAGTCACTGGTGGCCTACAACGATTCGTGCGGCGGCATTTCCTACAGCCGCGAGGACAAGGAAGAGATCCTCAAAGAGCGTGAAGCTGCTGCGAAGAAGTAGCAGCCCCTTCGATTGAAAACGGTCGTCTTCCAGTCTTACCGCACACACGACGTCGCCCCGTGGATCACGGCGTGCATGGGCACAGTGCGCGCCTGGGCCGAAGCCCGCGGCTACGACTACGAATTCTTTGACGACAGCCTGCTCGAGCGCGTGCCCGCCTGGTATCGCAGCAAGGTGCAAGGGCAGATGTGCCCCATGACGGACTACGCCCGGCTCGTCGTCGCGCGTGAATTGCTGGCCAGGGGTTACGAGCGCACGGTGTGGGTCGATGCCGACGTGGTCGTGTTTGCGCCTGAACGCCTCGACGTCGAGGTGACCGACAGTTTTGCCTATTGCCATGAGCTCGGGCTGAACATCGACGAGCAGGGCGTGCCCAAGTTCTGGACCAGCGTCAACAACGCAATTTCGGTCTTCGTCAAAGGCAATGTGTACCTGGACTTCTTCATCGATGCAGCCGAGCGCACGGCCATGGCGCTCGACGTCGTGCCCAAGATCGCGATCAGCACACGATTTCTCACCAGGCTGCGCCAGACACTGCCGTTCCAGCTGCTGATGAACGTGGGCCTGTTCAGCCCGCTCGTGATGAACGACATCGCCAAAGGCACACACGTCGCACTGCCTGCCTACGGCGCCGCACTCAAGGCGCCGCTCGCCTGTGCGAACCTGTGCGGCTCGATGGTCGGCGACGGGCAACGCCAGGGCGTGCTCGTGACCGACAGCGACTACGCCGCCGTGGTCGCGCGATGCCTTGAAACCAGGGGCGATGTGGTCAACCAATTCATCACCCAGGCGATCCCCCATTGAAAACTGTCGTCTTCCAGTCGTACCGCACACACAACGTCGCACCCTGGATCACCACCTGCATGGGCACGGTGCGGTCGTGGGCCCAGTCGCGCGGCTACGACTACGAATTTGTGGACGACAGCCTCTTCGACCGCGTGCCCGCATGGTTTCGCGACAAGGCCGCCGGCGAGATGTGCCCGGTGACGGACTACGCGCGGCTCGTCGTTGCGCGTGAGTTGATGGCCAAAGGCTATGAGCGCACGGTGTGGGTCGATGCCGACATGGTCGTCTTCGCGCCCCAGCGCCTCACGGTCGATGTGACTGACAGCTTTGCCTATTGCCGCGAGGTGTGGCTCGGCATCGAGGCGGATGGCACTGCCAAGGCGTGGCGCGGCGTCAACAATTCGATCTCGATCTTTGTCAAAGGCAGTGTGTACCTGGACTTCTTCATCGACGCGGCTGAGCGCACGGCGCAAAACCTCGATGTCATCCCCAAGATCGCCATCAGCACGCGCTTTCTCTCGCAGCTGCACAAGACACTTCCGTTCAAGCTGCTGAAGAACGTGGGCCTGTTCAGCCCGCAGGTGATGGCCGACATTGCCAAAGGCACGCGGGTGGCGCTGCCGGCTTATGGGTCCGTGATGACAGAGAAGCTCGCCTGCGCGAACCTGTGCGGCTCGATGGTCGGCGAGGGCAAGCTGCAGCGCGTGCTCGTGACCGACAGCGACTACGAAGCCGTGGTCGCGCGATGCCTTGAAACCAGGGGCGCGGTGGTGAACCGCTTCATCAAGGAATCAGCCGACGCCTGACAGCCGGTGGCCCTCGACGGCGAGCTTGTCGAGTGCGCGTTGCAGGTTGGCCCGCGCCTGCGCTTCGAGCCGGTCATGGAAGTGCGCCGTGCAGAACAGCCTGGGCCGCGCAAGAAACGCCTGCAACACGCGGGTGCGGCCGGCGATGAAGTCCACCAGCGGCACATGCGCATATTCAAGGCGGATCTGCTCATTGGATTCATCGAAGCGCTCGCCCGGCGCGCCAAGAATCGACAAGTCCACGTCAACCAGCAGCTGCCCGTCGGCGCCCTGCGGCGGCTGGTGACCGCGCGTGAGCATCACCAGCGCGGCCACTCGCTCGCCCACACCCGCGGGTGCACCGGCGGCGTCGATCGCCTCGCGCGCCCAATGCGCGCTTCGCTCTTCGTTGTCATGCCGGCGCGGCTCGTAGAAGGCATCGTGAAACCACAGCGCCAGCTCGACTTCTGCGGGGCGCTGCGCCAGGTGCCTCGCGGTGGCGAGCGTGGCAAGGCATTCGCGCAGGTGCTGCCGTGAGTGGTAGTGGCGCTGCGGCTCGCACCACGCGTTGATGAGGCGCTGGTGCAGGCCCTCGTTGCCCTCGGGCGCACCGACTTCGCGCCACAGGCGCTGCCAGGTCGCGAGGCCGTCCATCAGCGTGCAGGGAGCGCTTCTTTGACTTCGCGCCCGAGTTCGATGACAGCCATTGCGTAGTAACTGGACCAGTTGTAGCGAGTGATCACGTAGAAGTTTTCGGTGCCCGCCACGTATTGCGGCTCGGCAGCACCATTCTGTAGTTCGACGAGTGCAAGTTTGCCTTGGTGCTCCAGTGCCTGACCAGACAGGACAGCACCTTTTTCAGTGAAGCTCTTCACACTGAATGTGGGAAGAATGTCGGGCGCGAGCAAGGCTTCCTTGTCGAGCGTTGCGGCATTGAAGTCCACCGCGAAGTGCGTGGGCATGCCGCTTTGCCAGCCATAGCTCCTGAAATAGTTCGCGACCGAGCCGATCACGTCGGCCGTGCTGCGCGAGAGGTCGATGCGCCCGTCGCCATCAAAATCCACCGCCCACTTGGCCCAGCTGCTCGGCATGAATTGCGGCATGCCCATGGCGCCTGCATAACTGCCGAGCGCCTTGAACGGATCGGTGCCAGCCTTGTATTGCAGCAGCAAAAATTGCTCGAGCTCGCTGCGGAAATAGGCCTGGCGTTCGGCGGCGCGCGGGTGCGACGGCGGAAAGTTGAAGCCCAGCGTTGCCAGCGCATCGATCACGCGGAACGTACCCATCTGCTGGCCGTAGATCGTCTCCACGCCGATGATGCCGACGATGATGTCGGCCGGCACGCCGTATTCGCGCTCGGCGCGCTCCAGCAGCGCCGCGTTCTCCTGCCAGAACTTCACGCCGGCGTTGATGCGAATGGGGTCGATGAAGCGGCTGCGGTACACACGCCAGTTCTTCGGCGTGCCTGCCGGGGCGGGCTGCATCAGGCGCGCGACGGTGGGCAGCAGCTGCGCTTCGCCAAGCGTGCGCTGCACCCAGCCGGCGTCGACCTCGCGGCGCTGCGCCATTTCGGCGGCCCATTGCATGGCCTCGTCGCTGGTTGAAAACGGTGTGCCGCGCATGGCATTGCGCTCGACGAGGCTGGCGGGTGCCTTGTGCTTCTTCCTGGCTGCGACAGCGCTCTGGCTGCTGGTGGCAAGTAATGCGAAGACGGTGAGTGCGACAGCAGAAAAACGGGGAACGTACATCAGGCGGGCCATGGCATCTGTTTGAACTCGCGTTGCAGTGCAGACAGCGAGGTGGTGCTGGAGCGCGCGTAGCGCAGGCTCTCCAGCTTGAGCAACCAGCTGGCCAGGTCGCGCCCCGCATCGCCGAAGCGTGCCGTGACTGCCGCGGCCATGTGGCGCGGCGGCGCAGCAGCAGGCAGTTCAATGCCCGCTTCAACCAGGCGCTTGCGCACGCGCTGCAGCAGGCGCAGCCACGGGTCGTGTTCGCGCTTGTCCCACAGCGTCCAGCCTGCGCCTAGCAGCGACACGGCAACAATCAGCCCGAGCAACACGTAGCTCAGGTCTTCCCAGCTGGGTGACTCAAAGCCCAGGTCCTTGAGCATGTTCAGCTGCTTGCTTTGCGTGTAGTTCAGCACCCACTGGTTCCAGCTGTTGTTCAGCGCTTCCCACGCGGCGCGCATGTTGGCTGCCAGGCCCGGCGACATGTTGCCAAGCGCCGAGGCAATCACGCCCTGCGGCGCCTGCAGCCGCTGGAAGGCGCCGATGCGCCCGGGCGCAACGGCCGAGGTCGGATCGACACGCACCCATCCGCGTCTTTCAAGCCAGACCTCGGTCCACGCATGGGCGTCGCTCTGGCGCAGCACCCAGAAGCCGTCCACGGTGTTGCGCTCGCCGCCCTGATAGCCCGTGACGACGCGCGAGGGCACGCCGCCCGCGCGCATCAGCACAGCAAAGGCAGACGCGATGTGTTCGCAAAAGCCTTCTTTCTTGTCGAACCAGAATTCGTCAGCCGTGTTCTCGCCGTACTGCCCCGGCTCCAGCGTGTAGCGGTAGTTGCCGCTGCGCAGGTACTTCATGGCGGCGTCGACAAACGCTTCATCACCCGCCTCGGCCACGCCGGGCTGGCGGCTGAGTTGCAGCGCCAGCGCCTGCGTGCGTGGGTTCAGCCGCAGGGGAATCTCCATGTAGTCCGGCTGCAGCGCTGCGCGCGCACCTGGGCCGTGGCGGAAATTCGTGTAGCTCTCGGCCTTGTAGCGAAGCAGGTCAGTGATGGGGCGGTTGGTGAGCCACAGCAGCTCGCCCGTCATGGCCGTCTCGAACCCCGGCACGTTGGGCGGCTTGATGGCGGCGTCGAGCACCATCAGCCAGGGGCGGTTGTTCGCCTCCATCGTCACTTCGTATTTCACGGGTGTGCCCGACACCTGCAATTGCGCGGGGCCGGCCAGCGGATTGACGTTGCGCGCGCCCAGGCGCAGCTGGATCGCGCGCCACTCGCGCCCGTCGAAGCTGCCGAGCACCGGCCCGCGAAAGTACAGGTCGCTCTGCTGTGGCGCGGCGCCCTCGAACTGGATGCGCATGGCGATGCTTTCGTCAAGCACCAGGCTGGCGATATTGCCGACCTGCATCGTCGCCGACAGCCCGCTGCGCCCGCTCATCGCATCGCTTGGAATGCCCCACAGCGGCGCCAGGCGCGGAAAGAGCACGAACATCACCGCCATCACCGGCGCGCCCAGCAGCGCCATCCACATCGCCGTTTTCGCGGCTTGGCGCAGTGGTGGCTTGCCCACCGGCATGTGCGCGTTGACGAGCGCCGTGAGCAGGCCCAGCAGCGCCACGAGCATCGCTGCTGCCGTGAGCAGCGACTGCGAGAAGAAGAAGTTCGTGAGCATCGTGAAGAAGCCCAGGAAGAACACGACGAAGATGTCTCGCCGCGCGCGCAGCTCCAGTGTCTTGAAGGCCAGCAGCACGACGATCATGGTCACGCCCGCGTCGCGGCCCAGCACGGTGCGATGCGTGAACAGCGTGGCGCCAGTGGCCACAACCAGCAGCCCCAGGATCCACCACTTGCCCGGCAACGGCTTGCCGCTGAATGCCAGCCAGCCGCGCCACAGCAGCACACCGCCTGTGAGCGCGACACACCACACCGGCAGGTTCGCGACCTGCGGCAGCACGATCCATGCGATCACGAGCAGCAAAAACAGCGTGTCGCGGCTGTCGCGGGGGAGGGCGTCGATGCGGCTCAGCATGGGTTCACCATGGGGTCAGCACACGGCCAGTGCTTCGAGGCAGCGGCGCTTGTGCGCCTCGCCCGCGCCGGGTGCGACCTGTTGGTTGGGCAAGCGCAGGCCGTAGTCGAGGCCGAGCTTGTCGGCCTGCACCACCCACGCTGTCAGGCGCGAGAGCTTGTGTTCGGTATCGAGATGGCCCGCTGCCGCAAAGTCAAGCCACAACTCGTAGCGCTGGGCCTGCTGCGTGTCGCGGCTGACGAGTTCATCGGCCTTGGCGGCTTTCTTCCAGACGACCAGCTTGAGCGGATCGCCGCGGCGGTAGGCGCGCACGCCGTCGAATTCGCCACTGTTCTGCGCGCTGGCAGTGGCTGCGCCGCCTGCTCGCGGCTCGCCGGGCGGCAATGGCGGCGGGAACGCTTCTGGCGCGGGATAGACCAGCACCTGCGCGGCAGGCCGCCACACCGTCCACACGCGGAACGTGCCGAGCGGAAAGCGCGTTTCCGCCGTGAGCGGCGGCACGTGATGCAGGCCGCGCCTGTCGGGCTTGAATGCGACATGTACCGAGGTGCTGCCTTGCGCAGGCACATCGGTGTACACCCAGCGGTCTTCATGCGTGGCATCGAGCACGGCCATGCCGATGCCGTGGCGGATCGACTTGCGCTCGTTCGTGAGCACGACGGTGAGCGTCGCGCTCACGCCGGCAAACTGCGCATCGGGCGTCTTCAGGTTCATCGTCAGGCCGCGCAGCGTGCCGTGGCACACATGCATGCCGACGACGGCGCTGCCCGCCAGCAGGAACGTGAGCAGGTAACCCAGGTTGAGCTGGTAGTTGATCGAGCCGACGAGCAGCACGAGCAGCGTTGCGCCGAGCATGAAGCCGGGCCGCGTCGGCAGGATGTACACGTTGCGCTGCGTGAGCGTCATCGTGTCAGACAAAGGCAGGCGCGACTGCCACCACCGGCGAAAGCGCTTGCGCGCAAAGGTGAAAGGGTTGAGCGTGGGGCGTTCGGCGTTGGGCGAATCGCGCTCCACGCCCAACGCTGAACGCTCCACGGCGGCAGTCATGGCAGCGGCACCGCCTCCAGCATGGCGCGCACTTGCTCCACAGGCCCACGGCCCGCATCGCTCACCGGAATCAGCCGGTGCGCCACGGTCTGCGGCAGGATCGCCTGCACGTCATCGGGCGCGACGTAATCGCGACCACTGAGCAGCGCCTGCGCCTTGGCGGCGCGCACGACCGAGATGCCCGCGCGCGGCGACAGGCCCTGCAGGAACCAGCGGCCCGAGCGCGTGGCCGCCACGAGGTCTTGCACATAGTCGAGCAAGGGGCCGGCGGCGTGCACCTTCAACACCTGCTGCTGCAGCGCGAGCAGGTCGGCAGGCGTGAGGCGGCTGCTCATGGACTCGACCATATGGCGGCGGTCGTCGCCGCTGAGCAGCTCGCGCTCGGCCGCGCGGTCGGGGTAGCCCAGCGAGATGCGCATCAGGAAGCGGTCGAGCTGCGATTCGGGCAGGGCGAACGTGCCAAGCTGGTCGTGCGGGTTCTGCGTGGCGATCACGAAGAAGGGTGTGGGCAGCGGGCGCGTTTCGCCTTCGACCGTGACCTGCTTTTCTTCCATTGCTTCGAGC
Organism: Caenimonas koreensis DSM 17982; assembly: GCF_009646335.1. GTDB lineage: Bacteria > Pseudomonadota > Gammaproteobacteria > Burkholderiales > Burkholderiaceae_C > Ramlibacter > Ramlibacter koreensis. Next base: position 59,042 of record NZ_WJBU01000020.1, on the reverse strand, counting down.
AGTGCGCTTTGCGTCTTGGGGCTGGCGCGGTTGATCTCGTCGGCCAGCAGCACCTGTGCGAACACCGGGCCGGGGTGGAACACGAAAGACTCCTTGCCGCGCTCGTAAATCGACACGCCCGACAAGTCGCTGGGCATCAAGTCGGCCGTGAACTGCACGCGCGAAAACTGCAGCCCGAAAGCGCGGGCGAGCGCGTGAGCCAGCGTGGTTTTGCCGACACCGGGAACGTCTTCAATCAACAGGTGGCCACCAGCGAGCAGGCAGGCCACGCAGTCCTGTACCTGGCCGGGTTTGCCCACGAGCACCGTGTTAAGCTGACCGAGGAGCGCCTTGAGCTGTTGTTGTGCATCCATGGCACGACGTTATCGCAATTTGGACGAGGGCGAGTGGCAGTGATGAACAAAACCGGATTTTTCACGCATCCGGATTGCAGGAGACACGAGATGGGCCCGGGCCACCCGGAATGCCCCGAGCGGCTCGACGCGATCCACGACAGGCTTCTTGTCACCGGCATTGCCGACCTGCTCGACCAGCGCGAAGCCCCCATGGCCACCCTGGCGGATGTCGAACTTGCGCACGACGAGCAGCACGTGGCCGCCATCGACGCATTGCGCCAGCGCCTGGCAGTTCACGTGATGCAAACCGGCGAGGCCGGCTACGCGCGGATCGACCCCGACACCTCCATGAACGGCAAATCCTGGGACGCCGCCATGCGCGCCGTCGGCGCAGTCACCGCTGCTGTCGATGCCGTGATGGCCGGCGAACTCGAGAACGCCTTTTGCGCCGTGCGGCCACCCGGCCACCATGCGTGCCACGACCATTCGATGGGTTTTTGCATCTTCAACCAGGTAGCCATCGGCGCGCGTTACGCGCTTGAAAAGCACGGCCTGGAACGCGTGGCCATCGTCGACTTCGACGTGCATCACGGCAACGGCACGGAAGACATCCTGGCGGGTGACGAGCGCACGTTGATGGTGAGCTTCTTCCAGCATCCGTTCTACCCCGGCACGGGTGCTGGCCCGCATGCCGCCAACATGGTGAACATGCCCGTGCCCGCGTACAGCAAGGGCGATGTGATCCGCCCGCTGATTGAAAAGCACTGGTTGCCGCGGCTGGAAGAATTCCGGCCGCAGATGATTTTCATCAGTGCGGGTTTCGACGCGCACCGCGAAGATGACCTGGGCCAGCTCGGCCTGGTCGAGGCGGACTACGCGTGGATCACGAAGAAGCTGAAGGAAGTCGCGGCGCGCCATTCAAACAAGCGCATCGTGTCGTCGCTCGAAGGCGGCTACAACCTGAGCGCGCTGGGGCGCAGCGTTGAGGCGCATGTGCGGGCGCTGGCGGATTTGTGAGGAAAACATCATGAGCGCATCAGACACCACCGTCACTACTGTCACCATGGAAGCAGCCGTGCTGGAACACCGCGACTCACGCGGCGTTGTCACGCTGACGATGAACCGGCCGGGCAGTTTCAATTCGCTCAGCGAAGAAATGCTGGCTGCGATGCAGGCCGCGCTTGATCGTGTGGCGCAGGACGATTCGGCGCGCGTGGTGGTGATCGCGGCCAATGGCAAGGCGTTTTGCCCCGGTCACAACCTCAAAGAGATGGTGGACCATCCGTCGCTCGACTATTACCAGAAGCTCTTCGCGCAATGCAGCAAGATGATGCTGACGATCATCAAATTGCCTGTGCCCGTGATTGCGCGCGTGCAAGGCATCGCGACGGCAGCGGGTTGCCAGCTCGTCGCGCAGTGTGACCTTGCAGTGGCCGTGAACGAGGCGAAGTTTGCCGTGAGCGGCGTCAACTACGGGCTCTTCTGCTCGACACCCAGCGTGCCGCTGCTGCGCAACATGGCGCCGAAGCAGGCGATGGAGATGCTCGTCACGGGTGACTTCATTTCAGCGCAGGAGGCGAAGGAGCGGGGGCTGGTCAATCGCGTGGTCGCAGCAGACCAGCTCGATGCGGAGGTCGCAAAACTCGTCGAGAGCATCCTCGCCAAGCCGCGCGTCGCGATTGCGCTGGGCAAGGAGATGTTCTATCGCCAGCGTGAGATGGGCATTGAAGCGGCATACCAGCTCGCTGGCCAGACGATGGCGGTGAACATGATGGACGCGAGCGCGCAGGAAGGTTTCACGGCGTTCACTGAAAAGCGCAAGCCGAACTGGAGTACTTGAGCCAGACTTTGGTGTGCGGAACGATGGGTTGCGCAGGGTTACTCATGCAAGTTGCGGCATCAAGGCCGCGCCCACGCAGGAATCATCTTGATCCGAAGCCAAAATCCAACGCACACGGCACCTGATGTCGTCGTCTTCCACATGCAAGCAGGCCAGGCAGTCCTGCTGCCCGGAGCACTGCGAGTTGTTGCAAATCATCCGGTCGCCTTCGGCCAGCCTGAAAATATTCTCGCAATGCATCCGCCGCTATCGCTGCGCGCGAGCGAGCCGGTGCGAGTGTGCAGCCGTGGTCGGCGGGCCATCTACCAAGGCCTGGGGCCAGCTGCCGATCTGCATCGGTTTACGCAGGTGTGCGCAAGACTTGAGCGCAGGATGAGGCTGGGCGAGCGCGCTGTGATTGCGTTTGTCGAAGCCGCGACGTGGCTGATGCATTGGCAGCAACCTGCGGCCGCATTGATTCTGTTGCGTCGGCTTGACGCGTTGGTGCCGGGCCGCTCTGACGTCCACCGGCAGTTAGGAAAGGTGCTCTGGCGGCTGGGGTGGTATGACGATTCCATTGAACAAAGCTGCGCAGGTCAGCATCCTGAGCGCGGCGGCATCGACTGCGAACATCTGGTGTTCTCAGTCCTGGTGCGGGATGGCATGGCTGCAGCATTCGCTCTCGCCGGAGAAATTGGTGCAACACGCATGCAGCGCTTGCTGTTGGAGGCGCAAGCCTGGCTCGATACCGGGGAAGTTGACGCCGAAAGTCTGCAGGAGTGGACCGAGACTGAGCCTGGGCGCTTTCCGGCACTGATCGGCGATGCGCGTGGGACGTTAGCGCAGCTCAAGGTATTGGCAGATAGAGTCCAGTGGCGCGTTCTCATGACTGAATTGGCCCTACCCATCTACGACAAGTTTCGCGACGACCGTTGGTTTGCGCAATTTGTTCGGCGGGTATCGCCCCCGGCAGAAATGCTGCAGGCAATCCACTTGCGGATTCCCGACCGGTTCTTCACAGACGACAATTTCTTTGTGGCGCCAGCTGGCTGATCGCACCAGCCGGGCAGGCTCATTCAGCGCGTTGTCCGCCCAAACCCAGATACGTGTTCACCACGCGCGGGTCGTTCGTCAAGTCCGTCGCCGGGCCTTCGAGCGTGATGCGCCCCGTCTCCAGCACGTAACCATAGTCAGCCACCTGCAGTGCGGCGCGCGCGTTCTGCTCCACCAGCAAAATCGCAACGCCGCTCTCGCGCAGCGCCGAGATGATGTGGAAGATCTCGCGCACCACCAGCGGTGCGAGACCCAGGCTGGGTTCATCGAGCATCAACACGCGCGGCCTGGCCATCAGTGCGCGGCCAATGGCGAGCATCTGTCGCTCACCACCTGATAGCGTCCCGGCCAGTTGCTTGCGCCGCTCTTCCAGCCGCGGGAACAGGCGAAACACTTCGGCGCGCATTGCGTCGGCGTTGCTCGCGCGGCCCTTGAGCTTCACGTAGGCGCCGAGCAGCAGGTTGTCTTCGACGGTCATCGTCGCGAACAGCTCGCGCTTTTCGGGCACGAGGCTCATGCCGTCGGCCACGCGCGAGGCGATGGTTCCTTTTTCGACATGACCGTCGAACCACACCTCACCGCTTGCGGCAGGCAGCACGCCCATGATCGCGTTGAGCAGCGTTGATTTGCCCGCGCCGTTCGGCCCGATCACGGTAGCGATGCGGCCGGGCTCCACGTGAATCGCGGCGTCGTGCACAGCGCGCACCTTGCCGTAGTCCACGCACAGGTTCTTGACTTCGAGGATGGCGCTCATTCCACGCCCCCCAGGTACGCTTCGATCACTGCAGGGTTGTTGCGCACGGCTTCCGGCAGCCCATGCACGATGCGGGTGCCGAAGTCCATCACCACCAGCCGGTCGACCAGGCCCATCACGAATTCCATGTCGTGTTCCACCAGCAAGATGCTCACGCCTTGCGAGCGCAAATCGCGCAGCAGTGCGGCCAGCGCAAGTTTTTCCTGGTGACGCAGACCCGCAGCCGGTTCGTCGAGCAGCAGCACCACCGGGTCGCCAGCGAGCGCACGCGCAATTTCAAGCAGCCGCTGCTGGCCGAGCGCGAGGCTGCCCGCTTCACGCAGCGCATCAGCGCCGAGCCCCACGCGGTCGAGTTGCGCCTGTGCTTCGGCAAAGATCGATGCTTCCTCGATGCGGTTCGCACGCATCACACCCGCCATCCACCCGCGATGGCCGCGCAGGTGCGCGCCGATAGCAACGTTCTCGATCACGCTCATCGCCGGCAGCAGCCGCACATGCTGGAAGGTGCGCGCCATGCCCGCTCGTGCCAGTGCGCGTGACGTCTTGCCGTCGATGCGCTCACCCGCGAAGTGCACTTCGCCCGAAGTCAGCGGCAGCACGCCACTGACGAGGTTGAACATCGTGCTCTTGCCTGCGCCGTTCGGGCCGATCAGCCCGAGGATTTCGCCGGCATTCACGCTGAAGCTCACGTCGTTCACCGCGACCAGCCCGCCGAACGTCTTGCGTGCACTGCGCACATCGAGCACCGTGCTGCCCGCCGCGGCTTGCGGCCTGCGTGGCAGCGGCTGTGCGAGCTGTGCGTTCTGCAGGCCAATCGGTGCGGGCAGTTGCGGATGTTCGCCAGTCGCTGTGCCGCGCTTGAACATGCCCACCACGCGCAGCACCATCGGCCACAGGCCACCGGGCGCGCGTTGCAGCAGCAAGATGAGCAACATGCCCGACACGATCACTTCGAAGTTGCCGCTCTGGCCCAGCAGCTTCGGCAGGATGTTCTGCAGCCAGTCGCCCAGGATCGTCATGAGCGCGGCGCCCGCGAGCGCGCCCCACACGTAGCCCGCACCGCCGACGACGGCCATGAAGAGGTAGGTGATGCCTGCGTTCAGGCCGAAGGGCGTCGGGTTCACAGCGCGTTGCAGGTGCGCATAGAGCCAGCCCGACAGGCCCGCGAGCACGGCAGCCAGGACGAAAGCGAGGAGCTTTGTGCGAGCCGTGTTCACGCCGCATGACTCGGCCATCACCAGACCGCCGCGTAGCGCGCGGATGGCGCGGCCCGTGCGCGAGTCGAGCAGGTTGAGCACGGCGAGCACCGCCAGCGCCACGATCACCCAGATCAGCAGGTACAGGTTGCGCCCGCTTTGCAGCTCCACGCCCAGAAAGTTGATCGGCGGAATGCCCGTGATGCCATCGAATTTTTTCAGCAGTTCGAGGTTGCCAAAGAGATAGAACAGCGACAGGCCCCATGCAATGGTGCCCAGCGGCAGGTAGTGGCCCGACAGGCGCATCGTGATCGCCCCCAGCGCACCGGCAGCCAGCACGACGAGCGCGATGCCTGCGACCAGCCCCACCCACGGCGAGCCTCCGTATTGCGTGGTGACGAGCGCGCTGGCATACGCGCCAAGGCCGACAAAGGCCGCCTGCCCGAATGACGTCATACCTGCAATGCCAGTGAGCAGCACAAGGCCCAGCGCGACCAGGCTGTAGAGCCCGATGTAGTTGGCCAGCGTGATCCAGAACTCGGGCACCGGCAGGAACACAGCCGTGCACATGACAGCGAGCCAGATCGCGACGCCGAGGCGCTGGGGGCGAAGGCGCGTCATGACTCGTCGTCCTCCAGCAGCGTGTGGCTCGTGAACGAGCGCCACACCAGCACTGGCACGATCAGCGTGAACACCAGCACTTCCTTGTAGGCACTGGCTTCGAACGAGGCATACGCTTCGAGCAGGCCCACCAGCAGCGCGCCGCCAGCGGCGACGGGGTAGCTCGCCAGCCCGCCGATGATTGCGCCGACGAAGCCCTTCAGGCCGATGAGAAAGCCCGAGTCGTAATACAGTGTGGTGATCGGCCCGATGAGGATGCCCGAGAACGCGCCGATCACGCCCGCGAGCAGGAAGGCGAGCCGGCCCGAGCGCGCGACTTCAATGCCGACAAGACTTGCGCCGAGCCTGTTCACGGCCGTGGCGCGCAAGGCCTTGCCCGCCACCGTGTTGCCGAAGAAGACCGACAGCGCCGCCATGATCACGATGGACGCCGCGATGACCGACAGCCCCTGGCCCGTCAACGTGAGCGGCCCGACCGCAAAGCGCGCTTCCGAGAAGGCCGCAGAACGCACGCCTTCCGCGCCGAACATCACCAGGCCCAGGCCGAGCATCACGAAGTGCGCTGCGACTGAAACGATGAGCAGCACCAGCACACTGGCATGCGCGAGCGGCTCGAACGCGAGGCGATAGAGCATCGGCCCCAGCGGCGCGACCACAGCGAGCGTCAATGCAATCTGCCCCGCCAGCCCGATTTGCTGCAGCGGCAGGAGTTGGATGGTGGCCAGCACCACCGCAGGCCACACGAGATTGGTGAGCGCGGATTGCGCCAGCACTTTGGGCGAGACGGCGTCACCGCGACGCGCCACAAACTGCCACATGTCAATGGCGAACACCGCCACGCCCATCGCCAGCAGCAGCCAGCCGGTCGCAGGCCGCTGGCCACTTTGCATCGCTGCAATCGTCAGGGCGCCGTACGCCACGAGCTCGCCCTGCGGAATGAAGATGACGCGGGTGACGGCAAAGACCAGCACAAGCCCCACGGCGAGCATGGCGTACACCGCGCCGGTCGTGATGCCGTCCTGCGCGAGGATGAGAGCGATCGAGAAGTCCAAGGCAGTCCGGGCGAAAGATCAGGGGCGAAAAATCAGGGGCGAAAAAATGGGCGCTGCGTTGCGGCAGCGCCCACAGCATATGTCACGAACTTACTGCGCGAGCTTCCATGTGCCGTTTTCGATCTTCACCATCACGCGTGCGCGCTGGTCGAAGCCCATGTGGTCCGTCTTGCTCATGTTCATCACGCCGTGCGTCGTCACGAGTTCCTTCGTGCCTTCGATGGCATCGCGCAGCGCCTTGCGGAATTCCTTGGTGCCGGGCTGGGCTGTCTTGAGTGCGATAGGCACTGCGTACTGCAGCATCAGGTAAGTATTCCAGGCGTGTGCCGAGAACGAGTTGGCGCTGCCCGGCGGGTACTTGGAGTCGTGCAGCTTGATCAGCTCCATCGACACCTTCTTGATCGGGTTGCTGTCGGGCAACTGCTTGGCGACCACAAACGGGCCAGCAGGCAGGAACGAGCCTTCGAGGTCTTTGCCGCCCACGCGCAGGAAGTCGTCGTTGATCACGCCGTCAGTGAAGTAGATCTTGCCCTTGTAGCCGCGCTCCTTGAGCGTCTTGGCGGGCAGGGCGGCGGGCGTGCCAGAGGCGGCGATCATGATCGCGTCGGGGTTGGCTGCCATCAGCTTGAGCACCTGGCCCGTCACGCTCGTGTCAGAGCGGGCATAGCGCTCCTGCGCCACCACGTTGAGCTTGCGCGCGCCGGTGAGCTTGCCGAATTCGGTCATCACGCCTTCGCCGTAGGCGTCGTTGAAGCCGATGAGGCCCACGCTCTTGACGCCGTTGTCGGCCATGTGGGCCGACATGGCGGTCATCATGTGCGCGTCGTTCTGCGGCGTCTTGAACACCCAGTACTTCTTCGCGTCCACCGGATCGACGATGCGCAGCGACGAGGCGATGGCGATCATCGGTGTTTCGGATTCGGCGGCGACGTCCACCATGGCCAGGCTGTTCGGCGTGATGGATGAGCCGAGGATGATGTCCACCTTGTCTTCGGAGACGAACTTGCGCGTGTTGCGCACGGCAGCCACGGGGTCGGATGCGTCGTCGAGAACGATGAACTCCACCTTCTTGCCGGCGATCTCGCGCGGCATGATCGCGAACACGTTCTTCTCCGGAATGCCCAGCGAAGCAGCGGGGCCAGTGGTCGACACCGTAACGCCCACCTTGATTTGCGCCATGACGGCGGGGGCTGCGAGGGCCAGGCCCAGGGCCGAGGCCAACAACACCTTCTTGAACATCGGGAACTCCTTGGAAATTGCTGCTCTGCACTATAGGGCGCGCAGGGGCTGCACCCGTCATGGCTTTCCCGAGTTTTTGCAAATGGGGTGCGCGTGAAATGTCATCTGCCCGACAGACCTCGCCGGCCCGTGCCCGCTTGCCTATAATCCAAAATCGAACGGTCGTTCTTTTTTCGGTCCGCATGCCGGGGCGACCTAGAATTCCAGCTTACGTCAACGTCAATTCCCTTAGATCCAGGAGCCAGCAGCATGAAGGTCCTCGTACCGGTCAAACGCGTGGTCGACTACAACGTGAAAGTCCGAGTGAAATCGGATGGCACGGGTGTCGATATCGCCAACGTGAAGATGAGCATGAACCCCTTTGACGAGATCGCTGTCGAAGAGGCCGTGCGCCTGAAGGAAAAGGGCGTTGTCACCGAGGTGATCGCTGTGTCGTGCGGTGTCACGCAATGCCAGGAAACGCTGCGCACGGCCATGGCCATTGGTGCAGACCGCGCCATCCTCGTTGAATGCGTCGATGAGCTGCAGCCGCTGACGGTGGCCAAGCTGCTCAAGGCGATTGTCGACAAGGAACAACCCGGCCTCGTGATCCTGGGCAAGCAGGCCATCGACGATGACTGCAACCAGACGGGCCAGATGCTCGCCGCGCTGTGCGACCTGCCGCAGGCCACGTTTGCCTCCAAGGTTGAAGTGGTGGACGGCAAGGCCCGCGTCACGCGCGAAGTCGATGGTGGCCTGGAGACCGTGTCGATCACGCTGCCCGCGATCATCACCACTGACCTTCGCCTGAACGAGCCGCGTTACGTCACGCTGCCCAACATCATGAAGGCCAAGAAAAAGCAGATGGACACCTTCAAGCCCGCTGACCTGGGCGTTGAAGTCAAGCCCCACCTCAAGACGCTGAAAGTGTCCGAGCCGCCCAAGCGCTCGGCTGGTATCAAGGTGCCAGATGTCGCGACTCTGGTGGCGAAGCTCAAGAATGAAGCGAAGGTGATTTGAGATGACCGCACTCGTAATTGCAGAACACGACAACGCCACCATCAAGGGCGCGACGCTCAACACCGTGACAGCCGCTGCGCAATGCGGTGGCGATGTGCACGTGCTGGTCGCAGGCCACAACGCCGGTGAAGCGGCCAAGGCAGCAGCGCAGATTGCAGGCGTGAGCAAAGTCATCCATGCCGAAGGCGAGCACTTCGCGCACGGCCTGGCAGAGAACATCGCAGCGCAAGTGCTGGCATTGGCAGGCAGCTATTCGCACATCCTGTTCCCGGCAACGGCCAGCGGCAAGAACGTGGCGCCGCGCGTGGCAGCCAAGCTCGATGTGGGCCAGATCAGCGACGTGACGAAGATCGACAGCGCCGACACGTTCGAGCGCCCCATCTACGCCGGCAACGCCATCGCCACGGTGCAGAGCCTGGACGACAAGAAGGTCATCACCGTTCGCACGACGGGTTTTGATCCGGCAGCGGCCGCAGGTGGCGCAGCTGCCATCGAAGCAGCCACGGCAGTTGCAGACAGCGGCAAGAGCCACTTCGAAGGCAACGAGATCGCCAAGAACGACCGCCCCGAACTCACCGCCGCGAAGATCATCGTGTCGGGTGGCCGCGCGCTCGGCTCCAGCGAGAAGTTCAATGAAGTGATGACGCCGCTGGCCGACAAGCTGGGCGCCGCACTCGGTGCTTCACGCGCTGCGGTCGATGCAGGCTACGCACCGAACGACTGGCAAGTGGGCCAGACGGGCAAGATCGTCGCGCCGCAGCTGTACATCGCAGCGGGTATTTCAGGCGCCATCCAGCACCTGGCCGGCATGAAGGATTCGAAAGTGATCGTCGCGATCAACAAGGACCCCGAAGCGCCGATTTTCTCGGTGGCAGATTACGGCCTGGAAGCCGATCTGTTCACCGCGATTCCCGAGCTGATCAAAGCCTTGTGAGGTTGGGCGTTGGGCGTTCGGCGTTGAGCGAATTCCCGGCGTTCCTTCTTCTCGCGCTCAACGCTCAACGCCTAACGCTCGACCTAAAAGATGACCTATAAAGCTCCGCTCAAAGACATGCTCTTCGACATTCGCCATCTGGCGGGCATCGATGAGATCGCGAAGATCCCCGGCTTTGAAGAAGCCGGCTTCGACACGGCGCAAGCCGTGCTTGAAGAGTGTGCGAAATTCAATGAGGGCGTGGTCGCGCCGCTGAATGTGGACGGCGACCGTAATCCGTCGAGCTGGAAAGCCGGCGTGGTCACGACAACGCCGGGCTTCAAGGAAGCGTTCAAGCAATACGCCGAAGGTGGCTGGCAGGGCCTGCAGCATCCGACGGATTTCGGCGGCCAGGGCTTGCCGAAAACCATCGGCGCTGCATGCGGCGAAATTCTCAACTCGGCCAACCTGAGCTTCGCGCTGTGCCCGCTGCTGACCGATGGCGCCATTGAAGCGTTGCTCACCGCAGGCTCGGATGACCTGAAGGCGACGTATCTTGAAAACCTCGTGTCCGGCAAGTGGACTGGCACGATGAACCTGACGGAGCCGCAGGCAGGCTCTGACCTGGCGATGGTGCGCACACGCGCCGAGCCGCAACCCGATGGCACGTACAAGATCTTCGGCACGAAGATCTTTATCACGTATGGCGAGCACGACATGGCCGAGAACATCGTGCACCTGGTGCTCGCTCGCGTTGTGGGTGCGCCTGAAGGCGTCAAGGGCATCAGCCTGTTCGTAGTGCCGAAGTTCATGGTCAACGGTGATGGCTCGCTCGGTGCGCGCAACGACGTGCATTGCGTGAGCATCGAACACAAGCTGGGCATCAAGGCATCGCCCACGGCGGTGCTGCAGTTCGGCGATCACGGCGGCGGCGTGGGCTACCTCGTCGGCCAGGAAAATCGCGGCCTCGAATACATGTTCATCATGATGAACGCTGCGCGTTTTGCGGTGGGCGTGCAGGGCATTGCAGTAGCAGAGCGCGCTTATCAAAAGGCCGTGGGCTACGCGAAAGACCGTGTGCAATCACGCCCGGTGGATGGCTCGATCAGCGCCAGCGCGCCGATCATTCACCACCCCGACGTCAAGCGCATGTTGATGACGATGCGCGCCTACACCGAAGGCTGCCGTGCGATGGCAACGGTGGCTGCATCGGCCTACGACGCGGCGCACCACCATCCTGATGCTGACGTGCGCAAGCAGAACCAGTCGTTCTACGAATTCATGGTGCCGCTCGTGAAGGGCTACAGCACCGAGATGAGCCTGGAAGTCACCTCGCTGGGCGTGCAGGTGCACGGCGGCATGGGCTTTATTGAAGAGACGGGCGCGGCGCAGCATTACCGCGACGCAAAGATCCTCACGATCTACGAAGGCACCACTGCCATCCAGGCGAACGACCTCGTGGGCCGCAAGACGGCGCGCGATGGTGGGCAGGTGGCCAAGGCGATTGCTGCGCAGATCGAAAAGACCGAAGGCGAATTGTCCAAGCGCGACAGCGCCGCGGCCAAAGCCGTCGCGAAGAAGCTCACGGCGGCGCGCCAGGCTTTCCTCGATGTCGTCGACTTCATCGCAGGCAACTCCAAGACATCGCCGAATGCGGCGTTTGCCGGCTCGGTGCCTTACCTCATGCTCGCGGGCAACGTCGTAGCAGGCTGGCAGCTGGCGCGCTCGCTCATGGCGGCTGAAGACCTCGCCGCCAGCGGTGAAGACAAGGCCTTCATGGAAGCGAAGGTTGCGACCGCGCGCTTTTATGCAGAGCACATCCTGGCGAAGGCGCCGGGCACACGCGACGCTATCGTCGATGGCGCAGGCAGCGTCACCGCGCTGGCTATCGAAGCTTTCTGATCAACTCCGGAAATCAACCCATGTCACGTCTGCCTCCCGCGCTGAGCAAGCTCCCGTTTCCCGTCATTGGTTCGCCGCTTTTCATCATCAGCAACCCCAAGCTCGTGATCGAGCAGTGCAAGGCGGGTGTTGTGGGCTCCATGCCCGCGTTGAATGCACGGCCTGCCGCGCAGCTTGACGAATGGCTGCACGAAATCACCGAGACGCTCGCTGCGTACGACAAGGCGAACCCGGACAACCCGTCGGCGCCGTTCGCCATCAACCAGATCGTGCACAAGAGCAATGACCGGCTCGAGCACGACATGGAGATGGTCGTCAAATACAAGGTGCCGATCATCATCACGTCGCTGGGCGCTCGCTCTGATGTGAACGAGGCGATCCATAGCTACGGCGGCGTTGTGCTGCACGACATCATCAACAACTTCTTCGCCAAGAAGGCGATTGAAAAGGGCGCTGACGGCCTGATCGCCGTGGCTGCTGGTGCTGGTGGCCACGCCGGCGTGAAGAGCCCGTTTGCGCTGGTGCAGGAAATCCGCACGTGGTTCGATGGCCCGCTTGCACTCAGCGGCTCGATCTCGACGGGTGGCGCCGTGCTCGCAGCGCAAGCGATGGGCGCTGACTTTGCGTACATCGGCTCTGCGTTTATCGCCACGAACGAAGCGCGCGCCAGCGATGCGTACAAGCAGGCGATTGTCGATTGCAACTCTGACGACATCGTTTATTCCAGCCTCTTCACGGGCGTGCACGGCAACTACCTGCGCCCGAGCATCGTGGCCGCGGGCATGGACCCTGATCATTTGCCCGAGGGCGATGTCAAGACCATGAACTTCGCGGGTGCCGATGGCAGCAAGGCGAAGGCCTGGAAGGACATCTGGGGTTGCGGCCAGGGTATTGGCGCCGTCACTGAGGTCACCAGTACCGCAGCCTACGTCGCCAAGCTCAAGCGTGAGTACGCTGAGGCTCGGGCGCGGTTGAGTCTGTAGCCTTTTTTTGGGCGCTGCTGTTTGGGGCGCTGAACTTTCGGGGGTGTGCTGCGGAGGCCGGGTGGCCTTTTCCCTCCGTGTCATTCCGCCGGCCACGAGGCCGGGCTCCCTTCTTTACCTGCGGGAAAAGGCCACCCGGCCTCCGCAGCACGCACGCAGCGGTGGGTGATTTACTCGGTCATCACCCGCGCGGGCGACATTTGCTCAGTGAGGTCGAACTCGGCAATCACGGGCCGAGCGCACTCCAACGGGCGCGTCCGATTTCACTGAGAAAACAGCCACCGCTCTGTCCAGTGACGTGGCTTGCGGATGGCCGGTTCACGCAGGTAAAGAAGGGAGCTCGCCCATAGGGCGGCGGAATGACACGGAGTGAACCGGCCATCCGCAAGCCGCGTCACGACCCCGAACGACGGCGCCGCGAATCAAGACCCAGAACCCATACCGTAGGTCAACTCAGTCGCCTTCCCCCAGAACACGCGGTACATGAAGATCGTGTACACGATGATCACGGGCAGGGTGATCGCAACGCCGACGAAGATCACGAAGAGCGACTCAGTGGCGCTGGCGGCTTGCCAGACCGTCAGGCGGTCGATCACGATGTACGGATACATGCTGTAGGTCAGGCCGAGAAACGCCAGGATGAAAATCATGACGGTGCTGGCGAAGACGATCCATCCGTAACCTGCGGCGACGATCTTCGGTTTGCGCAGCACTTCGAATGTGGCGAAGAACGCGACGGCGCAGGCCACCGGAATCGGCAGCAGGCCAATCAACTGCGGCAGCGCGAACCAGCGATCGAACACCGTTTGGCTGATCAGGGGTGTTGCCATCGAGATACCGACGAGCGCCAGGCCCATCGGCCACAACACCTTGCGCGCCCACGCTGCGGACTTCGCTTGCAGCTCGTCGCCCGTTTTCATGATGAGCCAGCCGGCGCCGAGCATGGCGTAAGCCGTGGGGAGCGTCAGCGCGATGCCTGCGCTGAAGGCGAGCGCAATCGCGTCATCGCCAAAGCCCGTGAGAAAGCTGCCGAGCATCCAGCCTTGCGCCATGGAGGTGATGAGCGAGCCGAGCGCAAAGAGTTTGTTCCACCGGCCCTTGTGGGCGTCACGCGCCTTCACGCGGAAGTCGAACGACACGCCGCGCAGGATGAGGCCGATCAACATCACGGCGACGGGCAGATAAAGTGACGACAGCACGATGCTGTGCGCCATTGGAAAGGCGATCAGCAACACGCCGATTCCCAGCACCAGCCAGGTTTCATTCGCGTCCCAGAAGGGGCCGATGCTCGAGACCATCACGTCTTTTTCCGTGTCGCTTGCAAACGGCAGCAGGATGCCGACGCCCAGGTCGTAGCCGTCGAGGATCACATACGCGAGCAGCGACAGGCCCATCACGGCCATGAAGAAGAGCGGCAGGGCGGTTTCCCAGTTCATCGTCGCTGCTCCTTCACGCCGGGCCGCTGATCGGCTCAGCGGGTTGCGGGCTTTGCGGTGACGCGACAGCAGGCGCTTGCGCCGGGTGTTGCGCCATGTGCATCAGCACCAGCACATACGACACCAGCAGGAACACATAGACCAGCAAATACGCGATGAGTGTGGAAAGCACCATGCCCGCAGGATGGTCCGCGACCATGTCTGCCGTGCGATATAGGCCGTACACGATGAAGGGCTGGCGGCCGACCTCCGTCACATACCAGCCCGAGAGTGTGGACACCCAGCCCGAGAACGTCATGGCCGACAGCGCGATGAGCATCTTGCGCGGATACACCGCCATGCGGCCCGACCCCAGCGCTGCGCGATGCGCGCGCCACAGCGACCACGCGGCCCACCACGACACGAGCAGCATCAGCACGCCCACGCCTACCATCACACGGAAGCTCCAGAAGACAGGTGCCACGGGTGGATGCGCATTGGGGAATTCTTCAAGCCCCTTGATCTCGGCGTCGATGTCGTGCGCGAGGATGAGGCTGGCAAGCCCCGGCACCTGGATCGCGTAGTCAGTGCGGCGTTCCTCTTCATTGGGCCAGCCGAAGAGCGTGAGCGGTGCGCCCTTCTCGGTCTGCCAGATGCCTTCGATCGCGGCGATCTTGGCGGGCTGGTGCTCCAGCGTGTTCAGGCCGTGCATGTCGCCCGCGATGATCTGCAGCGGAATGGCAATCGCCGCTGCAACCACGCCCGCTCGCAGCGCGCGCCGTGTGCCTTCATTGGCTGTGTTGCGAAGCAGCTGCCATGCGGACAGGCCTGCAATCAGGAATGCAGCCGTGAGTGTCGAGGCGAGCAGCTTGTGCACCAGCCGGTACGGAAACGATGGATTGAAAACGACATCAAACCAGTTCGTTGCGTGGACCTTGCCGTTGATGATTTCGTAGCCGGCGGGCGTTTGCATCCACGAGTTCAGGCTGAGGATCCAGAAGGCCGACATCGTGGTGCCGATCGCGACCATGAGCGTGGCGACGAGATGAACGCGGTCTGACACGCGGCCCCGGCCGAACAGCATGATGCCGAGGAAGGTTGCTTCGAGGAAGAACGCCGTGAGCACTTCATAGCCGAGCAGCGGGCCGGCGATGTTGCCGGTTTTCTCCATGTAGCCGGGCCAGTTCGTGCCGAACTGGAAACTCATCGTCACGCCGGACACGACGCCTAGCGCAAACGTGAGCGCGAAAACTTTGGTCCAGAGGTAATAGGCCTCTTCCCAGCCTTTGGAATCCTTCGTTCCGTATGCGGCGGAGTGTCGCAACCGGAAGTAGACGAGGAACCAGCAGAGCGCGATGTTGATCGTCGGAAAGAGGATGTGGAAACTGATATTTGCAGCGAACTGAAGTCGCGAGAGCAGGAGCGGATCCATGGCGTGGAGACTACCACCCGCGCAAAGACAACAAGGGCAACAGTGGCCTTGATTGCGGTGATCGGCCCCGAGGTGCATACTGTATGGATGAACAGTAGTGACAGCCACTGATGAGCGAGGTGCACATACCCCTGGCAGCGATCAAGGGCCGCGGCGCAGCGACTCAGCTCGCGCATCGTTTCGAACGCGATGCGCGCGAGGCATTTGACGATGGATGGACCACGCTCGATGAGGGCCAGGCCGAGCATCGCGAGCCGCTGCGCACCGAAGTGATCTGGGAGAACGCGCGCAGCGTGATCACCAGCAACGAGTCGCCTGATGTGTACTTCGAGCGGTCTGTCAATCCGTATCGCGGCTGCGAGCATGGCTGCATCTATTGCTACGCGCGGCCTTCGCACAGCTACCTCAACATGTCGCCCGGCCTCGACTTCGAAACAAAGATCGTCGCCAAGCGAAACATCGCCTCCGTGCTCAGGCATGAGCTGTCGAAGAAGCACTATGAGCCTAAGCTCATCGCCATCGGCACGGTGACGGACTGCTACCAACCCATCGAGCGTGAACTGCGCCTCACACGCGCCGTGATCGAGCTGATGCATGAGACGAATCACTGCTTTGGCCTCGTCACGAAGTCGAGCGGTGTTGAGCGCGACCTGGACCTCATCGCGCCCATGGCTGCAAAGGGGCTTGCTTCGGTGAGCGTGACCATCACATCGCTCGACGCGGAATTGACGCGCAAGCTGGAGCCGCGCGCCGCAGCGCCGCATCGAAGGCTGCGTACCTTGCGCACGCTCACCGAGAACGGCGTGCCCACGGCGGTGAGCCTTGCGCCGCAGATCCCCTTCCTCACCGAAGACATGGAGCAAGTGCTCGAAGCCGCATGGGACGCCGGTGCGCGCAGCGCGTTCTATCACGTCATTCGCCTGCCCTGGGAGGTGAGCCCGCTCTTCAAACAATGGCTGGAGGTGCATTACCCGCAACGCGCCGCGCGTGTGATGGCGCGCATCCACGACATGCGCGGCGGCAAAGACTACGACGCCGATTTCGCGACGCGCATGAAAGGCGCAGGCCCATGGGCCGAGCTGATCGGCCAGCGCTTTAGAAAGGCGTGCGAGCGAATCGGCTTCAACAGGAAGCACATCGTGTTCGATACGTCGCAATTTCGCCCGCCGGGGATGCAGGGGCAGGGGATGCTTTTTTAGTCGCGCTCGCTTGATCTAATGTTGTCAGTTGAGATCGCAAAGCTGGAGGAATGCATGAAGAACAAGAAGCAAACGAAGGTGACGAAAGAGAAGGCCGGACCTGTTGCGCCGAAAAAGCGGGTGAAGGTCGGCGAGGCAATCGCAGCGCTGGCCCGCGGCGCTCGGCTAACTGACCGCGATCTCGAAATCATGAATCGGGCTCGTACATCAGAGCCCGTCATTCCCATGAGGTTCGACTGATTCGCAATTCGTTGGGGTAGCAAATCCGTGTGCGGGTGGGCTATGTCGCGCGGTCGTGGCGTCCCAATTCACGCAGTCGATGACATCACCGCCGCTTGCCCCCACCCCAACCCTCCCCCGGAAGGGGAGGGAGCAATTCAAATCCATCTGCCGCCCAAACTCCTTGATTTCAAACGCTCGAACTCTTCCCGTATTCTTGCGGGATGCTCATCCGCCCACCCAACCCCGGCAAACAGGCGCTCAAGTTCGCTGGCCTGTCTGCTCTGCTGGGCTGGGTGCTGGGGCTGGTGTTGAGCACGGTGCCTGCGTGGCAGATCGTCGAGTTGAAGGTGTTCGACCTGTTCACGGTGGCCGATCCGCCCAAGCAGTCGCTGCCCATCACCATCATCGGCATCGATGAAGCGTCATTCACCCAACTCGACAAGCGTTGGCCCTGGCCGCGCGACATGC
Source organism: Caenimonas koreensis DSM 17982 (assembly GCF_009646335.1). Taxonomy (GTDB): domain Bacteria; phylum Pseudomonadota; class Gammaproteobacteria; order Burkholderiales; family Burkholderiaceae_C; genus Ramlibacter; species Ramlibacter koreensis. The sequence continues at coordinate 41,440 of NZ_WJBU01000020.1, read as the reverse complement.
ACGCGCAGCTGATCGACAAGCTCGCCAAGGCGGGCGCTGCCGTGATCGCATTCGACGTGCTTTTCCCCGAAAGCGCATCACCGAAAGAAGACGAGGCCTTTGCTGCTTCGATCAAGGCAGCGGGCAACGTGGTGCTGGCGGCCGACTTCGCGTATCACGAGACAGCGTCGATCCGCCAGTGGATGCGCGTGGACCCGACGCCTGAATTGACCAAGGCCGGCGCGACCACCGCGCTCGCCAGCATTCCGCTCGATGACGACTCCGTGATCCGCCAGGTGCCCGACGCCGAAGACGCCTTCTGGCGGCAAGTGATCAAGACGCTGATCCGCGTGCGGCCGAACATGGTGCAGGAGCCGTATGTGGCGCCCGGCTCGCTGATGCGCCACCTGGGGCCGCCACGCCGCACGTTCCCGCACATCTCGTACTACCAGGTGCTCAATGGCGATCCGTCGATTCCGCCGGACTACTTCGCCAACCAGATCGTGCTGATCGGCAAGGACTTGCGCGTGTCCGGCGAGAACAATGCGTCGCAAGGCGACCTGTTCTCCACGCCGTTTCTCTACAAGCTGCATGAGTTGACGCCGGGCGTCGAGCTGCACGCAACGTTGATCGAGAACGCGTTGATGGGCCAGACGATCCGCCAGGCGTCAATCCGCTTCAACACCATGGTGCTCACGCTGGTGATGTTGCTGTCGCTGTCGTGGCTGGCGTTCTGGGGGCCGTTGCGCAGTGCGATCTTGATGATTGCGTCGGCGGGGGCTGTTGTGGGGCTGGCGGCGTGGCAGTTCCAGACGGGCAACTTCTGGTTCTGGTCGGCAACGCCGGTGGTGAGCATGCTCGCTGCATTCATGTGCATGGCAGCGGCTTCGTACTGGACGGAGAAGCGCCGCGCCAATGAGATTCGCGGCGCGTTCAGCAAGTACGTGTCGCAGGAAGTCGTCGACCGCATGGTCGCGCACCCGGAGGAGCTCAAGCTCGGTGGCCAGCGCCGCGAGCTCACGGTGGTGTTCACCGATCTTGCCGGGTTCACCAGCCTGTCGGAAAAGCTCACGCCGGAAGGCGTGGCCGACGTGATCAATCTCTACCTGAATGAAGTGACGAAGGTGGTCATGGCGCATCACGGCACCGTGGACAAATTCGTCGGCGATGCGGTGATGGCGTTCTGGGGCGCTCCGCTCGACGATGAGGAGCATGCGTTGAATGCCACGCGCGCCGCGATTGAAATGCAAGTGGTGATGGACCGTCTGCAGCCGCGCTTCGAGGCGCTCGGCGCGGCCGGCGTGTCGATGCGTGTGGGCCTGAATTCCGGCCCCGCGATTGTCGGCAACATGGGCTCGGACTTGCGCTTTGACTACACGGCACTCGGCGACACGGTGAACCTCGCCGCGCGGCTCGAAGGCGCGAACAAGGCCTATGGCACAGGCATTCTCTTGTCGAGCAGCACGGCAGAACTTCTGCGTGGCCGCATCGGCCTGCGGCGTGTCGACAAGGTGAAGGTCAAAGGCAAGAACGTGCCCGTGGAAGTGTTCACGCCGTGCGATGACGCGAGCCTTGCTGCTGCGACAGAACGTGCGTGGCACGCCTACCAGAACAAGCACTGGGACGCGGCGTTGCAAGAGTGGGAAGCCATCCGCGCCAGCCAGCCCGGCGATTCACTGGCGCAGTGCTATGTCGAGCGGATCGGCAAGCTGGTCGAGCAGCCGCCAGAAGGTGAGTGGGATGGAGCCGTGTCGCTCGACAAACTTTGAGCAGCGCCGCGCCGGCGGCTAGCGCATGTCGAAGTTGTACGAGTAACGCAGCACAAAGTGCGGCTCAGTGCTTCTGCCCGCTGACTTGCGCGTGAGCAGGTTCTCGGCAATGGCCTGCACACTCTGCCGCTTGTCCGCTGTTTCCCAATACAGCGTGCCACCGAAGCTGACGCCCGAATCGAGCAGTACCGTGTTGCGGTCATCGCGGAAGCGCTCGCTGCGGTAAATCGCACTTGCGCCCACCAGCCACCGGCCGGGCAGCGACCACTGCACGCCCGCCTGCGCATAGTGGCGGGGAATGAAGGGCACCGCGAGGCCGGCCAGCGTGCCCGTCTGCTTCGCATCCCGGTTGACGTACTTCAGCGAGACGCTGGCGGACTTGCCAAGCAAATGATTCACCGCCAGCCCAAAGCTCGCTACCTTGCCTTCGACAAACCGCGGTGTTTCTTCCAACTCGCTGCGAGCGGAAAAAACGTCGGGCCTATCGCGCAGGCTCTCGAGTTGCGTGAGTTCGAAGTCTGAGACAGGCGAGCGTTGGCCGGCCAGGCCGTTGTCCACGCGTTCCCTGTCGATATAGGCCTGCGCAAATGTCGAGGCACCGATTTCCCCATCGAACTGCGCACGCGCGCGGCGATAGAGGCCGCTCGGTGTGGCAAGCCGGTCATTCACTGCGATGCCCGAGGTATCGACCGGGCTGAGCGTGCCTACAGAGGCTGGACGGCGCCAGCGCTGAATCGCAAAGCGCACGGACTGCAGCGGTGCGAGCTGGAACTTCGCGCCCAGTCGCGGGTTCCATTCAGATGTGTCCTGCAGGCCTACCGTTGCGGAACTCGCCAGCGGCGTGGCCACGCCAGTCGCGAGCAGCGCATTGGCGTCGCTGCGGTTGATGCGAGCGCGTTGGTAGAAGGCATCCGCCTGCAACTCATGCCCGCCAGACAGGCGATAACGCATCGAGCCCCACACATCGCTCTGGCGCAGCGCGAATTGTTCGGCGCTATCGATGATCACCGGGGTGAACGTGGTCACGAGGCGGCCATTGCGGTTCAATCGTGATCGCTCTGCCCCCCACGACCATTCGGCGGCACCCAGGTCGAATGCGTGCCGGAACTGCAGGTCCCGCTGGCGAATTCCTGCGCTGAATTCGTCGAGCGTTCCGGCGGCCGGAATGACCGTCGTCTTGAACGCAGCGTTGAGTGCTGCTGCGGAGGACGGCGAGTAGATCAGCCCGTTCACGTTGCTGTCCTGGTGGCCGCTGCCAGCCTTGATCCAGAACTGGTTGGTGGGCGTGAGCTTGAAGTTCAGGCCGAGGTCGAGTCGTTGTTCGCCCTGGTCGAGGCGGTCGTCGGTCAGTGTTGCATCACGCAGCTTTCCGTTGAGGGTGCTGTCCGTCGCAAACGCGAAGATGCCGATGTCGTGGCGCGGCTTTGCGCCCAGACCCAAGGTGAAGTTGCGCGCGCGTGCCGTGCTGTCATTGCTGGTCGCGTTTGCGCCCGCAGCATCGCCGCTGAAGTAGTAGGCCATCGGCACGCTGGCGGTCGAAAGGCCGTTGAGCGTGGCAGAGGCATTGGCCTGCCGCCAGTCGCCCGTCTCCGCCATCACATCAACGCGCCCATAGTGCCCCGGCGCGGGCACCAGGCTTGACTTGCGGCTCGACGCGCCGAAGGCGGTGGGGTCTGTCAGAAAGCCCTGGAACAACTCCGAGTTGCGCGTGAACTTGCCCGTGTACCGGTCGGCCAGGAACAGGTGGCTGCCACCCCAGTAGGGCGATGCGGCCTGGTTGGCGTAATAGCCGGCCCACTCCTGCATGCCGAAATTCGCGAGTGATGCGCCGAGGTTCGCGCTGCCTTTCTGGTCGCTCGCCACCTGGTTCAATGACTTGAGGAAGGGCATGCGCGCTTGTGCGTTGCGTGCTGCTTCAATCGCTGCGCCATAGTCGAGCGCGTCGGTCAACACGTTGCTCTCGTAAACGTAGGGCACCGGGTCGTGCGGATCGAGCTTGGCGGCCTTGTCGAATGCTTCCAGCGCGCGCTTGGTGTCGCCCAGCTGGTAATGCGCAACGCCCGTGTAGAGCCATGCGCGTGCATACCGCGGCTCGATCAGGCCCGCTTTCAGGAAATCGTCGAGCGCTTGCGCAGGCCGTCCGCTCTTGAGCTGGTACACGCCCAGCGACGTGCGCGCCACGTAGTTGTCGGGCTCGCGTGCGACCAGCGCTTCCAGCAATTGCCGCGAGGCTTCGAGGTTGCCCGCGAAAGCTTCTGTCGCAGCCAGCTCTGCGCTGGCTTGCGAGAGGCTCGCGTCATTGCGCAGCGCTTCATTCAACGCGATGCGCGCGGGGCCCACGTTCTCGCGCTCCGACTCAATCAACCCGATGCCGTACCACGCCTGCGCATTGCGCGGCTCGATGGCGAGCGCGGCGTTGTACGCGCGGCGCGAAGCTGCGGCATCACCGTCGATCGCGGCGAGCTCGCCGTCGGCCAGCAGCAATTCGATGCTGGCGGGCGATTGCACGAGTGCCTGTGCAATCACTGCACGCGCCTGCGCGAGCTGGTCTTGCCGCGCCATCGCCCGCGCCATCAAGGCCGCGACGCGGCCCTTCGTGTTCGATGTGGCATGGGGGCGCAGCACTTCCACTGCACCCGCCACATCGCCCTGCTGGATGTGCACATCGGCGAGCAGCAGCGCTGCGCTGGCGTCCGTGCGTGATGCGGGCTGCAATTGCGCAATGGCGGCGGCATAGTCGCCCGCTTCAATCTGCGCGATGGCCTGTGCGTGCCGCGCTGCATCACCGCCGGCCCAGCGCCGGGGCTGCGGCTTCCATGAAGACACCCACTGCACGCGGCTCGATGGGTTCACCAGCACCAGCCGCACCGGTGCAGCGCCCGCACGCGCCACCGCTGCTTCGCCGGCGCCAATGCTCAAGGCACCGCGCTCATTGCTGATATCGACCACGCCTGAGAGCACGACGAGTTGCGTCTCGCCGTTGGGGCCGACCTCGATTTCCCAGTCGGTGCCGCGCACGCCCATCGTGGCCGTGGGCGTCTGGATGATCACGCGTGCATCGGCTGAATTGCCGCCGCCTGCGGGTGCTGTCTGCGGCTTGGCCTGGCTCCAGGCGCGGCCGGAGTTCAGTTGCAGCTGCGTCTGCGTGAACTGCGCCGAGTCGGCCACCGTCTTGATCTGCAGTTGGCTGTTCTGGTTCAGGCGGATCTGCGTGCGGTCAGGCAGGTACAGGCCCATCTGGCTGTTGACGAGCGTGCGCACAAAGCTGCCGGCTGATACTTTTTCGTTCACCGTTGCGGCGCTCCACGCGGCCTGCTCGGTAGGGCGCTTCTCGCCCTTGCCGACGAGCAGGATGATTTCAGCGTTGGAGGCAGGCTGTGCGATGCTCGCGCTGGCGTAGAGCGCGACACCTGCAATGGCAGCGATGCGGCTCGCGGGCCGCCAGAGTCCAGGGCCGCGCGTGGCCTGCTGCTTGAATGCCATGTAACGGGTCCCTCTTATTGTGCGGAAAGCTTACCCCAACGCCGGGAAAGTTCCATCCCTATAAATGGTGATGCGAAGTGCGCGCAAGTGAATAAGATAACGCGCAGTTTGCATACAAACTACACAGAACAACGAGGATTGACCATGCTAATCACCGGCACCCCAGGCGACGACAACCTGAGCGGCACTTCAGGCGACGACACGATGCAGGGGCTGGCAGGGCGCGACTTCCTCTCGGGCGGCACGGGCAATGACCTGATCGAAGGCGGCGCCGACGACGACTACCTTGCAGGCAACATCGGCAACGACACCATCGATGGCGGCAGCCAGCTGTTCGGCGACATGGTGACGTATGAGAGCGCCGCCGGCCCGGTGAACGTCAACCTGGGCAGCGGCACTGCCAACGATGGTGATGGTGGCATCGACACCCTGATCGACATCGAGCAGGTGACGGGCTCCCAGTTCGACGACACGCTCACGGGCAGCTCTGGCAACAACGTGCTGCTGGGCGGCCTGGGCAACGACTCGATCATTGGCAATGGCGGCTCCGATACGGTGGCCTACTACTCGGCTGGCTCGGGCGTGAACGTCAGCCTGCTGACCAACCTCACGTCCGGTGGCGCGGGCATCGACACGCTGGTCGGCATCGCGAACGTGTCGGGCTCGAACAGCAACGACACGATCACAGGCAATGCATCGAGCAATGGCCTGACGGGCTACGACGGCAACGACAGCCTCGTGGGCAATGGCGGTGATGACTTCTTCGATGGCGGCGCCGGCGACGACACGCTCGATGGTGGCAGCGGCACTGGCGACTCGGTCTCCTACTGGAGCGCAACGACTGGCATCGTGCTGGACCTGACCGCAGGCACGGCGACTGACGGCCTGGGCGGCAACGACGTGCTGATCGGCATCGAGAACATCAACGCCTCCAATTTCAACGACTCCATCAAGGGCAACGCGTCGAACAACTTCATCGTCGCCGGCCTGGGCAACGACACGATCGACGGCGCCGGTGGAACGGACGTGTCGAGCTACGAATTTGCTTCCGGCAGCGTCAACGTCAACTTGCTGACGGGAGTGGCCACAGGCGCTGGCGGCACCGATGTGCTGGTCAGCATCGAAGCCGTCCACGGTTCCGGATTCAACGATGTCATCCAGCTCTCGAACACAGGCGCGTACACGTTTGGCCGGGCGGGTGACGATGTGCTCACGGGTGGCACCGGCGACGACAACCTGATTGGCGGCAGCGGCAGCGACACGGTGGCGGGTGGCGCAGGCTTTGACCAGATCTCGTACGACAGCACGTCGTTCGATATGGGTCCTGCGCCGACGGGCCTGGGCGTGAACGTCAACCTGGTGACGGGGATTGCCATCGACAACTGGGGCAACACCGACCACTTCAGCGGCATCGAGCTCGTGTCGGGCTCGCAGTTCGCCGATACGCTGACCGGCGGCAATCCCGCCAATGGCAGCGCTGCGACCGACGGCTTCGAAGGCTTCACCGGCAACGGCGGCAACGACACGATCGATGGCGGCACCGGCTTCGACCGCGCGAGCTACACCACCAGCAATGCGCCCGTGAACGTCACACTCGGCGGTACATCTCCCGGCACAGCCAGCGACGGCTTCGGCGGCACCGACGTGCTGATCAGCATCGAGGAAGTGCGCGGTTCCGGATTCGCCGACACGCTGACCGGCAGCAACAGCGGCGGCTTTGAATCGTTCGAAGGGCGCGGCGGCAACGACACGATCAACGGCCTGGGCGGCACCGACCGCGTGAACTACCAGAGCTCGCCTGCTTCAGTGAACGTCAATCTGCAGGCCGGCACGGCCACGGATGGCTGGGGCGGCGTGGACTCCTTCACCAACATCGAATACGCGCGCGGCTCGGACTTCAACGACACGCTGGTGGGTGATGCAGGCAAGAACTCGCTTGAGGGGCGCCTGGGCAATGACTCGATGAATGGCGGTGCCGGGGCTGACTCGCTGTTTGGCAATGCAGGCAACGACACACTCGACGGCGGCCCGCAGCTGATCCTGGCCAACACGGCGAGCCAGAACAACGAATACGACTTCGTGAGCTACACCGATGCGACATCGGCCGTGACGGTGGTTCTCGGTGTCGACGGCACGGCGGGTTCAGCCACGGGCGGCGGTATCGGCACTGATGTGCTGATCGATCTGGAGCATGTCGCCGGCTCCTCGTTCAATGACACGATCTCCGGCACGAACCGCGCTGTCAATGAAATCATCCGCGGCGGCCTGGGCAACGACTTGCTCAATGGCGGCGCGTCCACCGGCACAGACCTGGGCTTCAACCAGGTGGACTTCCGCACGGCGCCAGGCAGCGTGACGGTGAACCTGTCCACCGGCAGGTCGACCGGCGCGGACGGCGACGACACGCTGATCGGCTTTCGCGGCATCCTCGCGGGCGACTTCAACGACATGTTGATTGGCGACGCAACCGACAACTATTTTGAAGGCGCGGGCGGCAACGACACCATCAATGGCGGCGCAGGCAACGATCGCGCGAGCTACGGCAATTCATCCGGGGCGGTCAACGTCAACCTGCTCACGGGCACGGCGACTGGTGCGCAGGGCACGGACACACTCATCTCGATCGAGTGGGTGCGTGGCTCGGAGTTTGCCGACACGCTCACGGGCGACGCAGGCAGCAACGACTTCCAGTCGCGCGCCGGTAACGACACGGTGATTGCTGGTGCGGGGCAAGACACCGTGTATGGCGGCCTGGGCGACGACAGCCTTGACGGCGGCACGAACGACACGCTGCTGGGCTACGACTGGATTTCGTATTCGACGGCCAGCGGCGCTGTGAATGTCAACTTCGCAACGCACTTGGCCACGGGCGCAGACGGCAACGATACGTTCACGAATTTCGAAGGCGTGATGGGCTCCGCGTTCGACGACACGCTGGTGGGCGATGCGGGCGACAACATCCTGCGCGGCAATGGCGGCAACGACCAGATCGACGGTGGTGGCGGCCAGGACGCGGTGGACTACTTCGCGGCGAGCGCAGGCGTTGTGGTGAACATTGCGCTGGGCACCGCAACTGGTGCGGACGGCACGGACACCTTCACCCACATCGAACGCGCGCGCGGCAGCAACTTCAATGACAGCCTCACGGGCGACGGCAACGACAACCGCCTGCGCGGCAACGGCGGCGACGACACGCTCGATGGTGCCGGTGGCAATGACGGGGCCGACTACTACAACGCGACCAGCGCCGTGACAGTGCGGCTGAAGCAGGGCACGGCGTCAGGCGGTGATGGCAACGACACGCTGGTGAGCATCGAGAACATCTACGGCTCGTTCAACTACGGCGATGACTTGCAGGGCGACGACGGCGCGAACTTCATCGACGGGCGCGGCGGCGACGACAAGATCGACGGCGGCAAAGGCGACGACACGTTGCAAGGCGGCACCGGCGACGACACGCTGGAAGGCGGCGACGGCGTCAACGTTGCGATCTACACCGGCAACTTCTCCGACTACAAGATTTACACGGTAGCGGGTACCGACGACCTTTTCGTGAGCGGACCCGAAGGCACCGACCGCCTCAAGCACATCAATCGCATCGAGTTTGCAGACCGCGCGTACACCGTGCAGTTCGGCAAGGACGACGTGAATGACAGTCTCGATGGCGGCGCTGACGACGAAATGATCCACGGCCGCTCGGGCGACGACACGGTAGGCGGTGGCGGCGGCGACGACGCGGTGTACGGCGACGAAGGCAACGACACCCTCAGCGGCGACCAGGGCAATGACTTCCTCGATGGCGGCACTGGCGCGGACAGCATGGCCGGTGGCACGGGCGACGACACGTACATCGTGGACAGCGCCGATGACGTCGTGACGGAAACCGAAACCCAGGCCCGCCTGAAAGACCCGCAGACGCTGAACCCGGGCGGTGGTGTCGACACCGTGGTCGCGAGCATCAACTACACGCTGGGCAGCTTCCTTGAAAAACTGGTGCTGGCCAACGGCAGCGGCAACATCAACGGCACAGGCAATGCGCTGGCCAATGTGGTCACCGGCAACGAGGGCGACAACGAGCTGGCTGGCGCAGCGGGCAACGACACCATCGACGGTGGCGCTGGTGTTGACACGGCAAAGTTCTCCGGTGCGCGCAGCCTGTACACCATTGGCTCGGCGGACGGCACCGTCACCGTCAGTTCCGCAGCCGATGGCACCGACACACTGACGCATGTGGAGCGCCTGCAGTTTGCCGATGGCCTGCTGGGCGTGGGTGACTCTGCCACGCTGGCGGCGCGGACAGTGAGCGTGATCTTTGGCGCGGCTGCAACGGCAGACGCTGCGCTGGTGGGCCACTACATTGCGTTGTTCGACAAGGGCGTCACGCTCGAAGAGGGCATTGCGGCGGCAGTCGCGTCGGATCGCTTCGTGCAGCTCGCCGGCTCGCATTCCGACGTGGCTTTTGTCAACCACGTCTATGAGAACCTCGTTGGCTCCGCGCCATCTGCGCAGTTGCGCGACACGCTGGTCGGCTATATCGCAGCGGGCGTCTTCACGCAGGCATCGATGGGTGCCTATGCAGCGGAGCTGGTCGCGGCGCCTTCTGCCGGCGTGGTGTTCACGAGCCAGAGCGCATCTGCCGTGACGGGCAGCGAAGAGCTGGACGACACGCTGGGCGGCACGGCGGGGCCTGATGCGATTTTCGGCCGGGCGGGCAACGATGTGATGTCCTCGCTGGGCGGCAATGACGTGATCGCAGGCGGCAGCGGCATCGACCGCGCGGTGTTCACCGCAGTGAAGTCTGCGTACACCGTTACGTCGAACGATCTGGGCCTGGTGGTGAGCGGCGCGGGCCAGACGGCGCAGTTGATCGACGTGGAGCGCGCCACGTTCTCGAATATTTCCGTCGCCTACGACATCGATGGCAATGCGGGCATTGCAGCGAAGGTGGTGGGTGTGATGTTCGGCGCTGCGGCGCTCGCCGACGAAGTCCTGGTCGGGCAATACCTGGCGATGCTCGACTCGGGCATGAGCTATGAGCAGGTGGTGGGCGCTGCGGCTGACTCAGCGCGGTTCGCGGCGGAGGCGGGCGGCAACAGCAACGCACAGTTCGTCGATCGCGTGTTCATCAACCTGGTGGGCGCGCCGCCGACGCCAGAACTGCATGACCAGTACGTCGCGATCCTGAACCTGCCGGGCTATTCGCAGGGCTACCTCGGCTCGCTCGCGGGCGACACGATTTACAACCTCAACAACGTCAACCTCACAGGCCTGGCACAGACGGGTCTCGAATACACAGTGGCCTGAAGCAACATGCCGACCAATACCTCACCAACATTTCGCAGCATCACCGGCGGCGGTGTCACATTGCCCGGCAACGGCGGATTCAATTCGTTTGGCACGAATGTTTTCGTGCTCGGTGATGGCCGCATCCTGGTCACTGGCACCCGGGACAACGGCGGCAATCTCTCGTCGGCCGGCGGCCCCAACCAGGACGCGCGGGATTTCCTGCTTGCACGCTTTCTCGCCGACGGCAGCGTCGACACGTCGTTCGGCAACCAGGGCAGTGTGACGACGGCATTCGGGCTTACCGCGCAGTACCGCTCGGCGGCATTGCAGGCCGACGGAAAAATCCTGATCGTGGGCGGCGCATGGAAGAGCCCCGGCAACAACTTCCAGTTCGCCATAGCGCGCTACAACGCCGACGGCAGCCTCGACACCACGTTCGATGGCGACGGCAAAGTCACGACCATTGTCACGACGCGCAGCGATGTGCTTTACAGCGTGGTCGCGTTGCCCACGGGCAAGGTGCTTGTCGCCGGCTTTTCCACGACCACGGCCAATGGCTCCGGGAGCTTTCGCGATTTCACGCTGGCGCGCTACAACGCCGACGGCTCGCTTGATGCCACTTTCAACGGCGACGGCAACAGCGATGGCCTCATCGTCACGCCGGTCAGCAGCAATTCGTTCGACGCTGCGCGCTCGATCATCGTCCTGTCCAGCGGCAAGATCCTGGCGGCGGGCGTGGTTGCGGATGCAACTGGCACTCTCTTCAATCCTGCGCTCGTGCGCTACAACGCCGACGGCAGCCTGGACACTGGCTTTGGTACTGGCGGCAAAGTTGTGCTCTCGACGAACCCGGGCGACTCGAGCGCCCAGGACAACTGGTCGCAGGTGCAGGAAGACTCGAACGGCAAGCTGCTGCTGATGGGCCAGGTGGCGAGCGGGCTGCAGAACGGCAGCACGCGCATCGAACTGGTCCGGCTCAATGCCGATGGCACTCCCGACACCAGCTTCAATGGTGACGGCAACGCAGACGGCCGCATCATGACGCCGGTGGGTGACGTGCTGGACGTCGTGTATCGCGTGATGAACCTTCCGGACGGCAAGATTCTTGTGTCGGGGCTGTCGTTCTACAACGCGACATCGAACTACGGCATCCTGATCCGCTACAACCACGACGGCAGCCTCGACACGACTTTCGGCGGCGATGGCATCGTCTATTCGCCGTGGCCGGTTCCTGCTGATGCGTCGTTCCAGGACATCGCCGTGCAGGGCGACGGCAAGATCGTTGTCACGGGCTTTCGCGGCGCGCTGATCAGTGGCTCTTACGACATAGCCGTGCTTCGCTACAACACGAACGGCACGCTCGACACATCGTTCGGCAGCATGGCGCAAGAGAACATCGTCGGCTACAACATCGGCGCGCCCGCTGGTGTGCTGGCCCCCGATGCGAGCGTGTTCGACGCCGAGCTGGCGGGATTGAATTCGGGCCAGGGCGACTACGGCGGCGCGAGCCTCACGCTGGTGCGGCACGGTGGCGTGAACAGCGCTGACCACTTCGGCGCGAGCGGTGCATTGAGCATGACGGCCACGTCTGCATCGGCGGGCACGCTCGCGCTGCACGGCACGCCCATCGGCACCTACGCCAGCACCGGCAGCGGCTGGAAGATCACGCTCGCGGCAGGCACGACGCAGGCGCGCCTCGATGAGATGCTGCCGCTGCTGACGTACAGCAACAGCAATCCTGCGGTCACGGGCACCTTGCAGATCGACATGATCTTCAGTGACGGCAACAGCGGCAGCCAGGGCACCGGCGGCGCGGGTGTGACGACCTCGAGCGCCTTCGTCGTGACGGCACCTGCCGTGGTGATCCACATCGACGGCGAGCTGGCGCAAGAGGGCTTGCCTACACAGGTGAGGGTGTTTCTCAGCGGGCCGAGCTCGGGCGTGGTCACCGTGCACTGGTCCACGTCGGACGTGACGGCGACGGCTGGCTCCGACTACACCGCGCAGGCCAACCAGGTGCTCACGTTCCAGCCGGGCGAGACTGAAAAGTTCATCACGATCACGCCGACGGCCGACGGCGTGGCCGAAGGGCCCGAGTTCCTGCTCATCAACCTGTTTGGCGCCACGGGCGCGACGGTGGCTGACGGCGAGGAGCAGGCACCTGTCCTCATCGCCCAAAGCGGCGTGCCGCCCGTTGCAACGCCGTCGATCACGGTGGCCAATGTCGCGGCCTTCGAGGGCCACGGTGACACCTCGTTCTTCCTGATGCTCGATGCGCCTTCGACGCAGACAGTCAGCGTGCACTATGCAACCGCCACCGGCACTGCAGGCGCAGCGGACTTCGGCGCCGTGAGCGGCACCGCCGTTTTCGCACCGGGCGAGACGTTCAAGGTGATCGATGTTCATTACGTTGAAGATGGCATCGCCGAGAGCACCGAGAGTTTTTCGATGCAGCTATCCAGCCCGCTGCACGCCACCATCGCCACGCCAATTGCCACAGGCACGATCCTGGACAACGACCCGGGCGGCGCAAGCGGCGGCCTGATCAATGGAACGAACGGCGCCGACGTGCTGATCGGCACCGAAGCGCCCGACACGATCAATGGCGGCGACGGCAACGACGTGCTGTTCAGCAACGATGGCGCCGACGTGATGAACGGTGGCGATGGCGACGACGTGTACGTCGGGGTGCAGCAGGGCGCCGTGATCAATGAGGCCGCCTCGCAGGGCAACGACACCGTGATCCAGGGCGCGATTGCCAGCTACACCCTGCCGGCCAATGTCGAGAACCTCGTCATGCTGAAAGACGCCCTGAATGGCACGGGCAACGGGCTGGACAACCGCATCACAGGCGATGCGTTGTCGAACACGATCCTCGGGCTGGCTGGCAACGACACGCTCACGGGCGGCGGCGGCAACGACACGCTTGATGGCGGGCAGGGCAATGACGTCGCGGTGTTCCCGGGCGCGTTCTCGCTCTATTCCATCGCCGTTGACAACGCCACTGGCGACTTGTTCGTCACGGGCCCCGCGGGCGTCACGCGGCTGCATGCCGTCGAGCTGTTGCAGTTTGACGACCGCTCGTTCAGCGTGCAGCAAGGCACCGTCGCGCCCGAGTTCCTGGGCGGCGGCGAGGCGGATGACCTGATCCGCGGGCGCGACGGCAACGACACGGTCGAAGGTGGCGGCGGTGACGACGCGCTCTACGGCGACGAGGGCACTGACTCTCTTTTGGGCGACTCAGGCGATGACCTGCTCGACGGCGGCACCGGCGCCGACAGCATGACGGGCGGCACGGGCGACGACACGTACATCGTCGACAGCGCAGGCGACGTGGTGACGGAGTCTGAATCCGCCGCGCTCACTCGACCGAAAGATCCGACCACGCTCAACCCCGGCGGCGGCATCGACACCGTGGTCGCGAGCATCAACTACACGCTGGGCTCGTTCATTGAAAACCTGGTGCTTGCGCAGGGCGCCTCACCGCTGGCCGGCACGGGCAATGCGCTGGCGAACCAGCTCACCGGCAATGATGGCAACAACACGCTCAGTGGTGGCCTGGGCGACGACCGCATCGAAGGCGGCGGCGGTATCGACACCGCCGTGTTCGCGTATCCGCAAAACCAGTACTCGCGTGTGTCGGGTGACGGCTATATCCTTCTTTCAGCGCACGACGAGGGACGCGACACGCTCACTGGCGTTGAACGCGTGGAATACGCTGATAGCCACTTTGCCATCGACCTGGACGGCAATGCCATGCTGGCACTGCGGCTGGTGGCGACGCTGTTCAGCGGCAACGCTTTTGTGGCGCACCTCGACACAGTGGGCAAGTACCTGGCGATGTTCGATGCCGGGCTCAGCATGCAGGACGTTGCGCAGGCGGCAGTGCGCTCGCAGGAGTTTGCCGACCTGGCGGGCTCGCATACGAACGAGGCGTTCGTCAACCAGGTGTTCGCCAACCTTTTCTTCACGCTGCCGCCGCCGGACCTGAAGGCCCAGCTCGTGGGCTGGCTCGACACCGGCGTGTTCACGCAGGCATCGCTTGCCGCACTGGCGGCCGACTTGCCGCAAGCGCTCGATGCCGCGGGCTACAACAACATGACCACGTTCGGCGTGGAATACGTGCCGCAGAACGTGCCAGTGCATGTGGGCGGTGCGGGCCACGACTCATTGAGCGGCTCCGCAGGCGACGACTTCCTGTACGGTGAAGCCGGCAATGACACGCTCGTGGGTGCCGGTGGTGGCGATTTGCTCGTCGGCGGTGAAGGCGCCGACATGGCCGTGTTCAATGGCCTGCGATCGAGCTTCGACATCACGCGTACGCTGCAGGGCTTTACGGTCGTTCCGCACGGCGCGTCGCCCGATGGTGACCAGGTGAACACGCTCATCTCGGTCGAGCGGGAGCGCTTTACCGACGTCACGCTGGCCTTCGATCTGGATGGCAATGCAGGCACCGCCGCGAAGGTGGTCGGCGCCATGTTCGGCGCGGGTGCACTGGCTAACCAGCAGCTGGTCGGCCAGTACCTGAGCCTGCTGGACAACGGCGCCAGCTACGAGGATGCGATTGGTGCAGCCGCTGCATCGGAGCGCTTTGCCCAGCTGGCGGGATCGCACTCGAACGAGGACTTCGTGGACCAGGTGTTTTTCAACCTGGTCGGCTTCCTACCGCCGCCCGATCTGAAGGCCCAGTACATCAGCATCCTGGAGACGCCTGGCTATTCGCAGGCCTACCTGGGCATGCTGGCCGCCGACACCTTCTACAACCTCGACAACGTGAACCTCACCGGCCTGGCCGCCACGGGGCTTGCCTATTCGGCCTGACGGGCCGGGGTGAACACGGCTAGCGCCTGGCGGTTGCGCCAAGCCGCTCTTCGGCGAGTGCGCTGTGCATGGCCTTGTCCCTGACGACGGCGAGCGTGCGCAGCAGCAGCTCAGCGCCGGCTTGCCCCAGTTCGGTGCGCAGTTCTGCCTCGTATTGGGCGGCCAGCTGTGACAGCCGCGCCGCGAGGTCCTTGCCGGACGTGCTGAGTGAGAGAAATGCAGAGCGCGCGTCGCTCGCGTATTCCTGCCGCACGATCAGGCCGCGTTTGACCAGCGCGGTCACGATGCGGCTGATCTGCGCCTTGTCGGCCGCAGATTCGGCCGCTACATCACGCAGCCGCACAGGCTGCATGAATTCGATGAGCAGGATGGTGCGCCATTCGACCTCGCTCAAGTCGAATTCGCGGCGCAGGCGCAGCGCCTGGCTGCGCCTGAGCGCCGACGAGGCGGCGTTGATTTGCGATGCAATGAGGTGGCGAAAGGCGGGATCACGGCTGTCGGTCATGCGCTATTCCGGTGCAGGGGCTCGTGGAGCGGAAGAATTTGAGCGAGGTCACCGCCCGATTCTGCCTTCAACCAGCCCCGGCGCGCCAGCTATTGTTGAGCCGCTGATGCGCCCCCAACAACGGAACCGGCCACACGCAAGGCGAACTACGCGCTGAAAAAGTTCTTCAGCTTGTCCGCCCAGCTCTCTTCCGTCGGCGAATGCTTGGAGCCGCCTTTTCTCAGCGCCTCATCAAGCTCCTTGATCAGCTTGCGTTGGTGCTCGGTGAGCTTGACGGGCGTTTCGATGGCCACGTGGCAATACAGGTCGCCCGGGTAGCTCGATCGCACACCCTTGATGCCCTTGCCCCGCAGCCGGAACTGCTTGCCGGCCTGCGTGCCTTCGGGAATATCGATGGCCGCCTTGCCTTGCAGCGTGGGCACGTCAATCTCGCCGCCGAGCGCTGCTCGGGTGAAGCTGATGGGCACCACGCAATGCAGGTCGTCGCCTTCACGCTCGAAGATGTCGTGCTTCTTCAGGCGGATCTCGATGTACAGGTCGCCGGGCGGGCCGCCGTTGGTGCCGGGCTCCCCATTGCCGGCGCTGCGGATGCGCATGCCGTCGTCGATGCCGGCGGGGATCTTCACTTCGAGCGTCTTTTGCTTCTTCACGCGGCCCTGGCCGTGGCACGTGGTGCACGGCTCGGGAATGATCTTGCCCGAGCCGCGGCAATGCGGGCACGTCTGCTGCACGCTGAAAAATCCCTGGCGCATCTGCACGACGCCTTGCCCCTGGCACGTGGTGCAGGTCTTGGCCTGCGTGCCCGGCTTGGCGCCGGAGCCGCTGCACACGTCGCAGGCTTCGAAGGTCGGGATGCGGATTTGCGCCTGCTTGCCGTTGGCCGCTTCTTCGAGCGTGACCTCCATCGCGTACGACAGGTCGCTGCCGCGATACACCTGCCGGCCACGGCCTGCGCCGCCACCACCGCCGCGTTGCTGGCCGAAGATGTCGCCGAAGATATCGCCGAAGGCTTCCGCAAAGCCGCCGAAGCCTTCAGCGCCGCCTGCGCCGCCGCGCATGTTGGGGTCCACACCCGCATGGCCGTATTGGTCGTACGCCGCGCGCTTGTCGGGCGTCGAGAGCATCTCGTACGCTTCTTTGGCTTCCTTGAATTTCGCTTCGGAGGCGCTCTTGTTGTCACCCTCATGGCGATCGGGGTGGTACTTCATCGCCAGCTTGCGATAAGCCTTCTTGATCTCCTCGTCAGAGGCGTTCTTGGGAACGCCGAGGATCTCGTAATAGTCTCGTTTGGTGGCCATGAATCTAGCGTGTTGTTCTGTACGGCAGTGTCGATGTAGCAGCGGTCTTCAGGTAAGCAGCAATCGTCTTCAAGCAGGTTCGCCGCGTTAACGAGACCCGAAGGGGTCTCATTTGAACGCGGCGAGTTGATCCGGCGCTTTCAGCGTCCGGCATCAACCTTTTTTGACTTCTTTCACCTCGGCGTCCACCACGTTTTCATCGTTCGCCTTCGAAGCACCTTCTGCGCCAGGCGCAGCGCCTGCCGCCTGCGCGGCTTGCTGTGCCTGCTGGTCGGCGTACATCTTCTCGCCAAGCTTCTGGCTCACGGACATCAGCGCGTTCGTCTTGGACTCGATGGCTTCCTTGTCATCGCCCTTGAGCGCTTCTTCCACTTCCTTCAGCGCGGTTTCGATCTTTTCCTTCTCGGACGCATCGATCTTGTCGCCGTATTCGCCCAGGCTCTTCTTGACGCTGTGAACCATGGCTTCGCCCTGGTTGCGCGCCTGCACGATCTCAAGCTTCTTCTTGTCTTCAGCAGCGTTCAGCTCGGCGTCTTTCACCATCTTCTGGATTTCCTCCTCGGAGATGCCCGAGTTGGCCTTGATGGTGATCTTGTTTTCCTTGCCGGTGGCCTTGTCCTTCGCGCCCACATGCAGGATGCCGTTGGCGTCGATGTCGAAGCTCACCTCGATCTGCGGCAGGCCGCGCGGCGACGGCGGAATGCCTTCGAGGTTGAATTCGCCCAGTGCCTTGTTGCCGGCAGCGATGTCGCGCTCGCCCTGGAAGACCTTGATGGTCACGGCGGGCTGGTTGTCATCAGCGGTCGAGAAGGTCTGCGCGAACTTCGTCGGGATGGTCGTGTTCTTCTTGATCATCTTGGTCATCACGCCGCCCAGCGTTTCGATGCCAAGAGACAAAGGCGTCACGTCAAGCAGCAGCACGTCCTTGCGGTCGCCGCCGAGCACCTGGCCTTGAATGGCCGCGCCCACGGCAACGGCTTCGTCAGGGTTCACGTCCTTGCGCGCTTCCTTGCCGAACAGCTCCTTGACCTTCTCCTGCACCTTCGGCATGCGCGTCTGGCCGCCAACGAGGATCACGTCATGGATGTCGCCGATGGAAATGCCGGCGTCCTTGATGGCCGTGCGGCAGGGGGCGACGGTGCGCTCGATCAGCTCTTCGACCAGCTGCTCCAGCTTGGAGCGCGTGAGCTTGATGTTCAGGTGCTTCGGGCCCGATGCATCGGCCGTGATGTACGGCAGGTTGATGTCGGTCTGCGAGTTGCTCGACAGCTCGATCTTGGCCTTCTCGGCGGCTTCCTTCAGGCGCTGCAGCGCGAGCACGTCTTTCGACAGGTCAACGCCTTGCTCTTTCTTGAACTCGGCAATGATGAAGTCGATGATGCGCTGGTCGAAGTCTTCACCGCCCAGGAACGTGTCGCCGTTGGTGGAGAGCACTTCGAACTGCTTCTCGCCATCGACATCAGCGATCTCGATGATGGAGACGTCGAACGTGCCGCCGCCCAGGTCATACACGGCGATCTTGCGGTCGCCCTTTTCCTGCTTGTCCAGGCCGAACGCGAGGGCCGCAGCCGTCGGCTCGTTGATGATGCGCTTGACGTCCAGGCCGGCGATGCGGCCGGCGTCCTTGGTGGCCTGACGCTGCGAGTCGTTGAAGTACGCGGGCACCGTGATCACGGCTTCGGTCACGGCTTCGCCGAGGTAATCCTCAGCGGTCTTCTTCATCTTGCGCAGCACTTCAGCGGAGATTTGCGGCGGTGCCAACTTCTTGCCACGCACTTCCACCCAGGCGTCGCCGTTGTCGGCGCGGGCAATGGTGTAGGGCATCAGGTTGATGTCCTTTTGCACTTCCTTTTCCTCGAACTTGCGGCCGATCAAACGCTTGACGGCGTAGAGCGTGTTCTTGGCGTTGGTCACGGCCTGGCGCTTGGCCGAGGCGCCGACGAGGATTTCGCCGTCTTCCTGGTAGGCGACGATGGACGGCGTGGTGCGCGCGCCTTCACTGTTTTCGATCACCTTGGGCGTGTTGCCCTCCATGATGGAGACACACGAGTTCGTGGTGCCGAGGTCGATGCCAATGATTCTTCCCATTTTTATGCTCCTAGCGATGCGGCCGTGACGGCCAATTCAGATTCAGATGTGAGGTACTTGTGGATAAGCTGTTCGGTTTCAAGCGGCAGTTGCCGCCTATCGAGAGCCGGAAACTGTGACCAGCGCGGGGCGCAGCGTGCGTTCGGCGATCGAGTAGCCCTTTTGCAGCACAGCGACGATCGTGTTGGCATCCTGTGTAGATCCTGCGGGCAACGGCACCACTGAAATGGCCTGGTGCTGGTGCGGATCGAACCTGGCGCCCTGCGCGGGGTTGATTTCCATGACCTTGTTGCGCTCCAGCGCCGCCTTGAGCTGGCGCAGCGTGAGCTCGGCGCCTTCGCGGATCTGCTGGGGCGTGGCCTCCTTGATGGCCAGGCCAGCTTCCAGGCTGTCGAGCACGGGCAGCATCGCGTCGGCAAAGCTTTCGACGGCGAATTTGCGTGACTTGGCGACGTCTTCCTCGGCGCGGCGGCGGGTGTTTTGCATGTCGGCCTGTGCGCGCAGGTAGAGCTCGCCGAGCTCGGCGTTTTTCAGGGTCAGCTCGTGGAGCTGGCCTTGCAGGTCAGCCAGCGCGCCGTGTTCGTTGGCGGCTTGAGCGGCTTCGAGTTCTTCTGGGGAGGGCTCGCCAGACAGCGGCTGAGCCTGGTCGTTGTGGTTGAAGTCTGCCTTGGGGTCTGCCATTTGGTTTTCTTAGCTGGAAATGAGGGCCAAGTCGCAGCTTGGGCCGGCATTGGCCCTTTTCAAGGGAGTGGCAATCGGTTTTTCGCGATGCGTGCGGGGCAGGCCCGGACGGCCCAGCCAGGCGACGACTGTCGGGCCTGGCCGGGGGGCAAGGGGAGCCCGCGAAGGCCCCGGGGGGGGGGAGATCTGTGGTCAGCCGGCCCGGGGACCGGGCGCGCGGCGTTGGCGGCTCAGTGCGTGGCGCGGTCGGCCAGCACGAATTCGAATACGTCGTCCAGCAGGTCTTCGAGCCTGAGGGCGTCGCGCTGCGCGGCGTTGGCCCGGCTGTTGCCCGGCTCGCCGTTGCCGTAGCGTTGCTCGTCGTGCTGTTCCTGGCGTTGCGCGTAACCCATGTCGTACTCCTTGGATTGGTGTGCATTCACTGTAGGCACCGGCGCGGGTGCGCCCTTAGGTAAAGTGCTTACCGCGCCCTAGGTGAAACGGAGCGCGAACGAACCCAGCGGCATGACATGAGGGACAAGCAGATGACCAGACGATTGATCAGCTCCGGCTCCACCTTTGAAGAGCAGATCGGCTATTCGCGCGCCGTGGTGGACGGCGAATGGGTGTTTGTCGCGGGCACAACGGGTTTTGACTACGCGGCCATGACCATCGTGGATGACGTCGTGGGCCAGGCCGAGCAGTGCCTGAAGAATATTGCGGCGGCGCTCGAGCAGGCCGGCAGCAGCATGGCAGACGTCGTGCGTGTGACGTACCTGCTGCCCGACAGTGCTGATTTCGAAGCCTGCTGGCCGGTTCTCAGGAAGTACCTGGGCAATGTGCGGCCCGCCGCGACCATGATGTCGGTCGGCCTGGCTGACAAGCGCATGAAGATCGAGATCGAAGTCACCGCCAGGAAGCAGCCCGGCAAGCCCGTGAGCTCATGAACCCGGTCATCGAGGGGGCGCGGGGCCTGGCCGCCCTCATGGTGCTGCTGCACCACTACAGCTATCACCTGCATGGCGACGTGGCAGCGCAACTGCAGTGGATCCACTTCTTTCACAACGGCGTGGACCTGTTCTTCGTGATCACGGGCTTTCTCTTTGCGCCTTACCTGCTCGGCACGGCGTGGATGCCGCCGGCCGCATTTACGATCCGGCGCGCGTTCCGCCTGTACCCGCTGTACCTGCTGTCGCTGCTGGTCAGCGTTGCGCTGGTGTGGGGCAAGCAGGCCGGCGTGGGCGAGGCATTTTTCAAGCACCTCTTTTTCATCGAGACGTTGCCGGTCTTTCCCGCCAGCGACGCGGCGTACTTCAGCCTCGTGTATTGGACGCTGCCTGTCGAGGTGGCGTTTTATGCAGTCGTTGCGCTGTGCCTTCGCCTGGCGACGCAGGGTGGGGCCGCGTCGCCGGGCCGGCGCCTGGCCGTGATGGGTGTTGTGGCTGCGATCAGCTATGCCCTGTCTCACGGCTGGAACCCCGACATGAAAAGCGAGCGCTGGATCGTGTGGCAGGCCCAGCTGCCGGCGATGCTGATCGAGTTCTGGTTCGGCATCGCGCTCGCGTATGCGCTGCCCGTGTTGCTGCGCGAGCGGGTGTGGCAAAGGGCGTCGCTGGTTGCGGGGCTGGCGCTGGGTGGTGCGCTGTTCGTGTGGTACCCGCAAGCCGCAGGCGAGGGCATCGGGCCGCGGCCGTTCGGCTATTTCAACGTGCTGAGTGCCTTGTCTTTTGCGTTGCTGCTGGGTGGCGCGATGGGAGGTGACGTGAAAGCGGATGCTCCCCTGTCGCCCGGTGTGCGGCTGGCGCTGTTCGGCGGCGCGCTCAGCTACGGCATGTACCTGTTCCATGGCATGGGCATTGCCGCGGCAGAGGCTGTCGCCGGTGCGTGGCCCGACGCGCTGAAGATCGCTTTGGCGCTCGCGCTGACCATTGCCGCATCGTGGGCCGCGCACCGTCTCGTGGAGTTGCCGTTGCGAGCTTACGGCAGGCGCATCACCGCCAGGCGGATTCCATCCCCGCCAAACCGCGTTTCGTCGCAGCCAGGCCCGCCAGCGGCTTGACCCTTTGCGCGGCGCACGCTTATCGTCGCCGCATGAATTCCGGATTGCGCAGCCTCCTTCCCGCGCGCCGCCAGCTGGCCGTGGTGGTGGCGATGGCACTGTCTTGCGCGGTGTTGCTGCTGTTTGTCACCCGCAACACCTTCATCGAACTGGCAGGCGAGATGGTGTTTGTGGGCGTGACGCTGCTGTTTGCCTTCACGGCGAGCGGTGCGTGGCACCAGCAGTTCGCGCCCAAGGGGAGGGTGCAGGTCGCCGCCGTGCTTCTTGCGGCCGTCGTAGCGCCGCTGGTGGTGCACATGGTCAACTTCGGCGGCGACTTCGCGGCCTTTGCGCGGTCGAGGCCGCATGTGAACGGTTATTTCATCGTGGTGATCGGCGCGGCCATCATTGGCACGCTCTTCGCACTGGCAGCGCTGTACAGCGAGCGCGATGCGCAAGCCCAGGCGCAGGCGCTGGAGTTTGCGCTGGAGCGCGAGACACTCCAGCGCCAGGCCGCCGACGCGCGGCTGCACCTGATGACGGCGCAGATCCAGCCTCACTTCCTGCTCAACACGCTCGCCAATGTGCAGGAGCTGGTCGAGAGCGGCTCGGCGCGTGCGGTGCCGGTGTTTCGCAGCCTCATCGACTACTTGCGCGCGGCAATGCCTCACCTGCAGCCGGGTGCGTCGACGCTGGGGGATGAGGAGCGGCTGGTGCGCGCCTATCTTGACCTCATGCACATGCGCATGCCTGACCGGCTGCAGTTCGCAGTCGATGTCGATCCTGCGTTGCGGGGCATGCGGTTTCCGCCCATGGCGCTGCTCACGCTGGTGGAGAACGCGATCAAGCACGGCATCGACCCTGCCTGCGACGGCGGGCGCGTCGAGGTGGGTGCGCAGGCCCAGCTCGACGGGCGCATCCATCTCTGGGTTGCAGATACGGGCGTCGGCATTGCCGAACATGGCCAGGGCGCGGGCATGGGTCTGGCCAATCTCAATGCGCGGCTGGCGGCGTTCTTCGGTGAAGGCTCGCATGTCGAGTTGAGTGAGCAGCAGCCCAGTGGCGTGCGCGCCGACGTGCGTGTGCGCCCTGCCAGCGAGCGTGCGTCATGACCACTGCATTGATTGCCGATGACGAGCCATTGCTGCGCGAGCGGCTGGCCTCGTTGCTCGGTGGGCTCTGGCCCGAGTTGAAGGTGGTTGCGCAGGCGCGCAATGGCAGGCAGGCCGTAGAGCTGTTCGACCAGGAGCAGCCGCAAATCGCTTTCCTGGACGTTCATATGCCGGGCCTCAACGGTGTCGAGGTGGGGCGCTGCATTGGTGGCCGCGCGCAGGTGGTGTTTGTGACGGCGTTCGACCAGTACGCCGTGGAAGCATTCAAGCAAGGCGCGATCGACTATTTGCTCAAGCCTGTCGAGCCTGATCGCCTTGCCGAGACAGTGCAGCGCCTGCGCCGGCGCGTTGAAGTGCCGGTGGCGACGTCGTCGCCCGACTATGCCGCGGCGCTGGAGCGCATTGCGTTGCACATGCGCGCTGCGCAGCCGGTGCAACCGCGCCTGAAGTGGATCAAGGCGTCTGTGGGCAATACGGTGCGTTTGATTCCGGTCGAGCAGGTGATCTACGTGAAGTCCGACAACAAGTACACGCTGGTCATGTGGGAGGGTGGCGAGGCACTGATTCGCAAGACCATCCGCGAATTGGCCGATGAGCTTGACCCGGAGCGGTTCGCGCAAGTGCACCGCTCGGCCATCGTTGCGCTCGACCGCGTGAGCCACTTCACGCATGGGCCGGGCGACTCAGGCGAACTTCACCTCAAAGGCCGTGACGAGAAGCTTGTTGTGAGCCGCAGCTACCTGCATCTGTTCCAGCAGATGTGAGCAGGTTGTGCCGCCCCGGGTTCAATGCGCGTCGAGCAGTTCCACATCGAACTTCAACGTGGCATTCGGCGGAATCACGCCACCGGCACCACGCACGCCATAGCCGAGTTGCGGCGGAATGATCAGCGTGCGCTTGCCGCCGATCTTCATGCCGGCTACGCCTTCGTCCCAGCCCTTGATGACCATGCCCGCGCCCAGCGAGAACGCGAACGGGTCATTGCGGTCGAGGCTGGAGTCGAACTTCTTGCCTTGCACGCCGTTCTCGTAGAGCCAGCCGGTGTAGTGCACGTGCACATGCTGGCCCTTGGTGGCTTCGGCACCTGTGCCAACGGTGGTGTCTTCGTACTGCAGGCCGGAGGGGGTCGTGTTCATCTTTGATTTCCTGTGGGTGTTGAAGTGGGTGTTGCTTTTGATTTTGACTTTGCTGTTGGCCGTCAAAGCAGGTCGCGCCGCGCAAGATCGCGCATGAGCTGGCCCGCGCCATAAGTCCACGGTGCGACTTTGTCGCTGGTGTTGACGCGGTTGGCGAGTGTACCGAGCCGCGGTGTCGAGACGGTCACAACGTCGCCCACCACATGCGTGAAGCCCTGGCCGGGGCCATGCCTGTCTTGCGTGGGCGCGAACATCGTGCCCAGGAACAGCATGAACCCATCCGGGTACTGGTGATTCGCGCCGATGGCCTGCGAGGCAAGGTCGAGCGGGTCACGGCTGATCTTCGAGATCGAGCTGGCGCCTTCCATCACGAAGCCGTCCGTGCCGCGCACCTGCATGGCAAGGTCGCATTGGCGCACGTCATCCATCGTGAAGTGCTCATCGAAGATGCGGATGAACGGGCCTATGGCGCAGCTCGCGTTGTTGTCCTTTGCCTTGCCGAGCAAGAGTGCACTGCGGCCTTCGAAGTCGCGCAGGTTCACATCGTTGCCGAGTGTGGCGCCTTGCACTTCGCCGCGGCTGTTCACGGCCAGCACGATCTCAGGCTCGGGGTTGTTCCACGAGCTTTCAGGATGGATGCCGATTTCGGCACCCGTGCCGACCGCGCTCATCGGCTGCGACTTCGTGAAAATTTCAGCGTCGGGGCCAATGCCGACTTCAAGGTACTGTGACCACACGCCTTGCGCGATCAGCACCGCTTTGAGCTGCATCGCTTCCGGTGAGCCAGGCTTGACGGCACTGAGGTTCTCACCGATGACGGCGACCACGGCCTGGCGCACGCCTTCGGCTTTGGCTGCGTCACCACGGGCTTGCTCTTCAATCACGCGCTCGAGCATGGACGACACGAACGTGACGCCTGCGGCCTTGATCGCCTGCAAGTCGCACGGCGCGAGGAAGTAGGGCGCCGACAGATCCAATGCGTTGTGGGCGCTGTTGGCGAGAATGTCTTGCGTGTCACCGAGCTTCACGCCCGTATGTGACCGCAGGGCGGAAGCAGGATCGCGCAGTTCAAGCAAGTCGCTGCATGTAGCGGCCAGCGATGAGATGTCATACACACCCTCACCGCGCACCTGCACGAGCACCGCACCGAGCCCCGCCACATGCACGCGCCCGACAAGTAGTGCATGTTGTGAATCGACGGGCAGCGTTGCAGCAAGACCGAGCATCGTGTGGGGCGTGTGATTCATGGCAGCACCTGTTTCTTCTTGGATTGCGCAGCGGTCCACTTGGCGGCGAACGCGGGCAGGTCGGCCAGGCGCTTGAGCAGGTCGACACCTGAAGGCGTGACAACATAGCCATCGGTGCCGTGCGTCATCAAGCCTGCTTCACGCAGTTCCTTGATGCGGGTGTTGAGGGTGTTGGGCGTGATGCCGCCGACGCTGTCTTGCAGCAGGCGGAACGTTTGCGCATGGCCGTCACGCAGTGCCCAGAGCACGCGGATCGCGTAGCGTGCCTCCAGCAGCGCCAGCAGTTGGCTGATGGCTGCGTTTTCCTTCGAACTCATGCGCTCTTCACTCCTCGGGGGAGAGGAGTGTACGCGGCGGGCGCTATGCAAACAATAGCGCCGGAGAATAAGTCACAGGTAAATCTTCTGGAGCAGCCGGATCAGCGTCTTCGTTTCTGATGGTGACAGTCGCGCCGCTGCTTGTGCCTCAAGTTCGGCCGCGGTCTTTTCTGCATCGCGCATGAGCTTGATGCCGCTCGCGCTCAGGTGCAGGCCCACTGCACGGCCATCGCGTGGATGCGGCTGGCGCTCGATCAGGCCGCGCTTTTCCAGTGCGTTCACCATGCCGACCAGGTTGGGCGGAAGAATGCCGAGCGTGGTGCACAACTGCCGCGACGTGATGCCGGGGTTGTGCGTGATGAGCGACAGCACCGAGAAGTCAACGGGCCGCAGCTTGTAGACCTTCATGCGCTGCAGGAAGATCTCGATCACGGCGAGCGCCGCGCGCCGTGCGTTGTAGCCGATCAGCCCTTCGAGGTAGCTCGTGTCGACGTGCTCGGTGACCGCTGGCTTTGCAGCCGGCCTGGCTTTCGCCTTCGCAGGCACTTTGGCGGGTGTCGTGCGGCTCATGAACCCGGTGCGCGGCACGCAAAACTGGCCGCAGTTTCTGCATCACCCGCAACGTAGCGCGGCACTTGCGGATATGGGCACAGCAGGCGGGTGCGCGTGGCGCTCCAGCTGGAGGGCACTTCCGCGTTCGGCACAGCCGTGCCTGCGCCGCGTGCAGTTGCAACGACTGCACCTGGCGCTTGCCCGCGCTCGACCCACTTCACCAGCTCGTCAAACAGATTCACCTGGTCGGTCGCTGGCCCGCCACGGCTGTGGTTCATACCGGGCACCAGATACAGGCGCTCCTGTGCAGCTGCAGCAGCGCCGTGCGCGCGATGAAACTGCTCATGCCAGGCAACGGTATCGAGCGCCGAGAACACCGGGTCGGCCGTGCCATGAAAGACGATGAGCTTGCCGCCAGCGGCTACAAAGTCGCGCATCGAAGGATCGGGCGGCGTCATGAAGCTCATCGACGACTGCGTGTAGGCACCACTCGTTGCCCGCACGAGACCCAGGTCGCGATCGATGTCGAAGCCGAGTGCGTAGTCGATCAGTGTTGTCCCCAGCCCCGTGACGGTTTGCGGTGATGCTGGCGGCGTCGCCATCACGAAGGCCATTGCAATCGAGTCCCGCGGGCCGACGCTGTTCACGAACTTCCATGTTGCCCAGTCGCGGCCTGCGATGCCCGGGTCTGCCGGCAAGCCCGCATAAACCGCTGAGCCGTCGCGTGTGCGTGGCCCGGCGAGTACGCGGGTGAGCACGTCTTTTTGCGCCGTGGTCAGGCATGTGCCCGCAGCCGAGCTCGCGTTGCACGCGGGCACATCGCGCTGCAGCTGGAATGCCGACTGGCAGCCCTGCAGGTCAGACACGATGCCATCCGTGAGGCCGTCGAGCGCATCGCAACGAGCGAGCACGCTGCGCGCGAACACGCTGAAGTCCGCAGGTGACAAGGCCGTGGTGAGGTCGGGCCGGTGGGTGGTGGCGTCGCGGCTGGCGATCGACGCGAACTGCTGCGCGCCCCACAGCTGCGTTGCGGCGGCGAGCGGCAGGCGCCAGCCCGGTGTGCTGACGAGAATGCCGTCGTACGCCTTGGGCAAGCGCGATGCCGTCACAAAGCCGTGGCGGCCGCCGTTCGATGTGCCGACGAAGTACGACGTGTCCGGGCCCCTGCCGTACACCGTGCGAATCAGCGCCTTGGCCATGGGCGTGAGTTGGGCGACGGCGTTGTAGCCGTAGTCGAGCCGCGCCTGGGGATCGAGCCCGAATGTCGCGCCGCCAATTGGCGTCGTGCGGTCGAATGCGTGACCCGCATCGGAGCTGATCACCGCAAAACCTTGCAGCAAGCCGTTGGTGACCGGGCCACCGCCGAGGATGTCGCCATAGGCCGGCGTCTGGAAGCCATCGAGGCCGCCGTTGGCCTGGTAGAAGAAGCGGCCGTTCCACTGCGTGGGCAGGCGCATCTCGAAGCCGATGGCGTAGGGCTTGCCATCGACAGGCCCAATGCGCTCGTTCATGGCGCCTTTGACGACGCAGTGCTCGGGCATCGCCGCAGCAATGCCGGGCAGCTTCAGTGTGCCGGCTGCAACTTTGTCGACCGACACGACGCGCGTGTTGGCGTAGCTGAACCGGGCTGCAATCGCATCGCAGCCCATGACCGCCGAAGCGCCCTGCGCCGGTGAGCGTGGCACAGCCGAGGGTGTGCTTGCGCAGCCAGCGCCGAGCGCGAGCGCCGCAATGGCGCTCGCGAATACAAGCGGGCGCTTCACGATTCCGGCGTGAAGCCGATCTGCTTGATCAGGCGGCGCCATTCTTCAGCGTCCGCGCGCAGCAGGTCGCCAAGCACTTGCGGCGACGACGACTGCACTTCCATGCCGAACTGCGCCATGCTGGTGATCACATCGTTTTGCGCGAGTGCAGGCTGCAGGTAAGCGGCAGCGCGGCGCACAACTTCAGGCCGTGCCTTGCCGGGCAGGAACACGCCATACCACTCGCGCACGGTGATGGGATAGCCCTGCTGGCGATACGTTGCCACTTCGGGCACAAACGGGCTGCGGTTCTGGCCGGAGATGGCGAGCACGCGCAGCTTGCCAGTCTTGATGTAGGGCAGGTAGTCGCCAACGGGTGACGACATGGCCGAGATCTGGCCGCCCAGCAAGTCCTGGATGCCGGGCGCGGAGCCGCGATAGGGGATGTGCTTCAAGTCACTGCCCGTCAGCTTGTTCAACAGCGCCACGATCAGGTGCGGCATGGAGCCGGCGCCCGGCGAGCCGTAGTTGGCCTTCTCGGGGTTGGCCTTGGCCCAGGCGAGGAAGTCTTTGACCGTCTTGACGCTCTCGGGCACTGCAGGGCCGACGCCGAAGGCGTGGTTGAAGTAGCAGGCGAGCGAGGCCGGTTGCACGTCTTCGAGCGGCTTGTAGGGCAGTGTCTTGTAAACGTACGGATAGATCGACAGCATCGACGAGGGCGTGAGCAGCAGCGTGCTGCCGTCAGCCGGGCTGTCCTTGAGTTGCGTGATGGCGATCTGGCCGCCAGCGCCGGGCTTGTTCTCAACGAGCACGTTGCTGGCGTAGTTGCCACGCAGCTTGTCTGCAAGGCGGCGCGACATGGCGTCGCTCGTGCCGCCCGGCGGAAAGCCGCAAAGGATGCGGGCGAGATCGAGCGAGGTCTGTGCGCCCGCTGTGAATGGCAGGCCCAGGGTGGCCAGGGCGGCGGTCTGTTTGACGAACTCTCTGCGGTTGCTCATGGGGTTGTCTCCTGCGGGTTAAATGAGTGAGCGTGACTTAGCGCGGCGCCATTCGCAACGCGCCATCCAGGCGAATCACTTCGCCGTTGAGGTGGTTGTTCGTGACGATATGGCATGCGAGCTGCGCAAACTCTTCGGGTTTGCCCAGGCGCGGCGGGAACGGAATGGAGGCGGCGAGCGACTGCTGCACCGCTTCTGGCAGCTGGCGCATCAAAGGCGTGGAGAACAGGCCCGGCGCGACGGTGCAGACGCGGATGGCGTGCTGCGCCAGATCGCGTGCCATGGGCAGTGTCATGCCGACGAGGCCGCCCTTGGAAGCGCTGTAGGCCTGCTGGCCGACCTGCCCGTCGAATGCGGCCACCGATGCGGTGAACATCATCACGCCGCGCTCGCCATCGGCCATGGGCGCGAGCTTCGCGCATTCGGCCGCGAAGAAGCGGCTGACGTTGTAGCTGCCGATGAGGTTCACATTCACCACACGCGCGAAGTCTTCCAGCGGTGCGGGAGAGCCGTCTTTTTGCACGATGCGTTTGGCCGAGCCGATGCCGGCAATGTTCATCAGGATGCGAGCCGGGCCATGTGCAGCCGTGGCCTTTGCAAGGGCTGCAACCACGCTGTCGGTGTTGGTGATGTCGCACTGGCACGCGATGCCGCCGATGTCTTTCGCGACGCTTTGCGCCATCTCCAGGTTGACGTCGAGCACCGCAACCTTGGCGCCCAGGCGCGCCAGTTCACGCGCCGTTGCCTCGCCAAGGCCGGAAGCGCCGCCGGTGACGATGGCTGCTTGTCCTTCGATGATCATGATTTCTTTCCTTGCGGCAGCAGGGTATAGGGCAGCGTGCCGCCGTGCAACGCATTCACGAGCGCATCACGGTGCTTGAGCACCGCGCGCTGGTTGATGGAGCCCTTGTCCGTCACCTCGCCTTTGTCGATGGAAGGCGGCTCGTGCATGAGGTGCAGGCGTGCGATCCGGCTCGAACTGCCGGTGGAGGATGCTGCGAGTTCATCCACCACTTTCTGGAAGTGAGCTTGGACCGGCGCGCTTTCGAGCACCTGCTTGAGCGGCGCAGTGTCTGGCAGGCCCGCGAGCTGGCGCACGGCAGGTGTTGGGAAAATCAGCGCGCCGACTTCATTCAAGTTGATGCCGGTGATCACTGCGTCTTGCACGTAGGGCGCGCCAGCGGCAATGATCTTTCCGCGCAGCGGGCCGACGGAGACGAACGTGCCCGTCGCGAGCTTGAAGTCTTCCGCGATGCGCCCATCGAACTTCAGGCCCTGGTGGATGTCTGCCTCGTCGATCCACAGCACCGCGTCGCCCGTGCAGAAGAAGCCTTCTTCGTCGAACGATTCCTGGGTGGCTTGTTCGTTGCGCCAATAGCCCGGCGTGATGTTCGGGCCCCGGTATCGCACCTCGGTCTTGCCATCGGCAGGCACGAGCTTGAGCTCGAGCCCCGGCGTCGGCACGCCGAGGTGGCCGGCCTTCACATTCGGGTTCGTGATGAAGATCGCGAAGGGCGACGACTCTGTCATGCCCAGGCCGGTGCCCATCACGATGCGCTCGCCGATCTCGCGCTCCTGGCTTTCATGCAGGGCGTCCCACACCGGCTGCGCAAGCGCGGCGCCGGCATAGAAGAACATCTGCACGCGCGAGAGCAGGTTGCGGCGAAGCACGTCATCCGTTTTCATCGCGTTGGCGATCGCTTCGAAACCCGTGGGCACGTTGAAGTACACGGTGGGTGCTATCTCGCGCAGGTTGCGCAGTGTCTCGCCGACGAACGCGGGCGTGGGCTTGCCGTCGTCGATGTACAGCGTGCCGCCATTGAAGATCGTGAGGCCAACGTTGTGGTTGCCGCCAAACGTGTGGTTCCACGGCAGCCAGTCAACGAGCACAGGTGTTTGCGCCAGCACCGGCATCGAATGGCACATCTGCTGCTGGTTGGCGCACCACATGCGGTGGGTGTTGATCACCGCCTTGGGCAGCTTGGTCGAGCCGGAGGTGAACAGGAATTTCGCGATTGTGTCGGGGCCGGTCGCTTGCATGGCTGCGTCGACTGCCGGCGTTGGGTCAGCCTCGGGCGCGCGGCCGTAGACCACTTCGATGTCGTTGCCGACAGTGGCCCGCACGGCCTTGCCGTAGCGCGCTTCATCCGTGGCGAACACAAGGCCTGGCGTGAGCGTGGCCAGCACGTGGCGCAGCTTGTCGAAGTCCTGGCTCACAAGTGAGTAGGCAGGCGATACGGGGCTGTACGGAATGCCTGCATAGAGGCAGCCGAGCGCGAGCAGCGCGTGTTCGATGCTGTTCTCGCTGAGGATGGCGACGGGCCGCTGCGCATCCAGGCCGCGGTCGAGCAGCGCCTGGCCGATGCGGCGCGCCTTCGCGAGCGCTTGCCGGTACGTCACGTGCTGCCACTCGCCTGTGGTGCCATCGGCCTGCTTCACGCGGCGCGCGATGAAAGTGCGGTCGGGCGCGACTTCGGCCCAGTGCACGAGGCGATCCGTCAGGCGCTGCGGATGCTCGCCGAGCGGATGCTCAGCCTTGATGTAGCGCACGCCACCCGCGCCTTCGCGCAGCGTCACTCGATCGACCGGGAAGGCGAGTGGGCGATAGCGTGGCGCGGTGGTCGTCACGTCGTCAGTCTTTCTTGACTTTGTTGGCGCGGCCTTCCAGGAAGTCGCGCACGCGGCTCTTGGCTTCAGGCGCGCTTTGCGCAATGGCGGCCATGAGTGCTTCGGTGAGGAAGCCCTGGTCGGCAGGCTGCTCTGCAATGCGTGGTAACGCGTGCATGAGTGCGTAGTTGGTGAGCGGCGCGTTGGAGGCGACGCGCGTCGCGATCTCGATGGCCTTTTCAGTCGCCGTGCCCGTGGGCACCAGGTATTGCGCCAGGCCGATTCGCTCGCCGTCTTGTGCGTTGTACACGCGGCCGGTGAGCATCATGTCGGCCATGCGCGCGGCGCCAATCAGGCGCGGGATGCGCACCGCGCCGCCGCCGCCGACGAAGATGCCGCGCGAGCCTTCGGGCAGGGCATAGAAAGTGGATTCATCCGCCACGCGAATGTGGCATGCACTTGCCAGTTCCAGGCCGCCGCCAACGACCGCGCCATGCAGCGCAGCAACGACGGGCGCGGGGCCATATTGCACGGCTTCCAGCGCGGCGTGCCACATGCGCGAATGCATCATGCCGGCGCCAGCATCGCGCTCTTTGAGCTCCGACAGATCCAGGCCCGCGCAGAAGTGATCGCCCTCGCCATCGAGCACGATCGCGCGCACACTGGGCGGCATGGTCTCGAACATTTCACGGATGGCAAGCACGAGGCCATCGCTCAGCGCATTGCGCTTGGCGGGGCGGCTCAGGCGCACGATGGCGATGTTGTCGCGCAGTTCGAGTTGGACGTCTTTGGAGGTCATGTGATGGTTGCCTGTGGGTTGAATTATTGTTATAAATAATAATCACTTCAAGGCCGGCGGCCTAGTACTTTCCCTAGCCGCGACACTTCAGCGCACGCTGGCCCGCCACAACGGAGACAACACAGATGGACCACGCCAACCTCATCGCGATTGATGTGCACACGCACGCCGAAATCAGCTGCTGGAACCCTTTTGACAGCTACGGTGAAGAGTACGACCGCGCGGCAGACAAGTACTTCCGCTCCAGCCGCCGGCCCACCATCGCCGAGACCATCGCGTACTACCGCGAGCGAAAGATCGGCCTGGTGATGTTCACGGTAGACAGCGAGTCGAACCTGGGCCGCCGCCGCATCCCGAACGAGGAAATTGCGCAGGCCGCCAAAGAGAACAGCGACATGATGATGTGCTTTGCGAGCATCGATCCGCACAAGGGCAAGATGGGCGCGCGTGAAGCTGAACGTTTGATCACCGAGCACGGCGTGAAGGGTTTCAAGTTCCACCCGACTGTGCAGGGCTATCACCCGTACGACAAGATGGCCTGGCCCATCTATGAAGTGATCAACGCGCACAAGCTGCCCGCGATTTTTCATACGGGGCACAGTGGCATCGGCTCGGGCATGCGTTGCGGCGGCGGGCTGCGGCTGGAGTACAGCAATCCGATGCATCTTGATGACGTGGCGCTGTCGTTCCCCGACATGCAAGTGGTGATGGCCCACCCAAGCTTTCCGTGGCAGGACGAAGCGTTGTCGGTTGCCACGCACAAGCCGAATGTGTGGATCGACTTGTCGGGCTGGAGCCCCAAATACTTCCCGAAGCAACTCGTGCAGTACGCGAACACGCTGCTCAAAGACCGCGTGCTGTTCGGCAGCGACTACCCGCTCATCACGCCCGAGCGCTGGATGAGCGACTTCCAGGAAGCTGGCTTCAAGCCTGAAGTGATGCCCGGCATCCTGAAGGGCAACGCGGTGCGGCTGCTCGGGCTCGACAAGGCATGAGTGCGCCGGGTGCGGGCGGCGAGTTCTTTCGCGGCCTTGCGGACATTGAGGCGCTGGAGGCGGGCACGCCGTACGAGCAGGCGATACCTGCGCGCACGACGTATGGATTGATAGAGCGCGCGGCGAAGTTGTTCGGCCAACGCATTGCGTTCACGTATTTGCCCGACGGTGAGCCTGGCACCGCGCCGCATCGCATCACCTATGGCGAAGTGCTGGCGCATGTGAATCGCGCGGCCAACCTGTTTCGCAGCCTCGGTGTCGGCCCGGGCGATTCGGTGGCGATTCTTGCGCCGAACATCCCCGCTACGCACTACGCGTTGTGGGGTGCGCAAGTGGCAGGGCGCGCTTGCCCGATCAATTTCATGCTGCAGCCCGACCATATTGCGGCCTTGCTGGAGGCGAGCGGTGCAAAGGTCGTGGTCGCATTGGGTCCGCACCATGAACTGGATGTGTGGCACGCACTGCAACGCGTGCCGGGCTTGCAATCGCGCCGGGTGCTGCATATCGACGCAGGCGGCACGGCGTCTGAAGATTCGTTCGATGCGTTGATTGCCGCGCAGCCTTCGGCACTCACCTTCGACCCGCAGCTCACGCCTGACCGTATCGCGGCCTTGTTTCACACCGGCGGAACCACAGGTGCGCCCAAGCTCGTGCAGCACACGCACGGCAACGAGGCGCACACCTCCTGGTTCGCGCATCGCTTCTATGGTTTTGATGAGCACACAGTGGAGGTCAACGGCTTTCCGCTGTTCCATGTGGCGGGTGCGTTCGTGTATGGCCTTGCGATGCTGGCTATCGGTGCATCGCAAGTGCTGCCAACGGTGACGGGCATGCGCAACGCCGTGTTCATGCGCCACTACTGGAAGTTCTGTGAGCGCGAGAAGGTGACGGCCTTGGCGTGCGTGCCGACGATCCTTGCGGGGCTGTGCAATGTGCCGATCGATGCAGATATCAGCACCGTGCGTGTGGCCTACACGGGTGGCTCACCCCTGCCGGGCGAGCTGGCTTCCCGATTTGAAACTGCAACCGGTATCGCCGTGCGCAACATCCTGGGCATGACGGAGTGCGCGGGCCTCGTGGCGATCGAGCCTTATGCATCGCCGCGCGTGCCGGGCTCGGCAGGCCTGCGCATGCCCTACAGCGAAGTGCGTGTGGTCCGCTGGCGCCATGACGCGCTCGACTTCGACGACATGTGCGCTGCAGGAGAGACGGGCGTGATCGTCCTGCGCGGGCCGCACATGAGCCCTGGCTACACCGACGCGCGCCGCAACGCGGGCATGTTCGAGCAGGGCTGGATCGTGTCGGGCGACCTGGGCCATCTCGATGGCAGTGGCGGCATTCACGTGACGGGCCGCGCGAAGGACGTGATCATCCGCGGGTCGCACAACATCGATCCCGGGCTTGTCGAGGAGGCGTTTCTCGCGCATCCGGCTGTGGCGATGTGCGCCGTGGTCGCAGAGCCGGATGCGCACGCTGGTGAAGTGCCCGTGGCCTTTGTCACCTTGAAACCTGGCGCTGCTGTGTCAGCGGAGGCAGTGTTGAAGTCCGTCGGGCCGCATGTCTATGAGCGGCCCGCCACGCCCAGGCGCGTGGTCGTTCTGGATGCCTTGCCATTGACCGCGGTCGGAAAGATTTTCAAGCCGGCGCTGCGGCTCCAGGCCATCGAGATCAAGCTCGAAGAGCTGCTCGCTGCAGTGTGCGAGGGCCGCAGCGTGGCGGTGTCTGCGGCAGAAGAGGGTGGCGTCGCTGTGGCGCGGGTCGTGATCGCAGGCCCTGGCGATGACGCTCTGGCTGTTCGCTGCCGCAACTCGCTCGGCGCGATTGCCGTGCGCGTGGAAATTTCGTTCACTGCATAGCCAACGCCATGCGCGGGCAGCGCTTACCGCTCGTTCTTGCCCTTTTGCACACAGACCGACACCGTCACGTTGCCTGCCAGTGGCTGCAATGAAGCCGTGCGCTGGTCAAAGTAGCTCAGCTGGAGCAGGGAGTTGCCGAAGTCCGTGGTGACCACGAGCTTGCTGCCATAGGTGTACGGCCCGCTCACCGTTGTCTGGGCGCCGTCGAAGTAGAACGAATCGATGCTCGGGTAGGCAGAGGTTGCGTTGATCGAGTAAGACGCGGGCATGCCCAGGATGCGGGAGTTCGAGACGCAGCCAATCGGCAGCATGCCGTTGCCAAACGGCGGGTTGATGACGCCGCCGCCCGTGTTCTCCATCACCGTAGGGTCCACCGAGCGGACGCACAACCCGTCGAGCGCGTTGGTGGCGTGGCGGTTGGGAAGGCGCGGGTCCAGGAAGCCGCCACTCATGATCACCTTGGAGATGAATTCGTTGCGCGACAGCGCGAGCGGGATAGGACTCGTCTGCTTGCGGTTCCACGCGTTGGTCGTGAAGTCGCTGGCAGAAAACGTGCCCAGTGTTTCCACACGGCCCGTGCACTGTTGCTGCGGCGTCTTGACCCACTCGCCCTCCGGGTAAGGCAGGATCGAACGCCACACACCGCCTTCCGTCACCACCCGCGTGTCGCCTGTGCTTGCATTGATGCAGATGTCAGTGCCGGGCAGGTAACTGAAGCCCGCGCCGAACACGGAGCAGACCCTGACGTATTCCACCGGTGCTGCATGGCTTGCCAGGGGTGCCAGCAGCAGCGCGGCGCATGCCGCAATCGACTTGAGGTGCCGGGTCATGAATTGCTCCAGGGTTGGGATGGCCGGGGCGACAGTGCCGCCGTGTGAGGCTGCCCAGTATAGGAAGCGCAGGTCTGGACGTACAGGGCTGCGATCGCGCTGGCTGCTGCCGGCTCAGGGTGTGCACCACTGCTTCTCGCAGGGAATGCCGTTGTGGTCGCCATCCATCTGCGCGCCGGGGCAGTTGTCGAGGAAGTACTTGGCCTCTGCGCAGGACTTCATCTGGGAGCAACGTGTGCGCCCGTCGCAACGGTAGGGGCTGAATGTGTATGAAGTCCCGGGGTCTGCCTTGCGGGCGGCGGACGCAGCCGTCGCGGCGCGCCGCTTCTTTGCCCGTGCGTTGAGCTCTTCGACTGTCGGGCGCTGGATCGCCCCGGTGGGCGGACACGGACTTTGCTGAAAGACGACGGAGCCGTTCACCGTGCACTTGACGACTGGCGACGCAGTGGCTGCGGCGGTGGCCATGACGAGAGCAGCAATTACACCGAGACCTGAAAAGGTTTTGCGCATGGTGAATTCGATGCGGTGGGGGACTGCCGGACAGTGTAAGCCCCGTGGCGCACTCTTGACCTCCCGGCCCCGGCTCAGCAGGAGAGGGCGGTCAACAGGCTTACCAGCCACCGCGCTTGAGCCACTCATCCACATCGGCCAGGCGATCAAAGCCCCAGAAGGGCTCACTGTCCACCACCACCGTGGGTGAGCCAAAAATCCCGGCGCGCAGCGATGCGTCAACTTCACGCCGCAGCAGGGTTGCCGCAAACTCGCCGTGCAACTGCGACTCCAGCCACGCCGGGCTCAACCCATCCGGCAAGGCAATTCTGGCGACGGCTTCAGGCGTCGAGAGATCAAGACCCTGGGCCCAGTACGCGCGATAGATCAGCCGCGCCATCAGCTCCTGCAGGTGCGGATGGTGATGTTTGACCAGGCAGAACGCGCGGGCCATCGGCAAGGGGTTGCCCACTGGCGCATCGATGTCGCGCGCGAAGGCAATCTTGTTCTTGCGCACATGCCGCAGCACGTCGCGCCTGGCATAGTCGCCCTTGAGCGGTGTGTCGAGCAGGGGCTTGAGCCCCATCACTTTCATCACCGACACGCCTAGCAGCATGGCG
Source organism: Caenimonas koreensis DSM 17982 (assembly GCF_009646335.1). Lineage (GTDB taxonomy): Bacteria > Pseudomonadota > Gammaproteobacteria > Burkholderiales > Burkholderiaceae_C > Ramlibacter > Ramlibacter koreensis. The sequence goes on along the minus strand of NZ_WJBU01000020.1, from coordinate 4,213 downwards.
TGCCATTCGACGGTGCGGCCGTGCTTTTTGGCGAGGTCTTCGATCTTCAGGCTTGCAAGGTAGCCGTACGGCGAGATGAAGTCGAAATAGAAGTGAAGCGGCGCGGGCATGTGCAAAGGCAAAGTGAAGGGGCAGGTTGCTTCAGGGCTCGAACGGCCCCATCTTCACGAATGCGCCGCCCTGGTACTTCAACGCAGGATCGGCGGCATCGAGCATGGGCTGCGTCTCGACTTTCGTGCGAAAGATCTCCGAGGTGTCCTGCGGGTGAAAGCCCAGGTGCGCGGCTTTCGAGTTGTCCCACCACTGGTCGCGATTGGCGGACATGCCGTACACGATCGTGTGCCCGAGCTTCGGCGCAAACAGGCAGCAGCGAATGAGCTCGGTGAGGTCACGCGAACTCAGCCACGTGATCAGCATGCGCCTGTCTTTCGGCTCAGGGAACGACGAGCCGATGCGCATGCAGGCTGTCTCGATGCCGTAGCGGTCGAAGTAAAACCGCGAGAGGTCTTCACCATACGACTTCGACAGGCCGTAGTAGCCATCGGGCCGCTTCACGCAGTCGGCGTCGATCACCTGGCCCTGCTCGTGAAAGCCGATCACATGGTTGGAGCTCGCGAATACAACGCGCTTGACGCCGTGGCGCCTCGCGCCTTCATAGATGTGGAACACGCCCTTGATGTTGGCTTCGAGAATTTCCTCGAACGGCCGTTCGACGGAGACGCCACCCATGTGGACGATGGCGTCGCAGCCCGCGACAAGTGCATCAACGGCCTGCTTGTCAGCAAGGTTGCAGGCCACCACCTCCTCGCCGGCCGCGGCTTGCGCCATCGGTGCGACATCGGACAGGCGCAGGGTCTTCGCGTAGGGCTTGAGGCTGTCGCGCAGGATTTTCCCCAGCGCGCCCGCTGCGCCTGTGAGCAGGAGTCTGTTCAGTGGTTCTGGCATGGCGTCTCGTTGGTGTTACATCAACCGGTGCGGTGTCTCGCCCGCGCCAAGGTCCCAATACAGCCCCGTCATCACGGCCAGCGCTTCGCGCAGCAGTTGCGGCGGCAGGTGTTCGTTCGGCGCATGCTGCGAGCAACCCGGATACGAGTGCGGCACCCACACCGTGCGCAGGCCCAGCACGTCGGTGAAGATGTCGTTGGGCAATGAGCCGCCGAGATTGGGCAACACCGCCGGCTTCTTGCCGGTGGTCCGGGTGATCGACTCTGCAGCCCAACGCACCCACGGGTCGTCCGGGTCGATGCGAGTGGCCGCGAAGATCTCGTCGCGCGTCGACGTGATCTGCACCATGGAGAACCCGTGCCGGTCCAGATGGCTGCGCAGGGCGGGCATGAACTGCGCCGGATCCGGCCCGACCACAAAGCGCAGCTGGCAGCGCGCCCATGCAGTGGCCGGTATGGCGTTGACGGGTGTTTGCGGGTTGCCTGTCTTGTACGCGAGCACTTCAAAGGAACACCAGCCGAACACCCGCTCGGCGGGGCTCAGCCCCGGCTCGCCCCACCACGGCTCGATGGCGGGGCCATCTGTGCCGCCATCAACTTCGCAATCGGCGAGCGCGCGCCGCACCGGCTCCGGCAGTTCGGTGGGCACCCATTGCGGAATACGGATTTGCCCCGTCGGCCCCACGATGCATGCAATGGCGTGCGCCAGCTGGATGCCGGGATTGGAGATCAGGCCACCCCAGTTGCCGCTGTGATGCGCACCCTTGCGCGCTTCGATGCTGAGGTCGAAGTTGAGGGCGCCACGCGTGCCGAGAAAAATCGTCGGGCGGTCAGGACGCAAGCGCGGACCGTCCGAGGCGAGCAGCAAGTCGGCGTGGAACAGATCCTTGTTCGCTTCGCACAGCTCGCGCAGGCCCGGTGAGCCCGTCTCTTCGCCCATCTCGATCAGGTACTTCGAGTTGAAGCCGAGGCGGCCGCGCTGCTCGAGCACATGGGCCATCGCCTCCATGTTGGTGGTGTGCTGGCCCTTGTTGTCCGCGATGCCGCGGCCATACCAGCGGCCATCACGCTCGGTCAATGTCCAGGGCGAGAGGCCTTCCTTCCACTCGGGCTCGAGCCCGCGGATCACGTCACCGTGGCCATAGCCGAACACGGTGGGCAGCCCATCGCCCTCGATGCGCTGCGCGTACAGGAAAGGCGCCAGCGCCTTCGGGTGCGTCAGCGTGCGGCACTCGAAGCCCATTGCTTCAAACGCGGGCTGCATGTGCTGCGAGAGGTACGACGCCAGTTCGGGCGCGCGTGCGCTGTTCTGGCTTTCCGTTGGAATGGCGATGCGGCGGGCCAGCGTTTCGCGAAACGCGCCGGAATCGAACTGCGCTTGCGAATACGCAATGGCTTGCGATCTGTTCATGAGGCTCATCCTACTGGGGGCGCGAGCGGCGCGCGATCAGTTCGAACACCAATTCGCTCGCCAGGGCCAACACGGCCGCCGGAATGGCGCCGGCCAGCAGCAAGTCGCTGTCGTTGATGGCCAGGCCCGTGACGATTCGCTCGCCGTAGCCTCCTGCGCCGACAAACGCAGCGATCGTCGCCGTGCCGATGGCGATAGTGACTGCAGTGCGCACCCCCGCAAGAATCGTCGGCATCGCAAGCGGAAGCTGTACCAGCCGCAGCGACTGCCCAGGCGACAGGCCCAGTGCTGCTGCCGCATCTCGCAGGCCTTGCGGTACCTCTGCCAGGCCCGTGACGGTATTGCGCATGATGGGCAAGAGCGCATACAGGGTCAGCGCGATGACCGCAGGCACAACGCCGATCGCGCCGACCACCCAGATCAGGATCGCCAGCAGCGCGAGCGACGGGATCGTTTGCAGCAGGCCGGTCGCACCGAGCAGCAGGCTGCGAACGCGCGGATGGGGAAATGCGAGCAGGCCCAGCGGAATGGCGATGAGCGCGGCTGTCGCCACCGACACCACGACAAGCCCCAGGTGCTGCACCGTCAACCTGCCGAGATCGGGGCCGAACAGTTTGCTGGCAAAGCCCGCGCTGGGTGCGGCTTGTGCGCTGGATGTTCCTGCGAGATGCTCACGCGCGATGGCGTCGAATGCTGCACCTTGCAGCTCCGCGCGCGCGTTCATCGCGATCATGGCGCCCTCATCGATGGTGCCGGACAGGCGCGTCAGCGCGGCCCAGGCTTTCGGAAACTTCTGCGGCACTTCAAGCCGGTACAGCACCAGCGCGTCGTATCGCGGAAAGTAGTGGCGGTCGTCCTGCAAGACCGTGAGCTTCAGGTGGCCGATCTTGGCGTCGGTGGTGTAGATGTCCATCACGTCGATCTGCCCGGCTGCAATAGCGTCATACGCCAGGCCATGGTCCAGGCCTGTGGGTTGCTGGCTGAAGCCATAGGCCCGCGCAAGCCCGGGCCAGCCGTCGGCGCGGCCGAGGAACTCGTTCGACAGACCGATCTTCAAGCCGGTGTGCCGGGCCAGGTCGCCGAGCGTGCGAATCTTCAGGCGCTGCGCTTCGTCGCCACGCATTGCCAGCGCATACCCGTCGTTAAAGCCCAGCGGAATGGCTGCTGCGAGGCCGAGTGGCGCCAACCCTCTGTTCATCTCCTCAAGCGACATCGGCTTGTTGCTCTTGAGGATTTCCAGGGCAATGGTGCCAGCGTATTCGGGATAGAGATCGATGCTGCCCGAGCGCAGCGCTTCGTACACGATGGCCGTGTTGCCCAGACCCTGCTTGACCTCAGGCGGCGTGGGCAGGTGTGGGGCTGCCGTCTGCGCCAGCACTTGGGCCAGGATGTACGACTCCGTGAAGCGCTTGGAGCCGATGCGCAACGGTTCTGCAGCGAACGCGCCGGCAGCGAAGGCCCAGGCAGCCAGCAACGCGAAAGTGCTCAGGAATGCAGTGCGCTTCATGCGCAACGATTATGGGCGCGTGCTGCCTTGCATTGAAACCGGCACGGCGCTTGCGTACATTTTGGACGACAGGACAAGCACTGAGAAACTCTTGCGCGGCTTTTCTGTCTATCGTTGACTACCGTGAATTCAGTCGCTTGCTTACATGACTTCACAGGCAGAAGATGGTGATGTCGATAGAGTGCGAGTGGTGGGTCTTCGGGGGGTGCAGTCACAGTAAACCTTAGGGAATCTCTGAATAAGTCCACCGATGATGCCTTCGTGCGTTGATCTTGCAAAGGAGCACGCGATGAGTCAGATCAGCTTTGCGGATGCGGAGTACGCGGGCAAGAGGAAGAAGACACGGCGAGA
>NZ_WJBU01000019.1 GCF_009646335.1 Caenimonas koreensis DSM 17982 | reverse complement strand
CCCGCCAAACTGCACGGGCTGCTGCGCGGGCGCAATGCCCGACACAACAAACATCACAAGCGCGATGACGCAGCGCCACGCGGTGGCCGCTGCCACACTCACGGTTTTCTTCACCGTCCACTCCCTGCTTTATCAGAAGGGCGGACTATAGGTTCACCCTATACGCAGATGAACCAGACCTTAGTCTCTACTGCGAGTGTTCCTGCGCCAGCTCGTCAAGGATGGGGCAGTCCGGCCGGTCGTCCCCATTGCAGCAATGCACCAGGTGCTGCAGCGTCTTTCGCATGGCCGCCATCTCTGCCATCTTCGCGTCGAGCGCGGCGACGTGTTCAGTGGCAATGCGCTTGACGCTCGCACTCGGCCGGCGCCGGTTCTGCCACAGCTTGAGCAGCTCGGCGATCTCGGCCATGCTGAAGCCCAGGTCGCGCGAGCGGCGGATGAACCGCAGGGTGTGCACTTCCTTGTCGGTGTACTGGCGATAGCCGGCATCGGTGCGCGACACAGCGGGCAGCAGGCCCAGTGCTTCGTAGTGGCGCACCATCTTCGCCGACACATTCGACAGTGCTGCCGCCTCGCCCACGTTGTACGGGCCGCCGTTCGGTGTGATTCTCATGATGCGCTGGCCTTCATTTCTTTACGCTTCATTTCTGTACCCTTCATGCTTTGCCCTTCCAGCGGCGCAGCATCAGCGCGTTGGTGACAACGCTCACGCTGCTGAACGCCATGGCAGCGCCGGCAATCACCGGGCTGAGCAGGCCGAATGCCGCCAGCGGTATGCCGACGACGTTATAGACAAATGCCCAGAACAGGTTCTGGCGAATCTTTGAATAAGTGCGGCGCGAAATATCGATGGCGTCGGCCACCAGCGCCGGATTGCCGCGCATGAGCGTGATGCCTGCCGCTTGCATTGCGACATCGGTGCCCGTCGCCATCGCAATGCCCACATCAGCTGCTGCAAGTGCCGGTGCATCGTTGATGCCATCGCCCACCATCGCCACGGTGCCGCCCTGCTTGAGCTGCGAAATGATCGCCGCCTTGTCTTCGGGCAACACTTCAGCGCGAACTTCATCGATGCCGAGCTGGCGCGCCACCGCATTGGCGCTGCCCTGGTTGTCGCCCGTGAGCAGGACTGCGCGGATGTGATGCTCATGCAGGCTGTGCACGGCTTGCTGTGCTGTGGCCTTGAGCTGGTCGCCGAAGGCAAGCAGGCCGAGCAGTTGCGGCGAATCCGTCACGTCGGCCAGCCACGACACCGTTCGGCCTTCGCCTTGCAACGCCTTTGCACGATCTGCCAGGCCCTGCGTATCCACACCCAGCTCTTCCATCCAGCGTGTGCTGCCCAGGCGCAAGCTGCGGCCCTGGACCACTGCCGACACGCCGCGCCCGGCCACCGCCTGCACTTTCGATGCGGAATACAGCTGGATGCTCTCGCGCGCGGCAGCCTCCACCACGGCACGCGCCAGCGGATGTTCGCTGCCCGCCTGGATCGAGCCTGCCTGCGCGATGAAGGCAGCTCGGCCACCGCCAGCGGCAACCGCCTCGACCAGTTCAGGCTTGCCTTCGGTCAGCGTGCCTGTCTTGTCGAACGCGACGATGGTGATCTTGTGCGCCACTTCGAGTGCTTCTGCATCCTTGATCAGGATGCCGTGGCGCGCGGCAACGCCCGTGCCCGCCATGATCGCAGTGGGCGTGGCAAGGCCAAGCGCGCAAGGGCATGCAATCACGAGGACCGCAACGGCGTTCAGGATCGCAGCTTCCCAGTTGCCACCGATGAAGCCCCACGCCAGCAGCGTGACGAACGCAGCAGCAATCACCACCGGCACAAATACTTCGCTCACCTTGTCGACCAGCCGCTGGATCGGCGCCTTCTTGGCCTGCGCCGATTCAACGAGCCGCACGATGCGCGCGAGCGTTGACTCTGCGCCAACTGCTGTGACCCGCACAGCGAGCAAACCGCCGCCATTCACCGCGCCGCCCGTGACCTTGTCACCCTCATGCCTGGCGACGGGCAGGCTCTCGCCAGTGATGAGCGACTCGTCGACATCGCTTGCGCCTTCGAGCACAACGCCATCCACCGCAATACGCTCGCCAGGGCGGACGACCACAACATCGCCCACACGCACTTGCGCCACGGGCACATCAACTTCTGCTCCATTGCGGCGCACGCGCGCCTTGTCGGGCTGCAGTGCATTGAGCGCGCGAATGGCTTCAGTGGTTTGCCGCTTGGCGCGCGTCTCCAGATACTTGCCGAGCAAGACGAGCGTGATGACGACCGCCGAGGCTTCAAAGTAGAGATGCGGCATGCCGTGCTGGCCGTGGCGCAGCAGCATGTACACGCTCAGGCCATAGCCTGCGGACGTGCCCAGAGCCACCAGCAGATCCATATTGCCCGCACGCGCCATCAGCGCACGCCACCCGGCGCGGTAGAAGCGCGCACCCAGGCCAAACTGCACCGGCGTGGCGAGCGCAAACTGCCACCAGCCCGGCAGCGACCAGTCAGCCCCGATGAGCATGCCGCCCATCTGGACCAGCAACGGGAACGACAGCGCAGCCGAGAGTGCGACGGGCCACCATTCGTTGGTGCGCGCAGCGCTTGCAGCCGAACGGTCAGCCTCGTTGACCAGCGGCTTGGCGTGATAGCCCGCCTTCTCAACTGCAGCCACCAGCACGGCAGGTGCGGCTGCGCCTGTGAGGTGGACCTGCGCCGTCTCGGTGGCGAGGTTCACGACGGCCGACTCGACGCCGGGCACCTTCAACAGTGCCTTCTCGACACGGGCCGAGCATGAGGCGCAGGTCATGCCCTCGATAGCAAACGTCCAGTCGGCAGCGGGTGTTGCCTTGGAATCAATAGTCAAAGCGGTAGTCATGCAATGAGTGTGAGGCTTACCATGATGGTAAGGTCAAGCCCTGAGTTGCGCCATGGTAGCGCTTGACTTTGACACTATGGGAAGGTCTAGAGTCTGTGCATTCATTCACCAATAACTGAAACGGAGTTCACCATGATCGAATTCAACGTCCCTGCCATGAGCTGCGGCCACTGCGTGCGCGCCATCACCGAAGCACTCCAGGAGGCCGATCCTGCCGCGAAGGTGCAGGTGGACCTGGCCAGCAAGAAGGTAGAGGTCGAGTCGTCCACCGATCGCGCCACGCTTGCTGCCGCGCTCAGTGAAGCAGGCTACGCGCCGGCCGCCTGAGCATCTCCGCGGAACCAGCCGAGCACCACGAGGGTCGCGGCGCTGATGGCGGCGCCCGCATAAAACGTGGACGAGGGGCCGAAGCCGTCCCATAGCAGGCCGGCACACACGCTGGCCGCCAGCATCGCAACACCACTGACCAGGTTGAAGACACCAAACGCGGTGCCGCGAAGCTCGGCCGGCGCTGTGTCTGCAACCATGGCTGCCAACAAGCCTTGCGTCATGCCCATATGCAGCCCCCAGAGGCCAACACCGGCCAGCACCACCGTCCAGTGCGCTGACACGGCGAGCACAAGATCCGCCGCGATCAGCACGAGCAGGCCGAGCGCCAGCAACAGCTTGTGGCTCATCGCATCGGAGAGTTTGCCGAACGGGTAGGCCGACGCGGCATAGACCAGGTTCATCGCCACCATCACGAGCGGCACCAGCGCGACCGGCAAGCCGCCGCCTTGCGCTCGCAACACAAGAAAGGCTTCGCTGAAGCGCGCGAGCGTGAACATTGCACCGATGCCCACGACCCACCAGAAGCGCTTGCCAAGCAGCCGGACCGTCTCGCGCCGGATCGGGTTGGTTCGCGCTACGCCTGCCGGCCGCGGCGGCTCACGCAAGCCGAACACAAGCAGGGCCACGGCGAGCACAGCTGGAATGACCGCCAGCCAGAACACCAGCCGGAAGTCGTTCACCCAGACCAGCATCAACACCACTGCGAGCAGCGGCCCGAGAAATGCACCCACCGTGTCCAGCGACTGGCGCAGGCCGAACGCCGCGCCGCGAATTTCTTCTGGTGTGATGTCGGCCACCATCGCATCACGCGGCGCGCCGCGAATGCCTTTGCCCACGCGATCGACCAGTCGCGCGCCCAGCACAACACCCATCGTGCTTGCCATGGCGAAGACCGGCTTGCTCATCGCGCCCATGCCGTACCCCAGCACTGCCAGCCACTTGCGCTTTCCCACGTAGTCGCTCAACGTGCCTGAGAACACTTTGACGATCAGCGCCGTCGATTCACCGAGGCCTTCAACCAGCCCCACCGCCGCTGCGCTCGCACCCAGGCTGGTCACCATGAACAGGGGCAGCAGGCTGTGGACCATCTCGGACGAAATGTCCATGAGCATGCTCACGAACCCGAGGATCCAGACGCCGGTGGGGATGCGGTGCTTCATGGCGCTGGCTGGATTTCGGTCACCGTGAGCTTGCCGCGTTCGTTCGACACCGCGAACCGCACCTTGTCGCCCGGCTTGAAGCGATCGAGCATGGCCGCATCGCTCACTTCAAAAACCATCGTCATGGCCGGCATGTCGATGTTCTTGATTTCGGCGTGGCGCAAAGTGAGCTTGCGGTTTTCCTTGTCGATCTTGCGCACTTCGCCCTCTGTCAGCGCGGCTGCGCTCGCCTGCGCCTGCGCGTGCAGGGCGGGTGTGGCCAATGCGGCGCTCGCGAGCGTGACTGCAAGCGCGAGTTTTCGAATGCGGATCATGGTGTTGAGCTCCTGACAGTAATAGTTCCCCTCATGCCAGCCTGGTAGTGGCCAGCGATGAGGCATGCAAAGTCGAATTCACCTGCGCGATTGAACTGCCAGACAAGTTCGCCCCGCTTGCCCGGCGCGACGTGCGCCATGTAGGGCTCGTCATGTTCCATGTTTGGAAACTTCACCATCAGCGCGGCATGCGCTTCCAGCGTCTGCGGTGTGCCAATCACGACTTCGTGCAACACCGCGCCACTGTTGCGCACGACGAAGCGCACAGTCTGGCCGCGCCTGATGTCGATGTGACCGGGCGTGAACCGCATATCGTCCGACATGGTGAGTTCAATCGTGCGAGTGACAGCTTTTGCCTCACCGGCTATGCCCCAGGCTTGTTGCTCCTTCTTCATAGCCGTACCCGCATGGGCGCGGGTTGCCCCTTCGTGCGCTTGTGCGGACAGTGCCATGAGCGCGACAAGCGCGATGGGCCAGATAGGTCTGCGCATGGATTGCTCTCCTTCAGTGATGGCCGTCGTGGCCGGACGGCTTGCGGATCTGGACTTCGACTCCTGGCGCGGGACCTGCGGCGGGCGACGCGGATGCTGGCGCACGCGGGGCTTGCAACGCACCACCTGTGTATTCATACGCCTGCGTGCCCGCAGGTTGCTTGAACCAGCCGGGGTCGCTGTAGTCGCCGGGCTTTTGGCCACTGCGCACTTTCAGCGTCGTGAACATGCCGCCCATGCCCAGCGGCCCGAATGGGCCGCTGCCCGTCATCATCGGCACCGTGTTATCGGGCAGCGGCATCTGCATCGCTGCCATGTCGGCCATGCCACGGTCCCCCATTGCCATGTAGTCGGGGATCACGTTGGTGATCTTCCTGACGACATCGCGGTGGTCCACACCGATCATCGTGGGCACATCGTGGCCCATCGCGTTCATCGTGTGGTGGCTCTTGTGGCAGTGCAGCGCCCAGTCGCCTTCTTCATCGGCGATAAATTCCAGCTGCCGCATTTGTCCAACGGCGACGTCTGTCGTCACCTCGGGCCAGCGCGCCGATCTCGGCACAGGCCCGCCATCGGTGCCTGTGACCATGAACTCATGGCCATGCAGGTGGATCGGGTGGTTGGTCATCGTGAGGTTGCCCACGCGAATGCGCACCTTGTCGCCCTTGCGGACGTTGAGTGAGTCGATGCCGGGGAAGATGCGGCTGTTGAACGTCCACAGGTTGAAGTCGAGCATCGTCATGATCTTCGGCGTGGAAGAGCCAGGGTCGATGTCGTAGGCGTTGAGCAGGAACGCGAAGTCGCGGTTCACTGGCTCGATCAGCGGGTGTGCCTGCTTCGGATGCGTGATCCACAAGCCCATCATGCCCATGGCCATCTGCGTCATCTCGTCAGCATGGGGGTGATACATGAACGTGCCGGGCCGGCGCGCCACGAATTCGTAAACGAACGTCTTGCCGGGCTCGATGGCCTTTTGGGTGAGGCCCGCCACACCGTCCATGCCGTTGGGCAAGCGCTGGCCGTGCCAGTGGATCGTGGTGTGCTCGGGCAAGCGGTTGGTCACGAAGATGCGCACCCGGTCGCCTTCGACCACCTCGATCGTCGGGCCGGGTGACTGGCCGTTGTAGCCCCACAGGCGCGCCTTGAAGCCCGGCGCCATCTCGCGCACGACGGGCTCGGCCACGAGGTGGAATTCCTTGACGCCGCTATTCATGCGCCAGGGCAGCGTCCAGCCATTGAGCGTGACGACCGGGTTGTACGGCTGGCCATTTGGCGGCACCAGCGGGCCGCGCGTGTCGGGCGTGGTTTGCGTGACCAGCTCAGGCAGCGCCGCCATGGCGGGGCGCGTGACCGCAGCAGCTGCGACAGCGCCCGTGATGGCGCCGGCGCCCGAGAGAAAGTTGCGTCGTGTGGTCATGGTGCGGCGTCCAGGGTGGTTGCGGGCTGGCCGGTCACTGCTGCGGCGAGTGCAGCGTCGGCAAGCCAGAAGCGTTGTTGCGCGTCGATGGATTCCATGACGCTCGTGATCTGCTCGCGTGCATCGGCGAGCAGCTCGAACACGCTGAGCAACATGCCGTTGTAGCGAAGCACGTTTTCTTCCGACATCGTCTGGCGCAGCGGCACGATCTCGTCGCGGTAGTGCGTGGCGATGTCGAAGGCTGTGCGATAGGCGGAGTAGCTCTCGCGCAGCTGCGATGTCGCCTGGCCGGCCACACTGTTGAATCGGCTGGCCGCAGCCAGCGTACGCGCATTCATGCCCGCGCGGCGCGCATCGCCTGCGTCGAACAGCGGCAGCCGGATACCCAGCTCGATGCCGTTGCGGCTGGTGCGCTGGCCGCTGGCGTTGTCGAACACGGTGTCATGCCGCACGCCCGCCTCGATGTCGATCAGGCTCGCCATGACATCGATGCCCTGTGCTTGCGCCGCTGCTTGCAGTTGCAGCCGGGCCACGCGCCAGTCCAGGCGTTGCTGCAAGGCGGCGCTGGTGATGTCGGGTGCGGCCAATGGCTGCTTCGGCAGGTCGGGCAAGCGGGGCGGCAGCACGAGCCGGCTGGCCTGCGCGTCGTCCAGCCCCAGTGCGCGCACCAACTGCTCGCGCGTGCTTGTTGCATCGTGTCGCGCGGAAGCGAGCCGCGCTGTGGCGTCGGCGTAGAACAGTTGCTGGCGGGCACGCTGCAGTTTGTTGAAGTTGCCGGCGCGCTCCATGCGCCGCGCCAACTCGGCGCTTGCATCAGCGGACTCATGCACCTGGCCCGCGTACGCCAGCACCTGCTGCGCAGCGACCGCCCGAATCCAGGCCTGCCGCACCACGCCGACTTGTTCAACCACGCGGCTCGCCATCTGCAGGCGCGATTGCGATTCGCGGTTGCGCGCGATGCCCTGGCGCTGCGGCAGCGTCAGCAGGTCGAGCAGGCCGAACGACAGCAGCCGGCCGATCTCCAGCTCGTTGCCCAACCGCATGCGCTCCAGCGACAAAAGCGGATTCGTGATACGCCCGCCCTGGTTGGCCTCGGCCATGTCGGCCCAGCCCTGTGCAACGATGGCCTGGAACTGCGGGCTGTTTGCCAGTGCGAGCTGCACCGCAGCGTCGCTGCCGACAGGCGCGGCCAGCAGCGCCTCGACCAGCTTGGCCCGCGCGTCGTGCTGTGATGGCGTGCGCGCCAGTTCGAGCCGGCCCTGCGTGAAGGCGGGCGCGGCGTCATTGGCTTCGCGCAGTGCACTGTCTATATCGACGCTGGCGCAACCGGCCAGCGCCCATGCAGCGGCCAGCGCCAAAGCCGTTTTGAAATGAAACATGTCAACCTCGAAGAGAAACACCGGGCGCAGCAGCGGCTATGGCTGCTGCGGGCGAGCATGGTGGCCGCGCACCGTGCGGGCGCGGCTGTGCTCAGGCGCGAGGCGGTTTGTCCGGAACGGTGATGGGCCGGCTCTGCAGCGCGGTGACAGGTGATGCGCCGGGCGCTATCGATGGCGCAGGCGACGCGAAGACAACTGGCACCGCCGCAACCACAAAGAGGTTGCAGCACGCGGCGCAAACGCTGCACTTGTGGTCGGCGTGTGTGGATGGCGCTGAACCGTCGTCAGTGGGTGTGGCGCCCACATGCTGAGGGTCGGCTTGCACCACATCGCCGCTCATGTCCATGTCGCCGCCCATGCCTGCGTGGTGCGCCTTGCCTTCGTGGTGCGCCTTGACCGCGTCGTGCGGCATGCCGGCGCCATCGCTGTGAGCATGGTGTTGCGCTTGTGAAGCGGCCTCAGGCAACGCGCCGCCGCAGTACAGCATTGACGCGGCCGCCAGCCCCTGCAACGGGATGGCGAGCAGCAACAGCCAGGCAACGATGAGGCGAAGGCGATTCATGACGAACTTCCAGTGTGCACCTTCCCACAGGGGGAAGGTCAAGCCCGTGCAACGCCCTAAAATAGCGGGCTGCCTCCACCTGAAGTACCCGTGTCTCCTCTATCCGCTTTCCTCCCCCGCTTCATGGCGCTGTCGGCACTGTTGCTGATGAGCTTGCTGTTTGCGCTGCCCTCGCACGCTGCCGACACCGTGCTTCTTGATGAGATGACCTGGACCGAAGTGCGCGACGCGCTCAAGGCAGGCAGCACGACCGTGATCATTCCCGTGGGTGGCACCGAGCAGAACGGCCCGCACATGGCGCTGGGCAAACACAACTTTCGTGCTGGTGCGCTGTCAGCGCGCATCGCCACCACGCTCGGCCACACGATCGTGGCGCCGGTGATGAACTACGTGCCTGAAGGCCGCATCTCGCCGCCGTCGGGCCACATGCGCTTTCCGGGGACCATTTCCGTGCCGCAAGATGCTTTTGAGAACGTGCTGCTCGGCGCAGGCCGCAGCATGAAGCAGGCGGGCTTTCGCGATGTGGTCTTCATCGGCGACTCCGGCAATTACCAGGACAGCCTGAAGTCCGTCGCCGCGAAGCTCAACAAGGAATGGGCGGGCTCGCCGGCCCGGGCACATCACGTTGTTGACTACTACCGTGCGGCGACCAGCGGCTTCGCGCAGATTCTCAAGTCCAAAGGCATCACCGATGCGCAGATCGGCGTGCATGCAGGCCTGGCCGATACGTCGCTCATGATGGGCGTGGACGCAGCTCGTGTTCGCGCTGAACTGCTCAAGTCACCGCCCACGCCCGAGCCGGCGACCGGCATTGTTGGTGAGCCGGCGCAGTCGAGTGCGGCGCTTGGCAAGCTCGGCACCGACCTGATCGTTGAGCGCGCTGCCAGCGCCATCAGGCAAGCCGTCGCGCAGCCGCGCTAGGATGAATCGTTAATCTGATTTTTTGTTGGAACCCCCGAAGATGTTGAAACCTGTTTCTTTTGCGATTGCCCTGGCGTTTGCAGGCACCGTGTCTTATTCGCAGCCCCAAGCGCCTGCATCCGGCGCAGCGCGCGCACCGGCACCCGCCGCCATCGACACCGTGCCCGGCATGCCGCCGGTGATCGACGCGAACAACCTGTACAGCGAGACAACGAGCAGCAAGCTGTCGCCGAATGTGGCGGGCGCGCTGGAGCGCGTGTACGTGCCCAATCGCGCATCGAACACCGTGACGGTGATCGACCCCACCACGATGAAAGTGGTGGAGACCTACAAGGTCGGGCGCAACCCGCAGCACGTCGTGCCCTCATGGGACCTGAAGACGCTGTGGGTCGCAAACAATGCAGAAGGGCGCAAGGACGGCAGCCTCACGCCGATCGACCCCAAGACAGGCAAGGCCGGCAAGTCAATCCCTGTGGACGATCCCTACAACCTGTACTGGTCGCCTGATGGCAAGTACGCGATCGTCGTGGCTGAAGCGCTCAAGCGGCTGGACTTCCGCGATCCGCAAACGATGAAGCTCGCCTACTCGATCCCCACGCCGCAGTGCGCGGGCATCAACCACGCCGACTTCTCGATTGACGGCAAGTTCGCGCTCTTCACGTGTGAATTCGGTGGCGGCATCACGAAGATCGACATGGTCAACCGCAAGGTGATCGACACGATCAAGCTGAGCAAGCAATACGACAACCCCGAGATCATGGCCAAGATCGCCAAGGCACCGCAGCGCAACCACGGCCACGGCATGAGCCACGGCGACATGATGGAAGGCTCGTCCAGCATGCCGCAGGATGTGCGCGCATCACCCGACGGCAAAACCTTCTTTGTTGCCGACATGGCAGCTGATGGCGTGCACATCGTCGACTTTGCTTCGTTCAAGCAGATCGGCTTCATCCCGACCGGCGTGGGCGCGCACGGCCTCTACCCCAGCCGTGACGGCAAGCAGCTGTATGTGGCCAATCGCGGCACGAACAAGGTCACAGGCACGCAGCGTGGCAAGGGTAGCGTGACGGTCATCGACTTCGCCACGCGCAAGATCGTTGCGACATGGGTGGTGCCTAACGGTGGCAGCCCCGACATGGGCAACGTCAGCGCCGACGGCAAGTACCTGTGGCTGTCAGGCCGCTACGACGGTGAGGTCTACCGCTTCGACACGACCAACAACGGCGCTGTTGAACGCATCAAAGCGGGGCAGGAGCCACACGGTTTGACGGTGTGGCCGCAGCCAGGGCGCTACTCGCTGGGGCATACGGGCAACCTGCGGTAAGGCACGCCGACGCGGCGAGTGAGCGAACGGGGGCAGTGTGATGCTGGCCGCTACTCGTTGTTCGCAGAAGGCGGCGCAATACATGCCTCAAGCGACCGGAAGTCATCTGCACTCAGGGCCGACTGCAACGCCTGCCTGATCAGAATATCGAAAACAGCATTGCGGGCGTCATCCCGATCGCTCCCGCCAGCCGCATTGGCGTACACATTGACGAGACGGGTGAAAGTTACACCACGCTCCACCGAAAGCTCCTTGAGCTTGCCGAAAAACCGATCTTCAAGCCTTTGCGGGCCCGCTTGTTTTCCAGGTGGCGGGAGCGAGCGCGAAACCTCTGACGTACCCATCAGTTCTTTGCTGTAGAGCATGGCCAACGCCTTGGCTACGTCTGCATTCACTCCCCTCGAAATCTTGAACTGCTGTGCTGCCTTCGCAAACTGAAGAGACTTCACTGCCGCGACAAGTTGCGCGAACCGCAGCTTTGCGAATGCGTCATCGCCCGTCCTGTCATTCGTTTGCTCGATCGTCGCAGACGCAGTCTCGATCAGTGCGGGAAGATCGACACCCACTTTGATGCTGCCTTTGCCGTACTCCGCAGCCAGAAATGCTTCCAGCGCCATGATCGGAGGAATTGACCTGAAGTTATCTGACTCCAGGCCATCCTGTTCATTTCGGACCGCAAAGCAGCACTCCTCTGCCCGCATTAGCTGGTCCGCTGGCGCCATCGGCTTCCTGGCGTATTGCTTGCCTTTCAATTCCTCGCGCAGGCGATGGGCGATTCCCAAGCCATAGAGTTGAGCGTCAATGAAACGGAGATTTCCCTCCGGGAATTGCTTGTCTTCGCGTTTGAGCTCGGCTGCCGGCTCGGCTTGCGGCACGGCGACCGCTTGAAACGATGACGGTGTGATGGGGAGCGTTGGCCCGGCGGCGGCCTTCGGTGCAGACCCTATCTTCAGAGCCGCCAGCTGCGCCTTGAGCTTCTTTGTTTCTGCTGCGTCTTGCGCGCGTTGCTCGGGCGTTTTGACGTTCCCCACCGGTGAAGTTGCGGGCTCATTGTGAATGGTGCTGGGGCGGCGGACGGCTTTGGCTGGCATGAGTTACATTGTTGCGTTGGGTTGAATAGACAGCCAAGTGGGTAACAACGTAGCCGGTTTGGTTCCATGCGCAATCAGGCCCGCTGCCATAAGATATGCGCATGCCATACGCATAGGGAGCTTGCCATGCCACTACCGCCGTCCGTCACTTCCACGCGAAAGCGCCCCGTCAACCTCACCCTGAACGAACACCTGGTTGCCCAGGCGAAGTCATACACCACCAATCTCTCCGCCACGATCGAGTCCCTGTTGACTGACTATGTGACTGCGCAGCATCAAGCGCGATTGAGTCGCCAGCAAGCCGCCGACGCGTGCGCATCAGACTGGAATGCGGTGAACGATGCCGTCGGATCCTTCGCTGATGAGCATTCCACGCTCTGATGGCGCAGTTCGACATTCACCGCAACAAGGGACCGCTGAAGGCGTCCATTCCCTTCGTCGTCGTCGTGCAATCGAAACAGTTCGATCGTTACCGCCGCCGGGTTGTAGTGCCCCTGGTCCGCAAGAGCGTTTTGCCAACCAAGTCGTCTACCGTGGGCTCTCGCATGAACCCGGTGTTTCGAGTGCAAGGCAGCGATGTCGTGCTGCACCCGCTGGATATGGTTTCAGTCGCCCTGGATGATCTCGGGGCCAAAGCAGGCTCGCTTGCGGAACACGGCCAAGCCATCACCGACGCTCTCGACGAGTTGCTGACGCGTTCCTGGGGCTAGCCCCGTCGCGACGCTGTGTCGTGGGCGGTCGCCCGCGTTTCAAAAAATCGACAGCCCCGTCTTCGCCGCAAACATCTCCAGCGCCTTCATGCCGAGCAGTGAATTGCCCGTGTGGTCCAGCGCTGGTGACCACACGCATAGCGCAAGGCGGTCGGGCACCACGGCAACGATGCCGCCGCCCACGCCGCTCTTGCAGGGCAGGCCGATGCGGTAGGCGAACTCACCGGCTGCGTCGTAGGTGCCGCACGTGAGCATCAGCGAATTCACGCGGCGGGCCTGCCGCTCGGTGAGGATGCGCTCGTCACTGAGCGGGTTCAGGCCGTCGCGGCTGAGGAAACACGCCGCTCGCGCGAGTTGAACGCAGCTCATGCGCACGGCGCAATGGTGGAAGTACACGTCAAGCACTTTGCCTACGTCGTTGTCGAGCCGGCCAAAGCTCTTCATGAAGTTGGCAAGCGCCGCATTGCGAAAGCCCGTCGCCGCTTCTGACGCCGCGACTTCTTCGTCAATATCAATGGGCTCGCCGCACAGGCTCGCCAGAAGCGCCAGCATCTGCGCCTTCGCATCCATCGCGCTCACGAGCCTGTCGGTGACGGCCAGCGCGCCGGCATTGATGAACGGGTTGCGCGGAATGCCCTGCTCGGATTCGAGCTGCACCAGTGAATTGAACGGGTTGCCCGACGGTTCGCGGCCGATGTGGTCCCACAGCTTCTCGCCCATCTCGCGCAAGGCGAGCACGAGCGCGAACAGTTTGGAGATGCTCTGGATCGAAAACGCCGTGGTGCTGTCGCCAGCGTGCGCTTCCTCGCCGTCGCCAGTGCGCAGGGCTATGCCGAACTGCTGGGCCGGCACACGGGCCAGTGCAGGAATGTAGTTGGCCACCTTGCCCTCGCGCCCGAGTTCCGGGGCAAGGGCAGCGGCGATGTCATCGAGAACGCTCTGGAATTGCATGGCGCATTGTGTACGCCACGCAGTTCACGGCAAGGCGTTGAAGATCAGTCCAGTAATTCGGCGGGCACGTTGCCGCCGTTGGCTGCGAGCTTGCCAAGCACGGTCTTGTGCAGCCACATGTTCATCTTGGCCGAATCGCCCATCAGTTCGGCGGGTGCGCCGAGTTCCTTGGCGAGTTCCTTGCGCGCATCGAGGCTGCTGTCGATGTCCAGCAGCTTGAGCAGATCGACGATGGACGTGCGCCAGTTGAGCTTTTGCGAATTGGCCGCAGCCTTGGCTTCGAGCTGCGCGACCACGTCGACTTCTGAGATGGGTTGCGGCGACGCGGGGCCTGCGCCGCTTGATCGCGCAGCGGCAGCGGCTATGGCCTCGGCGCGCGTCGGAATCGGCGTGTTGAGCATTTCTTCTACCTTGCCTGCGCCTGCGTCGAAACCCAGTTTGTCCAAAATCTTGCTGAAAAATCCCATGTCTTGCTCCTTGTGAAGCCTTTGACCTTACCGTGTTATCAGCCGTCGTTGTGTAAGACCGAGCCCCATGACGGGTCATCACGGCGCTGGCCGCGAATCTGGCGTCACGCGATGCAATGGCAGGCTCACTGTGAAGCGACTGCCCTGCCCGACACCGGCGCTCGCCGCCCTGACGTGCCCCCCGTGCGCTTCCACCAGGCGTTGCACGAGCGTCAGGCCGACGCCAAGGCCTGCGGGCTGGCCATCGCCGGAGTTGCCTTGCACGAACAGGCCGAACACGTTGGAAATCTCCTGCGGCGAAATGCCCATGCCGTTGTCGGCGACGTCAACGATGGCATACGCGTCTTCGCGCCGCACGCTAACGCCGATGCTGCCACCCGCGGTGGTGTAGCGCGCAGCGTTGTGGATCAGGTTACCCAGCACCTGCTTCATGCGCGCCACATCCACATCGACCATCAGCGCTTGCGGCGCAGGCTGAAAGCTCACGGCATGCCGTTTTGCCTGAATGGCGGCCTGCGTCATCTCGAGCGCTTCGCGTGCCAGGTCGTTCACGTCAGCGAACTGGCGCTGCAACGCGACCTTGCCCAGGCTGATGCGCGACACGTCCATCAGGTCATCCACCAGCCGGCTCAATTGCTGCACCTGCCGCGCCATCACTTCGCGCCGTTCAACCAGCTGCGCGGGCGGCATGTGTTCATGCCGGCGCATGATCTCGATCGTCATGTGCAGCGTGCCCAGCGGGTTGCGCAGCTCGTGCGCGAGCGTGGCGAGGAACTGGTTCTTTCGCTGGTCGGCGAGCTTGAGTTCCAGCTGTTTGCTGCGCAGCTCCTGCAGCGCTTCCAGCATTTCGCGGTTCTGCTGCTCCAGCTCTTCGAGCGGGCTTTGAGGTTTGCGTCGCGCCAGCTGATCGACGAGCGCACCCACATCCGGCGCCGCCAGCCGTGGCGCCCCACGCGACAGTGCAATGGCCAGCGTGACCACGGTGCCGCCACCCGGGGGGGACGCAAATTCCAGGCTGTCCACCAGACGCCTGGAGCCGACGATGCCCAGGGGCACCTGCAACTGTGCGTTCAGGCGGCCCTTCATCACGCCGTCCAGGTCGTCGATGCCAGGGCCGCGATCGGACACGCAGCCGATCAGCCGCTGCGGCGAGGCATCGTCGTCGCCCGCGTCCAGAATGAACGTGACCAAGCCTTCGCCTGCGTATTGCACGGCATTGCGCGCGATCTCCGACAAGGCCGTCACAAATCGCGTGCGCTGCATCTGGTCAAGCCCGAACAGCTCACCGACCTGTCGCGCTCGCGTTCGCAATGGCACCAGCGTCTGCGCCGTGATCCGGGTGGTGAGGATCGAATGGTTCATGCGTCGATGGCGACAGCGACAGTCGCGTCGTCGCTGTCGCGGGCGAAGTCGCGGTACATCACGGCAGCCACCAGCGCCGGATGCCGCTCCAGCAGGCCGGGGTAGCGGCTCAGACTCGCGCGCGAAGAGAGTCCGTCAGAGGCCATGAGCACGCCCGCGCCCGCCGCCCACGGCATCGCCTGGTCGCGGGCGGCGCGCATGTTGTAGCCGACCACTCCGTCGACAGACAGCAGGTGGTGCGGGCGTGCGCCCGAGTGCACGGCGCCTGAAATGTTGCCGACACCCGAGAACACGGCCTCGTGTGCCTGCGTGTCGATGGCAATGACGCCCATCACCACGCCTCGCGTGGAGCGCAGCCCCGCATGCGCACGCCGCAAAATGTCTGCAGGGGTGTCGCTCTCGGGTGCGGCGCGGAAGATATCCACAGCTTGCGTCGCCGCCGATGCGGCCAGCGGCCCATGGCCGAGCCCATCCGCCACGCACAGCCGCTGCCAGCGCCCCGCGCGCTCGAATCCCCACGCGTCACCACACTCGACCTGCCCGCGCTTGGGCGTCGAGCGGCCGGCCACGCGCAGGCCATCTTCCACGGGCAGCAGGCCGCCACGCGCAATACGCGACAGGAAAGCCGTGCCCTGCGGCACCACCGAATAGACGTCGAAGAAGTCTGACGCACGCGTGATGACGCCCAGGCCGATGCCCAGGCTCGCGCCCGTCGAATAGCCGTCTCGCGCTGCCACAGCAAAGTCTGCAAAGCCCGGCCCGCGATCGGTGACGATGATGTCGATGCCTTGCGCTGGGCCCTTGCAAAATCCATCGACCGTGATGACGCCATCTTTGCCGTACTTCACGAGATTGGTGCCAGCTTCAGTCGCAACGAGCGCCGCACGCCCGGTGTCGGCCTCGGACAGGCCGTACCGCGATGCGTAGTCGATCACCATGCGCCGCGCCTGCGCCACCTGGCTCTGCTCGGTGACGTCTAACGTCGCTTCCATTGCAGCACCGTGACGATCGTGCCCTGGCCGGGTGTCGATTCGAGTTTGAATTCATTCACAAGACGCTGCGCCCCGCCCAGCCCCTTGCCCATGCTGCCCGCCGTGCTGAAGCCATCGGTCATCGCGCGGGGAATGTCCGCGATGCCCGCACCCGAGTCTTCGAACACCAGGCGCAGGCCGCGCCGGCCGTCGGCCTCGAGTTCGGTCATGGTCATCGTGCCGCCCTGCCCGTGCACCCAGGTGTTGCGCGCGAGTTCACTGGCGGCCGTGACGAATTTCGTCCGGTCGACCAGCGAGAACTCCACTTGCGTTGCCCATTCGAGCACCGCGCGCCTCGCCGCGCTGAGCGTTTCTGCGTTGCGCACTGGGTAGACAACCGTTCTCAGCTCATTGATGGGAAGTCCTCCGCTTCGTCCATGCTGGCACGCAGCAGCTCCATTCCCTTTTCGACGTTCAGTGCGGTGCGGATACCCGTGAGCGTCATGCCAAGCTCGACGAGCGTGATGGCGACGGCGGGCCGCATGCCAACGAGCACGGTGGTGGCGTCCATCACCCGGGCAATTCCGGCGATATGGGCGAGCGAGCGCCCGATAAACGAGTCGACAATTTCCAGCGCGGAGATGTCGATCAGCACGCCGCGCGCCTGGCTCTTCGCGAGCTTGATGGTCAGGTCGTCCTGCAGCTGCAGCGCGAGCTGGTCGTGCATCTCGACCTGGATCGACACCAGCAGGATGTTCCCCAGCTTGAGGATCGGGATCTGCTCCAAGATGCCCGGCCTCTTCAGGCTGCGCGGCGCACAAGCGCCATCACGGCCAGCTCGCGCCTGGACAAGGCGATGCGTAGTGCGTCGGCCAGCGTGGCTTTGGTGACAACATCGCCCAGGTCAACGCCCAGGTGGACGATGGTCTGCGCGATCTGCGGCCGGATGCCACTGATGATGCATTCGGCACCCATCAGGCGTGCGGCCGCCACAGCCTTGAGCAAGTGCTGCGCAACGAGCGTGTCAACAGTCGGCACACCCGTAATGTCGATGATCGCGACGGTTGCTTCGTTGTCGACAATCGCATCCAGCAGGCTTTCCATCACGACTTGCGTGCGCTCGCTGTCGAGCGTGCCGATGAGCGGCACGGCCACGATGCCGTCCCACAACTTGATCACGGGCGTGGACAGGTCGAGCAGCTCCTGCTGCTGGCGATTGATGACTTGCTCGCGGCCTTTCTGGTAGGCCTCGACCGTGACAAGGCCCAGCTTGTCGATCACGTTCGATGCGAGCCACGTCTCTTCATTCAGGCGTTTGGCGTCGTCAGAGAAAGTGCGGCGCAATGCTTCGAACAGCGGCTTTTTCAGCGAGAAGACGAATGTGGCGGTTTGCGAAGGCGAGTAGCCTGCGACGGCGCGGTTCTTCGAGAGGGTGCCCAGTGCGCCGCGCACGTCGTCCCACTTCTCGCCTTCGAGCTGCTCGTCGTAGCTCGTCTGCACCGCGGACGTGAAGATGCTCAGGAATGACCTGGACTGGGCTTCGGTTTCGGAGTGGCTCTGGCCGCGGGGGCCGGCGTCTGCCATCTGCTGCTTGACCCACTCGCCAAGAATGGCGGATTCATGGCTCTTGAGGATGGAGGCCATCCCGGCATCTTGTTGTCCCACGCGAAACTTCCTTGCGCTCAAGAGCCGTCGGCGACGGTCTATCGGGAACGTGCGGCGATTATCTGCGGGCACCAACTCATCAATGAGCGGTCAGGCGCGAAAAAAATCAACGCGCGAGTGTGGAGGCGCCGAACAGGCTCTGGATGAATTCCACCGCCAACTCAGCAGTGCGGTTTCGCACGTCGAGCGCGGGGTTGATCTCCACGACATCGAGCGATGCGAGCTTGCCCGTGTCCGCAATCATCTCCATGCACAGCTGCATTTCGCGATACGTCGGCCCGCCGCGCACGCTGGTGCCAACGCCAGGTGCATCTGCCGGGTCCAGGCAGTCGAGATCGAAGCTCACGTGCAGGTGCGTGTCGTCGTCCACGTCCTGCAGTGCTTCGATCATCGTGTGGCGCATGCCGTGCTCATCAATGTGGCGCATGTCGTATACCGACAAGCCCAGGCGGCGGATGGCCTGCTTTTCTTCGTCGTCCACGCTGCGAATGCCGATGAAGTCGATTTCGTCCGCGCTGATGGCTGCGTTCTCGCCGCTCCAGCCGACGAGCGACTTCGGGCCATGGCCCAGAAGCACGGACACAGGCATGCCGTGCACATTGCCCGAGGGGCTGATCGTTTCGTTGTTCACATCGGTATGTGCGTCGAACCAGACGATGCGCAGCTTCTTCTTCGTGCGGCGGCAATGCCGCGACACCGCGCTGATCGAGCCAATCGCCAGGCAATGGTCACCGCCCATCAGCAAAGGGAACTGCCCTGCTGCGAGCACGGCCGTCACGCGGTCGTAAACGGCTTTGTTCCACGCGACCACTTCTTCAAGGTGGCGCACACCGTCCTTGGGCGGCAGCCACGGCGTTGGCGGGCCGGCGAGGTTGCCATGATCGATCACGTTCAGCTTGTGCGAGCGCAGAGCCTCGTAAAGGCCCGCCACGCGCAGGGCATCGGGCCCCATGCCTGCACCGCGCACGCTGGCGCCAACGTCGGTCGGTGCGCCGATGAGGGAGACGGTTTTGTTCATGGCGGTGATTGTGGCGGCACGGTGTGAATTTGGCAGCGGATGCTACAGGATGGTGCAGGTGCGCGCGGCTGGCAGCTCAACGCTGCACTTCGCTCGCGCGCAGCCACGCGAGCACGTCACGCGCGGTGGCGCCGAGCGGCCTGCCCGTGAGCCCGTAGCCATGTGCGGCATCGCTGTTGATGGCGGCGACGCCGTAGTCACCCCCCTCATGCCAGAGCGGATATGAATTGCCGCTGGCCTTCGCTTCGTCCGGCGTCAGCCACTTCAGCGTGGTGCGCGGCGGCGCGACCGCTTCGGCAATCGCGTCGAGCATGTCGCCAAAGCCAAACGGGCCTCGCGGTGACGCGGCGTTGAACGGGCCACGGGCATCCTGCTCGATGGCACCGATGGTGAACGCCGCAAGATCGCGCGCGTCGACGTACTGGATAGCGGCATGGCGCGGTCCGGGTGCCAGAACCTCGCCGCCAGCAGCAATGCGCCGCACCCACTCGGGGAACCGCGGCGTGTAGTCGTGCGGGCCGATCACGTAGGTGGGGCGGATCACGAGGTTGTCTGCGTGCCGCGTGAAGAGCATGTCTTCGCACAGGACCTTGAGCCGGCCGTAGCTGGCCGCATCGATCGGCATCGTTTCGAGTGCGTCGGAGTCGAGCGTGGACGCATCGGCCCGCGCAGCGGTTTCATCCGAGTTGTGTGCGATGCCATCCGCATAGACCGACACGCTGGAGATGAAGACGTACTTGGCAAACCGGCCGGCGAGCGCGTCGAGCATCAGGCTGACCTCATGCGGCCGGTAGCCGCAGCAGTCCACCACTGCATCCCATCGGCCCGTGGCAAGTGCCGACAGGTCTTTGACCCTGTCGCCGTGCAGATGCATCGCGCCTTCGAGATTCTTCGCAGGGGTTGTGCCGCGATGAAAGATGTCCACGCTGTGGCCGCGGGCAATGGCCTCACGCGCCATCGCATCGCCGACAAAGCGGGTGCCGCCAATGAAAAGCAGGTTCATGAATCAGTATAGGCACGTCGCGAGCGAGAAAGACCACAGCCGCGTACAATCCGCCCACGCCTTGCAATTCACTTTGTTCGGCGTTCATGCACGACTGCCCCTTGCGCGCAAGGTATGTGACAGCAGATCCTGCAAGCCCCCGGCCCCCCACGCCGGCGACCGATTCCTCACTCTTTCCTTTCGCCCTCTGCAGGCCCAGGTGTGTTCCTGGGAGTGCGCCTACCGCGTCTGGCAGCCTTGTCTGACAGTTCGACCTCGGCAATGGCGCGATGCTTGGCTTATCCGATTCTTTGTTTCAGCATGAATAACTACAACGCCATCACGATTGGCAAATTTCTCATCACGCCGCTGACGCGCGTGCTCGACGACGGCCATATTGCCTGTTCGGTCTCCGTTCGCTCCGGCTCTGGCTCGGCCACGACCGACCGCGTTCTTCGCCTGACCCGTCTCTTCAAATGCAAGGCTGCCGCTGCGCAATATGCGCTCGCCGAAGGCATGCGCTGGCTCGATTCGCGCCAGCAACACACGGCAGCTGCCTGACTCCATGACACTCTCTGCGCCCGTAGGCCTGGCCTACAACGTCGAACTCTCGTACGACGTGCGCACGTCGGGCGCTGACTTCATCTTCAACGTACAGGCTGCTTCCACCGCGCAACAGCGCATCGTTCTCGAATCGCTGGGCGTGACGCAAGTCGTGCCGCTGCAAGACCACGTCGATCCCGTCACGGGCTCGCGCCTGCTGCGCCTTCGCGCGAACGCCGGGCCACTGACGTTGCGCTATGCGGCCACGGTCGACATCCGCCACTATCGCGCACTGCCCGAACGCATTGCCGAGAGTCAGGTGTCAGACCTGCCCGGCGACGTGCTGCCGTACCTGTACCCGAGCCGCTACTGTGAGTCGGACAAGCTCAACAGCTTTGCGATGGAGCAGTTCGGCCGCATGTGGCAAGGCTATGCGCGCGTGCAGGCCATCTGCGACTGGGTCAACCAGCACGTGTCGTTCGTGTCGGGCGCATCGAGCGGCACGACCAGTGCGCTGGAGACGCTCGTGCAACGCAGGGGCGTGTGCCGCGACTTCGCGCATCTGATGATTGCGTTGTGCCGCGCGCTGAACATTCCAGCGCGCTTCACAACCGGCTTCGACTACGGCGCGGACCCGGTCCTCGGCCCGCCGGACTTTCATGCTTATGTGGAAGCGTATGTGGGCGGCCGGTGGTTCATGTTCGACCCGTCGGGCACGGCCATCCCGATGGGCTTCGTTCGCCTGTCCACGGGACGTGACGCAGCTGATTCGGCCTTTGCGTCGATGTTCGGTGATGTGTGGGCCACGGGCCAGATGCTTGAGATCCACGCCGTGCCCGCAAGCGACGGCGTCTTGCGCGTGCCGGAACGCACGAGCGACGCACTGTCAACGGACGCGGGTTAAGCCTGCGCCTTACAACGACATCGCTTTCGCGACGTTGTAGGTGATGAACGACGCGAGGTAAGCCAGCGCGAACAGGTAGCCGGCCATCACGAGCGGCCACTTCAGGCCGCCCGTTTCACGCTTGACGGCAGCGAGCGTTGACAGGCACTGCGGCGCAAACACATACCAGGCCAGCAGTGACAGCGCCGTCGGCAAGCTCCACTGCTGCGCGATGATCGGCGCCAGCGCGCCAGCAGTGTCTTGCGTGGTGGCCGCCAGTGAATACACCGTGCCCAGGGCGCTCACAGCCACTTCACGCGCGGCCATACCCGGCACCAGCGCCACACTGATCTGCCAGTTGAAGCCGATCGGCTGGAACACGACCGCCAGCGCATGCCCGAGCATGCCCGCGATGCTGTATTCGATGGGCGAGCCCGTCGCGCCCACGGGCGGCTGCGGGAAGCTGGCGAGCACCCACAACGCAATCGTCAAGACCAGAATCACGCCGCCCACGCGCCGCAGGAAGATCTGCGTGCGCTGCCACAGGCCCAGCGCAATGTTGCGCACGCGCGGCATGTGATACGAGGGCAGCTCCATCATGAGCGGGCGCACCTGCCGGCCCTGCGACGTGAAGCGCTTGAGCAGCCATGCCACGCCCATCGAACCCGCAATACCCGCGACGTACAAAAGGAACAGCACGAGGCCGCGCAGCTGCACGCCCGGCCCCACCACGCGCTCGGGAATGAACGCGCCGATGAGCAGCGCATACACCGGCAGGCGTGCCGAGCACGTCATCATCGGCGCGATCATGATCGTCACCAGCCTGTCGCGCGCATTGGCGATCGTGCGCGTAGCCATGATGCCGGGAATGGCGCAGGCAAAGCTCGACAGCAGCGGAATGAACGAGCGCCCCGACAAGCCCACCGTGCCCATCACGCGGTCAAGCAGGAACGCCGCGCGCGGCAGGTAGCCTGACTCTTCGAGCATGAGGATGAAGAAGAACAGGATCAGGATCTGCGGCAGGAACACGAGCACGCTGCCCAGCCCCGCCACGAGCCCATCAACGATAAAGCTGCGCAGGAACCCTTCGGGCAACGTTGCGTTCACCCATGCGCCCGTCGCTGCGGCGGCATCCTTGATGAGGTTCATCGGCGCCTCAGCCCAGCTGAACACCGCCTGGAAGATCAGGAACAGCGTCACCGCCAGAATCACCAGCCCCCACACCGGATGCAACACCACGCGATCGATAGCGTCACTGGCGAGGTGCGGCGACGCATCGTCCAGACCCATGCGCACCAGCAGGTCGCGAATGAAATTCGCGTCGTCCGCCGCATTCGCTGGCAAATTGGCATGAATGCTGGCCTCGGCGCGCTCCAGCAGGTCCGGCTCGGACAACAGGCGCTGCAATGCCTCGGCGCCAGTGCTGTCCACCGCGACAGTGCCCACGACGGGCACGCCCAGTTCGCGCGACAGCACTTCAGGGTCGATGCGCATGCCGCGGTCGGCCGCGAGGTCGGCCATGTTCAATGCGATCACGCAGGGCAAGCCCAGCCGCAACACCGACAGCACGAGGCGCAGGCTGCGGCGCAGGTTGGTCGCGTCCACCACGCACACAACGATGTCGGGCCGCTTCTCGCCACGCGCCACGCCTTGCAGCACGCCGCACGTGACTTGCTCATCCGGCGAGCGCGGATTCAGGCTGTAAGTGCCCGGCAGGTCGAGCACACGCAGCGACTTGCCCGTGGGCAGCAACATGCGCCCTTCCTTGCGCTCCACCGTGACGCCCGCATAGTTCGCAACCTTCTGGCGGCTGCCGGTCAGCAGGTTGAACAGCGCCGTCTTGCCGCAATTGGGATTGCCAACCAGCGCCACAAGCCGGCCGGGCGGATGCACATGGATGACGGATTCGGTCATGCGCCCGCCGGGACCGACACCTGGATGCAGGCGGCTTCAGCGCGGCGCAAGGCGAACGTTGACAAGCCAATGCGCGCCACCAGCGGGTCACCGCCCATGGCCGCGCGATGCAGCAGCATCACGCGCTCGCCGGGCACGAAGCCGATGTCAGACAGCCACGTCGCCCACTCGGGCGGCGCACCGGTCACATCAATGCCGTCGACCTGCAACGGCTGGCGCAGGAGCGCGTCGTCGAGCGTCACGGGCACGGAAACTTCAGGGCGCACAGGAACTCCATGGGAAGCACACTCCTTGGCTGCTTGCGATTGAGAATTACTCTCATCTGGAGGAATTCTACGCCAACGGTCCGGCCGGCTGGATGCTGCAAGTCAATGACCACAGATATTTAGCGAGATGCCGGCCTGCTGGCAGATCAGCATCCGCCGCACCTGTTGCCGGGCCTAGTCGCTGCTGCCTGCTGGGCCGTTCAATCGCTCGATGTGGTCGTCCATGACTGCGAAGCGGGTCGCGAGCTGGGTGATCTCGCCGCGTTGCGGGTCGTAGCGAGGAGCGGGGCCTGCCAGCTTCGTGGCGATCCAGTCCTGACACAGGGCATTTCGCTCGTTCACAAGTTTGTCGGCATCGCCTTGCATGCTCTGTTGATCGACAACCATGGAGCGCCAGTGCTCTGGCAGCGCAGGCCCGCCCGCCCGATTCTGGGCACGGTCCCACTCCAGCTGGGCCTCGAGAATGCGCGCTCGAGCGTGCAGATCCTCGAATGCGGCGACCAGCCGCTGGTGCAACTCATGCGCCTTGAGCGGCAGAGCGGGGCAGCGCTCGAGCCGTAGCGGCGGCTTCGGGATTTGCAGCTCGCCGCACGGCGGCTCAAGGGCCGCATCGGCGCTGTGTGCAGGCAGGCGATGGGCGGCAACGGGAGTGCTGAACGCACCGGCGGCGTGAATGGTCATGGCGGATGTCCCTGATAGTTGTTGAGCTTGCGCGGCGCATTGTCGTACGAGCTGCCGCGCAATTGCTCCCCTGGCGCCACGTGACCACCCCTGTCAGGGGTTCGCCGCATTCCGGTTAATTCACCAAATGGTTAAAGTGAGCGTGACATCCGGAACCACCATGACCTTACCTGCCCGCTTCACCGACCTGCAGCATCTCGAAGACGTGATGTCCGAACCATCACCAGCGCTCATCGATGACCTCGCGCGCATCGACGGCGACATCATGGTGCTGGGCGTAGGCGGCAAGATGGGGCCGACGCTCGCGCGCATGGCCAAGCGTGCGGCGCCGGGCAAGCGCGTGATCGGTGTCGCGCGCTTCTCTCAGGCGGGCCTGCGTGAAGCACTGGTGGCACACGGCATTGAATGCATCGAAGCAGACCTGCTTTCACGCGACGCGCTGGCGAGCCTGCCGGATGCAGCCAACATCATCTACATGGCGGGCCGCAAGTTCGGCTCGACGGGAAGCGAATGGCTGACGTGGGCGATGAACGCGCATGTGCCTGCGCTGGTGGCCGAGCGATTCGCGCGCTCGTGCATCGTCGCGTTCTCCACCGCATGCGTGTACCCGTTTGTCAGCACTGCAGGCGACGGCGCAAAGGAATACGTGCCGCCCACTGCGCCATCAGGTGAATATGCCAATTCATGCGTGGCGCGTGAGCGCATGTTCGAGCACTTCTCGCACGCATCGGGCACACCGGGCCGGTTGATCCGCTTGTCGTATGCGATTGACATGCGCTACGGCGTGCTGCACGACGTGGCGCAGAAAGTCTTGAACCGCCAGCCGATCGACCTGGCCATGGGTCACGCCAACATCATCTGGCAGGGCGAGGCGAACGACTGGACCCTTCGCTGTCTGGCTCACTGCACCGCGCCCACCTCCGCGCTGAACATGAGCGGGCCCAAAGTGAGCATCCGTGCCGTTGCAAAAGCATTGGGCGAGCGGCTTGGCATAGCGCCGGTCCTGCAAGGCGAAGAAGCGCCGACCGCATGGCTGATCGACAGCAGCGAGGCGTATCGCCTGTTCGGGCCGCCGGCGGTGAGCCTCGCCACGATGCTCGACTGGACGGCCGACTGGATGCGCCGCGGCGGCGAAAGCCTGGGCAAGCCCACGCACTACGAAGCGCGTGACGGCAAGTATTGAACGGGACGCACACCATGCATTGGTCAGACATCGCTGACGATTCGCTTGCCGTGCTGCGACGCGGCAGCGTCATTCCTGCGCACCTGCTTGCACTCGACGCGAACCGCGCGCTCGACGTGCAGCGCCAGCGCGCCATGACGCGCTACTACCTCGATGCAGGCGCGGGCGGCGTGGCTGTGGGCGTGCACTCAACGCAATTCGCGATTCGCGACGTCAGCCTTTACCAGCCCGTGCTCGAACTTGCGATGGAGACGGTGCGCACATGGGAGCCGATAGGCGGCAAGCGAGCGCTCTTCATGGTCGCGGGCCTCGCCGGCAAAACGCAGCAAGCCGTGAGCGAAGCGCGCATCGCACAGAGCCTCGGCTATCACGCGGGCCTGCTGAGCCTGGCCGCGATGAAAGGCGTGAGCGAAGACGAGTTGATCACGCATTGCCGCGCCGTGGCTGAGGTGATGCCGCTCGTGGGTTTCTATTTGCAGCCTGCGGTGGGCGGCATTCATTTGCCGATGAGTTTCTGGCACCGCTTCGCGCAGATCGACAATGTGATCGCGATCAAGATGGCGCCCTTCAACCGTTACCGCACGCTTGACGTGATTCGCGGCGTGATCGCGGCGCAGGCGGAAGACCGCGTCACGCTCTACACCGGCAACGACGATCACATCGTGCTCGACCTGGCCACGCCCTTCACGTTCATGCGCGGTGGCCAGCCCGTGTCCGTGCGCATCAAAGGTGGCCTGCTCGGTCATTGGAGTGTGTGGACGAAGCGTGCTGTCGAATTGCTCGATCGCATTCACGCAGCCATCGACGCCGGCCCTCTCCCGCCTGACCTGCTCGCGCTCGACGCGCAAGTCACCGATTGCAATGCCGCGCTCTTCGATGTTGCGCATGACTTCCACGGCTGCATTGCAGGCTGCCATGAAGTGCTGCGCCGGCAGGGGCTGCTCAACGGCATCTGGTGTCTGGACCCGAATGAAGGTTTGAGCCCGGGTCAAGCTGCTGAGTTGAGCCGCGTTCATGACGAGTATCCGCATCTGGTGGATGACGCTTTTGTCCGCGCTCATTTGGGTCGGTGGTTGGCTTAGCTTGCTCTTTGGCCTGCCCTCGCTGTTCAGGGTGGGCCGCGGCCGCCCGGTGGCCGGCGGAACGACACGGAGGGAAAAGGCCACCCATCGCTCGCAGCCCTACCCCCAATGAATGAATGCATGAGGCCCTGAACACCAAACCACGCAAGAACCCGGCAACGCCCAGACAACCTCTATTGACAGCCCCCACACCCTACCCGTACATTGCTTTAATTCACCGCCTAGTGAATTAAATCGACTGGAGACAAACATGCAAAAACGCCACTTCCTCAAAGCCGTTTCCCTTGCCGTCGCCGCACTGGCGGTGGCCGCGCCCGCCACGGCGCAGCAGTGGAAGCCCTCACGCCCCATCAACCTGATCGTGCCGTGGGCCGCAGGCGGCTCCACCGACCAGGTCACGCGCGTCACCGCCGCTGAACTTGAAAAGGCACTGGGCCAGACCATCGTGATCGTCAACCAGCCGGGCGCTTCCGGCTCGATCGGAACGAAGAGCGCGCTCGACGCACCCAAGGACGGCTACACCTGGACAGCAGGCGCCGCGCAAGACCTGGGCACTTACCAGACGCTGGGCTCGCTCAACACGAGCATCAAAGACTGGCACCTGTTCCTCAACGTCGCGAACATCCAGGTGATCGGCGTGAACCCGAAGACGCCGTACAACACGCCGAAAGAATTGCTCGACGCGATGAAGGCCAGGCCCGGCACCGTAAGCGTGGCAACAGCGGGCGTGACCTCTGCCGGGCACAACGCAATGGAGCTGATCAGCAAAGTCACCGGCGTGAAATACAAGCACGTGACATACGACGGCGGCAACCCCGCTGTGGTGGCCACAGTTTCCGGTGAAGCCGACGTCACGACGCAGCTGGCCGTCGAGCAGGCCGACATGATCCGCGGCAAGCGCCTTCGCCCACTCGCGGCCGTGAGCGACAAGCCGCTGGAGCTCGAAGGCTACGGCACCATCCCGCCGCTGTCGGCCACGCTGCCCGGTTTCAGCGCTCCGGCGAACTACTTCGGCATCTTCATCCCGAAGGGCGTGCCTGATGACGTCGTGAAAACCGTCGAACGCATCTGGACCGAGAACATCGTCAAGAGCGATGCACTGAAGAAGTACGCAACGAGCCGCGGCGCCCTGTTCAACCCGCTGTCGGGCGACGCCGCGCAACGCGCCGTCTTCCCTGCCATCCAGGCCAATGCATGGGTGCTGTTCGAAGGCGGCAAAACCAAGGTGTCGCCCGACACTGTCGGCATTCCCAAGCCCTGAGGAGGTTGCGTGACGGAGTCATCGCACGACAATCCGCTGCCCGCCACATCGTCGAACGACGAGGAGCGCCGCCCGCCGCAGTCCGACCTGAAGGACGCCATCGGCTGGACGGCGCTGGGCATCGCCATCGTCATTGGCTCAGTGACGATGGACCGGCTCGAACGGCAGAACATCAACCCGTACACAGCGCCCGGCTTGCTGCCTGGCCTGCTCGGGCTGGTGATGATCCTGCTGGGCGTCGTGCTTTTCATCCGCAGCATTGAGCGTGGTGCGTTCAAGTCAGCTGCGCTGCCTTCCACGGCGCTCGAACGTGAAGAGCGCAAGCGCGTGGGCATCGCGACGCTGCTGTGCCTAGGCTACTCCGTCGTGCTGGTCGGCCACGGCATCCCGTTCTGGCTGGCTTCAACGATCTACGTCACGGCGTCGATCCTCATCTTCCGGCGCATGAGCGGCTATGAGGCGGAGCGAAAGTTCAGCGCTCGATCGCTCGTGTCTGCGCTCGTGATTGGCGCTGCCGCCTCTGTCATCACTTTTATCGTGTTCGAGAAGCTCTTTCTCGTGCGCCTGCCCTGACATGGAAGGTCTTCGCGACATGGGCCAGGCGTGGCTCAGCTTCATGGACCCGATGACGCTGCTCTACGGGTTAGGCGGCGCATTCGTTGGCATCGTGATGGGCATCCTGCCCGGCTTGTCTGCCACGCTCGCCATCGCACTACTCACGACGCTCACGATCAAACTGCCGCAGAACCAGGCGATCCTGGTGCTGATCTGCTCTTACGTCGGCGCGCTGTACGGCGGCTCGCGCACGGCGATCCTGCTGAATATTCCGGGCACTGCCGCCAACGCGGCTTCATGTGCAGACGGCTACGCGCTCGCACAACAGGGCAAGGCTGGCTACGCGATTGGCATCGCTACATCAGGCGCGTTCGTCAGCACGTTGCTTGGCGTGTTGTGTCTGGCGCTCTTCACGCCGCTACTCGCTGAAGTGGCGCTGCAATTCGGCGCATTCGAGTTCTTCTGGCTCGCCCTCTTCGGCGTCACCATGTCGGGCAGCATCGTGGGCAAAGACCCGCTCAAGGGCTGGCTGATGGGGCTGC
Organism: Caenimonas koreensis DSM 17982; assembly: GCF_009646335.1. Taxonomy (GTDB): domain Bacteria; phylum Pseudomonadota; class Gammaproteobacteria; order Burkholderiales; family Burkholderiaceae_C; genus Ramlibacter; species Ramlibacter koreensis. The sequence goes on along the minus strand of NZ_WJBU01000019.1, from coordinate 62,743 downwards.
TGGGCCTGGCGATTGCACAGGTCGGCCAGGAGGGCCTGTACGCCTACGACCGCTTCACCTTCGGCTGGGACGAGCTGGCAGGCGGTATCTCGCTGATCCCGGCGCTGGTGGGCGCATTCGGTCTGGCGGAAGTATTGACCACGCTCTCCGATCCGATCGAACGCAAGATCATGGAGATGCGCGACTCGGTGCTGCCGCGCTGGAAGGAAATCATCGTCTACAAGTGGACGGTGCTGCGCTCCGGAATCATCGGCGTGCTCACAGGCCTGCTGCCCGGCGTTGGCGAAGATGCAGGCGCGTGGATGTCGTACGCCGCGGCCAAGTCATTGAGCAAGGAGCCGGAGATGTTCGGCAAGGGCTCCATCGACGGCCTCATGGCCGCTGAGACGGGCGACATGTCGTCGATACCGGGGCACATCATTCCGTCGCTCGCGCTGGGCATTCCGGGCTCGGCGCCTTCGGCTGTGCTGATGGCCGCGATGATCATCCACGGTGTGCAGCCGGGGCCGATGCTGATGATCCAGCATCCGCATTTCATCTATGAAGTGGTCGCGATGACGACGCTCGCGTCGATCACGATCCTGCTGTTCGGCCTGTTCGGTGTGCGGCCGCTGCTGCATGTGCTGAAGGTGCCGCGCGCGATCTTGATGCCCATCGTGTTCCTGCTTTGCACGGTCGGCGCGTTCGCCACTGCGTCACGCTTGTTTGATATCTACGCGATGCTGGCCATCGGCATTGGCGCGTACTTCCTGCGCAAGCGCGGCTACGAAATGGCGCCGCTGGTGCTCGGCCTGGTGCTGGGGCCGCTGCTCGACAAGTCGCTGCGCCGCGGGCTGGTGCTGTCGGACGGGCAGATCGAGCCCTTCTTCACGCGGCCCATCGCGATGGCATTTGCCGCAGTGACGATCTTCACGATCTTGCTTTACGTGCCGCCGTTCAAGCGTGCGGTCAAGCGTGTGCAGGCGGGCATTGGCTCGGGCGTGCGTTCGCTCTTCGCGCGGCGTGCATGACGCGCCATCAATGCTCCTTCGCATGAAGTTCGCGCTCTGCAACGAGGTGCTGCAGCCGATGCCGTTCGCGCAGCAGTGCGAGTTCGCGGCCAAGCTTGGCTACGACGGACTTGAAGTGGCACCCTTCACGCTCGCCGCCGATCCGATGCAGATCACCGATGCGCAGGCGCGTGAATTTGCGCGCGTGGCGCAAGACCACGGCCTCCGCATCTTCGGCCTGCACTGGCTGCTCGTCGCGCCAGCCGGGCTGTCTATCGTGAGTGATGACACGAGCGTGCGGGACCGCACCGTCGGCGTGATGTCGCGCCTGATTGAGTTGTGCGCACTGATGGGTGGCAACTACCTCGTGCACGGCTCGCCCAAGCAGCGCTCGGCGCCTGCGGGCTGCACACGCGAAGAAGCACTGGCACGCGCGACGGATTGCTTCGCAAAGGCTGGCGCTGCGGCTGCGAGCGCGGGCGTTGTGTATTGCATCGAGCCGCTGTCCACCCGCGAGACCGACCTGATCAATACGGTGGAAGAAGCCGCGCAGATCGTCGATGCCATCAACTCACCCGGCTTGAAAACGATGGTCGATTGCAGCGCGGCGGGCCAGGTCGAAAAACAACCCGTCCACGAACTGATGGCGCGCTGGATGCCTTCGGGCCACATCGCGCATGTGCAGGTGAACGATCCGAACCGGCGTGGCCCGGGCCAGGGCAGCATGCAGTTCACGCCGATTCTGCAAACGATCGCACGCATGCACGCGCAGGGCCACTACGAAGGCATCGTTGCGGTGGAACCATTCGACTATGTGCCCGACGGCCCCGCGTGCGCTGCACATTCCATTGGCTACCTCAAGGGCATCATGGAAAGCCTCGCTTACCACGACGCACACGCATGACTGACGCACCGCGCATCCGGATCCGCGAGATCGAGCTGTACGAGCGGCCCGTCGTGTTGCGCCTGCCCTTCAAGTTCGGCGTGGTCACGCTGCGTGAATGCCCGCAGGCGTTTGTGCGTGTGCGCATCGAAACTGCCGATGGCCAAAGCACGTGGGGAGCGGCAGCGGAGATGATGGCGCCGAAGTGGTTCGACAAGAACCTGGCGCTGTCGAACGACGACAACTTCGACCAGCTACGCGGCGCACTGCGCATTGCGCGCGACGCCTATCTGGCGGGCGGCGGTGCAGCCACCGCATTCGGCCACTTCGCGCATCACTACGACGAGACGCTGCAAGCGGGCGCAGCTCAAGGCTACAACCCGCTGCTCGCAAGTTACGGCCCCGCGCTGGTCGATCGCGCCATCTTCGACGTGCTCTGCCGCACACGCCAAGTCTCGTTCTACGACGCGATGCGCGGCAATCTGGCGGGCATAGTGAGTGAGCGCGCAGAGTTCGCCGGTCTCGACATTGACAGCTTCCTGTCGCAGTTGCAGCCCGCCGCATCGATCGAGGCGCGCCACACCGTGGGCATGCTCGACGCCATCACGCCTGCTGATTTGCACGAGCGCGTGAACGACGGCCTGCCTGAAACACTGCAAGACGTGATTGCTGCCTGGGGCCATCGCTACTTCAAGCTGAAAGTCGGCGGCAACATCGCCAGCGACATCGCGCGGCTCGAAGCGGTTGCGTCGGTGCTCGACCAGTTGCCAGCGCCGTACTACGCATCGCTCGACGGCAATGAGCAATACGCCGATGCCGCAGGCGTTGCCGAACTCGTTGCAGCAATTCGCGCAAGGCCCTCATTGAAAAGGCTGTGGAGCTCGATCCTGTTCATCGAACAGCCCATCGCGCGCAAAGTGGCGCTCGATGTCGATCTGCGTGCCGCGCCGCTGGGCAAGCCGGTGATCATCGATGAGTCGGATGGCGAACTCGATACGTTCGTGCAGGCACGCGAGCGCGGCTACAGAGGCGTGTCGTCCAAGACCTGCAAGGGCTTCTACAAGTCGGTGCTGAATGCGGCGCGCTGCGCGCAGTGGAATGCGCAGGCGGGCACGCAAGCAAGCTCACCAGAAGGTGCGCCGCGCTACTTCATGTCTGCCGAAGACCTGACCACGCAGGCGGGCCTGTCAGTGCAGCAGGATCTCGCGCTGGTCAACCTGCTGGGCATCACGCACGTCGAGCGCAACGGCCACTACTACGTCAATGGCATGGCCGCGCAGCCAGCCAGTGAGCAGCAAGCCTTTCTGTCAGCGCATGGCGATGTTTACGAGCACAGCCATGGCGCGGTGCGCCTGAAGATTCAGGGCGGCCGTATCGCACTCGGCTCACTCGCCTGCACCGGTTTTGCAAGCGCGGCGATGCCTGATTTCAGCGCGATGACGCGCCTGGTCAGCGGGGGCGCTCCAGCGTGAACGCGCTCTTGCGCTCGCCCACGCGCGTGCCCTTCGCATTCGCGATCGCCTCGAAGCGCCACGCACGCAACTCGTCTTTCTGCCGCGCATCGAGCCAGCCGAGCTGATCGAGTACGGCCACCGTTGCGGCCTGCACGGCCATCTTGTTGCCGTCGGAAATCTTCACCACAAACGCCTGTCCGCGGCTCTTGCTGCCCACGGCCTGAATGCCATCAGCGCCCGCTTTGGTCACCCAGTCGCCACGGCCCGCGCGCATGAAGGCCTGGTCGCTGCGCGCCGAGCCCGACACAAGATCGGGGTGCGACGTCATCGCTTCTGCAAGCTGCACAAAACTCTCGCCGAACTCGCTGTCGGCAGCGCCACTCGCCAGACGGGCATAGCCGCGCGCCAGCGCCGAGAGCGGCATCGCGAAGTTGGGCGCCGAGCAGCCGTCGATGCCCAGCTTGAGCGCGTCGCTTTCCATGCCCACCACGCGCGCCACATCACGGCGAATCGCCTGCTGCAGCGAATGCGCAGGCGCGAGGTAGTTGTTGAGCGGCCAGCCGTGCTGCACGCAATGCGCGAGAAACCCGGCGTGCTTGCCGCTGCAGTTGTTGTGCCGCTCGTCGATCACGTCCGGCGGCGGCGCAATGCCGGCTTCAACGTAGTACGGCATATGGCAGCCGCACTGCAGCGCTTTGGCGGGCACGTTCGCCTTGTCGAGCATGGCCTGCACCTGCGTCACGTGCATGGGCTCGCCGCTGTGGGATGAACACATCAATGCCACGTTCTCGGGCGTGAAGTTGAACAGCTTCGGCCCGCCGCCGCGCACAAAGGGCAGCGCCTGCAAAGCCTTCAGCGCCGAGCGCGAGAACGACACCCAGTGCGGATCGCCCGCCTGCGCAACCAGCTTGCCTTGTGTGTCCACAACGGCGACGGCGCCGAAGTGGCGGCATTCCAGCGTGCCGCCGCGAAAGGTGTCGATGAGGGGGACGAGCGATGTCATCGGGGCATTATCGCGAACGCTTGTGGGTAAGCCGAATGGCTCAAGCGTGGAACGAATCGCGGTCTGGCACCACTCAGTACCTGAAGTCAATCCCAGGAACAGCGCCATGGAAATCAAACGCCCGCACACGCCGCCGCCACGGTCTCGCTCACAAGCGGCCGAACCGCGCAGCAGCAACGGGGCGCCTGTGTCCCGGACCCAACCCAGACCGCAGCTACCGCGCGCCGACGTCAGTTCCCCTGTACACACCGGCGCCGGCCCCATGACGCGCGTACGCAGCTACATGGTGGGTGCGCCCAACCTGCCCCGCCTGCCCGGGCCTAGCCGCTGGTCGGACTCTCAGCCCGAAGGCGGGCACGGTACAGGAAACCCCGACGCGCAACCCCAGGGCAGCCGCTCACGGCGGGACGAGAGCCTGGGGGGCTTCTGGACCGAAGAAGACATGGCGCGCAACTCGCGCCTGACTACACAAGTCGATCCCGAAGAGTTGTTCCGGTTGCCGCAGCCGTCTACCCCGGCCCCGCGCACGGGCCGGATCTTCGGCAAGGTCAAGACGCTGGTGTCCAGCAAAGGCGGCAGCAAAGACAAGCCCAGTCCAGGTGCGCAAGTCGGCATGTTGCTGGCAGGTCTGGAGACGAGGACATTCGGCACGGCCGGCGGCGCATTTCCAAACCGGTCGCTCAACGAACTGCGTGAGTCGATTGGCGGCAATGACGCCAAGAAGCGAAGCGAATTCGTGCGGCTGACCCAAGAGCAGCTGAACCACATGCGCATCGCCGATCTGGAAACGCTCCACGATGCAGCCGCTGCCGAATGCAACAAGCCAGACTTCGATCCATTTGTCGCGCTGGTGCGCGACATGGCCGCTGTGACGCTGCGCAACTACAACCCGGCGCTGTCGCCAGTGCTGCAAAAAATGATTCGGGTTGTTGGCAACCCGCCAGAGGTGCCGGGCGAGCCGCGTGAGGCGACCATTGCGCGCCTTTTCGGCGAAGCACTGCTGTTTGCCAGCCAGCAGGATGCATCGCAATACGACCCGACCAAGCCTGTATCGCAAACGCCGTACGAAGTGGTGCTGGACTCCATGGCGTACTTGATGACCAAGGACGTGTCAGCCGAAGACATGCGCGCCCTGCTCCATGCGCTGCCACCCGCTGAACTCATGAAACTCGCAAACGTGAACGACGTCGTCGGGCACGGCACCATCAATCGCGCGGACATGGTGAAGTTCGCCGGGCGCGCAGCCGGCCAGGCGCAGGACGGCGCCTGGCGCCGGTTCAGCAACGCAGTGGATGACGCGGCCACGTGGCGCCACGACCCCGAGACGCATCGATTGGCTGACGCACCGGGCCTGATCGACAACGTGATCAAGGCGGCAAACGAGCTCGGGCGATTCCAGTTCCTGGGCGGCAAGGTGGATGGGCGCACCTATCTGGCAACCCAGGCCCAGCTTGGCGGGGTGCTCGCGCTGCTAGCGGAGGCGGACAACTTGTCGACTGCCACGAAGCCGCAGCTGGACCTCTTCGCCAAGGCGCTGGCAACGCTGCAATTTGCAGGCGACTTCGGCATTGCGGCTGAAGAAGCTCGACGTGCGCAGCTTGCGTCTGTTGCACGAAGTGCCGTCTCCGGGCAACTGATCAACGCTCTGCGAGACACGAGTGACAAACAACCGATCGATATTGTTCGCGCCATCACGCAAGCGATTGACCAGCGCGCCGCGAGCGGCCTGAAGCCCCACACGTTGGCTGATGAATTGCGCGCGCTCACGATGGAGTTGCCACCTGCGACACGCGCGCAACTGCGGGCGTCCATGTCGTCGGACAAAATCACGAGGCTGGGCGCAGTGCTCACCGAAGTCGCTCGCGTCAGCCAGGTCAAGGAATTTGTCGCGCTCTCTCGCGAGCTGGACGAAATTGCTTCTGTACTGGCTGCCGTGCGCGACGCGGTGTCACCGGACGTCAATACAGCTGCCGAGGGTCGCTGGCCGGCCATCGCCAAGCTCGGCGACGAGCTGAATCCTGACATGCGCGCCGTGTTGTCCTCGTTTTGCATCTCGGTGCACGAAGGCGAGTTGACCGTCACGATCGCCGCGGTGCCCGTGAATTTCCAGACAGCAGTGGACGCGGCGATCAGATCGATCAAGGTTACCGAGCCGGCCGCGCCCTTCGCGCTCGACGCGAGCCAGGGTGCTGTGACGGTCAATTTGAATGCAACAAATCAAGCCGCGCTTGTCGATCTCGCTGGTGGCAATCCACGTTTGCTGAGCGCCTTGTCGCGCGTGTTGTCAGGCCCGGGGTGGGAGGGCGTGGACGAGCTCTTGGAGACGCCAGACACGCCGTTTCGCATGGGCCGCACGCCGGTACAGTACCTCGGCGAGCCCATCTACACATACGATGTGTGCAGCGACAACCGGGGTGGCCTGATCGTGACGCGAACACTGAGTCTGGGGCAGGTGCGAAAGGCGCGGCTGCTTCAACCGGGCGCTGCACAGGAGCTGGATGTGCACATGATGGTGTCACCGAAGATCGTCACCAAAGTCGCCATCAGCGCCACGGGGCTGGCGAATCCGCTCGGCTCGGCACAGGTGTCCAGCCAGTTCTCGGTTGTCGAATGGGAGCGGGACTATCCACGGCCACTGACTGTGAACGAAATCATGGCGCCTGGAACAAATCCGGCGTTGCGAGAAGAGTTCGAGAGTTTCGTGCGCGACGCATACGTGGGCGAGAACTTCGACTTCCTTGCTGCCATGAATGATTTTGATGCGCAGCCCACGCGCGCGATGGCCAAGGTGCTGGAGGCAAAGTTCATCGCCCAAGATGCACCGAACCAAGTCAATCTCAACAGCGAGTTGCGCCAAGCCATCCATCGGGCGCTGAGCGACCCGAACGCGAAAATGAGTGCAGGCGACCTGGTCGCAGTCTTCGCTCCTGCACGCCATGAAATCACCAAGCTGCTCGAAGTCAACCAATTCGACAAGTTCCGCAACCGGATCGCACCCATGAGGAGGCCCACGCCTGACGCCGCAGTCGCGTCTGCCGCGGAAATTCCGCAAGAGGCCGGCGAGTCAAATGAGCAGCCAGATCGCACCCGCGTGCTGGTCGGCAATTATGTCGGCGCGTTGACTAGGCCGCTGTTGACCCAGTCCAATGTCGACACAAATATCTCGCGCATCATCCGGTCCATGCCCAAAGACCCTGAAAGCTATTGGGGCAACTTGAATGAGCATGTGATATCAATTGTGCGCACTTTGGACCCAACACAAATTGCGTCGCTGTTGATCAACCTGTCGGAGTCGACGTACCGGCCCTACGCTGGTCACGTCGAATTGCTTCGCAAGGCGGCGCAGGACCGGTTGAATGAAACAAACGAGCGGGTGAGCCGCATGACGCCCGAAGGCATCCTTGCCGAAAGTGCGAAACGCCTGCCTTCCGCGCAGCTGCAGACGTGGTTTGAAAGTGGCCGCATCACCGCCTACGAGTTGTTCACGGCCTTGAAGGAGGCGACCGCTGCCGAGCTTCGCACTGCCGCGCAAACACGCACGGGCAACGGCCAGTTCCAGCTGATCGCCCGACGCGTGATTCAAGCCCAGACGCGCGAGCTCGACAGTGCAAGAGTCGAGCTCGTAGCTGCGTTTGCCAGGCAGGCAAGGCTCGACGCACCCGTCAACGACGCGAGCCTGCCCCACCTGGCTGAACTCGCCAAAAGGCTGGTGGGCTATACGGCTTTGGTGATCAAGCTCGGCGACCCGTCTGCAGGGGCCGACCGCGAAATCGAGCGCGAGCGCGGCCTGCTGGCGGCGCGGCTCACCACCGCCATGGAAAACCCCGCGCCAGGACTCACGTCGTCTGAGGTGAGCAACCATCGCGACGCGCTAGATACGCTGGGCGTCAGCACCGCAGTGCGGGCGGCGGCGGTCGGCAAACTGCGCGCGCGCGAAACAGCAGAGCGGTCGCGCCTGCCGAGCCAGGGCAGCCAGCGGGCATCGCAGACGCGAATCCCGCCGCGCCCGCCACCGCGCCTGTCGCTCACGCAAGGCGAGCCGTTGCCGCCGCCCGAAATGTCGCCCACCGGTGGCCAGATTCCGCCGCCTCCGGACGACGACATCCCGCCGCCGCCGGACGATCCGCACGCGTAACCATCGGGACACGAGGGGCCACGCCGGGCGCTGCGGCTGCCGCACAATCCGGCGATGCAGCAGCTTCGCTCCCCCCTTCAGGCCCAGGTTGTGCAATGGCTCGTCGCGCCTGGCGACACGGTGCGCGCGGGCGACGTTGTCGTCATCCTCGAAGCGATGAAGATGGAGCACGAGGTTCGTGCTGACGCGGCGGGGCAAGTGCGCGAGGTGCACGTGGCCGTGGGGGATGTGGTCGATGAAGGCGATGTGCTGATGACGGCGCACGCGGCAACGGCCGTCAACGCGACAGAACCTGCAGATGCGGTCGCAGCGCCATCGCGCACCAACGATGTCGTTCGCGCCGACCTGCAACGCGTGATCAACCGCCACGCGCTCACGCTCGACAGCGCGCGCCCTGAAGCCGTCGCGCGCCGCCGCACTCTGGGCTTGCGCACGGCGCGCGAGAACATCGCCGACTTGTGCGACGCGAACAGCTTCAACGAATACGGCGCGCTCACCGTTGCCGCCCAACGCAGCCGCCGCACCGAAGACGACTTGCAGCGCAACACGCCCGCCGACGGCATGGTCACGGGCATCGGCAGCATCAACGGCGATCTCTTCGGCGCAGACAAGTCGCGCGCCGTTGTGATGGCGTACGACGCCACCGTGCTGGCCGGCACGCAAGGCATGCGCAACCACCAGAAAACCGATCGCATGCTCGGCATCGCGCTGGCCAACAAGCTGCCCGTCGTGTTGTTTGCAGAAGGCGGCGGCGGACGCCCCGGCGACACCGACATGCCCATCGTCGCAGGCCTGCACGTGACGACGTTCGCCAGCTTTGCGCGACTGAATGGCCAAGTGCCCGTGGTCGGCATCGTGGCGGGCCGGTGTTTTGCGGGTAACGCGGCGCTGCTCGGCTGCAGCGACGTGATCATCGCGACGAAGCACAGCAACATCGGCATGGGAGGCCCGGCGATGGTTGAAGGCGGCGGGCTCGGCGTGTTCAAGCCCGAGCAGATCGGCCCCGCGAGCATTCAGCATGCGAACGGCGTGATCGACGTGCTGGTTGACGACGAAGCGAAAGCGGTGCGGGCCGCGAAGCACTATCTGTCGTTCTTCCAGGGCCGCGTGGCGACATTTGAAACACCCGACGCGAATGCCCTGCGCGATGTGGTACCCGAGAACCGGCTGCGCGTGTACGACACGCGTGCGGCCATCACGGGTATCGCCGACGCGGGAACGGTGCTCGAACTTCGCACCGGGTTTGGCAAAGGCATTCATACGGCGCTGGCTCGTATCGAGGGCCGGCCCGTGGGCATCATCGCGAACAACCCGCATCACCTGGGCGGCGCGATTGACGCTGATGCAGCCGACAAGGCGGCGCGCTTCATGCAGTTGTGCAACGTGCATGGCTTGCCGTTGGTGAGCCTGGTCGACACACCCGGCTTCATGGTCGGGCCTGACATCGAGGAGCAGGCTCAGGTGCGGCACGTGAGCCGGATGTTTGTCGCTGCAGCGCACTTGCGTGTGCCGTTCTTCAGTGTGGTGCTTCGCAAGGGCTATGGGCTCGGCGCGATGGCGATGTGCGCGGGTGGTTTTCATTCACCCGACGCCACGATCGCGTGGCCCACCGGCGAGTTCGGCGCAATGGGGCTCGAAGGTGCGGTGAAGCTGGGCTATCGCAAGGAGCTGGAGGCAGTACCCGAAGGCGAGCAGCGGGACGCGCTGTACCAGAAGCTGGTTGCACAGCAGTACGAATCGGGGCAAGCGCTCAACATGGCCGCGACGCTGGAGATTGATGCGGTGGTTGATCCGGCGTTGACGAGGGACTGGTTAGCGACGGGGTTGGCTTCTTCCCGCGTTCGCGAGTTGACAGCTGGGTCTGTCGATACCTGGTAGCTAGTGTCCTGTCCCGCTGATACGTGAGCAAAGTCGGCTAAGTTTTTCCAGGATCGATTCGGCCGTGGCGGTCCAGCGGAATGGCTGGCAGTTCTCGTTGTGGTGGGTCACGAAGTGATCGATGCGCTGCACCAGTTGATTGACACTGGTGAACGAGCCGCGGCGGATTGCCTTGTCAGTGATCAGCGCGAAGAATCGCTCGACCTGATTGAGCCAGGAGCTGTAGGTCGGGATGAAATGCATGTGCCAGCGCGGCCGCGCAGTCAGCCACGCCTTGACCTTCGGGTGGTTGTGCGTGGCGTAGTTATCGACGATGCAGTGGATGTCCAGCTCGGGCGGCACGGCCTTGTCGATCTCGCGCAGAAACGATAGGAATTCCTGATGCCGATGACGCGGCTTGCAACTGGCAAGCACGGCCCCGTTGAGCACGTTCAGTGCGGCAAACAGCGTTGTGGTTCCGTGGCGCTTGTAGTCGTGCGTGACTCCTTCCACGTAGCCGAACCCCATGGGCAGCATCGGCTGCGTGCGCTCCAACGCCTGGCATTGGCTCTTCTCGTCCACACAGATCACCAACGCATTGTCCGGTGGGCTCATGTATAGGCCCACGACGTCGCGCAGCTTCTCGATGAAGAATGGATCGGTGGAGAGCTTGAAGCCCTCGGTGCGATGTGGCTGCAGCCCAAATATCTGGAAGTAACGCTGCACGCTGCTCTTCGAAATGCTCGTCTCTGCGGCGACTGCACGCACGCTCCAGTGCGTAGAGCCGTCTTTCGGCTTCGTGTGCAGCGTCGTCTTGATCAAACGGGCAACCTTCTCATCGTCGATCGTGCGTGCCGCGCCGGGGCGTACGCCGTCGTACAGCCCCGCGATTCGCCGTTCCACAAAACTGCGACGCCACTTGCCCACCGTGGCCTTGTGCAGCTTCAACCGCGCGGCAATTGTCTTGTTGTCCTCGCCCTCAGCACTGCGCAGGATAATGCGCGCCCGCACCGAAAGTGCCGCCGGTAACGAGCGGCTGCGCACGAACGACTCCAACTGCGCGCGCTCCGCCGCACTCAGTTCCAGCTGGTCCTTGGGTCTGCCTGTCCTCATCGCGATATCTCCATCGAAAGATACCGCATCGGCATGCATGATTAATGCCAGGTTTCAATGGGACAGGACACTAGATCACCAGAGCCACAGCACCCGAGAACGTCAAGAACGACGCAGCAGTCGTCAGCAAAATGATCCGCGCGATGCGGCCCGTATCCGCGCTGAACCGCTCAGCCAGCATCGACACATTGCTCGCGCTCGGCAACGCGGCCACCAGCACCATCACCGACGCTGCAAATTTGTTGAGCGGCAGCCCGGCTGCAATAGCGCCAACACCCACGACCAGCACAAGCAACGGGTGCACAACAAGCTTGAAAACGGCGACCGGCACATAGTCGCGCCACGGCATCGGCGCATGTTCGCGCTGCGCGGCATGGAACTGCGAGCGCCACAAGATCGCACCGATGGTGAACAACGCAACGGGCGAGGCTGCGTCCGCGAGCAAGCCAAGCGTCTGCGCCACCGGCTTGTACAGCTGTAACTGCAATGCCGACGCAACGCCACCGGCGACGATGGCCCAGGGCATCGGGTTGAGCGCGACGCCGCGCAGCGCATTCTTCGCAGCGCGCGACGCACCTTGCTCGTCAGCGCCATCGAGCCGCGACAGCGCAATGCACAACGACGACGTGATCAACAGGTCCACCAGGATCGTGAGGATCGCCGGGCCTGCGGCCTTTGCGCCCAGCAACGCCACGAGCAGCGGCACGCCCATGAAACCCGTGTTGGGGAACGCAGCCACTAGCGCGCCGAACGACGCGTCGTTCCAGCCGATGCGCCTGTTCATGCTGACCCACACGACAAAGCCGACGCAGATCAGCGCGCACACCAGGTACACGATGATGGCTGCACCGTCGAGCAACTGCGCAATGGGCGTGGTCGAGCCGAAGCGGAACAGCATGCACGGCAGCGCGAAATAGAGCACGAAGGTGTTCAGGCCCGGAATGGCATCCAGCGGCAGCATGCGCCGCCGCGCAGCGAGGTAGCCGCACAACACCAGCGCAAAAAACGGAAATGTGATGAACAGGATGTCGAGCACGTCAGTATTGTCGGTGCAACGCGGGCGGCACCTTCAAACTCCGCCGTTATGATCCGTGGCTCGTTTCGAGCAGTACCCCAGCCTCCCCGCCTCGCCCCCCGCCCCGATGTCCGGCCTCAATCTCGCCCAGCAGGAAGCAGTCAACTACATGCATGGGCCGTGCCTCGTCCTGGCGGGCGCCGGCTCGGGCAAGACGCGCGTCATCACGCACAAGATCGCGCGGCTGATCACGGCGGGCCTGGAGCCCGGCCGCATCGCAGCCATCACCTTCACGAACAAGGCCGCCGCCGAAATGCGCGAGCGCGCGAAGACGCTGATCGGGCGTGAGGCCAAGCAGGTGCTGGTGTGTACTTTTCACGCACTGGGCGTGCGCATGCTGCGCCAGGACGGCGCCGCGCTGGGCTTGAAGCCGCAGTTCTCGATTCTCGACAGCGACGACGTGACGAGCCTGCTGAAAGACGCAGGCGGCACCACCGACGCAAAGACGGCGCGTCAGTGGCAATGGGCGATTTCGCTGTGGAAGAACATGGGCCTGAACGCGGCGCAAGCTGAAGCGCAAGCCAAAGACGACAACGAAAGAATCACCGCGCGCATCATGGCCCGCTATGAAGAGCGGCTCACGGCCTACCAGAGCGTGGACTTTGACGACCTCATCGGCCTGCCGCTCAAGCTGCTCAAAGACCACGACGATGTTCGCGCGAAGTGGCAGCAGCAGATGGGCCACGTGCTCGTCGATGAATACCAGGACACCAACGCCACGCAGTACGAAGTGCTGAAGCTGCTCGTGGGCGAGCGCGGGCGCTTCACATGCGTGGGCGATGACGACCAGTCGATCTACGGCTGGCGCGGCGCGACGCTCGACAACCTCAAGCGGCTGCCGCAGGATTTTCCGGAACTGAAAGTCGTCAAGCTCGAGCAGAACTACCGCTCGACCAGCGCGATCCTGCGCGCGGCCAACAATGTGATCGGGCCGAACCCCAAGCTCTTTCCAAAGACGCTGTTCTCCGAACTCGGTGAAGGCGAGCCGGTGCGCATCGTCGATGCCGACAGTGAAGAGCACGAGGCCGAGCGCGCCGTGGCACGCATTCAATCGACGCGCGCCAACGGCTTGTCGAAAGACTGGAAAGACTTCGCTGTGCTGTACCGCGCCAACCACCAGGCGCGCGTGTTCGAGCAGGCACTGCGCAAGGCGCAGATTCCGTACAAGGTGTCGGGCGGCCAGAGCTTTTTCGATCGCGCCGAAATCAAGGACTTGTGCGGCTGGCTGCGCCTCCTGGTCAACAACGATGACGACCCGGCGTTCCTGCGCGCAGTGACCACGCCCAAGCGCGGCATCGGCCACACGACGCTGCAGGCGCTGGGCACATTCGCGAGCCAATACAAGCTGAGTCTGTTCGCGGCGCTGTTCTCAGGCTCGCTGCCGTCGGCGGTGTCGTCCCGCGCCATCGGCGGGCTGCACGAGTTTGGCCGCTACGTGAACGACATGGAGTTCCGTGCGCGCCACACCACGGGCGCTGAAGACGCGCGCGCGTTCCTGCTCGACTGGCTCAAGGACATCGACTACGAAAAGCACCTTTACGACGGCGAGGAGAGCGAGAAGCTCGCCGCTTCGCGCTGGACCAACGTGCTGGATTTTTGCGACTGGATGTCGCAGCGCTGCGGCGGCACGATCGACGACACGGCTGGTGTCACGATTGAGAGCGAGAAGAAAACGCTGCTTGAAGTCGCGCAGACCGTGTCGCTGCTGTCCACCATCAGCGAACGCGAGAAGGACCAGAACGTCGTCACACTCTCGACGCTGCATGCAGCCAAGGGCCTGGAGTGGCCGCACGTGATGCTGGCTGGCGTGAACGAAGGCCTGCTGCCCTTCAAGCCGGGCGATGACGACAAGGCCATGAGCGAGGCCACAGGCCCCATGAGCGAGAGCATCGTGCAGCGGCTGCAGGAAGAGCGCCGGCTGATGTACGTGGGCATCACGCGCGCGCAGCGCTCGCTCGCGGTGAGCTGGACCAAAAAGCGCAAGAAGGGCCGCGAGATGGTCGCGGGCATGCCCAGCCGCTTCATCGCCGAGATGGCGCTGGAGAAATCGACGACCAAGGAAGACCCGCGCGAAAAACTCAAGGCCCTGCGCGCCGAATTTGCGCGCAAGGCGAGTGATACGGCCGCGGCAGCGGCGGCTGCTACTGCGGCGGGTGGATCATGACGGTGCGGTTCATTGAGATGCGGTTCTTTGCGCAGCGCGCGGCGCTCGCTTTTTTCTTGGGGGTTGCCAGCTTCGCCGCGCATGCGCAGAGCCTCGCGCGCGTCTGCCCCAAGGCACATGAAGCGACACAGGAACATCTCATCGGCTTGTGGCGCGCTGAATTCACGGACTTGCCCGCCGCCACGCTGCTGCTGTGGCAACACCCTGAACTGGCCGCGAGCGTGCGTGGGCAGATCAATCGCAATGGCGAGCGCGCCGACCTCGCAGGCGATGTCGATGAAGGCGAATTCACGCTGGAAGAATCCGTGAACGGCGTCAACATCAGCGCGACGTGGCTGGGCGATGTGGTCGAAGGCTCGTGCGGTCGCGAGATTCGCGGCACGTGGCGGCGTGAGGGGCAGGCGCGCGAATACGAGTTTGTCTTGCGCAAGCAGTAGAGGGTGAGCGTGGCGGCGCTAGGGCGCGAGCGATGCGCCTGTGGGGTGCAAGCGTTGCAGCAGTGGGCAGGAACGGTGCAGGCTGTGGCGCTACCGCCGCGTGCCCCCACCCCGGCCCTCCCCCGAAAGGGGGAGGGAGGCACAGGTCAGGGTTTCGGTGGGCCATCGCGCACGAGCTTTCCGTCAACGAGTTCGAGCACACGGTCGCAGCGCGCGGCCAGGCGTGGGTCGTGTGTGACCACCAAAAACGAAATGCCGAGCTCGGCATGCATGCGCCGCATCAGCGCGAACACTTCGTTGGCAGCGGCCGTGTCGAGATTGCCCGTGGGTTCATCGGCGAGCACGAGTGGCGGCTCCAGCACGAGTGCGCGCGCAATGGCAACGCGTTGCTGCATGCCGCCCGACAACTCGCCGGGGCGCTTGCCCATCGCGTTGCCCAGGCCGACGGCCGCGAGTACGGCCTTTGCCCGTTCCAGCTGCGCTGGCGTCACGCGGCCTTCGCGCATGAGGGCTGGCAGCGTCACGTTTTCGAGTGCGCTGAAGGCCGGCAGCAAATGGTGAAACTGGAAGACAAAGCCGATCGAGGTGCGCCTGCGCCGCGTGAGCGCCGCGTCGTCCAGGCCCTGCATCTCTTCGCCTTCGATGCGATAGCTGCCCGCCGTCATTCGCTCGAGCAGGCCCACGATGTTCAGCAGCGTGCTCTTGCCCGAGCCTGATGGCCCGATCAGCGCCACGAACTCACCGCGATCCACGCGCAGCGACAAGCCATGCAGCACCTCGGCCTCATTGGGCAAGCCGATGTTGTAGCTCTTGCGAATGCCGTCGAGCACAAGCAGTTCGCTGGCTGGGGCTTTCACGTCAGTCGTGCTCATAGGCGGATGGCCTGCGCAGGGTCGAGCCTTGCGGCGCGGCGCGCAGGCGCCACCGCTGCGAGCACGCCGCATACCGTTGCGATCACGGCAACTTGCAGCGCCAGCACGGGCGCGAGCGTGATGTTGAAAAGCGGCTTGCCGTCGGAGCCGAGCACGAATGTGGTGAACGCGCGGATGAGCAGCACTGCCAGCAGCACCCCCAGCACTGAGCCCAGCGCACCGACGATGCCGCCTTGCAGCAGGAAGATGCGCAGCACCTGGCCCCGCGTCGCGCCCATGGCCCGCAGGATGCCGATCTCGCGCTGCTTTTGCACGACCGACACGACCAGCACACTCGCGACGCCCAGCACCACGACGATCATGACCACGCCGCGAATCACCGCCGTGCTCACGGACTGCGCATTCAATGCCGACACGAGTTGCGCGTTGGCTTGCTGCCAGCTCTCGGCCTTGTAGGGCCAGCGTGCGGACAGTTCGTCGGCCACCACTTGCGCCTGCCAGATGTCGGCCAGCGTGATGTCAAGGCTCGTCACTCCGCCGGGCAGCCCCGCCAGGCTTTGCGCCGTGCGTAGCGGAACTAGCACGGTGCGCCGGTTCAACTCGCGCACGCCGAGGTCCACCAGCGCCGTGACGCGTAGCGAATCGGAGACGCCGCCCGTCACCACGCCGATGCGGTCGCCGATGCGCACGCCCAGGTCTTGCGCCAGCTCGCGGCCGATGATGGCCTCGCCCGGCCCGAGCCGCGCAGTGCCATCGACGATCTTGTCGCGCAGCCCCACGATGCGGTCGTATCGCTCAAGCTCCACGCCCACGAGCGCAACGGCCTTGATCGCCTGGCCGCGTTCTGCGAGGCCCGCCGCCGACACCATTGGCGAGACTGCGGTGACCTGCGGCATCGCTTCGAGCAACGGGACGAGCGGCTGCCAGTTGCCGATGGAGCGCAGGCGCTGCGCGCGTGGTTGCGTCTGCACCAGCTCGCTTGCGCCGGCGCTCGCCGCCTCGCGTGCCGGCAGCACCAGTTCGTCACGCGAGCTGATCGTGACGTGCGCCTGCGAGCCCAGCGTCTTCTCGATGGTGTTGCGCTGCAGGCCGGCGATCAACGCCGAGATGTAGGTGACCACGGCCACGCCCGCTGCGACGCCGACGATGATCAGCACCGTTTGCATGCGGCCTTCGCGCAGGAAGCGCGTCGCAACACGGGTCTCGAAGCCGAGCATGCGGCTGCCTCAGCGGCCCATCGCGTTGGTCATCGCAGCGCCGGCATCGTCTTTCGTGCCCTTGGCTGTGCCTGTTGACGGCGTGGCTGAGCTATCGGCACGCACGCGGGCGCCGGGCGATGGCGCCGCACCAACGAGCACGAGATCGCCTGCACTCAGGCCCTCAAGAATCTCGACGGCGTCGAGTGTGCGCAGGCCCACGCGCACCTTGCGCGCCTCGACGCGGCCTTCGAGTGCGAGCCAGACGACGGCGCCTGTCGAATCTTCGCTACGCAGCGCACTGGCAGGCAACACCAGTGCCTGGTCGCGGCGCGCCGTCTCCACTTCCACCGACAGCGTCATGTCCTCGCGCAGGAAGGCGGGCACGGGCTGTGGCAGGGCGAACTTGACTTCGATCGAGCCGCGCTGCGCATCGACGAGCGGCGCGATGGTCAGCACACGGGCCGTGAAGCGCTGTGTGGGATACGCATCAGCCAGCACGCCCGCGAGCTGGCCGGGCTGCAGCTGTCCCAGGTAGCGCTCATCCACTTGCGCGACGAGTTGCAGCGGGCCGGCCAGCGCCAGGGTGAGCAGCGCACGTCCGGGCTGCACGATCTGGCCGGGCTCGACCAAGCGTGCGAGGACGCGCGCATCCGCCGGGGCTGTGAGCACGGCCTCGCCCAGGCGGGCCTGTGCGGCTGCGCGTGCGGCAACTGCCAGCGCTACCTGCGCCTGTGCCTGCGCAACTTCGCTGCCCGGCTCAGCAAGCGCCGCGTTTTGCGCGCGCGCGGCATCGCGTTGGGCTTGCGCGACCTCAACCACGCGGCGCGCCTCGTCCACACGTGCCTGGCTCACAAAACCCTGCGCCACCAGATCGAGCGTGCGTTTAAGGTCTGCCTGCGCGGCCACCAGCACTGATTCAGCCTGCGACACACCGGCCTGCGCAGCGCCGCGGCCTGTACTGCGCAAGCCTGCGAGGCGGGCGAGCGCCTGCTGCTCCGTGGCCTGGGTTTGCGCGACGGCAGCGCGCAACTCGGCGTTCTCCAGCCGCACGAGCACATCACCCGCCTTGACTTGTGCGCCTTCGGCCACCGGCACTTGCACCACGCGGCCGGTGAGTGTGCTGCCCACGTCCACACGCGATGCAGTCGCCACGCGGGCAGAAAACTGCAGTGTGCGAACCAGCGGCGCCATACGCGCTGCGACTGCTGGCGCGGAAGGTGCGCGCGTCATCCACCAGACAGCGAACGCGGCCACGAGCACGGCAGCAAGGACCGAAATGGAGATCAGGAGGCGCCGGGACATGTGGGTGATTCTGACAGTGCCCACGCTACGGCCGCTCATGTGCAGACCCGGCCGGCCCGTCCGTGCGTCACCTTTAGTTGTCGTACGCAGCGATTTACAGAAAATTATGAAATTGAGATAATTATCTGAATTCAATAAAAATGTAAAAATGACCTTTCACCGACCAAAACTCGCCTCGGACATGGCCGAGCAGCTGCTGCGGCCCAAGGGCCTGATGACCAAGGTCCGCTCCGGCCTCTTCCTGGGCGGTCTGCGCCGGATCGGCAAGACGACATTTCTTCGCGGCGACCTGATCCCTGCGCTGGAGGCAGAGGGGGCCATCGTCGTGTATGTCGATCTCTGGAGCAACACGGCCGCCAAGCCGAGCGACCTGCTGCTGGCGGCGGTGCGCAGGACGCTGGCGGACCTGGAGCGTGCGGACTCCAAGGCGGTCGGTATTTTGAAGCGTCTGAAGGGCCTGGACCTGGGCGCGGCCGGCTTCAAGTTCGGCTTCAGCCTGGTCGAGCTCGGCAAGAACGAAGGCAGCACGCTCGCAGGCGCCTTCGGCGAACTGGTCCGTCTGACCAAGACCGACGTGGTGGTCATCATCGACGAAGTGCAACACGCCATGGGCTCCGAGGACGGCGACAACATGCTGCTGGCCCTCAAAGCGGCCCGCGATGAAATCAACCTGACCCCCGGCACGCCCGGGCACTTTCTGTTCCTTGGCACAGGCTCGCACCGGGCCCGGGTCCGCGAACTGACCATCAAAGGCACGCAGGCTTTCAACGGGGCGATGTCTGAGGACTTCCCGGTACTGGAGATCGACTTTGTTGATTGGCTGCTGAAGCAAGCCGAGCTCGGAGCGAGGATGCCCACACGGGAAGTCGCATTCGAGTGTTTCGTGCGGCTGGGCCGCAGGCCCGAAGAACTCATGAAGGCGCTCTTCGCGCTGGCGCAGTCGCCGAGCTTCGCCGACGCGGACCAGGACTTGCGCGCCATCACCGAGGGCGTGCGGCAATCAGCGGCAGCCGTTGACCTGGCTCGATTGGATGAACTCGGTCCGTTGGCCCAGGCCGTCTTTGGCTATGTGTGCAAGCAAGGTGGCCAGGGCGTCAAGAAGCTGTTCTCCGCTGCAACACTCGATGAATATGGCGTCGAGATCGGCCGCACCGTTGGCGCAGAAGAAATTCAAAAGGTCGCCACGCTGCTGCTGGATTCAAACATCCTGGCTCGCGACGGCCATGGAATCTATGGCGTCAGTGATCCGTTCCTCGCTGAGGCCTACAAGAGCCGGGCCAATGTCCTCAAGACTCTCGATGGGCCTGCGGCACCGGCATGAAGGCCGCAACACAGACGGATCACAGCTTGAACTCGTAGTCCACCGTGATCGGCGCGTGGTCCGAGAACTTCTCTTTCTTGTAGATCGCTTCCTTGCGCGCGAGCTGCGCCATGGCGGGTGTCGCCAGGTGGTAGTCGAGCCGCCAGCCCACGTTGTTCAGGTATGCCTGGCCGCGGTTGCTCCACCATGTGTAGCACTCCTCGGTCGCCTCGGGCTTCAGGCGCCGGTAAACATCGACCAGACCGGTCTCAGTCAGCAGCTTCGTCATCCACGCGCGCTCTTCCGGCAAGAAGCCGCTGTTTTTCTTGTTGCTGCGGAAGTTCTTCAGGTCAGCTTCCTGGTGCGCAATGTTCACGTCGCCGCACAGGATGAAGTCGCGCTTTTTCTTGAGCTTCACAAGATGCGGGTCGAACTCGTCGAGGAAGCGGAACTTGGCCTGCTGCCGCTCTTCGCCCGATGAGCCGCTCGGAAAGTAACAACTGATCACTGAAAATTTGCGTTTGGGCGTATCAAAGCGCAACTCGACGTAGCGGCCTTCAGCATCGAATTCTTCCGAGCCGTAGCCCACGACCACATCGGTGGGCTCGTGCTTGGTATACACGGCCACGCCGGAATAGCCCTTTTTCTGCGCGAAGTGAAAGTGCCCTTTCAAGCCCGCCATTTCCTCGAAGCGGCCCTCCACGTCTTCGGCTTGCGCCTTGACTTCCTGCATGCAGATGCAATCGGGCTTGGTCTTGGCGATCCATGCTTCGACGCCTTTGCTCGCAGCGGAGCGAATGCCGTTCAGGTTGAGGCTGGTAAGTTTGAACATGGATAGCTGGTTGAAAGTCGTTGCGCGAGCTTACCAAGCACAGCAGCCCAGTCGCGGGCAACGGGTTGGCGCAACAGCGTCATGTGTTCGTACCACGGCGAGGTGTCGCGCTGGTGCAGCCAGCGCCAGTCGGCACTGAAGGGCAGCAGCAGCCACACGGGCTTGCCGAGCGCGCCCGCCAGATGGGCAACGCTGGTGTCGACGCTGATCACAAGGTCCATGCATTCGCACAGCGCAGCCGTTTCGGCCATGTTGGTCAGCAGCGGTGCAAAGTCAGTCACATCGCTGCGCGCGCGCAAGGCCTGCGCATCTGCGGGCCGCACTGCGTTCTGCAGGCTCACGTACTGCGGGCCTGCTGGCAATGCATCAAGAAGCTGCTGCAGGGCGAGGCTGCGGTTGGAATCGTTGCCATGGTCGGGTCTGCCGCTCCAGACGAGGCCGATGCGCGGGCGTCGCTGCTCGCCCGGCCGCTCGCCTAACCGCTCACGCCATGCAGTTACCTGGGCAGCGGGCGCGTGGAGGTAGCGGCCCGGCGTGGGAATCGTGTCCAGCCGGGTGCCGGCCAAGTACGGCAGGCTCATGAGCGAGCACTGTGTATCGAACTTGGGCATGTGCGAGCCTGTTGTCGCGACTTCATCCAGCCCCAATTGCCCGCTGAGCAACGCAACCAGCTCGGGCTGCACCAGCAGCTTGGTGCGCGCGCCTTGTGCGGCGAGCCATGGCAAATAGCGGCAGAACTGCAGTGTGTCGCCCAGACCCTGCTCGGCGCAAACGAGGATCGTCCGACCGGCAAGCGGCTGGTCCGCCGTCCATCGTGGCTGGCTGAAGTGGCGTGCCGCCATCGCGATGTCCGGCTTGTGCCAGCGCCACTCAAATTCGCGCCAGCCGCGCTCGAAGTCGCCCAGGCGCAGCAGCGCCAGGGCGAGGTTCCAGTGCGCGTCTACCAGCGCTTTGTCGGCCTGCAAGGCGCGCTCCAGCGATTCAACGGCCTCTTCGTGCCGGCCCAGCTGGTCCAGCACAACACCACGGTTTTGCCAGGTGATGGCGGAGTCAGGTGCCAGCGACAGCGCCGCGTCGTAACCTGCAATGGCAGCTTCAGGCTGGCCCAGCTCACGCAGGGCATTGGCCCGGTTGATGTGTGCGGGCACCAGCGCGGGATCGAGCGCGATGGCGCGGTCAAAGCGCTCGATCGCCTCGGCTGCGCGGCCCGCGCGCCGCAGTTCCCGGGCTTGCGCCACCAGGCTTAACGCCTCATTGCCCGCCAATACAATCTCCCTACACATAAGGGATCCGCATGACGATCATCGACACGGCCGCCGACGATGCGCTCGCGCAGGAATTCGTGGAGTTCGCCATCGGCGCAGGCGTGCTGCGCTTCGGCGAGTTCAAAACGAAGGCCGGCCGCCTCTCACCTTACTTCTTCAATGCTGGCCTGTTCGACGACGGCATCAAGCTCGGGCGGCTCGCGCAATTCTATGCACGCCGCATCATGGATTCGGGCATCGAGTTCGACATGCTGTTTGGGCCGGCCTACAAGGGCATTCCGCTGGGTGCTGCCGTCGCCATCGAGCTCGCGCGGCTCGGGCGCAACGTGCCGTTTGCCTACAACCGCAAGGAAGCCAAAGACCACGGCGAGGGCGGCACGCTGGTGGGCGCGCCCGTCAAGGGTCGCGTGCTGATCGTTGATGACGTGATTTCTGCTGGCACAGCCGTGCGCGAATCCATTGGCATCATCAAGGCCGCAGGCGCCACACCCCATGCCATCGCGATTGCGCTGGACCGCCAGGAGAAGGCAACCGAGAACGGCGTGGATGTTGCTTACAGCGCTGTGCAGCAGGTGCGCGACCAGCTCGGCTTGCAGGTTTGCGCGATTGCGCGTCTCGCGGATTTGCTCCAGTATCTTGAGCAACACGGCGATACAGCGGTGCAGGGCCGGCATGAGGAGGTGCTGGCGTACCGGCGGCGTTACGGCGTCGATTGAGGAAGATAACTTGCAGTATCTGGCGTGCCTGCGTGTAGTTGGTATGACGCTGTGCCTTGGCATGGCAGCGCCAGCTTGGGCGCAGCAGGGCATCTACACCTGTGTGGACGGCAAGGGCCGCCGCATCACTGCCGACCGCCCCATTCCCGAATGCATTGACCGCGAGCAGGCCGAGATGAGCTCGGGCGGCCTCGTCGTGCGCAAGATTGGCCCGTCGCTCACCGCACAGGAGCGCGCACAGGAAGAAGCGAAAGCGGCCAAGGCGCAGGAAGAGCGCAACCGCCAAGCCGAGGAGCGCAGGCGTGAACGCGTGCTGCTGGCCCGCTACCCCGACAAGGCCTCGCATGACAAGGAGCGCGCACAGGCATTGGCGCAGCTCGATGACGTGATCAATGCCGCCAACCGCCACAACAGCGATCTCGCAACGCAGCGCAAGGCCATCGACCAGGAGCTGGAGTTCTACAAAGGCGATCCATCGAGGATTCCGCCCAAGCTCAAGCGCCAGATCGAGGAAAACACCCAGCAGGCCGAAGGCCAGCGCCGGTTCGTTGCCAACCAGGAAGCCGAGAAGAAACGGGTGAATGCGCGCTTCGACGATGAGCTGGTCAAGCTCAAGGCGCTGTGGTCGCAGCTGGCAGCGCCCACGTCTGGTGGTGCAGCGTCGGCTGCGACTGCCACCACGGCTGCCGCCTCCGGGCCGGTGACGCAAAGGCGCTAGGCGCTTCGCCTACAGGCTTGTGCCTGAGGCTGCGGTCACGACAACTTCTTGCGCAGCAGGTCGTTCACCTGCGCCGGGTTCGCCTTGCCTTTGCTCGCCTTCATCACCTGGCCGACGAGGGCGTTGAACGCCTTCTCTTTGCCCGCGCGGAACTGCGCGACGTTGTCGGCGTTCGCTGCAATCGCGTCATCGATGATCTGCTCCAGCGCGCCGGTGTCGTTCATCTGCTTGAGGCCCTTGGCCTCGATCAGCGCGTCAACGTCCGGTCCTTCGCCGCTCCACAGCGCGTCGAAAACCTGCCGCGCTGCATTGTTGGAGATGGTGCCGTCTGCGATCCGCTTGATCAAAGCGGCGAGTGTTGTCGCGTTGATGGGCAACTGGTCAATCGTCACGTCGCCTGCATTCAGGCGGCGCGAAATCTCGCCCATCACCCAGTTGCTGGCCAGCTTGGGCTGGCCCGAGGCGGTGGCCGCGGCTTCGAAGTACGCCGCCATCGCCTTGCTCTGCGTCAACGTGGTCGCGTCGTATTCGGGCAGGCCGTAGTCCTTGACGAAACGCGCCGCCATCACGCGTGGCAGCTCGGCCATGTCGGCGCGCACGCGCTCGACCCAGTCACGACCTATTGCCAGCGGCGGGAGGTCCGGGTCGGGGAAGTAGCGGTAGTCGGCGGCGTCTTCTTTCGTGCGCATGGCACGCGTCTCACCGGTGTCGGGGTCGAACAGCACGGTGGCCTGCTGGATCGCGAAGCCGTCTTCGATCTGCTCAATCTGCCAGCGGATCTCGAAGTCGATCGCCTGCTGCATGAACTTGAAGCTGTTCAGGTTCTTGATTTCGCGGCGCGTGCCCAGTGGCTCGCCCGGCTTGCGCACGGAGACGTTCGCGTCGCAGCGGAAGCTGCCTTCCTGCATGTTGCCGTCGCAAATGCCGATCCACGTCACGATCTTGTGCAGCTCTTTCGCGTAAGCCACAGCTTCGTCGGACGAGCGCATGTCTGGCTCAGTGACGATTTCCAGCAGCGGCGTGCCCGCGCGGTTCAGGTCGATGCCCGACTGGCCGACGAAGTCTTCATGCAGCGACTTGCCTGCGTCTTCTTCCAGGTGCGCACGAACGAGTCGCACGGACTTCTTCTCTTCGCCCAGGTAGAACTCAACAACACCGCCCTGCACCACCGGAATCTCGAACTGGCTGATCTGGTAGCCCTTGGGCAAGTCCGGATAGAAGTAGTTCTTGCGCGCGAACACGCTGCGCTCGGCAATGTGCGAGTTCACGGCCAGGCCAAACTCGATGGCGCGCTCGACCGCGCCCTTGTTCATCACCGGCAACGTGCCCGGCAATGCCAGATCGACAGGCGATGCCTGCGTGTTCGGCTCAGCGCCGAATGCAGTGGGCGCGCGGCTGAAGATTTTTGACTGGGTCGAGAGTTGCGCGTGCGTCTCGAAGCCGATGACAACTTCGTAGCCCTGTATCAATTTGGCTGCCATGGTCACACGCCCTCCGGCTTGCGAAGGTGGAAGTCCGTGGCTTGCTGGAACTTGTGCGCCGTGTTCAGCAGCTTTGCTTCCGCGCAGTAGTTGCCCAGCAGCTGCATGCCCACCGGCATTTGCGCTTCGCCGAAGCCACACGGAATGCTCATGCCGGGCAGGCCCGCGAGCGAGCCTGGCAGCGTGAAGATGTCAGCCAGGTAGTCGGCCAGCGGATCGCTGCCGTGTTCACCGAGCTTCCAGGCGACTGTCGGCGCGACGGGGCCGGCAATCACATCGCATTGCTTGAACGCATTCTGGAAATCGTCGGCGATCATGCGGCGGATTTTTTGCGCTTGCAGGTAGTACGCGTCGTAATAGCCATGCGACAGCACGTACGCGCCAATCATGATGCGGCGCTTGACTTCGTCGCCAAAACCTTCGGCGCGCGTCTTCTCGTACATGTCCGTCAGGTCGCTGTAGTTCTTGGCGCGGTGGCCGAACTTCACACCGTCGAACCGCGAAAGATTCGATGAGGCTTCTGCCGGCGCAATGATGTAGTAAACCGGAATCGACAGCTGCGTGCGCGGCAGCGTGATGTCCACCAGCTTGGCGCCAAGTTGTTCGTACTGCTTCAACGCCGCTTCGATCGCTGCGCGAACATCGGCAGATAGCCCTTCGCCGAAAAATTCTTTCGGCACGCCGATGCGCAGGCCTTCTATCGACTCGTTCAAACTTTTGGTGAAGTCTTGTGCGGGCACGTCGAGCGACGTCGAATCGCGATCAGGGTCGGGGCCGCACATGGCCGACAGCAACATGGCGCAGTCTTCAGACGTGCGCGCCATGACGCCTGCCTGGTCGAGGCTCGACGCAAACGCGATCATTCCGTAGCGCGACGCACGGCCATAGGTCGGCTTGATGCCGGTGATGCCGCAAAACGAGGCGGGCTGGCGGATCGAGCCGCCTGTGTCTGTGCCTGTGGCGGCGGGCGCACTGCGCGCCGCAACCGCAGCAGCGCTGCCACCTGACGAGCCGCCGGGAATGCGCGATGTGTCCCACGGATTGCGCACGGGCTTGAACGCCGAGTTCTCGTTGGCCGAGCCCATCGCGAATTCATCGCAGTTGAGTTTGCCCAATGTCACGCAGCCTGCTTGTGCAAGTCTTTCAACCACGGTGGCATCGAAGGGCGAACGGTAGTTGTCGAGCATCTTCGAGCCGGCGGTGCTCGCGAAATCTTTCGTGACGAAGATGTCCTTGTGCGCAATCGGCACGCCCAGCAGTGGCGCGGTGTCGCCAGCAGCAATGCGCTCATCAGCGGCTTGGGCTTGCGCAAGCGTCACGGCTTCGTTCGTGTCGAGGTAGGCACCCAGGCTCGCCTGGTCGCTCGCGCGGGTCATGAAGTGCCGTGCCACTTCAACAGCCGACACCTCTTTGGCGCGCAGTGAAGCAGCCAGCGCCGCCACAGTCATGTCGTGCAAGGGGCTCATCACTCGATCACTTTCGGCACGAGGAAAAGGCCGCGCTCGACGGCCGGTGCGCTGCGCTGGTTGGCTTCGCGGTCGATGTGCGGATTGGCGATGTCGTCGCGCAGCCGCAGAACGACGTCTTGCACGGCGGCGGCGGGATGGGCCAGGGGCTGGATACCGGTGGTATCAACGGCCTTCATCTGCTCGACGATGTCGAAAAAACCGTTGAGCTGCGCTGCAAGGCGCTCGCTCTCGGCGGGCTGCAGTTCCAGCCGGGCAAGACGGGCGATGCGCGCAATATCTGCTGAAGAAAGGGACATGGAGTGAAAGTGCGCTCGGAAAACAGATGTAAACGCTTATTTTTGACCCGCGGCGGGCCGGTTCAGCGAGGGCAATCGGGTATTATCCCGCCTTTAGTGCAACGCCCGCGAAAGCGACGGTATTTGCAGGAAAATCACGGCACTTTCATCCGTTTTTCACCAGTTTCCCCAACCACAACATGATTCATTCGGCCCCGGCAGCCGCACTCGCAGCCTGCCCCGCGCCGCGCGAGAGGATTTCCTGATGTTCGGAGCTTTCCGTCGGTACTTTTCAACCGACCTGGCAATCGACCTGGGCACCGCCAACACCCTGATTTTCGTGCGCGACAAGGGCATCGTCCTTGACGAGCCGTCGGTCGTTGCGATCCGCCATGAAGGCGGCCCCCAGGGCAAGAAAACGATCCAGGCCGTCGGCCGCGAGGCCAAGGCCATGCTCGGCAAGGTGCCGGGCAACATCGAGGCGATCCGCCCGATGAAGGACGGCGTGATCGCCGACTTCACCGTCACCGAGCAGATGCTCAAGCAGTTCATCAAGATGGTTCATCCGCGCGGCATCTTGAAGCCGTCGCCGCGGATCATCATCTGCGTGCCCTGCGGCTCCACCCAGGTCGAGCGGCGCGCGATTCGCGAGTCGGCCCTGGGCGCCGGCGCCAGCGAGGTTTACCTGATTGAAGAGCCGATGGCCGCAGCGATCGGCGCGGGCCTGCCAGTGTCGGAAGCCTCGGGCTCGATGGTCGTCGATATCGGCGGCGGCACGACGGAAGTCGGCGTCATCTCGCTCGGCGGCATGGTCTACAAAGGCAGCGTGCGCGTTGGCGGCGACAAATTCGACGAAGCGATCATCAGCTACATCCGCCGCAACTACGGCATGCTGATCGGGGAGCCGACGGCTGAAGCGATCAAGAAGAACATCGGCTCGGCCTTCCCGGGCAGCGAAGTCAAGGAAATGGAAGTCAAGGGCCGCAACCTGTCAGAAGGTGTGCCGCGCTCGTTCACGATTTCTTCCAACGAAATCCTCGAAGCACTCACCGACCCGTTGAACAATATCGTGTCTGCCGTGAAGAATGCGCTGGAGCAAACGCCGCCTGAACTGGGCGCCGACATTGCCGAGCGCGGGATGATGCTCACTGGCGGCGGCGCGTTGCTGCGTGACCTCGACCGTCTGCTTGCCGAGGAAACCGGCCTGCCCGTGCTGGTCGCCGAAGACCCGCTCACGTGCGTGGTGCGAGGCTGCGGCATTGCGCTGGAGCGCATGGAGCGCCTGGGCTCGATCTTCACGAGCGAGTGACGTTTCCATCCCCTGCCACGCGGGGGGAGGGCGCAAAATAAGCCATGCCATTAGGCACCCTCGACCGGAATCCCCCGCCCTTCTTCAAGCAGGGTCCATCAGCGCTGTCGAAGCTGATGGTTTTCAGTGCGTTCGCCCTGTTCCTGATGGTCGCTGATTCGCGCTTCAAGATCGCGCAGCCGCTTCGCGCAGGTATCGCGGTGGCGTTGTACCCCGTGCAGTGGGTGGCACTGCGGCCTATGCAGGCGGTGAGCGGGGCTTCTGACTATTTCAGCTCGCTCACCAGCGCCCAGCGCAGCGAAGAGGCCGCTCGCGTCAAGCTCGCCCTGCAGGCGCAACGCTCCAACCTGGTCGAGCAGCTGCAACTCGAAAACTCGCGCCTGCGAAAACTGCTCGACCTGCGTGAACGTGTGGCCATCAAAGGCGTCGCCGCCGAAGTGCTGTATGACGCGGCCGACCCCTACACCCGCAAGGTCGTCATCGACAAGGGGCTGACTCAGGGCATTCAGGCGGGCTCTCCGGTCATCGACGAGTCAGGCGTGCTCGGCCAGATCACGCGGGTCCATCCACTGTCCAGCGAAGTGACGCTCATCATCGACCGCGAGCACGCCATCCCCGTGTTGAACGCACGCACCGGCGCGCGCAGCGTGGCCTACGGCGACCCGACGCAGCACGGCGGCCAGCTCGAACTGCGCTTCATGGCGGGCAACGCCGACGTACAGCCGGGCGACTTGCTCACCACCAGTGGCGTCGATGGCGTCTACCCGCCGGGCCTGCCCGTCGCCAAGGTCGACAAGATCGAACGCCGTGCAGATTCGGGCTTCGCCCATATCCGTTGCGTGCCGCAGGCGCTGGTGTCTGGCGCGCGCCATGTGATGGTGCTCGCGCCGATCACCGAGCAGCTGCCACCGCGGCCCGCGCCGGAAGACCCGGCGCCGCCGCGCAAGGGGGTGCGCAAATGATCATGCGTCCAGGCCAGCAACTGCTGTTGCCGGCCAACCCCGTTTTCATCTGGGGCAGCATGCTGCTGGCCTTGATCTTCAACATGCTGCCGCTGGGCCGCGCGCCGTGGATGCCCGACCTGGTCGCTGTGGTGCTCGTGTTCTGGAGCGTGCACCAGCCGCTGCGCGTGGGCATTGGCGCGGCGTTCATCTTCGGCCTGGCGATGGACGTGCACCAGACGGCCCTGCTCGGCCAGCACGCGCTGTCGTACACGGCGCTGAGTTTCTTCGCGATCACGATACACCGCCGGCTGCTGTGGTTCACGGTGCCGTCGCAAGCCGTGCAGGTGTTTCCGCTGTTCATCGCCGCCCACGCGATCGAGCTGGCGATCCGCATGATCACGGGCGGCATCTTTCCCGGCTGGGCGTTGCTCATCGCGCCCGTGGCGGAATCATTGCTCTGGCCCGTGGTGAGCATCTTGCTGCTGGCGCCCCAGCGCCGCGCGCCCGACCCTGACGAGAACCGGCCACTTTGAGAGGTTGAGCGTTAAGCGTTGGGCGCTGAGCGAAAATCGAAACTACCTTCTGCCGGTCTCTTCACGCTCAACGCCGAACGCTCAACGCCCAACCCCTGCCCATGACTGAACTACGCAACGTCGAAGCTGACCTCTCGCGCTTTCGCCTGCGCGTGCTGGCGGCGACGCTCGTCGTGGCGATCTGCTTCATCCTGCTGGCCAGCCGGCTGGTTTACCTGCAGGTCTATCGCCACGCCGACTTGCAGGAGCAGGCTGAAAACAATCGCACGGCCATTGTTCCGGTCGTGCCCAACCGCGGCCTCATCCTCGACCGCAACGGCATCGTGCTGGCGACCAACTACTCCGCCTACACGCTCGAGATCATGCCGTCGCGCATCAAGTCGACACTCGACCAGACGATCGAGGAGCTGTCTGGCGTCGTCGAGATCCAGGCACGCGACAAGCGGCGCTTTCGCAAGCTGCTGGACGAGTCGAAGAACTTCGAGTCGCTGCCCATCCGCACGCGCCTGACCGACGAGGAAGTCGCGCGGTTCGCAGCGCAGAGCTGGCGCTTTCCCGGCGTGGACATCAAGGCACGCCTGTTTCGCAGCTACCCGTATGGCGAGCTCGCGAGCCACGTCATTGGCTACATCGGCCGCGTGAACCAGACCGAGAAAAAAGCGATGGAGGACCTGCCCGATGACGTGCAGGCCAACTACCGCGGCACCGAATACATCGGCAAGCTCGGCATCGAGCAGAGCTATGAGGAGCAGCTGCACGGCGTCACCGGCGTCGAGCATGTGGAAACGTCCGCTGGCGGGCGCGCGATGCGCAAGCTCGCGAGCCATCCGGCCACACCCGGCAATACGGTGATGATGTCGATCGACATCAAGCTGCAAAAGCTGGTTGAGGACATGTTCGGCGACAGGCGCGGCGCGCTGGTGGCGATCGACCCCAGCAACGGCGAGATCCTGGCCTTCGTGAGCAAGCCGACGTTCGACCCGAACCTGTTCGTCGATGGCATCGACACCGAGAACTGGACGGCGCTGAACGAGTCGCTCGACAAGCCGCTGCTCAATCGCGCACTGCGTGGCACGTACCCGCCGGGCTCCACCTACAAGCCGTTCATGGCGCTGGCCGCGCTCGAGACGGGCAAGCGCACGCCGCAGCAGTCGATTGCCGATCCGGGCTTTTTCATGTTCGGCGGCCACCGCTTTCGCGACGACAAGGAAGGCGGGCACGGCTCGGTCGACATGTACCGCTCGATCGTGCAGTCATGCGACACGTACTACTACATCCTGGCCAACGACATGGGCGTGGACCTGATGCACGATGAATTGATGAAGTTCGGTTTCGGCGAAATCACGGGCATCGACATCTCCGGCGAAGCGCGCGGCCTGCTGCCTTCGACCAAATGGAAGCGCAACGCTTATCGCAAGGCCGAGCAGCAGAAGTGGTACGCGGGCGAGACGATCTCGCTGGGCATCGGCCAGGGCTACAACAACTTCACCATCCTGCAGCTCGCGGCCGCCACGGCCACGCTGGCAAACGACGGCGTCAAGATGAAGCCGCACCTGGTCAAACAGGTCGTGGATATCGTTACGCGCGCGCCGACTAACGCGGTGCGCCAGACCGTGGGCGAACGCGTTGCCAAGCCCGAGAACATTGCGGTGATCCGCAATGCGATGGTCGGCGTGAACATCGAAGGCACGTCTGCATCGGCCTATCGCGGCGCAGCCTACACCAGCGGCGGCAAGACGGGCACCGCACAGGTGGTGGGAATCGCGCAGGACAAGAAGTACAACGCGGCGACGGTGGACGAGCGCCACCGCGATCACGCGCTGTTCACGGCTTACGCGCCTGCCGACAAGCCCACCATTGCCATCGCGATGATTGTCGAGAACGCGGGCTTCGGTGCGCAAAACGCAGCGCCCATCGCACGCCGCGCGATGGACTACTACTTGACCGGCATGTACCCGAGCGAGGAAGACATGGCGCTTGTGCGGCAAGGCAAGGCCACTACGCCTGTCGGCAAGCAAAGGCCCGTTACGGAAGTGCCGTGGGTCGTTCCCGGCTCGGCGCCTGTCGCGCCAGTTGCACCAGTGGCTGCAGCGCCTGCGTCTTCGGCGGCCAGCGCGACGATGTCAGCCTTGCCGGCCCGGCAGCGCCTGCAGTAACCAGCGGCCGACCAGGGTCGGCATCGTGCGCACGTGGCCCGGAAAGCGCCCCTCGGGGAACCCGACATGACCGCCCTCGGCCGGCTGCCACAGCGTGACGTGTGGGCCAACTTCACTCTCGCGCGGCAGGCTTGCAGCGGGCACGAATGGATCGTTCAGCGCGTTGACGACCAGCGCGGGAATGCGGATGTCGCGCAGCACCGGCTTGGCTGACGCGCGCGCGTAGTAGTCGTCTGCATTTCGAAAGCCGTGCAGCGGCGCGGTGAAGACGTCGTCGAATTCGTACAGGTCGCGTGCAGCGCGCAGCTTTGCGGCGTCGAACAGGCCTGGGTGCTGCGCGAGTTTCTCGAGCGCCTTGGGCTTCATCGAGCGCAGGAACATCGTGGTGTACACGAGCCGGTTGAATCCGCGGCCGATGGCCTGGCCGCCGGCAGCAAGATCAAGTGGCGAGCTGACGCTGGCCACGGCGTCTGCCACTGCTGATGCCTGCGTGCCGACTTCGCCGGCCCAGCGCATGAGCGCGTTGCCGCCCAGTGAGACGCCCACCACCAGCATGGCCCCCGTGCGCCCGCGCCGCAAGCGCTCGAGGATCCACGCGATCTCTTCATGATCGCCCGAGTGATAGGCGCGCGGGCCGGCGTTGAGCTCGCCGCTGCATCCGCGAAAGTGCGGCACGACATAGTCCATGCCATGTTCGGCAGCGAAATCGGCGAAGGCTTCGGCGTAGTGACTGCGCGAGGAGCCTTCAAGGCCATGAAAGAGTACGAGCAGCGGGCGATGGGCATCGGCTTGCGGCTGAGCGAGCCAGTCGAGATCGACGAAGTCGTTGTCAGGCGCGACCCATCGCTCGCGGCGGTAGGTGGGGGGCTCGCCGAACACGCGCTTCGAATACAGCGCGGGCCAGATGGTTTGCAGGTTGCCGCCCGGTAGCCACCATGGCGCGCTGTACTGCATTCGCTCCCTCGACTGCATCAGTGCAGCACTTGCGGGCCGCCGGACACTTCCTGGATCTCGCTGGTGGTGCCGGGGCTGGCGTGATGCGCCACCATGCGCCAACCCTGCGCCGTGCGGTGGTACACGTTGGTGGCGATGACCCACGCTTGCGTCGGACCATCGGGGCCGAGCACTTCAACGCGTTCGAGCACGTTGTGCACGGCGCTGGCGAGCGCCTGTGTCTTGCGCGCGTTCTCGGGCCAGGCGCGAATGCTGCCGTTGCTGAACATGGCCTCGAAGGTTGCGCGAATCGCCATCGCGCCGACCACACGCGGGCCGCCGGGATGAATGCAGACGATTTCGTCTTCGTCGGCCCAGCACGCCATCAGCTTGTCGATGTCGGCGTTTTGCAGCGCCGCGTAGAACGCCGCCTCGACATCGTCGGGATGGCCTTCGAGGTTAGCCGCCTGGAGCTTGCTTTTCTTGCGCATGGGTGTGTGTGCGGTGATTCTAGGGCGCGAGCCAGCGCTGGACCACCCCGCGTACATCGGTTTGCGCGGCCTGCCATACCGTCTCGGACGAAGCGACATGGATGCCGGGCGGCGCGAACTCCATCACAGCCGCAACGAACTCAGCGACTTTCGCCGCACGTACGGGTTGCTGGCTGCTGGGCACCATGTACTTGGTGACCGACAGCATCCAGGCCGCGACGTCATGCAGCCAGCCGCGCGATGCTGCCCGCAAAGGCTGGCGCGCTGAGCGCACGATGACCAGCCGCGAGAAGCCGAGCGCGCAGACCGATTGCTCATCCAAAGTGGCCAGGCCGCGCTTGAGTGCTGCGGGCAGCCGGCCGATGTCATGCGGCAGCACGACCACCAGCGTCGTCACACCACCGCGGCGCATCCATGTTGCGACGTCGACGAACTGCTCGGGGCGAGGCGTCCATAGCGCGCGCTCGCGGTCATTGAAGAGGCGCGGCGGGTCGAACATGACGAGGCCTGTGTCTGCAGCGGGTGCGGGCCATTCGGGCAGCGGCTGCTTGTCATCGACCAGCAACGCATCGGTGCCCCGGATGCCGGCACGCATCGGTTCGCGCGCGAGCACCTGTGTGCTGGAAAAGCGATGCAGGCCCGACACGCGGCGAAGCACTTCGGTACCGAGGATGCCAGTGGCACCTGCGATCAGCAGGCGGGGTTGGGATAAACGCGGCGCTTCACGTTGCGCGGCACCGAGGACTTGAAAGGGCTCGACTGGCATCCATCTATGCTACCTTCACACTTTTCGCCTCTCAGGAGGAACGACACATGAAGCGCTGGTCTCCGATTCGCTGGTTCTTGATTCTTGCGGCCGCCGTGTCGCTTTCTGGCTGCGGCTACAACGACTTCCAGCGCCTCGATGAGGCGAGCAAGTCCGCGTGGAGTGAAGTGCTCAACCAGTACCAGCGCCGCGCTGACCTGATTCCGAACATCGTCGCCACCGTCAAGGGCGAGGCGAACTTCGAGCAGGAAACGCTGACCAAGGTGGTCGAGGCACGCGCGAAGGCAACGTCGATGCAGGTCACGCCGGAGACGCTGAACAACCCGGAAGCTTTCCAGAAGTTCCAGCAGGCGCAGGGCGAGCTGTCGGGCGCACTCAGCCGCCTGATGGTCACTGTTGAAAAGTACCCCGACCTGAAGGCAAACAAGGGCTTCAGCGATTTGCGCGTGCAACTTGAAGGCACCGAGAACCGCATCACCGTTGCACGCAACCGCTACATCGAAGCCGTGCAGGCGTACAACGTGCTTGCTCGCAGCTTCCCGAGCAACCTCACGGGCATGGTGTTCGGCTACCAGCCAAAGCCCACGTTCACCGTGCAGAACGAGGCGCAGATTTCCACGCCGCCCACGGTGGACTTCGGCACGAAGAAGTAAATGACCTTGCTTGCGGGATTGACCCGCAATCGGGTGGCGCGATGGATTTTCATCGCGCTGCTGGTGGTGGCCGGCTTTGCCGGCGCGCAGGGCGTGCAACCCGTTCCTGA
Source organism: Caenimonas koreensis DSM 17982 (assembly GCF_009646335.1). Classification (GTDB taxonomy): domain Bacteria; phylum Pseudomonadota; class Gammaproteobacteria; order Burkholderiales; family Burkholderiaceae_C; genus Ramlibacter; species Ramlibacter koreensis. Next base: position 28,309 of record NZ_WJBU01000019.1, on the reverse strand, counting down.
GCTGACATCGCATGTCATCGATTCATCGGGCACGCTCGACCCCATCGCGCTCAAGGGCCTGGACGACAAGCTGCTCGACTACGAAAAGCGCAAGGGCACACAGATCGCCGTGTTGATGGTTGCGACCACGCAGCCGGAAGACATCACCAGTTATTCGAATCGTGTTGCGAACACATGGAAGATCGGGCGCAAGGCGATTGGTGACGGCGTGCTCATCGTGGTCGCAAAGAACGACCGCAAGATTCGCATCGAGGTGGCCAAGTCGCTGGAGGGCGCCGTGCCCGACCTCGCCGCGAAGAACATCATCGACGAGGCGATCACGCCCAGCTTCAAGAAGGACGACTACGCGGCGGGCCTGCGCGATGGGGTGGACCAGCTGATCGCACGCATCGACGGCGAGAAATTGCCTGAACCCAAGCAGTCGTCCAGCGCGCGTACTTCCGGTGGTGGCGGTGGCTTCGACTGGATGGAGCTGGCGATCTTCGGTTTTGTGCTCGTGCCAGTGGTCGCGGGGGTGCTCAAGAGCATTTTCGGCCGCACGCTCGGCTCGCTTGCGACCGGAACTGGCATTGGTGCCATTGCGCTGTTCGTAACGTCGAGTCTCTTGATTGCGTGCGGTGTGGCGTTCATCGCGCTGCTGATCTCGATCTTCTCGGGTGGCGGCCGTGGCCGCAGCAGGCTGGGCGGTGTGCCGATCGTCTTCGGTGGTGGCAGCGGCGGTGGCGGCTTCGGCGGTGGTGGCGGCAGCAGTTGGGGCGGCTCGGGCGGCGGCGGCAATTTTGGGGGCGGCGGCGCCTCCGGGGACTGGTGATGGCAACGTTCACTTCCCGCATCGCGCGCTTGTTGCGGCATCGGCTTCGCGATGAGTCGAACACGCGCAGCGCCATTCCGGCTGACCTGGTGCAGCGGCTCGGCCAGCGTGTGGCTGCAAGCGAAAGGCGGCACACGGGCGAGATTCGCATCTACGTCGAAAGCAGCTTGCCCACGAGCTATGTATTGCGCGATGCGACGCCGCGCGAGCGCGCCGTGATGATGTTCGGCAAGCTGCGCGTCTGGGACACAGCGCAGAACAACGGCGTATTGATTTACCTGCTGCTGGTCGAGCGCGCGATCGAAATCGTGGCCGACCGCGGCTTGAGTGAGCGCGTGCCGCATGCGCAGTGGGAAGCGATCATTGGTCGCATGCCGGCTGCCTTTCGCCAGGCGCGCTATGAAGACGGGCTGACGCAGGCGCTGGAGGAAGTGAGTGCGCTGCTCGTGCAGCACTTCCCGGCGGCGTCCCGTGATGTGAACCCGAACGAATTGCCCGACGAGCCCATCCTGGGCTGAGCCAATGATGACGCAGACCGAGATCGAGTCGCTCGAACGCGCTGTGCTTGCAGCTGTTGCGCCGCCCGAGATCGAAGAGATGCCCGGCTGGTTGATCGGATTTGACAGCAGCACGGTGGGTCGAGCCAAGAGCGCTGTGCCCATTTCCCACGATGCTCCAGATGAAGTCGCGATCGATGCAATTGCGGCTCGCTACGTTGCGCGCAGCATGCCTGCGATTTTTCGCATCCCGTCGATTGATTCATTCGACAGCGCCCGACGCGTGCTCGATTCGCGCGGTTTGCGCGAGTGCAAACCGACGCAAATGCAGGTGGCGGCGACGCGTGATGTGCTGCGAATTTCCGGCCGCCGTGATGCGCTGGTGAGCACGACGGCGGACGACGAGTGGGCCGGCGTCTTCCTCGGCGAAGGCTTCGATCCGGTCGATGGTGCGAGCCGCGTACAGGTGTTGCGGCGGGCGAAAGATTCGCTCTACGCCAGTGTCCGGGACGATGAGCCTGGTGGCGCGAACCGCGTGGTGGCGGGCGGTGTGCTTTCGCTGTCGAACGGCTGGGCGAGCATTCACGGCATGCGCACGGCCAAGTCGTACCGGGGGCGCGGCCTCGCATCGCGAATCATTGCAACGCTTGCGGGTATCGCACTGGAGCGTGGCTATGAGCGAATGATGCTGCAGGTCGAGCGCAACAACGAGACAGCGCAGAAGTTGTACGCGCGTTGCGGGTTCACGGTGGCCTGGTCCTACGCGTACTGGGAACCGGCCGCCTGAAATGAAAAAGCCCCGTCATGGGACGGGGCCGAGGCACGCAGCCACAGGTGAGGGGCCGGTACAGCGCCCCATCGTTATGCGTTATCGCTTCTGGCGGTATTTGCGCAGTGCTGCGATCTGTGCAGCCATGACGGCGAGTTCAGATTGCGCCTTGGCAATATCGAGCTCGCCCTTGGCGTTGCGCAGCGCCTCTTCGGCGGCAGCCTTGGCGCTGTTGGCCTTTTCTTCGTCGAGGTCCTTGCCGCGAATGGCGGTGTCGGAGAGTACGGTGACGCTCGTCGGCTGCACTTCAAGAATGCCGCCAGCGACGAAAACGAACTCTTCGGTGCCATCAGCCTTTTCAATGCGCACCGAGCCGGGCCTGATGCGCGTGATCAGCGGCGTGTGGCGGGGATAAATACCCAGCTCGCCGGTCTCGCCGGGCAACGCCACGAAGCGAGCCTCGCCGGAGAAGATCGACTCCTCGGCGCTGACCACGTCAACGTGGATGGTGTGGGTGGAATCAACCATGGATTTCCTCGGTGTCTTCGTTAAGCGTTGGGCGTTGAGCGGGTGTTCACGCTGAACGCTTCACGCCCAACGCAAAACCTCTTCAAACCTTCTTGGCCTTTTCGAACGCTTCGTCGATGGTGCCGACCATGTAGAACGCCTGCTCGGGCAGGTGGTCGCATTCGCCAGCGGTGATCATCTTGAAGCCGCGAATCGTTTCCGACAGCGACACGTACTTGCCGGGCGAGCCAGTGAACACTTCGGCAACGTGGAACGGCTGCGACAGAAAGCGCTGGATCTTGCGGGCACGGGCCACGGCCAGCTTGTCTTCCGGCGCGAGTTCGTCCATGCCCAGAATCGCGATGATGTCGCGCAGTTCCTTGTAGCGCTGCAGCGTGTTCTGAACGGCGCGCGCGGTGTTGTAGTGGTCTTCACCGACGACCAGCGGGTCGAGCTGGCGGCTCGTCGAGTCGAGCGGGTCCACAGCCGGGTAGATGCCCAGTGCGGCGATGTCACGCGACAACACGACGGTGGAGTCAAGGTGGGCGAAGGTCGTTGCGGGCGACGGGTCGGTCAAGTCATCGGCAGGCACGTACACGGCCTGGATCGACGTGATCGAGCCAACCTTGGTCGACGTGATGCGCTCTTGCAGGCGGCCCATTTCTTCGGCCAGCGTCGGCTGGTAGCCCACGGCGGAAGGCATACGACCCAGCAGGGCGGACACTTCGGTACCCGCCAGCGTGAAGCGATAGATGTTGTCCACGAAGAACAGCACGTCACGGCCTTCGTCGCGGAACGACTCGGCAATCGTCAGGCCGGTCAACGCCACGCGCAGACGGTTGCCCGGGGGCTCGTTCATCTGGCCGTACACCATCGACACTTTGGACTCAGCCAGGTTGTCGAGCTTCACGACGCCCGAATCGGCCATCTCGTGATAGAAGTCGTTGCCTTCGCGAGTGCGCTCACCCACGCCTGCGAACACCGACAGACCCGAGTGGGCCTTGGCGATGTTATTGATCAGCTCCATCATGTTCACGGTCTTGCCCACGCCGGCGCCACCGAACAGGCCCACCTTGCCGCCCTTGGCGAACGGGCAGACCAGGTCAATCACCTTGATGCCGGTTTCGAGCAGTTCCTGCGAGGGCGAGAGTTCGTCGTAGGCAGGAGCCTTGCGGTGGATCGATGCCATCAGCGTCGAGTCAACCGGGCCGCGTTCGTCGATCGGGTTGCCCAGCACGTCCATGATGCGGCCGAGCGTGCCCTTGCCCACCGGCACCGTGATCGGCGCGTTGGTGTTGTAGACCATGTTGCCGCGGCGCAGGCCGTCGGACGAGCCCAGCGCAATGGTGCGCACGATGCCGTCGCCGAGCTGCTGCTGCACTTCCAGCGTGAGGGCCGTGCCTTCCATCTTCAGCGCGTCGTAGACCTTGGGCATCTTGTCGCGCGGGAATTCGACGTCAACGACGGCGCCGATACATTGGACGATCTTGCCCTGGACGCTTGCGGAACTTGCTTGTGCTTGAGCCATTTTCTGGTGCTCCAATAATTTAACTGTTGAACTCGTGGGTCAGACTGCTGCAGCCCCGGCCACGATTTCGGAAAGCTCTTTGGTGATGGCGGCCTGGCGGGTCTTGTTGTAGACCAGCTTCAGCTCGGCGATGACGTTGCCCGCGTTGTCGGTGGCAGACTTCATCGCCACCATGCGCGCCGACTGCTCGGACGCCATGTTCTCGGCCACGGCCTGGTAGATCAGTGCTTCGACGTAGCGCAGCAGGACATCGTCGATCACGACTTGTGCGTCGGGCTCATAGATGTAGTCCCACGAACGCGCGCCTTCGTCAGCCTTGATGTTTTCCTGCTTGAGCGGCAGCAACTGCTCGATCACGGGCTCCTGCTTCATCGTGTTGATGAAGCGGGTGTACGACAGGTAAACCGCGTTGACCTTGCCTTCAGCGTACGCGTCGAGCAACACCTTGACCGGGCCAATGAGCTTGTCGAGGTGAGGCGTGTCACCCAGCTGGGTGGCATGCGACACGACTTGCGCACCGATGCGGTTGAGAAAGCCAAGGCCCTTGTTGCCGATGGCGACGGCTTGCGCCGTCATGCCGGCAGCTTGCGCCTCTTTCAGCTTGGTGGTCACGGCGCGCAACACGTTGGTGTTCATGCCGCCACACAGACCCTTGTCCGTCGTGACGACGATGAAACCGGTGGCTTTGGCGTCGTTCACTTTCATGAACGGGTGCACGTACTCCGGATTCGCCTTGCCAAGATTGGCCGCGATGTTGCGGATCTTGTCGCTGTACGGGCGGGCGTGGCGCATGCGCTCCTGCGCCTTGCGCATCTTGGAGGCGGCCACCATTTCCATGGCCTTGGTGATCTTCTTGGTGTTTTCCACCGATTTGATCTTGCCCCGAATCTCTTTTCCTGCAGCCACGACTGTTCCTTCGGTTGGGCTTAGGCGAACGACTTCTTGAAGTCGCCGATCGCTGCGGCCAGTTCGGCTTCGCCGTCCTTGTCGATGGCCTTGTCGGCTTCGAGCTTGGCAAGCAACGCGGCCTTCTTGTCCTTCAGGTAAGCGTGCATGCCGGTTTCGAAAGCGAGCACGCGCTTGATTTCGATGTCGTCGAAGTAACCTTTGTTCACCGCGAACAGCGAAGCGGCCATCAGCGAGATGGGCAGCGGGCTGTATTGCGGCTGCTTGAGCAGTTCCGTCACGCGGCCGCCGCGGTCGAGCTGCTTGCGGGTGGCTTCATCAAGGTCAGAGGCGAACTGCGCGAAAGCGGCGAGTTCACGGTACTGCGCCAAGTCGGTGCGGATACCACCGGAGAGGTTCTTGATCAGCTTGGTCTGCGCTGCGCTACCGACGCGCGACACCGAGATACCGGCGTTAATGGCGGGGCGAATACCAGCATTGAACAGCGACGTTTCCAGGAAGATCTGGCCGTCGGTGATCGAGATCACGTTGGTCGGAACGAAGGCGGACACGTCGCCAGCTTGCGTTTCGATGATTGGCAGCGCGGTGAGCGAGCCCGTCTTGCCCTTGACTTCACCCTTGGTGAAGGCTTCGACGTAGTCGGGGTTCACGCGAGCAGCGCGCTCGAGCAGGCGGCTGTGGAGATAGAACACGTCGCCGGGATAAGCTTCGCGGCCTGGCGGGCGGCGCAGCAGCAGCGAGACCTGGCGGTACGCAACGGCTTGCTTGGACAGGTCGTCATAAACAATCAGGGCGTCCTGGCCGCGGTCACGGAAGTATTCCGCCATCGTGCAACCGGAGTAGGCGCTGACATACTGCATTGCCGCCGACTCGGAAGCAGATGCTGCGACAACGATGGTGAATTCCATCGCGCCGGCCTGTTCGAGCGAACGCACGATGTTCTTGATCGTGGACGCCTTCTGCCCGATGGCGACGTACACGCAGGTCATGTTCTGACCCTTCTGGTTGATGATCGCGTCGACGGCCACGGCCGTCTTGCCGGTCTGGCGGTCACCGATGATCAGTTCGCGCTGGCCACGGCCGATCGGCACCATCGAGTCGATGGCCTTCAGGCCGGTCTGCATCGGCTGCGACACCGACTGGCGGGCAATCACGCCAGGAGCAACCTTTTCAATCACGTCGGTCATCTTGGCGTTGATCGGGCCCTTGCCGTCGATCGGCGCGCCCAGTGCGTTGACCACGCGGCCAATCAGCTCGGGGCCGACCGGCACTTCCAGAATGCGGCCCGTGCACTTGACGGTATCGCCTTCGGAGATGTGTTCGTATTCGCCCAGAATCACCGAGCCGACCGAGTCGCGCTCGAGGTTCAGCGCGAGGCCGTACGTGGCTTCGCCCTTTGCATTGGGCGGGAACTCCAGCATTTCACCGGCCATCACGTCGGACAGGCCGTGAACGCGGCAGATGCCGTCCGCCACGGACACCACGGTGCCCTGGTTGCGAATATCGGCACTGGCGCTCAAGCCCTCGATGCGGCTCTTGATCAGCTCGGAAATCTCTGCGGGATTGAGTTGCATGACTCTTTCCTTCTTTCTTGGGTTAGGGCTGTGCGGCCATCAGGCCGTCAGCGCGACTTTCATTTGTTCCAGGCGGGCCTTGACGGACGTGTCCAGGACCTCATCGCCGACCACGACGCGAACGCCGCCGATCAATTCAGGCTGCTGCTCCACGGTCAGGTTCAGCTTGCGGCCAAAACGCTTTTCGAGCGCAGCCGACACGCTGCTCAACGCTTGCGCATCGATCGGGAAGGCGCTGTAGACCACTGCATCCGACGTGCCGCTGCGCGAGTTGTTCAACACGCGGAACTGGGCTGCGATTTCGGGCAAGGCGGGCAGGCGGCCATTCTCGATCAGGGCGCGCAGAAAGTTCTGCCCCGCCGGCGGCAGCGTCGTTCCAATGGCGCCCGACATGACATCGAACACCTGCTGGTCCTGCGCCTTCGGGTTGGCAGCGAATGCAAGCAACTGGGCGTCCGCAGCAACGGCAGCAAGCGCGTCCAGCCACTGGGTGGCCGCACCTGCATCCGGCACCGACTTGAACAGTGCCTCGGCATAAGGACGAGCGATGGTGGCAAGTTCAGCCATACCTGTTGTCCTTCAAAGCTCTGTCTTCAGGCGGTTCAGAAGATCGGCGTGCACGCCCGCATTCACTTCCTTGCGCAGGATCTGCTCGGCGCCCTTTACGGCGAGTGCGGCGACCTGTTCGCGAAGCGCTTCACGCGCCTTGACGGTCTGCTGCTCGGCCTCGACTCTTGCGGCAGCGACGATCTTGCTGCCTTCTTCGGTTGCGCGCGCCTTGGCTTCTTCGATGATGGTCTGTGCGCGACGCTCGGCATCCGCCAGCAGTGTCGTCACCTGGTTGCGCGACTTGGCAAGCTCTGCTTCGACACGCTTGTCAGCTGCGGCAAGATCAGCCTTGGCCTTGTCGGCGGCAGCAAGACCTTCTGCGATCTTTTTCGCGCGCTCATCCAGCGCTGCGGCGATCGGCGGCCAGACATACTTCATCGTGAATCCGACCAGAATCATGAACACGATCATCTGGACGATCAGGGTACCGGTAATACTCACTTTTTCATCCTTGCCCCCGGGGGCGATGGCTCACGGGGAAAAACGAAGAGGGGACGGTCAGGCCGCGCCAATTACTTCGGAAGGTTGGCGATTTGCGCCAGGAACGGGTTCGCCGTTGCGAACCAGAGAGCAATACCGGTGCCGATAATGAAAGCGGCGTCGATCAGGCCAGCCAGCAGGAACATCTTGGTCTGCAGTTCGCCCATCAGTTCAGGCTGGCGAGCAGCCGACTCGAGGTACTTCGCACCCATGATGCCGATGCCCAGGCAAGCGCCGATAGCGCCCAGGCCGATGATGAGGCCGGAGGCCAGTGCGACAAAGCTGATAACTTCCATGATTGCTCCTAGTGGATTGGATTGCGTTGAAGAAAAAAAGTAAACGGAGAACTCAGTGCGCGTCGTGGGCCTGGCCGAGGTAAACCAGCGCCAGCATCATGAACACGAACGCCTGCAGCGTGATGATCAGGATGTGGAAGATGGCCCAGGCCGTGCCGGCGATGATGTGGCCGATGCCCAGCGCAATGCCGGTGCCCAGGCCAACAGAAGTGATTGCGCCACCCATCAGTGCGATGAGCAGGAAGATGAGTTCGCCAGCGTACATGTTGCCGAACAGTCGCATGCCATGCGACACGGTCTTGGCGATGAATTCAATGATCTGCATGCCGAAGTTGAACGGCCACAGCAGCGGATGGGCACCAAACGGCGCGGTGAAGAGTTCATGCACCCAGCCGCCGAAACCCTTGATCTTGATGTTGTAGAACAGGCAGATCACCAGCACGGACAGCGACAGGCCCATCGTCACCGACAAGTCGGCCGTCGGAACGCTGCGCTGGTAAGCATGGTGCGGGTCACCGTGGATCAGCGCCCAGATCGAAGGAATCAGATCGACAGGCAACAGATCCATTGCGTTAAGCAGGAAGATCCAGACGAAAACGGTCAGAGCAAGAGGAGCCACGAATTTGCGGCTCTGAGCGTTATGCACGATGCCCTTGGCTTGCGAGTCGACCATTTCGACCAGCATTTCGACTGCGGCCTGGAAACGCCCCGGCACGCCGGACGATGCCTTGCGCGCAGCCAGCCACAGAAGCCAGCAGCCGAAAACGCCCAGGGAGATCGACCAGAAGATGGAGTCGTAATTGAAGACCGAGAAATCCACGACCGAAGCTGGCTTGTGGTTCTGGTAGTGCGTCAGGTGGTGAATGATGTATTCACCAGCGGTTTGTCCGTGTTCTTCAGCAGCCATCGTTATTCAAGAGACTCTTGTTTCAGACGGGGCGGCACGCTTGGCCGGAGCCAGCATCACCACCCAATAAATTTTCACTGTGAGGATCAAGCCGGCAAGCAAAGCTGGCCAACTCAACCCTACGACCACTTTCGGCGCCATGACCAGCATTGCGACAGTCAAGAGCAACTTGACCATCTCCCAGACCATGAACGCGACCGCCGCACTTCCAGCATTCAAGGAAGCAAACCGGCCAGTCAGCCCCCGCGCAAAAATGGCCGCGGGAATGACCACGGCCAATGCGCCATAAGCAGCTGAAACGCCCGCTTCCAGTTTTCCCGTCCAGCCCCACGCAGCAACCGCCACAAGGGCTCCCACCACCACCTGCCCTGCCAGTACCTTCCAGAGCTTGATCTGGGGATTGCGTTCGCGCAGGAGCTTCGCCTCTTGGGCGCTTAACTTCCTGAACGGGGGCGCCCGATCAACATCCTCATCGGTAAGCGGGGCGATTGTTTTCATTGCACTGCCACCCTCGCTGCCTGACATTTCTACAAAGCCATTGATTATAAGTAGAAACCCCTTTGAACCTGACGCGTACCCGACCTTGGAGGCGGGCTATGGGTTTTCGCCAGGGCCTGGCCATGCCCGCCGCACAATGGGGCTCCCCTCCAGATCACCTCTCAAGACGATGAACGAATACGGACTGCCTGCCCTGCCCTGCTACCTGAACGGGACCTTCACGACGCTCGACCAGGCCAAGATCAGTGTGATGGACCGGGGGTTCATCTTCGGTGATGGTGTTTACGAAGTCGTTCCGGTTTATGCGGGCAAGCCATTTCGTTTTGCGCAGCACATGGCACGGCTGGCGCGCAGCCTCACTGAATTGCGCATTCCCAACCCCATGACCACCACGCAATGGCGCGACGTCGTCGACCATCTCGTGACGGCTTACGCAAAGACCCTGGACAAACCTGCAGCCGACACCGACCAGCTGGTGTACATCCAGGTCACGCGCGGTGTGGCCATGCGCGATCACGCGATGGTGCCGGGCCTTCAGCCCACCGTATTCGCAACCAGCAACAAGATCACGCCGCCCCCGGCCGCAGACCGCGCTGCCGGCGTGAAGTGCATCACCGCCGACGACTTCCGCTGGAAGAAGGCGCATATCAAGGCCGTGAGCCTGCTCGGCGCCGTCATGTCGCGCCAGATGAGTGTGGATGCGGGCGCCGCTGAGACGATCATGTTTCGCGATGGCTTCCTGAGTGAGGGTGCCTCGGCCAACGTGTGGATCGTCAAAGACCGTGTCGTGCTCGGCGCGCCGAAAGACAACCTGGTGCTCGAAGGCATCCGCTACGGCCTGCTCGAACAGCTGTGCGCAGATGCGGGGCTGCAGTTCGAGCTGCGCCGCATTTCGCGCGACGAAGTTTTCGCAGCCGATGAGGTGCTGCTGTCGAACGCGTCGAAGGAATTGCTTGCCGTCACGCAGCTCGACGGCAAACCCATTGGAAACGGCCGGCCCGGCCCCATCTACGACAAGCTGTACGCTGGTTACCAGCGGGCCAAGCAATCGAGCTGAACATGACCGACACCACCATCACCACGTCCGCCCCCGACCCGCGCAAGGAATCCCTGATCGAATACCCGTCGCAATTTCCCATCAAGGTGATGGGCATGAAGACGGACGGCCTGGTGCATGCGATCACACAGATTGCCGAGCAGTTCGATCCCGCTTTCGATGCAACCACCGTTGAGCTGCGCAACAGCAAGGCTGGCAACTACCTGGGCATCACCATCACCGTGACGGCCACGAGCCGCGAGCAGCTCGACGAGCTGTACCGCACGCTGTCGTCGCACCCGATGGTCAAGGTCGTGCTTTAGGGCTGGTCTTCGCAATGCAAACTTCGGTCCGCGGCCGGGTGGACTACCTGCCTGCCTACGAGGCAATGCAGGCGCTGACTGCCGCGCGAGTTGAGGGCACGCCCGACGAGCTGTGGCTTTGCGAGCACCCGCCGGTTTTCACGCAAGGTCTTGCCGGCAAGCAAGAGCATCTCATTGAGCCGGGCGACATACCTGTCATCGCCACCAATCGCGGTGGCCAGGTCACTTATCACGGGCCGGGCCAGGTGGTGGCGTATCCGCTGCTCGACTTGCGCCCGCGCGGCTACTTCGTCAAGGAATATGTTTACCGCCTGGAAGAAGCCGTGGTCCGCACGTTGGCCGAGTTCGGCGTGACGGGGCACCGCGTCAAAGGCGCGCCGGGCATTTACGTGAGGCTGGACGATCCGTTTTCGCACGCGCGCCTGCCCGCACCGCTGCCCTCCCAGGGCGGCGGAGGCGGCGAAATCAGCTTCGATGGCCTCGGCAAGATCGCGGCGCTGGGCGTGAAGGTCAGCCGTCACTGCACCTATCACGGCCTCGCGCTCAACGTGGCAATGGATCTTGAACCCTTCTCGCGAATCAACCCCTGCGGCTACGCGGGGCTGACAACGGTGGACCTTTCTACAATTGGCGTCTCCACCTCCTGGAATGAAGCGGCGGACGTGCTCGGCAGCAAGCTGCGCGCGCTGCTTGCGATCTGAAAGCCTTCATGAGCTCCAACGAAACCGTCCGGCAAGCGCAAAGCGTCGAGAACTACAACCCGCTCGCCAAGCAGAAGGCCGGCGCCAAACTCTCGCGCATCCCCGTCAAAGTCGAGCAGGGTGAGCTGCTGAAAAAGCCCGACTGGATCCGCGTGCGCGCCGGCTCGCCGACGACCCGTTTCTACGAGATCAAGCAGATCCTGCGCGAGAGCAACCTGCACACCGTGTGCGAAGAAGCGTCGTGCCCCAACATCGGTGAATGTTTCGGCAAGGGCACGGCCACGTTCATGATCATGGGCGACAAGTGCACCCGCCGGTGCCCCTTCTGCGATGTCGGCCACGGCCGGCCCGATCCGCTCGATGTGAATGAGCCGGAGAACATGGCAAAAACCATCGCCCGGCTGAAGCTGAAGTACGTCGTGATCACCTCGGTCGATCGCGATGACCTGCGCGATGGCGGCGCGGGCCACTTCGTGGAATGCATCCGCAAGACACGCGAGCTATCGCCAGGCACGACCATCGAAGTGCTGGTGCCCGACTTCCGCGGTCGCGACGACCGCGCGCTTGAAATCCTCAAGGCCGCGCCGCCCGATGTGATGAACCACAACCTCGAGACGATCCCGCGCCTGTACAAGGAAGCGCGCCCCGGGTCGGACTACGCGTTCAGCCTGAACCTGCTCAAGAAGTTCAAGGCGCTGCATCCCGATGTGCCGACCAAGAGCGGCCTGATGGTCGGCCTGGGCGAGACCGACGACGAGATCCTCGACGTGATGCGCGACATGCGCGCACACAACATCGACATGCTCACGATCGGCCAGTACCTCGCGCCGTCCACGTCTCACTTACCCGTGCGCCGTTATGTGCACCCGGACACTTTCAAGATGTTCGAAGCAAAGGCGTACGAGATGGGCTTCAGCCACGCGGCTGTTGGCGCCATGGTGCGCAGCTCGTATCACGCTGACGAACAGGCCCACGCCGCAGGCGTATCGGGGACTTGAGCGCGAACCTCTACGCGCTGGGCGCGATTGGCTTGTGGGCAACGCTGGCGTCTCTTGGCGTATCGCTCTCGCATGTGCCGCCCTTCCTGCTGACGGGCTTGGCGCTCGTCATCGGCAGCATTCCCGCATGGCCACTGGTCAAGCAATGGAAGATTCCTGCCTCCACGCTGGCCGTCGGCATCTATGGCCTGTTCGGCTTTCACTTCCTGCTGTTCATTGCACTGCGCCATGCACCGCCCGTAGAGGCCAATCTCGTCAACTATCTCTGGCCGCTGCTGATCGTCGTGATGGCGCCGCTTTTCCTGGCGGATATGCGCGTGAAAGCGGCCCACATTGCCGCGGCAATGGCAGGTTTTGCGGGTGCGGCCATCGCGATTCTCGGTGGCGGCTCGACGGGTGGCGGCTGGGCGTGGGGCTACCTGCCGGCCATTGGCTCCGCCTTTATCTGGGCAAGCTACTCGCTGCTCACGCGGCGCGTGAAGCCCTTCCCCACAGCGGCGATCGGGTTGTTCGGGCTCGTGTCGGGCGTGTTGTCGCTCGCCTGCCATGTGATGCTCGAGCCGCGCGTGGCGCTGGGCGGGCATGACTGGCTGCTCATCGCGGTGATGGGGTTGGGGCCGCTAGGCGCAGCGTTCTTTTTGTGGGACCGCGCGCTCAAGCTCGGCGACCCGCGCCAGATCGGCATCCTGAGCTACATCACGCCGCTTGCATCCACCGTGCTGTTGATGCTCGTAAGCGGGCGGCCTTTGACGTTGTCCATCGCGGCGGCTGCTGCGCTGATCATTGGCGCGGCCATTGTCGGCACGCGCACGCGTTAGCGAACCCGCAAAGGCTACGCCGCCAGCGTCGCCGCCGGGTCTTCCGATTCGAGCACCTTGCGCGCCCAGGGCGTGAGCCGCGACACGTCCGAGCGCAGCACCTCCTGCTTCACCGCAAGAATCTGCGCCGGGTGCATCGAGAAACTGCGCAGGCCCATACCAAGCAACAGCCGCGTGAGCGTGATGTCGCCGGCCATTTCGCCACACACGCTGACCGACTTGCCCTGCGCATGGCATTCCGCGATGGTGTCTGCCACAAGACGCAAGACCGCCGGGTGCAACGGGTCGTACAGGTGCGCAACTGACTCATCAGCGCGGTCGATCGCCAAGGTGTACTGGATCAGGTCGTTGGTGCCGACCGACAGGAAGTCGAAGTACTTCAGGAAGATCTTGAGGGTGAGCGCCGCCGCAGGTATTTCAATCATCGCGCCGAGCTTCACGGGCCCGTACACGACGCCGCGGTTATCAAGTTCGGCGCGCGCGAAGTCAATGAGCGACAGCGTATGCCGGATCTCGCTGGCATGCGCCAGCATCGGGATCAGCAGGTTGACCTGGCCGTGCGCAGCCGCACGCAAGATCGCGCGCAGCTGCGTGAGGAACATGGCGGGGTCGGCCAGGCTCCAGCGAATGGCACGCAAGCCCAGCGCCGGATTCAGGTGCGCCTCATCGCGCTTCGTGTCGTCGAGCGGTTTGTCCGCGCCCACATCGACCGTGCGGATCGTGACGGGCAAGCCTTCCATGCCTTCCACGGCTCGCTTGTAAGCCTGGTATTGCTCTTCTTCATCCGGCAGCTTGCCGCGGCGGCCCATGAAGAGGAATTCGCTGCGAAAGAGCCCCACGCCCACCGCGCCCGCTTTCAAGGCAGCCGCCGCGTCGTCGGGCAGTTCGATGTTGGCCAGCAGCTCGATTTTCTGGCCGTCCATCGTGATGGCGGGCGTGTGCCGCAAGCGGGAGAGCCGGCCGCGTTCGAGCTCGCCTTGCCGCTGCTTGAAACCATACTCGGCCAGGATGATCGGCGAAGGGTCGACGATCATCACGCCCGCATCGCCGTCGATGATGACCCAGTCGTCCTGGCGGACCAGCTGGCTTGCGCTGCGCGCACCGACCACGGCGGGTATGTCCATCGACCGGGCCACGATCGCCGTGTGCGAATTGCGCCCGCCCACATCGGTGACGAACCCGGCGAACACGCTTTGCTTGAACTGCAGCATGTCCGCCGGCGAGAGGTCGTGCGCAATCATCACCAGCGGCACGTCGATGCTGTCGTCGAGCAGCAGATCCTGCTGTGTCTTGCGGCGATTGGACGCCGGCGGCGCGACGGGCGACGCCACGCCCTGCATGTACCGCAGGATGCGATCAGCGACCTGCTCGAGGTCGGCCTTGCGCCCGCGCAGGTACTCGTCCTCCATCTCGTCGAACTGGCGCGCCAGCACATCGAGCTGCGTCGTCAGCGCCCATTCGGCGTTGTACAGCCGCTCGGCCACCCAATGCTTCACGCCGGTGATGAGGTCTTCGTCCTGCAGCAGCATCAGGTGCACGTCGAGCAACGCAGTGAGTTCATGCGGCGCTTCTTTCGGGCCCATTTGCAGGATCGTTTGCTGCAGGCGATGAATCTCGTCCACCACCGCATTGCGCCCCGCGCGGATGCGCTCGATCTCCGACTCGATCTGTGCGGGCTCGATGAAGTAGTGCGCAACATCGACACGGCTCGACGCCATCAGCACGGCGCGACCAATCGCGACGCCGCGTGCAACTGCCAGGCCGTGGACAGAGAACGTCATGCGGTCACCCGTTCCGCCGCACGGCCGCCCGAAGGCGGAACACGGCCCCCTCGGGGGGCAGGGAGCGACACGAAGTGCGCGACCGTGGGGGCCATTTACTCGCCTTCGCCAAACTTGTCAGCGATCAGGGCCAGGATCGCGCTCATCGCTTCCTGCTCCTGCTCACCGCTGGTCTCGATCGTCACTTCGCTGCCGATGCCTGCGGCGAGCATCATCACGCCCATGATGCTCTTGGCGTTGACGCGCCGCTCACCGCGCGAGATGTTCACTTCGCACGGGAAGCTGCCCGCTAGCTTCGTGAGTTTGGCCGACGCGCGGGCGTGCAGGCCCAGCTTATTGCTGATGGTCGTGGTGGTCTGGATCATGTCTTCGCGGCTGGTTCTGGGGTGCGGTGATGGCAACTTGCATCACGCCCTGCGTGCCGCCGATGACGGCACGCGAGACGAGCGCATCGAGCGGTTCATTACGGTAGCTGACCGCGCGCAACAACATGGGAAGGTTGACGCCGGTGATCAGGCGCGACTTGACGCCATCGACGAGGCGCTGTGCCACGTTGCTGGGCGTCGCGCCAAAGATATCGGCGAGCACGAGAATGCCCGTGATGTTCTCGCCGGCGAGCTGCGACATCGCAATGCGCGCCATGGACAGCGTCTCTTCGGGCGGCAAGTTGGGCTGAACGTCGATAGCCGACACATGCGCGCCGCAGTCCGGAAAGACGTGCAGCGCGCAGCTGCGCAGGGCGTGCGCAAGCGGTGCGTGGGCAATGATGAGGATCGCGTTCATCTGGCGGAATTATCCTTTGCCAGAAGGAAGTAGCCGTAGGCTGCGCAGCTGCACGCGAGAAACACGGCGATGGCGGCGCGAAAAGCAGACACTTCGGCCAGGCCTGCGGCCTGGAATCCGTCGATCAGCAGTCCGATGCCCCACTGCATGACGAACACGCCGGCGAAGATGACCAGGTTGAAGGCCGACAGCGCCCGGCCCGCGAGGGCAGGTGCGAACGCCATACCGACCGACGGCTGCGCGAGCGACACGAAGGTGGAGGTGACGCAAAAGGCCGCCCATGACCACGCGCCAGCCATCGGACCCGCGACCACGATGGCCGCCAGCACCACGAAACTGAGCGGCAGACCCCACGCAATCAGGCGATCGGTCGAGACGCCACGCCGGGCCAATGTCGGGTTGAACATGCCCCAGCACCAGAACGCACACAACATGCAAAGGTTGATGACGAAGAGGCCCGCAGCAGCTTCAAGCGGCGGCAAACCTCCCACCCGCACCATCCACGGACCGGCCCAGAGCGTCTGCACGGCGATCATTCCGCCATAGCTGAAGAATCCGATCGGTGCCATGCGCCGGAAATACGGATGGCGCCACACCTCGGTGTACGTGGCGGGAGGCACGTGTGTGGTTGCGGGCTGACCATCAGGACCGGGGCCTGCGTTGGTGGACGGGACGATCCACGCGATGGCCGCCATGGACAACACGAATGCCAGCGCGAGCCCCCAGAACAGCGGCCGCCAGCCAAGCGCAGGCATGAGCCACTGCACGGGCAGCGTCGAGGCGACCATGCCGAACGATCCGGTCATCAGCATCCACGAGTTGGCCCGCAGCTGCGCGGGCGCGTCGAGCCAGCTGCGAAAGCCGGTCAGCGGCGCCATCAGGCATGCACTCACGCCGATGCCACACAGCACGCGCGCGGCAAACAGCCCGGCAAAACTGGTGGCCCAGGAAAACGCCATCGAGCCCGCCACGGCAAAAGCAAGAAAGCTCAGGATGACCTTCTTCGGCCCATGACGATCCAGCCAGCTCCCCAACGGCAACTGCGTGGCGGCGAATCCCATGAAAAAGCCGCCCGCCAGCAAGCCAAGTTCCTGGGCGCTCAGAGAGAAGTCGTGTGTGAGCGTTGGCGACAGTGTGGCCGTGATCGCGCGCATCAACGCGGAGAAGAAGTACGCAAATGCGAACGCCAGGAAGGTGACGATGGCACTGCGCCTGTCGAGCAGCGTCATTGCAGCTGCAAGCCGGCGAAGAAGGATTCGGTCATCTCGGGCGTGATGCGGTCCGCATAAATGACCGCCTGGAACACGTGCGAGCCGCTTGCGAAGTAAGCGGCCTGGCTTTCGACCTTGCTGCCGTCGGCGCGCTGCCCGATCGCGGAGACCTTCGCGGCCTGCGGCACGGGCGTCGCGCCGGGCGGCGTGAACGGCGCATCCCTGGCAGCCGCGCCCCGAAGGTTGGCGAGTGTGGCCAGGCGCCATTGCCACAAGGCATCACCCACCCGTGTCACATCGCCGATGTCTGCATGGAGCAAGGCGAACTTGGCGCTGCCTGCGTCGCAGGCCAGAACCTCCAGCATGGCGGGCTTGCCTGCCATCGGCACTTCTCGTGAATCCTTGTCGGGTTTGCAGGGCAGCATCGCTTTCAGTGAAGTGCCCTCGACGTTGACATCACGCCAGTTGAAGGTAGGACTGCAAGCGGTGGCAAAACTCGCAACGACAGCCGCGAACACAGCTGCGGCGACAAGGTGAAAACGGCGCATGACCCGATTATGTGTTTTGCCGGCGTGAGCGGGATTCCATTCACAATGCATGCATGAATTCGCTGGATGGTATTCGTGTTCTTGACTTGTCCCGCGTACTTGCCGGACCTTGGTGCACCCAGACGCTGGCCGACCTCGGCGCCGACGTGATCAAGGTCGAGCGGCCCGGCGCGGGTGACGATACGCGCAGCTGGGGCCCGCCCTTCCTGCAGGACAACAGCGGCGCCGACACCGCCGAATCAGCCTATTACCTGGGGGCCAACCGCAACAAGCGCTCGATCACCTGCGACATCGCCAAGCCCGCCGGCCAGGCGCTGATCCGGGAGCTTGCCGCACATTGCCAGGTGTTTGTCGAGAACTTCAAGGTTGGCGACATGGCCCGGTACGGCCTGGACTTTGAATCTCTGCGCGCCATCAATCCGTCGCTGGTCTATTGCAGCGTGACAGGTTTCGGCCAGACAGGTCCGTACAGCGACCGAGCCGGCTACGACTACGCGATCCAGGGCATGGGCGGATTGATGAGCGTGACAGGGGAGCGCGATGATCTGGGCGGCGGGCCGCAAAAAGTCGGCGTAGCCGTCGCGGATCTGTTCACCGGCATGTATGCAAGCGTCGCGATCCTGGCGGCACTGCGCCACGCCGAAAAAACAGGAGAGGGGCAGCACGTTGACATGGCATTGCTCGACACGCAAGTCGCCATGCTCGCCAATCTCGGCGCGAACTATCTCGTGAGCGGCAAGACGCCGGGCCGCTCTGGCAATGCGCACCAGAACATCGTGCCGTACCAGGTGTTCGAGACTGCACCGGCCGCCGATGGAAATCATGACTACATGATCCTCGCGGTTGGCAATGACAAGCAGTTCGCCAAGTTCTGCGATGTGGCGGGCCGGCCCGAATTGGCACAGGACGAACGCTTTGCGAAAAACCAGGGGCGTGTGCGCCATCGCGCGGTTCTTGTCCCGCTGCTCGAAGCAATCTTTCGCACCCGGCGCAAGGCGGACTGGCTGGGCGCACTTGAAGCCGCCAAAGTGCCTTGCGGCGCCATCAACAATCTGGCCGAGGTCTTTGCCGATCCGCATGTGAGCCAGCGGGCGATGGTGACCGAATGGGCGCACCCACTGCGCGGCGACCTTCGCCTGGTCGCCAGCCCGATCAAAATGAGCGCGACACCCGTGCGCTGCGAGCGGCCACCACCACTTCTGGGGCAACACACGATCGAGGTTCTCGAGGGCGTACTGGGCTTAGGCGGTGGCGATGTCGAGCGCCTCAGAAATGATGGCGTGATCTGAGCGCAGTTGGCAGCGGTCTGATCGCCTGAGGTGCCGCAGCCACGAATCACGCTTGATTGGCAAGCCGCAGACTTTTATCCTCCGGAATTCTGTGTACTGCGTAACAATGGAATCAACCGATTCTCGAAGGTGACGTGACGACATGGCATTGAGCAAATCCGCAACTGGCAGCAAAGAGCAGCGAAAACGCGCACCGGGCAAGTCGCCTGCCGCGACAAGCGCGCCTGAGACGCCGCAAGGCATGTCGCCAGCCGCGATCATCGCGTTACCCGGCGTCATTGGGGCGCAGCTGGCCGACCAGGTCGCGATCATGCAGCAGGTCATGCTGGATATTCGCAGTGCGCGGAGCATTACGCGCAGCCAGGTTGCGACGCTTGAAAATGCGATGAAGGCTGCCAATCGCATCGCCATGCACAGCCAACAGATTTCCAGGCTGGCGGGTGGGCGGCTGCGGCAATCACACGAGCGCCTGGCGCTGCACACGATCGTTCACGACGTACTCAATGGCATGAGCACGCAATTCAAGGTGGGCGGTTTCGAGGTGAGCCACCGGCTGAAGCCGGTTGACGTGATCGTGGACCCCGGGCTTTTGCTCAGTCTGGTGCAAACGGCCGTGGACTGGGCATCAACGCAAGGTCAGCGCCTTCAGGTGCGGTTGGACATCAAGAACTGGCCAGCGCACGCCGAACTGGCGCTGAAAGCAAGTGCGCATGTAGCCGGAGCAGGCGTCAGCACGGAAGAGCGCATCGCGGACGACCTCGACTGGCAACTGCTGCTGCAAATTGCCGCGACGATGGGCGTTACTGTGGACCGCACGCTTGCAGCGGACCACACCATGCTCACGATCGAATTCCCGCGCACCGTTCGCCAGCTGGAAGGATTGACTGCGGCCGACATGCACGAGCCAAGCCAAGGCAATTCCACCGCGTTTCTCACAGAGGGAAAACCGCTGGCCGGGCACCGTGTGCTGGCCGTCGTGATGGACGCCGGCATCATTGGTGAACTACGGGCCGTGTGCGAAAGCATGGGTCTGATCATGGACACGTGCAGCAACAGCGCAAGCGCGGTGCGATTCTGCGAACTGGACAAGCCGCACCTGATCATCATCGAGGAGCGACTGCGCGACCACGAATTCGAGGAACTGCGTCAGGACCTGATCCGCACGGACATGAACTTCCCGGTGGTGGAAGTCGTGCGCGCGCCCAACGTTCTCGAAATGTCGAACTGGATGGGCGACAGCGTCAGCCGCATCAGCCGTGAGTCGCTGCGCGGCCAGCTGCCGTCGTTCCTCGTCATGGAGCTGGCAAAGGTCAGCTGACCCTACGCGCAGGTTGCGCGCAGGGTTGGCGGCAAACAAGTCCTACTGGTTCGTGAAGGCGTCGTGGCAAGCCTTGCACGAGCTCGACGTGGCGCGATACGCCACCTTCAGTGCCTCAAAGTCACCAGTCTTGGCCGCCGCTTGCAGCTTGACGACTTCAGCCTGCATCTTGTCGGCAAGGTCTTTGAACTTGGCTTGCTCTGTCCAGACGGCAGGCTTTGCATCGGTCTTTCCAACGCCATTGCTGTCGGCGGGAAATGCGGCCCAAGGCAAGCGGCTGAGGGTAGCGACGATTTCGACGTTCTCTGCAGCGGCCTTTGCATCGAATGGCACGCGCCCATTGGCCATTCCTCCGACACGGCTGTAGAAGTGTGTGCCCATTGTGTACATCACACTCTGGCGATATTTGACGGCGTCCTCTGGCTTGCGGAACTGCGCAAACGCCGGAAGGGCAAGCACGGCCGTCAATGACAGCACAAGCAACTTTCTGACGTACATGGGAAAAGACCTTTCAAAATTGCTGGCTGATCATGGCAACTGCGACAAAGTTCAATGACCGCGGGTAAACACCGAGCGAGCAGACCAGCCACAATATCAGCTGTGAACGACCAGCACACTCGCCCCATCAGAATTTGGGACCTGCCAACCCGGATCTTCCATTGGGCTCTTGCAGGCAGCGTCGCCGCGCTGGTGGTCACCGGCCATCTCGGTGGTGAGTGGATGCCCTGGCATGCGCGGCTAGGCTATCTCGTGGCAAGCCTGCTCGCCTTTCGCGTCGTCTGGGGATTTGTCGGAGGTCATTGGTCGCGCTTCTCGACGTTCACTGTCAAGCCATCAAAGGTGGTTGCCTACTTGCGCGGCGAGCCTTTCAACGGCCACGGGCACTCACCAGCGGGCAGTGTGTCGGTAGTGGTTATCCTTTGCGTACTGGCACTGCAGGTCGGCTCGGGCCTGTACAGCGACGATACAGCCGACTTCGTCGGTCCTTTGAATCGCTTCGTTTCCAACGCTACGGCCAAAGTCTTGACGACGTATCACAAGGATTTTGGGCAGTGGCTCGTAGTCGCTCTGGTGGCAATCCATGTGGCAGCCGTCGCGTTTTACAAGTGGCGTCAAGGTCTGAGCCTGACTGCCGCCATGGTCGGTGGCGACAAAGTTGCGGCCGGCGGCGGCGGTCCGGGCTCGCGTGACGACGTGACGACGCGACTGCTCGCACTGGCGATATTTGGGGTGATTGCCGCTGTTGTTGTTGCGCTTGTTGGCACGAGCGGCTGAGGCGCACCCACCATTGCGGCTGCGGGCAGGACGAGGACCTCTCTTGCAGCTAAACTGGCAGGCCCACCATTTCAGGCCCAGCCGCTTGAGCACCCCTTTACCAGCAGTCGTCCTGGCCACACCCGCAAGCGATGCGGACTTTCAAGACGTTCGCACCATCTTCAGCGAATACGCGAAGGGCTTGGGGATCGACCTGTGCTTCCAGGATTTCGATCGGGAGCTTGCGACGCTACCCGGCGAGTACGCGCCGCCGCGCGGAGCTTTGTTCCTGGCGCGGGTGAACGGTGAACTGGCCGGCTGCTGTGCGCTGCGCGCGCTCGACTCAAGCGACTATCCAAACGCGGCAGAGATGAAGCGCCTGTATGTCCGCAAACAGCATCGCGGCATCGGTCTTGGGAGGCAGCTGGCCGAGGCAGTGCTGGACAGCGCTCGCAATGCGGGTTATTCGTGCGTGCTGCTCGACACGCTGGACGATATGGAGGCAGCGCGAGCGCTGTACGGCGAACTCGGCTTTACCGAGATCCCACCGTACTATCACAACCCGATCGCCGGGGCGCACTACCTCAAAGCGGAGCTGTAGCCCCGCCGGCTCAACCCTTGGCTTGCGCCAGCATCGTGCCAGCGTCGCTGACTTCGAATTTGCCGGGTCCTTCGACGTTGAGGGTTGCGACCTTGCCATCCTTGACCAGCATGGAATAGCGTGCGCTGCGAAGCCCCATGCCCCTGGAAGTCAAATCGAGCGTGAGCCCTGCGGCCTTGGCGAAATCTGCGCTGCCGTCGCCGAGCATGCGGACTTTCCCAGCGGTCTTTTGATCGCGCGCCCATGCGCCCATGACGAACGCGTCGTTGACCGACAGGCACCAGATCTCATCAACGCCAGCTGCCTTCAGTTCGTCCGCTCTTTCGACGAATCCAGGTACATGCTTGGCCGAACAAGTAGGGGTGAAGGCGCCCGGCAATGCAAACACGGCAATGGTCTTACCGGCTGCGGCTTCGCCAGTCTGGACCGGGTTGGGCCCAATAGAGCAGCCATTGCCTTCGACCTCTGAAAACTCTTGAAGTGTGACGTTAGGAATCGTGTCGCCGACTTTGATCAATTTGCTTCTCCAAAAAAAGAATCGGCCCACATTGTGGGCCGATTCGAAATCATCTGCAGGGCAGCGGAATCAAACTTCCACAGCCTTCTCAACCAGGCGCGTAGCGACCCAGTTCTTGGTCTTCGAGATCGGACGGCTTTCGGTGATCTCGATCACGTCGCCTGTGTGGAACTCGCCTTTTTCGTCGTGGGCGTGGTACTTGCTCGACTTCGCGACGATCTTGCCGTACAGCTCGTGCTTCACACGGCGTTCGACGAGGACCGTAACGGTCTTGGCGCGCTTGTCGCTCACGACTTTGCCGATGAGGGTGCGCTTGAGGGAAGTTCTGGCTTCAGTCATATGAGGCACTCCTTACTTGGCAGCCTTGGACTCAGCCTGCTTTTGGGCAAGGATGGTCTTGGCGCGGGCGATGTCACGGCGCGTCACGCGCAGCGTACCGGTGTTGGTCAATTGTTGCGTGGCTTTTTGCATGCGCAGGCCGAAATGTGCCTTTTGCAGGTCTTTCACTTCGGCTTTGATGCCGGCAACGTCTTTCTGGCGCAGGTCAGCGGATTTACTCATGTTGTGCACTCCAGAATTACGAGCCGATCATGCGGGTGACGAATGTCGTCCGCAGCGGCAGCTTGGCGGCAGCGAGGCGGAAAGCTTCGCGAGCGAGTTCTTCGGGAACACCGACGATCTCGAACACGACCTTGCCAGGCTGGATTTCAGCAACGTAGTACTCCGGGTTACCCTTGCCGTTACCCATCCGCACTTCAGCGGGCTTCTGGGAAATTGGCTTGTCGGGAAACACGCGAATCCAGATGCGGCCACCACGTTTGACGTGGCGGGAAATCGCGCGACGCGCGGCTTCGATCTGGCGCGCCGTCAAACGGCCGCGGTCCGTACACTTCAGACCGAAATCACCGAACGCCACCGAGTTGCCCCGGGTAGCGATGCCAGTGTTACGGCCCTTTTGCTCTTTGCGATATTTGCGGCGAGCGGGTTGCAGCATAGTTACTCTCCTTTACCGTCTGTCGGTGCGGCAGCGGTGCCGCTACCGGTTGCAGGCGCGGCTGCTTTACGCACGCGCTTAACGGTAGATTTCGGTGCATCGGCACCTGTCGTTGCTTCGGCCGGCTTGTCAGCGCCGTCAACGGGCGCCACATTGCCTGCACCTGCTGCGGGACGGCGAGCAGCCGGGCGGCGGTCACCAGCCGGACGGTCACCCGGACGGGCATCACGGCGCGGACCACGCGGGCCACGGCGCTCTTCGCCTTCAGGGCGCGGCGTCGAGTCCAGCGAAGGCGCGTCGTTGCGACCGAGCGTGTCACCCTTATAGACCCAGACCTTGACGCCGATGACGCCATAGGTGGTCTTGGCTTCAGAGAAACCATAGTCGATGTCGGCACGCAGCGTATGAAGCGGCACGCGACCTTCGCGATACCACTCGGTACGCGCGATCTCGATGCCATTCAGGCGGCCGGCGGACATGATCTTGATACCCTGCGCGCCCAGGCGCATCGCGTTCTGCATCGCGCGCTTCATGGCGCGGCGGAACATGATCCGCTTTTCGAGCTGCTGGGTGATCGAGTCGGCGATCAGCTGGGCATCGATCTCGGGCTTACGCACTTCTTCAATGTTCACAGCGACCGGCACGCCCAAACGCGTAGCCAGTTCTTTCTTGAGCGCTTCGATGTCTTCGCCCTTCTTGCCGATCACGACGCCCGGACGTGCCGAGAAAATCGTGATGCGCGCGTTCTTGGCGGGACGCTCGATCAGGACGCGCGACACCGCTGCGTTCTTCAGCTTGCCCTTGAGGTACTCGCGCACCTTGATGTCTTCGGCCAGCATGCCGGCGAAGTCACGGTTGTTGGCGTACCAGCGGCTGGCCCAGTTGCGGCTCACCGACAGGCGGAAGCCGGTAGGATGGATTTTTTGTCCCATGTTTTCCTAAAGCCCGTTAGTTGCCAACGGTCAAGTACACGTGGCACGTGGGCTTGACGATGCGGTTGCCGCGACCTTTGGCGCGCGCGGTGAAACGCTTGAGCGAAGCGCCTTGCTCGACGTAGATGGTCTTGACCTTCAGTTCGTCGATGTCGGCGCCGTCGTTGTGCTCGGCGTTCGCAATCGCGGACTCGAGCACCTTCTTGATGATGCCGGCGGCCTTCTTCTGGGTGAACTCAAGCGTGTTGAGCGCCTGATCAACCTTCTTGCCGCGAATCAGATCGGCGACCAGACGGCCTTTGTCGACCGACAGACGGACGCCCCTAAGGACTGCACGTGTTTCTGACATGGTCTTTCCTTACTTCTTCTGGACTTTTTTGTCCGCCGGGTGACCCTTGAAGGTGCGCGTCAGGGCGAATTCGCCGAGCTTGTGCCCCACCATCTGGTCGGTGATATAGACAGGTACGTGCTGCTTGCCGTTGTGAACAGCGATCGTCAGACCGATGAACTCGGGCAGGATCATCGAGCGGCGCGACCATGTCTTGATCGGCTTCTTGTCCTTGGTCGTCACAGCCTTGTCGGCCTTCGCCACCAGGTGATGGTCGACGAAAGGACCTTTTTTGAGAGAGCGAGTCATTGTGCCGGCCCCTTATTTCTTGCGACGCGACACGACCATGACCTGCGTGCGCTTGTTGTTGCGGGTACGGTAACCCTTGGTCAGGTTGCCCCACGGATCGACAGGATGGCGGCCTTCGCCGGTCTTGCCTTCGCCGCCACCGTGCGGGTGGTCGACCGGGTTCATCACAACGCCGCGCACTGTCGGGCGAATGCCCATGTGACGCTTGACGCCGGCCTTGCCGAGTTGACGCAGGCTGTGTTCTTCGTTGGCGACTTCACCGATAGTGGCACGGCATTCGATGTGGATCTTGCGAACCTCACCGGAGCGCATGCGAACCTGAGCGTAGGTGCCTTCACGAGCCAGCAACGTAGCAGAAGTACCTGCGGAACGCGCAATCTGCGCACCCTTGCCAGGCTTGAGCTCGATGCAATGGATCGTCGAGCCGACCGGGATATTGCGCACGGGCAACGTGTTGCCTGCACGAATCGGGGCTTCAGCGCCGGACAGCAACGAGGCACCTACTTCCAGACCACGCGGCGCGATGATGTAGCGACGCTCGCCGTCGGCGTAGACCACCAGGGCAATGTGGGCCGTACGGTTCGGGTCGTATTCAATACGCTCGACCTTTGCCGGAATGCCATCCTTTGCGCGAACGAAATCGACGACACGGTAGTGGTGCTTGTGACCGCCACCCTTGTGACGGGTCGTGATGTGACCGTTGTTATTGCGGCCCGCATTCTGCATTTGCGGCTCGAGCAACGGAGCGTAAGGGGCACCCTTGTAAAGGTGGTCCCGTGAGATCTTCACCGTGCCGCGCTGGCCGGGTGAAGTGGGTTTCATCTTGATGACTGCCATGATGTATCGCGCTGTTAAGCGGCCTCCCCGTTCAGGTTCAGCTCTTGGCCTTCCTTGAGCATGACGTAGGCCTTGCGAACGTTGTCGCGGCGGCCCACCGAGCGCCCATAGCGCTTGGTCTTGCCTTTGGTATTGACGACGGAAACGCCCTTGACTTCGACCTTGAACATCAATTCAACGGCGGCCTTGATTTCGGGCTTGGTGGCGTCCTGCAGCACCTTGAACGTGATGGCGTTCGTCTTGTCGGCCACGAAAGTTGCCTTTTCCGAAATGATCGGTGCAACCAGGACCTGCATCAGACGACCTTCGTCGAACGTGCGTTGCGCGGGAGTTGGGTTAACGCGGCTCATGCGAACATCTCCTTGAGCTGGTCAATGGCACCCTTGGTGACGAGCACCTTCTTGTAGTGCACCAGCGACAGCGGATCGGCGTAACGGGGCTCGACGACGAGCACGTTGACCAGATTGCGCGAGGCCAGGTAAAGGTTCTCGTCGACTTCGTCGGCGATCACCAGCACGGACTCGAGGTTCATCGCCTTGAACTTGGCGGCGAGCGCCTTCGTCTTCGGCGAGTCAACCTTCATTGAGTCAACAACGGCCAGACGGCCTTCACGGGCGAGTTGCGAGAAGATGGCGGCCATACCGGCGCGATACATCTTCTTGTTGATCTTCTGGGTGAAGTTTTCTTCAGGGCTGTTCGGGAAAATCCGGCCGCCCCCGCGCCACAGCGGCGAGGAAGTCATACCGGCGCGGGCACGGCCCGTGCCCTTTTGCTTGAACGGCTTCTTGGTCGAGTGCTTGACCTGCTGGCGGTCCTTCTGGGCGCGAGTGCCTTGACGGGCATTCGCCTGGAAGGCAACGACGATCTGGTGAACCAGATCCTCGTTGTATTCACGGCCGAACACAGTCTCAGGCGCCTCGTACTTGGACGACGACTGACCTTGTTCGTTCAGGAGTTCGAGTTGCATTACTTCGCTCCCTTCGCGGCGACAGCGGCTGCAGCGGCAGTAGCCGGCTTGGCCTTGATAGCAGGGCGAACGGTGACAAAACCGCCTCGCGAGCCAGGCACCGCACCCCTGATGAGGAGCAAGCCACGGGCTTCGTCGATACGGAAGACATCGAGATTCTGAGTGGTGACCGTGTCGTCACCGAGGTGGCCCGTCATGCGCTTGCCCGGGAAAACGCGACCCGGGTCTTGCGCCATACCAATCGAACCAGGCACGTTGTGCGAACGGCTGTTACCGTGCGACGCGCGCTGGGAACTCATGTGGTGACGCTTGATGGTTCCGGCGTAACCCTTACCGATCGTAGTTCCTTGCACGTCGACCTTCTGGCCCACAGCGAATACGTCGGCCGCAGGCACCATCGCACCGGCTGCGTACTTGGCAGCGGTATCGGCAGTGACGCGGAATTCTTGAATGATTTCACCGGCTTCAACTCCCGCCTTAGCGAGGTGACCAGCTTGCGGCTTGGTGACGCGCGATGACTTGCGCTTACCAAACGTGACCTGCAAGGCCACGTAGCCGTCCGTTTCCGGGGATTTGACCTGGGTGACGCGGTTGTTCGACACGTCGACCACCGTAACAGGGACTGCGTCCCCATCATCAGTGAACAGGCGCATCATGCCCACCTTGCGGCCCAGCAACCCGAGGGAGGTGCTTTGACTCATTTGTTGCTCCGTAACTTTCGCCGCAGCCGCTGCAATTGGCTTCTGCGTTGAACGCCGGCTCCTGAAAGCAGGCGGTCGAAAGAAGGTTGATAAAACTCTGCCAAATTCGGCAGAGCCGCAAATTATAGCCCGCTCTTGGGCTTGGCGCCTAGAGACGACCCTGACTTCTTGTTTTTCTTGTTGACCGGGGCATTTGATTGCCCCGACTCTTAGTTACTGCAGCTTGATCTCGACATCAACGCCAGCTGGCAAATCCAGCTTCATCAGAGCGTCAACTGTCTTGTCCGTGGGATCCACGATGTCCATCAGCCGCTGATGCGTGCGGATTTCAAACTGGTCACGGCTCGATTTATTGACGTGCGGCGACCGCAGGATGTCGAAGCGCTTCATACGCGTCGGCAGCGGTACCGGACCCTTGACGATTGCGCCTGTGCGCTTCGCCGTGTCAACAATCTCAGCGGCAGACTGATCGATCAACTTGTAATCGAACGCCTTCAGGCGGATGCGGATCTTCTGTTGCGTAGCCATGATGTTTTCCTTATTCCAGGATCTTGGCCACGACGCCCGAGCCCACGGTCTTGCCGCCTTCGCGAATAGCGAAGCGCAGGCCTTCCTGCATGGCGATCGGGTTGATCAGCTTCACGGTGATCGAGACGTTGTCGCCCGGCATCACCATCTCTT
>NZ_WJBU01000018.1 GCF_009646335.1 Caenimonas koreensis DSM 17982 | reverse complement strand
GCCTGCTCAAAACACTCAGCGAGCTACGAAAACGCAAGCCGAAAAAGATGCGGCATAACGTAATGTAGTCCGCAAACTTGCCGGATAAAAGTGCGACGCGCTTCCGAGCCAAGGCGCCAACGCTGGCGCAAGTCTTTGATCCGTAAGCGGTGTCTGCATTTTTGCCGTCCCTGTTGCTTTCAACTCTGAAAGTTTTATCCCGCAGATTACTGCATGCCGGATAAAACCGCCAAATATTCGGGTCGGTTGCGGGATAAAAGTGTTGGGCGCCTCGCGGTAAAAGTTTTATCCCGCAATCGCCGGTATAAATCTCCCGGGCAGACCCCGCAATGGTCGTCAAGCAGCCCTTGTAACTCGACTCACGATGGCAGGGCGCTCAATAGCGAGCGCGGCGTATCCAATCGAGAAGATCAAGCGAGGTGCAAAGAGAGGGTCAATCGCACCTGCCACTCGATCCAGTGCCACGGATGCCGGGTGGCCGCTTCCCGCAGGTAGAGGAAGGAGCTCGCCCATAGGGCGGCGGAGGGACACGGAGGGAAGCGGCCACCCGGCGTCCGTGACACCGCCCTGAACAGAAAACGAGTCAGCGGCTAATCCCCAGCCGCAAACCACTCCCTCACCACCCGATCCCAAAACCCCGCCCCCACCCCCAAGATATCGTCATTAAAGTCATACGCCGCGTTGTGCAGATTCACCCCCGGCTGCCCATTGCGCCCATTCCCAATAAACCCATAAGCCCCTGGCACCTGCTCCAACATAAAGCCGAAGTCCTCAGACGTCATCGCAGGCAACACATCGTCATGCGCATTGGCTTCACCCACCGTCGCACCCATCACCCGCGCCATGAACCGCGCCTCATCCGGCGTATTCACGGTAGTCGGATAACCGGGTTTGATGATCACCTCCGCAGACCCTAAATGCGCAGCCGCCACATGGTGGCTGATGCGCTCAATGCCTTCCACCAACTGAGCCTGCGTCTGCGTACCCAGTGTGCGGCACGTGCCGTAAATGAACGCATCGTTCGGAATGATGTTTTCCACCGTGCCTGATTCGATCTTGCCAATCGTCAACACCGCGCTATCGAGTGGATCAACGCCACGCGCGACCAGCTTCTGCAACTCACCCACGATGGCGCAGGCTATCGCTATCGGGTCCACCGTGGTATGCGGCTGCGCAGCATGCCCGCCCTTGCCGTGCACGCGTATCTCAAACCGGTTGGCTGACGCCATGATCGGCCCGATGCGCACGCCCATTTGCCCCGCAGGCAGCGCTGGCCAGTTATGCAGCGCGAACACGGCTTTCATCGGGAATTTCTCGAACAGGCCGTCTTCCATCATCCGCTGTGCGCCCGCACCTCCTTCTTCACCGGGTTGAAAGATGAAGTGCACCGTGCCGTTGAAATCGCGGTTCTTCGCGAGCAGCGTCGCGCCGCCCAGCAGCATCGCCGTGTGGCCGTCATGGCCGCAGGCATGCATGCGGCCGGGGTTGGCGCTGGCGTAGTCGAAGTTGTTGGCTTCCTGCACGGGCAGGGCGTCCATATCGGCGCGCAGGCCTATGGCGCGTGCGGGGTCGTCTGCATCGGGCCCGGTGCCGCGCAACGTGGCAACGATGCCGGTGCCGCCCATGCCGCGATGCATTGGCAAGCCTAGCGCTTGCAGCCACGCGGCGATCTGGTCGGAGGTGCGCGATTCTTCAAACTTCAGTTCCGGGTGCGTATGCAAATCCCGCCGGAATTTGATGAGCTGGCCGATGTACGGCGTGATGTCGGGTGGCATTTTCATAGGTGTCCAATCATCTTACTGTCGCAAGGCCGCAGCCTGTGCCAGTTCAAACCAGGGCCGCGTTCTGTCGTGCGTCGCGTTGATCGCAAGCACATCGCCGGCGACCAGTTGCACTGGCTCCATAAAGCTATAGATCGTGTGCTGCCAGTTCGACACGGCGCGCGGCTGCCCGGGGTGGTTTTCAAACCGCACGCCTTCCACCATGTCCACGCGTATCCACTGGATCACGCCGTAGCACAGGCCCGCTTGTGTGCTGGTGATGTCGATCGTCTTTTGCGCTGCGGGAAAGCTGGAGTCGTTCTGAAAATCAAACTGGAACGCTTCCACCGCATCGCTCATCAGCGTCGGCGCCAGGTCTTCGCGATAGATCGGCCGCTTGCGCGGGTTGATCGCGTTGAACGCGCGCAGGTCAAAGCCGAACGATTCATCCACATACAGGTTCTTGCCCAGTGTGTCGCCGCCCACCAGCGCAATCATCACGCCGGCTGCTGCAGGCAACACGGCACCGCCGGGTTTGAGCAGCCGCGCTTTTGCGTCTTCGATGGAAGGCAGCACATGCTCGCCAAGCAACTCGCTCGAAAACACTTCATGCACCAGGATGTCGGCCTTGGCGGGCAGGTCCACACCAATGCGTACTTCGCTCGATGGCTTTGCGAGCACGGTCACTTGCGAATGCAGGCCGTTGCGTTCCACGATCTGCCGCGCGGTCTCGGCGATCAGGCTCACCGCCTCGCACGTCACCACTTTCTTCGCGCCCAGCTTCGCGGCCATCATCGCCAGCAGGCCCGAGCCCGCGCCGATCTCGAACACCACTTTGTCAGGCGTGATGAGCGCGGCCATTCCGTCGTGGAAGGCCTTGTTGCGCTCGTACTCGTTCATCATCGGCACGTGCCACAGCGGCACAAGCTGTGTCAGCACCCATTCGGCGCCTTGCTTGGCTGCCAGGTTGTCAGGCTCGTGTTTGAGGATGCTGTTGCACAGCGCCAGCGCTTCATCGCCCCGGCCCGAAGCAAGCAGGCTCAATATGGCCTTCTTCAGCTCGTCGGGGCCAGTAGGTGTTGGCTTGTTGGCCAGCTTGATGCTGCCTGTTGCAGGGTGCGGGGTGGTTGAGATCATGGCCACAGGGTACGTGCAAATTCGGTTGCACGCGCCGGGCCCAATGCAAAAGGGGGCTTGCGCCCCCTTTTGTTGCTGGCCCTCGGGCTGCTTAGTTGCGGTCTGCGCGCGGGCGGCGCGTGGCGGTTGCAACCATTTCAGGGGCGGGGGCGGGCGTGGCGGCCATCATCGGCGCGGCCGGTGCCGGTGCAGGTGCCTGGACCACAGCGGGCTGCGCCATCATGGGTGCCGGTGCGGCAGCCGTGGGCGCCGGGTTCGACACGCAATCCTTGTTGGTGGCAGAGCCGCCCAGGTTGCCGCCGCGCATGGCGTTGGCAGTGGCCGTGCAGCCGGCGCCGGGCGTCGACGTCACGGGGTTGCCCTGTGCAATCGCGAGGCCGCCAACAGCCATGGTGGCGGCAGCAGCGAGGGTGGTCAGTGTCAGTTTGATGTTCATGGGGTAGCTCCTGGAAGTTGTTGAGGTGGCAAGTCCTCGCCACTGATGAGAAAGGTACTCCCCCACGGTCGAGCCTCGTGTGCGCCAAACGGCATCACACGGCGTGGGACACGGCGACGTGTTCGGCATCGTTTTGTCCTACAACTGCGCCAACTGCCGGACAATTCGGCATCCGCTTGCGAACAGAAAGACACCGTGGCAACTCCCTCTCCGTGGCCGGGCAAGGTGATGGCGATCCTGAAGTCGGGCAACTCCGCCGCAGCCATTGCACAGATCAAGGTGGCACCTACCGTGCGTGATTTGCGCGCGCTTGAAAAGGCGTTGGCCGCCGCCCAACTCACGGGCCGCTGGAAAGACGTTGACATCGCCATCGCTGAAAGCCTGCAGGCCTTGTCTGCACCGCGGCTGCATCGCTCGCCATGACAGCGCACTTCCTCGCGTTCAGCCCGCAGGTCGCCGCCGCGCGTGAAGCAGGCCGGCCCATCGTGGCGCTGGAGTCCACCATCATTGCCCACGGCATGCCGTACCCGCAGAACGTGGAGACAGCGCGCGAGGTAGAGGCCTTGATTCGCGAGCTGGGTGCAGAGCCTGCGACGATCGCAGTGATCGGCGGGCGCATCCGCATCGGCTTGTCAGACGCAGAGCTGGAATTGCTGGGCCGCTCAGGCGAGGCCACCAAGGTCAGCCGCCGCGACTTGCCGGCGGTGCTGGCCAGCGGCGGCCTCGGCGCAACGACGGTGGCGGGCACGATGATCTGCGCAGAGCTCGCGGGCATCGAGGTGTTCGTCACAGGCGGCATCGGCGGCGTGCATCGCGGCGCGGAAACCTCGTTCGATATTTCTGCCGACTTGCAGGAGCTCGCGAAAACTTCCGTGGCCGTGGTGTGCGCAGGCGCGAAGTCAATCCTTGACATCGGGTTAACCCTCGAATATCTCGAAACGCATGGCGTGCCCGTGATCAGTTGCGAGCAAGACAGCTTCGCCGCGTTCTACACGCGCGACAGCGGCTTCAAGGCGGACTATCGGATCGACGACCCCGCCGCGCTGGCCCGCTTCATCCGCACCAAGTGGCAGCTGGGGCTGGCGGGTGGCGTCGTGGTGAGCACGCCTGTTCCCCAGCAAGATGCGATGCCGCGCGATGAGATTGATGCCATCACGCAGCAGGCATTGGCCGAGGCGACGCAGCAGGGCATCACCGGCAAGGCGGTGACGCCCTTCCTGCTGGCGCGCATCAAGGCGCTGACGGGCGGGCGCAGCCTGGCCACGAACATTGCGCTGGTGAAGCACAACGCCTCAGTAGGTGCACGGATCGCTTTGGCTTTGGGGAAATGCTAGGCTTTGCCTCCCATAAACAGGAGACCGCTTCATGTCGAAAAAACGCCTTTTGCCCCTCGTGCTGGTTGTTGCAGGCACTGCTCTAGTTGCTGCATGCGCCACTGGCGGCGGCGGCAGCCCCATGAGCTTTTTCATCACCAGCGCGAATCCTGGCAAGGGCGGCGATCTGGGCGGCCTTGATGGCGCAGACAAGTACTGCCGGCAGCTCGCAGCGAGCGTAGGCGCCGGCAACAAGACATGGCGCGCTTACCTCAGCACGCAAGCCACCGGCAGCCAGCCCGCAGTCAACGCGCGTGACCGCATTGGCAAAGGCCCGTGGATGAACGTGAAGGGTGTGGTGGTTGCCACCAGCGTTGACGACCTGCACAGCGCCAACAACAAGCTCGGCAAGCAGACATCGCTCACCGAAAAGGGCGGCGTGGTCAACGGCCGTGGCGACACGCCGAACATGCACGACATCCTCACGGGCTCCACGCCCGATGGCCGCGCACCCGCCGCAGGCAACGACATGACGTGCGGCAACTGGACGAGCAGCAAGGCCGGCTCCGCCATCCTGGGCCACCACGACCGTGACGGCATCAACCCCAACCCGGTTGCCAACGTCTCGTGGAATTCATCGCATCCGTCACGCGGCTGCGACATGGATGCGCTGAAGGCGACCGGCAGCGCCGGCCTGATGTACTGCTTCGCGGCGAACTAACTCGCCGCTTGTCTGAACGTTACTTCTTCGGGCTCATGACACCCATCATGAGCTCGGTGTTGAGCTTGGCCATTGCCTGAATCAGCGCCCACTGCTTGGTGAGGATGCCGGAGAACTCCGGGCTGCCCGGGTTGGCCTGGCCTGACATGGCGAGCTTCGCCGTGGTCTGCGCCAGGGCTTGCTGGTCGGCCATCAGCTTTTGCACGGCTGTGTTGTATTCGTCGAGTGTCATGTGCTGTCCAGTACGGGCGGGATGCCCTGTGGCATCTTAGCCCCGTAGCGCAACGCGACGTCCCGCGCTCAGGTGGCGTCAGGCTGCGCCATTTCGCGCAGCTGCCACGACACATCGAACAAGCGCGCCTTGCCCATGTAATACCGGTCGAGCCGCCAGTCGCGCAGCACATCGAGCGCGAGCTCGAAGTTGTCGGGGCTGAGGGTATAGAGAAGGCCGAGGTTGAAGGTGCCTTCGCTCTCGAGCGAGAGGACCAGTTGCGCAAGGATCCTGGCGTCGGGGAGATCAGGACTCGTCTCGATCAAACGACGTGCCGACTTGATTGTGCTCATCTGCAGATTTCGGGGGTGAAGACGCGACTGTCACACGAGTATGAGCCTGCTGTCTATCGCGCCGCCGTGTGCCCGGGGTATCTTTGCAGTGTCATCGAAATGTCACATCACTGACACATTCATCCGGGCCAAGCTCAGCGATGGCCGATAGAATTGCGGCGGGTCGTCAGTTCACCCAGGCGTTGCCGGAGCCACATGCTCACGCTAAACCTGCACCACCAAAGCACCAAGCACCCGGACGCAATGTTCCCGTGCCTTCGCTGCAAGCGGCAACCCCAGCACTCATCCTGAGCTCAAGGCACTCAAGGAAAATTGACATGCCCAAACTGCTTGTGCCCTTTGCCACGCCCGATCTTTCGTCGCTGGCCAAATCCCTCAAGGGCTATCTCGACGAACGCCACAACGCCGGCAAGGCTTTGCCTTCGCACGTGGAACTGCTGAACTTGCTGGCGCGCGCCGCCGGCCACCGCAACTACCAGGCGCTCAAGGCCGCTGCGCCAGTTGCTCACGCCGCTCCAACAACCACGGATGTGCGTGCCGCACGGCGCAGCCGCGTGGCGCCCGAGCAGGTCGACGCGCGCGAACTCAGTGCGACGGCACGCAAGACGCTCATGCAGTTCGATGCCCAGGGCCGGCTGGTTCGCCTGCCGAACAAGTTGTCTGTGCAGCAGATGGCGTGCTGGGCGCTATGGACGCAATTCGCGGCCAACCGCGACTACACCGAGAAAGAGGTCAACGCGATCCTCAACCTGCACCACAAGTTTGGTGACCCCGCGACGCTGCGGCGCGAACTGGTCAACATGAAGCTGCTGGGCCGCGAGTGTGACTGCAGCCGCTACTGGAAAGAGCCGCGCCGCCCCGATGAAGAGACGCGCCGGTTCCTGCGGGCATGGCGGGCCGGTTCGCGCTGATCAGCCGCCGGTGCCCAGCGCCGATTTCGGGAACATCACATGGATGCCCTTGTGCTCGTTCACAAGCTGCGACACGCGCACATCAGCCACCAGGCTCATGAGCATCAAGGCGTGGTTGCGTGAAAGACCGGCCTGCGCCACCACGCGATCGACCATGCGGCGCAATGCGTCGCGCGCAGCCGTGTCGAGATCAGGGTCCATGCCCATCGTGATCAGGTGTGTGGGTGTTTCTGCTGCGGGGTAGTCGAGCTGCAGGTCTTTGCGAACATGCAGCTCGAACGTGCCTGTGAGTGCGGTTTCGATCGCTGTCGTGCACACCTCGCCATCGCCTTGCACGGCATGACCATCGCCGCATGAAAAACCTGCGCCTTCATTGAACACGGGCAGGTAGAGCGTGGTGCCCGGAATCAGCTCCTTGTTGTCGAGGTTGCCTCCATGCGCGCGCGGCTGGATCGACGAGATCGAGCCCCATGTTTTGGGCGGCGCCACGCCCATCACACCGAAGAACGGCCGCAGTGGGATCGTGAGGCCCCACGGCAGCAAGGCCGCGTTCTTCTCGCGGTCGAGCCGCGTGTGGATTTGCTCGAACGCTTCGATGTCGTGGGGCAGCGCGCCTGCGAGCGGGCGCACGAAGGTGTAGCCCCAGTCCTGTCGCAGCTGCACGTCGATGATGCGCACTTCGAGCACGTCGCCCGGCTGCGCGCCGTTGACGTGCACCGGGCCAGTGAGGATGTGGCCGGGCAGGCGGCGCGGGGATTGCTCATGCACTTCCAGCAGTTCCGGCGGAACGTGAAAGCCTTCGCCGGGCAAGTTGGCAGGCCCGCCGGAAATCGTGCCGATGGTGATGCGGTCGCCGCTGTCGATGGTGAGCGCGTGCGGGATGCTGGCGTCGAACCAGCCCCAGTGGGTGGTGGCGGGTGAGGCGGCGAGGGCGTGGTTCATCGCGCCCATTGTCCACCTGCGGGAATTCAGCGCATGACGACGCTGGACTCAAAGAGGTAGGGCTTCAGCGCATCCTGCACGGCGGGCAAAAGCGCCCGCGCAGACTCGGGCAGTTCAACTGTGACAGTCATGCCGCGGCGCCCGCCCTCGCGCACATCAATCACAGCGTCGCTCACGCCCAGCTGCTTCACCCATTGCGTCACCAGCCGCGCCGCTGCGTCGCAGCGCAGGCTGGGTTTGTAGATCTTGCCCACGGTGGTAAGCGGCACGACGTCCACGATGAAGATGCTGCGTGGCCATGCGGGCCGCTCGCTGATCGTGGCTTCGGCGTGCTCGCGCAATTCGTCTTCGGTGGCGGTCATGCCCGGGCGCAATTGCACGTAGCAGGCGGGCAGCTCGCCCGCATAGGCGTCGGGGATGCCAACGGCGGCCGCCACGGCCACGCTCGGGTGCTGCTGCATGGCGTTTTCGATCATGAGCGGGTCGATGTTGTGCCCGCTGCGAATGATCAGGTCTTTCGCACGGCCAGCGATGTGCAGCCGGCCCGTGTCGTCGAAGTAGCCCAGGTCGCCCGAGTTCAACTCGCCGCCGTCGATGAACACGCCGTTGTTGTGGTCGGCGCTGCGATAGCCGGGCGATACGTGTGGGCCGGCAATCGTCACCACGCCTACTTCCCCCGGTGCGCAGTCGGCTCCGGGCTTGCCATGGGCGTCGAGCCGGCGTGTGCGCACCTTTGTGTACGGCAGCGGGAATCCCACCGAGCCCACACCGCCCGGGCCTTGCACGGGGTCGATGCAGATCAGGCCCGAAGCTTCGGTCATGCCGTACACCTCGTACAGATTGCATCCCGTCACTTTCCTGAACCGCTCTCCCACCGCCAGCGGCAGCGAGGCAGCGCCGCAGAACCCCGCACGAATGGAGCTGATGTCGGCATCGCCCACAGGCACGTCGAGCACGGCGCCGACGGAAGTGGGCACTGCGCCCGCCAGCGTCACTTTGTATTTGTCGACCAGGCGCCAGAACTGGCTGACCATGGCGGGGTTGCGCATACCGCCGGGCGACATCACCAGCAACTGCACGCCCGCCATAAAGGCCGAGAGCCCGCAGAAGATCGTGCCGCCAACGTGGAAGAGCGGCAGCGATGCCGTGAGCACGTCGCCCGCACGCATGTCTGCCAGCGACGCACCGCCCAGCGCAGCGCTCAGCTGGCCCGTGTGCGTGTGAGCGACGAGTTTGGGCGCGCCTGTAGTGCCACCGGTGTGGAAATAGGCGCACACGTCGTCGCCTTCGCAGGGCTTGCCGAAGACGAGGTGGTCGTGTGGCTGCAGCGCAATGCCTGAATGAAAATCGACGACGCCCGGCTCCAGCGCAACGCCGGGCGCGGCAATGCGCACCAGCGTGAGCCCCGGCACTTCATCGCGCAGCGCCAGCGCCTTCTGCCAGATATCGAGCACCGGATGCGGCCCCAGCGCCACCAGAATCTTCACGCCCGACGCCTTGAGCAGTTCCGCAATCGCTGCGGGCTGCAGCAGGAAATTGATTGGCACGGCATAGCCCGCCGTTTCTGCGCCCCACAGCGTGGCATGCGTCTCGACCAGGCTTGGCAGCATGTACGCGACGCCAGCACGCGGGCCCGCAATCGAATGGAACAGGTTGGCGGTGCGCCCGATCAGCTGCAGCAAATCGGCGTAGTTCACGCGGCGCGGCTGCTCATCGGGCGCGCCGGTCATCAGCATGGTCAACGCCGTTGCATCGGGCCATTGGCGTGCGGCCGCCTCAAACACGTTGTAGATGCTGCGGCCGGGTAGGCGTGCCTGCAGTGGCAGTGCTGCCTCAAAGTGCGCGATATCGGCTGGCGTGCAAAGCGGTGCGTGGCTGGAGTCGGCGTTGGGATGCGTCATGAACAAATGGTCGCATCGCCGCCTGCCTCGCGCAGTGGGGTTTTTCCCGTGCTAGATGCACTGGCCCTGTAACGCCACCACGTCCTCGTAGCCGATCAGGCCCTTGAAGTCGTCCATGCTCACGCGCTCGTGCGGCAGCGCCTTGGACGAATGGGTTTGCGCGAGCACCGCCAGGTTGTCCTGCAATGCCTTGGTGACCGTCATGAGCGCCACGAGCGGGTACGTTGCGAAGGTTGCGACTGATTCGATGTCGGCCGGCGTGAGGTCCGTCTCCAGCCAGTTCAGCAATTGCAGCGACACGAGTTTGCCCACCGCTTCTTTCAGCGCGCGAATGTCCGCCAGCGACTTGATGCAACCCGAGATCGGTTGCACCACATCGGCGCCGGCCTCTGCATACGCTTTGAGGCGCGCGATGCATTCCTCCATCGTGGTTGCATCACTGCGCGCGACGATCACGGTGTCCGGGTTCAAGCGCGCCTCAACTGCTGCGCGAATCTTGGCCTGGCCTTCTTCCAGCGACACCAGGTCGATGGGGCCGGGCAGGCAAGGGCAATGCTTGGGGCTGCGCTGGTCTTCGAAGATCATGCCGGCCACACCGGCCCGCTCGAACTGGCGCATCGTGCGGTGGATGTTGACGATGCCGCCATACCCCGTGTCGCAATCGGTCACGAGCGGCACGCCGCGTATCGCCTCAACCATCGCTGCGACGACGGCCAGGTTCTCGGACATGGTGTAGATCTCGACATCGGGCTTGCCCAGATGCGAGCCGGAAATGCCGTAGCCCGTGGTGCACACCGCCTTGAAGCCCGCTTGCGAAATGAGCCGCGCCGACAGGCCGTCATAAGCGCCCGCCATCCACACGGTGCGGCCCGACGCCATCATCGTGCGCAGCGCAGCAGCCTCGAAGCCGAAAGCAGGAGTGTTGGTCATCACGTGTCCAGTTTGATGTTGGCGGCGCGGGTGACTTCGCCCCACTTTGCGATTTCAGAGGCGATGTAGGAGCGAAACGCGGCCGAGTCGCGCAGGTTGATCACCATGCCTGCGCTTAGCACCGCTTCGCGTACGTCGGGTTTGGCGAAGGCTTGATCGATGATCTTTTCGTACTGCGCCACGGTGGCGCGCGGCATGTTTGCAGGGCCGACCAGCCCGAGCCACGAGTCGGCTTCACAGCCCGCTACGCCCTGCGTCTTGAGCAGCGGCACGGCGGGCAGCTGCGGCGAAGGCTTGTCGCTCGCAATGGCCAGCGCGTTCATGGTGCCGGCCTTGATCTGGCCCAGCACGCTGGGCACCGTCGCAAAGGTCGCGTCAATGCGCCCCGCGACGATCTCCTGCGTCATCTGTGCGCCGCCCTTGAACGGGATGTGCACCAGGTCGATGCCCGCCTTGAGCTTGAGCAGTTCCATCGCGAGGTGTGCGCCAGCGCCACTACCTGTTGATGCGTAGTTCAGTTTGCCCGGGTTGGCCTTGGCATACGCAATCAATTCCTGCACGTTCTTCACGGGCAGGTCTTTGCGCACCACTAGCGTCTGCTGTACGTCGGCCAGGCCCGAGACCATGGTGAAGTCTTTGAGCGGGTCGTAGCCGACGCCTTTGAACAGCACGGCATTTGTCGCCTGCGACTGGCTCGTGCAGAGCATGAGCGTCATGCCGTCGGGTTCGGCGCGCATCACAGTCTTTGCAGCGATGGAGGCGAGGCCGCCCGGCTGGTTCTCGACGATGGCCGCAACGCCAAGTGAATCGCCGAGGATGCGCGCGACGATGCGCGCGAGCGCATCCGTTGGCCCGCCCGCTGGATAGCCGACAACGATGCGAAGCGTGCGGCCTTGCGCCCGCGCGGGCATGGCAGCGAGTGCGGTGAAACCGGCGGCACTGGCGGCACCGACAGCGAGGAGTTGACGGCGGTTCATCATTTCGTAGCCTCCAGCCCCAGTTCGCGGCGCGCCATCTGCGTCTGGTCGCTGCCGTCACGCTTGCCGATGATCCAACCTTCGCGCGGCTGCAGCGCCTTGTACTTCACGTCCTGGATCTGCTTCCAGTCCTGCACGAGATCGCGGCGGGCCACGCGCCACTCGCCATTTCGGCGCTCGACGCGGTCGAGATAGCGCGACGAGGTGAACATGTCCATCGCCGTGCCTTCGTCGCCAGCCGACCCGCCCGTCAACTGCGCGAGCTGCTGTTTCGCTTCCGGCGGGTACTGCTGGATGGTGCGCACATAGGTTTCCACCAACGCCACGTCTTCGCTCGCGAATTCAATTAGCAGGTTGCCGACGAAGTGGCTCGATGTGGCAATGGGTTGGTGGCGCACAAGAATCCAGTCCACCAGCCCTTCAGCGGGCCCGATGTAGGGCCCATGGCTGTCGATGGCACCGGGCCAGAAGATGTCAAGCATGCCTTGCTTGTCGAGCCTGTCCACGGCGCGGCACCACCGATAGACCAGGTCCTGGATGCGAAGGCGGTCGGCGATGCGTTCGGGCGAGTACGCATCGAGTGATTGGGGGGCGGGCGTGGCGGCCATGGCGTTCAGCTGTTGCGCAGGTTCACACGCGTGGAGAGCTCGCGCATCTGCGCGGCTTCGCGCTTCATCAGGGCCGCAAGGTCTTCCGGCGTGCCGCCCACGGGCAGGATGCCAAAGCCTTCGAGCTTGGCCAGCACGGCCTTGTCGGCGAGCATGCTGTTGAGCGCCGTGTTCACCCGCATGATCACGGGGCGCGGTGTACCGGCAGGTGCTCCCACGCAGAACCATGGCGAGCTCACGAAATCCGGAATGGTCTCTGCCAGCGTCGGCACGCCGGGCAACTGCGTCGAGCGAGTGCGTGATGCAACAGCAAGCGCACGGATGCGCCCGGCCTGCATCAGCTTGAGCGCGGATGAAATCTGGTCGATGCTGAAGTCGATCGTGCCGGCCATCAGGTCGTTGAGCATGGGCGTGCCGCCCTTGTAGGGCACGTGCACGGCATCGACGCCGGCGCGCAGCTTCAGCAACTC
Organism: Caenimonas koreensis DSM 17982; assembly: GCF_009646335.1. Classification (GTDB taxonomy): domain Bacteria; phylum Pseudomonadota; class Gammaproteobacteria; order Burkholderiales; family Burkholderiaceae_C; genus Ramlibacter; species Ramlibacter koreensis. Next base: position 88,221 of record NZ_WJBU01000018.1, on the reverse strand, counting down.
GCAGGCCACGTGCGCGCTCGATGCAATGCCCGAGCTGCCGTATTGCAGCTTGCCCGGGTTGGCCTTCATGTAGGCGATCAATTCGCCGGGCGTCTTCACCGGCAGGTCGGGCCGCACCATCAGCACGTTGGGCGTTTCGGCGAGGTTGATCACCGGCGCAATCGAGTCGATGGTGAAGGGCAGTTTTTCGTAGGCGAAGTGGTTTGTCACCATCGTGCCGACCGAGCCCATGAGCAGTGTGTAGCCATCGGGTTTGGCGCGTGCCACGGCTGCAACGCCGATGGTGCCCGTGGCGCCCGGTAGGTTCTCGACGATGACCGTGGCACTGAGCTGCTTTTGCAGGTGCTCGGCCACCATGCGGCCGATGATGTCGGTGGAGCCGCCCGGCGGGAACGGCACCATGACCTTGATGGTCTGGTCGCCCGGCCAGGTTTGCGCGTGGAGCGCACTGGCGAAGGGCAGGGCGGCGCCTGCGGTGAGGAGGGTGCGGCGGGTGATAGTCATTGTTGTCTCCTGGGGTCTCAAGCTAGGGTGCCGCGTTCCATGCGGCGGCAAGGGCGGGCGCGCACGCCAGCCCTTGTTCGAGCCCGGCACGTGCACTCGGCACACGGCGGGCGGGGTCGAGGACGTTGTCGCCCATCGCTTCGATAGAGGGCGCGTCGGGCACGATGACGTCCACAAGCGCGCCTGTTCTTTCGAGGAGGGCGATTTCTGCGAGCAGGTGGCCGCTCACCGGGTTGTCTTTGCTGTAACCCAGCGGCGCGAGGATCACCACGTGCTGCGCGCCCGCAGCAAGATCGGCGTTGGTCATCGAGCGGATGCCGCCGTCCATGTAGCGATGCGCGCCAATGGCCACGACCGGCCATGTGCCCGGCACGGCGCAACTGGCGGTGACGGCATCGATCAAGTCCACGCCGCTCGTGCGATCGAACATGCGGTGCTCGCCTGAATCGACATCGACAGCGACGATGCCCAGCCAGCGTTCAGGCCACTGCGTTTGCGCCAGGCGCGACGCGATGATGTCGCGGCGTGCCTCGGGCGCTGTCGTCTCGCTTCGCAAGGCGAAGGCGCCAATGCGTTGACGTGCGGCCTTCAAGTCGCCGCCGACTTTGTCGAACAGCTTGCGGTTCTGTGCGTCGGCTTCCGCTTGCGAATAAGCGCGAGGCTGCTCCTTCGAATCTGCCGGCGGCTCAAGCTGTGCGGCCAGCAAATCTTCAACACTCGCGCCGCATGCGATCTGCGCGCCGCACACCGAGCCTGCCGATGTGCCAATGAAGCCATCCGCCTGCGACAGATCGGCGCCACCGCGCGCCAGCCCTGCGAGCACGCCAGTCGCCCAGGCGATGCCGGCCACGCCGCCACCGCCAAGCACCACCATGCGCTTCACAGGATGCCTGCCGCGGTCAGCTCGGCCACGCGTGCTTCGCTCATGCCCAGCAGGCCGCCATAGATTTCCTGGTTGTGTTGCCCCAGGTCAGGCGCGCATTCGATGGGCTTTTCAGGCGTGCCGGAGAACTTCGGGATCACGCCTGTCATGCGCACCGGGCCGATGTCCTTGTCGGGCACCGACGCGATCGTGCCGCGCGCTGCGTAGTGCGGGTCTTTCATGATGTCGTCGATGCTGAAGATGAACGAGTACGCGAGCTTGGCGTCGTCGAGCTTGCGGCACATCTCTTCGACCGGCTGGTTCTCGATCCACTCTGCCAGCGCGGCGTTGAGCTCATCGACGTGTTCCCAGCGGCTCGCGTGTGTGGCCAGGCGCGGGTCGGCCAGCCAGTCGTCGCGGCCCATCACTGTGGCCAGCCGCTGGAAGCCAGCATCTGCGGATACCGTGAGAATCAGATAGCGCCCGTCAGCCGTGCGGAAGTGCTCGCCCGGTGCAGCGGCAAAGTGCTTGTTGCCGCGACGCTCGCGCACGGTGCCCAGCCTGTCGTACGCGGGCACCAGCACTTCGGTGAAGCGGATGATCGACTCGTACATGGCCAGGTCGATCTCCTGGCCCTCGCCGCCGTGCATGTCGCGGTGATAGATCGCCATCATGAGCGAGAAGGCACCCAGGATCGCAGACTGGTAGTCCGCAATCGATGTGCCGATGCGCACGGGCGGCCTGTCGGCGTAGCCGGTGATGCCCATGAGCCCGCCGAAGGCGAGCGCGATGCGGTCATAGCCCGCGCGTTCGCGATACGGCCCCGTCTGCCCGAAGCCCGAGATGCGCAGCATGATGAGCTTGGGGTTGCGCGCCTTCATCACGTCAAAGCCCAGGCCCCATTTCTCCAGCGTGCCGGGCCTGAAGTTCTCCACCACGGCGTCGGCCTGCTCGATCAGTTGCAGCAGCAAGTCGCGGCCTTCTGGCTGGCGCAGGTCGAGCGTGATCGACTTCTTGTTGCGCGCCTCCACGCTCCAGTAGAGGCACTTGCCATCGACAAAGGGGCCGATGTCGCGCACGGTGTCGCCGCGCTTGGGCACCTCGACCTTGATCACCTCCGCGCCGAAATCAGCAAAGAGCGTGCAGGCCACTGGCCCTGCCACCATCGTGCCCAGGTCCAGGATGCGCAGGCCGCTGAGCAGGTGCGGGCCAGCCGCGCCATGCCCGAGCGTCATGTCGTTTCCCCAACGAGGCCCTTGGCTTCGCGAGCTGCAGCGCCCGTGCGAACCACGTAGTCGCCCAGGTTGGTGGCGCGCATCATGTGCCAGTAGTCGTCATTGCGAAACGGCGTGGGTGCCACCACGCGGCCCGCCGCATTGCGATACCAGTTCGACATGCCCTTGTGCGTCCAGATCATGTTGTCGTGCGCCTTCTGCACGCGCACGTTGTAGGCGTCGTGCACGTCCTTGCGCACTTCGATCTCGAAGGGTCCTGGGTTGGCGTTCATCACCTGCTTGAGGATGCCCATCACATAGCGCACCTGCGTTTCGAGCATGGCGACCACGCTGCCGCCGTGGCCCAACGCCGTGTTCGGGCCCGCCAGCATGAAGAAGTTCGGAAAGCCCGGCGTCGCGACGCCCATGAAGGCTTCTGCGCCCTTGGCGTCCCAGGCCTCGCGCACGGTCTTGCCGCCGCGGCCCACGAGGTTGAACGACGACAGCAGGTTGATCGCATCGAAGCCGGTGCACACCACGAGGATGTCCACTTCATGGCGGCGACCGTCGGCCGTGATCACAGCGTTGCCGTCCACTTCAGTGATCGCGTCGTTGACGAGCGTGACGTTCTCGCGCGTCATCGTGCGGTACCAGCCGTTGTCCATCAGCATGCGCTTGCCGAAGGCGGGGTAGTCGGGCTGCACGTGCGGCAGCAGGTCTTGCCGCTCGCCGAGCTCCTTCTTGATATAGCTTTCGAAGTAGTTGCGGTGCTTGTCGTTGTGCTTGTTGATCGCGCGCTCGGGATGCGGCCATGCTGGGTCGATCTGCAGTGAACCGTGAATGCGGTCATTGAAGACCCACGCAAGCCGCTGGCGATACCACTCCTGGTAATACGGCACTTCGCGCAGCATGAAGCGCTGCAGGGCCGGCACTTCCTTCTGGAATCGCTCGAACGGCGCGGCCCAATGCTTGGAGCGCTGGAACACGGTGAGGTGCGCCACATCTGGCGCAATCGCAGGCACGATCTGCATCGCGCTTGCGCCATTGCCGATCACTGCTATGCGCTTGCCCTGGTATGCAAGGCCCTCGGGCCAGCGTGCGCTGTGAAAGCACGGGCCCTTGAAGGTGTCGAGCCCTTTGATCGCGGGCATCTTGGGCACGTTCAGCAGGCCTACGGCGCTGATCACGATGTTGGCCCGCAGCACATCGGCGCGGCCTGATGCGTCTTGCAGGCGCACCGTCCAGTCCATGCCCGGCTCGTTGTACGAGGCCGATTCCACACGTGTCTCGAAGCGGATGTTCTTGCGGATGCCGAACTTGTGCGACACGCCCACGAAGTAGTCCTGGATTTCGCCGCGCAGTGCGAAGTAGCGCGTCCAGTCAGCCTTGGCGAAGGAGTACGAGTAGATGTGGTTGGGCGTATCGACGCCTGCGCCCGGGTAGTGGTTTTCATACCAGGTGCCGCCGACTTCCGCGTTCTTCTCGATCACCGTGTACGGAATGCCCGCGCCTTGCAGACGGATGGCTGCACAGATGCCCGCAACGCCCGCGCCGATCACGACGACATGAAAATCCTTGGGCACGTTGAACTTGCCCTTCTGGTCCAGCGCAAATTCAGCGTCCAGGCCCAGCCATGAGGCGACCATGGGGCCGTAAGACGCAGGCACTGGCTCGCCAATGCTGCGCGTGAGCATGTCGACCAGCAGCGCCGTGTCAGGCGCCTGCATCGCAGCGGGCTTGCCGGCCTTCCACGCGAGGATCGCTTCGAGCGCATGGCTGCGCACTTCGGCCTGCACCTCGTCGGGCAAGCCGCCCGAATCGTTGTCTTCCAAGCCCTTGATGCGCGTGCATTGAAAGCGCTCGGCCAGCCAGCGCTTGTCGCCAGTCAGGTGCAGCAGCACCATCAACAGCGTGGGAACGTTGGCCGATTGCAGGGCTTGTTCGAGTTCTGCGGCCCATTCAGGGCTGACGGCGACGGGTGAAGTGGTGGTCATCTTGAGTCCTGAAGGCGGTTTATTGCGCGGCCATGCCGGAGGCTTTCACCACATCGCCCCAGCGGGCGTATTCGCTGGCGACGGTGCGTTGCAATTCGGCGGGTGAGCCGGGCCACGGCTCAAAGGCAATCGACATCAGCTTTGCGCGGATTTCCGGCTGGGCCAGGATCTCGCGCACTTGCGCGTTCAGCTTGTTGACGATGGCGTCGGGTGTGCCCTTGGGCGCGACGAGGCTGGTCCAGCCCAGTGCTTCGTAGCCGATCACGCCGGACTCGGCCATGGTCGGCACATCGGGCAGCACGGCGGAGCGCTTGCTGTCGAGCACGGCCAGTGCACGCAGCTTGCCGGCCTTGATGTTCTCCTGCTGCGCGCCAATGGTGTCGATCATCAGCGGCACGCGGCCTGCCATCACGTCGATGGATGCCTGTGCGCCACCGGGATACTGCACCGTGCCGATGTTGACGCCCGCCTTGGACTTGAAGAGTTGCGCTGCGAGCTCGAAGGCCTGCGCGCCCGATGCCAGCATGATCTCACCGGGCTTGGCCTTGGCTTCACGCACGAGCGCATTGACGCTGTCGTACTTCATGGCGGGGCCAGCCAGCAGCACCATCGGTGCCTTTGCCACCATCGAGATCGGCTGGAACTCGGTCAGCGGGTCATACATCTTTGCCTTTTGCAGATGCGGGCCGGTGGTGAGCGTGCCGCTCACACCCAGGCCAAGGGTGTAGCCATCAGGCGGCGCCTTCGCGAGCAGGCTCATGCTGAGCATGCCGCCCACACCGGGCTTGTTCTCGACGACGAAGGCCTGGCCGTTCAACTTCGACAGCTCCTGCGAGAGCAGGCGAGCCACGATGTCGCTCGCGCCTCCAGGCGGGTAGCCCACGAGCACACGGACCGATTTGGTGGGGTAGGGCGCCTGTGCCATGGCCAGGGGTGTGGCCAGCGGCGTTGCGAATGCGGCGATGCAGGTAAGGGCGAGGAAGGCAGAACGTTTCATCAGTTGTCTCCGGGTTCTTTTCAGGTCTTGCCCAGTATCGGCGTGCATGCCGTCGCAGCCCTATTCGAAGTTGCTCAATTGCGCACAATGTGCACGTAGGGTCTTCATCAATTCCCGGAGTGAATCATGGGTAATATGTGCATATGGTGAACATCTCGACCCGGCGCAAGGCGGCTTCATCCACAGACCGTGTGCAAGGTGCGCAAGCGGTTTTTCGCGCGATCGAACTGCTCAAGCTCGTGGGCCTGAACCATGAGCGCGGCATGACGCTGGCATCGATCGTCGCGAGCACCGGCATCGACCGCACGACGGCCTACCGGCTGCTGACGTCACTCGTGCAGACGGGCCTGGTGGCGCGCAACGACCGCAAGCTGTACCGGCTGGGGCTGGAGGCCATGCAGCTGGGCCTGGCCACCATGAGCCGCGTTCCCATCCTCGAGCGTTGCAGGCCGATGATGATCCGCCTTGCGCGCCGTACCGAAGACACCGTGTATCTCGTCGTGCGAAACGGCGATTTCGCGCACTGCATTCACTACGAGGAAGGCGTGTTCCCGATCAAGGCACTGGTGCTGCAAGTCGGCGGGCTGCGGCTGCTTGGCATCGGCTCTGCGGGCACTGCCTTGATGGCGACGTTGAGCGATGAAGAGATCGAGAGCTTCTACACGCGCAATCGCGATGACTTGCCGGCTGATCGCACGCTTGCGCAAATCCGCAAGCAAGTGGCGCAGGCGCGCAGGCGCGGCTACGCGTGCACCGACAACCTCGTGGCCGATGGTGTGAGCGGTGTCGGCGTGAATTTCGAAGTGACGCCTGGCACCTATGCCGCAATCAGCGTGGGTGCCATACGCGCCCGCATGCCTGAAGACCGCAGGCAGTGGATTGCAGGTGTGATGTTCGAAGAGCTGCTGGCCAGCGGATGGGCACCGCCGGGCAAAGGCTGAGCTTCATCGGCGCTGCTGTCGAGTCTGCATTGCGCCACACACGGGCTACATGCGTTGAAGTCCTACAAAGCGCGACGGTTTAACGCGTGATGCTTGCGCTCGTTCCACCGACACAGAAGGTGGACTTCATTTATCTCCAAAGGACTTCTCCATGACCCAACCTCACCAGTTGCCGGCTCGTCTCAAGCTCTCGCTTGTGACGCTTGCCATGCTGGCATGTGCCCCGGCGTTTGCTGCCGAACCTGACGGCTGGTATGCCGGCGGCAACTACGGCAAGACGCGCGGCCACTTCGACAACGCCACCACGCTCACGCCCTTCATCGGCCCCGGCTTCGGTATCTCGGGCGCAACGTCCGACGATAGCGACATGGGCTGGAAGCTCTACGGTGGCTATCGCCTCAACCGCAACTTCGCCATTGAAGGCGGCTACTTCGATCTGGGCAATTTCAACTACACCTACAACACCGTGCCTGCCGGCACGTTCAGTGGTGAGCTTCGCCCGCGTGGCCTGAACCTGGACCTCGTCGGCATCATTCCGATGGGCGAGCGCTTTTCGGTGTTTGGCCGCGTTGGCGCTGCGTACATGGACGCGAAGACGAGCTATAGCCGCTCGGGCGCTGTGCCCCCGATCACGGGTGCTGACGGCGACAAGCACGTTCGCGCCAAGTTCGGCATCGGCGCGCAATATGCGTTCACCGACCGCCTGTCGATGCGCGCAGAGATCGAGCGCTATCGCGTGAGCGATCCGGTGCGTCGCAGCTCGCACATCGACATGGCCTCGCTGGGCCTGGTCTATTACTTCGGCGACATTGCACGCCCTGTCGTGATGGCACCGGCACCTGTGTACGTGGCTCCCCCGCCGCCGCCCCCGCCGCCGATGCGTCCGCTGCCGCCGCCGCCCCCGCCGCCGGTCTACGTGCCGCCGCCCCCGCCCCCGCCGGAGCCGGCACCGCTGCCGCCCAAGCAAGGCCGCAACTAAGTAGCTCATGAGCTATCGAACGGACTTCGCGTCCGTTCACGCAACGGCGGCGAGCCTTTTTCGCCGCCGTTGTGCTTTGTGGCGTGCGTAAAGCACACCCTTACAAATTGATCCACACGTAGACTCGGCCGTGTGGAATTTCAAATGAGGTTGATCGACATGCTGGGTGGCTCATCAGTGCGCAAGTGCCTGGTCATTGCTCTTTCGGGCCTGCTGGCCTTTGGTGCTGTCGCCGCGGAAGAATCGTCCGCGCAGCGGCCGGTTCGCGCGGTGTTCACCGGCGGTGAAGCGCCGTCGCTGGATGTGCAGGATGTGGCTGACCGCATCGTGCAGTCGGCTGACAACAAGCAGCTTCCTTTCATCGTGATCGACAAGGCGCAGGCACGTGTCTTCGTGTTCCACCCCGACGGCAGGCTGCGTGGTGCCACACCGGCCCTGCTGGGCCTGGCGATTGGCGACCACACGGTGCCCGGCATTGGCCAGCGCAAACTCTCGAGCATCCGGCCCGACGAGCGCACCACACCCGCAGGCCGCTTCAAGGCATCGCTCGACAAGGACATTCACGGCATTGAAGTACTGTGGGTGGACTACGACTCTGCGCTGTCGCTGCATCGCGTCGTGCAAGGCACACCCAAAGAGCGGCGGGCGCAGCGGCTCGCATCGCCCGATCCGGCGCAGCGGCGCATCAGCTTTGGCTGCATCAATGTGCCCGTTCGTTTTTACGACGAAGTCGTGAGCCCGGCGTTCAAGGGCACTTACGGCATCGTCTATATCCTTCCGGAGACCAAGCCAGCGCGCGAAGTCTTCACTTTCCTGTCGGCGCAGTAGCGTTCCTGCGCTGGTAGCCATTGGTCTGGCGGGCGGCGCGAGTGGCATCGCGCAGACTCGTGCCCCATGCCTCGACCTTCCCTCCTGCGCCGCGCGCCCGCGCGGCGCTTTCACTTCGCGCCGCCACGCGCACAGACCGGCCCCCCGACCAGCACCCCATCCTCTCTGCGGCGCGGCTACCAGAGTCTGCCAAGCCTGCACGACAAGGCATTTGCCGATGTCGTCTTTCATCTCGACACCACGCGCGCAGGTGTCTTGCTCCAGCACCCTGAGCCGCAAGAGCTGCTGGCCGATCTGCAGCTGTGCGGCAGGCACATGCAAAGCGATCCGCTGGCCTGGCAGGAAGCGGTGCGCCATATCGATCGCGCGATGCAGTCAAGGCAGCTGTCGCAACAAGGCAGCCTGGCGCTTGTGATGCAAACAATGCGCGCGGCTCGCGCATTCACCGGCGAGATGGCAACGCCAGCGTTTGTGTCACTGCTCGCCAACATGCAGCCACTGGACGGCCTGGTTCTTGGCACACAGCAGCAAGACAGGATTGCCAGCTTTGCGAGCGCGGCCGTGCAGCTGGCCGCTGAATGCCTGCCTTCAGGTGGCGCCGCGTTCTTTGCCATGCCCACCAAGCGGCGCATTGAGCTGTTCGCGCGCTTTCTTGAAAAACTTGTCGATGCAGCCTGCGAGATGGAGATGGGCATCCATGAGGATGATCGCGAACTGTTTGTTGTTGAGGCCACTGGCGAGAGCCGGTTTGCGGGCCGGTTCGACGTGCTGGCTGACTCGCCTGACTGGCCGGCCACAGCGCGCTTCAGCCTGGGCGGGCCGATAGGAGCCACTGATGCGTGCAGCCAGCCGGCTGAGGCAAACAGCCACTTCGCCATGCTCATCGAGGTGGCCGTGCATGAAGTCATTCATGCCTGCCAGAACTCATTGGTTGACCGGTCGAGCTTTGCCTGCGACAGGTCATTTTCAAGCGATGCGCAGTATCACGAAGCCCTTGCGGCACTTCTGGGCAGCTGCATTGCTGATTGGGCAAGCTGGGTCGAAAGCGGCACGCAGGCTGATGCTGTGCCACGCACCATCTGGTTGCCCCTGCCCGAGCGGCCTGCGTGGTTCTCATCATGGATGGCGCGCGAGAGTCTGGCCAAGTGCGGCTTCTTCGATGTCGAGCTACGCAACGTGGCGCGAATGACCCATCCGATGGAACGAGAGGCGATTGCCAGGCTGGTCGGCATACGGCCCCGGGGCGCGGTCACCGTCAGCGAGGATGAGCAAAGCGCAGTGCGCATCGTCACTGAACCGTTCCGCTTTCTCGACTCGCAGGAAGACGCTGCGCTGGATGCGCGTGGGCACGCGCTATCAGGCTGACTTGTCGGGCGGCGCTGCAACGATCGGCGCGGCCTTGGCGTTTTCTGCGGCGATGCGCTCTGTCAGGGCCGTGAGTTCGGCGATAGTCATTCCATCGCGCGGCACTTGCCGGTAGGCGCTGTTGCCTTGCGGATCCGAGCGGCCGTGAAAGCGTTGGGTGAAGACTTCGGCCTGCGGAAAAGACTGGGCGAATGCCGCCTGTGCGAATTCGTCCTGCAGCGGATCGCCTTCTGGCATCGTGTGGCCGGACTGGTTGCCCACCTTGAGCACGATGCGCCCGTCTTCCGGCCGCTGGCGGGCCGTGACCATTCCCGCCATGACCATGCGCGGCTCGCTCGTGTCTTGCGCCTTCGCCTTCGCATCGATGCGGGCCATCAGGTCGATGTGCCCTGACTGTTTGCCGTTCGCGTTGATGCCTGCGATGTAGATTTCACCGTGGCTGTCGATGCCATATTTGCGAGGCTTGCCGAACGGAATTTTTCCAGACTCAAGGCCCTCCATGTATTCGGTCTTTGTCAAAGCGGCAGCCACCGGGTTGCCAGCTTCAATATGGCCGTGTTCGTCGCGGTACTGGTTGGTCAGGGTTCGCAAAGGGCGGGCCAACTCGGCCAGGTCGTGTTCAAAGGTGACAAGCCCACCCATAGAGCCGCCCTGCGGCCTGGCGTTGCCATCGGCAACTGTGGAGAAATTCCTTGCCGGCTGTCCGCGCTGGGGCTTCGAAAAGCCACGCGTGCCTTCGTTGGCAGGCACGGCGGCAGGCAGATGCATGAACACCTGGCTCGCGCGTCTTGCGCCCTGTGTGGCTTGGGTGGCTTGGTTAGCTTGGGTTGAGGCGGCACGGGCCACGGCCGTGGCAAGTTTGTCTACTCTGGGCATGTGTTTCTCCTGGCGATGAAGGTTCACTGACAAAAAAGTTTGGGGGCGCGTGACCTACCGGTCCGCACGAGTCATGGCCTGCAGGGCTTGCGCCGACAGGTCGATTTGCGAGTCGAGATAGGCGGCCAGCTCGTCGCCGTCCATCTCGTCGAGGCCGAGGCTGAACGTATAGACGGCCTGCTGTGTTTCAGGGTGCAGCCCGAAGTGCCCGGGTGTCTCTGGCGGCATGTTCAGGTTGGCTTCGAGCATCCGCGCATGCAGCGATGCATCGCGCGGCAGATGGGTCTGGCCCAGTTCGATGAAGATAGAAAGACGGGGCGGATCGCTCTGGTCGTCTGGCACCAGCCCGACCAGCCGGTCGCCCATGCGCAGATGCTGGCTGGCAGCGATCTCGCCCCACGACTCAATGCCCGCAGCACGGCAGAGGCCGTGGATAAGGCTGTCGTACTGTGCTGCCGGATTGCCCATCGCATCTCCTTGGCTGGTGTGTGAACTGAGTAACACGACACGACACTTGGTTCCCGCGCGCTGGCAGCGACGCAAGCGCTGCCAGTGCCTGATGCGCCGCGATAATCGGCGCATGACTTCATCAGCACTCCCGGAAGACGAAACCACACCCCGTTCCACGCCGCTCGACGACGTTCGCATCCGCGACATCCGCCCGATCATTTCGCCCGCGCTGCTCCAATATGAAATGCCGGCAGGGCAAGCAGTGCAGCGCAGCGTGATGCGCTGGCGGCAAGCCACGGCGGACATCGTTCATGGCCGCGACCCGCGCCTGCTGGTGGTGGTGGGCCCGTGCTCCATTCACGACTCGGACGAAGCGCTCGAGTACGCGCGTCGCCTCAAGGCATTCGCGGCTGAAGTGCAGGATGAACTGCTGCTCGTGATGCGCGTGTATTTCGAAAAGCCCCGCACGACGGTGGGCTGGAAGGGTTTCATCAACGACCCGCGGCTGGATGGCAGCTTTCGCATCAATGAAGGGCTGCGCCGTTCGCGCCAGCTGCTGCTCGACATTGCGCAGATGGGCCTGCCCGCCGCGACGGAATTCCTCGACTTGCTCAGCCCGCAATACATTGCCGACCTGGTGACGTGGGGCGCGATCGGTGCGCGCACCACGGAGAGCCCGAGCCACAGGCAACTCGCCTCTGGCCTGTCATGCCCGATCGGTTTCAAGAACGGAACGGATGGTGGTGTGCAGGTGGCGGCGGACGCGCTGGTGTCGGTGCAGTCGCCGCATTCGTTCATGGGCATGACGAAGATGGGGCAGGCCGCGATCTTCGACACATCGGGCAACAGTGACTGCCATGTGATCTTGCGCGGCGGCTCGCGCGGGCCGAACTATTCAGCCCAGGACATCGACGCGGCCTGCGCGATCTTGCGCAAAGCGGGTGTGACCGAACGCGTGATGGTCGATTGCTCGCACGCCAATTCGCGCAAGGACTATCGCAAGCAGGTTGAAGTGGCTGACGATCTCGCCGCGCAGATGCAGGCGGGCGAGCGCCGCGTGATGGGCCTGATGATCGAGAGCCATCTGGCTGAAGGCAACCAGAAGCTCGAAGCCGGTGTGGCCCTGCGCCCTGGTGTGTCGATCACGGATGCGTGCATCGGCTGGGACGCAACGCAGGACGTCTTGCGCAGGCTTGCCAAGGCTGCAAGATCGCCGGCCTGAGCGTTGGGCTGACTGCTGCAAATCCCGGCCTGGGCCAGGGGCTGCCGGTCAGGGCTTGCTGGTCAGGGCTTGCTGATGCGCAGGTGCGTATCGGTCACCTGCATCAGCGCAGCTGACGCATACAGCGCGTGATACTCCGCGACCATCTCGCCATTGATGATGACGGGGTCAGTCGCCGTGAGCTGCTTGGCTTCTTCGATGGTTTTCACGGCGTAGATGAACATGCCGCGCCAGCCTTCCTTGCCATCGAACGGGCCGGCCGCCGCAAGCTTGCCTTGCGTGGCCAGCCGCGTCATGTTCGCGAAGTGCCCCTTGAACATCTCGTCTCGCTCGGGGCCGGCGGGCATTTTGTTTGGCCCGGTCTTGAGCACCACAAAGACATAGCTGCGCATGCCGCGCTCGTCAGCGCCGAGAGACGCGGCTAGCGCGGGGTCGTAGGCGGGCGGGGGTGTTGTCTGTGCAATGGCAGTTGCTCCTGTCAGTGCGACAAGCAGGCACGCGGCGGTGCCTTTCAAGGCGGCGAAGGGCATGGATCGTTCCTGGTGGAGTCGCTGGAATCCAAATATTACCGCTCGTCCGGCGCCGGGCCATCGGCTTGGGATCAGTTGATCCATGTCAAGCGACGCGTCCGGCGGCGGGAATAAGGTGCACGGCAAATGCACCTAATAAATTCCATGAAGGAACCCACGATGAAAACCGCCAGAACCATTGCGCGTGCACTCGCACTCATTGCAGGACTCGGCTTTGCGACGCTCGCCTGCGCAGCGCCCAAAGACGCCGGAGACTTCGGGCCACCGCGCGGCCCGGTCATTCGCGCCGTGCTCACGAGCCCGCCGCAGGTGCCGCCACCCACGGGCCGCAACTACCCGGCCAAGGTGATCGTCGAGCTCGAAGTGATCGAAAAGGAAATGGAGATCTCCGAGGGCGTGAAGTACATGTTCTGGACGTTCGGCGGCACCACGCCGGGCAGCTTCATTCGTGTGCGCCAGGGCGACACGGTGGAGTTCCACCTGAAGAACCATCCGGGCAGCAAGATGCCGCACAACATCGACCTGCACGGCGTGACCGGCCCGGGCGGCGGCGCTGCATCGAGCTTCACGGCACCAGGCCATGAGTCGCAGTTCACGTTCAAGGCGCTCAACGAAGGCATCTATGTCTATCACTGCGCCACGGCGCCCGTGGGCATGCACGTTGCCAACGGCATGTACGGCCTGATCCTGGTGGAGCCGCCACAGGGCCTGCCGAAGGTCGACCACGAGTACTACGTGATGCAGGGCGACTTCTACACCACCGGCAAATACCGCGAGAAGGGCACGCAGCCCTTCGATATGGAAAAGGCCATCGCCGAGCAGCCCACCTATGTGCTCTTCAACGGCGCCGAAGGCGCACTCACCGGCGACAAGGCGATGCTGGCCAAGGTCGGCGAGAAGGTTCGCATCTTCGTGGGCAACGGCGGGCCGAATCTGGTGTCCAGCTTTCACGTGATCGGCGCGATCTTTGACCAGGTGCGCTATGAAGGCGGCACCAACGTGCAGAAGAACGTGCAGACCACGCTCATCCCGGCGGGCGGCGCAGCCGTGGTGACGTTCACGGCCAAGGTGCCAGGCAGTTACGTGCTGGTTGATCACTCGATCTTCCGTGCGTTCAACAAGGGGGCGCTCGCCATCCTGAAGATCGAAGGGCCCGAGAACAAGGCGATCTACTCCGGCAAGGAGCTGGACTCTGTCTACCTGGGCGACCGTGCTGGCACCAACATGGCGGCGGTGAGTCGTGCAACGCAATCGGCTGTCGCCGGCAACCTCACGCAGGAGGAGCAGGTCAAGGCAGGGCAGGCGCTTTTTGCCGGCACGTGCTCGGTGTGCCACCAGGCGAACGGTGCCGGCCTGCCCGGCGTGTTCCCGCCGCTGGCGAAGTCTGACTACCTGGCCGCCGATCTCAAGCGCGCCATGAGCGTGGTGCTGCACGGACTGACCGGCGCCGTCACCGTGAACGGCCAGCCCTACAACTCCGTGATGCCGCCGATGAACCAGTTGAATGACGACGAAGTCGCCAACATCCTGACCTACGTGATGAACAGCTGGGGCAACCCGGGCGGCACCGTGTCGAAGGAGGATGTGCGCAAGGTGCGCGCCACGCCGCCCGCACCGGCCAAATCGGCCACCGGTCATTGAATTGCGCCCGCGCGTGATGAAAGCCCTTGCGACAATCGTGACCGTGCTGGCGGTGCAGCTGGCAACGCCGGCGATCGCGGCAACATACGTGCCCGTTCCGGGCGGGACATTCGAGAGCGTGCTGCCGCAGGGACTGGCGCCAACCGTTTCAACGCCGGTGGAGATCACCAGCTTTGCGATGCGCTCCACGCCCGTCACGGTGGCGCAGTATGAAGCCTTCGTCCGTGCGTACCCGCAGTGGCAAAAGGGCGAGGTGCCCGCGACGCTGGCCGAACGCCGCTACCTGGCCTCGTGGAAGTCCGCCACGGCGGCGGCGGGCCCGGCGGGCGACGCCGCCGCCCCGGTGACTGATGTGAGCTGGTTTGCTGCACGCGCCTTTTGCGAGAGCGAGGGCGCGCGCCTGCCCACCTGGCTTGAATGGGAATACGCCGCCGCCGCCGATGCGACGCGCACCGACGCGCGGCGCGACCCGGCATGGCGCCAGCGCATCCTCTCGTGGTATTCGCAGCCCACGGGCGACACGCCCGGCAGGGTGGGTGGCGAGCCCAACGTGTACGGCGTGCGCGACATGCACGGCCTTGTGTGGGAATGGGTCGACGACTTCAACGCGCTTTTCATTGCGGGCGACAGCCGCACGCAGGGCGACGCGGACTTGCTGAAGTTCTGCGGCGCAGGCGCCATCAACATCATCGACAAGGACAGCTATGCAGTCGTCATGCGCATTGCACTGCTGTCGTCGCTCAACGCTGCGGACACCACAGCCTCCTTGGGCTTCCGGTGTGTACGCGATGCAGGAACAACACCATGAACCAGACACTATTGAACCGGCGCGATGTGCTCGTATCGCTTGCCGCAGCTGGCGCTCTCGTTGCGCTGCCTCGCTTGTCACAAGCAGCGCCGCCACTGCCGGGCGACTCGGTCTACCAGATGCGTGCATCGCTGGTCGACCAGGATGGCCATGCGCTGGAGCTCGACGCCATGCGGGGCACACCCGTGCTCGTGAGCATGTTCTATTCCTCCTGCGACATGGTCTGCCCGATGATCTTCGAGACGATCCATGCGGTGCTGGCTGCTGTGCCTGTGTCAGAGCGCAAGGCGGTGCGCGTGTTGATGGTCAGCTTTGACCCGGCGCGCGATTCGGTCGCGGTGCTGAAGAAAACCGCGGACCAGCGCAACTGCGATTCGCAATGGACGCTCGCACGCTGTGACGAGGCCACCGCCCGCAAAGTGGCGGCGGTGCTCGGCATCCAGTACCGGCGCCTGACCAACGGGGAATTCAACCACTCGACGCTGGTCACACTGCTCGATCGTGATGGCCGCGTGGCAGCGAAGTCGGCCAAGCTCGGTGGTGCGGACGCCGTGCTGGTCAAGGGCGTGCACAAACTCGCTGCGGCATGATGGCGACATGCGCCTGACTGCCTTTACCGACTACTCACTTCGTGTGCTGATGTACCTCGCGACCCGTCCGCAGGAGCAGGCCACGATCTCGGCCATTGCCACTGCTTTCGACATCAAGGAGAACCACCTGACCAAGGTCGTTCACTTCCTGGGCAAGGAGGGCTGGATCACGACGACGCGCGGCAAAGGCGGCGGCATGCGCCTGGCCCGCGACGCGAGCGCCATCGTCGTCGGCGAAGTCGTGCGCAGCACCGAAGGCGATGCGATGCCTGCCGAGTGCTTCGCGCTTGAAGGCGGCAATTGCTGCATCACGCCGATCTGCATGCTCTCGGGTGCACTGCAAGAAGCGGTGGATGCCTTCTATCTCGTGCTGGACAGCTACACGCTGGAAGAAGTGGTGAGCAACCGCGACCAGATTGCGCAATTGCTTTTTGTGCGCAGCAAGGAGCTTCGTGCACCGCATTGAAGAGCCGCAGCAGGGCGAACGGGTGTTGAGCGGTGCGTTCTGGCAGCTGGGCTTTCGGCCGTTCTACCTGGTGGGTGCAACATTCGCCAGCGTGTCGATCCTGTTGTGGGTGTTGCAGTTCACGGGCATTGCCAGCATCACGTACTTGCCCGGTCCGCTCTGGCATGCGCACGAGATGCTGTTCGGCTTTGTGCTCGCGATCATCGTGGGCTTTCTCTTCACGGCGGGCAGCAACTGGACGGGACAGCCCACACCAAGAGGCGTGCTGCTCGCGGTGATGGTGCTGGTGTGGATGCTTGCTCGCGTGCTGTCCGTCACGCCCTATGTCACAGCCGCGGCGATTGTCGATGTCGCATTCCCATTGCTGGCGGCCGTGGGCATTGGCAAGCCGCTGCTCAAGAGCCGCAACCGTCGCAACTATTTCTTCGTTGTGTTACTGCTGGTGCTCGCGGCCATCGATGTGCTGTTCTATCTCGCGCAGTGGGGTGTTGTCAGTATTTCTCCGCGATGGGCGATACAGGCCGGACTCGACGTTGTGCTTGTCATGCTCACGGTGATGGGTGGCCGCGTGATACCCATGTTCACGAACAACGGCGTGCCCGGCGCGGGCGCACGTCGAATCGAAGTGCTTGAGAAGGCCGTCATCGGCACGACCGTGGCCATCCTGGTCTGCGACATCGCCGGCATAGGCAGTGCCTGGATGGCGCCGTTGCTCGCCGCTTGCGGCATTGCGCAGGCCGTGCGCTGGAGCCTGTGGCATCCGTGGACCACGACGCGCACGCCCATCGTCTGGATTCTTCATGCGGGCTACGTGTGGATCCCGATTCACTTGTTCCTGCGCGCGTTGGCCGAAGTGGGTTGGGTCACGTCGTCGTCTGCCACGCATGCGCTCGCAGTGGGTGCAGCCGGTGGTGTCATCCTGGGCATGATCACGCGCACCGCACGCGGACACACCGGGCGCCTGATGAAGGCGGGTCGATCCGAGACAGTGGCGTATGTGCTGGTTGTTGTTGCAGCGTTAGTGCGCGTCGCGCTGCCACTCATTTCGCCGGGCGCGACTGTCGCGGCCGTCACCATCGCTGGTGTCTGCTGGAGCGCAGGGTTCGCGATCTATGCCATTCGCTTCTGGCCAGTCCTCACGCGCAAGCGGGTCGATGGCAAGCCGGGCTGATCTCCCCGGTGATTCGGTCGCTTGTCCTGCTTTCGTGGCGCCACTGTGGAGTAAGGGCCTCGCGTTGCGTTCGGGGTGGGCCACCCATCGGCCGCGGCCCACCCCGAACGGCCGAGTGACTCAAGCAGCCGTCGTCACCCGTATCCCCCGAATCTGCCCGGCAGCTTTCGACACTGCAGGCCGCGGATACACCTGCGGATCAAAGCGATGCAGCAGCTCGGCCTCGCGAGCACGCGTCACCGCAACATTGGCGAGCTTCACATGGCCGTAGCCGCGCATCTGCATCGGCAATGAGGCGATGTCGGTGGCGACTTTCAGACGCTCTGGCGTGAGCGCAGGCAACATGGCTTCGATGCGCTGCATGAAGCTGCCGATCAGCTCGCGCTCCATGCGCCGCTCATCCGTTTTGCCGAACACGTCAAGCGCAGTCCCACGCAGCTTGCGGCCATGCTTGAGCACACGCAGCGCATTCATCATCCAGCTGCCCATCACGACCTTGCGCGGCGGCTTGCCGTCTTTCGATTTCGACAACGCCGGCGGCGCCATGTAGAACTCCAGCTTCACGTCGCCTTCGAACTGGTGGTGGAGCGACTTGAGGAATTCGCCATCGGCGTACAGGCGCGCGACCTCGTATTCGTCTTTGTAGGCCATCAGCTTCAGCAAGCTGCTGGCAACGGCACGGGTGAAGGGCAGCTGTGCATCAAGCTGCGACTCGCGCGCACGCACGGCCTGGATGAAGTCTTCATAGCGCTTGGCATAGGCCGCGTCCTGGTAAGCCGTGAGGTGCAACTTCGCACGCGCGAGCATTGCATCGAGCGACTCGACAGCGGGCGCGTCGAGCTCGTCGCCCTGCGTCAACAGCGACTGGACGGCCTGCGGATCAGCCGCAGCAAGCCGGCCGAGCGAGAACGCGAGCTTGTTGTTTTCCACCGCCACGTTGTTCAGGCCGATCGCATGCAGCATGGCCTCGAAGCTGACGGGTATCAGCCCGCGCTGCCACGCGTAACCCATCGCGACGATGTTGGAGTAAATCGAGTCGCCCAGGAACGTTTCCGCGAGCGATTGCGCTTCGAGTGTCTCCACGCGGTCGGCGCCCGCCGCAAAGCGCAGCTTCTCGATCAGCTCCGGCACTTTCAGGCTCGCGTCGGGGTTGCGCAGGCTCTCGGCCACCGGCACTTGATGCGTGTTGGCCAGAATCTTCGTGCGGCCGTGGCGCACCGTGACGAGCGCATCTGCCGAAGCGCCCACCACCAGGTCGCACGCCAGAATCGCGTCGGCCTGTTGCGTGTCGATGCGCACCTGGTTCAGCCGCTGCGGCACATCGGCGATGCGCACAAAGCTCAGCACCGAGCCGCCTTTTTGCGCAAAGCCCATGAAGTCGAGCACGCTCGCGCTCTTGCCTTCCAGGTGCGCGGCCATCGAGATGAGCGCGCCCACCGTCACCACACCTGTGCCGCCAACGCCCGTCACAAGCAAGTCGTAAGGGCCTGTCCACTCGTGCGCGGCAGGGCGGAGCAGTGCATCGACGAGACGCTCGAAATTGGCCTTGCCGCCACCAAGCGCGCCCGCGCGTTTGCGCAGCTGCCCACCCAGCACGCCGACAAAGCTCGGGCAAAAGCCCTTGGCGCACGAGTAGTCCTTGTTGCAGCTGCTCTGGTCGATCTTGCGTTTGCGCCCGAGCAGCGTTTCCGTCGGCAGCACGGCCACGCAATTGCTTTGCACCGAGCAGTCGCCGCAGCCTTCGCACACGCGTTCATTGATGAACACGCGCCGCGCCGGGTCGACCAGTTCACCTTTCTTGCGGCGGCGGCGCTTTTCGGCGGCGCACGTCTGCTCGTAGATCAGCACCGTGACGCCCGGCATCTCGCGCAGGCGCCGCTGCACGGCGTCGAGTTCGGCGCGGTCATGAAATTCGGTGCCTGCAGGAAAGCGGTGGTGGATCGCGTCGTACTTCGTGATGTCGTCGGACAGCACCACGACCTGCTTCACGCCTTCGGCCTCAACCTGCCGCGCGATGCCGTCCACCGTGATGATTCCATCGACGGGCTGCCCGCCTGTCATCGCAACGGCGTCGTTGAAGAGGATCTTGTAGGTGAGCGTGGCCTTGGCCGCGACGGCCTGGCGAATGGCGAGATAGCCTGAGTGGTAGTACGTGCCGTCGCCCAGGTTCTGGAAGACGTGGGGCACGGTCGTGAACATCGCGTGCGACACCCAATCAACACCTTCGCCGCCCATCTGGATCAGCCCTTCGGTGTCGCGGTCCATCCAGCTGGCCATGAAGTGGCAGCCAATGCCGGCCTGCGCATGCGAGCCCTCGGGCACTTTGGTGGAGGTGTTGTGTGGGCAACCGGCGCAGAAGTACGGCAGGCGCTTGACGCTGTCGCTCGCGTTCGACAGCAAGTCGGGCGGCGTGAAGTCGCGCACGAAGTGGCGGCGGTCCAGGTCGCTGAAGTGGCTGACCAGCCAGTTGGCAACGATCTCGATGAGCCGCGAAGGCCGCAGCTCGCCCAGCTGCGAGATCAGCGGGCGGCCACGCGCGTCGTTCTTGCCGACGATTGCGGGCCGCACCGGCGCGTTGTAGAACATCGAGCGCAGCTGCTCTTCGACGACCGGGCCTTTCTCCTCGATCACCAGCACCTCTTTCAAGCCCTTGACGAACTCGGTCATGCGGGTCGGCTCGATCGGGTACGTCAGCCCCAGCTTGTAGATGCGCACGCCGTGCGCTGCGAGCGTCGATTCTGAAATGTTCAGCCGCCGCAGCACTTCCATGAAATCGTAGTGGGCCTTGCCGGCCGTGACGATGCCGACGGTGGCCTGCGCGCTTTCGACGACGTGCCTGTCGATGCTGTTCACGCGCGCAAAGGCGCGCACGGCTTCGAGCTTGGCGTGCAGCCGCTGCTCGATCACCAGCGAGGGCAGGTCGGGCCAGCGGTAGTGCAGGCCGGTGGCCGGAGGCGTGTAGCCGGTAGCGGCAAGCACGGTATCAGCGCCTTGCCATGCGGCGATGCGCGCGTTGACCAGGTCGAGATCAACTGTCGATGCGCTCTCCACCACTTCGCTCAGCGCCGTGAACCCCACCCAGTTGCCCGAGAACCGCGACAGCTGCCAGCCATACAAACCGAACTCCAGGTATTCCGCCACATTGGCCGGCGACACGATGGGTGCGTGCCAAGACTGGAACGCCTGGTCGCTTTGATGCGGCATGGATGACGACACGCAGCCGTGGTCGTCCCCCGCCACCATCAACACACCGCCGTGGGGCGAGGCGCCGTATGCATTGCCATGCTTGAGCGCGTCGCCAGCGCGGTCCACGCCTGGCCCCTTGCCGTACCACATGGCGAACACGCCGTCGCAGGTCTTGTCGGGATCGGATTCAACGCGCTGCGTGCCGAGTACGGCCGTCGCGCCAAGCTCTTCGTTGATGGCGGGCAGGAAGCGGATGCCGGCTTCTTCAAACTTCTTGCCGGCCTTCCACACCTGTTGATCGACCATGCCGAGCGGCGAGCCGCGGTAGCCGCTGAGAAAGCCGCGTGAGTTCAGGCCGGCGGCTGCGTCGCGTTGGCGCTGCATGAGCATCATGCGGATGAGCGCTTGTGTGCCTGTGAGGAAGATCGCGCCTCCGGTGCCCCAGAGGCTGTCTGCAAGGCGGTAGTCGGGCCGGGCGAGCGGGGAGGCTGTGCTGGTCTTGGGCATGGTGTCGGGCATGCCGAAGCTTAGGGACTTTTGCGAAAAAATTGATTCTCCATTCCGCAGTTCCAGAGCCGGGTGGAGAATATCCTTCTTCAATTCAAGGAGTTCGAAGAATGGATGCCCTCGACCGCCATGACGTGTTGTTGCTCACCGAATTGCAGCGCGATTCGCGCCAGACGGTGCAGCAGCTGGCCACCGCAGTGGGCCTGTCGAGCACGCCGTGCTGGAAGCGTGTGAAAGAGATGGAGGCCGCCGGCATCATCCGCGGCTACACAGCGCTGGTCGATCGCGAGAAGGTCGGTTTGTCGCTGTGTGTGCTGGCCGAGGTCAACCTCACGCGGCACAGCGAAGACGAGGTGCGGCGTTTCGAAAAAGAGGTGGCCGCCTGCCCGCAGATCGTGAGCTGTTACTCCACCACCGGGCAAGCCGATTACGTGCTCAAGGTGCTCGTGCCCGACATCAAGAGCTACGAGTCATTCCTGCACGAGACGCTCTTCAAGCTGCCCGGTGTGACGCATGTGCGCTCGAGCGTGGTGCTCAAGGAAGTGAAGGCTGAGACGCGGCTGCCGTTTGATGCGCCTCGCGCGAAGGCGCCTGCTCGCAAGCGGAAAGCTTGAGGACTGGAATGGTTTAGGCTTGCAGTTGTTCAACACATCAGCCACAGACGGAGCCACCCCATGAAACGCAACCAGTTCCTGCTCACGGCGCTTGCCGCTGCCGTGACCCTGATCGCCGCACCCGCGCAAGCCCAGAACAAGCAAATCCGCGTCGCGCACATCTACAGCAAGACCGGGCCGCTGGAGGCCTATGCCAAGCAGACACAGACCGGCCTGATGATGGGCCTGGACTACTACACCAACGGCACCATGACGGTGGGCGGCAAGAAGATCGTGATCCTCGAAAAGGACGACCAGGGCAAGCCCGACGTGGGCAAGAGCCTGCTGGCTGCGGCCTATGGCGACGACAAGGTTGACTTCGCACTCGGCCCCACGTCGAGCGCCGTGGCACTGGCCATGCTGCCCGTCGCCGAGGAATACAAGAAGATCCTGATCGTCGAGCCCGCAGTGGCCGACGCGATCACCGGCGAGAAATGGAACAAGTACATCTTCCGCACGGGCCGCAACAGCAGCCAGGACGCACTGGCCAACGCCGCCGTCGCCGACTTCGCCGACGTGTCGATCGGCACGCTCGCGCAAGACTACGCGTTTGGCCGCGACGGTATCAAGGCATTCAAGGATTCACTCAAGAAGGCCAAGATCGTCCATGAGGAATACCTGCCGCCCAACACATCCGACTTCACCGCTGGCATCCAGCGCCTGGTCGACCAGCTCAAAGACAAGCCGGGCCGCAAATACATCTCCGTCGTGTGGGCGGGCGCCACGCCGCCGTTCAACGCACTGGCTGCGCAGAACCTCAAGCAGCGCTATGGCATTGACGTGGCCAGCGGCGGCAACATCCTGCCCGCGATGGTGGCGTACAAGCAGTTCCCGGGTATGGAAGGCGCGGCCTACTACTACTTCGGCATGCCGAAAAATCCGGCCAACGAGTGGCTCGTCGCGAACCACTACAGGCAGTTCAAGCAGCCGCCGGACTTCTTCACGGCCGGCGGCTTCAGCGCTGCGGGTGCCATCGTGGCCGCGATGAAGAAGACGAACGGCGACACCAATGCCGAGAAGATGATTGCGGCCATGGAAGGCATGAGCTTCGAGACGCCCAAGGGCAAGATGACCTTCCGCAAGGAAGACCACCAGGCGATGCAGTCGATGTATCACTTCCGCATCAAGAACGACCCGGCGTTTGCTTGGGGCGTGCCGGAACTGGTGCGCGAGATCAAGCCTGAAGAGATGAACGTTCCCATTCGCAACAAGCGCTAGCCATTAGCCTGCGCTATGGGCATCGCGCGTCTATCATGGCGCGCCATGGCCCATCGCTTCCAACTTCCCTTCAAGGCGCTGGCGGCTCTCGCCGCGCTTGCATTGAGCCTCCCGGCCCTTGCGCTCGCAGCGGCGCCCCAGCCGCCAGTCATGCAACTTGGCGACGACGTCAAACCGCTGGCGTACGCGCTCGATGTGACCGTGGTTCCCGACAAGCCGGGTATCACCGGGCGCGTCGACATTGATGTCGATCTTGCAAAGCCGCTCTCGTTCTTCTGGATCAATGGCTCAGACCTTGAGATCAGGCAGGCAACGCTGACTTCGGGCCGAGCGAAATTCGTGGCGAAAGCCATTCGCGGCGGCAAGGACTTCATCGGCCTGCAGTTTGGCAAGACCATTCCTGCCGGCCCCGCCAGGCTGTCCATTGCGTACGCGGCGCGCTTCTCGCTCAACGAAACGCGCGGTGCGTTCAAGCAGAAGGAGCGCGGCGAATGGTATGCGTACACGCAGTTCGAGGCCGTGGATGCACGCCGTGCGTTTCCGTCCTTCGACGAGCCGCGCTGGAAGACGCCCTGGACGCTGACGATGAACGTCAGGCGCGAGCATGTCGCGGTCACGAACAATCCGGTCGAGTCCGAGAAAGACATCGAAGGCGGCATGAAGCAGGTGCGCTTCAAGACAACGCCGCCATTGCCGACGTACCTCGTCGCATTTGCTGCCGGGCCGTTCGATGTGGTCGATGGCGGCACCGCTGGCATCAACAAGACACCGCTTCGCTACATCGTGCCGAAGGGCCGCGCCTCGCAGACGCGCTACGCGAAGGAGACGACGCCAAAGCTCGTTGAACTGCTCGAAGAATATTTCGGCCGCCCGTATCCCTACGCCAAGTTCGACAGCGTGGCCATTCCGATCACGATCGCGTTCGGTGCGATGGAAAACCCGGGAATGATCACCTACCAGTCGGGCTTGCTCACTGCCACGCCAGAGCGTGAGAACGACCGGTTCAAGCAGTACTACACCAGCATCGGCGCACACGAAATCGCGCACCAGTGGTTTGGCGACCTCGTCACGATGAAGTGGTGGGACGACGTGTGGCTCAACGAGTCCTTCGCCACGTGGATGGCGCGCAAGGTCGTGGGCCAGTACAGGCCCGAATGGGATGTGGTTTCGTTCCGCCAGCGCGAGCGCAACGAGGCCATGGGCACTGACCGGCTGAGCTCCACACGGCAGATCCGCCAGCCCGTGCGCACAAGGGATGACCTGGGCAACGCCTTTGACCGCATCACTTACGACAAGGGCGGCGCCATCCTCACGATGTTCGAGCAGCACGTGGGGCAGGAGAAGTTTCGCGATGGCGTTCGCGCCTACCTGAACAAGCACGCGTGGGGCAATGCGTCAGCCGAAGACTTCTTTGCCGCGATTGGCCAGAGCGACCCGGTGGTGGCGCAGGGCTTCGCGAGCTTCGTGTTGCAGCCGGGCCTGCCGGTGATCGACTTCATGATCGATTGCTCACGCCAGGCGGCGGCCGTCGTGCTGCGCCAGAGCCGCTTCGAGCCGCTCGCGCCTGCGGGCAAGGCTGCGCAGCGCTGGACGCTGCCGGTGTGCATGCGTGTCGAAGGTGATGCGGGCGGCAAGCCTGTGTGCACCATGATGCGCGAACAGCAAGAACGCATCGAGCTGGCTGCGGGTGCCTCGTGCCCGGCATGGGTGCTGCCCAACCCCGGCGGCGTGGGTTACTACCTCTCGCGCCTGGAGCCCAGGGCCGCTGCAGCACTGCCGGCGTCGCAGTTCAACGAGCAGGAGGCCACCACGTTCATCAACGACCAGGCGCTGCTCGCCGGCTCCGGCGCGCTGCCGTGGCAGCAGCTGCTCGCCTCGATCAAGCCGTTCACTGCTGACGCACGGCCCGCGGTCGTCGGTGCAGCCGCACACGTTGTGGGCGAGCTCAATCCCGCGCTGTTCGACACCGGTCGCGACCAGGCGCTCGGCGGCTGGGTGCGCGAGCACTTCGGCGCCCGCGCGGCGCAGCTCGGCTGGCTGGCCCAGCCCGGCGACAGCGATGCGGTCAAGCGCCTGCGGGGCGTGGTGGTCCCGCTTGTCGCGGAGATCGCCAGCGATGCTCAGCTGCGGTCGCAAGCGCGTTCGCTGGCATTGGCCTGGCTTGGCGGCGACCGCGGCGCGCTGGGCGCCATGACGCGCTACGTGTTGCAGACGGCTGCCTATGACGGCGATGCAGCACTGTTTGACGCCATGTCTGCTGCGCTTGCCAAGTCGGATGAGATCACCGTCCGCTCAGAGATCTTCGAAGCGCTGGGCCACCTGCGCGACCCCGTCCAGCGCCAGCGCGCGTTCGAGCTCGCCCTGTCTCCCCAGCTCGACGCGCGCGAGTCGTCGAGGATTTTCGAAGGCGCATCCGAGGAGGCGCAGAACGCCGTCGCCTTGCTGGGCTTCATGCAACAGCACTTCGACGCGTTGCAGCGCCGCATGCCTGAGGAGTCGGTGGCGCGCGTGCCGCGCTGGCACACGAAGCTGTGCAGTGCCCAGGACCGCAAGTCGCTTCTGGCGCTCTACGGCAACCGGCGGCCCGCACCACCTGGCTTCGAGCGCAACCTCGCGCAGACCGCCGAGACTGTGGACATCTGCCTGCTCGCGCGCGCTGCTTCGGCGCGTCACTGACCTTCACGCTCGCGCGGCTCACTAGGGCCGCTTGTTGCGAAGTCGCGCTGCACTTGCCTTGTGCAGCGACTTCCACTTCGACCGCTCGGCAATGCGGTCGAGCGGTGTCTGCTCGCTGCGTGCGGCATCGCGCATGAGCTTGTGGAAGTTGAGCAGCCGGTCTGCGGCCACGTGCGCGGCCACGTTGCAGCCTGGCTCGCCCTGATGCCGGCAGTCGCGGAACTGGCATGCTTTTGCCAGCATCTCGATGTCGTCGAACGTGGCGGCGAGTGCTTCGCTGTCCGCATCGGGCCGCCAGGTCCGCAGGCCGGGTGTGTCGATGATGCAGGCGCCTTCACTGCACAGGTGCAGCGAGCGTGACGTTGTCGTGTGCTGGCCGCGGCCATCGCCTCGCCGCACGGGGCCCGTGTCTTGCAATGGCTCGCACGTCAACGTATTGGTAAGCGTTGATTTGCCTGCACCTGACGAGCCGAGCAGCACCAGCGTCTGGCCCGCGCCGAGCCACGGCGCGAGTTCGACGCGTGCCTGTGCATCGAGTCCGTTGACGGCAATGATGGGCAGGTTCGCGGGCAGTCGCTCGCGCAGTTCGGCGACGCGCTGCTGCACGTTGGTGCCAATGTCCGCCTTGGTCAGCACCACGACGGGCGCGACACCCGCGGCGCCGGCCATTGCGATGTAGCGCTCCATGCGCCGCGGGTTGAAGTCTGCGTCCAGGCCCATCGCGAGCAATGCGGTGTCGATATTGCTCGCGAGCGACTGGCGCCGCCCGTCGTTGGCGCGCCGCGCGATGTGGGTGAAGGGCGGTATGCGGGTGGTGATCCACCAATCGCCGGGCGCGTGCTGCTGCACGAGGACCCAGTCGCCCACGGCAAGCGTTGTGGCCTGCGCTTGCAGGACATGGAGCAGTCGCGTCGCAGCGCGTGCGCGGTGCTGTGAATCTCCATCGTGCAGCGTGAACTGGTCACGCTGGGTTTCGACGATGCGCATGAGCTGGGTGGCGTCGTCTGCGTTGGCCGGTACAGCCGAGGTTGAGGTTAAAGAGGCAATGTGCTGGATGAGCTCTTGGTTGAGCCCGATCCTGCGCAGTTTTGCGAAATCGAAATCGATCATTGTGGGGTGCAATCCAGTGCTTCGCTCGCGCGCAGGGCGCGAACAGGTGACCCGTGCGTGCGCCATGCACGCCGGGCCTGAGGAAGGGGTGTGGATGCCGGCCGCTGAAACAGCGGCGATCAACTCGCGGGAATCAACTCGCGGGGATCACCTTGCGGGGATCACCTTGCGGGGATCACCTTGCGGGAATCACCTTGCGGTGATCAATCTGTGATCTGGGGAAGCGCTGAATAGATCAGGCGGCCGACAGGATGAGGGCAAGGGGCGTGTTCGTCATTGCTTTGTCTCCTGTGGCGGTGGATGGGAACGCGGAGTCTGCCACCGCACATGGGGTGGGTCAAGCGCGCGACAATAGGGCGATGGAAGAGAACAACACACCCAACCCCGCCGCTGCCAAGCCAGCATTGCCCGACCGCCTCTCGGCCGATCCGTCGAGCAAGTTTCATGTCGCCGAAATTTTCCAGCACGACATCGGTATTCGCTTCAATGGCAAGGAGAGGCGAGATGTCGAGGAATACTGCATCAGCGAAGGCTGGGTCAGTGTGCCGTCGGGCAAGACGGTGGACCGCAAGGGCAACCCTGTGATGATCAAGCTCAAAGGTCCTGTCGAAGCGTTCTATCGCTGAACAATGAAAAATCGCCCGAGCGAGGCCGGGCGATGATCTGGTGAGTGTGCGTTCATGTCGCGAGCGTGCATTGCAGCCCGCCCGGCATGGAACGCGCTGGCTCAGCGGTTCTTCAGTTTGTCTGCCGCGTCGTCGATCAGGTCGTCCACCTTGGCGACTGCGTCGCCGACATTCTTCTCGGCCTTGCCCTCTTGTTCGCGGATGTGGCCCTTGAGTTCCTGCTCTTTGCTGCCAATGGCGCGGCCGACATGCTCTTGCACTTCGCCTGCAGCTTCCTTGATACGGCCTGTGACTTGTTCCTTGTTCATCTGGAGCTCCTTGAGATAACGAAAAGTCCAGACTAGCGCGGCTGTGGCCCGCCTCATGCAAGTACAGAGGCGGCAAGCCTGTGGGAGCCGGACTACGCAGCAGATTCAGGCTCCTCTTCTTCCAGCTGCTGGAGCAGGTAAAGGCGCTGGTACAGCCCGTTGTCGATGGCCATCAGCTCGCTGTGCGTGCCCAGCTCGGCGATGCGCCCGTGGTTGAGCACCACAATGCGGTCGGCATCGCGAACCGTCGAGAGCCGGTGCGCAATGGCGACGATGGTCACCTTGCCGCGCAGCTGCGTGAGCGCGCGCTGCACGATCTGCTCGGTCTCGGAGTCGATGTGTGACGTGGCTTCGTCCAGGAACAGGATGCGCGGGTCGCCCGCCAGCGCACGCGCAATGGCGATGAGCTGCTTTTGCCCCACAGACAGGCGCGCGCCGCCTTCGCCCAGCGGCGTGTGGTAGCCGCCTTCAAGCGCCGCAATGGAGTCATGCGCATGCGCGGCGCGCGCGGCCCTCTCCACCTGCTCATCGCTGAGCGTGCGGCCCATCGTGATGTTCTCGCGCGCGCTTGCAGCCAGCAGGAAGGGCTCCTGCGGCACCAGGCCGACGCGATCGCGGAAGTGGTCCTCGCCAATCGCATCGACGGGCGTGCCGTCCAGACGGATGCTGCCAGCTGGCGCCGGGTAGAAACGCAGCAGCAGCGAGAGCAAGGTGCTCTTGCCGCTGCCCGTGTGGCCGACGATGCCAACGAAACTGCCGGGGGCGATATGCAGGTCGATGTCGTGCAGCACGGGCCGGCCCGGCAGGTATTCGAAGTTCAGGTGATCGATTGCAATGCCGCCGGCCGTGACTTCGCCTTGCGCGACGGCCACAGGCGCCTCGGCTTCGCGCAGCAGCACATTCACGCGCGCCGCGCCCACCATCGCCTGCTGCAGCTGCGAGAACTGCATCGTGATCTGGATCAGCGGCTCGACGACCCGGCCGATGTAGTTGATGAAGGCGTAGATCACGCCGACTTCCAGCGCCGTCATCGCTGTGCCATGGCTGCGTGAGCCGAAGACGTAGATCACCACGCAGACGAGCAGCACATTCATGAAGTCGAGCACGGGGCGCAGCAGCCATGCGTTGGCGCGTATTTCAAGCTGGCGCGACTGGTAGTGCGCCTCGTTCAGGCCCGCAAAGCGTGCGTTGAACCGGGGCGCTGCGTTGCTGGCCTGCAGGATGGGCATGCCGCCGATCGACTCGGCCATCTGTGCGTTGAGTTCGCTGCGCAGCTCGCGCGAGCGTGTCACGGCCGGGGCCGAGAGGCGCTGGTAGGCATACACAATGACCACCACCACCGGCAGCAACGTCGCCACTATGAGCATCAGCCGCCAGTCAAGCCACAGCATCGCCGTCATGGCGCCGCACAGCACGATCACGCTGTCGAGCATGACAAACAGCACCTGCACATAGAGCGTCTTCACCGCCTCGGTGTCGTTGGTGACGCGGCTGACCAGCTGGCCCGTGATGGCGCGGTCGAAAAAGCTCATGGGCAGGCGCAGCACATGGCCGTAAACGTTTTCGCGGATACGCCGCACGGAGCGCATGGCCAGGCCGGCCAGCCGCGTGAGTTGCATGAAGCGGATCCAGCTCGCTGCCATGCCGGCGACGAGCGCGCCTGCAATCAGCGCGGCGATCTGCGGCACCTGCGCGTCGCGCGGCAGCAGGTAGTTGTCGATGAGGTACTTGCCGGCGAGCGGGCCGAATGTTTCGAGCAGCGCGGCGACGACGAGCCAGATCACGCCCTGGATGATCAGCTTGCGCTCGGGCGCGGCGGCGCGCAGCAGCAGGTTGGCGGCGTCGTTGAAGAGCTCGCGCTTGGGCAGCTGCTCGACGGGCGGCGATGTGGTGATGACGGTATCAGCTGGCATCGAGGCTCGCCTGAAGTTGTTGGTAGCGCCACTGGCGCGCGTACCAGCCGTTGCCTGTGGCGCCGCCCGTCACCAGCTCGGCATGCGTGCCTTGCTCGGCGACGTGGCCATCGCGCAGCACGATCGTTTCGTCGGCATCGGCGACTGTGGACAGCCGGTGGCTCACGATGATCACCGTGCGGCCGACGCGCGCTTGCCGCAGGTGCGCGAGGATGCGCGACTCGGTGTCGGTGTCGACCGCCGACAGTGCGTCGTCGAGCAGCAGCAGCGGCGCATCGGCCAGCAGCGCGCGCGCAATCGCGACGCGCTGGCGCTGCCCGCCCGAGAGCGTCACGCCGCGCTCGCCCACCGGCGTGTCGTAGCCATTCGGCAGTCGCGAGATGTCGTCGTGCACGGCGGCGAGCATGGCAGCGTGCATCACTTGCTCGCGTGTCGCGTCGGGGCGGGCGAGCGCAATGTTTTCAGCGACGGAAGCAGAGAACAGGAACGGCTCCTGTGGCACCCACGCGATGCCGGCGCGCAGCGCGTCGAGCGTGTAGTCGGCAAGCAGCACGCCGTTCCATTCGATGGAGCCTTGCGCCGGCGCATCGTGGCGCATCAACAGGCGCAGCAGTGTGGACTTGCCCGCGCCCGTGGGGCCGACCAGTCCGAGCGTGCGGCCGGGTGCGAGGCTGAGCGACACGTTGTCGAGGGCTGGCCGGGGCTGGCCGGGATAGCTGAAGCTCACGCGCTGCGCCACAACCGGCCCGGGCGTCACGCTGGCAACCGTGCCGTGATCGTCCACCGTCAGCGGCATGTCGAGCACCGGCTGCAGCCGCTCCCACGCCGCCTTGCCGCGCTCGAGCAGTGACAGCACCCAGCCTGCCGCAAACATCGGCCAGATCAGCTGGCCCAGGTAGAGGCTGAACGACGTGAGCTGGCCCACCGTGAGCTCGTCGTGCCACACCAGCCAGCCGCCTACGCCCAGCGTGGTGGCCGTTGCCGTCGCGAGCGTGAAGCCGACAGCCGGCTCGTAAGCTGCTTCCCAGCGCTGTGCATCGAAGCTCGCGTCGGCAGCCGCGCCGGCGAGTTGCGAGAACTGCGTCTCGCTGCGGCCCAGCAGGCCGAGGGCGCGAACGGTGCGCACGCCCGACAGTGTTTCCTGCACGTGGTCGTTGAGTGCGCCGAAGCGTTCGAGCGACAGGCGCGATGCCTCGTGCACGTGGCGCGAGATCCACCAGAAAGCGATGGCCATGAGCGGGAAGGGCAGCAGCGCCATCGCGGCGAGCCGCCAGTCGACGCCCAGCGTCATCACCGCAACGATCAGCGCCAGCGTGAGGCTGCCGTCGAAGCCGGCGAGCATGGCTTCACCGGCGGCGGCTTCGACAGCGTCGATGTCGTTGGTGGCCAGCGCCATCAGGTTGCCGGTGCGCTTTTGCTGGAAGAAGGCGGGCCCCTGCAACGACAGGCGGTGGTACAGGCGCTGGCGCAGCTCGACGCCCAGCCGCATCGACGCGGCAAACAGCCGCAGCCGCCAGCCTGCGCGAAAGAAGTAGACCATGACGCCTGCTGCTATGAGCCAGCCGAGCTGCAGCATCAGCTGCGTGCCTTGCAGCTGGTTGGCGACCAGTGCGTCGACCACATGGCCGATCTGCCGCGGAATCCAGACGCTCAGCACCGCAATGCCCGCCAGCATCAGCGCCGAGGAGGCGTAGGCGGCGGAATGGCGACGCAGGAACTGGCCGATCAGGCGGTAGAGGGACATGCGAAAAAAAAAGGGGCGGGCCGCCCTTGTGGGGCAGCATGGCTCGAAGACTGGGATGACGAATTCTAGGCAAGAATGCTGCATGCCGTGATGCACACAGCAAGTTCACCGGCTGCCTGCAGCACTAGCGCATGTTCACTACTGAGCCGCATGCCTGCGAAGGTGCTCCAGCTCAGGCCTTCTTCTCGATCGCCTTCGCGATGCCGCGCGCCGCCCACGGGCTGCCGGGCCTCTCGACGAGCGCCTCACGGTAGGTGGCTTCAGCTTCCTTGAATTTGCCCGCGCGCAGCTGTATTTCACCGAGCTTCAACTTCGTGCCGTCCCCCAGCGCGGGTGGCTCTTGCGCGTCGATCTTCTCTGCGGCCTTGACCATCGCCTGCTGCTGCGCAATGGCTTCGTCGAACTGCTTCTTGGCGAGCGCCACCTCCGCCTGCAAGCCGGCTTGCGCTGTGTCGGCCATGGCGCGCAGGTTGCGTTGCTGCCTGCTGCTCTTGGTGTACTTGTCTTTCACACCTGTTGCCGTGGCCTTGAGTGCGACCAGCGTTGCGTCAGCTTCGGCCAGCCGCCCCAGCCGCGCCTGTGCCACGCCGCGGGCGTACTCGAACCACAGCTGCGAGATGCCCCTGTCACCCTCTGGCTTGGGCTGCGCCAGGATCTTGTCCCACTGCTCGAAGCGCACGAGCGTGACGAGCGGCAGGCTATTGACGTATTCGGCAAACGCGTGCGGCGTGCCGGGGAACATTTCGCGCATGGCCAGCGCCGTGGTCATGGCAGCGTCTTCGCGCTCGGCCATCAGCGAGGCGTACCAGAGGAAGTGCTGGTTGTGGCCGCGCCAGTCCTTGGTCGTCTCGAAGCCTTGGGCCTTCTGCGTTTGCGCGAGCGTGGCGTCAGCGGCGACGGCGCTCTCGTTCACACGCACTGCATCGGCATAGCGGCCGACATTCACGAACGTGTGCGCGGGCATGTGCACCAGGTGCGGCGACAGGGGCGCGAGCTTGCCCAGCCGGTCAGCTGCCGCCACGGCGCGATGGGCCACGTGCCGGTCATCGACCATGTGGATCATGTAGTGATTGATGCCGGTGTGGCCGGTGTTCGCAGTGAGCAGACGCTCGAGCCGGTCAGCCACTTCGCCCACGCGGCCGACGGGTTTGCCGTCGGCCGTCCATGCATCGTCGCCCGGTGTGGCGATGAGTTCGGCCTCGGCGTAGAGCGAGAGGATGTCTGCGTCCATCGGGTACGCATCCGCGAGCTTGCGCATGCGATCGGCATAGGCGGCGTCGAGCGGATTGACGTCATCGCTTTCACTGGCAGCACCCTTGCCGCAGACCATGGCCACCAGCGGCGCAGTCTCCCGGGCCGTGCTCTCGTGGGCGTAGCGAATGGCAAGCGCCTCGACCAGGGCGCGCTCGCGCGGCGTGGCGTTGGCCAGGCGCTTGAGCGCGTAATCCACGTAGTTCACTGCATCGGCTTCGCGCCGACCGCTGTCGTTGATGTTGGGGCCGAGCTGCCAGGCCACGCCCCACGCGCACATCGCGCACTCGGGGTCTTGCGCGAGCGCGGCCTTGAACGTGCGCACGGCCTCGTTCTCGTTGAAGGCATAGGCTTGCAACACACCTTCATTGAAGAGCTTGCGCGCGGCTTCGGATCGTGTGGTGATGGCAATGCTGGAGCTGCCGTAGCCGTCCAGGTGCGGCGCCCTGGCGGTGAAGTCGGGCGCGAAGGGCGCGGGCACGTTTGCGCATGAAAGCAGCGCCGCCGTGCAGGCCAGCGCGATCGATGTACGGGTGAAAGAACGTGCAGAACGTGCGATGGGCATGCAGGAACTCCTGGCGTCGAGCTGGCAGTATGCATGGGTTCACCGGCGCAAGTGCAGCCAAATCGATGGGACGTTTGACAGCTTGCACTGCCTCTCCTATTATCGACCGCTTGGTCGGTAATCTCTTTTCAGGAGAGCGCATGTACACGCAGGCAATGGACACGATGGGCAAGGACGAAGGCGCTGCAAAGGCCGTTCGCTCGGCTGAGGAAATGAAGCTGCAAGAGCGCTTTGATGCCCGCATCGACAACGGCGACTTCATCGAAGCCAAAGACTGGATGCCGGACCACTACCGCAAGACGCTGGTGCGGCAGATCAGCCAGCACGCCCACTCTGAAATCGTCGGCATGCTGCCCGAAGGCAACTGGATTTCACGCGCGCCCACCCTCAAGCGCAAGGCCATCCTGCTGGCCAAGGTGCAGGACGAAGGCGGCCACGGGCTTTACCTGTATTCCGCCGCTGAAACACTGGGCACCTCGCGCGACCAGATGATTGAAGCGCTGCATAGCGGCCGCGCGAAGTACAGCTCCATCTTCAACTACCCCACACTCACCTGGGCGGATGTTGGCGTGATCGGCTGGCTCGTCGATGGGGCGGCGATCATGAACCAGGTGCCCATCTGCCGTTGCTCGTTCGGCCCCTATGCGCGCGCGATGATCCGCGTGTGCCGTGAAGAAAGCTTCCACCAGCGGCAAGGCTACGAGGCCTTGCTCACCATGATGGAAAAGGGCACGGAAGCGCAGCGCGTGATGGTGCAGGACGCGGTCAACCGCTGGTGGTGGCCGTCGATCATGATGTTCGGCCCGCCGGACGACCAGTCGCCCAACAGCGCGCAGTCCATGCGCTGGGGCATCAAGCGCGTGTCGAACGACGAGCTGCGCCAGAAGTTCATCGACGCCACCGTGGAGCAGGCCAAGCTGCTCGGCGTGACGCTGCCCGATCCTGAACTCAAGTGGAACGAAGAGCGCCAGCACTACGACTTCGGCAAGATCGACTGGGACGAGTTTTTCAACGTGATTGCAGGCAATGGCCCGTGCAACCGTGAACGCCTGGCCGCGCGCGTGAAAGCGTGGGACGAAGGCGCCTGGGTGCGTGAGGCCGCCATGGCCTACGCAGCGAAGCAAACCGAACCGATGAAGGAGGCCGCATGAACGCCGTCACCAAAAGCAATGAATGGCCCTTGTGGGAAGTGTTCGTGCGCAGCAAGTCGGGCCTGGACCACAAGCACTGCGGCAGCCTGCACGCGTCTGACGCGAAGATGGCCATCCAGATGGCGCGTGACGTGTACACGCGCCGGCAAGAGGGCACCAGCGTGTGGGTCGTGCAGTCGGACCAGATCGTCTCCAGCGACCCGGGCGACAAGGACATGTACTTCGACCCGATGGAAGACAAGGTGTATCGCCACCCCACGTTCTACAAGCTGCCCGCAGCTGTGGACCACATGTAAGGCATGCACATGCAAGCGTCGATCCGCGTCACCCTGACTCCCGCCGTGCAGTACCTGCTGCGCATCGGCGACACCGCGCTCGTGCTCGGCCAGCGAATCGCCGAATGGACGGGCCACGCACCCCAGCTTGAAGAAGACATAGCGCTGGCCAACATGGCGCTCGACCTCGTGGGCCAGTCGCGCGCCGTGCTCACCTATGCGGGCGCTGTCGAGAGTGCGGGCCACGATGAAGATGATTTCGCCTTCCTGCGGGACGAGCGCGACTACCGCAACGTCACGCTCGTCGAGTTGCCGCGTGGCGACTTCGCGTTCACCGTGCTGCGCAACGCGATGATGGGCACGTTCTTTCGCCATCTGTGGGACGCACTCAGGTCATCGAGCGACCCGGAGCTTGCGGCCATTGCAGGCAAGGCCGTGAAAGAAGCGCGCTACCACCAGCAGCATGCGGCAGACTGGATGGTGCGCCTGGGCCACGGCACCGATGAATCGCGCCGCCGCCTCACGCAGGCCATGGCTGACCTGTGGCATTACTCGGCTGAGCTGTTCGCGTCGGACGCGATCGACGAAGCCGCGCATGCGTCAGGGCTCGGCCCGCGTTGGGGTGACTTGAAAGACGCGTGGATGCGCGACATGGGCGAGATCCTCACCGCATCAGGCATTGCCATGCCGGCTGAGTCAAAGTTCCTGAGCACGGGCAAGAGTGGCGTGCACAGCGAACACATGGGCTTCATCCTGGCTGAAATGCAGTACCTGCAGCGCGCCTATCCCGGGGGCGTGTGGTGACACAGCCCGCCACACGCGCCGGCCGCGCAGAGCAGCAAGCCACGCGCGCCAGCCGCGCATGGGACGTGCTGGGCGGCGTGCTCGACCCCGAAGTGCCGGCGCTGTCGGTGCGCGACCTGGGCATCGTGCGCGACGTGATCGACCACGGCGACGAGCTCGAAGTAGTGCTGACGCCCACGTATTCCGGCTGCCCCGCAACGGAAGTGATCGAGCAGAGCTGCCTGGCAGCCATCAACGCAGAAGGGCTCGGCCCCGTGCGCGCCACGCTGCAACGCTCGCCCGCGTGGACGACCGACTGGATCACCCAAGAGGGCCGCCGCAAGCTGAACGACTACGGCATTGCGCCGCCCGGCCCGGCGATGCCAGAGGCTGAGCAGCCGATTCGCGTGTTTGGCCGCCGGCGCGAGCCTGATGTCGCCTGCCCGCGCTGCGCCAGCCTGCACACCGAGAAGCTCGCCGCGTTCAGCTCCACCGCATGCAAGGCGATGTATCGGTGCCTCAGCTGCCGCGAGCCGTTCGAGCATTTCAAACCCATCTGACAAGCGAATGACCCCCATCTTCCATCCGCTGCGCGTGCGCGCCATCCAGCCCGACACGGCCGAGGCCGTGATCGTCTCGTTCGATGTGCCGCAAGCGCTGCGATCGGTCTTCGGCTTCACGCAGGGCCAGTACCTCACGCTGCGCAAGGAGATCGAGGGCGAAGACCTGCGTCGCTCGTATTCGATCTGCGCGGGTGTGGACGACGGCGAGCTGCGCGTGGGCGTGCGCAAGGTCAAGGGCGGCGTGTTCTCGAACTGGATCAACGACCACCTGCAGCCTGGCGACACGATCAATGTGATGGCGCCGCAGGGCCGCTTCTTCGTGCCGATCGAGCCGAATGCGCAGCGCCACCACCTGGGCATTGCAGGCGGCAGCGGCATCACGCCCATCCTGTCGATCATGAAGACGGTGCTGGCGCGCGAGCCGCACAGCCGCTTCACGCTGATCTACGGCAACCGGGCGCTGCGCTCGACGATGTTCAAGGAAGAGATCGAGGACCTGAAAGACAGGTACATGACGCGGCTGGTGCTCAACCACGTGTTCTCCGACGAGCACACTGACGCGCCGATCAACATGGGCCTGATGGACCGCCACAAGCTCGGCGAGTTCCTGTCCACCGTGGTGCCCGCCGCGCAGGTGGACCACGCGTACATCTGCGGCCCGTTCCAGATGAACGACGAGGCCGAGGCAGCGCTGCTGGCGGCGGGCGTGCCTGAAGACCGCATCCACATCGAGCGCTTCGGCATCGCGCAGCAGGCGGCGGGGCAGGTTGGCGCTGTGGTGCATGAAGCGCGCCCGGGAGACGCGGAGCAGTCGAAGGTGACGATCATTCGCGATGGCATGCGCCGCGAGATCCAGTTCTTCAAGGGCCAGCCGAGTCTCCTCGATGCGGCGTCGGCGGCCGGGCTGGAAGTGCCGTACTCGTGCACGTCAGGCGTGTGCGGAACCTGCCGGGCGAAAGTGATCGAGGGCGATGTGCGCATGGAGCGCAACTTTGCCCTCGACAAGAATGAAGTGGCCAATGGTTTCGTGCTGACATGCCAGTCGCACCCCATGACCGAGCGCGTCGTCCTGTCATTCGACGAACGCTGACCCAACGCTCAACGCTCAACCAAAAAATGGGACGCGGCCGCCATGCGGGTTATGACGACCAGCGCGGGATGATCCTCGTGCAGGCCGCGGCGCTGTTTGCGCAGCGCGGCTACCCGGCCACTTCGATGAATGAAGTGGCGCAGGCCTGCGGCCTGTCGAAGGCCACGCTGTATCACTACTTCGAAGACAAGTACGCCTTGCTCGTGAGCATCTGCGACAGCCATGTCACGCGGCTGCAGGGCATCGTGCTTGCCACGCTCACGCATGAGCCCACGCCACAGCGACGCCTGCGCGAGCTGATCCGCCGCCTCGTGGAGGAATACGCCGACGCGCAGGACGCGCAGCGCGTGCTCACGCAGGACGTGAAGTTCCTGCAGGACCAGGACCGCCACCGCATCCTCGACAAGGAACGCGAGGTCGTCAATGGCTTCGCGCGCGTGGTGGGCGAGCTGCGGCCCGAACTGGCCCAGGTGGCCATGAGCAAGCCGCTGACCATGCTGCTGTTCGGCATGGTCAACTGGATGTTCACCTGGATGCGGCCGAACGGCGCGCTGGATTACGACCAGATGGCGCCCATCGTCACGGACTTGTTCCTGGGCGGGCTCTCGGCCGTGAAGCTGCCCGAAACCCAGCAGGCATGACAAACAACGATTCGAACGAGGATTGACAAATGACCACCACGCTTCAGAGCTACATTGCCGGCCAATGGGTTGGCAAGCAAGCCGCGCAGGAACTGCGCAGCGCCGTCAACGGCCGGCCTATCGCGTCAACGCACGCTGACAAGATCGACTTTGCGCAAGCGGTGCACCACGCGCGCAAGGTGGGCGTGCCCGCGCTGCTCAAGCTCGACTTCCAGCAGCGCGCCGAGCGGCTGAAGGCGCTCGCAAAATTCCTGGGTGAGCGCAAGGAAGCGCTGTATGCCATTTCGGCGCACACAGGCGCCACGCGCAACGACAGCTGGATCGACATCGAAGGCGGCAGCGGCACGCTGTTCGCGTATGCGGGCGTCGGCTCGAACGAGCTGCCCTCGGGCAACGTCGTTCATGAAGGCCCGGCGCTCTCGCTGGGCAAGAAGGGCGGCTTTGCGGGCACCCACATCCTCGTGCCGCGCGGGGGTGTGGCGGTGCACATCAACGCGTTCAACTTCCCCATCTGGGGGCTGCTTGAAAAGTTTGCGCCGAGCTTTCTGGCGGGTGTTCCATGTATCGGCAAGCCTGCGACGTCAACGAGCTACCTGACTGAAGCGATGGTCCGCCTCGTGATCGAGTCGGGCATCCTGCCTGAGGGCAGTTTGCAACTGGTGATCGGCAGCACGGGCGACTTGCTCGACCGCCTCGACGGGCAGGATGTGGTCACGTTCACCGGCTCTGCCGATACGGCCGCCAAGCTGCGCGTTCACCCGAACATCGTTCGCCACTCGATCCCGTTCAACGCCGAGGCCGATTCGCTCAACTGTGCGGTGCTCGCGCCCGATGTGGAGCCGGGCGATGAAGAGTTCGACCTGTTCGTCAAGGAAGTCGCACGCGAGATGACGGTCAAGGCCGGCCAGAAATGCACGGCCATCCGGCGCGCGATCGTGCCGCGGCGGTATATCGACGAAGTCTCGCAACGCCTGCGCGCGCGGCTGGCCAAGACCGTCGTCGGCGACCCTTCGCTCGCCGACGTGCGCATGGGCGCGCTGGCGTCGCATGACCAGCAACGCGATGTCGGCGAGCGTGTTGCCGCGCTGCTGCAAAACGCTGAGCTTGTGTTTGGCGAGCGCGATGGCTTTGCGCCCCAGGGCGAGGGCGTTGCGCAAGGCTCGTTCTTTGCGCCGACACTGCTGCTCGCGCGCAACCCGATGGGCGACGACAGCGTGCACGACATCGAGGCGTTCGGGCCCGTGAGCACGTTGATGGCCTATGACGGCATCGACGAAGCGCTCGCGCTTGCGGCCAAGGGCAAGGGCAGCCTGGTGTGCACGCTTGTGACCAAGAGCGCGGCGACTGCGGCGCAGTTCGTTCCCGCAGCTGCCATGACGCACGGCCGCATCCTTGTGCTCGACCGTGAAGCTGCCGTTGAATCGACGGGCCACGGCTCGCCGTTGCCGATGCTCAAGCATGGCGGGCCGGGCCGCGCGGGTGGTGGTGAAGAGCTGGGCGGCGTGCGCGCGGTGAAGCATTACCTGCAGCGCACGGCGGTGCAGGGTTCGCCCTCGATGCTGGCGGCAGTGACCGGTGAGTTCGTGCGCGGCGCGAAGGTCACGGAAGACGGCACGCATCCGTTCCGCAAGTATTTTGAGGAGCTGAGCATTGGCGACTCATTGCTCACGCACAGGCGCACCGTGACGGAGGCTGACATCGTCAACTTCGGTGGCATGAGCGGTGACTACTTCTACATGCACTTCGACGAGATCGCCGCGAAGCAATCGCAGTTCGGCAAGCGCATTGCGCACGGCTACTTTGTGCTGTCGGCGGCGGCGGGCCTGTTCGTGTCGCCCGCGCCGGGGCCGGTGCTGGCGAACTACGGGCTGGACACGCTGCGCTTCGTCAAACCCGTGGGCATTGGCGACACGATTCGCGCGCGCCTGACTGCCAAGCGCAAGATCGACCGCAACCGCAAGGACGCGAATGGCGTCGGGCAGGGTGTGGTCGCCTGGGATGTTGAGGTGACGAACCAGGACGAGGAGGTGGTCGCGAGTTACGACATCCTCACGCTGGTCTCCAAGCGGAGTTAGGTCGCAACCCATAAGATGCCGGGTGTCATTCATCACCAGGGCATCAACATGAAGGTACTCGGAATCTGCGGCAGCCTGCGCAAGGCGTCTATCAACCGGATGGCGCTGCACGCGGCGCAGGCGCTCGCGCCAGCGGGCATGCAAATCGATATCGCCGATATCTCGGAGATTCCGCTCTACAACGAGGATGTGCACGCTGCCGGCTTGCCGCCTTCGGTGCAGGCGTTTCGCGCCGCGATCAAGGCTGCGGATGCGTTGTTGATTGTCTCGCCCGAGTACAACTTCTCGATACCGGGTGTGCTCAAGAACGCCATCGACTGGGCTTCGCGCCCGCCCGAGCAGCCGTTCGACGGCAAGCCCACGGCCATCATGGGTGCGAGTCCGGGGCAGGTTGGCACGGCGCGTATGCAATATCACTTGCGCCAGACGCTTTTGTTTCTCAACACGCAGACGGTGGTCAAGCCTGAGGTCTTTATCAACATGGCTTCGGGCAAGTTCAACGCGCAGGGTGAACTGACCGACGAGGGGACTAAGAAGGTTATTGCTGACCTTCTGTTGTCGCTGGAGAAGACTGCGTTGCGTCCTCGGTAAGTCTGTTCGACGGTTCGGGGGTGGACTGCGAGCGGCGGGTGGCCTTTTCCCTCCGTGTCCCCCGCCGGCCCTAGGGGCCGAGCTCCTCCTTTACCTGCGGGAAAAGGCCACCCACCGCTCGCAGTCTGCGCAGTGCGGTGATTGATCAACTCAGTGATAACGCGCTTGTCCGAAACTCGCGCGCAACGGTTATCACCGAGTAACAACTCAACGGCTCTGAGCGGTGCCACACAGCAGCCGTGGCACTACCCCGAATGTCCCCCAACGACCCAAGAGCAAAATTGCTAAGTAAGCGTATTATTTTGCAAATGACCGCTGAGCAAACTTCTTTGGGCAACGAGCACAACTGGAAAGACGCCACCTCCAGTCGCGTGCCGTTCTGGGCGTACACAGACGCACAGCTGTACCAGCGCGAGCTCGACCGGATTTTCTATGGCGATCACTGGAGCTACGTGGGGCTCGAGATTGAAGTGCCGAATATCGGTGACTTCAAACTGAGCTGGATCGGCGAGCGGCAGGTGATCCTGGTGCGCGACCGCGTGGCGCCTAAAGATCGGGCGACAGACACTGGCATTCGCGTGGTCGAGAACCGTTGCGCGCATCGTGGTGTGCGGTTTTGCCAGCAGCCGCACGGCAATGCGCGCAGCTTTGTGTGTCCGTATCACCAGTGGACCTACAAGCTCAATGGCGATCTGGCGGGGTTGCCCTTCAAGGACGGCGTGAAGGCCGAGCAGGCCGACGGCACACCATGCGTCAACGGCGGCATGCCGGCTGACTTTGATATCAAGGACCATGGGCTGACCAAGCTGCGGGTCGCGGTGTTGCATGGACTGGTGTTTGCCACGTTCAGCGACAGCGCACAGTCCCTGGACGACTATCTCGGGCCGCAGGTGATGCCCTGGCTGGACCGCATCTTCAAAGGCCGCACGCTCACGCTGCTGGGCTACAACCGCCAGCGCATTCCAGGCAACTGGAAGCTGATGATGGAGAACATCAAGGACCCGTATCACCCCGGCCTGCTGCACACGTGGTTCGTCACGTTCGGTCTGTGGCGCGCGGACCAGAAAAGCCGGATGGTGATGGATGAACAGGGGCGGCACGCGGTGATGATTTCGCGGCGCAATGAAGGCGGGCAGAACGCCGCCGTGACGCAGGGCGTGACATCGTTCAAGGCCAATATGGCGCTGCATGACGACCGGCTGCTCGACGTGGTGGCCGAGCCGTGGTGGACGATCGACGATCCGTCGAATCCGGGCAGCCACATCACGCCGACGGTGACGATGATCACGCTGTTCCCCAGCTTGATCATCCAGCAGCAGGTGAATTCGCTATCGACACGGCATATCGTTCCGCGCGGTGAGGGCGAGTTCGACTTCGTGTGGACGCACTTCGGCTTTGCCGACGACACGCCGGAGATGACGCGGCGGCGATTGCGCCAGGCGAACCTGTTCGGCCCGGCCGGGTTCGTGAGTGCAGACGATGGCGAGGTGATTGAGTTGAGCCAGCAGGGCTTTGCCCAATGGGGCGATGGCGGCTCGACGCTGTGCGAGCTGGGCGGAACGGGCACAGAAGCGACTGAACACATGGTCACCGAAACGCTGATTCGCAGCATGTACGCCTACTGGCGCAAGGTGATGGCGCCATGAGTGGCTATTCAGACGAAGCGTTTGATGCTGGCCGCCCGGCATCGCCGGCGCCTGCGCGGCAAAGTGCCGCATCATCGACACAGGCGTTGATGCTGCGCCTGCAGGTCGATGCGCTCAATGCCGCCTATGCAGCTGCGCTTGACGAGCGCCGCTTCGACGACTGGCCCGAGTTCTTCACCCAAGACGCGCTCTACCAGGTGCAGGCCCGCGAGAACTTCGACCGCGGCCTGCCGTTGTCGCTGATGGCACTGGAGAGCAAGGCGATGATGAAGGATCGCGTGTACGGCATCACGCAGACGATCTACCACGCGCCGTATTACACGCGGCATGTGATTGGCCCTGCGCAGCTTCTCGCGCCACAGCTGCTCTCGCACGAGGGCGATCGCATCCGGGCCCAGGCTCACTACGCGGTGTTCCGCACGCGGCCCGGTGACGCCACGCAGGTGTACAACGTGGGCCGCTATCTCGATGAATTCGTGCAAACGCCGGCGGGCCTGAAGCTGGCCAGCCGGCGTTGCATTTACGACAGCGAGATGGTGCTCAACTCGCTGATCTATCCGATCTGAGCTTGCCGGGCGCTTAGCGCTTGGTGGCCTGGTTGCCGATGTACGCACCGGCAGCAGCGCCGCCGATCACACCGACAGGCCCGCCGATCACGGCGTCGCCCACGACACCACCCACGACGGCGCCGCCCACCGTACCGGCAGTCTGGCGATCCATGGTGCCGCAAGCGGTCAGGCCCAGCAGCGAAGCGGCGAGTGCAGCCGTAGCAATCAGTCTGGTTTTCATGATGTACCTCTCTTGTGTTGAACTGCAGGCGCGTTCGCAAGTGCGTACGCTTCGATGAACCTGTGGTGCAACTCTAGGGAGCGTTGAAGAGGCGCAGGTGTAGGAGAAGGGGCGCGCGGCGAGTCGGCAGCGGGCGCGACAAGCTCAGCGGCGCCCCAGTACAGGGGTTGATCGGCCCCTACACCACCCGGCTGCGTGCAAGCGGCGGGTTCTTCGCGAAGTAGCGCTCGATGCCGCGCATGATCGCGTCGGCCAGCTTCTCCTGGTAGTCGTCGCTGCGCAGGCGCTGCTCTTCTTCCGGGTTGCTGATGAATGCGGTTTCGACGAGCACGCTGGGAATGTCTGGCGCCTTCAGCACGGCAAAGCTGGCCTGCTCGACACTGCCTTTGTGCAACTTGCCCACGCGCACGATCTCGCCGAGCAGCGCGCTGCCGAGCTTGAGGCTGTCGTTGATCTGGGCGGTGGTGCTCATGTCGAGCATGGCGAGCGAGACGTGGCGGTCTTTCGTTTTGACGTTCACGCCGCCAATCAGGTCGGCGCGGTTTTCCTTGTCGGCCATCCAGCGCGCGGCGGTGCTCGACGCGCCGCCCTGGCTCAAGGCAAACACGCTTGCACCGCGGGCTGTGGGCGTGAGGAACGCGTCGGCATGCAGGCTCACGAACAAGTCGGCCTGAACGCGCCGCGCCTTTTCCACGCGCACCTGCAGCGGCACGAAGAAATCGGCGTCGCGCGTGAGGAAGGCGCGCATCGGGTTGCCGTTGACGGACGACGCATTGATGCGTTCGCGAAGGCGATGCGCAATCTGCAGCACGACATCTTTCTCGCGCGTGCCCGCCGGGCCGATCGCACCGGGGTCTTCGCCGCCGTGGCCCGCGTCCAGCGCGACGATGATCAGGCGGTCGGTTTTGCTGGGCAGGGGCGCTGCAGGTGAGGGCGGCGCCGAGGCGGACGGCGGCGTTGGTGCGGGCGCGGCCTGCGCACTGGGGACCACGCCGGCTTGCGGCGTCCTGTCGAGGCGCTGGGCAATCAACTCGCCCAACGGATCGCCGGGCGGCGCGGCAGGCGCTGCGGGAGCTGAGGGAGCGGAAGCCGCCGGTGGCGAAGGCGGCACCGGCCGGGCTGGCGCAACCGGCTTTTCCTTCAACCGCTCGGCGATCAGTGCTTCCAGTGGATCGACTTCCTTGACGGGATAGAAGTCGAACACGAGCCGGTGCTGGTACGCGGCCACGGGCGACAGCGCGAACACCTGTGGCACGGCAGGCTGCTTCAACTCCACCAGCAGCCGCACGACGCCCGGCGCCTGCTGCGTGGCGCGTATGCCAGCGATGAAGGGGTCGTCCGCGCGCACCTTGCCGACGAGTTCGCGCAGGT
This sequence comes from Caenimonas koreensis DSM 17982, assembly GCF_009646335.1. Classification (GTDB taxonomy): domain Bacteria; phylum Pseudomonadota; class Gammaproteobacteria; order Burkholderiales; family Burkholderiaceae_C; genus Ramlibacter; species Ramlibacter koreensis. Next base: position 44,051 of record NZ_WJBU01000018.1, on the reverse strand, counting down.
GTCCATTGAGCTCCAGGCCTTCGATGTCCACACCCAGGCGCGGCGGATTGGTCATGACGACCTGCTTGCTCGACAGCTTGGTGTCGGACTCGATCGTCACGCGCGAATATTCGGGCGCGGGCCACACCCGCACGGCCACGATGTTCGCGCCGTGTGCAATGTGGGCGGCACCCAGTAGCAGCGCGAGGCTGCCGCCTTGCAGCACGTCACGCCGCTTCATGCGAGCAGCTCCTGGCCGCGCGCTGTTTGTGCGCGCAAGGTGACGTGGCGCGTCTCCTGCGCGTCCGGCTCGATCTGCATGACGAGATCGGCGAGCGGCAGCAGGCCCTGCGCTTTCTCGGGCCATTCGGCGATCTTCAGGCCGGCGCCCGCGAACAGGTCGCGAAAGCCCGCGTCTTCCCATTCCTGCGGGTCATTGAACCGGTAGAAGTCGAAGTGCCAGACCCGCATCGAAGGCAGCTCATACGGTTCGACCACGGCATAGGTGGGGCTCTTGACGCGGCCCTGCACGCCCAGCGCGTGCAGCAGGTGCCGCACGAAGGTGGTCTTGCCGGCGCCCAGGTCGCCATGCAGCTCGATGAATGCGTCGGCGATGGCCGGATGCGCGGCGAGCTTTGCAGCGAAGGCCCGTGTGTCGTCTTCGGTGTGCCAGACGGCGCTTCCTACAATCGGCGGGTGATGTTCAACGGTGGTCAGGCAACAGGTCCTCAATGGGTCGCGCAGATCCAGGAGTGGGCGCGCGAACTCGGATTTTCCCAAATCGGCGTGGCAGGCGTCGATCTTTCTTCGGCCGAGCCCGGTTTGCTGGCATGGCTGGCCAATGGCTTCCATGGCGACATGGCCTACATGCAGGCCCACGGCTTGAAGCGTGCGCGCCCCGCTGAGCTTGTTCCGGGAACCGTGAGCGTGATCACCGTGCGGATGGATTACCTGCCGCGCGACACGCCTGGCGACTGGCAGGCTGTCGAGTTCGCGCGCCTGCAGCGCCCGCATGAGGCCATTGTGTCGGTGTATGCGCGAGGCCGCGACTATCACAAGGTGCTGCGTGCGCGGCTGCAGGCCCTGAGCGAGCGCATCGCGCAGCGCATCGGTGCGTTCGGCCATCGCGTCTTCACCGATTCCGCGCCTGTCCTTGAAGCCGAACTGGCTGCTCGCAGCGGCCAGGGCTGGCGCGGCAAGCACACGCTGGTGCTGTCGCGCGACGCGGGGTCGATGTTCTTTCTGGGCGAGATCTACGTCGACTTCGCGTTGCCCGAAACAGAGCCTGTCACCGATCACTGCGGCAGCTGCCAGGCGTGCATCGACGTCTGCCCCACGCAGGCGATTCTTGGCCCCGGCAAGCTCGACGCGCGGCGCTGCATCTCGTACCTGACGATCGAGCATCACGGCGCTATCCCCGAGGACTTGCGCGCGTTGATGGGCAACCGCATTTACGGCTGCGATGACTGCCAGCTCGTTTGCCCGTGGAACAAGTTTGCACAACGCAGTGCCCTGCCGGACTTCGATGAACGCGCTGGGCTGACAGGCCGGCAGCTCACCGATTTGTTCGCGTGGTCTGAAGGCGAATTCCTGCAACGCACCGAAGGCAGCCCGATCAGGCGCATCGGTCATGAACGCTGGCTGCGCAATGTGGCGGTGGCGATGGGCAACGCGTTGCGCGACCGCGATTCGCCCGATGTGCGCGCTGCATTGCAGTTGCGGGCCAGCGATGCCAGCGCGCTGGTGCGTGAACACGTGTCGTGGGCGCTGGCGCAATAGCGGCGTTGCGCCAACGAAGAGACAGCAGGCCCGTCAGGCCCGGGCGCGCACCCCTGGGGTGACCGGTGCGATTGCGGCGCCGGCCCGGATACGCCGGCGGTGGCCGAACTGTGCCTTTTCAACGGGCACCGTCTCGCCTGTCAGCGGGTCGCGCATCGCAGCGCGCGACGCCATCGCGCGTGCGGCTTCGGCCAGATGCTCGGCTTCGTGCAAAAGGTCTTCAACTTCACTGTCTTCGCGCGCGCCCATGTGCACCACACCGACGCCGATGTCCACGCGCACCTGGACCATCGTGCCGTCGGCAGACTTCACGTGCATCGGCTTGCGCATGGCGCTGGCCACGCGCAGGCCCATCGTGCGCAATGCGGCGGGCGAGTGAATGGACTCGGACAGCGCGATGAAGCAGCGCTCCCAGTAGCGCCCGACGGGATTGACTGCGCCCAGCTGCCTTTGCAAGCGGTGCGCGACTTGCAGGTACACCTCGTTCAACGCGCCGGTGCCGGCCTGCGACACGATGCGCTCGGGCTGGAAGACCAGCACGGCAATCACCGCGCCATCGCGCCGCGTGCGCCGCCTGCGCTCCTGGGCCTTGATCAGCTGCCGCACAAACGGCGCGCCCGAACGCAGCTTGGTCACGGGGTCGAACTGCGAGTGTTCCGGCTCGAAGCCGTGCATGCGGCGTGCGCGCTCATTGCGCTTCCAGAGCATGGCGCCAATCGTGGCCAGGCACAGCACGCAGACCGAAGCGAACATCGCCTGCAAGCCGGTGCCGATGCCCGGCACGCCGAGCGCAATGCCATAAAGGCCGCCGACGCCTACCAGCATCAGCATGCTGCCGATCGCGATGCCCAGGGCGAGCGCGTCACCGTGCATGCGTGCGCGAACGCACATCCAGATCGACAGGCCAACATTGACCATCACGATGATGGCTGCGGCGGGCAGCTGCTGCGAGTGCGGCAATGCCAACGTCGCCATGCCCAGCACGATGGCGGCGACGCCGCTGCCCAGGAGCGCCCTGTCCATGAACCGGTCGCGCTGGCGCGCGCCGAGCCAGCCGCGAATCCAGTAGTTGCCAAGAAAGGAGCAGAGCGGGCCGACCAGCACTTGCGCGGTGTGCAGCGCTGAAGGGTTCAGCTCCGGCACCAGCGCGCGGGGCACGCCGCTGAGCAGGAGCACGAACAGGAGTGCGACGATGTTGTAGGCCGTGCCTTGTGCGGCGGCGACGCTTCGCGTCATGAGAAGGTCAGCCGCGCAGACGAGTACCACCAGTGAAATGGCTCCGCTGGCAGCGCTCCATATCGCAAGTTCGAACTCGCTCATGCAGTCACGATGACATAAATTTCACACTTGCGCTGGAAAAAAGCGTGCACATTTCACGCAAACGGCAAGTGTCTATCGCAGGGCGACGAGCGCAAAGCTCAGGCTGGCGACGCCGAGCAGCGTCGAGAGTGTGACGAGCCCCGCCACATAAGCGCCGTTGTAGCCCATTCGCGAGGCCAGCACATAGCAGCTCGACGCGGTCGGCAATGCGGAGAAGGCAAGCAGTACGGCTGTTTGCGCCGGGTCGAGGCGCAGCAGGCGCGCCAGGCCGAATGCGACAAGTGGCAGCAGCAAGTGGCGAATGGCCAGCACGCTCACCGCCAGTGCCTTGGCCTGGCCGAGGGTGCCGAACTGCATGCCGGCGCCAGCGGACATGAGCCCCAATGCGAGCGACGCTGCGCCGATGCGCGAGAGCGTCGGGTCGAGCCAGCCCGGCACCTTCAGGCCAAGCAGGTTGGCCACCAGGCCCGAGACAGTCGCAATGATCAGCGGGTTGCGCAGCAACGCCCGGCCCAGGTGCGCCTCGCCGTGCCGTGCCATCGGCCACACGGCGGCCACATTGAAGAGCGGCACGCAAAAGCCGATCAGCACGGCGATGAGCAGCAGCCCTTGTGCGCCCGCGAGCTTCTCTGCAATGGCCAATGCCACGAAGGAGTTGAACCGGAAAGCCACCTGCGCGGCGCCGGCGTGTTCGCGCGCATCGATGTGCCGGCCAAGCCAGGGCAGGTGCGGCAACGCGTAAGCCATCGCAATGCCGCTCACCCCCATCAGCAGGCCCGCCGCAATCAGGCTCGACGTCGCGCCCAGGTCCAGCGGGCTCTTGACGATGGAGTGAAAGAGCAGGACCGGGAAGAGAAAGTAGTAGACAAGGCTTTCGACCTGGTCCCAGACGGCGCGGCCGAGTGGGGTGTAGCGGCAGATCAGGTAGCCACAGAGGATCAGGGAAAAGTCGGGAAACAGGAGCTGGGCAAAGTTCACCCGGGTGAGGATAAGCGAGCCCTACGGGATTGCCCCTATGGGTAATCCACACGCGCGGTTTTCAAGCTCGCCTGTAGCATTCGCGGGGTCGCGCCCGTGCGTGTTCAATTCAAGGAGTGTTTCGATGAAATCCAGATTGGTCCTGTCTGCCGCGCTGCTGATTGCTGCGGGCCCGGTGCTCGCCCAGGGTTATCCCAACAAGGTCATCAAGCTGGTCGTGCCTTTTGCACCCGGCGGCACCACCGACATCATCGCGCGCGTTATTGCCGAGCCGCTGGGCAAGGCGCTCGGCCAGTCGGTCGTGGTTGAAAACAAGGCGGGCGGCGGCGGCGTGGTTGGCGCGCTCGATACATCGCGCGCAGCTCCTGATGGCTACTCGCTGGGCATGGCGACAGTGTCGACCGTTGCCGCCAATCCGGCCATCAACCCGAAGATTCCGTACAACTCGCTGACCGACTTCACGCCCATCACGAACATTGCGGCCACACCCAACGTGATCGCCGTGCACCCCACGTTCCCGGCCAAGGATTACAAGACGTTTGTTGCCGAGGTGAAGAAGGCGCCGGGGCGCTATTCGTATTCATCGTCGGGCACGGGCGGTATCGGCCACCTGCAGATGGAGCTGTACAAGAACCTCTCGGGCACGTTCATCACGCACATCCCGTATCGCGGCGCGGGCCCTGCGCTCAACGACACCGTGGCTGGCCAGGTGCCGATGATCTTCGACAACCTGCCATCGGCCTTGCCTTTCATCAAGGAGAACCGGCTGGTGCCCATCGTCGTTGCGGCGCCCACGCGCGTGGCAAGCTTGCCGAACGTGCCGACCTTCAAGGAAATCGGCCTTGAGCCCGTGAACCGCATGGCCTTCTACGGCATCTACGGCCCGAAGGGCATGCCGGCAGATATCGTCGCCAAGATCCACGATGGCGTGGTCAAGGCCCTGCAGGACCCCGCTGTGCGCAAGCGCATCGAGGACACCGGCTCGATCATCATCGGCAACACGCCGCAGCAGTTCGCCGAGCAGATCAAGGCCGAGTATGAGGTCTACAAAAAGGTCGTCGACAGCGCGAAGCTGAAGCTGGATTGAGCCAAGCAGCGCCTGCGGCAGGCATCGACACATTCATCGACGGCCTCTGGCTGGAGGAGGGCTTGTCGCGCAACACGCTGGCCGCGTACCGGCGTGACCTGACGCTGTATGCGCAGTGGCTCGCCGGGCAGGGGCGCGCGCTTGACACCACGACCGAAGCTGACCTCAACGCCTACTTCGCTGCGCGTCACTCGCAAAGCCGTGCGACCACGGCGAACCGCCGCCTCACGGTGTTCAAGCGCTACTTCCGCTGGGCGCTGCGCGAGCGGCTGGTCAGCGCAGACCCTACGCTGCGCCTGGAGTCGGCCAAGCAGCCGCTGCGCGTGCCCAAGACGCTGAGCGAGGCGCAGGTGGAGGCTTTGCTCGCCGCGCCGGACATCGACACGCCGCTGGGCCTGCGCGACCGCACGATGCTGGAGCTGATCTACGCGAGCGGTCTTCGCGTGAGCGAGCTGGTCGGCTTGAAGACGTTCAACGTGAGCCGCTCCGAAGGTGTGCTGCGGGTGCTGGGCAAGGGCAGCAAGGAAAGGCTGGTGCCGTTCGGGCAGGTCGCGGCTGACTGGATTGACCGCTACCTGAAGGACGCACGCGCCCTGATCCTCAACGGCCAGCAGAGCGACGACTTGTTCGTGACCTCACGCGGCCAGGGCATGAGCCGCGTGATGTTCTGGATGATCGTGAAGAAGAACGCGCTGGCGGCGGACATCCACTCGCCGCTGTCGCCGCATACGCTGCGGCACGCCTTTGCGACGCATCTGCTCAATCACGGTGCCGATTTGCGCGCGGTGCAGATGCTGCTCGGCCACGCGGACATTTCGACGACGACGATTTATACGCACGTCGCGCGCGAGCGGCTCAAGCAGTTGCACGCGCATCACCACCCGCGCGGGTGATTTTCCAGGCCGAGCTTGGTTGAAGGGTGGCCAGCCCTCAGACCTGCAACGCGGCCAGTTCCGCTTCATCGAAACCTGCCGCGCGACGCGCTTCAAGGTTGAAAGGCCCGCGCAAGTGCGGTGCTTGATACCGTTCGCAAAGTTGTGCGTACGTTGAAATCGGATCGAGCCCTCGCTGCTCGCACAAGTGCCGGTACCAGCGATTGCCTACTGCCACATGGCCGATCTCATCGCGCAGGATCACATCGAGAATTTCACCTGCCTTCATGTCACCGGCGCTCACGAGTTTCTTCTTGACGGCGGGCGATGCATCGAGCCCGCGTGCCTCCAGCGTGCGCGGAACCAGAGCGATGCGCGCGAGGATGTTGTCCTTTGTCTTCTCGGCCATTTGCCACAGCGCATCGTGTGCGTCGAACGAGCCGTAGTCGAAACCCAGCGTGACGAGGTGATTGCGCAGCAGCGTGAAATGCAGCGCCTCTTCTTTGGCGACCTGCATCCAGTCCAGGTAGAACTGCGGCGGCATTCCTGCGAAGCGCCAGATCACATCAAGGGCCAGGTCGATGGCGTTGAGTTCGATGTGGGTGATCGAATGGATCAGGCCAGCACGCCCCTGAATCGTTGAAAGCGGGCGCTGTTTGATTTGCGTGTGGGGAACGAGTCGGGGCGTTGATGGCCGGCCAGGGATACCCGGTGGAACTTCGAAAACGGTGCCGGTGTCTGGCGGGAGGTCTGGCGACATTTCAAGAACCAGCCGGGCCTTCTTGATGGCGTCGGGTTCAAGTAGCGGCACTAACGCGGCAGATCGCAGTGATGTCATTTCAGAAGGGCGCAGAAAAAAACCGGATGTCAAAAAACTGGCATGCGTCGTTGTCGACGCCGCGCAACCAGTGGAGGAAATTCTCCGAGTCTGCTGTATTGGCAAAGCAGCCAATACACGGGCGGTGATCGGCCCGTCCACTGTACTGCCTGGCAACGCCCTCGCCGCGTAGAGTCAGCGGCATGAATGTAAAGGCCAGCGCACCGACGCATGCGCCCGACACCCGCGGGCTCTGGTTGGGCCTGCTTGGCGTGACCATCTTCGCGATGACGCTCCCCATGACTCGCATCGCGGTTGGCACACCCGGGGGCCCGCAGATGTCGGGAGCCTTCCTCGCGTTGGGGCGTGCGGCGGTTGCGGCCGTCTTGTCGATGGCTTTCCTGGCTGCTACCCGCGCGCCCTGGCCCCTTCGTCGCGACTGGCTGCCGCTCGCGCTGACGTCGGCCGGCGTCGTATTCGGCTTTCCGTTGCTGACGTCGATCGCCATGCGTCACGTCGAGGCCGTGCATGCCAGCGTGATCGTGGGCGTGCTGCCGCTCGCCACCGCAGCAGTTGGCGCGTGGCTTCACGGCCAGCGGCCGTCTGGCGGCTTCTGGGCGTGCGCGGCAGCGGGTAGCGCACTGGTCATCGCTTTCGCGTTGCTTCACAACGGCAGCGGTGATGTGTTGCTGGCACCTGCAGATCTGCTGCTGCTGGCCGCGATGGGGTGCGCCGCCGTCGGTTATGGCTATGGCGGCCAGCTCTCGCAGCGCATGCGCGCGGACCATGTCATCTGCTGGGCCCTTGTGGTGGCATTTCCGTTGACCTTGCCTGGCGCCTGGATGACGTGGCCGACTGGCGGCATTTCGCCGGCAGCCTGGGGCGCTTTCGCTTATGTTGCGGTGTTCTCGATGTGGTTGGGATTTTTCGCCTGGTACCGGGGGCTGGCCTTGGGCGGCACCGTGCGCGTGAGCCAGGTCCAGCTGGTGCAGCCATTTCTCTCGATGCTGTTCGCCGTTCCGCTGCTGGGCGAGCGCATCGATGCCGCGACGATCGCCTTCGGCGTCGCTGTGATTGCGACTGTGTTCGTTGGAAAGAAGATGCCGGTGCGGGCCGGCGCCGGCAACTGAAGGCCGCTACAAGGACATGGACGGCCGCCCGGCCATGGCGGCACGCCAGCGCTGCAGGTGGGGGTGCTGTTCGCCCGGCTTGATCTTCACCACACGGGCGAAGTCCACCGCGACGACAGCAGTGATATCGGCAATGCTGAAGCTGTCGGTGGCGATGAAGTCACGCTCTGCAAGCCGCTCGTTGAGCATTTCGAAAAAGTCCTGCACGCGCACGAGGCCGCGCTGCGCGAGTTCGGGAATCTGCGGATAGTTGCGCGGGCCGGGGAGCGCCCGGTTGATCATTCCCGGGGACGCATTGCGCAAGGCTTCGGCAATGGCCAAAAGCCCCTCGAATTCGACGCGCCAGTTCCAGCTCGCGATCTGCGCCTTCTCAAGAGGGGACGTGCCCAGCAATGCAGGCTCGGGCCACCGTGCCTCGACGTAGGCGGCGATCGCCGCGTTGTCGGTCAGCACCACGCCCTCTTCGGTCTGCAGCGCAGGCACCGTGCATTGCGGATTGATGCGGCGGAAGGCCTCGGCCAGTTGCGCGCCACTGCGCAGGTCGACTTGCACTGTCTCGTGCGCCACGCCCTTTTCGGCGAGCAGGATGCGCGCGCGGCGCGGGCTGGGCGCGGTCGCGCAGTCGTACAAGGTGATCATCGGCGAGTGCTCCTGTGTCCGGATCGGCAGCGCTCAAGCTCCAGGTGCCAGCTTGTCCTGCGTGCGGGCATCGAAATCGCTGGCGTCATGCCGTTCGTGCAACTGGCTGGCAGCATCGCCCCAGGTGCGGTTGACCATGCGGCCGCGCCTGGCGGCCGGCCGCTGCGCGATCTCGTCGGTCCATCGCAGCACATGGCGGTAGTCCTGCACCTGCAGAAATTCGCCAGCGCCATAGAGTTGCCCTTTGACCAGCGTGCCGTACCAGGGCCAGATCGCCATGTCGGCAATGGTGTACTCGTCGCCCGCCATGTAGTGCGCGTTGGCCAGATGCCGGTCGAGCACATCGAGCTGGCGCTTGACTTCCATGGCATAGCGATCGATCGCGTACTCGATTTTCGACGGCGCATAGGCATAGAAGTGGCCGAAGCCGCCGCCCAGGAAGGGCGCGCTGCCCATCTGCCAGAACAACCAGGACAGGCATTCGGCCCGTGCCGCGCCGCCCTGCGGCAGGAAGGCGCCGAACTTCTCGGCCAGGTGCAGCAGGATGGCGCCGGACTCGAACACGCGAACAGGCTGCGGCCCGCTGCGGTCCACCAGCGCCGGAATCTTCGAGTTGGGGTTGGCGGCCACGAAGCCGCTGCTGAACTGGGCCCCTTCGCCGATCCGGATCAGCCATGCGTCGTATTGCGCGCCTTCGTGCCCCAGCGCCAGCAGCTCTTCCAGCATCACGGTGACCTTCACGCCGTTGGGCGTGCCCAGCGAATACAGCTGCAGCGGATGGCGGCCGACCGGCAGTTCCTTGTCATGCGTGGGGCCGGCGACCGGACGGTTGATGTCTGCGAACTTGCCGCCGTTGGCTTTGGACCAGGTCCAGACGGCGGGCGGGATATAGGCTGCGGGATCGCTCATGCTTGGGCTTTCTTTGATGTGCGCCGTCTTGATCGAAGTGATGCGATTGGCGAATGGCCCTGTGTTCGCATGGCCCTGATTCTAGGAGTGCACCCGCAGGCTCCACCCGCTGCCTACAATTTCAGGTCTGCGATGAAAGAAATACATGGCTCTCTATGAACTCGACGGCATCTCGCCGCAACTTGGCGAAGGTGCATGGGTGGCCGACAGCGCCGAGGTGATCGGTAACGTGGTGCTGGGTGAAAACGCCAGCGTGTGGTTCGGCACCGTCATTCGCGGTGATACCGAGGTCATCAAGATCGGCCGCGGCACGAACATCCAGGACCAGTCGATGCTGCATGCCGACATTGGCGTGCCGCTCACGCTGGGCGACAACGTCACGGTGGGCCACCAGGTGATGCTGCACGGCTGCACCATCGGCGATGGATCGTTGATTGGCATCCAGGCTGTGGTGCTGAACAACGCAAAGATCGGCAAGAACTGCATCGTCGGGGCGGGCAGCGTCGTGACCGAAGGCAAGGAGTTCCCCGACAACTCGCTGATCGTCGGCAGCCCGGCAAGGGCCGTGCGCGCGCTTAGCGAAGAGCAGGTCCGGCTGTTGTCCCACCTGGCCGAACACTACGTGGAAAACGCGCAGCGTTACCGCAAGGGCTTGCGGAAGATCGCCTGATGTCTGAACTCCACAAATTCCTTTTTGATGGCCTGCCGGTGCGCGGGTGCATCGTGAAACTGACCGACGCATGGACCGAGATTCTTGCGCGGCGCCTGGCGAACACCCAGACCGGCGCATGGCCGCCACCTGTGGCCGAGTTGCTGGGCGAGATGGCCGCGGCCGGTGTGCTCATGCAGTCGAACATCAAGTTCAACGGCGCGCTCGTGTTGCAGATCTTCGGCGATGGTCCGGTGAAGGTGGCGGTTGCCGAAGTGCAGCATGACTTGTCGCTGCGTGTGACCGCGAAAGTCGTCGGCGATGTGGGCGTCAACGCCCGCTTGCCGGATCTCGTGAATGTGGCGAACAAGGGCCGCTGCGCGATCACGCTGGACCCGAAGGACAAGTTTCCCGGCCAGCAGCCGTACCAGGGCGTGGTGCCGCTGCATGGTGACCACAACGAAAAGCTCGACAAGCTCTCTGACGTGCTGGAGCACTACATGCTGCAGTCAGAGCAGCTGGACACCACGCTCATCCTCGCAGCCGATTCGAAGGTGGCAGCGGGCCTGTTGATACAGCGGCTGCCGATGGCGGGCGAGGGCAATCTGGCGGGCAGCCTCGTCAGCCGCGAGAACGAGGACGAGATCGGCCGCAACGAAGACTACAACCGCATCTCTATCCTGGCGCGCAGCCTGACGCGGCAGGAGTTGCTGGAGCTGGACGTCGATACGATCTTGCAGCGCCTGTTCTGGGAGGAGCGTGTGCTGCGCTTCGAACCGAAGGCGCCCGTGTTTGCATGCACGTGCAGTCGTGCCCGTGTGTCCAGCATGATCCGCGGGCTGGGCATCGAGGAGGCAGAAAGCATCCTGGCCGAGCGCGGCGAGATCGACGTGGGTTGCGACTTCTGCGGCCAGCAATACCGGTTCGATGCAGTCGATGCCGCGCAGATATTCACCTCGGCGGGCGATCAGCCGCCGTCGACATCCAAGGTGCAATAGCGAAGGCGCTTTGGCAACGCCGGGCCAACAGGCTCAGCGCCGCTGGTTCAACAGGAATGGCGTGAGCGGGTCGTCCGCGACCTGCCTGTTGATTTCATTCGCAGCTGCCTCCAGCGCGAGAAGGCGGACTGTGGTGGGAATACGCTCTTCCTTCGACCACCTGGCCCACTCGGCCAGCAGGTTGCGGCGGATGTCTTCCGACAGCTTGATGGGCCTGTCCGCGTAGTCACGTACAAACCTGTCGATGATGTAGCGCAACTGGGCAAAGCGTTGGAGGGAATTGGCCGCACCCTGAAAGTTCCAGCAGCACAACAGGAACTCCAGCGGCTGGGCGCCGGCGCGGCGGCTCAGGCGGTCGCGCAGCGATTCGTTAGCGATGGGGTTAAGCAGTGCGTTCAGGGGTTCTGTACCGCCTGAAGTGAGGCCGCTCCAGCCGCGCGTCCTGGAATTCCTCTGCCCAAAGCCGCTTGTGATCGTGATGGTCACCACGGACAGGACAGCTGCCACACGACGCACAGCGCCCGAGAGCCGGCCAACCGGGCGGTTGGTCGCTTTCGTACGCGGCTCAAGGGGCGCGCGTGGAGGCGAGGCATGTTGCGGCATCAGGTTCCTTCGAACTCGGGCAACTCAAGTTGCTCAAAGTAAGCCGAAGGTTAAGTGCCAGTAAAGCGGGCGGCGTCATACCTCCGTATTGAGGTTTGCCACCCCTATACGAAACGTCAGCGTGAGGAAAGCTTCGCTCGAAAGAGCCTGTGCTCGCACTCCGGATCGCTGCACTTGTCGCAGAGCCAGGTCCACCGTCTTTGCCGGGCGCCTGCAGGCAATGTTGCAGACATTGAATCGATGGCTGACAGCGCATTCGCTGTGCGTTGCGCACCGTTGCCGTAGATCACCCGGTACACAACGCCAGCTTTAGCAAGCGCCGCGCGCAACAGCGCATCCACCGGTTCGCGCACATGCGGGCCGTCGCGCTGCAGGCCGTCGGCCACCCATGGCAGGTCCAGGCCCGTGACCAGCGTGATGTCGTATGTGCGTTGGCGCGCGAGCGCGAATTGGTAGAGGCTGCCATCACCAAACAGCATGGCGCTGTAGATGGCGACCATGATGGCGGTGGTGTCGGTGATCACGACCTGCGCCTGCGTGGCGGAAATGTCAACGAGCCGTTCTTGCTCCTGCGCAATTGGCATCTGCTCTTCGGGGCGCGGTGTGCGGCCCGCTTGCTCGCACCACGAGCGCAGCACTTCGGGCACGACGACAACCGACTTGCCCTGCGCGCGCAGGTGGGCTGCCAGCTCTTGCGTGAGTTGCGTCTTGCCGGTGCTCTCCGCGCCGAGCAGGGCGATTTTCATGCGCGCTTGCTCCACTCACGCCAGCCCACCACGCTGAGCGCGATGAACACCCCATAGAGCCCGACGGTGAGCCAGAGACCCTTGTAGGCAAAGAGCCCGACGCTCACGACGTTGACGACGATCCACACGAGCCAGTTCTCGATGTACTTGCGGCCCAGCAAGTACTGCCCGACGAGGCTCACCGCTGTCGGGAAGCCATCCCACCACGGCACGTCGGTGTCGGTGAACTTCATGAGGAAGAAGGCCGTAAGAGGCCAGAGCACAACGCACGTCACAATCGCCAGCGCCACGCTGCGCCGGGGCAGGCGCGTGACCTTCAGCGCCGAGCCGTCAGGCTGCACGCCGCGCAGCCACTGGTACCAGCCCCACAGCGCCACGAGTGCGAAGAACACTTGCAGGCCCGCATCGCCATAGAGCTTGCTGCGCCAGAACAGCAGGAAGTACAGCGCCGAACTTGCTGCTGCCAGCGGCCAGCCCCAATGGATTTCTCGGATGTTGCAGCCGACCATGGCCAGCGCAAGCACCACTGCAATGACCTCAAGCCACGTGGTGGGCGCGCCCCAGAGTGTGAAGGCTTGTGCGAAGAGGAGGTCCAGCATGAATCAGCTACGCATCAGCGGCTGGGCGTGCAGCCTACCGCTCACCGCGTTACTTCGAGACATTCACCAGTATCTCGTTGGGCCTGACCATCCCCAGCTCGAAGCGGGCCTTTTCTTCTACCGTCTCCAGGCCCTCTTTCAGGTCGCTGACTTCCGAGGCCAGCTGCTCGTTGACGTGCTGCGCCTGCGCATTGGCGGCCTTCTGCGCGTCGAGCTTGCTTTGCATCTTCGCGACATTGCCCACGCTGCCCCGGCCAAACCACAGCTGCGCATGGACGACCATGAGCAGGGCGATGAGGATGGCGGGGACGACGCGGTTGCGCAAGTGACTTCAGCGGAGGTTATAGAAGGCGGCGCGGCCAAGGTAGGCCGCGACGTCGCCCAGATCTTCTTCGATGCGCAGCAGCTGGTTGTACTTGGCTGTGCGGTCGGAGCGGGAGAGTGAGCCCGTCTTGATCTGGCCGGCGTTCGTGCCAACGGCGATATCGGCGATGGTCGAGTCTTCGGTCTCGCCCGAGCGGTGGCTGATCACGGACGTGTAGCCCGCACGCTTGGCCATTTCAATCGCAGCGAACGTTTCGGTCAGCGTGCCGATCTGGTTGATCTTGATGAGGATCGAGTTCGCGATCTTCTTGTCGATGCCTTCCTTGAGGATTTTCGTGTTGGTCACAAAGAGGTCATCGCCCACCAGTTGCACGCGCGAGCCCAGGCGCTCGGTCAGTGTCTTCCAGCCATCCCAGTCGCTCTCGCCCATGCCGTCTTCGATGCTGATGATGGGGTACTTGTCGACCCAGCGCGCGAGGATTTCGGTCCATTCGGCGCTGCCGATCTTCAGGCCTTCAGCCTCGACGTGATACAGGCCGTCTTTGTAGAACTCGCTGGCGGCGCAATCGAGGCCGAGCGCGACCTGCTCGCCGGGGCGATAGCCCGCCTTTTCAATGGCTTGCAGGATGAGGCCGATGGCGGCTTCATGGTTGTCGACGTTCGGCGCAAACCCGCCTTCGTCGCCCACGGCAACGCTCATGCCCTTGTCGTGGATGATGGACTTGAGCGCATGGAACACTTCGGCGCCGTAACGCACGGCTTCACGAAAGCTCGGTGCGCCGACGGGGATGATCATCAGCTCTTGCAGGTCAAGATTGTTGTTCGCGTGCGCGCCACCGTTGACCACGTTCATCATCGGCACTGGCAGCGACATGCCGCCCATGCCGCCGAAGTAGCGATACAGCGGCAGGCCCGACTCTTCAGCCGCAGCGCGCGCAACAGCCATCGACACGGCGAGCGTTGCGTTGGCACCCAGGCGCGCCTTGTTGTCGGTGCCGTCGAGGTCGATCAGCGTTTTGTCGAGGAAGGCCTGCTCGGAAGCATCGAGGCCCAGCACAGATTCGGAGATTTCGGTGTTGATGTGCTCGACGGCCTTGAGCACGCCCTTGCCGCCGTAGCGGCCCTTGTCGCCGTCGCGCAGCTCGATCGCTTCACGCGAGCCGGTGGACGCGCCCGAGGGCACGGCAGCGCGGCCCATGGTGCCGGATTCCAGCAGCACGTCGCATTCAACAGTGGGGTTGCCGCGCGAGTCCAGGATCTCGCGGCCGACGATGTCAACGATTGCGCTCATTCTTTTCCTTTGGGTTAAGCGTTCAGCGTTTGGCGTTGAGCGGGCAAAGGGTTTTACACCCACGCCCAACCCTCAACGCCCAACGCTCAACTGAAGTTCTCTTCCAGGTAGCCGTTTTTCTTGGTGACCGCGTCCAGCGCGAGCAGTGTTTCAAGCAGCGCCTTCATGTGCTTGAGCGGCACGGCGTTCGGGCCATCGGACATGGCCTTGGCCGGGTCAGGATGCGTTTCCATGAAGAGCCCGGCGATGCCCACGGCAACCGCTGCGCGCGCCAGCACAGGGACCATCTCGCGCTGGCCGCCCGAGGTCGTGCCCTGGCCGCCAGGCAACTGCACGGAATGCGTGGCGTCGAACACGACGGGCGCGCCGGTCTCGCGCATGATCGCGAGCGAGCGCATGTCTGACACAAGGTTGTTGTAGCCGAAGCTGGCACCGCGTTCGCAGGCCATGAAGCTGTCTTCCGGCAGGCCCTTTTCTTTCGCGGCAGCGCGTGCCTTGTCGATCACGTTCTTCATGTCGCCAGGCGCGAGGAACTGGCCCTTCTTGATGTTCACCGGCAGGCCCGACTGCGCTACAGCGCGGATAAAGTCGGTCTGGCGGCACAGGAAGGCCGGCGTCTGCAATACATCGACAACCTTGGCGACTTCGGCGATTTCAGTTTCCGAATGCACGTCCGTGATGATGGGCAGGCCCAGGTCTTTCTTGACCTTGGCAAGAATTTCCAGGCCGCGCTGCATGCCGGGGCCGCGAAAGCTGGTGCCGGACGAGCGGTTCGCCTTGTCGTAGCTGCTTTTGAAAATGAACGGGATGCCCAGCGAGGAGGTGATCTCCTTGAGCGTGCCCGCCGTGTCCATCTGCAATTGCTCGGACTCGACGACGCAAGGGCCGGCGATCAAAAAAAAGGGCCTGTGAAGCCCTATTTCAAAGTTGCAGAGCTTCATAGGTATGTGGCTCCCACGTTGACGCTGCCCCCCGAGGGGGCCTTCGCGGCCTGGATCGGTCCGGCGCCGTTCACGCGACGGCTTTCAGTGATTTGTTGCCGGCAGCCTGGTGGTCCACCGCGGCCTTGATGAAGGCGTTGAAAAGCGGATGGCCGTCCCACGGTGTCGACTTGAATTCGGGGTGGAACTGCACGCCCATGAACCACGGGTGCACGTCTTGCGGCAGCTCGACGATTTCGGTGAGTTGCTCGCGCTGCGTCAGTGCGGAAATCACCAGGCCTGCCTGGCGCAGCTTGTTCAGGTAATTCACGTTGGCTTCATAGCGGTGACGATGGCGTTCCGTCACCACGTCGCCGTAGATCTTGTGGGCCAGCGTGCCCTTGACGACGTCGGAGCTTTGCGCGCCCAGGCGCATGGTGCCGCCGAGGTCTGAATTGGCGTCGCGTGTCTTGATGGTGCCGTCGGCGTCTTTCCACTCGGCGATGAGGGCGATGACCGGGTGGGGCGTGTCGGGTTCGAATTCGGTGCTGTTGGCGTCTTTCAGGCCCGCCATGTCGCGCGCGTATTCAATCGTGGCGACTTGCATGCCCAGGCAGATGCCGAGGTAAGGCACCTTGTTTTCGCGCGCGAATCGCGCCGCGGAAATCTTGCCTTCGATACCGCGCTTGCCGAAGCCGCCGGGCACCAGGATGGCGTCGTACTTGGTCAGCTGGCGAACGCTCTCGGCCGTGATCGTTTCCGAATCGACATAGTCGATCTTCACGTGCACGTGGTTTTGCATGCCGGCGTGGCGCAGTGCCTCATTGAGCGACTTGTAGCTGTCGGACAGATCGACGTACTTGCCGACCATCGCGATGTTGACTTCACCGCGCGGATGTTCCGTCTCATAGACAAGGTCGTCCCAGCGCTTGAGGTTGGCAGGCGGCGTGTTCAGGCGCAGCTTGTCGCAGATCAGGCCATCAAGGCCTTGCTCGTGCAGCATGCGCGGCACCTTGTAAATCGTGTCCACATCCCACATCGAGATCACGCCCCATTCGGGCACGTTCGTGAAGAGGGAAATCTTCGCGCGTTCGTCGTCGGGAATCTTGCGGTCGGCGCGGCAGATCAAGGCGTCTGCCGAAATGCCGATGGCGCGCAGCTCTTTGGCGGTGTGCTGCGTCGGTTTTGTCTTGAGCTCGCCCGCTGCCGCAATCCACGGCACATACGTAAGGTGGACGAACGCCGTGGCATTGGTGCCCATGCGCAGGCTCATTTGCCGTGCGGCTTCGAGGAAGGGCAGGGACTCGATGTCGCCCACGGTGCCGCCGATTTCGACAATGGCGACATCGGCCGCGCCAGCTTCACCAAAACGCGCGCCGCGCTTGATGAATTCCTGGATTTCGTTGGTGATGTGCGGGATGACCTGCACCGTCTTGCCGAGGTAGTCGCCGCGGCGTTCCTTCTCGAGCACGGACTGGTAGATCTTGCCGGTCGTGAAGTTGTTGTTCTTGGCCATGCGCGTCGTGACGAAGCGCTCGTAATGGCCCAGATCAAGGTCGGTTTCAGCGCCGTCATCGGTGACGAACACCTCACCATGCTGGAAAGGCGACATCGTGCCGGGATCGACGTTGATGTACGGATCGAGCTTGATGAGAGTGACTTTGAGGCCGCGCGATTCAAGGATCGCGGCGAGGGAGGCTGAGGCGATTCCCTTGCCCAGGGAAGACACCACACCGCCTGTGACGAAGACGAATTTGGTCATGTCATGGCCGGACGTTTGAGTTTCCGGCTGGTGGTAAAGAGCAATTATACGGGCCGACAATCGTCATTACACTGCGTGGCATGAACGATCTTGCAGGCAGACACTTCGTGCTCGGGCTCTCAGGCGGTATCGCCTGTTACAAGGCCGCCGAGCTGTGCCGTGCGCTCATCAAGGAAGGCGCCACCGTGCAAGTCGTGATGACCGAGGCGGCGGAGCAATTCATCACCCGCGTGACGATGCAGGCGCTGTCGGGCCGGCCCGTCTATTCTTCGCAGTGGGATGGGCGCGAGCCCAACACGATGCCGCACATCAATCTCTCGCGAGAAGCCGATGCGATCGTCGTCGCGCCGTGCAGTGCAGACTTCATGGCCAAGCTGTTGCACGGCAGGGCGGATGAATTGCTCTCGCTCATGTGCCTGGCCCGCCCGATCGACAAAGTGCCCCTGCTGCTCGCACCAGCGATGAATCGCGAGATGTGGGCCCACCCGGCGACGCAGCGCAACATGATGCAGTTGACGGCTGATGGCGCGCACATCCTCGGCGTAGGCTCGGGCTTCCAGGCGTGCGGCGAGACGGGCGATGGCCGCATGCTGGAGCCACCCGAACTGCTCGAAGACATCGTCGCGTTTTTCCAGCCGAAGTCGCTTGCGGGAAAGAACATTCTTGTGACCGCAGGCCCGACCTTCGAGGCGATCGACCCCGTGCGTGGCATCACGAATCTCTCCAGCGGCAAGATGGGTTTTGCCATTGCGCGCGCCGCGCGTGAAGCGGGCGGCAACGTCACCTTGGTCGCTGGCCCGGTGAGCTTGCCGACACCGCGCGGCGTGACACGCATCAATGTGCAGTCGGCCCAGCAGATGCTTGAAGCAACAGTGCCGCAAGCGCAGCTGGCAGACATCTTCATCGCCACGGCTGCTGTTGCAGACTGGCGTCCCGCACAAGCATCAGACCAAAAGATCAAGAAGGACGGCTCGGGCAACACGCCGCAAATGTCGTTCACCGAGAACCCGGACATTCTTGCCACTGTGGCCGGCAGCGAGCGCGCCACGTCGGGCGCATTGTTCTGCGTGGGGTTCGCGGCGGAAAGCCATGACCTGCTCGCCCACGCGCAGGCCAAGCGCATTCGCAAAGGCGTGCCGCTTCTTGTCGGCAACATCGGACCCGCTACATTCGGCGCCGATGACAACGCGCTGCTGCTTGTCGATGCCGCCACCACCGTCGAAGTCCCGCGCGCGTCCAAGCTTGAGCTTGCGCGCCACCTCATTGCCGAAATTGCCAGGAGATTATGAAAGTCGATGTCCGTATTCTTGATCCGCGCATGGCGGACCAGCTCCCTTCGTATGCAACACCCGGCAGTGCGGGGCTCGACCTGCGTGCCTGTATCGATGAGCCGCTGACGCTGGCGCCCAACGCATGGAAGCTTGTGCCAACGGGCATCGCGATCTGGCTGAAGGACCCGGGCTACGCAGCGATGATCCTTCCGCGCTCCGGGCTGGGTCACAAGCACGGCATTGTGCTGGGCAATCTCGTCGGGCTTATTGACAGCGACTACCAGGGCCAGCTCATGGTCAGCGCCTGGAACCGCAGCAGCACCGAGTTCACGCTGCAGCCGATGGAGCGGCTTGCACAGCTGGTGATCGTTCCGGTGATGCAGGCGCAGTTCAATGTGGTGGATGAGTTTCCGGCGTCGCAGCGCGGCGAAGGCGGCTACGGCTCGACCGGCAAACATTGACACACATGCCGGTGCGCCCTGCGCCTACAGCAAGGCGCGGCATTGGCGCTACGTTCGCGCCGGCGCCGATGACTGTAATGGCTCCTTCACAGTCCTCGAAGGAGTACACCATGCAATCCACCAAGAGCATCCTGACCCTGGCATCCATCGCTGCACTCACCGCCGGCCTGACCGGCTGCGCCAGCGGGCCGTATTACGGCGCCAACACCTACCCGGCGGGTCCGACAACGACCGTCACGACAGTCGCCAGCGTCCAGCCGGCGGGTGTGGTCGAGTACGGACGCATCACCGACGTTTCGCTCGTGAGCGGCACATCCGGAACGAGCCGTGCCAATAGCACTACCGGAACGATTGTCGGCGCTGTCGTCGGCGGCGCGCTCGGTAACCTGGTAGGCGGCGGCACCGGCCGAGTGGTTGCCACAGTCCTCGGCGCCGCCGGCGGCGCTGTCGTGGGCAACCGCCTGGCCAACAACGATGGCCAGTTGCGCGCAATGAATGGCCCGATTTATCGCCTGACAGTCACCACCGACCAGGGCAACTATCGTCAGTACGACGTCACCGCAGCGTCAGACCTGCGAGTCGGCGATCGCGTGCGGATCGAAAACGGCACGATTTACCAGGGTTGATCGAGCCCGGGCCTGCATGCGCTGGCCCGTGTGATCCGCCTAGTGAACGGTTGAATCCCCGGCACCGGACGGGGGCTTGAAAAAGCTGCTCCCCGCACTGCCGAGGCCGACTTCCTCTTCGGTTGCCTCACGCACGCCCTCGACCTTGATGCGAATGCGCAGTGCGATGCCGGACAACGGATGGTTGCCGTCGAGCACAACGTGCTCGGGGTAAATCTCGGTCACCGTATAGAACAGGTTGGCCGGTGCCGATGCCGTGCCACCGGCAGGCATACCCTCGAAGGTCATCCCCACGTCAAGCTCCGCAGGAAATATCCCGCGAGGCTCCAGAAAGAGCAGTTGATCGTTGAAGTCGCCGAAGGCGTCTTCTGGTTCAAGGTGCAGGTCCAGCACGTCACCGGCTGTGTGACCCTGCAGCGCATCCTCAATGCGGGCGAGAAGATCGTCGCCGCCGACCATGAATTCGATGGGTTCGTCCAGCTCGTCGAGGACTTCGCCCAAGGTGTCCTTGAGCGTCCAGGTCAGCGCCACGACGCATTGTTTGGTGATTTCCATAGGAGAATTGTCGCAAATCCATGGACACATCCGAACCTCTTGCATTGCTGGGCGGCCTCGCGCCGGCCCAGTTCATGAAACGTCATTGGCAGAAAAAGCCGTTGCTGGTGCGCGGCGCGATTGCGGGATTCACGCCGCCCATCGCACGCAATGAACTCTTTGCGCTCGCCGCCCGCGATGACGTCGAGTCGCGCCTGATCGCGCAGGTCAAGGGCAAGTGGTCGGTGCGCCATGGGCCCTTTGCCCGGCGCGGATTGCCGCCTTTGTCGCGTCGTGAGTGGACCCTGCTCGTGCAGGGTGTCGACCAGCTCGACGAGCGCGGCTATGGCCTGCTTCGCCAGTTCAGCTTTGTGCCGCACGCCAGGCTCGACGACTTGATGGTCAGCTATGCCAGTGATGGCGGCGGCGTGGGGCCGCACTTCGACAGCTACGACGTTTTCTTGCTGCAAGCACAGGGCCGGCGCCGCTGGCGCATCGGACGGCAGAGCGACTTGCAACTGCGCGACGATGTGCCGCTGAAGGTGCTCGCGAACTTCGAGCCCGAAGAAGAATATGTCCTGGAACCCGGAGACATGCTGTACCTGCCACCGCGCTATGCGCACGACGGCGTGGCGCAAGGCGAGTGCCAGACGTACTCGATAGGATTTCGCTCACCCGCGCGTGGCGAACTCGCGCGTGAGTTGCTCCAGCGAATCTCCGAAGACGCCGCAGATGCTGCGGGCGAGGCGATCTATGCCGACCCACGGCAAGAGGCGACGCACGCGCCCGGCCACATTCCGGCACACCTGTTGAACTTTGCCGCCGACGCCATGCGCCGCGCGCTTGCCGACCCACTGCTGGTCGAGCGAGTCCTCGGCGAATACCTCACGGAGCCGAAGGCGAGCGTATGGTTCGACCCCGGCGAGGAAGATGCGGCGGGCCGCATGATGCAGGGCATCGAACTCGACCGCCGAACCCGCATGATGTACGACTCCCGGCACGTCTTCATCAATGGCGACAGCTATCGCGCCTCGGGCCGCGACGCGAAGCTGATGCATGCACTGGCCGACAAGCGAAGCCTGAGCGCGAAGGAGCTTGCGAGCGCGAGTGCGGACGCCCACGGCCTCTTGCGCAGCTGGTGCGATGCCGGCTGGGCGCACTCCATCACTTGAGGGTCTGCATATGACTGTGAACGCGTCGCAAGACAACCACCCGCCCGCGCTTCCATCGGCGCGCTTTGAAGGCCGCGAGGCATTCCGCCAGCTGGTTCGCGATGCATTGGCCTGCGCGGCGCGCGAGGGCTGGCGCGAGATCATTCTGGCTGATGCCGACTTTGCCGACTGGCCGCTGGGCGAGCGCGACGTCACGCAGTCGCTGCTGGACTGGTCGAAGACCGGCAGGCATTGCACGCTGCTCGCGCGCAAATACGATGTCGTCATTCGCAACCACGCGCGCTTCGTGACATGGCGCAAGACCTGGTCGCACATCATCGATGCGCGCGCCTGCCCCTCGGCCGATGCGCTGGAGTTGCCGAGCGCGATCTGGAGTTCGGGCTGGGTGATGCAGCGACTGGATATTGAGCGCTGCAACGGTGTGAGCGGCAGCGAGCCCGACAGGCGCTTGTTGCTGCGCGAAAACCTGAACGCATGGCTTGGCAAAAGCTCACCTTCATTTCCAGCGGTGACACTGGGCTTGTAACGCCGTAGTACTCATCTCTCAGGCGACGCTCTACAGGTACTGAGGCGTGAGAAACGTCATATAATCTTAGGCTGAGCAGTAAGAGCTCGAGTGCTTGCGGCTCTGTCTTGCGTGGCGAATGTCTCGCCGAGACAATTTCCGGAAATTGTTACCCCCATAAAAGGACTTTGAAATGAAGAAATCGCTCGTTCTGGCGACCCTGATTGCAGCTGCAGCGCTGGCCGCTTGCAGCAAGACCGAAGCCCCGGCTCCCGCACCCGCACCGGCTCCCGCCGCTGCACCGGCTCCGGCTCCCGCACCGGCTGCTGCCGACGCTGCTGCTGCTGCCGCTTCGACGGCTGCAATGGCTGCTTCTGGCTCCGCAATGGCCGCCTCTGGCTCCGCAATGGCTGCTTCCGGCTCGGCAATGGCCGCTTCGGGCGCCGCTATGGCCGCTTCGGCCACGAAGTAACTACCGGTTCACCGGTACCAGGCGATCACATCCCTGGTAACAAAAAGCCGCCCTCGGGCGGCTTTTTTGTTTTCCGGCGCATTTGCCTAAATCGTCAGCCAGCCATAACCATTGGGCCCGTCGGCCACGTGGATACTGGCCTCATCGCAGTCCATCGCTGTGGCGAGCGCACGCCGCGCCAGCTCGGGCTTGTTGTTCTGCTCGCTCAGGTGCGCCGCAACGACCTGCTTCAGGCCCGTGGGCAGCAGTGCTTGTGCGATAGCGGCTGACGCGTCATTCGCCAGATGACCATACGCGCCTGCAACCCGCTGCTTCAGAAAGTAGGGATAGCTGCCTGACGCGAGCATCTCGGTGTCATGGTTGCATTCAAGCAGCACGGTGCTGCATCCGGCCAGGTGGGCCAGTACGTGCGATGTGCAGTGCCCCAGATCAGTCAACACGCCCATGCGCGCGGCGCCGTCGCCGCAGGTCAGTTGCAGCGGCTCGCGCGCATCATGGGGCACCGTGAAAGGCATGACCGAAAGGGCGCCCACTTCAATGGCCACTGAATCGCTGGCGATGCGCAACATGCCGCCAAAGTCAGGCTCGCCCAAGGCAACGTAGGTGCCATGACTCATGTAGACCGGAATTCGCTCGCGAAGGGCGACTTGCCGCGCACAGCCGATGTGGTCGGCATGCTCGTGCGTGATGAAGATGGCGTCCAGCTGCTCGGCCAGCATGCCCGCAATGCCCAGACGCATGTCAAGCTGGCGGATGCCCAGGCCGCAATCGACCAGCAGGTGCGAAACGGTCGTTCCGCTGCGGGCTTGCACAACGGTTGCATTTCCGGAACTGCCGCTGCCCAGGTTCTTGAATCTGATCAACTTTGTACCGTGTGCGCAAAGAAGAAGGGCCTGCCATCGTGGCAGGCCCTTCTTCGGCTTTACTTCAGGTCGTCTGCGAGCACCTGAACGATGCGTTGTGCGTTGGCCGATGTTTCGACTGCGCCATTCGCGTTCAACACCGAGACAGTGGTGGTATCGCCCGCGCTCTTGAGCGAGATACGGAACTTCAGCGGCGGATCGCTTTCGTCCTTCTTGAACAGCTTGGCCAGGAAGCCTTCGTCCTTCTTCGCCGCATTCGGCTCGACGTAGCGAACGAAATACACGCCCTGTGCGCGATCGCGGTCTTCAACCGTGAAGCCGGTGCGGTCCAGCGCGAGGCCAACACGGCGCCATGCGCGATCGAAGCCTTCATCGATTTGCACGACAGGCGCGTTGTTGAGCGTGGCGATGCGCGATGTTGTCTTCGCAGCGCCGCCCGAGGCGACCACGGCACGGCTCTGTTCGGCCGGCACGCCCAGGCGGATCATCAGGCGACGCAGGAATTCAGTTTCGAGTTCCGGATCGGAGGGGCGCGCCTGCCACACCGTCTGGTCCTTCTGTGTGGTGCTGTACACCTCGATCATGCCGCGATGGCTGATGTAGATCTCGGTGCCGCCATTGGCCGAGCGCTCCAGGCGGGTGCGGAAGCGATCGCGTTCAGCCGTGGAATAGACCGAGTCGATCAACTTGCCCAGCGCATTGCGGATGAAGTCCTGCGGAATCTTCGCGCGGTTTTCAGCCCAGTCGGTCTCCATGATGCCCAGGCTCGACTGGTCGAGTGTGAGCAGGAAGCCGCTTTCGAGCCAGAAGTCACGCACAGGCCCCCAGAGTTGGTCCGCCGGGCGGTTGACCACGAGCCAGCGCTTGCTGCCATCGCGCTCGATACGCACGTCACCGAGCGTGGTGGTCGCTGTGGGCGCGTTCGGGGCTGCCTGACCCACTTGATAGGCGCTGGCCGTGACCGAGCCGCCGGGCACCGTGTAACGCGTTTCGCGCGTGAGCTGGTTCAGGTCGGGCGGGACTTCGAGCGAGACGCCTTTGCCGGCGCTCTTGTAGTCGACCTTCTCGCCTTCCAGGACGGAACAGGCTGACAGCGCGGTACACATGACGAGCGCGAGCCCAACGAATTTTGCGGATTGCTTCACTTCATCCCCTCTGGATTCTTGCAGGACAGTCGGACAGAAAAAATTTTCAGGACACAAGGCCCGCTGCACGCAGCGCGCCTTCCACCACGGCTTCATTCGAAACAGCAAGCGGCGTCATTGGCAGGCGCAGCGTACCGCCACACAGGCCCATGCGCGCCATTGCCCACTTCACGGGAATCGGGTTGGCCTCAACGAACAGGTGCTTGTGCACCGGCATCAGCTTGCGCTGGATCTCCATGGCCGACCGGGCGTCGCCCTTCACGGCAGCCACGCACAACTCGTGCATCAGGCGGGGCGCCACATTGGCCGTCACGCTCACGTTGCCATGGCCGCCGCACAGCATCAGCGCCACAGCGGTCGGGTCATCGCCGGAATATACCGAGAACCCCTTGGGCACCTCGCGGATGAGCCACTGGGCACGTTCGATGTTGCCGGTTGCTTCCTTGATGCCGACGATGCCGGGCACCTGGGCCAGGCGCAAGACGGTGTCGTGCAACATATCGGCAACGGTGCGGCCGGGCACGTTGTAGAGGATAACGGGGAAGTCGCCCACAGCTTCGGCAATTGCCTTGAAGTGCTGGTACTGGCCTTCCTGGGTTGGCTTGTTGTAGTAGGGCACGACTTGCAGCTGGCAATCGGCGCCGACCTTGCGGGCGAACTTTGCGAGCTCGATGGCCTCAGCAGTGGAATTCGCGCCGCAGCCGGCCATGATCGGCACGCGCCTGGCAGCCTGTTCGACAGCGACGCGGATGATCTCGCAATGCTCGTCGACGTTGACCGTCGGCGACTCGCCCGTGGTGCCGACAACGCCGATGCAGTCCGTGCCTTCGGCGATGTGCCAGTCGATCAGCTTGCGCAGCGTGGGGTAGTCCACGCTGCCGTCTTCATGCATCGGCGTGATGAGCGCGACGATGCTGCCTGTTATCGGTGTCATGTGAGCGAGTCTGGTCCGGAAGGTGTTTCCGGGGAATCAGCGATTGTATCTAGAGCGTGTAACGCCGCCGGCCCGCCTGCGCACCGCTGTGCCCGCCGTGATTTCCACCGCTGTGCTGCGGGTCAACGTGCGACAGCTCGACGCGAACTGCCGCGAGCCGCTGCACAAAGCGGTCGGGTGATGGGAGAAAGCCGTCCTCATAGGCAACGACCTGCAGGGTTGCCGCCGCACGCAGCAGTTCCCCCGGCTGAAGCAAAAAGTCAGGCCGCGATGGTTTGCCGACCGTCTCGTTGCCCGCAGCAAAAGTTTCGTAGATCAGCACACCGCCAGGCGCCACGCTCGCCGCCAGCGTCGGCAGCAGCGGCCGCCACAGGTAGTTCGTGACGACCACAGCGCCAAACGTCCGGCCCGCAAAGGGCCAGGGGCCATTCTCGATATCGGCCTGCACGGCTTCGCCGATCCCGGCCACGGCAGCAATGGCTTCCTGCGACCGGTCCACACCCGTTACACGGTGCCCCCGTGACGCAAACCATTTCATGTGCCGGCCATGGCCGCACGCCACATCCAGCACATCGCATGCGGCTGGCAGCAGGTGCGACCAGCGCTGGACCCACTGTGAAGCGTCTTGCGTGCCGTGCATCAGTGCGGCCGTACGTCGTCTTTCAGCGCGGCCAGCGCCATGTTTTCCACGACGCCGGGCGCCATGAGCTTGAGGAAGCGCCCCAGCTTGCCGCGCGCCGTCATCACGACTTCACGCTCGCGGCCGTTCATCCCGTCGATGATGAGGCGCGCGCATTCTTCCACGCTCATGGCATCGTCTTCTTTCAGGCCGCTCGAGCCCGCGGGCACGCCCCGGGCGTTGTAGCCGCGGTAGCGGATTTCAGTTGCGACCACGCCGGGAAAGGCGGTGGTCACGCTCACACCGGCAGGCTTGAGCTCAGCGCGAAGCGCTTCGAAGAACCCGGTCATTGCGAACTTCGTGGCGCTGTAGGCGGTGCGGCCCGGCACGCCAATCAAGCCCGCCAGCGACGAGACCGCGACGATGGCGCCCTTGCTTTGCGTGAGGTGGGGCAGGGCGGCATGGGTGCACCACACGCTGCCCCAGAGGTTGATGCGCATCAGGTCTTCGTACCAATGCAGGTCCTCGGCCGTCACGTCGCCGAACAGCGCTTGCGCGGAGACACCTGCGTTGTTGATCAGTGCGTCGATGCGACCGAACTGCGAGACCGTTTGCCCCACCATCGCGCGGCATTGGGATTCCTGGGCGACGTCCGTCGGCACGACCAGCGTCTTCGTGCCGGACGCACTGCATTGCTGCGCGACGGCCTCCAGCTTGTCGCGATTGCGCGCAGCCAGCACCAGTGCCAATGAATTGCGCTGAGCAGCTGCAAGCTGGCGGGCAACTTCTGCGCCGATGCCGTCCGACGCGCCGGTGATGATGATGACTTTCATGCGGCCGAATGTACGCCCTGTCGCGAGGCTTGCGCATCCCCTGCGGGACATGATGCAATCCGCCGACCATGCCTGTAACCGATCCACGCATCGACGCCTACATCGCGAAGTCCGCAGAATTCGCACGCCCTGTGCTCGATCACCTTCGAGCCGTGGTCCATACGGCCTGCCCTGATGTTGAAGAGACGATCAAGTGGAGCATGCCGTTCTTCCTGCACGGCGCGAAAAGCGCCTGGCCCAGGCCATCGAGTGGATGGAAAAGGGCAAGTCGCGGAACTGGAAATACCAGAACTGCTAGCGGCACTTGGGCTTGCTAGTTAAAGCAGGCCCAAAGCTGGTCGGCGAGCGCCACCAGAATCGTCGGGCGGGTGTACATCGCAAAGACAGCCAGCAGCAGTGCAACGGCGGCGCCGTAAGCCAGCAGTTTCTTGCTGCGCAGCGTCATTTCAGGCGCCTTGCGGTTGCGGCGTGCGGGCAATCGGCGCCTCACGCACGGGCAGGTTGACGATGGCGGCAAAGATGCCCAGCGCAATCGAGATGTACCAGACGATGTCGTAGCTGCCTGTGCGGTCGTACAGCAAGCCGCCGAGCCACACGCCCATGAACGAGCCGATCTGGTGGCTGAAGAAAACAAAGCCGCCCAGCATCGACAAATGCGCGACGCCGAAGATCTGCGCCACGGTTGCATTCGTCGGCGGAACGGTCGACAGCCACAGCAGGCCCATCACGCTGGCAAAGATGTACACCGACATCGGCGAGATCGGCACCCACAGGAAGACAGCGATGGCCGCTGCCCGGCCCAGGTAGATCGTCGCGAGAATCTTGCGCTTGGCCAGGCGTTGGCCCAGGGTGCCGGCGATGTACGTGCCGAAGACATTGAACAGGCCAATCAGCGCGAGCGCGTAACTGGCGACTTGCGGCGACAAACCCTTGTCTTTCAGGTAGCTCGGCATGTGTACGCCGATGAACACAACCTGGAAGCCGCACACGAAGTAGCCCGCCATGAGCAGCTGGAAGCTCGGGTACTTGAAGGCTTCACGCAGCGCCTGCAGGATCGACTGGTCGCGCTTGGGCGCCGTGCCGCCGGCAAATCCCGGTTCACGCAAGCCGAATGAAAGGGGCGCAATCAGCAACACAAAGAGGCTGAGCGTGATCAAGGCCTGCTGCCAGCCCAGCCCCGAAATGAGGAAGCCTTCAACCGGCACCATGAGGAACTGGCCGAACGATCCGGCGGCTGCCGCAACACCCATGGCCCAGGAGCGCTTGGCCGGGTCGATCTGGCGGCCGATCACGCCATAGACCACTGCGTACGTCGTGCCAGCCTGCGCCGCACCGAGGACGACGCCCGTCGTCAGGGTGAACATCAGGGGTGTTGTCGACAGCGCCATGCCCGCCAGCCCGAGGCCGTACAGGATGCTTCCGCCGATCAGCACACGGGCGGCACCGAAGCGGTCGGCCACCATGCCCGCGAAGATGCCGAAGATGCCCCACGAGAGGTTCTGTATTGCCAGCGCAAACGAGAACGTCTCGCGCGTCCAGCCCTGGGCCTGTGTGATGGGCTGCAGCCACAAGCCGAAGCCGTGGCGAATGCCCATCGAGAGGGTGACGACCATGGCGCCGCAGATGAGCACCTGCGTCATGGAGAGCTTTTGTGGCGTGACTGCTTGCATCGCTCGACTGTAGCCAAAGGCCCGGCGCGTTGCTGGCAGCGGGCATGTTCGCCACATTGAAAGTTTTGCGGCTCATTGATGTGCCGTGAACATCAATCCAGGTGCAAAAGCGCAAAGCTGTACATTCATACAGCAAAAGTCAAACCGCGACTACAATCCCCCCTCCCATGGCAAGCAAACTTCCTGCAGTCGACTCCGCCGCGTACTCTGAAGGCTCGATCCGCGTCCTCAAGGGCCTCGAGCCTGTGAAGCAGCGCCCGGGCATGTACACCCGCACCGACAACCCGCTGCACGTCATCCAGGAAGTGCTGGACAACGCTGCCGACGAAGCGCTCGGAGGCTACGGCAAGCGCATCAAGACCACATTGCACGCCGATGGCTCGGTCGCCATCGAAGACGATGGCCGCGGCATCCCTTTTGGCCTGCATCCTGAAGAAAAAGTGCCTGTCGTTGAAATCGTGTTCACCCGCTTGCACGCGGGCGGCAAGTTCGACAAGGGCAAGGGCGGCGCCTACAGCTTCTCGGGCGGCCTGCACGGCGTTGGCGTGTCAGTGACCAACGCCCTGGCCAAGCGACTTGAAGTGACAACGCACCGCGAAGGCCAGGTCGCCAAGATCGTGTTCGCGGCGGGCGACGTGATTGAGCCTTTGCAAGTGCGCAAGGCGGTCGAAGGCGACAGGCGCCAGGGCACGACGATCCGGGTCTGGCCCGACGCGAAATATTTCGAGACGGCGCAGCTGCCCATGGCCGAGCTCGCGCACCTGCTGCGCAGCAAGGCGGTGCTGATGCCGGGCGTGACCGTCTCGCTCGTGAACGAGAAGACCAAAGACTCTCAGAGCTGGCAATACAAGGGCGGCCTGCGCGACTACTTGATGCAGACGCTCAATGGCGAGCCTGTCATTCCGCTTTTCGAGGGCGAAGGCTTCGCGAAGGACAACGACAACTTCGCCGAAGGCGAGGGCGCGCAGTGGTGTGTTGCCTTCACCGAAGACGGCCAGCCCGTGCGCGAGAGCTACGTCAACCTGATTCCCACCAGCGCGGGCGGCACGCACGAAAGCGGCCTGCGCGACGGCCTGTTCACCGCCGTGAAGAGCTTCGTCGACCTGCACTCGCTGCTGCCCAAGGGCGTGAAGCTGTTGCCCGAAGACGTGTTTGCGCGCGCTTCCTATGTGTTGTCGGCCAAGGTGCTCGACCCTCAGTTCCAGGGCCAGATCAAGGAACGGCTGAACTCACGCGACGCCGTGCGGCTCGTCTCCAGCTTCGTGCGGCCAGCGCTGGAGCTGTGGCTCAATGAGCACGTCGAATACGGCCGCAAGCTTGCCGAGCTCGCGATCAAGGCGGCACAGTCGCGCCAAAAAGCCGGCCAGAAGGTCGAGAAGCGCAAGGGCTCCGGCGTTGCGGTGCTGCCGGGCAAGCTCACTGATTGCGAAAGCAAGGACACGAGCCACAACGAAGTCTTCCTGGTGGAAGGCGACTCGGCCGGTGGCAGCGCCAAGATGGGCCGCGACAAGGAATGCCAGGCCGTGCTGCCGCTCCGCGGCAAGGTGCTCAACACCTGGGAAGTCGAGCGCGACCGACTGTTCGCCAACACTGAAATCCACGACATCGCGGTGGCGATCGGCGTTGATCCGCATGGCCCGGACGACACGCCCGATCTCTCTGGCTTGCGTTACGGCAAGATCTGCATCCTGTCTGATGCCGACGTGGATGGCTCGCACATCCAGGTGCTGTTGCTTACACTGTTCTTTCGCCACTTCCCCAAGCTCATTGAAGCGGGGCATGTGTATGTTGCCCGGCCGCCGCTCTTTCGCGTGGATGCGCCGGCGCGTGGCAAGAAGCCGGCGTCCAAAACCTATGCACTTGACGAAGGCGAGCTCACGGCTATCCTCGACAAGCTCCGCAAGGAAGGCGTGCGGGAAGGCGCCTGGAACATCAGCCGCTTCAAGGGCCTGGGCGAGATGAGTGCGGAACAGTTGTGGGACACGACACTCAATCCGGACACCCGCCGCCTGCTGCCCGTGCAGCTCGGCCGCAGTGGATTCGCTGATACTGAAAGTTTGATCACCAAGCTGATGGGCAAGGGCGAAGCCGCCGCCCGCCGTGAATTGATGGAACTCCACGGCGATGCCGTCGAGATCGACGTTTGACTTCTGGAAACGCATGACCGCAGCCAACTTCTCCGCCACTTCGCCTGCCCGCACGGCGGCGTGCGTGAGGCTGCGGCCCACGATGTCCAGCGATCTTGAATACGTGGTCTCGCTTGAGCAGGACCCGGAAAACAATCCGTTCATCACCCCCTGGGACCGCACCCAGCATGAGGCCGCGATCCGCTTCCCGGATTTCCGCCACTTCATCATCGAGGCGGGTGAAGACTTGGCAGCGGCGGGCTTCCTGATCCTCATCGGCTGCCGCAGCCCGCACCAGTCGCTCGAGCTCAAGCGCATGGTGATCCAGGCCAAGGGGTTCGGTTTTGGCCGTGCTGCGTTGCGCGCCGCCAAGAAGATCGCTTTTGACGACCTGCATGCCCACCGCTTCTGGCTCGACGTGAAGTCGCGCAACTCGCGCGCCAAGGCGCTGTACGACAGCGAAGGCTTCGTTGAAGAGGGGTGCCTGCGCGAAGCCGTGAAGCTGGAGAACGGCTTCGAGTCGCTCATCGTCATGTCGATGCTTCGCACTGAATTCACGGGCCGCCGCAGCCTGGCGCTGGAGGTGCGGGGGTGACCATTCGCAACGCCTTGCTGGCTGGCCTCATGCTGTTCGGCGCGCTGCCCTTGGCGCACGCCGAAGTGTGGGGCTATGTCGATAGCAAGGGCGTCGCGCACTTCGCTGCCGGCAAGGTCGATGAGCGCTATGAACTGTTCTTCCGCGGCGGCGAAAGCTTCGACACGTCACGCGGCGTTGGCAGCACGGCCCGGGCCGTGGCTGTGCCCACAGCAGCGCCCAAGCTCATTGCGTTCTTCGAGATTTCGCCAAGCTACAAGCAGGTCAAGCATCACCTGCGTGAAGCCTCCAAGGCCAACGACATCGACTATGAATTGCTCAAGGCGCTGATTGCGACGGAGTCGGGCTTTGATGCGTCGGCCGTGTCACCCAAGGGTGCGGTGGGCTTGATGCAAGTCATGCCCGCCACAGCCGAGCGCTATGGTGTTTCGAGCGATGCCAAGGCGCCCGTCGCCAGAAAGCTCGCTGACCCGGGCACGAACATCAAGACAGGCTCACGGTACCTGCGCTACCTGCTCGACTTGTTCCCAGGCAAACTTGAACTGGCGCTCGCTGCGTACAACGCAGGCGAGGGCGCCGTGATGCGTGCGGGCAACCGCATCCCGAACTACCCGGAGACGCAGAACTACGTCAAGACGGTCATGCAGCTCTACACGATGCTCAAGCCGCCGGCGACCATCATGGGCGGCGGCCGGGTGCCGGGGCGTGTGCACATGGAAATCCCGGTGGGTGGGGCTGCGGGCCGCGGCAACTTGCCGCCTGCCTCGCCCAGTGCGGTGAATGGGCCCATAGCGTCGAACTCGCCCACGGTGCCGGCTTCACCGGCAAGGCCGCGCACCACGGCGGCCGCCGCGCTTTTGACGTCGACGCCTATCGCCGCTGTCATGCAAGACGACGGCAAGACCGCGCGTGAATAACGGGCGCCGTCCGCAAGCAGTACCCCCCGCGCCGACGAAAGGCGTTTCCACGTGATCCTGCCCGGAGACCCCGAAGAGCTGGTGGCGCTGGGCGCCTTTGCGGGCGCGCAAATCGTGGTGCTGTGCTTCAGCGTCATCATCGCCAACGCCTATCGTGAACGAGCGCTGCTCGTTCACGGCGCGTCGATCACGCTCGCGCTTCTCACCGTGCAGCTGATCGTCGGCGGGTCGGCATTGCTCGCCCAGGCGGCGATGCTCGCGCTGCTGGCGGTCGACGGCATGCACCTGCGCGAACTCGTGAGCCACGCGGGCGCGCTGCGTACGTTGCGCCGTGTGTTGATCGTCACCTGCGTGGCCATGTTGCCCGTACTGGCTGTGGTGGGCCACGTGGCAAGCGTGCCCCTGCTGCTGCCTGCGGCCGTGGCGTGGGCCACTGTCGTGACCGTCATCATGCTGCGCGCGTGGCCGCAGAGCCAGCCCTGGGCCAGCTGGCTTGTCGCAGGCCAGCTGGCGCTCGCCTGTGGCGCGATCTGGCAGGGATGGCACTCGCTCGATGGCTCGCAGGACGGCGTGATTTCGCTCGCCTTGTTGCTATCGGTCTGGGCCACCACGACCTACCTCTCCAGCGTGTGGCGCAGCCGGATCTCGGCGGAGACGCGTGTGCGAATCGATGCGCGCAACACGATCGATCCGGTCACGGGCCTGCTCATGCCGCTGATCTTCTACGACCGTGTAGAGGCCGTGCGCAGCCTGATGATCCGCTACGGGCACCCGAGCGTGCTGCTCTTGATCCATGTTGAAAACGTGGCCAGGCTGACGGCTGAATTCGGCCCGGGTGTGGGCGAGTCGGTCTTGCCCGAGGCGGCGGACCGCATTCGCGGCATCCTGCGCGAGGGCGATGTCGCAGCGCGCCTGTCGCAATCGCGCATAGCGGTGCTGGCCGAAGGCATGGCGACCGCCGAAGCGGCTGGTAACGTGGCCAGTCGCATACTCGTGGCCGGCATGAAAGAGCCGCTGCCGCTTGCCGCCACTGAATTCCTGCATTTCCGCATCATCCTGGCAGCCGTGCCGGTGGACGACATGCCGCCCAAGGCGCTTTTGCAGCGCATGGCAGACAAGCTCGACGAGCAGGTGCGCACGCCGAGCGAAAGGCGCATCGTCACGCTCACCGGCGAAGAGCTGCTCGCCTGATTTCAATCACCCACCTTCGTATTTCGCAGTAGGCAGATTTCCCCATGGAGCAAGACCTGATTTCCCTCGCCGCGGGCGGTGACGACAACGAGCTCGACCTCGCTTCGTACGCACAACGCGCTTACCTCGAATATGCGCTCAGCGTCGTCAAGGGCCGCGCCCTGCCAGATGTGTGCGACGGCCAAAAGCCCGTGCAGCGGCGCATCCTGTATTCGATGGAGCGCATGGGCCTGGGCTTTACCGGCACGGGCGGCGCGCGCCCCGTCAAGAGCGCGCGCGTCGTGGGCGACGTGCTCGGCCGCTTCCATCCGCACGGTGACCAGGCCGCTTACGACGCGCTCGTGCGCATGGCGCAGGATTTTTCACAGCGCTACCCGCTTATCGACGGCCACGGCAACTTCGGCAGCCGCGATGGCGATGGCGCCGCAGCCATGCGCTACACCGAAGCGCGCCTGGCCAAGATCACCAACTTGCTGCTCGACGAGATCGACGAGGGCACTGTCGAGTTCATCCCGAACTACGACGGCAGCACGCAAGAGCCCAGGCAGTTGCCCGCACGCCTGCCGTTCACGCTGCTCAACGGCGCGAGCGGCATCGCGGTGGGTCTCGCCACGGAAATTCCTTCGCACAACCTGCGTGAAGTTGCCGATGCGTGCGTGGCGCTCGTCAAGAACGCGAAGCTGTCCGACGAAGAACTGGCCGAGCTGTTACCCGGCCCGGACTACCCCGGTGGCGGCCAGATCATCAGCCCCGCCGCCGACATCGCCGAGGCGTATCGAACGGGGCGCGGCTCATTGAAGGTGCGGGCACGCTGGAAGATCGAAGAGCTCGCGCGCGGCCAGTGGCAGATGGTCGTGACCGAACTGCCGCCCGGCGTGAGCTCGCAAAAGGTGCTCGAAGAAATCGAGGAACTCACCAACCCGAAAGTGCGCGCGGGCAAGAAGGCGTTGAGCCAGGAGCAGATGCAGCTCAAGCAGACCGTGCTGTCGGTGCTTGACGCTGTGCGCGACGAGTCGAGCAAAGACGCCGCCGTGCGCCTCGTGTTCGAGCCCAAGACGAGCCGCATCGAGCAGCAAGACCTGATCACCACACTGCTTGCGCACACCAGCCTTGAAAGCTCGTCGCCGATCAACATGACCTCGATCGGCATGGACGGCAGGCCCGTGCAGAAGTCGCTGCGGCAGATCTTGCTGGAGTGGATCGAATTCCGGCACCAGACCATAGAGCGGCGCTCGCGCCACCGCCTGGGCAAGGTGCTCGACCGCATCCACATCCTCGAAGGGCGGCAGCTGGTGCTGCTGAATATCGACGAGGTGATCCGCATCATCCGCAACGCCGAAGAGCCGAAGCCGGCCCTGATCGAGCGCTTCAGGCTGAGCGACAGGCAGGCCGAAGACATTCTTGAAATCCGCCTGCGCCAGCTCGCGCGCCTGGAAGCCATCAAGATCGAGCAGGAGCTCAAGGAACTGCGTGACGAGCAGAAGAAGCTCGATGAAATCCTGGGCAGCCCGGCAGCGCTTCGCAGGCTGATGATCAAGGAAATCGAGCAGGACGCCAAACAGTTCGCCGACGCACGCCGCACGTTGATCCAGGCCGAGAAAAAGGCCGTGGCCGAGATCAAGCTGATCGACGAACCAGTCACGGTGATCGTCTCGCAAAAGGGCTGGGTGCGCGCACAAAAAGGCTGGGCACGCGACAAGGCCACCGGCGCACCCATCGCGCAGGAATACGTGTTCAAGGCGGGCGACGGTTTGTACGGCACGTTTGAATGCCGCACGGTCGATACGCTGCTCGCTTTCGGCAACAACGGGCGCGTGTACACCGTGCCGGTCGCAAGTTTGCCGGGCGCGCGCGGCGACGGCCAGCCGGTGACGACGATGATCGAACTCGAAGCGGGCACGCAGCTCGTTCACTACTTCGCCGGTGCCCCAGGGGCGTGGCTGCTGCTCTCGGGCTCGGGCGGCTACGGCTTCCTTGCGACGGTGGAGAACATGATGTCGCGCCTGAAAGCGGGCAAGGCCTTCGTGAGCTGCGGCGAAGGCGAGACGCTGTGCAAGCCGTCGCCTGCCAACGTGGCGCCGCAACCAGCGGCCACGCATGTGGCGTGCGCATCAACGGGCGGGCGCATCCTCACATTCGAGATCAGCGAGTTGAAGCCGATGGCTAACGGTGGCCGCGGCCTGATGCTGATCGACCTCGACAAGAACGATTCGCTCGCTGGCGCTGCGGCCTACACGCGCAGCGTGAAAATCGTGGGCGTGGGGCGCGGCGGCAAGGACCGTGACGAAACGCTGGAGATCCGCTCGCTCAACAACGCGAAGGCCGGGCGCGGCCGCAAAGGCAGGGCGGCAGACCTGGGCTTCAAGCCGACGTCTGTCGAGCGGGTGGAATGATGGGCAAGATAGCCACTTCCACCGCGTCGACGGCGGCCGCTGCCGACGTCCCGCCATTCCGCGCAATCGCTGACCTCGCTCGCGAACACGCCGCTGCACGCCCCCATGCACGTGCGCTCGTGCAAGCAGGGCGCAGCGTCACGTGGGGCCAGCTCGACGCGATGATGGATCGCGTGGCCGCCTCATTGCAGCGCGACGGCTTCAAACCGACCGACAGCATTGCGATCTGCGCCTACAACTCGCTCGAGTACGCGGCCGTGTTCCTCGGCGCGTTGCGCGCGGGCGTGGCCGTGGCGCCGCTGCCGACGGGCGCGCTGCCGTCGCAGATTGGCACGATGGTGGAAGACAGCGGCGCGAAACTTTTCTTTGTAGATGCTGTCGTTCCCGCATTCGGAACGAAAGCAAAACGCATTCGGCTGGATGTCCCCGGCGCTGATTCATTCGAGCAGTGGTTGATGCCCGAAGGCGCGAAGCCCAGGCGCGTCGTGACCAGGCCCGAGTGGCCGTTCAACATCATCTATTCATCGGGCACAACTGGCACACCGAAGGGCATCGTGCAGTCGCATGCCATGCGCTGGATGCATGTTGCGCGCGGCGAGGGCTATGGCTACGGCCCGCAAGCCACGGCGATGATTGCGACATCGCTTTGTTCGAACACCACGCTCGTCTGCTTCTTCCCCGCCATCGCCAAAGGCGGCTGCGTCGTGATCGGCCCGCCGAAGTTCGACCCTGCGAAGTACCTCGCCATCGCCGAGCAGGAGAAAGCCACGCACACCATGCTCGTGCCGGTGCAGTACCAGCGGATCATGTCGCTGCCGGATTTCGGCAAGTACGACTTGCGAGCCTTCCAGATGAAGTTTTGCACCAGTGCGCCGTTCCATGCCGAGTTGAAGGCGGACATCCTCAAGCGCTGGCCCGGTGGCCTGGTCGAGTTCTACGGCATGACCGAAGGCGGCGGCACCTGCATCCTCGATGCGCACAACCACCCCGACAAGCTGCACACGGTAGGCAAGCCTTCAGAAGGCCATGACATCCGGGTGATCGACGAAGACGAGCGCGAGTTGCCGCGCGGCGAGATCGGCGAAATCGTGGGCCGCTCGCGCGCCATGATGACGGCCTATCACCATCAGCCGCAGAAGACACGCGAGGCCGAGTGGTACGACGCCGAGGGCAATCGATTCATTCGCACCGGC
Organism: Caenimonas koreensis DSM 17982; assembly: GCF_009646335.1. Taxonomy (GTDB): domain Bacteria; phylum Pseudomonadota; class Gammaproteobacteria; order Burkholderiales; family Burkholderiaceae_C; genus Ramlibacter; species Ramlibacter koreensis. Next base: position 7,129 of record NZ_WJBU01000018.1, on the reverse strand, counting down.
GACGTAGGCCGCTTCGATGATGACGGGTTTGTCACGCTGATGGACCGCCGCAAAGACATGGTGATTTCAGGCGGCTTCAACATCTACCCCAGCGATATCGAAGCGATCCTGCGACAACACGCAGGTGTCGCTGATGCAGCTGTAGTGGGCGTGCCGTCGCTAGAGTGGGGCGAGACGCCTGTCGCGTTTGTGGTGCCGTCGAAAGAGCGAATTGCTGAAGAGGCGTTGCGCACGTGGGCGAACTCGCAGCTCGGCAAGACGCAGCGTTTGAACGCAGTGCGCTATCTCGATGAGTTGCCGCGCAGTGAGATTGGCAAGGTACTCAAGCGGCAGTTGCGGGAGAAGTACACGGCGCAGTCGGCTTGAGGCTTCGCCTTGGCTGCGAGGCAAAAAAAAAGGGCTCCACGCCGAAGCGGGAGCCCTTTCAGGTTGCAGTCATCGCGGAGCCAGTTTCACCAGCCCGTTGAGCACCTGGTCCAGACCTCCGAAAACGGAGATCTTGTCAATGCGCTCGGCGATGCGCTCCAGCGTCTCGAGCTCCTTCAGGCGCAAGGCGACGGGGTTGTCCTCCATCACCTTGGCCGTGTTGAGCAGCGAGCGCGTTGCCGCCGTCTCTTCGCGACGGCGAATCACGTTGGCCTCGGCAGCCTTGCCGGCTTCGACCACCTGCGCGAGGATGGTCTTCATCTCGCCTGGCAGCACGATGTCCTTCACGCCAACACCGTCAAGCTCCAGCCCAAAAGCCGACAGCTTCGCGTGCACGTGTTTGAACACCACCTCGTCGATCACTGTCTTGTTCTCCAGCAACTCGTCGAGGGTGCGCGTGCCGACTGCAGCGCGCAGGCCGAACTGCAACTCGCGGTACATCTGCTCGGCCGGCTTGGCCAGCTGGGCGTGTGCCTTCAGCACGTCTGTGTAGCGCCAGGTCGCAGCGAGGTTCAGGCGCAGGCTCACCTTGTCTTTGGTGAGAATTTCCTGGCCGGTGACTTCGACGACCTGCAGGCGCAAATCGACAAGTTCCACCGCGATGTTGTGCCCGAACTTCCAGAACGCGTAGCTGCCAGCCTCGAGCAGGCGAGTGACTTTGCCATCGACATACAGCAGGCAGGCGCCACGGTCGGGCACCTGCACTTGCAGCACGCCAGCCAGCCCGGTCACCGCGCGCTGGCGCAGCTGCGTCTGGGTCAGGCGATGCGCGAGTTCGTCAGGCAGCTGCGGGTCGCCCGCGATATCCACGACATCGACGCGCACGTCAACGACGCCGCGCCAGTAGAGACGCCGCGTGGCAGGCGGCAAGATCTCGACCAGCACGCCGTTCTCGCAGCGCAGGCCTGCCTGCGTCTCGGAGAGTTCGACGCGAACAAAGTGCTCGGCAACCACTGCGGGCTCGCTGGCCAGCAGGTAGTCAGCGATGGTGTGCGTGAAAGCGGGCTGTTCGAGCGCGAACTTCTCGACAGTGAGCTTGTCCACAAGGCTGGCGAGCACGTGCGTGCCCGGGCCAAGGATGCGCTCGAAGTCGCCGTTGCGCAGCAGCATGCCGCGCTCGTTTTTGCGGATAGTGACACGCTTGAATTCCATGTTGTTCTCCTTTGAGGGGCGTGTGTTGAAAAGATGGGGTTGCCGTTACAGGGGCACGGCGGGCCTGCACTGCCAGGGACCGGGTGCCACGGTGCGCCGCCGCCATTCAAGGGGCTGGCTGGCCGTGGACGCGAATCCCCGCTTGGCACAGACACAGGACCGGGCCGCTGACATCGTTTGCTCGCCGCATGGCGGACAGCAATTGATGCGTTCGGCGGGGTGGTCTTTCGACCGTTCTATGGTGTTGGTACAGGAGTCGAACCTGTGACAGACGAGTTATGAGTTCGTTGCTCTACCACTGAGCTATCCAACGTGGCAGCGATGCCGGGAATCGAACCCGGGGACACACCAAGTCATCGCTAGCTTCCTTCGGTTCCGGCAATGGCGGCACGTTCGGCGCCGACGGCTTGAGGGCCGGGCGCCGCACGCCGGCGGGGTTTGGGAGCCCCAGCCTGTAAGCGCATTGCTTTTCCACGAAAGAACTGGGACGCGACGCCGCGAGCGGCAAGCTCACTGCAGTCGCGAATGTTTGGGCAACCGTGCGGCCAGCCACTCGTGCACATCGGCGCGGATGCGACGGCCTTCCAGCAGGAAGCCTTCGAACCGGTTCGGCACGTACGGCAGGTACAACAGCGGCATGCCTGCTTCCTCGGGTGTGCGGTCGGCCTTGCGCGCATTGCACGCGGCACATGCCGTCACGAGGTTCATCCACGAGTAAGGACCGCCGCGGGACTCAGGCACGATGTGCTCGACCTGCAGCACGCGCTCGTCATGAACCTCGCCGCAGTACGCGCAGGTGAGCCGGTCGCGGCGCAGCAGTTTGCCCTTGGTGACGCACACCGGTACGTCGAACAGGTTGACACGTGAATGGCCGCGCACAGCGACGATCGGGTGCACCGACAGAGTCGATTGCAGACCTGTCACGCTGTTCCAGCCGCCACGCAGCACGGCGAGCGGGCCGGCGCCGTCAGCCCACGCCACCGAATCGGCAGCGTAGTGCAGCGCTGCCTGCTCGAGCGAGATCCAGGCTTGCGGAGTGCCCTGGATGTCCAGTTGCAGGACAGTTGATTTCATGGGTTTCTCCAGTAGATGGGTGCCGGTGCGGCGAGAGGTGCCGACACCGGTTCACTCTCCGGGTCAGCCCTTCACGCACAGCACCTGTTTGAGGGTGTGAACGACCTCGACGAGATCGGCCTGGGCGGCCATCACGGCGTCGATGTCCTTGTAGGCGCCTGGAATCTCGTCCAGCACGCCTGCGTCCTTGCGGCACTCGACACCCGCCGTTTGCGCGGCCAGCGCATCGAGGTTGAAGTGACGCTTGGCGGCGCCGCGCGACATGCGTCGTCCGGCACCGTGGCTGCAAGAGCAGTACGAGAGCGGATTGCCGCGGCCACGCACGATGTAGCTGCGCGTGCCCATGGAGCCCGGGATGATCCCGAGCTGGCCCTCGCGCGCGCTCACCGCGCCCTTGCGCGTAATCCACACCTTCGAGCCGAAGTGCTCTTCGATCGTTGCATAGTTGTGATGGCAATTCACGACTTCGGTGGTGACCTTGATCGGATGCGCAAGCGTTGCACGCAACGCGTTCAGCACCCGAAACAGCATCAGCTCGCGGTTCAGCGCTGCGTAGTCTTGCGCCCACTGCAACGCCTCGACGTACTGGTTGAACTCGGCGGTGCCTTCGTTCAGCCACGCGAGATCCTTGTCAGGCAACCCAATACCAGCGTGATGCGCAGCTTCCCGCGCCATGCCGATCGCCGCTTCACCAATCGTCTTGCCGATGTTGCGCGAGCCGGAGTGCAGCATCACCCACACGTCGCCGGCCTCGTCGAGACACAGTTCGATGAAGTGATTGCCACCGCCGAGGGTGCCGAGCTGGCGCCAGATACGGCGGGCATCCACGCGGCGCAGCGTCGTCAGAATCGCGAGCGTCTCGAAGCGCGCATACAGCGCCTGCATCTTGGTGCGCAGGTCGCGACCATGCGGCCCTTGGTGCGTTGGGTTGAGCTCGACGTCGTGCACGTCGAAGCCGACAGGCACGGCTGCTTCGATCGCCGACCGGATTTGCATCAGGCTCTCGGGCAGTTGCGCCGCCTTCAGCTGCGTGCGCAGCGCGGCCATGCCGCAGCCGATATCGACACCCACAGCAGCAGGGATGATCGCGCCACGCGTTGGCACCACGGTTCCGACAGTGGCGCCCTTGCCGAGGTGCACGTCGGGCATCACAGCGATGTGCCCCGCAACGATAGGCAGGCCCGCGATATTGCGGATCTGTTGCATGGCGTCCCATTCGATTTCGACGCCTTCAGTCCATGCCTGGACGTTCTTCATGAGTTCCATAGAACCTCCTTGATTGTAGAAATTGGCGGGGGCGGCAGGATTCGAACCTGCGATACCCTGGTTCAAAGCCAGGTAACTGAAGCCGCTCGTTTACGCCCCTGCGTCGCTACTGCGCGATGTGGTGGTCCCCTCGGTCCGAGTCGAACGGACATGCCCGTGGGCCCCGGCTTCTGAGACCGGTGCGTCTGCCTATTCCGCCACGAGGGGATCAATGCTGGTGCCCGATGCAGGTCTCGAACCTGCATGCCGCGAGGCCACGGCTTTTGAGGCCGCTGCGTCTGCCGATTCCGCCAATCGGGCAAATGGTTTGGGGTGCGTGGTCGGGATCGAACCGACGACCACCGGGACCACAACCCGGAGCGCTGCCACTGCGCCACACGCACCACTGATGCTGGTCTCCGCGGAGAGGCTCGAACTCCCGACCCCATGCTCCCAAAGCACGTGCGCTACCAACTGCGCTACGCGGAGAAACGAAACTGGTAGCCACGGCTGGAAACGATCCAGCGACCTCTCGGTTATCGACCGAGTGCTCTTCCGACTGAGCTACGCGACCACGCGAAAAATGGTGCCCCGCGCACGATTCGAACGTGCGACCCCCGGCTTCGTAAACCGGTGCTCTTGTCCGCTGAGCCAGCGGGGCGAATCTGCAATGTGGACTGGTGCCGCAAGATGGGATCGAACCACCCACGCCTGCGTTTTCAACACAGCGCTCTACCATCTGAGCTATTGCGGCATTTATCTGGCGGTCCGTGCGGGGATCGAACCCGCGGCCCTCTCCTCGACAGGGAGACGCTCTTCCACTGAGCTAACGAACCATTGATGGGTGGAGGTATGGGGCCGGTGACGAGTTCCGGCGCCGCCCTATCTTTGCGGCCGGTTTCCGCCCCGCGCGTGAGCACGTGGGACTTCTGGTTCATTGGCGTCATGTACGGGATTCGAACCCGTGTTCCCTGCTTGAAAGGCAAGTGTCCTCAGCCGGCTAGACGAACACGACGTATCTGGTGCCCAGGGCGACGATTCGAACGCGCGACCGGCTGCTTACAAAGCAGCTGCTCTGCCAACTGAGCTACATGGGCCTATTCCATTTCGGCTGTGTCCAAGCGCGAGTGGCCAGAAGAGCCGGCCAGGTTCCCTCGCTGCACATGGGGGGCGACCCCGTGCACATCCCGCCCTTACCGTTCCCACGGCGCGCGCGCCAGGCGGTGGTGCAAGGGCACACCCGAAATGGAGCGAACGGTGGATGTTGAATCCACGACCTCGAGAGTGACACCCTCGCGCTCTTTCGACTGAGCTACGTCCGCTTTGGTTGCGAGGTTTGCATCCGGCCAGTACCGGTGCAGCCTCGCGGCAACTTGTTAATGAACATCGCTGCTTGCACAGCATTGCGGTGCGATGACCGCAGGCCCCGGAGGACAGGAAAACAAAAAGGCCCGGTTCCGTCAGGAAACCGGGCCTCTCGTGCGAGAAGTGAGCAGGACGCGTTTACACGTCTTGCTGACCCGGATGTTGATGGGGATCGCGATAACCGTGGTTCCACGGCTCCATGCCAAAGCTCTCAAGCCCGCATGCAAACGCAATCTGGTTGGCGACCACCGTGGCGGCCACACGCATAGACCTGCCCCGTGCCGCTGTGCGGGTGGGCTGGATCGATAGCTGCTGAAGCGTTTTCACGATGTGTCCTAGATAAAACTCAGTTGATGGCGATGAAGTGCCAGAAGCACGTTGGATGCGGACTGTAAAGACTCTTAACTAAACTGTCAAGCGCTGCGACAATCAAGTTGTTTCACGTTGCACCTGAGTCACAAGTTGCCCAACATCACAGTCACAAGACGACAGAACGCGCTGGCCCTGTTTCAGGAGTTCGCGGCGCAGCAGCTCGCAGCAGGCGAGCCGGCCAAAGGAATGGAGCAGGCCTTTGCTGCTGCATTGGAGATTTCGCCGAGCATGTGGAGTCAAGTCAAAGCGAGCAGACCGATTTCAGACAAGCTCGCGCGGCAGATTGAGAGCCACACCAAAAAGCCTGCGGGCTGGCTGGACACAGAACAGGCGGTGCCAATAGCGAACGCGGCCGAAGAGCGGTTTGTGGAACTGGCGCGGTCTGCGTGGCGCGCGGCAAACGCCGGGAAGAAGCGCGAATTGATGAGAGTGATGCGGGATGAAAGCAAGCGGTAGGTGCATCGCACGTGTGCGCCTACAATCCGCCGGCCCCGGTCGTCGGGGTCTATTTTTTTTCGGAGGTGTGCCATGCGTACAACCAAGAGCCTCCTCGACCAACACTGGTTTTGAGGTCACGAGCAAGCGTCGAAAAGGTTTCCCGTCGGAAACACAAGTCAAGCGCGGCGACCGCGTTGTCAACGGGCGCAAGGAACTGGTCGAGAAACTTGGCCGCAACGACCCGTGCCCCTGCGGCTCCAGTCTTCGGTTTCAAGCGGTGTTGCATGCTCAGCGGCGACTACGACGGCTCCGATCGCGATCATTTCTTTCAGGGATTGAAGAGGCAGCGATGCTGAGCCGTATGCGGCCTTTGTCGCCGCCTTTGTACGGAACTGCGCCTGATAAACCTGTAGCAGCGAGGGGCGCCACACTTTTATCGTGCAGACGCTCCGAATATTTGGCGCTTTTATCCAGCATGCAGTAGTCTGCGTGATAAAAGTTTCTGGGTTGAAGGCAACAGGGGCGCAGGCATGCAAAGACGGGTTGTGAATCAAAGACTTGCGTTTGAAATGGCGCGTCGGCCGGGAAGTGCGTCGCACTTTTATCCGGCGGGTTTGCTGACTACATTACGTTAAACCGCAAAAATGCTCACGTTTCTTTGCCTGACCCTTGCCGTCGTGACGTTGGTGGCGCTCACCACACACGTTGTCATGTGGTTCTGGGCGTATCAAGAGGTGAGAGCTATTGACTCTTGGTCGCAGCAGGCGCGGGTACTCAACGCTTGGTGGATATTCGATAAAAGTCTTTTGCCGAAAGAGCGTGATCACCTTCGGGTCACCGCACTGTGGAGCGGCCTTGTCGGCGCTTTGGGAAGCTGGGCGCTCGTCTATTTGGTGGACAAACTGCGGTGAAGTTGCGGCTTAACATGTCAATCGACACGGATGCACAGCAGCAGGCTGCGGCGCTCGCCGCAGTTGCCGTGCACCGGTCATTTTTACGTTATGCCGCATCTTTTTCGGCTTGCGTTTTCGTAGCTCGCTGAGTGTTTTGAGCAGGC
>NZ_WJBU01000017.1 GCF_009646335.1 Caenimonas koreensis DSM 17982 | reverse complement strand
GTAAGCGTCCGGCGATCCCGTCTTGATTGCAGCGACTGAGCTATGGCTGGTCAGGTGTTGACTTCATCGGTGATCACTCCGTGCGACCAAGCCAAGCCGATCGCACTGTCGAATCTCGCCATCAGATCGCTCAGGCTCTCGCCCTGGCGACGCACCAGCATGGCCAGGCAGTTGTGGCCGTCAGAGGCAGCAGCCACGCAGCCGATTTTCTCCAGGTCAGCAATGCTGAAGCTGCCGCCCTCGTCGATCAGCGTCTCGATGTTTTTCATGGAAGTGCGTGCGTCGTTCTCACAGCCTCGATTTTCCAACGATGCGGCAGCAATTCGTCGATGCGACTGGCCGGCTGCGTGGGAAGCCGCTCGAGCACGTCGCGCAGATACGCATGCGGATCGTGCCCGTTCAATCTTGCGGAGTGCACCAGGCTCATCACGGCGGCAGCGCGCTGACCGGCCCGAAGCGATCCGGCGAACAGCCAGTTGTTGCGTCCAATCGCGATCGGACGAATCTGGTTCTCCACCCAATTGTTGTCTGCGGGCAAGTCCCCGTCGTCGATGAAGCGCGTGAGCGCCTGCCACCTGCCCAGGCTGTAGTCGATCGCTCGGGCCGTGGCCGAGCCTTCGGGCACCTTCTTGCGCTGTGCGGTCAGCCACAGATGCATGGCATCGGCCACGGGCCGCGCGCGCTCCTGTCGTATTCGTTTTCGTTCAGGCGCGCTCAGCTCGCCGACCTCACGCTCGATTTCATACAGCTGCTTGAAGAATTTCAGCGCCTGCTCGCCCACCGTGCTCTGGTGGTTGGCCCACAGCTCGTGGAACTTGCGCCGCGCGTGTGCGAGGCATCCGGCTTCGCGCACGCCCATCTCGAAGCAGGCCTTGTAGCCACTGAAGTCGTCGCACACCAGGCTGCCGTGCCAGCCGTTCGCACCAGGCAGCCCCAGGAAGTTGCGTACATGCTGGCCGCCGCGGCTGTCTGCGAAGTCGAACACCACCGCGCGCATCGGGTTGTATGTCGTGGTGCAGTAGCTCCACAGGTAGGCGCGGTGCGTCTTGCCCGCCCCCGGCTTGAGCATCGCCACAGGCGTCTCGTCGGCGTGCAGGACACCGTGACGCAGCAACTCAACGCGCATCGCCTGCACCAGCGGCTGCAACTGCACGCCGCACTGGCCCACCCACTGCGCCAACGTCGAGCGTGCGATGCCCAATCCCGCACGAGCAAAGATGCTCTCCTGCCGATACAGCGGCAGGTGGTCCGCATATTTGGCAACCAGCACCTGCGCCAGCAGGCCAGCGGTGGGCAGCCCCTTGTCGATGACGTGCGCAGGCACCGGCGCCTGCACGAGCGTCTGGCACTCGGCGCAGACCCACTTGCCGCGGATGTGGCGCTCCACAGTGAACACGCCCGGTTCGTAATCCAGCTTCTCGGCCACGTCCTGGCCAATGCGCTTCAATTGGCATCCGCAACCACAGGTGGTGCTGTGCGGCTCGTGGTGGATCTCGCGGCGCGCGAGACTCTCGGGCAGCGTCTGACGTTTGGGTTGCCGCTTTGCGCTGCCCTCCTTGGCGGGCGGCTGCACAGCGTCGAGCTCGTGCTGCAGCGCCTGCATGTCGGCATCAATGGTCTCGTCCAGCAGGCTGCGTTGCTCGACGTTGAAGGCCTCCGACTGGGCCGCGAACTTCAGGCGCTTGAGTACCGCCATCTCATGCGTGATCTTGTCAATGGTGGCCTGCTTGAAGGCAAGCTCGCGATCCTTGCGCTCGATCTGCGCGGCCTGGCTGGCCGTCGTATCCATCAGAGACAGCACCGTCTGGCGCAGTTGCTGCGCGTTCAGCTGGTTAAGGTGTGTCGCATCGATCACGGGTATCAATGATGACGATGCGCTCGCGTTCGCACATTGGCGGTTTTGCCAATTGCACCATTCGCGTGCCGACTGTCACAGCACCGTGATGACGCCCGCCTCGCCGATGCACCGCCAGGGTAGGCCCAGCACCAGCGCATCGAGTTGCGCTCGGCTCAGGCTCAACGTCGCGCCTGTGTCTTTGGACCAGACGAACTTGCCTTGGTTCAGGCGTCTGGCCGCCAACCACACGCCGATGCCGTCGTGCACGAGTACCTTCATGCGGTTGGTCCTGCGGTTGGCGAACAGGTACGCATGGTGCGGGCGCGCCGAGCCGAACACGTTGACCACGCGAGCCAGTGCCGCTTCAGTGCCGCAGCGCATGTCCAGAGGCTCCACAGCCAGCCACACAGCCTCGATACGAATCACCGCAGCAACTCGCGCATCCAGGCGGCGCACTCGGCTGCCGCCGCGCTCGGCCAAACAATCGTCATGGTCGTCGTGCCGCGACGCAGCTCCATCCGGATGTCCTGTTGGACCGCCGCCGGCGCGGGCAATGCAACGGGGATGAATGAAGCGAGCGGCGTCGCTGCCTCACCCGTCATGCGCCGCCACTTGTGCACGACATTGGCGTTCAGGCCGTGGGCCAGCGCCACGGCCGCCACCGAGGCCCCCGGCTGCGCGCACTGCGCCAGCACCTGCGCTTTAAGCTCCTGACTATGCCGGCGCCGCGGCCGCTTTCTCCAATCCTTCATGGTGTCCACCTAACTCCTTAGATGGACGCCATCCTTGCCGCTTAACGCGCAACGCTCAAGGGTGGGTTCGCCGGACGCTTACCGCTCAAGTGTCTCGCGCGAAGGTACGTTCCTGGACTCAGTGATGGCCACTAACTTCGGCAGGCTAAAGCTAGTGGCAGCCCACTGGCAGGCGCAGCCGACGCAGCCTGAGAGAAGCAGTCTTGATGGGAAGTGAAGTCATCGGCTTCGAGATCTGTGATGGTTGCCCTGTGAGGATGCGACCGAAGGGAGCAGAAGACCATGGTCGTCCATGTTGGCGGGCAACTTCGAAGGCCAGGCCGCAAAATCACCGGCGACCAATGCTAGCGTGCGCGAAGCGTACGCGTGCCACTGGGCGTGCGTGTCGATTGACCAGTTAACTTGCGCTTCCCCGCTCGTACCCGAACCAAGCGGACCTCAAGCTTGCAGCCAAGTGCTTCGGCGTACTTCGACAAAGTCGCCAAAGACGGTGAGTGCTTCCCGCGGCCCGACTCCATTCTTGCTACGGCAGATTGAGTGGTCCCGATTCGCTCTGCCACTTCAGCCTGCGTGAGCCCTTGCTCCGACCGCGCTCTCAGGAACTCGTCGAGCAAAGCGAACTCTTCGAACTGCTTTTCAAATTCGGCTGCCACCTCGGGACGATTTAGTGCGTGAGCACGCAACTGCTTATGCGTCAGCATCTTTGCGCTCCTTCATGCGCCTGCGCGCGATCGACAACTCTTTCGGGGGAATTTTCTCAGTCTTCTTCACGAACTGGTGGAGCATGACGATTCTTCGCTCCACAAGCGTGCAATAGAAAACCCGCCCGATTCCTTCACCAGATTTCAAGCGCAGCTCGAACAACCCGGCGCCCATAGCCTTGGTGTGAGGCATTCCGAGATCCGGCCCGTACTCGACCATCCGGTCTGTCAAGTGAAAGTATCGAGCCAATAGGCCCGGCGGAAGTGCGAGCACTGCGGTCTGGAGCCTCTCGTCGTCATACTGAATGCCCCATCCCATTCAGAAAATTATAGCAAATCCGCTATGTTGGCCGTGGCACAGCCGCGATGCTTCATGCGAGTTAACGTTGAAATCAAGCGGTGCCAAAGGTGTCCGACTTGGCTGACCAGCTATACCGATGCGTCACGGAAAGCCCGAAGCACAGTGTTGATGCGCGTCTGGTAGCCCGGCCCTTGCGACTTGAACCACTCAAGAACATCTTGGTCCACTCTTAGGGAGATGGACGCCTTGGACGGTAGCGGTGTCAGCCCTCGCCGGACCACTCCGCGGATGATGTGCTTCACATCCGCCTCGGGATGCTCGTCGTCAGCTTTCGCTGTGCGGGACTTCAATTTTCCCCAGTCAGTTTTGGACTGCATCGAAGTAGATTTGCGCTTCGCGCTTTGTGGCTTTTCGGAACGAGATGATGCGGACTTCATATTCACTCTCCGTATGGACTACTGAAACGGGAATGCCTGCGAGCAACCCTAACGTCACAAAGCGCTGCTCGCCGTAAGAGAACCGGTCATCTTCGAACGTGAACGTCGCACCGGCGAACACCGCCGGCGCGTCAACGAAGTCGAGCCCATGGGCCTTCACATTCGCGCTGCGCTTCGCCTCTGACCAAGTGAACTCCATTCAAAGAGTGTATATACATATCGTATTGGCGTCAACGAGCTGGCTCAGCGGTATAACGTAAAAATGACCGGCGCACAGCAACTGCGGCGAGAGCGGCGGCCTGCTGCTGTGCGTCCGTGTCGATTGACAAGTTAGACCGTGAATTTGTTTTCATCAATGGCATATCGCGCCAATTTTCGCGCGGCGCCACATGCCGCGCATGAACGCGCCATCGGTGTTCGGAGAGGCTTAGCGCAAGCATGGCAAGGCGGCCCATAGATACTGAGCCGATGGTGGAACAGAGCGTCAGCGTTAGTCTCGTGAACGCCCGTGATTTCCTCGTAGACCTCGAGGGCGCGACGACCAAAACCCTTTTTCTTCGCTTCTGCGAGAGAACACTGGTGCTCCTCGCGGTACTTCTTGATCTGTGCAATTCCATCAGACAAGTGCGGCGCCACGCGCTCCCATTCCTCGTCCGTCAACATCGGGATGTCCATCCGACAGCGCCAGCAATAGGTAGTGACGGCCATTAGATCGG
>NZ_WJBU01000016.1 GCF_009646335.1 Caenimonas koreensis DSM 17982 | reverse complement strand
CTATGCCGGCGCCGCGGCCGCTTTCTCCAATCCTTCATGGTGTCCACCTAACTCCTTAGATGGACGCCATCCTTGCCGCTTAACGCGCAACGCTCAAGGGTGGGTTCGCCGGACGCTTACATTCTTGCCACGCCGTCCTCCGCTAGTCTTTTGCGGATTGTGTGGTTTTGATGCGCGCGTGGCAATTTGCGCCACATCAGAGCTCGGATGGTTTGGCAGGCGCTGGTCTGTCTCCAAGCCATTGCCCTGAGCGGTTTGGAGCCTTACCAAGCCGTCTGCGACTCCAAACCCAATCACTGAAGGAATAGAGCGTCGAAACCTGCAGCATTGAAGCTTCAGCAGATATGGGCTACAGGCAAATCTCATTTGCCAGACGCTTCAATACAAAAAATCTGACAGTCCCAGTTAAGTCTCACCCCAACAGCCGCGCCCACCCCCGATCGACGATCAGCCTGCGCGAAGCGCCCTCAAGCACCCCCCGTTTGCACTTGTTGACATTCCCACCCCCAGCCCCACCCCCTCCACCCGCTACAGTACCCGCAGAGGACTCACAGCGACATCTATGGCAGCTTTAGACGGACGGCGCTTCGCAATCGTCGAGGACGATCCTGCGCAGCGGGACTTGCTGCAGCACATCGCGAAATCGCTGGGCGCCACGAGCGAGGCATTCGGCTCGGGCGAGGCGTTGCTCAAGGCGCTGCAGCGCGACACTTTCGATCTGTTGATGGTGGACTGGAACCTGCCCGGCATCCAGGGCCCCGACATCGTGAGCACCGTTCGCGCGCAGCTCGGCCTCGACTTCCCGATCATCCTCATCACCAGCCGCGCGCTCGAGTCTGAAGTGGTCACCGGCCTCAAGGCAGGTGCCGACGACTACGTCACCAAACCCGTGCGCCCCATGGAGCTGGCCGCTCGCATCCAGGCGGCGCTGCGCCGCGCTTACCCCGAGCCGCGCACTGAGCGGCGCGAGTTTGGCCTGTACACCTTCGACATGGTCAACCGCGTTGCGCTGCTGCGCGGCGAGGCGGTGGACTTGCAGCCGCGCGAGTTCGACCTGGCCGTGTTCATGTTCGCCAACACGGGCCGCCTGCTGTCGCGCGCGCACCTGCTCGAAAGCGGCCTGCACGCCAACCCCGACACGCTCTCGCGCTCGCTCGACACCCACATCTCGCGCCTTCGCGTCAAACTCGCCGTGGGGCCAGCGAATGGATTCAAGCTGGCGAGTGTGTATGGCATGGGTTACCGGCTCGATGAGGTCCATGAATGAACAGGCCCATGAACACGTTGATGAACAAGCTGCCCCTCTCCCTCATCGGCTTCCTCGCCAGTGCCACGTGCGTCACCGCGCTCGCGCAGCAACCCGCGCTCGACCATGTGGATCACACCGTCGTGCAAGGCGACACGCTCATCGGCCTGGCCAAGCGCTACTTCGACGATGCAACGCAATGGGTCGCGTTGCAGCGCGCCAATCCGTCGATTCGTGATCCGCGTCGGCTCCAGCCCGGCTCGCTCGTGCGCGTGCCGGCGCTGGGCCTGCCCGGGCCGGTGGCCGTGCACGTGAGCGGGCAGGCGAGCTTCACGCGCCTTGGCCAGAAGCGCACGCTGGCGCAGGGCGATGAACTGCGCGAGTCCGATATGGTCGATGTGCAGCCGCAGGCCTATGTCACCTTGCGCTGGCCCGAAGGCATCGTCACGCATTTGCTGCCCGGCACGGCAATGAAGATTCTTCCGCCGCCAGGTGCGAGCGTGCAGGCGCGCAACACCAAGGCTGCCGACACGTCTCAAGCACCGCGCGCACGCCTGATGCAACTGCAAACGGGCATCATCGAATCGCGCGTGCCGCCCGGTGTGGCCGGCACCAACTACCAGGTGCGAACGCGCCTGGGCACAGCGGCTGTGCGCGGTACGCGGTTCGGTGTGCGGCTGCCTGCGTCTTCGGCGATGGTGACGGAGGTCTCTGAAGGCAGCGTGCAGCTGGCTGGCTCGGGCTACGAGCCGCTCGCTGTTCCTGCCGGAACAGGCGCGGTGGCAGACGGTTCGGCGCGTCAGCCACAAGCAGTGGCCATGCTGGCCGCGCCGGGGGTGGATGCAACGCCTGTGCTCACGCCCGAATCAAACCTTGAAGCCGCCGCTGTCGCAGGCGCGGCCAACTACGAATTCGAGATCGCACCTGCGGCCCAGCCCGATGCCGTGTTGCGCCGTGCGAGCAACGCAGCGCCTTCATTTGCGCTGCCGCGTGTGGCCGACGGCAGTTATCGCACAACGATCCGCGCTGTGGACGCGCAGGGCATTCCCGGCCGGCCAGCAGTGAGTGCGCTCACCGTGATCACGCTCGCATCGCCATTCATCAGCGAGCCGCGCAACGATGCTGTGCTGGGGCAAGGCCTGCCCACGCGGCTGGTGTGCTCCGAAGTGCCGAATGCCACGCGCTATGAAATCGTGATTCGCGATGCCGCAGCCCCAAGCGAGCCTGTGCGTGTAGATGCAGGCACTTCGTGCCAGGCCGCGTTGCCACGTCTGCCGCTGGGCCGCTACGAATGGCGCGCGACATCGTTGCGCGACTTGCCCGGCGGCAAGGTGCTGCGCAGCGTGCCAAGCCCGGCGAGCCGCTTCACGATTGCCGCGCGGCCACCGGCGCCATCGCCCTCCGAGCGTCAGGAAGGCAGTGGCGTGCGCCTGCGCTGGGAGGCCGTTACGGGCGCGAACTATGTGGTGCAAGTCGCGCGCGATGCTGACTTCAAGTCGCTCGTGTCTGAAAACAAAGTCGCTGAGCCAGAAACGCTGCTCAGGCTGCCCACCGGCGCTGCGTTCTTCGTGCGCATCCGCACGATCGATGCGGCTGGCTTGCCATCCGACTTCTCGCCCGCACGCATCGTGCGCGGGCCGGCGTGGCTGGGCTCGAGCGACGGAGCAGCCGTGCGCGACTCGAGCGGCGCGCCGCTGGTGCCCTGACGCGCATGGCGGCGCGCGACGCGTGGCTGGCTGTCGCACTGGCGGCTGTGGCCGCGGCATTGGGCGCGTTGCAGGGGCTTGGCAACGCAGACCTCGCGCTGTCGGACCTGTTGCGCCCGCAAGCGCCGCAGGCTTCGCACGACATCGTGATCGTGGCGATCGACGAACCCAGCCTGGAGCGTATGGGCCGCTGGCCGTGGCCGCGCCTGCGCCACGCCGAGTTGCTCGAACAACTGATGCCGCTTGCGCCGCGCGCCATCGGTTTTGACGTGCTGCTCACTGAAGCCTCTTCACCGCAGGAAGACGCCGTGCTGGCCGACGTGATGCGCCGCAGCGCGCGTGTGGTGCTGCCCGTGTCGTCGCAGCCCGATGGGTCGTTGCTGGCGCCGTTGGCGCTCTACGCAAATGCGGCGCGTGCCCTGGGCCGTGTTGATGTGGTGGTGGATGACGACGGGCTGGTGCGCAGCGTGCCGTTTGGTGGCAAGCCGGATCACCTGGCAGTCGCGATGGCAGCCATAGGCGGTTCAGGCAATCCAGGCAGTGGCGCAGGCAATGGCACTGGCCTCAAGCCGTGGCAGCAGAGCGAGCCTACGCTGCTGGATTTTCATGAACCGGGGCAAGGCTTTTTGCAGTTGTCGTATGCCGATGTGGTGGCGGGCCGTTTCGATGCGGCGCGGCTGCGCAACGCGTACGTGCTCGTTGGCATGACGGCAACGGGCCTGGGGGACCAGCATGCAACGCCAGCGCTTCCGTCGCGCGGCCTGCGCCCTGGCGTGGATGTGCTGGCGACCGCGCTCGAAGCGCAGCTCACAGGCCATGCCGTGCGGCGTGCGCCTGCCTTCTGGAACGCGGTGGCCAACGCGCTGGTGGTGCTGCTGGCCTGCGCGCTGCTCGTGCGGCTGCCGGCGGATCGCGCGTGGGTCGTCTTGATCGGCACGCTGGTTGTCTTCGGTGGGCTGGTGGCCCTGCTGCGAAGCGCTGCGCATGTGCAGGTGCTGCCACTCGCGGGGGCGCTGATGCTCGTCGTTGCGTACCTCGCCTGGAGCACGAGGTGGCTGCGCAAGACGCTGGACTACGTCTTCACCGAAATCGGCCGGTTGCGTGCGGATGGCGCGGCGAGCGATGCGCGCGATGTTCCTGAAATCGGCGACCTGGCGGGCGGCCTTGCGCTGCTGCAAAGGCAGTCTGATGCGATGCGCAATGCCAAGACCGTGCTCGAACAGACACTCGACCGCCTGCCGGATTGCACGTTTGTGGTCGATGCCGAACGCAAGGTCCTGCTGTTGAATGCGGCGGCGCGCGCCATGTTTGCGCAGGTGTATGAGCCTGTGGGCGCAGATGTCGCGCAGCTGTGGTCCCAACGGCTTCGCCGCGCTGATGCGAGCGGTGACCATCCGGACATTCGTGGCCTGGGCGAGCTGCTCGTTGCAACTCCAGCCACGCAGGAAGTGCAAGATGCTGCAGGCTCACGCTTGCTGCTGCGGTGCCTGCCGCGTGCCACGCCGCAAGGCCAGCCGATCGGCTGGATTGCCACGCTGGTGGATGTGCGCGCAAGCCCGTCGCGCGTCGGCCTGGGTGAAGAAGCGCTTGGCCACCTCTCGCACGACATGCGCGCGCCGCAAGCGTCCATCCTGAGCCTGCTCGAACTGCATCGTGCGGGTGCGCTGCAGGCCACGCAGGCTGAGCTGCTCGACCGCATCGGGCGTCTTGCAGAAACCACGCTTGGCTACGCCGATGACTTCATTCACCTGGCGCGTGCTGAGTCAACGGCTTACGACAATTCGCCGCAGCTGCTGCTGGACGTTGCCGTTGAAGTGGCTGACGAGCTGTGGGCGCGTGCGCGGGCAGCAGGGGTGAGCATCACGGTCGACGGCGACGAGGCGTGGTGCCGCGGCGACCGCACGCTGTTGCATCGGGCGATGCAGAACCTGATCGACAACGCCATCAAGTTCGCGCCGCAAGGCACGCAGATCGAGTGCGCCGTCCGCCAGGCGGGCGACCGCGTCGAGTTCAGCGTGCGCGATCACGGGCCGGGGCTGGGCGCTAACCCGGCGCGCCTGTTCGAGCCGTTTGCGCAAGGCGCGCAGGGCACGAAGGGGTCGCCGGGCACATCAGCGCGCACCAGCGGCGCGGGCCTGGGCCTGGCGCTTGTGCGGACCGTGGCGCAACGCCACGGCGGCGGCGCTGAAGCGGCCAATGCAACCGGCGGCGGCGCGCGGGTCGCGATCTGGCTGCCTGCTGTGGCTGCGCCCGCTGACGGCTGACGGCCCACGCCGCCTGGCCGCCCGGCCGCCCGGCGGCGCTGGGCCGAATGTCAACAATCTTGAAGTTCGTCGCGGTTCGCGGTCGCGCTGCCTAGTATGGGCTCATGAAAGGAAGAGACGGGGTTGCAAGCCCCATTTCCAAGATTTGACAGATGTACACCGCCACCATGCAGTCCCAGAGGTATTTCGCCATGAGCCCATTCGACTCTGAACCCCTCACCGCACGCCAGCTTGAAGTAACAGTGCTCGAAGGCGACTTGGGCTGGGACCGTTGGAATGAACTCGTTGCCCGGCAGGAAAAGCGTTTCGCACCGACGATGCCGGCCCCGATCGCATTGCGTGCCGACGTATCCGCGGCAGTTGCAACCGCACCCGCAGACACCGCGCCGACGGTTGATGAAGTGCTGCTCATGACGCGGCGCAACGGCCGTGTGTGCCCGCTGCCGCGCGAGTGGCGAGCCATCTTTGAAAAGCTGGCCGACAAGCCCGACCGCCTGGCCCGGCCCCTGGTGGGCAAAGAGTGGCAGCTCACGTCGTCACTGGCCAAGCGGCTTGTGCTGCGCGACCAGATTGAATGGGCGGCAAGCGCTGGCCTGCTGGGCGAGCTGCGCGACATGCTCGCGCAGCTGCCTGAGGAGAACTGGCTTCACATGGGCCAGTAAAGGAGTACGCCATGTCAATCAAACAATTTTTTCGCAAGCTCACTGGCCGTGGCGCCGCGAGCGAAGACGCAGGCGCATCCCGTTTCCAGTCGTCGATGTATCGCAGCCAGCCCGCAGGATCGTCTCTGTCGCTGGCCTCTGGCGAGCGGCAGTTGCGGCGCGACCTCATGCGTGTTGTGCTGCGCGACGTGCAGGTCAGTGCCGGCCTGGCGCCCACGTGGCTCGCGCTTGAAATCCTGACCACCGGAGCGGGCAACAAGCCCACCGGGATGCATGCGCGCATCGTGCTGCGCACCTGGGTGCCACGGATCATGCAGCACGCCGTCACGCTCGAGCGCATGTATGTCGAGAAACTCACGGCGCTTGATCCGCACGCCAGCGACTGGTTTCGCGGTTTGTCATGGCGCTTGAACCTGCCGCCAGGCCAGCCCGAGGAGCCGTTGCCGGCGCCGGCTGAGTGGTTCATGTCGAGGCCGCTGCCGCCCCGCACGCCACCGATGCGCTCTGTTGCCGCAGGCGATGTGATCGCAGGGCCCGTGCAAGTGGGCTCGGCACCGGCTGCAGAGCGCTCCGCGCGGCTGGAGGCACTGTCACAGCAGCTCGATGCAAACGAGCAGTTCAACAGGCGCAACGGCGTTTTGTTCGCGCCCACGCTGCCCACGCCGCTCTGAGAAGCTGGGCGATTTCGCCCGGCGGCCCTTGCGAAGGGTGCCGCGCCATGCCTGTATGCGGCAACCCGCGGTCGCCGTGATGGTAAAAAGTCGCGTTTTGATCTGGCGGTTCGCCGCTGCACACCATGAACGACGACGCGCTTCGCCCCCGCTTGGGGCCAATCGGCCCAACCAGCATCCCGCCTTACCTCTGCCGGCAGGAGCAGCGTGCGCTCGTCAGCTTTTGCATCACCTGCAAAGACCGGCTGATTCACCTGCGGCAGACGCTGCCGCGCAACCTCGCCTGGCATCAGGACGACGCGGAGGTCGAGTTCGTCATCGTCAACTACAACTCCGGCGACGAGCTGCAGCAGTGGGTCCAGGATGAATGCGCCGCCGAGCTCGCCAGCGGCCGCATCGTCCACTACTTCAACCCCGAGCCCACGGCGTTCCACGCCAGCCACGCCAAGAACCAGGCGTTTCGCCTCGCACGTGGATCGATCCTGTGCAATCTCGACGCCGACAATTTCACCGGCCCGGGCTTTGCAGCCTACGTGCGGGAGCAGCTGCAGGCGCTCGATTTCCTGTCGGGTGGCGTGATCGAGGGCGACCGCATCGTTGCCACGAATGTGCGCGGCGTCGAGGGCCGCAATGTGGTGCCACGCGAACTGTTCTGGGCACTGGGCGGCTTCGATGAGCAGTTCAGCAGCTGGGGCTATGAAGACAGCAATCTCTCCGAGCGGATGATGGCGCTCGGCCTGAAGGGCCGGCTGATCGAGGAGCGCTACCTCTCGTGCATCGATCACGGCGACGAGCTGCGCACCCGCCATTTCAGCAACAAGGTCACGGGCCGCAATACCGGCCGCGCCTTCGGCAGCTGTCGTGACAACTACGAGATCTGGCTTCAGAAGAAGGCGGGCGGCAGTGTGGTCTGCGCGCCCGACCGATTTGGCTGCGGCACGGTCTACAGGAACTTCGCGAGCGAGCCACTTGTTCTGGGCCTGCGTCCGTGACTGCAGCGCCGGTTGTGGTGTCGGTGATCGTTCCGTATTACGGCGAGCGCGCGGCACTTGAGCGCTGCTTGCAATCGCTGGCGCATCAAACGGTGGGCCGTGAGTCGTTCGAAGTGATCGTGGTCAACAACCGGCCTGCACAAGCACTCACGCTGGAAGTCAGCGACTTGCTCGCAAACCTTGCCGTGGTTGACGAGGCCCAGCTTGGCTCCTATGCCGCTCGCAACCGGGGTGCAATGCTTGCGCGAGGGCGCTGGCTGGCGTTCACCGATGCCGATTGCGTGCCCGACGACCACTGGCTCGAAGCCGGCTTGCTTCATGCGGCACGCCACGAGCCGCTCGGCGGGCACATCGAGCTCGTGATGACCAACCCGCAGTCGCTCGTCGAAAAATACGATGTGGCGTTCGGGCTTAACCAGCAGTCGTATGTGGAGAAAAGCGGTTTTGCGGCCACCGCGAACCTCATCGTCGCCAAAACCACGTTCGACAAGGTCGGTCCGTTCTGCGCGCGTTTGCGCTCGGCTGGCGACTGGGAGTGGTGCTTGCGTGCAGCGCGGGCGGGGCACCCGGTCGGCTACTGCGCCGGGGCGATTGTTCGCCATGCCACTCGCACGACGTGGCGGCAGGTGGTCCGCAAGGCGCTGCGTGTTCAGGGCGGCATGCTCACGCTGCGCATGCAGCTGCACCTGGCGCTGGCGCCAGGCGCGTGCCGCTCGTTGCTCGATGCGTTTTATCCGCGGCGCTATGTCGCGAAGATCATCGCCATCAGGAACGCCGGGGATCCATCGTGGTGGAAGCTGTATCTGGCGGCATGCGGGGTCAATGCACTGGCAGTGGCTGAAACCTGCCGCCTGCGTCTTGGGGGCACGCCGCTGCGCTAGCTGGACATTGCTGCTGCCGGCATGGAAGATCAGCCTTGGCCATGAGTGTTTGAACAAGCAAAACGAGGAGAAGCCTTGGAAACGGATTACCTGATCATCGGCAGTGGCGCCGTCGGCATGGCATTTGCCGACACCTTGCTCGATGAGTGCGACGCGCACATCACCATCGTTGACAGGCATAGCAAACCGGGCGGCCACTGGAACGACGCGTATTCGTTCGTGGGCCTGCACCAGCCATCCGCCTACTACGGCGTCAACTCCACCGAATTGGGCAGCCGGCGTATCGACGACGCCGGCCCGAACAAGGGCCTGTATGAGATGGCCAGCGGCCCGGAGATCAACACCTACTACGACAAGCTGATGACGCAGCGCTTCCTGCCGAGCGGCCGCGTGAGCTATCACCCGATGAGTGAATACGCGGGCGATGGGCGCATCGTGTCGCTGCTGTCGGGTGCGCAGACGCAAGTCGAGGTGCGCCGCAAGACGGTGGATGCGACGTGGTTTTCGCCGAACGTGCCCTCCACGCATACGCCGAAGTTTGCCGTCGGCGAAGGCGTGCGCGTGATGCCGCCGAATGCCTTGCCGCAGCTGTGGCTCGAGCAGCAGGGCAACAGCGCGCCGCGACAGTTCTGCGTGCTTGGCGCGGGCAAGACGGCGATGGACACGGTCGTGTGGCTGCTTCGCAATGGCGCGGCGCCGGACGCCATTCAATGGGTCGTTCCGCGCGACTCGTGGATCGTGAACCGCTTGCAGACGCAGCCGGGCCTGGAGTTTTTCAACTACTCCGTCGGCGGTGAAGCCGACAAGCTGGAGGCATTTGCGCAGGCGCAGTCGATCGACGAGCTGTTCCTGCGGCTGGAGGCCCTGGGCCAGATGCTGCGCATCGACACAGCGCACATGCCCACGATGTTTCACTACGCCACGATCTCCACCGGGGAAGTGGACTTGCTGCGCACCGTCCGGCGGGTGATTCGCATGGGGCGCGTTCAAAGCATCACGCGTGACGCGATGGAGCTGGAGCATGGCCGTGTCGCCATGGAGCCGGCCACGCTGTATGTGGATTGCACGGCGTCAGCGATCCGCCGCGAGGCCAGCCAGCCTGTGTTCCAGGGCAGCCGTATTGCGATTCAATTGCTGCGCGCGCCGCTCGTGGTGTTGAGCGCGGCGCAGAGTGCCTACATCGAAGTGCATGGCGACGACGACGAAGGCAAGAATGCCGTGTGCAAGCCGGTGCCCTTCCCGAACGATCTGGCAGGCTATGCGCGCGCAACGCAGGTCAGCATGATGAATCAGATGGCCTGGTCGCAAGACCCCGCGCGGCGGCAGTGGCTGCGCGACTCGCGGCTCGACGGTTTCAGCCGGATGGTTTCCGAACTCGACAAGTCAGACGCTGAGCGCCTTGCAGTGCTGGGGCGCATTCGTGCGGCATCCATGACGGCGGTGCCCAATATGCACAAGCTCGCCAAGCCCGCTGCTTAGGGTTTCGTCTGACACGAAGTTCAGCCAACCGCGCGGCCGGGCCCGTCAGGGCCGGCCTACCCTTTGGCGTTCACTCCCAACGCTGACTCGATCGCGCTGATCGAGTCGATGTTCGCTGCAGGCAAAACGGTATCGGCTGTGTGCCACGCGCCGGGCGCGCTGCACCATGTGCGCGCGAAAGACGGCTCGCCGCTCGTGAAGGGCAAGAAGGTCACGGGCTTTACCAACACGGAAGAAGAGGCGGCGCAGCTGACCACGATCGTGCCCTTCCTGGTGCAGGACATGCTGGTCGCCAACGGCGGCACCTATAGCAAGGCAGCAGACTGGCAGCCGCACGTGGTGACCGACGGCAAGCTGATCACGGGCCAGAACCCCGCATCATCGCAGCCCGCTGCACGCGCTGTGCTTGCGAAGTTGCAGGCGCAGTTGCAGGCGCAGTTGCAGCCGCACTGAGCGGAGCGAGCGCACTGAGCGCAGTGCTCAGTCGAGCTTGAGCCAGAACCCAGCGAGTGAATTTCACGCGATCTATTGCTCAGCACCGGCTGGCGTGTTAGCGTGGTTGCTGGCGTAGCAGTTTGAGTTCGCGACTGCACTTTTTCCGCGGCTTCTTCGAGGCCGCACGGGCAAGAGCAATAAAGGAACTCGCATGCATCACGCTGGATTCAGTGTCTTTGGCCTCGCGCGCGCCCAGTGGCCCGCCGTGCTCGCGGCGGCGGTGCTCGCCGCATGCGGCGGTGGCGATGAGTCTTCCAGCCCAACTGCATCTGCCTCGCCAAGCGCCAGCCCCCATGCTGCAGTGCCGCTTGCGAGATCAGCCGGCCCCCTTGCGTCGCCGGCGGCGACCACACCCACCGTGCTGCCGCCCACCACCTTCAGCCTGACGACGCCCGACCGCGTGACCGTCGGCTCCATCGTGTTGAACGGCATGCGATACAACGACGTTGTCGTGACGTGGGGCCAGCTGCTGGCGGGCGGACTGGATGCCCCGCGGACCAGCTACAACTCATTCGACCCGGGGACTTTCCGGGCGACGCTGCCCAAGGTGCAGGTCGGCGACACGACGTACACCAATATCGTCATCAGCGTGACCGGCCTGGTGAGTGTCGGCAGCGCGGCACCCGTGGGCCCCATGATTCCCAATGACCCGTTGTTCGGCGACCAGTGGCACTTGCTGAACACGGGGCAGGCTGGCCCCAATGGCACGCCGGGGCTTGCCGGCGAAGACCTGCGCACGACAATGGCCTGGAACTACGTCACCGGCACGGGCATTCGCATCGCCGTGGTGGACGATGGGCTGGACATCACTCACGAAGACTTCAAGGTTGTCCCCGGCAAGAGCTGGGACTATCGTGTCGACGCTTACGGCGACCCATCGTCGGCAACGGGCAGCCATGGCACATCGTGCGGAGCGCTCGCCGCAGCGCAAGGGCAAAACGGCATCGGCGTGACGGGCGTGGCTTTCAATGCGAGCGTGGTTGGCTACAACCTGCTGGCGGCCAACATCGACCAGTTCGGTGCCGGCGCCGTGGTCAAGGACCTGGCCGACAACCACATCTACACCAACAGCTATGGCGCGCCGGATGGCACTGGCCAGGCATTCGCGTCCGGGCAGGCGTGGCGCGATGCGATCGACACCGGCACGACATCAGGTCGCGGCGGCAAGGGCGTCATCTACACCTGGGCAGCCGGCAATGGCGCGCCGTCTGATCGATCCGACCATGACGGCCAGGCCAACTACCAGGGCGTCTTTGCCATCGGCTCGCTCAACGACCAGGGCAAGCGCTCGTCGTATTCCGAGCCGGGCTCCAATATCCTGGTGATGGGATACGGCGGCGAATCGTGCGATACCCACACCATGACTTCCGCCGACATCATGGGCGCCGCGGGTTACAACAACGGCGCGACTTCCCAGAATGCAGAGCCCTACACCGACTATCAGGGCCAGCCCAACTACACACGCTGCATCAATGGCACTTCGTCAGCAACGCCGGAGGTCGCCGGCATCACTGCGCTGCTGCTTGAGATGAACCCCGCGCTGGGCTGGCGCGATGTTCGCGCGATTCTGGCGCGCACTGCTCGCAAGAACGATCCCACGAGTCCGGGCTGGGTCACCAATGGCGGTGGCCTGGGCGTCAATCACGAATATGGTTTTGGCGCTGCCGATGCGACTGCTGCGGTGGCGGCGGCAGGCACATGGGTCAACCTGCCGGCGCAAAAGACTGCAACGGCTGCGCAGGCCGCACCCGCGCTCATTGGATCAACTGCAACGCCCCTGGTCAGCACGGTTGCATTGGGCGGCTCGGGCATCAGCAAGCTGGAGTTCGTCGATGTCACGGTCGATGCCAACCTGCCTGACTTCGGCACGGCGGACATCACACTCACCAGCCCGTCGGGAACCGTCAGCACGCTCACCACGCCGCACCAGTGCAGGGACCTGAGTGATTCGAGCAATCCGAAGACGGTGGCCTGCGGAAATTCGCTGCAGGGCGGGTTCCGCTTCGGTGTCGTGCGCCTGATGGATGAGCCCGCCGATGGCACCTGGACGCTGCGTGTGGGCGACCAGGCCAGTGGCAGCACCTTGACCGCATGGTCCATCAAGGCCTACGGCCACTGAAGCACCGGAGCCCATCATGATCACAACACACCTCTTTCGAATCGTCCGGTCCCTGGTTGCGACGGCCTTTGGGCTTGCGGCAGGCGTCGCGGTGGCCAGCGACACCAGTTACTACTACGACGGCGCGCAGAAGGTTGCGCTCAGCCAGGTGCCCAGCCTGGCTGCAGATTTCTCCCGCTCGAGCAGCGGCGCGCAAGCCAGGCTCGCCTCCGGGCTGACTGCTGTTGCGGGCGACAGCGTTGCGCGCATCTACAGGCTTCCTGCGTCGTCAACGGATGCGCAGGCCGCGCCCGCTGCCAAGGCGTTGTCGCCAGTGTTCGCACGCGGCGCGACAGCGGGCGGCCGGCTGATGGCGTTGCCTGGTGGCGTGCTGGTGAAGTTCAAGCCCGACTGGACGCGCGAGCAGGTCGACGCGTGGGTCGCCGCGCACGGGTTCACCGCGGCGCGTCCCATGGACTTTGGCAAGAACTGGTTCCGCATTGATACGGCGGCGGGCGTGGCCTCGCTGTTGGCGGCCAACGCAATTTTCGAATCAGGTGATGTGCTGGCCGCCAGTCCGAACTGGTGGATGCAGACCAGCGCGAAGTAGCGTGGGGCGGGCGCACCGCTCACGTACAGCGCCGCGCCCTGCACGCTCAACTGATCATCGTCACACGAGGATGTTGTCGGCGAATGCGTTGACCGCGTCGCCTTCGGTAGTGAATGCAACGCCGGTCAGGTTCACCAGCACGCCCACATGGCCACCCGCCGCGTCGCCGTTGCTGTCGAAGCTGAGCACAGTGTTTTCGCTGTCGCCGGAAAAGCTCAGGTGACCGCTTGCCACGAGTTTGGCGAGTGTCGCCTTGCCGAACATGCCGTCGAAGTCATTCACAAGGCCGTTGAGTTTCAGAGCGTCGCCTTCGCCGGCCATCGCAGGGTTCGCCGTGCTGAAGTCGGAGATGGTGTCGTGGCCGAGCAGGGCGTCCGACAGGCTGCGATACAGGAATGTGTCGTGACCGCCGCCGCCGATCAGCGAATCGGTGCCCGCGCCGGCAGTGATGGTGTCATTGCCCATGCCTGCATTCACGCTGTCGTCGCCCGCACCCGCATCGATGGTGTCGTTGCCGCCACCGCTGACGATGATGTCGTCGCCCGCGCCTGCCTGGATCTTGTCGATGCCCGCGCCGGTGGTGATGGTGTCGTTGCCGCTGCCGGTCAGCACGGTGTTCTTGCCGTCGCCTGCATTGACCGTGTTGTTGCCGTCACCCGCCTTGATCACGTCCACACCGGCGCCGGTGGTGATGGTGTCGTTCCCCGTGCCGGTGATGACGTTGTTGGCGCCTGCGCCTGCCGACACTGTGTTGTTGCCGTCGCCAGCTTTGATCGTGTCGTTGCCTGCGGCTGTCGTGATGGTGTCGTTGCCGCTGGCGGTGGAGACGATGTCGTTGCCGCCATTGCCGTTGATCGTGAAATCAGCCGCAGTGAGTGCGCTGATGGCGTCGTCGGTGCCGGCAAAGGGCGACGTGAAGATGTTGGTCATGAATGGCGGAACGCCATATTTATAGGTAGCCATGGGGAATCTTTCTGGAGCCCGGGCACCTGCTGAAGAGCGGCACGACCGGTAATACAAGACTTGTTTGCGGGCGACAGGCTTGCCGGACGACTTCAGGTGGCACCAAGTTAGGCGCTTGTTGAGCTTGGTGGCGTAGTCCCTGGCGCGCTGGCCTTGTGGGACAGCACTACCTCTTGGGGCCGCAACGCGCGCAGGTGCACACAAATTCACAGATATGCGAGTGATGCGACATCCACCCGGTGCTGTGCACGCGTATCCCTTGTACTTCAACACACAAGGAAACTTTGATCATGAACACCACCACACGCTTCATCGCCATCTCTGCGATCACGGCACTGACTTCGCTGGCCGCCCACGCGAACGGCGAAGGCGACAACGCACCCGAGAACGTTCGCGCCCCCGTCGTCTCGACGGTGTCTGTCGCACAGGTGAAAGCCGAAGCGCGCATGCCGCTGAAGATCACTGAAGGCGGCACGGGCTACATGAATGCAGCCAAGTCGGATCTCAGCCGCGACGCCGTGCGTGCGCAAGCCCTGATGGCATCGCGCAACGGCACAACCTCGCGCGGCGAACTCGGCTCGATGTAAATCGGCGCGCCGGTGCGCTACATTGAGGGCATTCAGTTGCCCTCAATGCCTTGACCTCCATCGCGTTCATCACTACCTGCAAAAGCCGGCTGATGCACGTGCAGCAGACGCTGCCGATGATGGTCGCGCAGGCGCCCGACGAAATCATCTTCGTTGACTACGGCTGCCCCCAGCAGTCTGGCGCGTGGGTGCAGGCGCATTTCCCCGGTGTGAAGGTCGTTCGCATGGACGACGATCCGGGCTTTTGTGCGGCGCGCGCGCGCAACGCGGGCGCCGCTGCCAGTACGAGTGACTGGCTTTGCTTCATCGATGCTGATGTGAGGACCGCGCCTGGCTGGCTCGCCTGGCTGCGCGATCATTTGCGCACCGATGCGTACTGGCGTGCGGCGCGACTGCCCGACGGCACGCGCGACCGCGAGACCTGGGGCACATTCCTGTGCACGCGCGCGAGCTTCGAGCAACTCGGCGGCTTCGACGAAGTGTTCCGGGGCTGGGGCGGCGAGGACGCTGACCTGTATCAGCGGCTGGGCGCGTCCGGCCTGCACGAGCAGAACTATCCGCTTGCGTTCGTCTCGGCTATTTCGCATGGGGACCATCTGCGTGTCCTGCACCATGACAACAAGGACATGCGCCTGCAATGGGCGATCATCAATGCCTACCGCGACATCAAGGCCTACGCATCAGACCCAGCGAGCAAGGCGCAGATGCTGCCGCAGGAAACGCGCCAGTCGATCATGGACCAAGTCACGAGCCGGGTGCGCCAGCTGGGAGCCAATCCGCAAGTGCCGCTGCCTGCTTTCAAAGTCAACGTGAGCCGCGACAAGCTGATTGGTGCAGGTTTGCGCCTGCGCACGACCGCGAGTCTCGTCTTCGAGATCGCGCTCGATCCGAAGAAGCGGCAGGACGACTAGGTGCCGCTGCACCCGCAGGTTGCGGTGTTACTCGCGCGTGACGCGCACGAGCTCTTCGCGCGACGTGATGCCTTCACGCACCAGCCGCTCGCCGTCGTCGCGCATGAGCGTCATGCCGCCTTGCAGCGCTGCCTGCCGGATGTCGGCTTCAGCGGCGCGGTTGTGGATCAGCGCGCGGATTTCGTCGGTCGCGACCATCAGCTCGAACACCCCCGTGCGGCCCTGGTAGCCCGTGTGGCCGCACTCCGCGCAACCGCGCGGTGACCAAGCGCCATCGCCCGGCACGCGGCAGTGCACGCACAGCTTGCGCACCAGCCGCTGGGCCAGCACGCCGAGGATTGACGAGCTCAAAAGGAAGGGCTCGACGCCCATGTCGGTCAGGCGCGTGACAGTGCTGGCGGCATCGTTCGTGTGCACGGTGGCCAGCACGAGGTGGCCGGTGAGCGACGCCTGGATGGCGATCTGCGCCGTCTCGAAATCGCGGATCTCGCCGATCATGATGATGTCGGGGTCTTGCCGCAGGATGGCGCGCAGGGCCTTTGCGAAATCGAGATCGATCTTGGCGTTGACCTGCGTCTGGCCAATGCCGGGCAGCTCATATTCGATCGGGTCTTCGACCGTCATGATGTTGCTGCTGCCCGCATCGAGCCGGGAGAGGCCCGCGTACAGCGTCGTCGTCTTGCCCGAGCCTGTGGGCCCGGTCACGAGGATGATGCCGTGCGGCTGCGAAATCAACTCCACAAAACGGCGCAGCGCCTCACCCGTCATGCCGACGGATTCGAGGCTGATGCGCGAGTCGCTCTTGTCCAGCAAGCGAAGCACGGCGCGTTCGCCGTGCGCGCTGGGCAGTGTGGAAACGCGCACGTCCACAGCGCGCGTGCCGATGCGCAGCGAGATGCGGCCGTCTTGCGGCAATCGCTTTTCCGAGATGTCGAGCTCGGCCATGATCTTCAGGCGCGAGATAAGCGCGGCGTGCAGCGCGCGATTGGGCTGCACCACTTCGCGCAGCGTGCCATCCACGCGGAATCGCACGCTTGAATGGCGCTCGTACGGCTCGATGTGGATGTCGCTCGCGCCATCGCGCGCGGCCTGCGTGAGCAGCGCGTTCAACATGCGGATGATGGGCGCGTCGTCGCTCGTCTCCAGCAGGTCTTCCACGGCGGGCAGGTCTTGCATCATGCGCGAGAGGTCGGCGTCGTTCTGCACTTCGCTCACGACGGTGGCGGCGCTGGATTCGCCTTGCGCATAGGCCGCGCTGATGCGCTGCGCCAGCGCCGTGGCGTCAAGTGCTTGCAGCGAGCGCACCGGGTACTTGCGCATCACTTCACTGAGCGCCGGCTTGGCAGGCGCGGTGCCGTGCCACAGCGTCAGCGTGTCGCCGTCTTCTTCCAATAGCAACTGGTGGCCGCGCGCGAACGCGTAAGGCAGCGGGTAACGCACGGCTTCAACGCCCCAGCGGCGCGGGAACGGAGCCGCGTGGCTGCGCGCCCGGTGCAATCGGCGCGAGCGCGGGCGAGTCGTTGATCGGCGTGATGAGGCTGCGAGTCGGCTGGGCCTGCTCGGTCACGGCGCGCATCATGTCGTAGCGGTCCAGCGAGAGCGCTTCGCTCTGTGCAGCGTCGCGCACGACGACAGGGCGCAGGAACACCATCAGGTTGGTCTTCTCGCGGTTGCGCTGCTGGCTCTTGAACAGGTTGCCGAAGAACGGCACGTCGCCGAGCACCGGCACCTGGTCCTTGCCTTCCGAGTAGCTGTCTTTCAACAGGCCGCCGAGCACGACGATCGCGCCGTCATCGACCAGGACGTTCGATTCGATCGAACTCTTGTTGGTGATGAGGCCCGAAGCCGAGGTGCGCGACGACTGGTCGACGCTCGAGACTTCCTGGAAGATCTGCAGCTTGACGGTGCCGTTCTCGCTGATCTGCGGCTTGATGCGCAGCGTGAGGCCGACGTCTTTGCGCTCGATGGTCTGGAACGGGTTGACCGAGCCATTCGTGCCCGAGTTGGCGTTGGTGTACTGGCCGGTGACGAACGGCACGTTCTGGCCGACGACGATCTTGGCTTCTTCGTTATCAAGCGTGAGCAGGTTGGGTGTGGACAGCACGTTGCCGTCGCCGTTGGTCTGCAGGAAGTGCGCCAGCGACGAGAGCAGGTAGCGGCCCGCGACCTTGGTTGCCGTGGCGAAGTTGATGCCCGCGCCGGGTGAAGTGAGCGTGCCGCTGGACGCCGCTGTGGCCAGCGACAGGATGTTGGACGTGCCAGCCGTGAAGTTGGTGCCGAGCACACCCACCGTGGTGTTGTTCGTGCTGTTCACCGGGCCCTGCCACTGGATGCCGAACTCGGCAACCTTGGTGGCGTTCACCTCCACGACGAGCCCTTCCACATAGACCTGCGCGCGGCGCGAGTCGAGGCGGTCGATCACGGCGCGGATCTGGCGGTACTGCGGCTCGGCGGCCGTGATGATCAGCGAGTTGGTCGAGGGGTCGGCCTGGATTTGCCCGCCCGTTGAAGGCTGTGCAGATGCGGCGATGGGTGTCGTGGCGGCGTTGGCTGCTGCTGTGCCTGGCGCGGAAGGCGCGCTCGACGACACGCTGCCACCACCGCCGCTGCCGCCGCCCGTTGCGGCAAGTGCGGCGCGCAGCGTGACGGCGAGCTTGGTAGCGTCGGCGTTCTTCAGGTACACCACGTAGATGTTGCCGGTGGGGCTCTGGCTGCCCGGCTGGTCGAGTTTGGCAACGATGGAGCGCACCAGCGCCAGGCGTGCCGGATTGGCGGCGCGAATCAGCAGCGCATTGCTGCGTGTCTCGGCCACGATGGTGGTGCGAAAAGACGTGTCGGCCTGGCCCTGGGCCGGCGCGGCGTTGCCTTGCGTGCTGGAGTCGAGCAGGCGTTGCACCACGGGCGCAATATCGGGTGCCAGCTGGTAGCGCAGCGGAATCACTTCGACGTCGGTCGCGTTGGTCACATCAAGCGCCGCGATGATGCGGCCCAGGCGCTGCAGGTTGTCAGCGTAGTCGGTGATCACGAGCGAGTTGTTGCCCGGGTTCACGTTGATGGTGTTGTTCGCGCTGATGAGCGGCCGCAGGATCGGCACGAGGTTGCCGGCCGGCTCGTAGTTCAGGCGAAAGATCTGCGTGACGATCTGGTTGCCGGCGATCGGCGTACTGGACACGGCGCCGCCTTGCAGCTTCGCGTCGGCTTCGGGCACGAGCTTGAGCAGGCCGCCCGATTCAACGATCGTGAAGCCCGACAGCCGAACGGCCGCCAGGAACTGGTTGTAGGCCACCGACGGCGGCACGGGCTTGTCGGTGCTGAGATTGATCGTGCCCTTGACGCGCGGATCGACAACGATGTTGCGCCCGGTGATGGACGCCATCGTGCGCGCCACCGCTTCGATTTCGGCATTGACGAAATTGAGCGTGACGGGCTCGCGTGAGCGCTGGGCCTGCGCAAGGCCGGGCGCGCCGGCCACCACCATGCAGGCCAGCCACAGCGCCAGCCGGGGGAAAATGTGCGCAAGCGCGAGTCGTTCTTTCATGTCATCCCAGGGTGATGATCGAGCGTGCGCCGCTGCGCCGCCCGATGATGTTCAGCAAATTCGACAGGGCATCTTCGCGCTCGGGCGCTGCCGTGGCAACACCAGAGAATCGCAGGCGCGATCCAACCCATTGGCCCGACCCGCTCAGTTGCAGGGCGCCTTCCAGGGTCTGGAGCTGCAGGGTCGGCGCGCTGCCGCCCGTGACCGTGATGCGATAACTGCCCATGGGCCTCAAGGTGGACAGGCGCGACGACAGCCGTTGCGCCTTGAGCTCGGCCTGCCCGGCGACAGACAGGCGGCCTTCGATCCATTCTACTGAAAGGCCCTGCGTGCCCAGCTGTAAATCGCCGTCAAGCTGTAACGTGTTCCAGGGGGTGCCCAGGCCCACGAGCAGGGCTGCAGGAACCTGCGCCTGTGAGTCGGCCACCGTGATGCGTGCGCCGCCCCATCGCGGCTGCAGGCGGATTTCAACGGGCGCTTGCGTGCAGCAGGCTGTTTGTAGCTGTGCCGTGAAGCCGTCCCAGCGTGGTCGCATCCGCCACTCGATGCGCGTGGGCAGGGCGGCGGCCGCTGTACTGCCCGCGCCGCCGGTCAAGACGAGCTGGGCAGAACCTGTCCAGATGGTGCCCGACGCGTCGTCGAGGATGAGGCGTTCACCCGTCGCATCGCGCACTGTGCCGGACAGCCAGCGCGCCGGGGCGTACAGCACCATCGCTACGACAAGGCCGATGGCAGCGCCTGCCAGGGCCCAACCCCAGCTGGCGCGCGGCGGGCCGGAAGCGGTCGAGCGCAATGCCATCGGGCGGTGCTGCTTGCGCTCAGCGCGAAGGCAGCGTGAAGACCACGGTGCCCTCCCACAGGCCGGCCGCGTTACGGTTGATTCGCACGTCGCTGGGCAGTGCGCGCGCGTTCACGCGGGCCTGCGCCAGCCACTGCGCAACGGTATCGGGCGCAGTGCCAGTCAGTGTGATGGTGGCCCGCTCGCCTTGCAGCGACAGCCGGCCCGTTGTGCCCAGGCGCTCGCGCACCGAGAGTTCAAGCAGGCGCAATGCCTCGTCGTAGCCGGCCTTGGGTTGCGATTGCAACGCTTTTGCCTGTGCCTGCAAGGCGCGCATCGACTGCAGCTGGGCGTCAAGTTCATGGCGTTGCGCCTCGGAGGTGCGCAGCGTTGCAAGCGCGGGCGCCACGAGCAGCCACCAGACGATCGCGGCCGCGACGAGACCCAGGGCGCTCGCCACCATGACCTTTTCGCGGGGCGCGAGGCCGGTCCACCGGGCGAGCAAAGGCGAGAGTGCTTTCATCGTGCGCTCCCGGCGGTGATGGCGAGCGCCTCGCCTTGCGTATTTGCCGTGAAGCCCTGCGCCTTGAGTGAACTGGCAAGCGTGCGCGCCTCTTCGGCCGGCAGGGCCATGCCCCTGACGCGCAGCTCGCCGTTCGAGTATTCGATGCTGGTCAGCGCGCGTTGCGCAGGCGCCGCCGCGCTCAGGGCGCCGAGCATCGACTCCAGGTCATTGCCGGAGCTGGTGCCAGTGGCCAGGCGCAAAGCCGTGAGTTCGCGCTGCATCTGCAACGGTGCATCGACGACTACCTTGACTTGCGGAAAAGTCTCGGTGAGCGTCGTGCGGATCGCCTCGCGCTTCTGGTCGAGCGCCGAGCGCTCGCGCCATGCCCACGCATTCATGGCGAGCAGGTTGATGACAACGAGCGCAACGGCGCCCCATCGGGCGGGCTTCCATTGCGGCGCCGAGAGGATGTCCGCCCAGGCGGTGCCCATCTTCTTCCAGGCGCGGGCGCGCCCGGAACTGGAGAACTCGAATTGCGCCAGGTCCCAGTCGGACTGCGCCGCACGCATCCAGCGACCCGAGGGGTGGCGCAGCTCGGGTCGGCGCTGTAGCACCTGTTCCGCGATTTCGGCGA
Source organism: Caenimonas koreensis DSM 17982 (assembly GCF_009646335.1). Lineage (GTDB taxonomy): Bacteria > Pseudomonadota > Gammaproteobacteria > Burkholderiales > Burkholderiaceae_C > Ramlibacter > Ramlibacter koreensis. The sequence continues at coordinate 99,162 of NZ_WJBU01000016.1, read as the reverse complement.
CGGCCGGCTCGGCGATGCAGGGCGTGTCGTCAGCCAGCGCAGGCAGCAGGGGCAGCACTTGCGTGCTCAGGGGAACGGCGGTGACGCCTTCGGTGCCGGCAACGACCACCATCGGCTGGTCGGCCTGGCCGACGGCATAGAAGGTCGTCACGCCCTCCGGCGCGAATTCGGGAACGATGCGCGCCGCGGGCCGCTCGGCTGCTTCAAGTGCGACCACGGCGGCACGCAGCCACGCCCGGTCGCAGGTGGCGACCCAGGCGGGCTCCCCCGCCCGCGCTTGTGGTTGCAGGGCGAAATGAAGTGCCTCCGGCTCGTCGAGCAACTGGTCTTCCAGCGCTCCCTCCAGCACGGCACGCATCCGCGGAGAGCCTGCGGCAGTGCCCTTGGGCAGCTCGACACGGTGCCACGACAGCAGCGCAGCCGGGACAATGGCGACGACTTCCGAGCCCGCCCGCGTCGTGGCCGGCAGCAGGGTGGCCAGCGCCGCGCCGTGGTCGGCGATGGCGCTGCCGTCGTGCGTCAGCACGTACTCGAACTCGGTCGAGGCGGTGGCAGCGTGCTGCGGCAGGAAGACGATGAGGGCGCTCATGGGTGGGCCGATTGTAGAAAGGTCAGCGCCGCACGGGTGCCTGCGCGAGCGCCGTGGGGTCCGCAATGCCGCGTTCGCGCCACAGCACGACGATTTCGCTGGCCGACAGGCGGTGGATCAGCGAACGCTCTTCGACGACGAGTTTGTCCAGCCGCAAGCGCGCGCGCACCTCGAAGAAGGCCGTGCGCACGTCCAGTGCCAGCGGATCGGTGGGGATGACGTCCGGGCCGCGCCCGACCGCCTTGACGATGTCCGGGATGCTCTTGAAGGGTGAGCGTTCGCGCAGCGAGACCAGGTTTTGCGCATCCGCCATGCTTAGCTGCGGCGCGGACGCATAAATGACTTCGGCGCTTGCCGTGTTGACGTTGACGGCCGTGCGTATGGGCAAGATGGTGATGTACGGCTGGAGTTTGGATACGGTGGCAGGGGACAGGCCCAGCCAGACCAGCTCTTCGATCTTGTTGGGCGCCAGCGGTGCCAGCGCGCCCGACTGGTTGGCAGTGGAGGTATCGAGCGCGAAGCGAAAGTTCTCCACCAGCTTTTCGAGCTCGGCCCGGTCAATTTGCAGCAGGTCGAACAGGCGGGCGAACGCATCGATCTCGCTCTGCTGCACTTTGCCGTCAGTGCTCGCCAGGTTGCGCACGTTCATCAGCGATTGCGCGTCGATCACCTGGCCCGACAGGAACGCATCGAGGATGTCCTCGGTCGTGTCGGTGGAGGTGTTGTTTTTGTCGGCCGCCAGGAAGCTCGACAGGCGCGCTTCCTGCAGCGGTACCGCCCAAGGCTCGCTCAGGTGGTCCGAGCTGTCGTTGCCCGAGCGCATGTCTTCGCGCAACACGAGCCGCGCCCAGTCGAGCGCGCCGGTGAGGATCCAGCTCGATTGCACACGAGCCCGCTCGGCACTTTCAACTTCGATGCTGCGCCACTGCTGCCACAGCGCGGCCGTTGCGAATGTGGCGACCAGTGCGACAGTGAGCATCGCCATCAGCAAGGCGGCACCTGCCTGGCGAGCGGCGCGCCGGCTCATTGCGGCCGCCCGAGGTTCGGTCGCACCCAGTCGCGCGTGAGCGTGCCGTTGATCGCCTGGTTTGCCGGCAGCGTCAACACGAGCCGTATGCCGTCGGGCAGTGCCTGCCCAGCGGGCAGCGGGATCGGCTGGCCCGCCACCGGCGCCGTACGCACGGCGCTCGACTGCGGGTTGGTCCACGCGTTTTCGCGGTAGTAGAAAACCTGCCAGTCATCCAGCGGCACCACGGCGACTTCACGTGCGAGTTCGTCGACGCCCGGGTTTTGCGACCAGGTGTCGGCTTTGAGCCAGGCCTCGTTGAAGTCACCGCGCGTGAACGTTTGCGGCGACTGCCAGCGCAGCCAGGTGCCCTGGCCATTGATGACGCGCCGTGTCCAGCCGACGACGAGCACGCCATCCGTCACGGATGCTGTACTGCGGCGCGCCAGGCGCAGCACACGGCCGTTCCAGTCGAGCGTCGAGATATTGGGCAGATCGACAACCGCATCGAGATCGGCCGCCCACTGCGCAAGGCCGATCTGCAGCGTCAGCACATCATCGGCGCGCGCTTCAGTTTGCTGTTGCACGCGCGACATTCCGTCGATGGCGCGCCAGCTCATCACGGCCAGCAAAGCCATCGCGACCAATGCCACGAGCACCTCGATCAGGGTGAAGCCGCGTTGGTGGCGCGCCTGCATCAGTAGCGCCCCACGACGGTGGAAAGTCGCAGCACGGGCGAGCCGTCGTCGAAGACCTGTGCGTCCACGCGCCGGAAACTCGGGTTGGGCGTGGGCGACACAGTGATCGTGACGGGCAGCGTGCGGCCGGCCTGGTCGCAATCGACCTTCGACTCGCCGATGTCCGGCATCTGCCGCGTCAGGCGCACTTTCACCAGTTCGTTTTCGGCGCACATGTGGGCCAGCAGCACACTGGACTGGCGCTCGGCATTGCGTGTGAGCGCAGTTGTCGATTGCAGGCCAGCTGCGAGCGCTATGGCGACGATTGCCAGCGCGACGAGCACTTCGACCAAGGTGAAACCCGCCTGACGTTTCATTCGCCGTGGGTCATTCACTGTTGGTGACAGCAAAGGGCCTGATGCCGTCTGTCGCGATTCGAAGCGTGCGAGTCGATGCTGTGGCCGAGCCGAGCGTGACTTCCTGTTTGCCGATGATCGGCTCGGGCCCAAGCACCAGGGTGGCGGTGCCGCGAACCTGCGTTGTCGTATCGAGCCAGCGGTCTGGCAGCACGTCGGGTGGCGCGCCTTCGAACTTGAAACCGGTTTCGGTCGGCGTCCAGCGGACGGGAACGCCGGAGCTTCGCGAGATTGCCCGTGCCGACTCAAGGAGCGCCGCGAGCCGGCGGCCTTCCTTCTCGAGCTGGGCGCTGTCGGAGTCACGCAGCGCGAAGCTCACGCCCGCAGTGGCAATCGCGATGATGGAGATGACGATGAGCAGTTCCAGCAGCGTGAAGCCGCCAACGCGAGCGCTGCCAGGCCCGCGTGAGCTGCGACGCTCATTGCCAGCTGCCGACGTCCGCATTCTTGCCCTCGCCGCCGGGCTGGCCGTCCGCGCCAAACGACATGACGTCGATCTCGCCCTTTACGCCGGGGTTGAGGTACTGGTAGGGGCGGCTCCACGGGTCGTTGGGCAGCTTGTCGAGGTAAGGCTTCCAGTTGGGCGCTGCGGGGCCTACCGTGGGTTTCGTGACTAGTGCCTGCAGGCCCTGCTCGCTCGTCGGGTAGCGCTGGTTGTCGAGCCGGTACATCTTCAGCGCCTGCATCAGGTTGTTGACGTCGGTCTTGGCCGCTGTCGCCCGCGCGTCGTCAGCGCGGTCGAGCACATTGGGGACGATCAGCGCGGCGAGCACGCCGATGATCACAAGCACCACCATCAGTTCGATGAGGGTGAAGCCGGCCTGGGCGCGTGCGCGAAATGTTTGAGGAAACTTCATGGCAGTCGGTGAGGGAATCGCTTCAATGATAATCGCCGCATGGTGAGCAACATGCAGGGCAGATGGGTAGTGGCAGCCTCGACCTTCCTGGTCTGGGCGATTGTTGCCGCCACCTGCGTTTATTGGGGTCTGAAAATCGCCAGTCGTTCCCCGCCGCTGGCAGCGCCTGCGCTCGTGCATACGCCGGCGCCTGTGGATCCGGTGTCCGTTGCCCGCCTGATGGGCTGGAACCCGGTGCAGGCCGTGGCCGTCGCGGCGCCGAGCATTGCCAGCCGGTTTTCGCTGCAAGGCGTGGTGGCGACCGGCGAGCAGGGCGGCGCTGCGCTGATCTCGGTCGATGGCAAGCCCGCAAAGCCATTTCGTACTGGCTCTGCGATTGACGGCAATCTGGTGCTGAAGTCGGTCGAGTCGCGCAAGGCGGTGTTGTCGGATGGCGCCAACGGCCCGGCAGTCGTCACGCTTGAGTTGCCGCTGCGCCGGCCCTGAGCGCCGCTGTTGCCGCTGCGCCAGCACGCGCGCCCTTACAGGTCCGCGCTATGCGGGCGGGCCATGAACCCAACTGACAACGCATTGGCGCCGGCATTGACCGAGTTGGTAGGTGCCATCTCGTGCAACACGACGCTGACGCCCTTGTCTGCTGCTTCGGTGACGAGTGCGCGGTATTCGGCCAGCGCCTGCACGTCCGCGATGTCGCCTGAATAGCTCACGTCGACAAACGGGGCCAGCAGCCCCTTGCCAAGTTCGCGGCGAGCCAGGTTGAGGATGTGGGCGCGCGCGGCGGCCACGCCACGGACCTTGCCCACCGCCTCGGTCTTGTTCTGAAAGCCGCGAAGGATCGGCATGATGCCCAGCATCTTTGCTGCCGCCTGGCCGAACGCGCCCACGCTGTTGTCACCCCGGGCGCGAGCGCGGGCAAGCAGGTAGTCCAGGTTTGCCGGTGCGAGGTAGCCGTGCGCCGACTTGGCGCCTTCCTGCATTCGCGTGCGGATGGTGGATACCAGCGGCTCGGCCTCAAAGGCCCGCAACGCTTCGAGCACCTGCACGCCATAGCCGGAGAACAGGTTCATGCTGTCGTGGCACTCCACGAGCAACGGGCCCTTGATGCCCGAGCGCACGCGCACCGGCATCGAATCGGTGATCACGCGCGATGCCGCGTCGAATGCCGCGCGAAAGATGGGCGACCGCGCAGACATGACGAACAGGCCGAACACGTGATCGAAATCGGTGGCGACGTGGTCAAGCAGGAACTTGCGCACATCGGGCTCGCCGGGCGGCAACGACTTGGAGTCTTGCGCGGTCCGCATTTCGAGCTTGCGCGAATTGAAATCACTCGTGGCCTCGGGTTTTCGCTCGTCCAGGTAGGTTCGCTCGCCGATCCTGATCGCGACGGGCAGCATGCGCACCCGCGGATTTTCAAGCACGCTCTGCGGCACTTCGGCCGCCGAGTCGATGACGATTCCCAGTCTGAGCATGGCCCCTCCGGCTTGGTGGATGCCCCCTCTTGCCGGGTCTTGCGCGCCGGCTCGTGACCCATGCTACGTCTGCAAAAACAATCGGTAAACAGGGTTGCCCGTCTCTTCGACATAGGGATAACCCAATGTGTCCAGGAACGTCTTGAACACTTTGTCATCAGCTTTGGGCACCTGCAGGCCCACGAGGATGCGGCCGTAGTCGGCCCCCTGATTGCGGTAGTGAAACAGCGTGATGTTCCAGCCTGGGCGCATATGCGAGAGGAATTTCATCAGCGCGCCGGGCCGCTCGGGAAAGACAAATCGCAGAAGGCGTTCGTCCTGCGCAAGCGACGAGCGTCCGCCGACCATGTGCCGGATGTGTTCCTTGGCGAGCTCGTCATGCGTGAGGTCGAGCGCCTCGAAGCCGTGCCGCGTGAAGTTCGACGCGATGCGCGACGACTCGCCCTTGCCGTGTGTCGTGAGGCCCACAAATACATGCGCCTTCGCGCTGTCGCTGATGCGGTAGTTGAACTCAGTGACGTTGCGCGGGCCACCCGGCAGCTCGCCGATCAGTTCGCAAAAGCGCCGGAAGCTGCCGCGCTCTTCGGGAATGGTCACGGCCAAAAGGGCTTCACGTTCTTCGCCGACCTCAGCGCGCTCGGCGACGAAGCGCAAGCGATCGAAATTCATGTTGGCGCCGCACAGGATCGCGGCGTAAGTCTCGCCACGCGTTTTGTTCGTCGCGACGTACTGCTTGATTGCGGCGACAGCCAGCGCGCCTGCGGGCTCGACGATGCTGCGCGTGTCGATGAAGACGTCCTTGATCGCCGCGCAGACGGCGTCGGTGTCAACGGCGATGTATTCGTCCACCAGTTCGCGCGCGATGCGGAATGTTTCCTCGCCGACGAGCTTGACGGCCGTGCCATCTGAAAAGAGGCCCACGTCGGCGAGCGTCATGCGCTTGCTGGCGGCGACGGACTGCATCATCGCGTCGGAGTCATTCATCTGCACGCCGATCACCTTGATCTCGGGGCGCACGGCCTTGATGTAGTTGGCAACGCCGGAGATGAGGCCGCCGCCGCCAATCGCCACGAACACCGCATCAAGAGGCCCCTGGTGCTGGCGCAGGATTTCCATCGCGATGGTTCCCTGGCCCGCGATGACATCGGGGTCATCGAACGGATGCACGAAGGTCAGGCCCTGCTCCTTTTCGAGCTTCGTCGCGTGCGCGAAGGCATCGGAATAGCTTTCACCGTGCAGCACGATTTCGCCGCCGAGTGCCTTCACGCCTTCGATCTTCAGCTGGGGCGTGGTCACTGGCATCACGATCACGGCGCGCGTGCCGAGCCGATGCGCAGACAGCGCGACGCCCTGTGCGTGATTGCCTGCCGAGGCGCAGATCACGCCGCGCTTGAGCGCGTCGGGTGAGAGGTGCGCCATCTTGTTGTACGCACCACGCAGCTTGAAGCTGAAAACGGCTTGCTGGTCCTCGCGCTTGAGGAGCACTTTGTTGTGCAGCCGGCGGCTCAGGCTCTTCGCGGGTTCGAGTGCCGACTCCACGGCAACGTCATACACCTTCGCGTTGAGGATCTTCTTGAGGTAGTCGGCCGGGCCGAGATGTTTCTTCGTCATGAGCCAAACGATGATACGTGCGAGCAGAAAAAAGCCCCCGGGACTTGCGTTCCGGGGGCTAAATCCACCAAGGGAGGTGGAGGAGACAACTGTTGCAGATGCGAGTGGCGCGAGGCGCCAGCGGCATCAGGTGCACATCGAATCGACGGGCGGCGAGTCGTTATGCTGTTAAATCAGTATAGCCACAGAAATGCTGCGTTGCAGCACATTCTCGTGGCCGATTTGGAGCAAAAGCGATGGAATGCACAGTGAGTTGGACGGGCGCGACAGGCGCGCGATCAGGCATGGGGTTCATGGCTGAGACGGGCAGCGGCCATGTGCTGCACATGGATGGTGCCCCCGACGCGGCCAAGCCCGAAAACGGAGGCCAGAACCTGGCTCCGCGCCCCATGGAAACCGTGCTGGCCGGCACAGGTGGCTGCACTGCCTATGACGTTGTGCTGATTCTCAAGCGCGGGCGCCACGACGTTCAGGCCTGCTCGGTCAGGCTCACTTCGGAGCGCGCGGCCGCGGACCCCAAGGTATTCACAAAGATCCACATGCATTTCACGGTGAAGGGCAAGGGCATCCCTTCAGACGCGGTGGCGCGGGCGATTGCGCTCAGTCATGAAAAGTACTGTTCTGCCAGCATCATGCTGGGCAAGACCGCCGACATTTCGACGAGCTTTGACCTGATCGAGGCCGCTTAGCCTCACGCGGTCCGGTTCAGACGTAGTGCGCCGTGGTGGTCATCACGCGCGCGGCAGCGCGCATCAAACCCTTGGCAGGCGCCGGCAACTCCATGGCGCCTTCCTGAAGGGCTCGCTGCGCGTGCTCGGCCTCATCGGTCTTCATCTGCGCCACGATGGCGCGGGAAGCATGGTCCCCGGCGGGCAGGCGCTCCATGTGGCTTTCCAGATGCGCTTCGACCTGGCGTTCGGTCTCGACGATGAAGCCCAGGCTGACGCGATCGCCGAGCCGGCCCGCAACGAGACCGAGGGCAAACGCACCCGCATACCAGAGGGGATTCAGCAGCGATGGCCGCGTACCCAGTTCGTCTAGGCGCGCCGCGGTCCAGGCAAGGTGGTCGGTTTCTTCCTGGGCGGCGACCAGGAGCCGTTTGGCCAGCGCCGGATCGCGCGTGCCGAGTGCTTGCGCGGTGTAGAGCGCCTGCGCACAGACCTCGCCGACGTGATTCACACGCATCAGGGCGCCCGATTCGCGCCGCTCCTGATCGGAAAGCCGGGTCTCGTCTGCCGCCACGACGGGGCAGGCCCGTCGGCTACCCGGCTTGGCGAAAAGAGTCCTCAACGCGCTGTCCGCTGCTCCAAGAATTGCATCCATGACGCCAGTTTACGTCCGGGCTGCAATCGTGTCCTTGTAATCAAAAAGGACAAAAGATCAACAAGGACTTTTCGTAATCCGAAAGATTTTTTTTGGGTGTTGTTCGTGCTCCACTGAGCGACTGACAGCTGTTGTCCATGTGCAACGAATCACCTCAGTCACGGCTAAATTCTTTGCGAAAGAAAGCCTGCTCTGGTGCAATACCTTCAACCTTCCCAAAAGGAGGTTGGCCCGGGGATCCGGCGGGAGCACATCAAGTGCCTGCATTACGTGACCCCTTGCTCACCGGAGCCCTCTGTTTAACCTTGGAGAAACTTGCAATGAAAAAGTCCCTGATTGCTCTGGCTGTGCTGGCTGCTGCCGGCTCGGCTTCTGCCCAATCGTCCGTGACCCTGTTCGGTGTTGTCGATGCGACGCTGGCATTTGGTCGTGGTAGCGTGTCCAACAAGACCCAACTGACGAACTCGGGCTACAACAGCTCGCGTCTGGGTTTCCGTGGCGTTGAAGACCTGGGCGGCGGCATGTCTGCTTCCTTCTGGCTCGAAGCTGGTCTGGCCAACGATGACGGCCAAGGTGCTGGCACCAACGCCAACAACCAAGCTACCGGTGCTGGCGCTGCTGTTGCTGGCCGCCAAGGCCTGACGTTCAATCGTCGTTCGACGGTCAGCCTGTCTGGCGGCTGGGGCGAAATGCGCCTGGGCCGTGACTTCTCCCCGCAATTCTGGAACCTGACGGTCTTCGATCCGTTCGGCACCAACGGCGTGGGCACCACCCAGACCCTGAACTCGATCATCACCGGCGTTACCGCCGTTCGTGCTTCGAACTCCATCGGCTACTTCCTGCCGGCGAACATCGGCGGCTTCTACGGCCAGGCACAGTACTACCTCGGCGAGAACAACTCCGGTGCAGCTACGTCGTCTGACGGCAAGGGCTACGGTATTCGCGTCGGCTACGCTGCTGGCCCGTTGAACGTTGCTGGCGCTTTCAGCCGCACCAAGTACGCTGCTGGTAACGTGCATCAGAACAACATCGGCGGTCAGTACGACTTCGGCGTTGCCAAGCTGCAAGCTCACCTGTCGCGCGACAAGAACGGCGCTGTCACCGGCAAGGGCTGGTTGATCGGTGGCCTGTTCCCGATCGGCGCTGGCGAAATCCGCGCTGCTTACTCGCGCTATCGCACCGACGCAGTTGTGACGGAACCGACCGCGAAGAAGTTCGCACTCGGCTACGTGCACAACCTGTCGAAGCGCACGGCTCTGTACACCACGTACGCTCGCGTGAGCAACTCGGGTGGTTCCGCTTCGTTCCTGAACGGCGCTGGCGGTGCAGCCAACACGTCGTCGACCGGCTACGATTTCGGTATCCGTCACGCATTCTGATTTCCGGCTGGCCTCACGGCCAGTTGAAAAGACAGAAGAAACTTGAAAGCCGCCTTCGGGCGGCTTTTTTCATTGAAGGCCTTCGCACCGCGCCATTCATGGGGCTTGTCCTGTTGAATATTCACAAGGCACTGTTACGCTTGAACAAAGCGAGTACGTTGGGACCATCGATGAAACGATTCGTGAGGGGCGCCGCTGTCGTCCTTCTGCCATTTTTGCTGGGCGCCTGTTCGACGCTCATTGAGCGCGATGAGGCCGCAGCCATTGCGGCAAGCCCGTGGGCGCGACAATCCACTGCGGCGTCGACTTCGGGTGCGGATGCATCGGCCGCTACACCGGGTTGGGAGCACATGAAGTTCCCCGGCAAGCAGCCCACGCAGTTTGGCTATGCCCGCAAGGATGGCCGTGACGCAGTTGCCGTGCTGGCCGCTTCATCAGTCAGCATGATGCGCAACAAGATCCGGATCGAGCCTTCGGCGCTCGACCGCGTGCGGTTCTCCTGGAAGGTTCCGCAACTGATTGCTGGCGCCGATATGGTCCTTCGCGACGCGGATGATTCCCCCGTTCGAATCGTGTTGGCCTTCGAGGGCGATCGTTCGAAATTCTCTGCCAAAGACGCAATGCTTTCCGAATTGACGCGAGCGCTGACCGGCGAGGAAATGCCGTACGCGACGCTGATGTACGTGTGGTGCAACAACCGCGAACCGGGCAGCGTCATATTGGGGCCCCGCACGGATCGAATTCGCAAGCTGGTAGTGCAGTCAGGCCCGATGCAACTCAACCAGTGGCTCGACTACGAGCGCGACATCGCCGCAGACTACGAACGCGCATTCGGCGAAAAGCCGGGCGCACTTGTCGGCATTGGCATCATGTCCGACAGCGACAACACACGCTCCACCGTCACCGCCTGGTACGGCCCTATCCGGCTCGGCGGGCCAGCCCCTGCCTCTAAGGAATAGCCCTTCGAAGCGCGCACAGAGGAAAGCCCTGAGGCGGGCACCGGACTTGCTCTGCTAGCATCATCTTTTCCCTCTTACACGCCCGATGTTTGCCTTTGTGTTGCGTCGCCTGCTGCAGGCTGTGATCGTCATGGTCACCGTGGCGTTCATCGCGTTCATGCTGTTCCAGTACGTGGGCGATCCCGTCGTTTTCCTGCTCGGCCAGGATGCCAAGCCGGATCAGATCGCGCAACTGCGATCCGACCTTGGCCTCGACCAACCTTTCTTCGTGCAGTTCTGGCACTTCCTCGTGAACGCCGCGCAAGGTGAATTTGGCCTGAGCCTGCGCCAGGGCGCCAAGGTCTCGCGGCTGATCGGCGAGCGCTTTCCGGCAACACTTGAACTGGCCCTGGTTGCCGCGTTTCTGGCGGTGGCAGTCGGCATCCCGATGGGCGTCTATGCAGCGCTGCGCCGCGGAACGAAGCTGAGCCAGGCCTTCATGGCGTTCTCGCTTCTCGGCGTCTCGCTGCCGCCATTTCTCGTCGGCATTTTGTTGATTCTTGTTTTCGCCGTGTTGCTCGGCTGGCTGCCGAGCTTTGGCCGCGGCGACACCGTGAAGATCGGCTGGTGGACCACAGGCTTGCTCACACGCGACGGATGGCTGCACATCGTGCTGCCAGCTATCGCGCTGGCCGTATTCCAGCTCACGCTGATCATGCGGCTCGTGCGCGCTGAAATGCTCGAAGTGCTGCGCACCGACTACATCAAGTTCGCGCGAGCGCGCGGCATTCCCGACCGGGCGATCCACTTTGGCCACGCGTTGAAAAACACGCTGGTGCCTGTGATGACCATCATCGGCCTGCAACTGGGCACGTTGATTGCGTTCTCGATCATCACCGAGACAGTTTTCCAATGGCCCGGTATGGGCCTGCTCTTCATTCAGGCCGTGACCTTTGCCGACATCCCCGTCATGGCTGCCTATCTTTGCCTCATTGCTCTCATCTTCGTCGTGATCAACCTCGTGGTCGACATGCTGTATTTCCAGGTCGATCCGCGTCTGCGCACTACGGGCGCAGCGAAAGGACACTGATGCTCGCCCCCCGCCTCAAAGCCAACGGCCGCGCCTTTGCACACATTGCGCAGTACGTGCCCGAGCTCACCGCACTGCGCCGGGACCTGCACGCGCATCCGGAAATCGGCTTCGAAGAGGTTTACACAGCGGCGCGCGTGAAGGAAGCGTTGAAGGTCTGCGGCGTCGACGAAATCCACACAGGCATCGGCAAAACCGGCGTCGTCGGCGTGATCCGTGGCAAAAGCACGGCTAGCGGTCGCATGATTGGCCTGCGCGCGGACATGGATGCGCTCACCATGACCGAGCAGAATGACTTCGCATGGAAGTCCGCGAAGAGCGGAATGATGCACGGCTGCGGCCACGATGGTCACGTCACGATGCTCGTCGGCGCCGCGCGCTACCTGGCCGAGACGCGCAACTTCGACGGCACAGCGGTGCTGGTTTTCCAGCCCGGTGAAGAGGGTTTCGCCGGCGCAAAGCAGATGATCGAAGACGGCTTGTTCGAGCGCTTCCCGGTCAATTCGATCTACGCCATGCACAACTGGCCGGCCATGAAGCCCGGCACCATTGGCATCAACGACGGCGCGATGATGGCCGCAGCCGACCGCGTGACGATCGAAGTCACTGGCAAGGGCGGCCATGGCGCTCACGCTTATCTCGCAATCGATCCGGTGCTCGTCGCTGCGCACATCATCACGGCGGCGCAAAGCATCGTGTCGCGAAATGTGCGGCCGATCGATGGCGCTGTCGTCAGCCTGTGCGCCATGCATGCCGGCGACTTGAACGCGATGAGCGTCATCCCGGGCAGCGCGACGATCGTGGGCACCATCCGCACGTTCAAACCGGAGGTGCAGGCGCTGGTCGAGCGGCGCCTGTCCGAGCTGTGCAGCGCGATTGCGCTCGGCATGGGTGCAACGGCCACAGTGAAATACGAACGCTCGTATCCCGCCACCATCAACACTGAAAAAGAAGCGCGCTTTGCCGGCGATGTTGCCGAGAGTCTCGTCGGTGCAGACCTCGTCGATCGCGACATGGAGCCGAGCATGGGCGCCGAAGACTTTTCGTTCATGCTGCAGACCAAGCCGGGCGCCTACATGCGGCTCGGGCAGGGCGGCGACAACTGCTTCCTGCACAACCCGCGCTATGACTTCAATGACGACATCCTGCCGCTCGGCTCGGCCATGCACGCGAGCCTGGTCGAGCACGGCATGCCGATAGCCAATTGATTCCTTCCAACAAATTCATCCAAGCCTGAGGAGCCTCCACCATGAAGTTCACCCCCACCCTTCTGTCCGCAGCGCTGGTAGCCGCGCTCGGCGCCGCTGGCGCACAAGCCGCGACGCTGCGTATCGCCAACCAGGGCGATGCACTCTCGCTCGACCCGCACTCGCTCAACGAGTCGCTGCAGATCAGCGTCAATGAAAACGTGTACGAGTCGCTCACCACGCGTGGCAAGACCTACAAGATCGAGCCGCAGCTGGCAACGTCATGGAAGCAGACGGCGCCCACCGTGTGGCACTTCGACCTGCGCAAAGGCGTTCAATTCCACGACGGCACGCCGTTCACCGCTGACGACGTGATCTTCAGCTACGAGCGCGCCAAGTCGGATGGCTCCGACATGAAGAGCTACGTCGGGATCATCAAGGAAATCAAGAAGATCAACGATCACTCGATCGACATCATCACGAACAGCCCGTTCCCTATCCTGCCGGAGCTGTTCACGCACTTCAACATCATGAGCAAGAAGTGGTGCGAGACCAACCAGGCAACGCGCCCTGTCGACCGCCGCAAGGGCATCGAGAACGCCGCCTCGTTCCGCGCCAACGGCACAGGCCCGTATCGTGTGCGCGAGCGCCAGCCCAACGTGCGCACGACGTTCGTTCGCAACGGCAACTACTGGGGCAAGATTGATGGCAACGTCGATGAAGTGATCTTCAACGTGATCGGCAATGACGCCACGCGCGTCGCGGCGCTCGTCTCGGGCGAGATCGACGTGATGGAGCCGGTGCCCGTGCAGGACGTCGAGCGCATCAAGGCAGACCCCAAGCTCAAGGTGCTGCAAGGCCCCGAGCTGCGCGTCATTTTCCTGGGCATGGACCAAAAGCGTGATGAGCTGCTCTTCTCCAACGTGAAAGGCAAGAACCCCTTCAAGGACAAGCGCGTGCGCCAGGCGTTCTACCAGGCCATCGACATTGACGGCATCAAGCGCGCCGTGATGCGCGGCGCTTCGACACCCATCGCGCTGATGTTCCCGCCCGAAGTCAACGGCTTCGCGCCTGACCTGGCCAAGCGCCTGCCGTTTGACCCGGAAGCCTCGAAGAAGCTGCTGGCCGATGCAGGCTATCCGCAGGGCTTCGAAGTCACGATGAACTGCCCGAACGACCGCTACGTGAACGACGGCGCGATCTGCCAGGCAGTGGCCGCCAACCTCGCACGCGTGGGTGTGAAGATCAAGCTCGAAGTCGAGACCAAGGGCACGTACTTCCCGAAGATCCTGCGCCGCGACACGAGCTTCTACATGCTGGGCTGGACGGCAAGCACGGTCGATGCACACAACGTGCTGTACCCGATCATGTCCACGCCGGGTGACGGCGGACGCGGCCAGTTCAACCTGGGCGCATACAGCAACGCGCGTGTCGACGAGCTCACGAACCTGATTGCCTCCGAGACGGACCAGAAGAAGCGCAATGAAATGATCCGCGAGGCCGTCAAGATCCACCAGGACGACATTGGCCACATCCCATTGCACCAGCAGGCGCTGAACTGGGGCGCGAAGAAGAACATCGAGCTTGTGCAGTGGCCGGATAACGGCATGGTGTGGAAGTACATCACGGTCAAGTGATGGAACTGGCAGGCAAGCAAAGCTGGTTTCACAGGACCTGGCACAGCGACATCGGCCACAGCTTCCGGACGTCGCCGGTGGCCATCGGCGCGGCTGTGGTGGCGTTCATCTGCGTGTTCTGCGCGGTGTTCGCCAACCTCATCGCGCCGCACCAGCCATTCGACCTCGGCACGCTGCAACTGACTGACTCGATGTTGCCGCCGGCCTGGGTTGAAGGCGGCAGCCGCAAGTTCGTGCTGGGCACCGACGACCAGGGCCGCGACATTCTGTCGGCACTGATGTACGGCGCGCGCATTTCGCTGCTGGTCGGATTTGCGAGCGTGATCTTGTCGGTGGCCATCGGCGTCACGCTCGGCCTGGTTGCAGGCTTTGTCGGTGGCCGCACTGACGCATTCATCATGCGTGTGTGCGACGTGATCCTGTCGTTCCCCGCGATCCTTGTTGCGTTGCTCATAGCCGGTGTGAGCCGCGCCATGTTCCCGAACGCCAGTGAGATCGTCGTGTTCGGCGTGCTCATTCTGTCGATATCGCTCGCTGGCGGCGGCGGCTGGGTCCAATACGCGCGCACAGTCCGTGGCTCGACACTCGTCGAGCGCAGCCGTGAATATGTACAGGCCGCGCGAGTCACTGGCGTCACGCCACTGCGCATCATGCGCAAGCACGTGTTGCCGAACATCCTCGGCCCGGTGATGGTGCTCGCGACGATTCAAGTCGCCACAGCGATCATCGCGGAGGCAACGCTGTCATTCCTCGGTGTTGGTGCGCCGCCGAACTCGCCTTCGCTCGGCACGCTGATCCAGGTGGGCAACAAGTTTCTCTTTTCCGGCAACTGGTGGATCACCGTGTTCCCCGGCCTCATGCTGGTGATGATCGCCGTGTCCGTCAATTTGCTGGGCGACTGGTTGCGCGACGCGCTCAACCCGAAGTTGCGCTAGGCCCAAAAGCTTCATTACAGGCGCCGATGTCGCTACTCCAAGTCAAAAACCTCTTCGTCGAGTTCCCAAGCCGCCACGGCACGCTGCGCGCGCTTGACGATATTTCATTCGATATCGCGCCCGGAGAAATCCTCGGCGTGGTCGGTGAATCGGGCGCGGGCAAGTCGCTCACGGGCGCATCGATCATCGGCCTGCTCGAGCCGCCCGGACGCATCTCGTCCGGCGAGATATTGCTCGAAGGCCAGCGCATCGACAACCTGCCGCACGAGCAGATGCGCCACATTCGCGGCCGCAAGATCGGCGCGATCTTCCAGGACCCGCTCACGTCGCTCAACCCGCTCTACACCGTAGGCCGGCAGTTGACCGAGACGATACAGGCGCACCTGCCCGTCAATGACAAGGAAGCCAAGCGCCGCGCCATCGGCCTGCTAGAAGACACTGGCATTCCCGCAGCAGCTGAGCGCATTGACCACTATCCCCACCAGTTCTCCGGCGGCATGCGCCAGCGCGTGGTGATTGCGCTTGCGCTCGCTGCCGAACCGAAGCTGATCGTGGCCGACGAGCCGACCACAGCGCTCGACGTTTCCATCCAGGCGCAGATCATCCAGTTGCTCAAGACCGTCTGCAAAGAGCACGGCGCTGCCGTCATGCTGATCACGCACGACATGGGCGTGATCGCTGAAACATGCGACCGCGTCGCCGTGATGTACGCCGGCCGCATCGCAGAGATCGGCCCGGTGCACGAGGTGATCAACCATTCGTCGCATCCGTACACCGCGGGCTTGATGGCGGCCATCCCCGACATCACCATCGACCGCGAGCGGCTGAACCAGATCGATGGCGCCATGCCGCGCCTGAACGCGATCCCCAAGGGGTGCGCGTACAACCCGCGCTGCCCGCGCGTGTTTGATCGCTGCCTCGTCGAGCGGCCCGACCTGCTCGATGCAGGCGCCACACGCGCGGCCTGCTGGCTGCACGATGCAGCGTCAGCCGCCAAGATCGATTTCGCGAAGGCAAACGCATGACCGCGCCACTCGTACAGGCGCACGATCTCGCCAAGACATTCGATGTGTCGGTGCCGTGGCTCAACCGCGTGATCGAGCGCCGGCCGCGCCAGCTGCTCAAGGCAGTCGATGGCGTGACGTTCGATATCGAAAAAGGGCAGACGCTCGCGCTCGTCGGCGAATCAGGCTGCGGCAAAAGCACCGTCGCGCGTTTGCTCGTCGGCTTGTATGAGCCCTCGCGCGGCTCGTTGATGTTCGACGGCAAGGACGCGCATGCGGGCTATCGCAGCGGCGAGTCGCAACAACTGCGCCGCCGCATCCAGATGATCTTCCAGGACCCGTACGCGAGCCTGAACCCGCGCTGGACGGTGGAAGACATCGTGGGCGAGCCACTCGTTGAACACAAGATCATTTCCAGCGCGTCAGAGCTCAAAGACAAAGTCGGCGAGCTGTTGAAGTCCGTCGGCCTGTCGCCGCTCGACATGGTGAAGTTCCCGCACCAGTTCTCGGGCGGCCAGCGCCAGCGAATTTCCATCGCGCGTGCGCTCGCGACCGAGCCGGAATTCCTGGTGTGCGACGAGCCGACCTCTGCGCTTGACGTGAGCGTGCAGGCGCAGGTGCTCAACATCATGAAGGACCTGCAGCGCCAGCGCGGCCTGACGTATCTCTTCATCTCGCACAACCTCGCAGTCGTGCGGCACGTGAGTGACCGCGTCGGCGTGATGTACCTCGGCCGCCTGGTGGAAGTCGCGGGCAAGCAACAACTCTTTGGTGCACCGCAGCATCCCTATACGAGGATGTTGCTCGATGCGATTCCCAAGATGCACGACACCGGGCGCGCGCGCACGCCGGTGCAAGGCGAAGTGCCGAACCCGCTCAACCCGCCGGCAGGCTGCGCGTTCAACCCGCGCTGCCCACATGCAAATGAACGCTGCCGCAACGAGCGGCCCGCGCTGCTTGAGCTGCGTGGCGTCCGCGTTGCGTGTCATGCCGTCGAGGAAAACCGCATCTGAAAGCGGTACGGGACAAGACCAACAGATAGGGGCTCCTTTTCCCTAATCTGCTCGCGGGCGCTGGTGCCTACACTGTTTTTTTCGAGAGACAGTCGTGTGCCCCTGGCGTAGTTCGAAAGGACAACTAGCCCGTGTTCTCGCCCTCATCACCGTCGCAGTTGGTTTCAGCGCTTTCCGATGCGCTCGGTCAACCCGTCGGTATTGATGACGGCGATGAATGCGTCATCGAATTCGATGGCGACGTGCAGGTGGTGCTGGCGCAGACGGCGAGCGCGCAGGTGCTCAGCCTTCGAAGCGACATCTCTGCCGCCGGCGCTGCTGATCCAAGGCTCATGCAATGGGCGCTTGAACTGAACTACACCAGCATGCTGCCCGGCTGCGCGATTGCATCCGACGATGCCGCGCAACAGCTCGTTCTCGTCGCGCTCGTCGACGCCGACTTTGTGTCCTCTGACCAGCTTCTGTCGCTGCTGGCCGGTTTCGTTCAACTGGTTCCGCAACTGCGCGAGCAGTACGAAACCCTGGTGCGCGAAGGCGCGCCGCCGGCCGCCTACATGGGAGCATTCACATGACCTGGGACCGATGCAAGCGTACGTTCTACGGCAGTCTTGGTGTCATCGTCGCGGCGCAGAGCCGCTCCAGTGCATCGTCGGCGCGTCGCAACGAGCTTGATCTTGGGCGTGTGCAACCTGCTTGCCGGCCCAACGGTGACCGGTCCATCGGCCGTCGCGTGTTGCGCGCGTTCAGGCGCCAGCGCAACGGCCCCGTGCCGGGCGCACAGCCGCTTGCGCCCGCGCCTGACGCATCCGTCCTGGCAGGCGCGCGGATCGTCTCTGCGGAGCAGGCGAAACTGCGGCTGATGCAGGCGGAACTCGCGCGTGCGCTACCGATGCTGCACGCCCGCGCCGATGCCGATTGTCAAGCTCGTGCCGATGCGATTGCGGGCCGGCTCGTCGCACTGGAGCAGCTCTGCGTGGCTGCGGGCGAACCCGGTCTTTTTATCGAGCGCATATTGTCTGAACTGCGCAATCGCTGGGCGGATGTGCCGTTGTCGCAAGCGCTTGCGCAAGTCGATGCCTTCGTTCTGGAGCTGGCCACATGCCTTGGCAAGAACCCCCCCGGCGAGAAGCCGGCGCGTGAAGAGATTGCGCGCGCCGCCATCATCCTCGCCATGCCAGGATTGCATTCGATTGACGAAGACGGCCCGCCGCACGATCGCTTGACGCGACTGAAAAACAACCAGATGCTCATCGACGTGGCGCAGCAGCTGGCGGCGCTCGATGTGGTCTTCGCATTCGAAGACAAGCCCGCAAAGGATGGCAAGCGCATCCCGCGCCCCGGCTACGCTTTTGACCGTCTCTTCTCAGCCCTTTGCAACCACGCGCGCATTCTCGAGCTAGGGCGTGACGAGGGCAGCGTTGAGCATGCGCTGTCGGGACTTGAAGTGATGATCGGCACGCTCAGCGACTCGATCGGCCCGAACCGCGATGGCTATGAGCTCAATGCGCTGATTGGCATCGACACCTCGCTCGACATGACGATCGCTTCGCTGCGCATTGACCGGGTCACTGCGGTGATGGTTGCTCACCCGCATCCATCGGATGGCACCGTTTCGGCCGCTGACGCAGCAAAAGACCTGGTCGAGCGCGAGTGCGAACTGGCACGTGCGCGCAACCGCCTGATGCGCGCGTTTGATCGCGCAGGCGTCAAGCGCCCCGCCGAAGTGCTGCGCGGCTTGAAGATGGATCCCGCGCTGGTCGCGGGCCTCGCCAGGCAACTCGGCAAGAAAGCCAAGCAAGTGGGCCTGGCCATCATGGGCGTGTATCTGCGCGAGCAGGACATCGGCGCGTGCGAGTCGGGCAAGCGCATGTTGCGCTGTATCGAAGCCGCGAAGGCTGCGTCGAGCAAGCGCATCGAGCAGGGCAACCTTTCATCAACACAAGTATGGTCGCAGCGCAACTTCCTTCGCGCGATCGAGCCGCGCGCCAATGCATTGCGGCCTTGCGACGACCTGCCTGAGGAGCTGGTCGCGTCGCTCGACATGATCGGTATCAGCCCAAACCATGTGCTCCAGCTTGAGAAGCAAGGCCTGTCGAGCGCAGCTGAGGCCTACGCAACGCTCGAGGTATTGCAGAAGTCGCTCGATGGCTGGGTCGCTGATGGCGGCATGCGGCACATGGAGTCGCAGGGCCTGCTCGACATGCTGCGTACCCGCCGGCAAGAAGAGCGAGCCGTGACGCTGGGCGAAACCATGTTCGCGAATCTTCTGCAGCCCGATGGCTTGCTGCCGTCGCAAAAATCGACGCGCGTGCGCCGCGACCTGGCGCGTGCAGCCGTCCTGCACCTCATCCCTGACGCCATGAAGCCGCCGCCGGGTTTAGTGGGCAGCCCGCTGCCGCTGTTCGCGAGATTCCGCCCTGACGCCGCAGCGGTACAGGCCGTGCTTGCTGAATGGGGCGTCGCCGAAGACCTCACCAAGGAAATCGAGCTGGCGGTGCAAGATGATGTCACCCACACCACGCTGGCCCTGTGGGCTGACGAGGCGGGTGTGCTCCCCGAAGACAAAGCAGCTCCGCCAAAGAGGGTCGACTTCGAAGGCGATCGAGCCGCGCGCAGCGCCCTGGTGGATAGCCTGGCCGACGTGAAGATCGGCTCGCGCGTGAAGATGACTGCGGTCAAGCGCGTCAAGCTGTCGGCCGGTCTTTTGGGCGACACGGTAGGTGTCAATGTGCGTGCGTCGGCGGCCCGCATGCGCGGCGTTGACTTCGGCAACCCAGGCGATCCTGGTGGCAGCTGGGAGATCGTGTTGCGCTCCGGCGGTGACTTCAAGATCGGCGCGGATGCGACCCTCCCGCTCCTCGCCCTGCCCAGTGCCGTCGGCGTGAAAGTCGGCCCCACAGCCTCAGCTGACGTCTCTGCTCAGGCGTTCAACGGCGTCGTGCTGCGGTGCAAGACACAGCAAGCCTACCAGCGCGTCGCGAAAGCGATTGTGTTGAATCCTTCGATCGACTTCGCTGCGCTCGAGGACGTCGACAGCATCATGTTCCTTCACGACGTGCAGGGCGCGGCGGAACTCGGTGCAGGCGTGCAGGCGATCGTCAAGCCCGGGTCAGGCGAGTTGGACTGGGGCTCGGCCGCATCGTCGCGAGCGTTGTTGGGCGCGCGCGCGGGCGGCAACATCGGCGTGCAGCACACACGGACCATCTACGAGAACAACAAAGGGCACATCCAGCGCGACGAGACGGTGGCCTTCGGCCGGCTTGCGGCCACCGCATCGATCGGCATGGCGGTCAAGGTTGAGGGTCAGGACATGCCGGGGCTGGTCGTGCCGGCAGTGGAACTCAATGCCAAGGTGGAGATGCTGTCGAAGGAGCGTCTGCGGCTTTTCGCAGGCCCCGATGGCAAGGTGCTGGACGCTGAGGCGTTCAACCAGTCGTATGTGGGCGGCGGCGATTCCGCGGTGGACCAGGTCAAGAAACTGGGTGGCCCTGTTTTCGAGCGGACGATGGAGTACTTTGAGCGGGAGAGCCCTGCCGTGTACCGCAATATCGTCGAGCTGATCAGCGATGTCCGCGCGAACGAGTTGACGAGTCTGGCGTGGCAGCTCGACAGGCGCGCAGGTTTCGCGCAAGGCAACGCCCTGGTCGAGCGCTCGAATGCCGTGCGCGACCACCGCGTTCATGCGGGCGGCGACAAGGGCGGCATCCGTGCCGATCGCGCCGAGGCGGCAAGGCTCAAACGCGAGGCCAACGCCATCTTCCGCAACAAGCAGAACTACAACATTGCGCGCGTTGCGGACATCGCGGTGGTAGATACGGTACAAACGAAGTCCTATCTCTTCGGTTTGTTCGAGTCATCGCAAACGGTCTATGCCGAAGCGCTGCCCGTGGAGATCAAACTCTATGCCCAGGACCTGCTGAATCTCGCCGTGCGTGCGCGCAAGGAAATCGGCCTGGGCGTGGGTCAGGAAAGTAGCAGCTGATGCCGCAGTCGATTCAGTTTCGCAAGGCGCAAGAGCGCGACGCCGCGACCATTGCGCACTTCAACGCCGCGATGGCGCTTGAGACGGAACACAAGGTGCTGATGCCCGAGATCATCGGTGCGGGCGTGCGCAAACTGCTCGCCACACCGTCGATGGGTTTTTATGTCGTCGCGGAAAGTGGCGAGCGCGTAGTCGCTTCACTGATGATCACCAACGAGTGGAGCGACTGGCGCTGCGGCCTGTTCTGGTGGATCCAGAGCGTGTATGTCGAGCCAGCTTTTCGCAGGCAAGGTGTCTATCGCCGCCTCTACGAATATGTGCAGCAGCTCGCGCAAGCCGACAGCGGCGTATGCGGCTTCAGGCTGTATGTCGAGAAGGACAACACGGTTGCGCAGCAGACCTACGCGTCGCTCGGCATGGGGCAGACCGACTACCTGATCTACGAAGAGCTCAAACCCGGCATCCGCTACTTCACGCCGGCTGACCGCTCGTAGCTGACCGCGCTTGGGCTGATTCAGGCTGCAGGCGTCAGCACTCTTCATTCCAGCAGTGGTTGTCGCGCGCGATCATCGCGCTTGCGGCGCTCGGCCCCCACGTTCCCGCTGCATACGCGCGCGGCCCGGACGATTCATTTCGCCAGTGCTCGATGATCGGCTCCACCCAGCGCCAGGCCTCTTCCTGCTCGTCGCTGCGCACGAACAGGTTGAGCCGTCCGTCAATCACGTCGAGCAGCAAGCGCTCATACGCGCCCACGCGCTCGGTGCCGAAGCGCTTGTCGAAATCCAGGTCCAGGTGCACAGGCGCGAGCGACTGCATCGCGCCGCGCATTTCCTGACCCTGCGCGAGCAGGTGGAGCTCCAGGCCGTCCTTGGGCTGCAGGTGGATGATCAGGCGGTTCGCCTCGCCGGCGGGCGACTTGTAGATCGCATGCGGCGTCGGCCGGAAGCTGATGACGATGCGCGCATCGCGCCCGGCCAGCCGCTTGCCGGTGCGGATGTAGAACGGCACACCAGCCCAGCGCCAGTTCGCAATCTCCGCACGCAGCGCAACGAACGTTTCCGTGTTGCTCTGCGCATGGACGCCCGGCTCATTGCGATAGGCAGGCACGCTCTCGCCGTTGACGCTGCCGGCAATGTATTGCCCGCGCACGACATGCTGGCCGAGTGACTCGCTCGTCCAGCGCTTGAGCGAGCGCAGCACCTTCAGCTTCTCGTCGCGGATCGCATCGGCGTGCGCGTTGATGGGCGGCTCCATCGCCAGCGCACACAGCAGTTGCAGCGCGTGGTTTTGCACCATGTCGCGCAGCGCGCCGGTGTTGTCGTAGAACGCGCCACGCTTTTCCACGCCCAGGTCTTCGGCGATCGTGATCTGGATGTTGGCGATGTTCTCGCGCCGCCACAGCGGCTCGAACAAGGCATTGCCGAACCGCAGCGCGAAGAGGTTCTGCACTGACGGCTTGCCCAGGTAATGGTCGATGCGAAAGATCTGGTTCTCGCTGAACACCTTGCGCACCGACTCGTTGATCGCCCGGTTCGACGCGAGGTCGTGGCCCAGCGGCTTTTCCAGCACGATGCGCGTGTGGGCCGTGTTCAGGCCGGCAGCTGCGAGCTGCTCGCAAGTGATCGTGAAGAGTGAAGGCGCTGTCGCGAGGTACATCACCACCGTATCGGCTTTGCGCTCGTTTAGCTGGAGGGCCAGGCGCTGGTAGTCGCGCGGGTCCGACAGGTCCATGCGCACGAAATGCAGCAGCGAAGCAAAACGACTGAATTCTTCGGGCGTCGGTCGTTTGGAGAGATCAACCTCGTCGAAGCGCGTGCGGATCAATTCGCGGTAGCCGTCATCGCTCAGGTCATCACGCGCCACACCGATGATGCGGCCCCCTTCGGGCAGCGTGCCATGGCGAAAAGACTGGAACAGCGCCGGCATCAGCTTGCGCCAGGCAAGATCGCCTGTGCCGCCGAAGAGAACGAGATCGAAGCTCATGGTCCGTCCAGTTGGTGGTCTGCCGACTGTAGCGGGTTTGGCTCGACTGGTGTTTCCCCCATCGAGTGCAGGGCATGCGCCGCCTATCCTTGAAGCGAAGCCAAATCAGAAGAGGGAACCCCATGAAAAAGCATCTGCTGGCCGCCACGCTCGCCGGCCTGTCGTTCGGCGCCGCCGCCGACGTGAACATCATCTGCTCGGTGCAGGCCGAGTGGTGCAACATGATTTCCACCGTGTACGCCCGCACCACGGGCACCAAAGTCAACGTGTCGATGAAGGGCTCGGGCGAAGCGCTCGCGCAACTCATTGCCGAAAAGGAAAACCCGAAGACTGATGTGTGGTTCGGCGGCACCGGCGACCCGCACCTGCAAGCCGCCGAACAAGGCCTGACGATCGAATACAAGTCGCCTTCGTTGCCGCAGCTGCACGAGTGGGCGCAGCAACAAGCCAAGCAGTCGGCGTACAAAACGGTCGGCATCTACTCCGGCCCGCTGGGCTTTGGCTACAACACGGAGTTGCTCGCACGCAAGAAGCTGCCCGTGCCCAAGTCGTGGGCCGACCTGACCCGGCCCGAGTACAAGGGCGAAGTGCAAGTGGCCAACCCCGCATCGAGCGGCACGGCTTACACAATGATCGCAACGCTCGTGCAGCTGATGGGTGAAGACAAGGCGTACGACTACTTGAAGAGCCTGCACAAGAACGTGAGCCAGTATTCGCGTTCGGGCACCGGCCCGATCAAGGCTGTGGCGCGCGGCGAGACGGCCGTGTCGATCAGCTTCGTGCACGACGGCCCGGGCGAGAAGATGCAGGGCTTCCCCGTCGAGACAATCACGCCCAGTGAGGGCACGGGCGCGGAGATTGGCTCCATGAGCATCATCAAGGGCGCGCGCAACCTCGACGCCGCCAAGAAGTTCTACGAATGGGCGCTGACGCCCGCCGCGCAGGAGATGGCTGCCGCGGCCAAACAGTTCCAGCTGCCAAGCAACAAGGCTGCCAAGGTCGATTCGCGTGTTCCCGATTTCAAGAAGATCAAGTTCATCAACTACGACTACGCGAAGTACGGCGCCAGCACGGAGCGCCGGCGCCTGATTGCGCGCTGGGAGAAGGAAGTGAACTCGCTGCCGCGATGACGGCATGACGACACGCGCGCCAGCACGATCTTCAGGCAACACGGTGATCTGGTGGTGGATCGCCATCGCCGTCGCCGGCTACCTGGCGCTGCCTTGGTACGCGCTGCAGGACGCCAACGGCCTCACCGCGATCCCGCAGGTCTTCGGCGGCGACGACAAAGCCAACGGGCTCATGCAGGCACTTGTGTACGGGCGTGTGTGGCTGGGGCTCGGCATCGCCGGCATCTGCATCGCAGCGGCAGGCGCGGTGCAGGCACCGGGTCGAGCGCAAGGCGCGTTGCTGGTGGCTGGCGGCCTCGTGGGCGTGCTCGGTGTGGGCGGTGCCGGCTTTCTCATCGGCGCCAAGGGCTGGAGCGGCGAGTGGCTCAATCAGTTGTTTGGCGAACTCGCAAAGAACCAGTTTGGTGTCGGATGGGGCGGTTTCGTCGCGCTCACGGCGCTCGTGGTGCTCACCGCCTTCGGCCTGGCACGGCGTGGATTCTTCAAGGGCGACTTGTTCATCGCGGCGGCGGTGGTCGTGAGCGGCACCTTGCTTGGCCTGTTCATCGTGTATCCCGTGCTCAAGGCGCTGTCGAGCGCGTTCTTCACTGAAGAGGGCCGCTTCTCATTCCTGTCGCTCTTCGAGCGTGTGGCCAGCGAGCGCAACTTCGGCCTGAGCTGCCTCTACGGCGGCGTGCGCTGCGGCGTGGCATGGAACACGCTGTTCCTCGGCGTGGCAACGGCACTGAGCACGACGGTGCTCGGCACGTTGATGGCGTTGATGGCAGAGCGCGCTGGCAACAAATACAGCAAGCCGTTGAACGTGCTGGCGATGCTGCCGATCATCACGCCGCCCTTTGTCGTCGGGCTGGGCCTGATCCTGTTGTTTGGCCGTGCGGGCCTGGTGAACCAGTTGCTCGAATGGGCATTCGGCATCAATCCCACGCGCTGGTTCTATGGCTGGTTCGGCGTGTGGATCGCGCAGACATTCGCTTTTGCGCCCATCGCCTTCATGATCATGCGCGGCGTCGTGCAAGGCGTAGCGCCGAGCCTGGAAGAGGCGGCGCAAACCTTGCGCGCCAGCCCGCAGCGCACGTTCATGACCATCACACTGCCTTTGCTCAAGCCGGGCCTGGCGAATGCATTTCTCGTCGGCTTCATCGAGAGCATGGCGGACTTCGGCAATCCGGTCGTGGTTGGTGGGCAGTTCTCGGTGCTCTCGACGGAGATCTTCTTTGCGATCGTCGGCGCGCAATATGACCAGGGCCGCGCAGCGTCGCTCGCGTGGATCCTCACGCTCTTTGCGCTGGGTGTGTTTGCGGTGCAGCGGCTGGTGCTGGGCAAGCAGAGCTACACCACCGTCAGCGGCAAGGGCGATGCCGGCGTGGCGATGGCCCTGCCGCCGCGTGTTCGCAAGATCGTGTACGGCGTTGCACTGCCGTGGATGGCATTCACTGCGCTTGTGTACGTGTTCGCGTTCGCTGGCGGGTTTGTCCAGACCTGGGGGCGTGACTACACGCCGACCCTTTCGCACTTCAGCACGGCGTTCTCGCTCGAGTGGGGGCAGTTCGGCCTTGTGTGGGCGGGTACAGCGTGGAACTCGTTCTTCACGACAATCAAGCTCGCCGCGATCTCTGCGCCGCTGACAGCCGTGCTCGGCTTGCTCATCGCCTACTTGCTGGCGCGCACCGAGTTCAAGGGGCTCGCGATGTTCGAGTTCTCGGCGCTGCTGGCCTTCGCCATCCCCGGCACGGTGCTGGGGGTGAGCTACATCCTCGCCTTCAACGTGCCGCCGTTCGAGCTCACGGGCACGGGGTTGATCATTGTGTTGTGCTTCCTGTTCCGCAACCTGCCCGTCGGCGTTCGCGCGGGCACAGCCGCGTTCAAGCAGCTCGACAAGTCGCTGGACGAAGCATCGATCATGCTGCGCGCATCGAGTGTGCAGACCTTGCGCTACGTGGTGCTGCCGCTGCTCAAGCCTGCGCTGATTGCGGCGCTGGTGTACAGCTTCGTGCGTGCCATCACCACCGTGTCGGCGGTGATCTTTCTGGTGACTGCAGAAAACGAGTTGGCCACCACCTACATCATTGGCCGCGTCGGCAATGGCGACTACGGCGTGGCCCTTGCGTACTGCACCGTGCTGATCGTGCTCATGAGCATCGTGACGGCGCTGATTCAATTCGTCGTCGGCGAGCGCAAGCTCGGCCGGCGCAAGGCGGCAGTGGCCGTCGCTACATCACAGGGAATCGCATGACCACTCATGCAGGCACGGGCATCGAGTTCCGCAATGTCACCAAGCGCTACGGTGATGCGCCCGCGCCGTTCGCGGTGAAGGGCATCAGCTTCACGGTCGCAAGCGGCACACTCACGACGATCCTCGGTCCGTCGGGCTGCGGCAAGACCACCACGCTGCGCATGATCGCGGGCCTGGAGTCGCCCACGTCAGGCGAGATATTCATTGCGGGCCGCGACGTGACAACCCTCGGGCCCGCCGAGCGCAACGTGAGCATGATGTTCCAGAGCTACGCGCTATTCCCGCACATGGATGTGGTCGAGAACGTCGCCTATGGCCTGCGCATGTCAGGCATCGACAAGGCGCCGGCCCGCACACGTGCCGTGGAGACGCTGCGCAACGTGGGCCTGGTAGGTTTCGATGCGCGCTTGCCCAGTGAGCTGTCGGGTGGGCAGCAGCAGCGCGTTGCACTCGCGCGTGCGCTTGTCCTGGAGCCCGCAGTGCTGTTGTTCGACGAGCCACTGTCCAACCTCGATGCACGGCTGCGCCGCGAAATGCGTGAGGAGATTCGTGCGTTGCAACAGCGCCTGGGCCTCACGGTGGCCTACGTCACGCATGACCAGAGCGAGGCACTTGCGGTCAGCGACCAGATCATCGTGATGGACCAGGGCGTCATCGCGCAAAGCGGCACGCCTGAGCAGCTGTATGAATATCCGTCGAGCGAGTTCGTTGCCGGGTTCATGGGCGAGGCGATGCTGTTCCCTGCCAGGGTCGATGCGGCCGGCATGGTGGCGCTGGGGCCCCTGCGGTTCAAGTCGCGCACGCCAATGAATGAAGGCGCAGTCAAAGTGGCGGTGCGCCCCGAGGCATGGCACATCGGCCCGCCCGGCACGGGGCTGGCAGCGCGGCTGGCCAAGCTGTCGTACCTGGGCAGCATCTACGAGTACACGTTCGAAACTGAGCTGGGCCCGATTTTCGTCGTGTCGTCGCAGCTGACGCGCGTGCTTGAGCTTGGCTGCGACGTGGGCCTGGGGCTGGCCGATCACGGCGTCTCCGTCGTGCAGTCGAGTTAAGGCCCAGCAGAGCTGGACTTCTCGCCCGCTTTCTGGCGCGCGCTTTCATAATGCCTGCATGACTACCCCCGGCATCTCCCGCCCTCACTGTGATCACACGGCAGCATGGGCGCTGCTGGTTGCGCACTACGAACGCGAGGGCCGCGCTTTCGACGCGCGCGATGCGCTTGCTGCTGATCCAGGTCGTGTTGACGTTTTCAGCCAGCAGGCGCCGCACGTCTTCGCCGACTTTTCGAAAGGGCTGATCGACGAACACGCACGCTCGCTCCTGCTCGAACTCGCGCGCGAGTGCATGCTGGAAAAGCATCGCGATGCGATGTTTGCCGGCGAGGCCATCAACGTCACAGAGCAGCGCGCGGTGAAGCACTGGCTGCTGCGCTCGCCCAAAGGTGCGTCGAGCGACCCTGACGCGGCGCTGGTGCACGAAACACTGGATGCCATGCTCGACTATGCCGAGCGTGTGCGCGCTGATGTGGCCATTACCGACGTCGTCAATATCGGCATCGGCGGCTCGGACCTCGGCCCGCAAATGGCCGTGACTGCGCTGGGCGACGATGCGATCGAAGGCAAGCGCTTTCACTTCGTATCGAATGTGGATGGGCATGAACTTGCGGCGGTGCTCAGGCAAGTCAAGCCGCAAAGCACGTTGTTCCTCGTCGCGTCCAAGACATTCACGACGATAGAAACCATGACCAACGCGCTCTCGGCGAAGGCCTGGTTCGAATCGAATGGCGGAACGGACATCGCGCGGCACTTTGCGGCACTCACGACCAACGTCGCCGCCGCGAAAGCGTTCGGGATCACGACGACGTTCGGGTTCTGGGACTGGGTGGGCGGGCGTTACTCGGTGTGGTCTGCCATAGGTCTGCCAATTGCAATCGCGATTGGGGCGGCAGGCTTTCGCGAGATGCTGGCGGGCGCACATGCGATGGACAGGCACTTCGCAACCGAGCCGTTGCATGCCAACCTGCCTGTGCGGCTGGGCCTGCTCGATGTCTGGTATCGCAACTTCCATGGCTTTGCGAGCCGCAGCATCGCGCCGTATCACGGTGCGCTGCGGCGGCTGCCGGCCTACATGCAGCAGCTCGAAATGGAGAGCAATGGCAAGCGTGTTGACGCGAAGGGTCGGGCGCTATCGATAGCGACCTCACCCGTGTTGTGGGGTGAGCCGGGCACCAATGGGCAGCACGCTTACTTCCAGATGCTGCACCAGGGCACTGATGTCGTGCCCGTCGAATTCATTGCTGTGAAGCAGGCCAGGCATGAGTTGCCGGGCCACCACGAGCAGCTGCTCGCCAATGCCATTGCGCAGGCGCAGGCCCTGATGCAAGGCAAGCGCGACGCGGGCGGCCACCGCGACTTTACGGGCAATCGGCCCAGCACGTTCTTCATCCTGGAGCGGCTGGATGCAGCCAGTCTTGGCGCATTGATCGCGCTGCACGAGCACCGCGTGTTCGTCAGTGGCTCGATCTGGGGCATCAACAGCTTCGACCAATGGGGCGTCGAGCTTGGCAAGGTGCTCGCGAAGGACATTGCGCCCAGGCTGGCCAGCGGCGATGTGGCCGGCCTGGACGCATCGACAGCGGGCTTGCTGCGTCGCCTGTCGCCAGCGGGCTGACGAAAGCCGGCCCCTATCCGCGGCGCTGGCTTCGTCCTATCATCCGCGCCGGGGTCTTTCCCGGGCAAGAGGAGTGAGCGCGATGGATGAATACATCTCGGCTGTCAAAACCTGTTTGAACAAGTACGCCGATTTCACGGGCCGCGCAGCGCGCCCCGAGTTCTGGTGGTTCGTGTTGTTCTGGGTGGTCGTGCTGGCCATCACCGGCATGGTGAGCCGTTACCTCTATGGCATTGCGGCGCTGGCGTTGTTCATTCCCATGTTGGCCGCTGGCGCACGCCGCCTGCACGACACGGGCAAGAGCGGCTGGTTTCAGCTGCTCAGCTTCATCCCGTTTTTCGGCACACTGTTCCTGATCTACCTCATGGCCCAGCCCGGCAACACCGCAGCCAACCAATACGGCGAGCCGCCAAGCGGCACACCGGCTGCGGCCATGGACATCGCCCCCGGCCAGCAGTAAAAAAGCGAGTCCCCACCGGGGCACCGGATCGATCGCAGCAACGCGCAGATCGATCCCCCATGAAAAAAAGCCGGCTTCGCCGGCTTTTTCTCATCTGACTAGAGCACCTTGAAATCGCGCAGCGATTTCAAGGTGAATGGACTTACATGTCCATACCGCCCATGCCACCCATACCGCCCATGCCGCCGCCCATGCCAGCACCACCGGCGCCAGACTCTTCCTTCGGCGCTTCGGCAACCATGGCTTCGGTCGTGAGCATCAGCGATGCGACGGAAGCAGCGTTCTGCAGGGCAGTGCGCGTGACCTTCGTCGGGTCCAGAATGCCCATCTCGATCATGTCGCCATAGGTGTCGTTCGCAGCGTTGAAGCCGTAGTTGCCCTTGCCGGCCAACACAGCTGCCACCACCACCGAAGCTTCGCCACCGGCGTTGAACACGATTTCGCGCAGGGGCGACTCGATAGCGCGCAGCACCAGCTTGATACCGGCTTCCTGATCGGCGTTGTCGCCCTTGATCTCGCCAGCAGCTTGCTTGGCGCGCAGCAGCGCAACGCCGCCACCTGCCACGATGCCTTCTTCAACGGCAGCACGGGTTGCGTGCAGCGCGTCTTCGACACGAGCCTTCTTTTCCTTCATTTCGACTTCGGTGGCAGCGCCCACCTTGATCACGGCAACACCGCCGGCCAGCTTGGCCACGCGCTCTTGCAGCTTTTCACGGTCGTAGTCGCTGGTGGCTTCTTCGATCTGCACGCGGATCTGCTTCACGCGGGCTTCGATGTCGGCGCCGGCGCCTGCACCGTCGATGATCGTGGTGTTTTCCTTGCCGACTTCGATGCGCTTGGCTTGGCCCAGGTCAGCCAGCGTGACCTTCTCGAGCGTCAGGCCTACTTCTTCAGCGATGACCTTGCCGCCCGTGAGGATGGCGATGTCTTCCAGCATGGCCTTGCGGCGATCGCCGAAGCCAGGAGCCTTCACGGCGACAACCTTCAGGATGCCGCGGATCGTGTTGACGACCAAAGTAGCGAGGGCTTCGCCTTCGACTTCTTCAGCGATCACCAGCAGCGGACGGCCGGCCTTGGCAACTTGCTCCAGGATCGGCAGCAGGTCACGGATGTTCGACACCTTCTTGTCGTACAGCAGCACGAACGGGTTGTCGAGCAGGGCCGACTGCTTTTCCGGGTTGTTGATGAAGTAGGGCGAGAGATAGCCGCGGTCGAACTGCATGCCTTCGACAACTTCGAGTTCGGACTCGAGCGACTTGCCGTCTTCCACAGTGATCACGCCTTCCTTGCCGACCTTGTCCATCGCGTCAGCGATGATCTTGCCGATGGTCTCGTCGCTGTTGGCCGAGATGGAGCCGACTTGCGCGATTTCCTTGGAGGTCGTGGTGGCCTTGGAAGCCTTCTTCAGCTGCTCGACCAGGGCCGTCACAGCCTTGTCGATGCCGCGCTTGAGGTCCATCGGGTTCATGCCCGCGGCCACGTACTTCATGCCTTCGCGAACGATGGCTTGCGCGAGGACGGTAGCCGTCGTCGTGCCGTCACCGGCGATGTCGGACGTCTTGGAAGCAACTTCCTTGACCATCTGCGCGCCCATGTTCTGGAGCTTGTCCTTCAGTTCGATTTCCTTGGCGACGGACACGCCGTCCTTGGTGACGGTGGGGGCGCCGAACGAGCGCTCCAGAACCACGTTGCGACCCTTCGGGCCCAGCGTGACCTTGACCGCGTTGGCCAGGATGTTCACGCCTTCAACCATGCGGGCACGTGCCTCGCCGCCGAAAATTACGTCTTTAGCTGCCATTTTTGAATTCTCCGAATCTGGTTGAGGAAATTACTTCTCGACGACTGCGAACAGGTCGTCTTCCTTCATGACGAGCAACTCGTCGCCATCGACCTTGACGGTCTGGCCGCTGTACTTGCCGAAGAGGACGCGGTCGCCGACTTTGACGCTCATGGCCTGGATGGCACCCTTGTCGTCTTTCTTGCCGGGGCCAACGGCCAGGACTTCACCTTGGTCAGGCTTTTCGGCGGTATTGCCGGGCAGAACGATGCCGCTGGCGGTCTTTTCTTCTGCATCGAGGCGTTTGACGATCACACGATCGGCGAGAGGGCGAAGGTTCATTGCATCTCCTTGACTTGAACACTAGGGAAATCAAAACGCGCCAACGAAGTTAGCGCTTATTCAGCGTGAGGCGGAAGTCGCTTGAAACGCTCAAGCAGAGCTGTTAGCACTCCCGTTCACTGAGTGCTAATGATACGGCCTTTTCATGGCATTTCAAGTGCCAGCCTGTTCCCGGCGGCAAACAAAAAAGCCGGCTGGTGCCGGCTGTTTTGTTTGGTGCACTGAGCGATCAGCGCCGCTGCATCGGAGCGCCCGTCTGGGGCCTGCGCTCGGGCAGGTGACGGAACATGATGCGGCCCTTGGTCAGGTCGTAGGGCGAGAGTTCGAGGGTCACGTCGTCGCCCGCGATGATGCGGATGTGGTGCTTGCGCATCTTGCCGCCGGTGTAGGCGATCAGTTCATGCCCGTTCGTCAGGGTCACGCGGTAGCGCGAGTCCGGCAGAATTTCGGACACTTTGCCGCGCATTTCAATCAGTTCTTCCTTGGCCATTCAGTCATAACTTTCAGGACCGGCCTGCCGTTGACAGGAGGGTCGGGGTTGCGGGGGCGACCGGTTCGGGAGCCGGTAGCGGGTTCATCTGCGGCCGGCCATGGCGGGCCCGTCGCTTGCGGTGTTCATCGTGCCAGGAACCGCCCCGCCAGCGGGTGCGCGGGCATCACCCGCACAACCATCCATTATGCGCTTCGCGAAGCAGGCGCGCACTCATCCACCGGCGCCGCAGCTACGATGCCCGTGTTTTTGTGGGGAAGAGGCGACCAGCAAAGCGGCCGGTCGGTGCCCGGGTTACTGCCCGGGCAGCTTGACGATGCGCAGCACGTGCAACTGCGCAGTTCCCGCTAGCGTGACGCTGCCAGTTCGCGGCGATGCGCCGCTATCGCCGCCACTGTCGTGCAGGCGAGTCCATGCTCCATGGCGAAGCGCGCCACCTGCTCGCCCTTGGCCATCGTGCCATCGGGGTTCATCAATTCGCACAGCACGCCTGCAGGCGCGAGCCCCGCCAGCCAAGGCAGATCAACCGCTGCCTCTGTATGGCCGTCACGCTCGAGCGTGCCACCGGGTTTCGCGATCAGCGGGAATACATGGCCGGGGCTCACGATTTCGCTGTGTTCGAGCGTGGAGCGCAGCGCGCAGTGAATCGTTTGCACCCGGTCCTTCGCGGACACACCGGTGGTCACGCCATGCGCCGCCTCGATCGACTGTGTGAAGGCCGTCGCAAAGCGAGATCGATTGACTTCGACCATGGGTCGCAATCGCAGCTCGCTGGCTTTGTCTGGCGTGATGCACAGGCAGACGATGCCGCTGCCATCGCGAATCATCATCGCCATCACAGCGGGTGTGATTCGCTCGGCAGCGCAGATCAGGTCTGCTTCGTTTTCGCGATCTGCGTCGTCGAGCACGAGCACCGGTTTGCCCGCGGCGATCTGTGCGATCACCTCAGGCATCAGCGTCACCTCGATGGTGGATGCGCCCGTGGACGCAAGGGAAGCTTCGGAAGTGGAAGTCATATGAAACGCTCCTGTTGGTTGAACAAACAAAGCGCTTCAAGGCGGCAGCCGACCACGCCGCGACACAAGTGCCGCAGCGCGTCTTCTTTCATCCGGACTATGACCGTCGGCCCCAGCATTGGACTGGGTCTGCTGACCTTCGTTGTACTTGCGTACGCCGAAGCGCTCGCGGGCTCGCAAACCTTTCGGCCTGCCTACCGCCGGTGGGGAATTTCACCCCGCCCTGAAGACCACTCGACTATAGAAGCTGCGCGCCGCTTGCAAAGAGTGTGTGGGCTATAGTGGGTCGCAATGGAGACAAGCAGTGAAGATAGTGCGCGTCGCGCCAAACGCGCGCTGCTCGTTCGTCATGCAAGCGTGGTGCGCCGGCGTGCGTCGCGGCTGCCCCCGGTGGTGCGCGGCCTGATGTGGTCAGCTGCAGCCGGCCTGTTGTTCTCCATTCTCAACACGGTGATGCGCAAGCTCGCAATGGAGCTCAGCGCCTTCGAGACGCAGTTCCTGCGCTATGTCGCGAGTCTTGTCGTGATGCTGCCGCTCGTCGCGCATGCAGGCATGTCGTCGTACATGCCCAAGAACGTGATCGGCCAGTTCACGCGCGGCGGCGTCCACACGATCGGCCTGGTGCTTTGGTTCTGGGCGCTGCCCTACATCGGCCTGGCAGACACAACCGCCATTGCGTTCACCGGCCCGATCTTCATCATGATCGGCGCGTCGTGGTTCTTCGGCGAGAAGATGCGGTGGGATCGATGGGTCGCAGCACTCTTTGGCATCGCCGGCGTCGCGATCGTCGTTGCGCCCAAGCTCGGCGGCGAGGGCGGCATCTACAACCTGGTGATGCTCGCTTCAGTGCCTGTGTTCGCAGCCTCGTTCCTCATCACCAAAGCGCTCACGCGCCATGAACGCACCACAGTGATCGTCGTGTGGCAGTCGATCACGATATCGATCTTCAGCCTGCCGCTTGCGCTGCTCGCGTGGCAATGGCCGACGGCCTGGCAATGGATCGCGTTCCTGTTCTGCGGCCTGATCGGTGCCGCCGGCCACTACTGCCTGACGCAATCGTTCGGCGTGGCCGACATCTCGGCGACACAGTCGGTGAAGTTCCTCGATCTCGTCTGGGCGTCAATCATGGGCTTTCTGGTGTTCTCCGACATCCCGAGCCAGTCCACGATCATCGGCGGCATCGTGATCAGCGCCTCGACCATCTGGATCGCACGCCGCGAAGCGCGCTCGCGCATTCGCTAACGCCGCTGCAGTTGCAGCGGTGGCGGCTCAATGCTTGGTGTTCGAGACGCCGCTGGCGACATGCCCCGACGGAATGCCGTGCTGCGCCGCATGCGCCACATGGCCCGTCTGGTCGTCGAAGAAAAAGTCAGGCTCGAACTCACGCAGGAATTCGCCCTTGGGCAGTCCACCCAGGAACATCGCTTCATCCACGCGGATGTCCCACTTCAGCAGCGTGCGGATCGCGCGCTCATGCGCGGGCGCACTGCGTGCAGTGACGAGCGCGGTGCGAATGCGCATCTGCGGCGTACCCGCTTGTTGCAGCCGGTGCAGCGCAGCCAGCAGCGGTTTGAAGGGGCCCTCAGGCAACGGCTGCAGCGCCTTGGACGATTCGTGCTGCTGGAATGCATCAAGACCATGGGACTGGAACACCTGCTCGGCTTCATCGGAGAAAAGCACGGCATCACCGTCGAAGGCAATGCGCACTTCGTTCGGGTAGTTCGTGGCCGCAGCCAGCACGGACTCAGGCAGCACGCGCGCCGATGGAAAACCCGCCGCCAGCGCCTCGCGCACGTCGTCGGCGTTTGCCGAGAGAAACAGGTGCGCGCGCAGCGGCCGCAAATAGCGAAACGGCGAGCTGCCCTGTGTGAACACACCGCGCTCAAGCTTGATGTCGTTCGCTTTGCCCGAACGAAAGATGCGCATGCCCGACACCGGGTCGTTGCGCGAGAGGATCACCACTTCCACGCGCTGGATCGTCTCGGTGTTGAAAGCCAGCAGCTTCTTGATCAACGAGAAAGCGATGCCGGGTTTGGCCGCCTGTTCCACGCGGTCGAGCTGCAGCTGCATGTACGCCGTTGCGTCGCCGCCCTCGAACACCGCGTTCTCTTCTTCAAGATTGAAGAGCGCGCGCGATGAAATCGCCACCACCAGTTTGTCGTCAAGCGTCACGGCCATGCGATGCCTACTTCGCGAACTGGTTGAGCTGGATGATGGGCAGCAGCACCGCCAGCACGATCATCAGCACGAAGAAGCCCATCGTCAGGATCAGCAGCGGCTCCAGGATCGTTGCAAGCTGCATGGCGCGGCGCTGCACTTCAGCGCTGAGCTGGTTCGCTGCGCGCTGCAGCATCTGCGGCAGCTGGCCGGTTTGCTCGCCCAGCCGCGCGAACATCGACAGCAGGCCCGGAAAGCGCTTTTTCTGCGACATCGCCGAGGCGAGCGGCGCACCCTCGCGCACCAGCACCAGCGCATCCATTGCATCGGCGCGCATCGCGCGGTTGCTCAGCGTTTCCGCTGCCGCCTGCAGCGCTTTCAGGATCGGCACGCCAGCGCCAGCCAGCATCGCCAGCGTGCTTGCAAAGCGGGCCGCGTTGTAGCCGCGTGAAAGACGGCCGATGAGCGGCAGCCGCAGCCACGCCGCATCGAAGCTCTCGCGCGTGGCGTCATTGCGCAGCGCCAGTCGCAGGCCGATGAAGCCCATGACCAGCAAGGCGATGGCAAGCCAGCCCCAGCCCCGCAGGAAGTTGCCAACCGCGAGCATCACCACGGTGAGCAAGGGCAGTGCCCGTTTGCTGCCCGCGAAAACGGTCGCCACTTGCGGCACGACGTAGGACACAAGAAACAGCACGATCACGATGGCGACGATGGTCACGATGGCCGGATACAGCGCGGCGCCGAGCAGTCGCGCATTGAGCGCTTGCTGCTGTTCGAGGTCATCTGCAAGGCGATCCAGCACCACCCCGAGGTTGCCGCTTTGCTCACCCGCGCCCACCACGGCCACGTAGATATCGGGGAATTCGCGCGGAAATCGCCCTAGCGCCTTGCCGAATGTCGAGCCCGCATTCACTTCAGCGCGCAATGCGGCGACCAGATTGCGTTCAGGCTCGCGCTCGGCTTCGTCAGTCAGCGCCGTGAGCGCACGCTCGAGCGGCAGGCCGGAGGTGATGAGGCCTGCCAACTGGCGCGTCCAGATCGTCAGGCCCGTGGAATTGAAAACGCGGCGTGTGAAGAGGCTGGTCTGCAGGCCGAAGCTCTGTTCGTTGGCCGCTGCGCCGGCGTTGACGGGCACGACTTCGAGCGGCACCAGCGACTGGCCGCGCAACAGGCTGCGAACGGCCTTGGCCGTATCGGCTTCCATCACGCCCTTGCGCGTGGTGCCGTCGGCGTCGAGAGCTTCGAATGAATAGGCGGGCATGGCGGAATTATGTCCCCACACCCTGGGGCTTCAAGACTGGCGCAGGCGGAACCTCTGCAGCTTGCCCGTCTCGGTGCGCGGCAGCTGCGCGACGAACTCGACCTCGCGCGGGTACTTGAAGGGCGCGATGCTCGCCTTGACGTGGTCTTGCAGCGCCTTCGCCATCGCGGCGTCGCCGGCGTGTCCAGGCTTGAGCACGCAGAACGCCTTGACGATCATGCCGCGCTCCTCGTCGGGCTGGCCGATCACGCCGCATTCAGCCACCGCCGGGTGCCGCAGCAGCGCATCTTCAACCTCGGGTCCGGCCACGTTGTAGCCCGCCGTGATGATCATGTCGTCAGCGCGCGCCTGGTAGAAGAAGTAGCCGTCGTCGTCCTGCATGAACGCATCGCCAGGGTAGTTCCAGCCGTTCTTCACGTAGCCCGCCTGTCGCTCGTCGTCGAGGTACTTGCAGCCGGTCGGCCCGATCACGGCCAGCTTGCCGATCGTGCCGCGCGGCACCTCGTTCCCGGCGTCGTCCACCACCTTGGCGGTATAGCCCGGCACCACCTTGCCGATGGCGCCACGCCGAACTTCATCGCCTGCCGATGAAATGAAGATATGGAACATCTCCGTCGCGCCGATGCCGTCGAGCATCTCGATGCCTGATGCCTGCTTCCACAGCTGGCGTGTTGCATCGGGCAGGCCTTCGCCTGCGCTCACCGTGATGCGCAGCTTGCCCATGCCGTGCTCGCGCGCGAAGGGTGCCATCTGGCGATAGAACGTGGGCGCGGTGTAGCAGATCGTCGCGCCAACATCGTTGATCGTCTTGATCATTGACTCCGGCGTGTACGGTGCATCGGGGAAGTACACGCTCGCGCCCGCCCACATCGGAAACACCAGCATGCCGCCCAAGCCGAAGGTAAATGCCAGCGGCGGCGAGCCCACCACGATGTCTTGCGGCGTCGCGCGCAGCACATGGCGCGGCCACGTTTCGCAAGCGGCGACGATGTCGCGGTGTGTGTGCAGCGCAGCCTTCGGCTTGCCCGTGGTGCCGGAGGTGAAAGCCATCATCGCCACGTCATCGCCAGCCGTGCGGCACGGCTGGAAGTTGCCTTCCTTGCGCGACGACAACACAGCCAGCGAGCCAGGCGTATCCATCGTGTTGAACGCCACGACTTGCGCCAGCACCGGCCTGTCTTGCCGCGCGAGTTCCAGCTCATCGAGCAGTTTGATGTCGCACAGGGCGGCAGCCGGCTGTGCCTTGTCGATGATGTCGCCAAGCTCACGTGCGCGCAGCAGCGGCATCGTGGCCACGGCGATCATGCCGGCCTTGACCACCGCCAGCCACGCGAGCGCCATCGCAATCGAGTTGCCACCGCGCAGCAGCACTCGGCTGCCGGGCACGAGTTGCATGTCTTCGACGAGCACGCGGCAGATGCGATCCACGCGGTCACGCACATCGTCGTAGCTGAGCGTGATGCGGCTGGACCGCAGCAGCGGCCGCGCGCCGAAACCTTTTTGCGCCGCCTTGTCGAGCAGCTCTTCAATCGCGTTGAGTTGTGGCGGGAACTGCAGCTCGGGCAGGTCGAAGCGCAGCTGCGGCATCTTGTCTGCCGCCGGCATGCGATCGCGGACAAACGGGTCGGCATGTGCGCTCATGCGGCGGCCTCCGCGCCCGTGGCCGCCTGATTCCTGGCGTGGTCTTTCACTTTGCCGAGCAGCTTGTGCAGCACGGCGATGTCCTTGTCGGTCAACCCGGCAAATGCTTCGACGATCCAGCTCTCGTGCTGCAGCGCCATCTCGTTGAACATCTTGCGGCCCTTGGGCGTGAGCCGCACGCGGTAGGCGCGCCGGTCACCCTCTACATCGACGCGATCGACCAGGCCCTCTGCCACCAGCTGGTCGGTAATGCCCGTCACGTTGCCGCCCGTGACCATCATGCGGCGC
This sequence comes from Caenimonas koreensis DSM 17982, assembly GCF_009646335.1. GTDB lineage: Bacteria > Pseudomonadota > Gammaproteobacteria > Burkholderiales > Burkholderiaceae_C > Ramlibacter > Ramlibacter koreensis. Next base: position 60,598 of record NZ_WJBU01000016.1, on the reverse strand, counting down.
GACAGCTCGTTCATCTTCAGGCCCTCGGTCGTGCGCTCGAGCTGCGCCATCAGGTCAAAGCGCGGCAGCGTCGTGTCGAAGCGCTCGCGCAGTTGCGTGCGCACCTGCTTTTCAACGATCTGCGTGCACGTCAAAAGCCGCAGCCACAGGCGCAGGGCCTCGGGGTGTTCGCTGTGCGCGCGCGCTTCCATGTCCATGTCCATGGTCGTGGCTCCTGGTGTTCGATCCTAAATAGTTTAGGCTTAAACGATGCGGTGTCAACACGGCAAAGCCAGGGTCTGCCGTGCGCCTCACCTCATGCATATCGTGCGGCGCACAATCGGCGTTTGATTTCATCAGCGAGGACGTGCACGCATGCTCTACAAATTCAAATCCAAGGCGACCGGTGACTTGATCATGCTCGAGCCCAACGGCAAGCGCGTCTTGCAGATCATTGGCAAGGACGCGGGGCCGAAGGGCATTGTGTTGCCCGAAGAGATGCCTGCTGCGATCAGCGCCCTTGAAGCCGCCATTGCGCAGGAAGCGGCGGACCAGGAAAAGAACAAGGACGATGCTTCTTGCGGCGCTGGCGAAGGCGTGATGCTCAAGCAGCGAGCCCTGCCGTTTATCGACATGCTCAAGCGGTGCGCCGCCGAGAAGGAAGAGATCGTCTGGGGCGTGTGATCTGCGGCGGGTGGCTCAGTCCACCTTGGCGCCGGACACCTTCACCACCTGCGCCCACTTCTTGTGCTCGGCGTCGATGTGCTTGGCGAATTCCGCTGGCGTGTCGCCGCTCGGGATCGCGCCCTGCGAGAGCATCTTTTCCTTGATCGCTGGCGTGCCAAGAGACTTCGCCACCTCTTGCTGGATCCGGTTGACAACATCGGGCGGCGTGCCGGCCGGCGCGAGCAGCCCAAACCACGACGTGGCGTCGAAGCCCTTCAAACCAGCAGCCTCCGCGATCGTCGGCACATCAGGCAATGCGGCCGAACGTTGCGCGCTCGTCACCGCAAGCGCCTTCAGCTTGCCGCCACGAATGTGTGGCAGTGCGGAAGGCAGGTTGTCGAACATCACATCCATCGTGCCGCCCACCATGTCCAGCAAGGCCGGGGCCGAACCGCGATACGGGAAGTGCACGAGGAACGTGCCCGTCATGCTCTTGAACAACTCGCCTGCCAGGTGGATCGACGTGCCGTTGCCGCTCGACGCCATGTTGAGCTTGCCCGGACGCGACTTCGCATAGGCGATGAAGTCTTTCACGTTGTTGATGCCCAGCGCGCGTGCCTTCTCGGTCTGCATCACCATCACGTTCGGCACGCCCGCCACCATCGTGATCGGCGCGAAATCCTTGATGGGGTCATAAGGCAACTTCTCGTACAGCGCGCGGTTGATGCCGTGCGTGCCCACGGTGCCCATGAGCAGCGTGTAGCCATCGGCCGGTGACTTCGCAACGATGTCCGCGCCGACATTGCCGCCTGCGCCCGCGCGGTTGTCCACGATGAACTGCTGGCCGAAAGCCTTCGACAACTCCGGCGCCACCGCACGTGCGAGGATGTCTGTGGTGCCACCCGCCGCAAACGGCACGACGATGCGCACGGGCTTGTTCGGCCAGCCTGACTGCGCGAGTGCGGGGAATGTCGCGGCGCCGGCTGCGGCAGCGAGTGCTGCAAGCACAGTGCGGCGCTGGGGCGCGCTAGGGAACGTCATGGTTTTGTCTCCTGTTCGATCTGCGCCAATGCGGCGACCGCAGTACAGCGCTGGCCGGGATGGATGCCCAGCGCTGCAGCCGGCGCGTTGGTGTGGGTGATGATGCCATCGTTCAGCGTGCTCTGGGCATCACCAATGCGAGCGCTGTCGTGCGAAACGGTGCACGCGGCCAGCCCTGCCGCCGCGAGTAGTGCAAGGCCTGCGTGACCGGCGCCATCGAGGCCGCCGCCTGCATCGTTGAACATCGAGAGGAACGGGCGCGAGGCCAGCGCGAAACGCGCGGAGCTCACGCCGCCATGCGAGCCCGAGACGGCGACGCAACCCGCGTCGCGCGCGTCGAGCGACGTGATCGAATCGACGACGCGCAATGGCCTCATGAGTTCAGCAAAAGGGTGGGCAATGTAAAAGGCCGCCACAGGGGCGGCCTTTCATGGCGCGTGCAGCAGTGCGTCCTTTAGTCGGCGTACACGCCGGCTGCCTTGATGATCGGGCTCCACTTGGCGATTTCGGCGGCCACAAACTTCTTGTGGTCGGCTGAGTCCATGCGCTTGTCGGTCACGACCACAGCGCCCAGGCCTTCCTGCTTCTTGATGAAGTCGGGATCCTTCAGTGCCACCTTCAGCGCGTCGTTCAGCTTCTTGGCGACGTCAGCGGGCGTGCCCTTCGGTGCATACAGGCCGTGCCAGATCGAGACCTGGAAGTCCTTGAAGCCGGATTCCTGCATGGTCGGGATGTCTTTCAGCGCAGCGGTCGACAGGCGCTTGGGGCTGGTCACGGCGAAGGCCTTGACCTTCTTGGCTTCGATCTGCGACGTAGTGTTCGTCGTCTGGTCGCACATCAGGTCGATCTGGCCGCCGATCAGGTCAGTCATGGCGGGTGCGGTGCCCTTGTACGGCACGGGCGTCATGTCAGTCTTCAGCGCTTCCTGGAAGAGCAGGCCGCACAGGTGCGATGCCGAGCCGACGCCAGCGTTGCCGAGGTTGATCTTGCCCTTGTTGGCTGCGACCCACGCCACGAGTTCCTTCATGTTGTTCGCCGGCAGGGTGGGCTTGGCGATGATCGTCATGGGCACGTCGTTGATGCCGCCCAGATATTCGAAGTCGGTCTCGACCTTGAACGGGATGTTGCGAACGAGCGTAGGCATTGTGGCCATGCCGATGTGATGCACGAGCAGCGTGTAGCCGTCCGGCGCTGCCTTGGCGACCTTATTCGCGCCGATTGAGCCACCCGCGCCCGCTGCGTTGTCCACCAGGATGCTCACGCCACCCAGCGGCTTGCGCATGGCTTCTGCCAGGTCGCGCGCGACGCGGTCCGTCGGGCCGCCCGCGGCGAACGGCACGACGATGGTGATGGGCTTGTCTTTGGCAGGGAAGTCGGACGCTTGCGCGCCGATGCCCACCAGGGCCAGCACGGCGGCGGCCGTGAATGTCTTGAGGAAGCGGGTCATGGAAGTCTCCTTGGGGGCGATGCGGATACGTGAACTGCGCGATGGTACTTTCGTGCGCGCACCACCGCATCGCGGGTTCTACGTAGCGGCTAACGCTTGAGCTGTAAGCATTACTTGTAGCTGCGCGCGTCCTCGATCACCTTGCCGTCATTGGGCAGGCTGCCTGGTGCGACCAGCAATACGTCACCGCGCAGCTTGGTCACATCTCGAATCGCTTCGCCGATGCGCGCGTCCAGCCCCTGCGGCGTGCCATGTGCCTCAACTTGCAGCGTCATCACATCGTTGGCCATTTCGCCGCTGACGACCAGCCGCGCTTTCACCACTTCAGGAAAGCGCTTGGCGATGTCCGCGACTTGCGATGGGTGCACGAACATGCCGCGGATCTTGGTCGTCTGGTCGGCGCGGCCGAGCCAGCCGCGAATGCGGCCGTTGGTGCGCCCTGTGGGGCACGCGCCAGGCATCAGCGCCGACAAGTCACCCGTGCCGAAACGAATGAGCGGATAGCCGCGGTTGAGCGTCGTGACGACGACTTCGCCCACTTCACCCTCGGGCACCGGCTCGCCCGTGCCCGGCCGCACGATCTCGACGATCACGCCTTCGTCGAGCACCAGCCCTTGGCGTGCGCTCGTCTCATACGCAATCAGCCCGAGATCAGCCGTGGCGTAGCTTTGATACACGGCCATGCCGCGCTCGGCGAACCAGTCGCGCAGCGACGGCGGCAGCGCTTCACCGCCCGTCATCGCCTTGCGCATGCTGGAAATGTCGGTCGATGTCTCCTGCGCCTTCTCGACCAGGATGCGCAGGAAGCTCGGCGTGCCTACATAAGCATTCGAGCGCAGTTCGGCAATTGCCTGCAGCTGCTGCTCGGTTTGCCCGATGCCCGCAGGGAACACCGTGCAGCCGATCGCATGAGCGCCCGACTCCATGATGAAAGCGCCCGGCGTCATGTGATAGCTGAACGAGTTGTGCACCAGGTCGCCCGCGCGAAAGCCCGCGGCGTAGAGCGCGCGTGCGGACCGCCAGTAGTCGGGCGTGCCGCCGTCCGGCTCGTAGATCGGGCCGGGTGATGCATAGATGCGGCGCATGGCCGGCCCACGCACCAGCGACGAGAAGCCGCCGAACGCATCGCTGGCACGCTGCGCCACCTGCCGCTCCAGCAGCTCGTGCTTGCGTGTGACGGGCAGCTTTGCAAGGGCTGCGCGCGAAGTGACAGCCGCAGCATCGACGCCAGAAAGAATCTCGCGCATCGCGGGCGACGTCGCTTGCGCGTGCGCCACTTGCAGCGGCAGCGCCGCCATCAAATCGCGTTCACGCTGCGCCGTATCGCGCTGCTCGAGCGCATCGAAGAATTCACTCATCAGCGATCCCATTGATGGAGATGATGGTTCGTGTGGGACACCGGGGAACCGGCTTTGCCGGGCCGCTGGTGTCGCCCCCTTGAGGGGAGGCGCCGCAGGTGCTTCGGGGGTGGGTCATGCAAGCCACCGCTTGCGGCGCTTGTAGCTCTTCACGTCGCGAAATGACTTGCGCTCGCCACCGCCGACGCCCAGGTAGAACTCCTTGACGTCTTCGTTGTTGGCCAGGTCTGCCGCAGGCCCGTCCATCACGACGCGGCCGCTTTCCATGATGTAGCCGTAGTCGGAATACTGCAGCGCCATGTTCGTGTTCTGCTCGGCCAGCAGGAACGTCACGCGCTCCTTGGCGTTGAGGTCGCGCACGATATCGAACACTTCCTGCACGATCTGCGGCGCCAGCCCCATGGAGGGTTCATCGAGCAGCACGATCGACGGGTTGGTCATCAGCGCGCGGCCAATGGCGCACATCTGCTGCTCGCCGCCTGACGTGTACGCAGCCTGCGACGTGCGACGCGTTTTCAGGCGCGGAAAGTACGTGTAAACCTTCTCGAGATTGGCTGCGACCTCGCCCTTGTTCTTGCGTGTGTAGCCGCCCGTGAGCAGGTTCTCTTCTATCGTCAGGTGTGCAAAACAGTGCCGCCCTTCCATCACCTGCACCACGCCGCGCTGCACGAGATCGGCTGGCGAGAGGTTTTCGATGCGCTCGCCACGTAGTTCGATCGAGCCCTTGGTCACGGCGCCGCGCTCGCCCTTGAGCAAGTTCGACACGGCGCGCAGCGTCGTGGTCTTGCCCGCGCCGTTGCCGCCCAGGATCGCGACGATGCCGCCCTCGGGCACCTGCAGCGAGACGCCTTTGAGCACGAGGATCACCGAGTTGTAGATGACCTCGATGCCGTTGACGTTGAGAACAATTTTCTTCGGATCCATGGGCGTGTATTCGGTTTGGCCCCTTCCCCCTCTGGGGGAAGGCTGGGATGGGGGCACTCCACATGCACAGGGCACCACAAATGCCCCCACCCCAACCCTCCCCCAGGCGGGGGAGGGAGCAAGGAAAGTCAGGTCAGGACTGGCAGTCCGCCGCAGTGCGGCGCGTCAGCTTCTTGTCGGCCAGGTACTTCTCGCCACCGGCCTTGACCATCGGCTTGATGATCTGCTCGTCGGCCTGGTACCAGTCGCTCGAGAAGTTCCACTTCGCGCCGTCCCAGGTGTGCACGCGGGCCCAGGTTGAACCCATGTGGTCCGAGCAGCTGGTGGACAGCGGACGCATCACGCCGGCAAAGCCGAGCGCGTCAAGCCGCTTCTGGTCGAGCGCAAGGTTCTCCAGGCCCCAGCGGACTTGTTCGCCCGTCATGACCTTGCCCTTGCCAAAGCGCTCTTGCGCGCGGCGCACGGCCTCGATGCCCAGCATCTGGATGATCAGGCCGCGCGTGTACAGCACGCTGCCCACTTCGTCCTTCGGCCCGGTGCCCTGGCCCTTGTCGTGCACGTACTTCAGGATGTCCTGGATCACCTTCGGCTGCGTGCCCGAGGTATTCAGCGCGAGTGCGTTGTAGCCCTTCGCACCATCGCCCACGTCCTTCACGTCAGGCTCGGCGCCGGCCCACCACACGCCGTACATCTTGTCGCGCGGATAGCCCGTGGCTTGCGCTTCTTTCAGGGCGGTGGAATTCATCACGCCCCAGCCCCACAGCAGCACGAAGTCAGGGCGCATCTGGCGCACTTGCAGCCAGGCGGCCTTCTGCTCGACGCCAGGCGCCGTGACAGGGATCAACTCGAGGTTGAAGCCGTGCATCTTCGAGCGCTCCTGCAGCAGCGGGATCGGCTCTTTGCCGAACGGCGAGTCGTGATAGACCAGCGCGATCTTCTTGCCCTTGAGCTTGTCGAAGCCGCCTTCCTTCTTGGCCAGGTGCTGGATCAGGATGTCAGCGCCCGTCCAGTAGCTGCCCATCAGCGGGAAGTTCCACTTGAATGCCTGGCCGTCCTGCGCAACCGACAGGCCGTAGCCCAGCGTGATCAGCGGGATCTTGTCGTTGGGCACTTTGTCCGTCAGCGCGAACGTGATGCCGGTGGCTTGCGGATCGAACAGGGCAACGCCCGGGCGGCTCTTGAGGCGCTCGTAGCATTCCACGCCGCGGTCGGTGGCGTAGCCGGTCTCGCACTCTTCGAACGTGAGCTTCACGCCGTTCACGCCGCCGTCGCGCGCGTTGATCATCTTGATGTAGTCCTGCTTGCCGTTGGCCCACGGCGTGCCGTTAGGCGCGTAGGGGCCGGTACGGTAGGACAGCAGCGGGAAGAACTGCTCCTTGGCCTGGGCGTATGCCAGGCCGGAGGTCAGTGCTGCCGCCCCTGCCAGCAAGGCGAGGAGGGTGCGTCGAATCATGAATGTCTCCTTTGAGGTGAAGCGAAAGAAACCAGGGCGAAAGAAGCCCGGAACGTCAGTGAAGTGCAAAGCGGTGCGGTGCGCATTGGGGATTGCGAGTACGTGTTCATCTCAGTGCGGGAAGGGCCACAGCCGCAGCTTCTGCTTGCCCGTGGCCCACAGCTTGGCCAGGCCATGCGGCTCAACAATGAGGAACCACACGATCAGCGCGCCGAAGATCATCAGCTCGGCATGCGACAGGCCCGCCGTCGAAATCGTGATGCCGACCAGCGATGCCAGCGCGGGCAGCACCTGGTTCAAAAAGATGGGCAGCAGCACGATGAAGGCAGCGCCATAAAACGCGCCGATGATCGAGCCGAGCCCGCCGATGATCACCATGAAGAGCAGCCGGAACGACAGGTCCACCGAGAAGGCAGCCGGCTCCCACGTGCCGAGGTAAACAAAGGCCCACAGCGCACCCGCGACGCCAACGATGAATGAGCTGACGGCGAATGCAGTGAGCTTGGCGTACATCGGCCGGATGCCGATGACGGCAGCGGCAACGTCCATGTCGCGGATCGCCATCCATTCGCGGCCGATGGCGCTGCGCACGAGGTTCTTGGCGAGCATCGCGATCACGACGAGCATCACGAGGCAGAACCAGTACTTGCTGACGGCGCTGTCGATCGGCATGCCGAACACCTGCAGGTTGTTCACGCCCACGGAACCCGAAGGCGAGTCGTTCACCAGCCACTTCACGCGCAGGAACATCCAGTCGGAGAAGAACTGCGCAGCGAGTGTTGCCACTGCCAGGTACAAGCCCTTGACGCGCAAGCTCGGCAGCCCGAACAGGATGCCGAATGCCGTCGCGCACAAGCCGCCCAGCAAGATCGCAGGCACGAGCGGCATGTTCGGCACGCGCACGAAGAAGTTGTACGCGCCGTACGCGCCGACAGCCATGAATGCGCCGGAGCCCAGCGAGATCTGGCCGCAGTAGCCCACGAGGATGTTCACGCCGAGTGCAGCGAGCGCCATGATCAGGAACGGGATCAGCAGCGCGCGGAACCAGTACTCGCTTGCCATCGCCGGAACGATGATGAACGCAGTGATAAGCACCAGGCCGATGAACAGGCGGTCCTGCAGGATCGGGAAGACCTGCTGGTCAGCCCGGTACGTGGTTTTGAATTGGCCGTTTTCGCGGTAAATCATGTTGAGTGTTTCCCGATCTACACGCGATCAATGATTTTTTCGCCGAACAGTCCCTGCGGGCGTACCAGCAGGAACCCAAGCGCGAGTACATAGGCAAACCAGATCTCGATGCCGCCGCCGACCATCGGGCCGATGTACACCTCCGACAGCTTTTCACCCACGCCGATGATCAGCCCGCCGATGATGGCGCCGGGCACGGAAGTCAGGCCGCCCAGGATCACGACAGGCAGCGCGCGCAGCGCCACGGTCGAGAGCGAGAACTGCACGCCGAGCTTGCTGCCCCAGATCATTCCGGCCACCAGCGCCACGACGCCGGCCACGCACCAGATGATCACCCAGATGCGCTGCAGCGGAATGCCGATGGACTGCGCGGCCTGGTGGTCATCGGCCACAGCGCGCAGCGCGCGGCCCGTGTTCGTCTTCTGGAAGAACAGGCTGAGCAGCGCCACGAGCGACGCTGCGATGAGCGCCGCGATCAGGTCTTCCTTGTTGATCAGGATGCCGCCCTGGAACACGCTCTCGAAAGCGATCACCGGGTCTTTCGGCATGCCGATGTCGATCTTGTAGATGCTGTTGCCAAACAGCGTCTGGCCCAGCCCTTCGAGGAAGTACGCGATGCCCAGCGTTGCCATCAGCAGCGTGGCCGCTTCCTGGTTCACGAGGTGGCGCAGCACCAGCATCTCGATCACCCACGCGACCACGAACATGATCGCGCCGGCAATGATGAAAGCGAGCACGTTGGCCGCGATCTGATTGGTCACGCCCCAGCCCGCGAGCCACTCGGCAAAGCGCGCCATTGCAAGTGCGCCGAAGAGCACCATGGCGCCCTGCGCAAAGTTGAAGACACCCGACGCCTTGAAGATCAGCACGAAGCCGAGCGCCACCAGCGAATAGAGCATGCCGGCCATCAGGCCGCCAAGAAGGGTTTCGAGGAAAAATCCCATGTGCTTGCCTTCAGTGGCTGGTGCCGAGGTAGGCGTTGATGACTTCGGGGTTGTTGCGCACTTCGTCGGGTGTGCCATCGCCGATCTTCTTGCCGTAGTCGAGCACCACGACGCGATCGCTGATGTCCATCACCACGCCCATGTCGTGTTCGATGAGCACCACCGTCGTGCCGAACTCATCGTTCACGTCGAGCACGAAGCGGCACATGTCCTGTTTTTCTTCGACGTTCATGCCGGCCATGGGCTCGTCGAGCAGCAGCACCTGCGGCTCCATCGCCAGTGCGCGGCCGAGGTCCACGCGCTTTTGCAAGCCATAGGGCAGTTGGCCGACGGGCGTCTTGCGATACGGCTGGATTTCCAGGAAGTCGATGATGTGTTCGACGAATTCGCGGTGGCGCATTTCTTCGCGCTCGGCCGGGCCGATGCGCAGCGCCTGCATGAACAGGTTGCTTTTGATGCGCAGGTTGCGCCCGGTCATGATGTTGTCGAGCACGCTCATGCCCTTGAAGAGCGCAAGGTTCTGGAACGTGCGCGCCACACCCATCACGGCCACCTCGTGGCTGTTCATGTGGTCGAACGTCTTGCCGCGGAAGGTGATCGAGCCGTGCTGCGGCTGGTATACGCCGTTGATGCAGTTGAGCATCGAGCTCTTGCCTGCACCGTTGGGGCCGATGATCGCGCGGATCTCGTGCTCTTTGACGTTGAATGAAATATCGGTGAGCGCCTTCACGCCGCCGAACGCGAGCGAGATGTTCTGCACATCGAGGATCACCTCGCCGATCTTTCGCCCGGTGCCTGATGCAGCCGGTGCGTCCGCGAGTTGCGAAGCTTCAGACATCATGTTCATGCGGCAGCCTTCACGGGCGGAAATAGTTTGGTGTCGACCATGCGCAGCGTCGCGCTCACGCTGCCCGTGCGGCCGTCTTCGAACTTGACCTGCGTTTCGATGAACTGCTCGGCCCGGCCGCCATACAGCGCATCGACCAGCACCTGGTATTTGTCAGCGATGTAGCCACGGCGGACTTTGTTGGTGCGGGTGAGTTCGCCGTCGTCCGCGTCGAGTTCCTTGTGCAGCACGAGAAAGCGGCTGATCTGCGAGCCGGCCAGCAGCTCGTCGAGCGCGAGGTCGGCGTTCACCTTCTCGACGCAATCCTTGATCAGCTCGTACACCTCGGGCTTTTGCGCCAGGTCGGTGTAGCCCGCATAGGGCAGGTTGCGGCGCTCGGCCCAGTTGCCGACAGCTTCGAAGTCAATGTTGATCATCACGCACACCTTCTCTCGGCCGTCGCCATACGCCACGACTTCCTTGATGTACGGAAAGAACTTCAGCTTGTTCTCAACATACTTGGGCGCGAACATCGCGCCGTCGTTCGCGCCGCCCTTGATGCGGCCCACGTCCTTGACGCGGTCGATGATCTTCAGGTGGCCGTGCGCATCCAGAAAGCCCGCGTCGCTCGTGTGATACCAGCCGTCGGCGGTGAGCACTTCCGCCGTTGCCGTCGGGTTCTTGTAGTACTCCTTCAGCAGGCCCGGCGAGCGCACGAGGATTTCGCCGCTGTCGGCAACCTTGATCTCGACGCCGCTGATCGGCACGCCCACAGTGTCGGCGCGGGCCTGGTCGTCCGGCTGCAGGCACACGAACACGGCAGTCTCCGTTGAGCCGTACAGCTGCTTCAGGTTGATGCCGATCGAGCGGTAGAACGTGAACAGGTCAGGCCCGATGGCCTCACCGGCGGTGTACGCCACACGCACGCGTGAGAAGCCCAGGTTGTTGCGCAGCGGTCCGTACACGAAGAAGTTGCCCAGCGCGTAAAGCAGGCGATCGGCGGCGCCGACAGGCTTCCTGTCCATCAGCGCTGGCCCTACGCGCTTGGCCACATCCATGAACGACGAAAACATCTTGCGCTTGAGCCAGCCCGCGTCTTCCATGCGGATCATCACCGTGGTGAGCAGGCCTTCGAACACGCGCGGCGGCGCGAAGTAATACGTCGGGCCGATCTCTTTGAGGTCGATCATCACCGTGGTGCTCGACTCGGGGCAGTTCACCACGTAGCCGCATGCGAGCCACTGCGCATAGCTGAAGATGTTCTGGCCGATCCACGCGGGCGGCAGGTACGCCAGCACTTCTTCGTGGTTCGTGAGCTTGTCGAACTGCGCGCCTGCAAGGCCGCGGTCGAGCAGCGTGCGGTGGGTGTGCACCACGCCCTTGGGGTTGCCCGTCGTGCCCGATGTGAAGAACATGGCGGCCACGTCATCGGGCTTCGCCAAGTCCACTTCCGACTGGAAGAACTGTGGATGCTGTTTGGCAAATGCGCGGCCGTTTTCGATCAGGTCATCGAGCGATTGCAAGCCCGGCTCGTTGTACTTGCGCAGGCCACGCGGATCGTCGAAGAAGATCGCCTTGATTTGCGGGCATTGCTCGCGCACTTCGAGCAGCTTGTCCACCTGCTCCTGGTCTTCGGCAAAGGCGAAGCGCACGTCGGCGTTGTTGATCGGGAAAACGCATTCGGCTGCCACTGCATCCTGGTAGAGCGGAATCGGCACCGCGCCGAGCGATTGCACGGCCAGCATGGTTGCATACAGGCGCGGGCGGTTGGCGCCGACAACCACCATGTGTTCACCGCGCGCCAGGCCAGCCTGGTGCAAGCCGCATGCGATGTTCGCCACGAGTTCGGCCATCGCCTGCCAGGTGTGCGATTGCCAGATGCCGTATTCCTTCTCGCGCATCGCCGCTGCGGCGGGGCGCTCGCTCGCGTGCTTCAAGAGCAGCCGCGGGAATGTCGTCTCCATTCGTTGTCCTTATGGTCAGTCGTCAGGGCTGATGGACGGGAATGTAGACCCGACTTTGACGTCATGTTGTCTTTACGACGACAATCTAAGGGAAGGTCCTAGTAGGGACCTCCCCGTCCAAGGAACCGCTCGCCACCATGGTCGACACCTCGCTGCACGAACGCCGCCGCCCACCGACGACTGACGAAATCGCGGGCATCCCATGGATGAGCGTGCTCAACGAGCATGAGCGGGCGATGGCAATCAGCAAGGTGCAAGTCGGCAATGCCTTGCCTGGCGACTACCTGTGCCGCATCGGCCGCCCGGTCACGTACTGGTTTGGCGTGATCGAGGGCCTGCTCAAGATGAGCAGCGACAACGAGCAGGGCCAGACGGTGACGTTCAGCGGCCTGCCGCCCGGCGGCTGGTTTGGTGAAGGCACAGTGCTCAAGCGCGAGACCTATCGCTACAACATCCAGGCACTGCGCAAGAGCGTCGTGGCGGGCTTGCCGGGGGACACCTTCCATTGGCTGCTCGATCACTCCATCGGCTTCAACCGCTTCGTGATGAACCAGTTGAACGAGCGGCTCGGGCAGTTCATCGCGGCACGCGAGATCGACCGGATGAACAACCCCGACATCCGTGTGGCGCGCAGCCTTGCAGCGCTGTTCAACCCGGTGCTCTTTCCCGGTGTGGGCGATGTGTTGCGCATCACGCAGCAGGAGCTGGCTTACCTGGTGGGGCTGTCGCGCCAGCGGGTGAACGAGGCGCTGGCCTCGCTCGAAGCGCAGAAGATGATCCGCGTCGAATACGGCGGCCTGCGAATCCTCGACTTGCAGGCGCTGCGATCGAGCGTGGGCGTGCGGCCTGCTGCGCCCTGACTCAGGCGGCCTGCACGGACTTGTCTGCAATGGCGCGCGCAATCGCCATCTCGTGGCGCGGCAGCACGGCAGACCAGTCGAATTCGCTGCGCGCGCGCTCCAGGCCTGCGGCCCTGAGTTGCGCGGCCAGTTGCGGGTCGCGCAGCACCCGCGCCATGGCGTCTGCCAAGGCGCGTGGGTCACCCGGCGCGACGAGCAGGCCGTTCTCGCCACTGCGCACGACACTGGGCGTGCCGCCGCTGGCCGTGGCAACGAGTGGCAGCCCGGCGGCGTTCGCTTCGCACAGCACGCGTCCCATCGTTTCGACGTCGCGCGCCGCGCCCCCCGCATGCAGGCTCTCGTAGCTGGCCAGGACAAACAGGTCGCTGGCCCAGAAGAACGGCGGAATGTCCTCGTGCGGCACACGCCCCGCAAACCGGACCACATCCGCCAGGCCCAGGCTCAGCGCGCGCGCCATATAGGCCTTGCGCTTGCGGCCATCGCCCACCACCACCAGTTTCAGCGCCGGAAATTCCGGCCGCAACAACGCCAGCGCCTTAAGCAGTATCTCCACGCCCTTCTTGGCGACCAGGCGGCATACGGTGAGCAGCACGACGTCGTCTTCACGCAGCCCCAGCTTGTGACGCGCCAACTGCCGCGCGCCCGCCGCCTGCTCGAAGCGGGCGCAATCCACGCCGCCCGCCGCGACGTCGATCCGGCTGCGTGCCACACCGATGCCCTGCAGCAGCTGCGCCGTGAAGTCGCTGTTGGCCAGGATGCGGCATTGACTGGCGGCGGCATCGCGCATGAGCTGCTCGCGCGCACGGCGGAAGAGCCGGTCGACCCAATCCGGGTGATGTGCGTGCTCCAGCCACCAGCGCAGGCCGTGTTGAACGGCGCGCGAGCCGACCAGGCGGCTGAAAGCCCGGTACGGATATCCCAGCCACGGGCGCAGCACGTCGTTGCCGACCGAGCGGCACACCAGCGGCAGATCCGTTCGCGTGCGAAGCAGCCCATAAAACACGGTCGACGCGTAAATGGCATCGGGCCGGAACCTGCGCACGCGCTCAAGCAGCAGCGCCATGTTGTGCCAATAACCCAGGCGCGACAGCACGCGATGCACCGGATAGCCGCATTGCGAATCAAAGGCGTGCGCCTGCGCGGCGAGCTGCGGGTCTGTGATGCGATAGGTAAGCACCTCGACGGCGTCGGCCCGCCGCGACAGGTGCGCAGCCAGGTGCCGCGCATGCGTCTGCATGCCGCCCACTGCAGGCGGGAACTCGGTCAGGACCAGCAACAGGCGCGGCGCCGTCGTGTGAATAGGCGGGCTCCACGCGGCACAATGGCCGCAACGAATTTGCCAACGGCTTTTATCTTGCCTGAATCTCCCGCTTCCACCACCACCCGCCTGAACAAGCGCATGGCCGAACTCGGCATGTGCTCGCGCCGCGAGGCCGATGACTGGATTGCGCGCGGCTGGGTGCGCGTCAACGGCGAAGTCGCGGTGATGGGCGTGCAGGTCGGCCCCGACGCGCGCATTGAAGTGCACCGCGAGGCGCATGGACAGCAGGACCAGCAAGTCACGATCCTGATCAACAAACCCATGGGCTACGTCAGCGGGCAGGCCGAAGACGGGCATGAGCCCGCCGTCGTGCTCATACAGCCACGCAATCACTGGCGCGGCGATGGCTCCAAGCACCGCTTCTCCCCAACGCAGTTGCGCGGCCTCGCGCCGGCCGGCCGGCTTGACATCGACTCGATCGGCCTGCTGGTGCTCACGCAGGACGGCCGTGTGGCACGCCGGCTGATCGGCGAAGACAGCGAGATGGAAAAGGAATATCTGGTTCGCGTGAGTTTCGGCACTGTTGAAAAAGATGTGCAGGCGGCCTTCCCCCGCGCGCAACTCGCGCGATTGAGGCACGGCCTGAGCCTGGACGGGCAAGCCCTCAAGCCCGCGCAGGTCGACTGGCAGAACCCCGAGCAATTGCGATTCGTGCTGACCGAAGGCAAGAAGCGGCAGATCCGCCGCATGTGCGAACAGGTGGGGCTGAAAGTTGTGGGCCTCAAGCGCATCCGCATCGGGCGCGTTTTACTGGGGCAGCTGCCGGTGGGGCAGTGGCGCTATCTGGCTGCCAACGAGGCCTTCTAAAACTGGTTTCTTGGAGAACAGGAGATGTCATGCTGAAAAGAACCCTTGCAATCGCCGCGTTGTTCGCGGCCCTGGGCACGGCCCATGCGCAGACCGGCACGGTCTCTGCGATCTGCAGCACTGACCAGGCGTGGTGCGAACTTGCAGCGCAGGAGTTCACGCGCACCACGGGCATCAAGGTTCTGCAAACCCGCAAGGCCACCGGCGAAGCACTCGCGCAGATCCGCGCCGAGGCGTCCAACCCGAAGACGGATATCTGGTGGGGTGGCACGGGCGACCCGTTCTACCAGGCGGCTGAAACAGGCTTGCTCGACCCGTACCGGCCCGAGTACCTGAATGACCTGCACGGATGGGCGGTGCGCCAGTACGCGATGAGCCAGAACTATGTGGGCGGCTTCTATACCAGCGCGATCGGTTTCGGCTGGAATGAAGACCTGCTGAAAAAGAAGAAGCTGCGCGCACCGAAGTGCTGGAAGGACCTGCTCGATCCGCGTTACAAGGGCGACATCGAAACCTCGCACCCTGCATCGAGCGGCACGGCCTACACGATCCTGGCGGGGCTGGTGCAGCTGATGGGCGAAGACCAGGCGTTCGACTACCTCAAGAAGCTGCACAAGAACGTCACGCAGTACACGCGCAGCGGCACGGCGCAGGCTCGCAGCGTTGCCAAGGGTGAGGTCGCTATCGGCGTGAGCTTCATTTTCGGTTTCGAGAATGAGCGCATCACCAACAAATTCCCGGTTTACTCGGCGGCGCCCTGCGAAGGCACCAGCTATGAAATCGGCGGCATTGCGCTGATCAAGGGTTCGCGCAACCGCGAAGGCGCCAGGCGCTATTACGACTGGCTGATGAGCAAGGAAGGCCAGCAGATCGGCGCGCGCGCCAACAGCCTGCAGACGCCCGCCAACAAGACGTTCGCGCCTGACCCGCGCATCCCCAAGACGGACGACGTGCGCCTCATCAAGTACGACTTCGAGAAGTACGGCCGGGCGGCAGAGCGCAAGCGGCTGGTGGACAGGTGGGTCAGGGAAGTCGAGTCCCAGCCGCGCTGAGCCGCCTTGACAGCTGGAACTAATGCCGGCCTAAATGTCCGTCCCTACAGTCGGGGTATTCCCTTTTTGAGGAAAGCCCCATGTACACCCGCCCCCACCGCACCAACTCTCGCATGGCCGTCGTCCTCTTCGCTCTTGCCAGCCTGATAGCCACCTCGTTCAGCGCGGTGCTCGTGTGGGGGCCAACCCTCACGCCAGTGCTCGTTGTCGCAGCGCTCGCCGCGTCGGGCGCGTTGCTGGCCGGTCTGGCCCGGTTGCGCGAGCTGATCCGCGAGTGGCGCTGGAACGCGGGCCACCGCCTGCACTAGAAGCATCATTGCTTCGGAAAGCCAAAAGCCACTATGCGAGTCCTACTAGTCGAAGACGACGAAATGATCGGCCAGAGCCTGAAGCAGGCCCTGGGTTCGAACGGTTTTTCTGTCGACTGGGTCAAGGACGGCGTGCTGGCCCAAAGCGCATTGGCTGATGGCGACTACGCGTGCATGCTCCTCGACTTGGGTTTGCCCAAGCGCGACGGCATCGAGGTGCTGCGCAAGGCGCGCAGCATGGGCGACCACACACCGGTGCTCGTGCTCACGGCGCGCGACGGCATTGACGACCGCATCAATGGCCTGGATGTCGGCGCCGACGACTACATCCTCAAGCCCTACGACTTTCGTGAATTGCTCGCCCGCATGCGCGCGGTGATCCGCCGCCGTGATGGTGCGGCGCATTCGGTGATTGGCAGCAATGAAGTGCAGCTCGACATCACGACCCGTGAGGTCGTGGTGGTTGGCGAGCGCTCGCAATTGTCAGCCCGCGAGTTCGCGCTTTTGCATGCTTTGCTCGAGCGGCCCGGCGCCATCCTTTCGCGCGAGCAGCTCGAAAACCGCATCTACGGCTGGGGCGAAGAAGTCAGCAGCAACGCGGTGGACGTATTGATCCACGGCATGCGCCGCAAGCTGGGGGCCGACACGATCCGCAACGTGCGCGGCTTGGGCTGGCGCATAGCAGCGGGCACGCCCATCGCGGCGCGACAGGAGGAGCCGCAATGAGCTTCCACCCGGTCTTCCATGTGTTCCCGACGGGGCGCATGTGCTCGCTGCGGCGCGCCTTGATGCTCTGGTTGATCCCGCTGTTCCTGCTGGTCGGCGTTGTGTCTGCCGGGTTCTCGTACTGGAGCTACAACCGCATGGTCGGCGAGTTCATGGACGAGCAGATGATGCAGCTGGCCAATTCCATCGCCGCACAGGAAGACACTGTCGCGCCGAAGTCGCCGACGATTGAGCGCATCCATCACTACGGCGCGTATGTGGTGCAGGTGTGGGACAAGGAAGGCCGCCAGCGCTTGAACTCCTATGCGCCGCTGACGGCGGGTTTGCAGCCGGAAGCGGGCCTGAAGGATGTCGTGTCCAACGACACCACCTGGCGTGTGTACTCGACGGATGCGAGCGGCGTGTCCGGGCGGCGCGTGCAGGTGTTCCAGAGCGGCACGTTCCGCTCGAAGCTCGCGATCGAGCGTGCTGGCGCGGCCATCGCGCCCGTGCTGATCCTGCTGCCGCTGGCCATCCTCACACTCTGGGGCGTGGCTGCGTCGATGTCGCGCGCCGTGCAGGACATCGGCCGTCAGGCCGCCTTGCAGGACGAGCATCACATCACCGAATTGCCGCTGGACCGGGTGCCCGCGGAGATTCGTCCGCTGGTCGTGTCGTTCAACAGTTTGCTCACGCGATTGCGCGACGCTTTCGCGACGCAGCGCCGCTTCGTGCAGGACGCAGCGCATGAGTTGCGCACCCCCATCACCGCTGTTGCGCTGCAGCTGGAGAACGTGCGGCACGACTTGCCGGCGGGTTCGTGCCGCGAAAGTTTCTCGCAGCTCGAAGCAGGTGTCGTTCGTGCGCAGCGGCTTGTCGACCAGCTGCTGCGCCTGTCGCGCCAGGAAGCGCCGTTGGTTGAAGCTGCCCGGACGGTCGACTTGCAGGCGCAATTGCACGAGAGCATGAATGCGCTCATCACGCTGGCCGACCAGCGCAATATCGATCTCGGGCTGGTGCCCAGCGAGGGCCCGGCGCCGACGTTCAAGTGTTCCCCAGCGGACTTGCGCAGCGTGCTCGACAACCTCATCGAGAACGCGTTGCGATACACGCCTGAAGGCGGTGTGGTGGATGTGCGCGTCGTGAACGATGGTGCGAAGCCCGCCGTTGAAGTCATCGACACCGGCCCGGGTATTCCGCCCGATTTGCTGTCACGCGTGTTTGATCGCTTCTTCCGTGTGCCGGGTAGCAGCGTGCGCGGCAGCGGCCTGGGTTTGGCCATTGCTGCATCTGCGGCGCAACGATGCGGCCTTCGTATTGAGTTGCGCAATCGTGATGATCGCAGTGGGTTAGTTGCGCGCGTCGAGCCTGCCTGACTTCGTTCTTGCGCACTCTTGTTATTCAGGGCGGTGCCGCGGCCGCCGGCCACCCGCCGTTCGCAGCCTACCCCGAACAGCAGCGCAAAGAAAAGACAAGCGCTAACTCACACCTAAGCAACCCCTAAGGACCAGCTAAAGGCCAAAACCTACAGTGACATCACGGTTGATGCAGGAACAAACAAAGCACCCGCAACAACCGAAGTTCACTCACTTGTCCACACTGAAAGGTCCATCATGAATTCCAAAGCCATCCTCGCCGTCGCCGCATTCGCAGCCATCGCATCCGCCGGCGTTCGCGCTGACGAAGCAGATGCATCGCAATTCGCGCTGCAATTCACCTCGACGCGCCCCGTCGCTGAAGTGAAGGCAGAAGCCATCGTCGAAGCGAAGTCGCACAGCACCATTCCGGCTGCCTCCAAAGTGATGGAGCCGATGAAGACTTCCACCGAAGTCCGCACGGTGCGCGCACAAGCCATCGAAGCTGTTCGCCTGGGCCAGATCGGCTACGGCGAAGCCGGCGGCCTGTAAGAAGTCATGCGGCGCCTGTCGCCGCCTGCCAAACAAAAAGCGCCCCGTGGGGCGCTTTTTGTTTGGCAGCTTGACCGGTCAGAACGTGACGGTGATGGCCTCGCGGCTGGCAAAGTCAACCGTGACATGCAACTGGGCGGGGTATGGATGAGCAGCGCGCCCCGCGATGGCGATGCCGGCCATTTCTTCGTCGACAGGAACGACCGGGTTTTGACCATGCTGCAGCGTCAACGTGTGGACGGCGTCGCAGCCGGCAACATGCGTGCCCCAGGTTTCAAGGGCCAAGGCGCTCAGTGGCAGCAGGTCGATGTTCATGATGAGTGCGTGGTGTCTGCAGGAAGTCCTGCTGCGTTTTGGACGAAAATCCAGGCTGGTGAGGAAGTTCCGGCGGCTACTGTAACCAGCGGCTTGCCGGTGTGCTCTTCCTTCGCCGGTGCAGGGCCCGTCAAAATCGGCGGCCCGTCCAATTTGTCACGATTGCAACTAATCCATGAGCCAAAAACAAACCCTCTCGTTCCAGGCCGAGGTGGCGCAGCTCCTTCACCTGGTCACGCACTCCCTGTATTCCAACAAGGAGATCTTCCTGCGCGAACTGATCTCCAATGCGTCGGACGCCTGCGACAAGCTTCGCTTCGAAGCGCTGGACAACAACGCGCTTTATGAGTCTGCACCCAGCCTCGAAGTGCGGGTGTCGTTCGACAAGGCGGCCAAGACACTCACCATTGCCGACAACGGCATCGGCCTGTCGCAGCAGGAAGCCATTGACAACCTCGGCACGATTGCCAAGAGCGGCACGCGCGAATTCATGGGCAAGCTCTCGGGCGACCAGAAGGCAGACGCGCAGTTGATCGGCCAGTTCGGCGTGGGCTTTTATTCAGGCTTTATCGTCGCCGACAAGATCACCGTGGAGTCGCGCCGTGCCGGCGCTGCGCCAGAAGACGGCGTGCGCTGGGTCAGCGGCGGCGCCGGTGACTTTGAGGTAGAGACCATCACCCGCGAGCAGCGCGGCACCAGCGTCACGCTGCACCTGCGCGACGACGCGCTCGACTACCTTTCAACCTGGAAGCTCAAGGCGATCGTCGCCAAGTATTCCGACCACATCTCGCTGCCCATCCTCATGCGCAAGGAAGAGTGGAAGGAAGGCGAAGACAACAAGGGCGGTGAGATGGTGCTCACCGATGAGTGGGAAACCGTCAACCAGGCGAGCGCGCTCTGGTCGCGCGCCAAGAAAGACATCACGCCCGAGCAATACCAGGAGTTCTACAAGCAGATCTCGCACGACAGCGAGCCGCCGCTGGCGTGGTCGCACAACCGCGTCGAAGGCTCGACCGAATACGTGCAGCTGCTCTACATCCCTTCGCGGGCACCGTTCGACTTGTGGAACCGTGACAAGGCCGCTGGCGTGCGCCTGTACGTCAAGCGCGTCTTCATCATGGACGACGCCGAAGCGCTGCTGCCTGTGTACCTGCGTTTCGTCAAAGGCGTGATCGACTCGGCCGACCTTCCGCTCAACGTCAGCCGCGAGCTGCTGCAGGAAAGCCGCGACGTGAAGGCGATCCGTGATGGCAGCACCAAGCGTGTGCTGTCGATGCTCGAAGACCTCGCGAAACTCGAGAAGGACGAGAGCGCCAGCGAAGAAGACAAGGGCAAGTACGCCAAGTTCTACGCTGAATTCGGCGCGGTGCTCAAGGAAGGCCTGGGCGAAGACTTTGCGAACCAGGAGCGCCTGTGCAAGCTGCTGCGCTTCTCGTCCACAACCACCGATGCACCCACGGTGTCCCTGGCCGACTACAAGGCACGCATGAAGGAAGGCCAGGAGGCCATCTACTACATCACCGCCGAAACACTCGCAGCCGCCAAGAGCAGCCCGCAGCTCGAAGTGTTCCGCAAGAAGGGCATTGAAGTGCTGCTGATGGCTGACCGCGTCGATGAATGGGCGCTGTCGCACTTGCAGGAATTCGACGGCACGCCAATGCAGTCGGTCGCCAAGGGCGCGGTGGACCTGGGCAGCCTGCAGGACGAAGCAGAGAAGAAGGCCGCCGAAGAAGCAGCCGAAGTCTTCAAGCCCGTGCTCGACAAGCTGAAGGAGGCTTTGAAGGACAAGGCGCAGGACGTGCGCGTGACGTCACGCCTGGTTGATTCACCCGCCTGCCTGGTGGCCAGCGACGGCGGCATGAGCACGCAGCTTGCGCGCATGCTTAAGCAGGCCGGCCAGAAGGTGCCGGACTTGAAGCCCGTGCTGGAAGTGAACGCCGAGCATCCGCTCGTCAAGAAGCTGGAAAGCTCGGATCACTTTGATGACCTGGCGCACATCCTGTTCGACCAGGCATTGCTGGCCGAGGGCGGCCTGCCGGAAGACCCGGCTGCCTACGTCAAGCGGGTGAACGCGCTGCTGGCCTGACGACCGGCAGAAGCTGCGCCACGTGCGCAGCCCAGCGCAGGGCGACTACTTCGCTGCGCGCCGCGCCGTGCGCGTGGCGCGCTTCGCGCTGGCAATGAAAACCTGGCTCTCGCGCGCCGCCGATTCGTGCTGGCGCGCGATCGAGCCGCATACCAGGTCGCATAGCGCGAACACGCCGGGGTCAGCAATGCGGTAGTACACCGACGTGCCGCGGCCCTCGCGCTGCGCGAGGCCGCGCTGCGTCAGCACCGACAGGTGCCGCGACACATTGGCCGACGTGTGCCCCAGCTCGGCCGCAATCTCGCCGACATTGCGCTCGCCCGAGCGCAGCAGATTCAGGATTTGCAGGCGAGTCGGCTCGGCCAGCGCCTGGAAATACGCGGCCACCTGCTCCATCGCCGCGGGTGAGAGACCTTCCATTGCTTCTTTCCTTGCCTTCCACGGAGTCGTCAGATTGTAGTTGCTTGACTATTTAACTATGTAATTGAATAATAGATCAATGGTCCAACAAAGTCACCCATGACAGAAATGACGACTGCACTGCCGACCCAACCGTCTATTGATTCCCGCCCTCGCGTGGTTGCGCGGCGGCCCGTTGCCGCGTGGGCCGTGGCTGGCGTCGTGCTCGTCGGTGCTGTACTTCTGGCGATACGTGCGTTCGCGCCCTCAACGGCTCCTGTCGCGCAGACCGGCTCGGCGGCGCAGGATCTGCCCGCCTTGCAAGTTGCGATTGCCACGGCGGCAGGCGGATCGCAAACTGCTGCATTCGATGGCCTCGTGCAGGCCGTGCGCCAGACCAGCGTTGCGGCGCAGGTGTCCGGTGCCGTCGTCGCCATCGAAGTCAAGGCAGGCGATACGGTGCGTGCAGGCCAGGTGCTGCTGCGCATTGATGCACGCGCTGCCCAGCAGACCGCGGCCGCTGCCACCGCGCAAGTCGGCGCCGCACGCGCCGAGCAGGAAGTGGCCACGCGCGAACTGGAGCGGCAGAGGGCGCTGTTCAAGCAGAACTTCATCAGCCAGGCCGCGCTCGACCGGGCGGAAGCGCAATACAAATCAACAGTCGCAGGCGCGGCCTCACAGCTCGCTTCCGCTGGTGCCGCCAACACGCAGACCGACTTCCACGTGCTGCGCGCTCCGTACGACGGCGTGGTTGCCGAGGTGGCGGCAGTGGTGGGCGACATGGCGATGCCCGGTCGCGCGCTGATGACCGTCTATGACCCGCGTGCGCTGCGCGTGAGTGCGGCAGTGCCCGAATCAGCAGCGGCGGCGCTTGCACCCGGCCAGTTGCCCCAGGTGGAAATCCGCGGCGCGCAGCCGGCGCGGGTCGTCCCGTTGAACGTGCAGGTGCTCCCGGCTGTCGATCCGGCCAGCCACACGCTCGAAGTGCGGCTCGACCTGCCGGCGGGAAGCGCCGTGCGGCCCGGCATGTTCGCGCGCATCTGGATGCCGCTCACCGTCGAAGGCGCGCCAGCACGCTTGTTCATTCCTTCACAAGCGCTGTGGCGCCAGGGCGAGCTCACCGCCGTGTATGTCGTTGGCGAAGGCGGGCGCGCGCTGCTGCGGCAGGTGCGCGTGGGCCGCGCGGAGGGTGAGCGCACTGAGGTGCTGGCAGGTATTTCTGCGGGCGAGCGGGTCGCGCTCGATCCGCAGGCAGCGGCCCAGCGACGTTGAGCTCGCAAGCACGCACTGACCTCACAGCACACACGCCTCAGCGCCCATGACAACCCCCACAACATCCCAGATGCGCCCCAGCCCACGCCTCGGTGTCTCCGGCCGCATCGCAGCGTTCTTCCTGCATGCGCAAATCACGCCCTTGCTCGCGCTGGTGGCGTTGCTGCTCGGCGTGTTCGCCGTGATCGTCACGCCGCGTGAGGAAGAGCCGCAGATCAACGTGACGATGGCCAATGTCATCATCCCGTTTCCTGGTGCGTCGGTTCGCGATGTGGAGCAGATGGTGGCGGGTCCCGCCGAACAAGTGCTCGCGCAGATCGCCGGTATTGAACACGTCATGTCCGTTTCGCGCCCGGGCGTGGCTGTCGTGACAGTGCAGTACAAGGTCGGCGTGCCGCGCACCGAGGCGCTGGTGCGGCTGTACGACACCGTGAATTCGCATGCTGACTGGTTGCCCGCCGGCTTGGGCGTGGGCCAGCCGATCATCAAGCCCAAGGGCATCGACGATGTCCCCATCGTGACCTTGACCCTCTTCTCGCGCGACGCTGCCATCGGCCCGCGTGAACTCGAGACGGTTGCCCATAGCCTGGAGGCAGACCTCAAGCGCGTGGCGGGCACACGCGAAGTGACGACGCTCGGCGGGCCGGGCAGGGCCGTGATCGTCGAGCTCGACCCGCAGCGCATGGCCGGCTCGGGCGTGACGGTCGCGGAAATGCGGCAGGCGCTGCAATCCGCCAACCTCGGCCTTCCGCTGGGTGACCTGCTGGCAGGCAACCGCGCGATTGCACTCGAAGCGGGCCCCTATCTTCGCGACGCGCGCGACCTGGGCGACCTCGTCGTCGCCGTGCGCAATGGCCGGCCTGTGGACCTGCGTGAAGTCGCGACGATCCGCGATGGCGCACCGCCTGCAACGCATTACGTGTGGCATGGCGTCGCCAAAGAGCGCGCGGAGTTTCCCGCAGTCACGGTGCAAGTCACCAAGAAGCCCGGCGAGAACGCGATCGATGTCGCAGACGCCGTCGTGCGTCGCACCGACCAGCTGCGCAACACGCTCATCCCGAAGGCCGTTGACGTAGCGCAGACGCGCAACTACGGCAAAACAGCCAACGACAAGGCGATGAAGCTCATCGAAAAGCTGCTGTTCGCCACCGCCTGTGTTGTCGCGCTCGTGTTCGTGGCACTGGGCCGCCGCGAGGCCGCCATCGTTGGCGCCGCCGTGGTGCTCACGCTCACGGTGACGTTGTTTGCTTCGTGGGCCTGGGGCTTCACGCTCAACCGTGTGTCGCTCTTCGCGCTGATCTTCTCGATTGGCGTGCTGGTGGACGACGCCATCGTCGTGGTCGAGAACATCCACCGGCACCAGGCGCTTCACCCTGAGCGATCGCTCGCGCAGTTGATCCCCGGCGCTGTCGATGAGGTCGGCGGCCCGACGATTCTCGCGACGCTCACCGTCATCGCTGCGCTACTGCCAATGGCTTTCGTCTCGGGGCTGATGGGGCCTTACATGAGCCCGATCCCGATCAATGCGAGCATGGGCATGTTGCTCTCGCTCATCGTGGCCTTTACCGTCACGCCATGGCTGGCTCGCCTGTGGATGAAGCCTTCCACCGGCACTGCGCATCCGCCCGCGCGAGTGGCGCAGTGGATCGAGCGCGTGGCAGCGCGTGTGTACACGCCTTTGCTGGATGACACGCGCGGCTCGCGCAATCGCAGGTGGCTTGCTTTTGCGATCGGCGTGTCGATCGCCGTATCCGTCGCATTGCCCGCGCTCGGGCTGGTGGTGCTCAAGATGCTGCCGTTCGACAACAAGTCGGAATTCCAGGTGGTGGTTGATATGCCTGCCGGCACGCCACTTGAAAAGACAGCCGGTGTGCTGCGCGAACTGGGCGCGTTCCTCGCGCAGCAGCCTGAGGTGGTGGACTATGAAGCGTATGCGGGCCTGGCAGCGCCCATCAACTTCAATGGGCTGCTGCGGCAGTACTACCTGCGCGCAGGCGGCGAGGTGGGCGACCTGCAAGTCAACCTCGCCGACAAATCGATGCGCCACGAGCAAAGCCACGCGATCGTGATGCGCCTGCGGCCGCAGTTGCAGGCCATCGGCCTGCGCCTGGGCGCGAACGTCAAGCTGGTGGAAGTGCCACCCGGCCCGCCCGTGCTCGCGCCTATCGTCGCGGAGGTGTATGGCCCCACAGCCGAGGGGCGCCGCGCCGTCGCGAAAGACGTGCGCGCGATCTTCGAGCGCACACCAGGTGTCGTCGATGTGGACGACAGCAGCATCGCACTCGCGCCGCGCAAGCTATTGCTGGTGGACAGGCGCAAGGCCGCTGCGCTGGGCGTGTCGCAGCAGGCGGTGGTCTCCACCTTGCGCGTGGGCCTCGCGGGGGACGAAGCGGCGTTCCTGCGCGACGAGAGCAAGTACCCGGCTGCGGCTGTCCTGCAACTGCCCGCGCAAGCGCAAGGCGATATCGACGCACTGTTGCAACTCGGCGTGCGCGGCTCTGCCGGGCAAGTGGTTCCGATTCGCGAGCTGGTGACGGTGAGCGACACGCTGCGCGAGCAGCCTGTGCACCACAAGGACTTGCTGGCCGTGAACTACGTGACGGGCGACATGGCCGGCCAGCTCGACAGCCCGCTCTACGGCATGTTCCGCATGCGAAGCGAACTCAAGTCGTTGGCAGTGCCAGGCGGCGGTACGCTGCAGGAATACTTCATCGCTCAACCTGCAGACGCGTATCGTGAATACGCGCTGAAGTGGGATGGCGAGTGGCAAGTCACGTACGAAACCTTCCGCGACATGGGGGCGGCCTATGCCGTCGGCCTGGTGCTGATTTACCTGCTGGTCGTCGCTCAGTTCGGCTCTTACCTCGTGCCGCTGATCATCATGGCGCCCATTCCGCTGACGATCATTGGCGTGATGCCGGGCCATGCTTTGTTCGGCGCTCAGTTCACGGCGACGAGCATGATCGGCATGATCGCGCTGGCCGGCATCATCGTGCGCAACTCGATCCTGCTGGTGGACTTCATCCACCTGAAGCAGGCGCAGGGCATGGCGCTGAAAGAAGCCGTGGTGGCATCAGCCGCAACGCGCGCGCAACCGATCTTGCTCACGGCACTGGCGGCCATGCTGGGTGCGCTGTTCATCCTGGACGACCCGATTTTCGGCGGGCTCGCCATCTCGCTCATCTTCGGAATCATGGTGAGCACGCTGCTCACGCTCGTGGTGATTCCGTTGCTGTATTTCGCAGCTGCGAGCCGCCAGGCGCGCAGCCGCACCACGTTAACTACCCAAGGAGCTTCTTCATGACCTCATGGCAAATCGTTCGCCTGTTCGCGGGCACGTTCATCCTCGTTTCGCTGTTGCTGGGTGTGCCGGGCAGCCCGTTGTTCGTGAGCCAGTGGTGGCTCGCGTTCACGGCATTCGTCGGTGCCAACCTGCTGCAAAGCTCGCTCACCAAGTGGTGCCCGCTGGAGATCATCCTGCGCCGCTTCGGCGTGCGCGCAGGCTGCTAGGGCCCAGTGCTCAGGCCTCGAAGCCGCCCGCTTCGCGCACGGCCTTCGCCTCGACGCCCGCGAGCATCGCGATGAATGCAGCCGCTGCTTGCGGTTGCTGCGCCTTCGAGCAGACACCGGCGGTGTAAACCGTCGCCAGCTCGAATTCCTTCGGCAGCACATCGGCCAGTTGCACGCCTGGCGTGTAGAGGATTTCCGTGACCTGCGTGCAGCCGATCACGCCTGCCTCAGCCGCTCCGGCCATCTCGCGCATCGCTGTCGCGCCATTCGGGAACGCGCGCAGACGCGGGCCCAGCTCGTCGGCGATG
Organism: Caenimonas koreensis DSM 17982; assembly: GCF_009646335.1. GTDB lineage: Bacteria > Pseudomonadota > Gammaproteobacteria > Burkholderiales > Burkholderiaceae_C > Ramlibacter > Ramlibacter koreensis. Next base: position 33,958 of record NZ_WJBU01000016.1, on the reverse strand, counting down.
CCGAGCGTGCGCAGCACCTTCATGAAGTGAATCCCCGCAGTCGCCTTCAACGGGTCGGGAAAGTAGATGCCGTCAGCCGCGAGCAGTGCAGCGCGCAGTGCCTCAGGGCCCGACACATCCGGCACGCGCGCACCCGCCTTGACGGCAACACCCGTGCGCACAACTCCCACAGCCACATCACTGCCGGCAACCACATGACCGTCGGCGACGAGCTGGGCTATCAGTTGCTGCGTGAGGATCAGCGCGTCGCACGGCTCGCCTGCGAGCAGCTTGTCGCGCATCGCACCCACCGCGTTGAACGTGCCCTCGACAACAACCCCGGCTTCGTGCAGCAAGCGCTGCTGCAACTGCCCCACCAACCCTTGCGCTGCGCCACCACTCAAAAGCCTGATGCGTTGAACCACTTCACTCCGCCTTGATGTTGGCCGTCTTGATCACGCGCGACCACTTCGCGATGTCGTCCTGCAGGTATTTCTCGAACACAGTGGGCGACATCACCATGGGCGTCGCGCCCTGCTTGCCCCACTGCTGCTTCACGTCGGGCTGGCTCGCGATCTTCGACACGGCTTCATTCAACCTCGCAACGATGGCCGGCGGCGTGCCTTTGGGTGCCATCAGTCCGAGCCAGATCGTGGCTTCGTAATTCGGCACGCCCGACTCGTGCACGGTGGGCACATCGGGCAGCACGTTGGAGCGCTGCAGGCCTGTCGTGGCAATGGCTTTGACCTTGCCTGCACGCACCACCTCAGCCATCGTGGTGACGGCATCGAACATCAAGTCAACCTGCCCACCCATCACGTCGGTGCGCGCGCCGGAGCTGCCGCGATACGGAATGTGGACGAGGTACACACCGGCCATGCTCTTGAAGAGCTCGCCGGCCATGTGATACGGCGTGCCCGGGCCGGACGACGCGTAGTTCAGCTTGCCCGGCCGCTCCTTCGCCAGGCGCAGCAGATCCTTGAGGTTGTTCGCGGGCACCGAAGGGTGGGCGACCAGCACCAGGTCGGAATAGTTGATCGGCGCGATGCCCACGAAGTCGCGCATCAGCACGAACGGCTTGGCGGCCATCAGTGTTTCATTCACCGTGTGCGTGTTCGACATCAAGAGCAGCGTGTAGCCGTCAGCGGGCGACTTCGCCACGATGTCCGTGCCGAGCACCGAGCCGCCGCCCGGCTTGTTGTCGATCACGAACGACTGGCCGAGCGACTCCTGCAGCCGCTGCGCGATGAACCGCGCGTAGTTGTCGGCTGGCCCGCCAGCAGCGAAGGGGACCACGATGCGAACCGCACGCGCGGGCCACGCCTGTGCTGGTGGCTGCGTCTGAGCCTGTGCCTGCGTCTGTGCATGCGATGCGCACGCGCACAGCAGCGCTAGCGCCGCGGACCAAAGGCGAATCGACATGTTCATCACTCGACCTTCCCGATTTTCTTCACCACATCGGACATGCGGCGCACATCGCCTTGCACATACTTTTCAAAGTCGGGCGTGTCCTGGTAGAGCACCGGGCTGCCGGCGTTGAGGATCACCTGCTTGACTTTGTCGTCATTGGCGGCAACGCGCGCTGCAGCACGCAACCGCTGCGCAACAGGCTCTGGCGTTGCAGCAGGAATGAACAGCCCCGACCACTGCGCATATTCAGCGTTGAAGCCTGCGTCCTTGAGCGACGGCACATCGGGCAGCGCGTCGAGCTTCGCGCTGCCCCAATGCGCGAGCACGCGCAGCTTGCCGGCCTTCACGTGCTGCAGCACCGTCGCTGGCCCTGACGACACGGCATCGATCTGGCCGCCAAGCAGCGCAACGACCGCCGGCCCTGCGCCGGTGAACGGCACGTGCGTCATCTTGATGCCGGCGTTCTGCGCGAGGATTTCCATCGGCACATGCATGGTTCCGTAGTTGCCCGACGAGCCGTAGTTGATCGCGCCGGGGCGCTTCTTCGCGTCGTCCACAAAGTCCTTGACGCTCTTCCACGGCGATTCGGCGCGCACGGCGAGCACCGTGGGGTCGGCCGTGAACCGTGCGATCGGCCGCAGCGAAGCAAAGCTGTACATCTGCGCGCGGCCCAGGATCGTGTCGGCCTCGGGGATCACGCTGTACGACGACAGCGCCATCAGGATCGTGTAGCCATCGGCCGTTGCCTTGGCAACTTGCGCCATGCCAATGCCGCCGCCCGCGCCGCCCTTGTTCTCGATCACCACGGGCTGGCCGAGGTCGCGCGACATGGCTTCGGCCACAGGGCGGGCAACCAGGTCAGCGAGGCCGCCCGGCGGAAAGGGCACGACCATGGTGATCGACTTCGTGGGATAGGCGGCAGAAGCGGTCTGGGCCTGCGCTGCGAGCGGCAGTGCGCTCAGCGGCAGTGCCACCGAAAGGGCGGCGGCCAGGGCGAGGCGGCGATTGAGGTGGCTATCCATGGAGACTCTCCTGTGGATGGTTAGCATGCTACATTGCCTTTCACCCAAGCCAGAGAGTTTTCCCCATGAGGATTGCAGCGTATATCCATGGTGGCCGCGCCTTTGCCGGCCTTGTCTCGGCCGACTCGCAGTCGGTGCAGCCCATCCAGTTGCCGGGGGCTGATCCAGCGCTCGGCGCCTTGCCGCTGATTGAGGCGCTCGTGCGCGGCGAACAGCTTGCTGCAGCGGGTGACGCAGTCGCCATCGCCGATGTGCAGCTCACGGCCCCATTCCCCCGCCCGCGCCGCAACATTTTTTGCGTGGGCAAAAACTACTACGCGCATGCACGCGAATTCGCAGGCAGCGGCTTTGATTCCAGCGCGAAGTCGGGCGGCGACATTCCCGCGCATCCGATCATCTTCACCAAGGTGCCTGAGTGCGTTGTGGGCCCGTTCGACGACATCGTGATGCCGCAAGGCGTCTCGGACGCAATCGACTACGAGGCCGAGCTGGCCGTGGTGATCGGGCGTGGCGGCAAGGGGATCAAGGCCGCAGACGCGATGAGCCATGTGTGGGGCTACACCATCGTGAACGATGTGACGGCGCGCGACTGGCAATCGCGGCACCAGCAATGGCACCTGGGCAAATCATTCGACACGTTCTGCCCGATAGGCCCATGGGTCGTGAGCGCCGACGAGTGCGACGGCGCGAACACACAGGTCAAGTGCTGGGTCAATGGCGAGCTGCGCCAGGACGCATCGACGAAAGACTTCATCTTCGATATCCCAACCTTGGTGCAGACGATCTCTGCAGGCATCACGCTGTACCCCGGCGACGTCATCGCGACGGGAACGCCTGTGGGTGTCGGCATCGGGTTCAAGCCGCCGAAGTACCTGCGGCCGGGCGACACGGTCCGTATGGAAATCGCCGGTATCGGCACCATCGAAAATCGTGTGCGGTAGTACCCGCGCCCGTTAAAACGCTCTTCCGTCAGGCGTGCGCCTGACGCAAAATGGCCCGTCCGCCGGACTCAGCAGTCCGGCTTGCGCCTGGCTTGGAAGGGCTTTCGATGCATACATTCAAACTGGTTGCCGCGGCGTCGCTCGCGGCAATTTCGTTGGCGGGTTGCGGCGGCGGCGATGCGCCTGCCGGTGCCGGGCTCCAGCCGCAAGCCTCCGTGCAGCGCACCGGGCCGACAGCGCCCTCGGCGCCTGCCACGGCCGCGTCGCTGCAGGGCCTGCCCCAGGCGAGCACTGCGACGCGCGGCCCGCTGGCCACAGGTGCCGACTTCGGCTATTCGGTCAACCCGCAAAACCGCGAACAGGTCAGGCTTTTCTACAAGACGGTCTTTGCTTCCAGCGAAGGCTTTGACAGCGGCTGGACGGGCAACGTCGCAGGCTGCGTTGCCGGGGAAACTTCCTCTGAGTACAAGGCTGCCGTGTTGCGCCGCGTGAACTGGTTCCGCGCCATGGCGGGTGTGCCCGCCACGGTGCAATTCGATCCGACGCTCAGTGCCAAGGCGCAGCAGGCTGCGTTGTTCATGTCGGCGAACAACACGCTCACCCACACCCCCACCTCTGGACTCTGCTTTAACGCCACTGTCGCTGAAGCGGCGGGTAAGTCGAACCTGGCGTTCGGCTCGTCGGGCGTCGAGAGCATCACCAACTACATCAATGACTCGGGGCCCAGCAACAACGTCGCGGGTCACCGGCGCTGGCTGCTCTATCCGCAAACCAGGTTGATGGGCACGGGCGACATCACGGGCTCGCCGCAGACCAACGCAATCTGGATCCAGGACAGCCATTTCTTCGATGCTCGCCCTGCGGTGCGCGACACCTACGTCGCCTGGCCCGCCAAGGGCTACTCGCCCTACACCACCACGTATGCGCGCTGGTCGTTCTCGCATCCGCTGGGCACCTTCACGAACGCCACCATCACGATGACGGAGAACGGCATCCCGATCTCCACCTGCAAGGAAACCGTGCAGAACGGCTTTGGCGAGAACTCGGTGGTGTGGCGCCCGAAGTGCATGGCCGACGGCGCCACCTGGGACAAGCCTGCGGGCGACACCACGTACCACGTCACCATCTCGAACATCGTGGGTGTGGCACCCACGAGTTACGACGTGATCGTGTTCGACCCGGATGTCGCAGGCACGGGCGACGGGCCGATCACCATTTCGGGCGCAGCGTCGATCCCCGCTGCGAAAGACACGGCCTATTCATTCGCTGCCGTGCCAGGTGCCACGTCGTATCAATGGCGCTGGCTGCAGTCCGACCCCTACACGCTCAACGACGGCGCTGAAAGCGGCGCCGGCAACTTCGCCGCGCCGGTCAACCCTGGCTACAGCGTCGTGGCGACGGATGTGAAGGCGCAAGGCGGCGCATCGTTCCACCTCACGCATGCGCCGGGCGTCGACCAGAGCCTGGTGCTCAACACGATGTTGGGCGTGACGCCCACGACGCAGCTGGAATTCAAGAGCCGCCTGGGCGTCGCAACGCCTGCGCAAGTGGCGCTGGTGGAAATCTCGACCGACGATGGGCACGCCTGGGTTCCCATTTACTCGCAGGCCGGCACGGACCAGCCCGGCGAGACCAGTTTCAGCACGAAGACGCTTTCGCTCGCCAGTTATGCCGACCGCACCGTGCGGATTCGCTTCCGCTACCAGCGCCTGGCGGTCGGCGCGTACTACAACCAATCGGACGCCGGCGTCGGCTGGTATCTCGACGACATCAAGATCACGGGCGCCACGGCTGTCTCGGTGATGAACACAAGCGAGGCCGGCACGCCGACATTCAACTTCTCGGGCGCTGGTGTGGGCAATGTGCTGCTGCAAGCGCGCCCCGGCATGAACGGCTACTTTGCTGAATGGGGCATGACCAAAGCCGTGGCCGTGACCGCCGCCATCGACCGGCGCGATTGCCTGTTCAACTGGGCCGAGGCGGCGCTGCCGGGAATACTCGCCCCCCACGTGGAGTCGTTCGACTACCTGGGTTTCTATTTGCGCTACTACCCGGCCACCAACTTCTATCTGGGGATCAACTCGGGTGACTCGAGCGTGTACTACTACTTCAATGGCAACCTGGTGAACCTCGGCAATACCGAGGGGTGGTTCAACACGGCGGGCTGCCACTGATCCATCGTGTGAACGGGCCCTAGACCACGAGCGGCGGCTCAGCCATGGCTTCGACCTGCTCTTCGAGCATCTGCACCTGGCCCTGCCAGTAGTCGCTGCTGCCGAACCACGGAAAGTTGATCGGGAAGATCGGATCGGCCCAGCGGCGGGCGAGCCACGCGCTGTAGTGAATCAGGCGCAGCGTGCGCAGCGGCTCGATCAGCGCGAGCTCTTCGCGGTTGAACTCGCGCATCGTCTCGTAGCCATCGACCAGCGGCCCCAGCTTTGCCTGCCGCTGCGCGCGGTCGCCAGACAGCAGCATCCACATGTCCTGCACCGCGGGGCCTGTGCGCGCATCGTCGAGATCGACAAAGTGCGGGCCTTGCGCGGGCACCCACAGGATGTTGCCCGGATGGCAGTCGCCATGCAGGCGGATGAACTTCAGGCCGCCGTCCGTCGTGTCGCCCAGCGGCGAGTCTTCGATCATCGCAAGCGCCTCGTTGCACTGCTTCTCCCAGGCCGACTGCACGTCCAGCGGAATCACGTTCTGTGTGAGCAGCCAGTCGCGTGGCTCGTGGCCGAACGTCGAAACGTCCAGCGCGGGCCGGTGCGTGAATGGCTTTGACGCACCGATGATGTGGATGCGCGCGAGAAAGCGGCCAATCCACTCCAGCACTTCGTTGTCGTCGAGTTCAGGCGCGCGCCCGCCGCGACGCGGGCTCACGCTGAATGAAAAGCCGCCGAACTCATGCAGCGTCTTGCCGCCTAGCACGAGCGGGCCGACCATCGGCACTTCGCCAGCCATCAACTCAGCCGCGAATGAATGCTCTTCCAGAATCTGCGCCTCGCTCCATCGCCCCGGGCGATAGAACTTGGCCACCACGTCGTCGTTGCCCTCGTACGCATCGCCCAGGCGCACCTGGTAGACACGGTTTTCGTACGAGCTCAGCGCCATGAGGCGGCCGTCGCCCTCCAGGCCCACACTGGCGAGCGCATCGAGAACCAGGTCGGGCGTGAGAGATTCGTAAGCGTGCAGGGACATGCTGCGATTGTGGGGCCGCGTCCTGCAACGCCTTGCGCGCCCTCTAGCCGGGCAGCGACAGGATGTGCCCTACGCGTGGATCGCCCTTGCCGGCCAGCACCGTTGCGTAAGCCTCGACCACGGCTTCAGCGCCCTGGTGGCGCCTGACCTCGAGCCAGGGCGTTGCAGGGTTGCTCACCTTCGCGCTGAACGCATGCCACGCAGCGACCAGCCGTTTGCCCAGCTCGTTGCCGCCCCATTCGGTCTGGCGCTTCTTGATTTGCGCGGGCGCGAAAAACAGCACCGCACGTGGGCCGGGCAGGTCTTTTGCGCCGCCGAGATGTTCGACGTGTGTGCCGCCGATGGAGCAGCTGTACTTCAGGTTTGCAAAACGCGTGTGAATGGCGCGGCGCAGATCCGAGTTGCCCGCGAAGTCGGTGTAGACGCAGGCCGTGTCAGCGGGGATCTGGTCGAGCTCGTCGTAGGCCAGCACGCGCGTGTAGCAGCCAAGGCTTTCGCAGAACGCTTTGTTCGATGCAGACGTGAGGCCAATGACTTCGATGCCCGGGCGCTGCTTCAGCTGGAATGCCGTGCCGTAGGCCGTCTTGCTCGACGCGCTCGACAGCAGCACGGTGGTGGCACCGAAGAAGTCGTTGTCGGCAAAAAAGTCGTCGATCAGCCATGACGTGATGAAAAGCGGCCGCAGCAACGCTTGCGCATCTTCTGTGTCGGCCGTGTAGAACGGATCGCTCGCGGCGCGCACATAGCTGTTGTACACGGCGTGCAGCTCTGCGCGGTGCGGCGCAGCATCGCTGAAACCTGCGGGTGTGAGGCGGTCTGGCTGCAGCACGGCAAAGTTTGACATGGGCCAGTAGCCGTAGAGTCGCTCGCCCACCGCTACGCCGGGATGCTGCGACTGCACGACGCTGGCAAAGCCCCACACCGGAACGATGCCCCAGCCTTCTTCGCCACTCGGAAAAAACCGCCAGTAATTCATCGCATCGCCGAACGCGGCGTAGGTGATGTTGTTTGCAGTGAGTGCGAACGCATCGACACGTACGCGAATCTGCCCGGCGGCAAGCGGCGCGTCATCGCGAGACACAAGTCGGGTGGTGGCCAGCTCGTTCTGGCGCACATGCAAGGTGGTGGTGGTCATGCCGACAAGGTAGCCCAAACGTCTCGCCGCATCAACAAGGATTGGCTGCATAGGCGACACGTCAGTATGCGCCGTGGAACTAGTGCGCAGGGGCCGTTACCAAGTCCGGCCTCATCAAAGGGTTCGCGTCCTCATCCATTGGACCTTCAGGAGTCGTAGCTTTGCCGTTTGCCGATTTCTCCCAGTTCGCCCATGCGCTCTGTCGTTGTGCCGGCATTGCCACTCCACAGCTTGAGCCTGACGGCGCGGGCGTCGTCGCGTTTCACCTCGTCATTCAAGAGGTGGTCGTCGATGTATTTCAACTGCCCGCGTTGGGCGACGAGCCATGTGACGATGCCTTCGTTGCAGTGACTTTCGGCTCGATTGCGCAAGGCATGGAGCTGGACGCGTTGCAGGTGATGGCCGAGGCGAACTACACGATGCTGGGCCATGCAGCGCCCGTGTTCGGCATGAATCCTGCCACGGGCGAAGTCGTGATGCGCCAGCACATCGCCCTGTCCAGAGTCGATGCCCAAAGCGCCTTCGACTCCATCGTGCGCCTGACCGGCATTGCCTTGCGCTGGCGGGCGGACCCGACGCTCGCGCCCGACGAGCCCAGCGGCAATGCAGTGGATGTGCACCGCCTGGCGTGATCGCAAACCACGTTCACTCGATGAAGGCAATGGGCACAAGTGCTGATGCCAGTGTGGCCGTGCATGGGCACGCTCACCGACTTTCGAGTAACTACTAAGTACCAGTCCAAAAAAAGAGCCTGGAGACAAGGGAGAAGCACAACATGGCAAATGCATTGCAGCAAGGCCGCATGCTGCGAGATCTTGCGCGCCCAACACCACAACACGATCCGGCGCCCGTTGCGCTACCCGCCACACCAGCGGCTGCTCAGCAGCAAGATATGCCAGAACTGCAGGGCGACAGGCCACGCCGCATCAGCAAATGCCAGAGTTTTTGCAACTGCCTCGGCGTGGGGCTGATCAACGGGTTCGTGAAAGTGCCGTTCAGCCATGGTGTCGGCTTGCTGGCAGCGCTGGCTGGCCGCGCAGCCACGACGGACATGGCGACGGCCGATGACGCAGCGGCTGCGAGCCTGGGCGCTGTAGCGGGCATAGCGGGGCTTGGTATCGGCGCTGGGGCAGGCTGGGTGGCGGGCGACCTTCTGGCGCATCGACTGGGTTTGCAGGAGTATCGCGAAGGATTCAAAGCTGGCGGCGCAATGGTGGGGTCGGCGCCCGCCATCGCGGCAGTCCTGGTCTCCTCGTCGTCTGACGATGCCTACAGGTCGATCGTGCTGCTCACCCTGCAGGTTTTGTTTCGTGAAGTGACGCAGATCATTCGCGACACGATGGGCAATGGCGTGATGAAGGGCGTGCTGCCCGCACTCGAAGTGCTCGACGAAGATGGCAACCCGGTCGCAGGAGACGCGCTGGCCCGCTTTGACTACCAGCGCACAACAGGCGCGGCACTTGTGTACACGGGCACCAGCATGGCCGAGAAAGTGTTGTTGCAGGATGTGCTGATCAACACATTCGGCTTTCCAAAGAACTACGACTTCACCGCCGTTTTCACCTCCGGGCTCGCTACGTCCAACAGTTCACTGTTGAACGAGGTGTTCGACGACGTGCAGGCACCGTTCATGCTGTACGCACTGGCGCTCTTGCGTGGCTATTCGGTTCGCTGGAAAAGCGGTGGGGGTTGCACGCAGCTGCTGCAGAACCTGCACATGGGCAGCGGCGTGCGGGAAAACATTGCGCATCACGCAGCCATGCGCGTCGGTGGCTGGGCGCCGGTCGATTTGTGCGTGATGGCGAGCAACATGTATCCGGTGGGCAGTGAGCAGTGGCGCAACCTGCGCCTGCTGGCGGGTGCCGTTCAAGGCACCACGGAGTATCGCCACAACACAGTGGTCTATGGCGAGGCCGGCATTCGTCGCAGGCACGCGCGCGAAGCCAGCCTCGTCTGAGTCGCTCAGACCAGATTGATCTGCACGTCCACGTTGCCGCGCGTGGCGTTCGAGTACGGGCACACCTGGTGCGCTGCGTCGAGCAGCGACTGGGCCGCGGCGCGGTCCATGCCCGGCAGGCTGACGTTCAGGCGCGCAGCAATTCCGTAGGCACCGGGGATGGGGCCAAGGTCAACTTCAGCGTCGATAGCCAGGTCAGCCGGCAGCGTGACCTTCATCTTGCCCGCAACCGCCTTCATCGCACCGATGAAGCACGCGGAGTAGCCGGCTGCAAACAGCTGCTCGGGATTGGTGCCCGTGCCCGGCTGGCCAGGGGGCGAGAGCTTGATGTCGAGGCGGCCGTCGTCCGTCTTCGATTGGCCATCGCGGCCGCCGGTGGTGTGGGCCTTGGCGGTGTACAGCACTTTTTCGAGCGTGGTCATGGTGATTCCTTCGGGTTTCGTCAGTGGATAAAAAAAGGCAAGCGGTTCGCGGCTCAGGCCATCAGCCTGTCGCGCAGTTCCTGGACCTGGCGTGTGAGTTGCACCAGTTCCGGAATCGAGCACTGGGCCGCATCGAGGATGCAGCCCGGAATTTTTTGAGCGCGGCTTTTGAGCTTGCGGCCTGCGGCCGTGAGCGAGATATGCACGCGCCGCTCATCTTCAACATCACGGATGCGGGCAATAAGGCCGGCAGCCTCCAGGCGCTTGAGCAGCGGCGTGAGCGTGCCTGAGTCGAGCGACAGGCGCTGGCCGAGCGCCGAGACCATCAGGCCATCTTCTTCCCACAACACCAGCATCGCCAGGTATTGCGGATAAGTCAGGCCCAGCTCATCCAGAAGGGGCTTGTAGAGCTTGGTCATGGCGAGCGATGCCGAATACAGGGCAAAGCAGAGCTGGTTGTCCAGCAGCAGGGCCCGTTGTGCGTCAAACTTGCGTGTGTCGGGCTTGCGCGTCATAGGTAGAATTATAGCGTCAAATTAAATTGTGCGCAATATAATTTGTCGCGCGGATGGGTCGTTGCCGTGCACGCACGAGGGCAGTGATTCAAAATGACGCCATGAACGCACCCACCACCCCCATCCGTTCGCGCCTGGACAAGCTGCGCACTGCCATGAGCAGTGCAGGCGTGCAGGCGCTTTATGTTCCCTCGTCTGATCCGCATGTGTCCGAATACCTGCCTGCGCGCTGGCGTGGCCGCGAGTGGTTCAGCGGCTTCACAGGATCGATGGGAACGCTGGTGGTCGGTGCCCGGCGCGCTGCGCTGTTCGCTGACAGCCGCTACTGGTCGCAGGCCGAGCGCGAACTGGCGGGCAGCGGCGTTGATCTCGTCAAGACAGGCACGGGCGCGCTCAAGCCCGTGCTCGACTGGATCACCGCGGAACTCAAGGCGGGCGAGATGCTGGGGTTTGATGCGCAGGTTGTCAGCCTGGCCGCTGCACAACAGATCCGCAGCGCCATGGTGGCAGCGGGCATCGTCGTCAATGGCGACTCAGACCTGCTCGAACTCGCGTGGCCCGGCCGACCTGGCTTGCCAACCGAGCCCATCTACGAACATGTCGCACCGCACGCCGCTGTCGCGCGCGCAGACAAGCTAGCCCACGTGCGAGACGAAATGAAGCAGGCGGGCGCAACGCACCACTTCATCTCTTCGCTCGACGACATTGCATGGCTGCTGAACCTGCGCGGCGCCGATGTGACGTTCAATCCGGTCTTTGTGGCGCACCTGCTGGTCGACGCGGATGCAGCCACCTTGTTTCTCGCGCAAGGCAAATGCAGCGAAGCACTGCAGGCTACCCTGGCGAGCGACGGCGTGCGCATCGCGCCCTACGAGCAGGCGCCGAGAGCACTCGGCGCAATCGCAGGCGGGGCCGTACTGCTGGTCGACCCGCGCCGCATCACGGCGGGTCTGCGCGATGCAGTGCCAGCGGCCGTGCGCGTGATCGAAGCCGTCAACCCGAGCACCTTCGCCAAAAGCCGCAAGACTGACGCGCAAGCGCAATTCGTGCGCGAGGCGATGGAGCAGGACGGCGCCGCGATGTGCGAGTTCTACGCACGCTTCGAGGCCGCGCTGGCACGCGGCGAACGCCTGTCAGAACTCACGGTGGACGAATGGATCACCGAGGCACGCAGCAAGCGCCCGGGCTTCGTCGGCCGCTCGTTCAACACCATTGCCGGCTTCAACGGCAACGGCGCCATGCCGCACTACCACGCCACACCCGAGTCGTATTCGTGGCTCGACGGCGATGGCCTCTTGCTGATCGATTCCGGCGCGCAGTACCTCGGCGGCACAACCGATATCACGCGCGTGTGGCCCATCGGCAAGATCACGGCGGCACACCAGCGCGACTACACACTGGTGCTCAAGGGAATGATCGGCCTGTCGGTCGCGGTGTTTCCGCGCGGCACGCCCGGCCCCATGCTCGACACGCTGGCGCGCTTGCCGCTGTGGCAGGCGGGGCTTGACTACGGGCATGGCACGGGCCATGGCGTGGGCTACTTCATGAACGTGCATGAAGGCCCGCAGACCATTTCAAAGGCCGTGGTCGAGCCGCACATGGCGATGGAGCCGGGCATGATCACGTCGAACGAGCCGGGCCTCTACAGGGCTGACCAATGGGGCGTGCGCATCGAGAACCTGGTGCTGAATGTGCCATGCGACACACCCGAGCACGGCGCATTCGGCGAGATGCTGAAGTTCGAAACACTCACCCTCTGCCCGATCGACACGCGATGCATCGACGCTTCGATGCTGCGAGAAGATGAGATCGCCTGGCTGGACGAGTATCACGCAGTGGTGCGCGCGCGATTGGAGCCGCTGCTCGCGGGCGACGCGCTTGCATGGCTCAACGCTCGAACGCAGCCGTTGTCCACATCAGGGCGCGAATCGTCAGCATGACCTGGCCCAAGACAAGCTATTCACATAGCGGATCAGAACAGTGACCGCACGTATGTAGCTTGTCTATACTTTGTACATTCATTGACTGTGCAAGACACTAATGACCAAGGAAGCTGTTTTCACAATGAAGCTGGAGCCGGAGCTGCGCGACCAGTTCATGGCAGAGGCTGAGGCGGCGCATCGTCCCGCCTCGCAGGTGGTCCGCCAGTTGATGCGGGACTTCATCAACTACCAGCAACAGGTCAGGGAGCACGATGAGTTCCTGCGCGGGAAGGTGGAGGCAGCGCGAGCGTCGGTGCGAGCAGGCCGCGGTCGCTCCAACGACCAGGTTGAGTCTTCCTTTGCTGCCAGACGCGCCTCGACGACAAAGCGCTCGTGAAGGTCATCTGGACGGCGGAGGCTGAAGTTGACCGTGAAGAAATCTGGCTCTATGTCGCAGCTGACAACCCATCTGCAGCAGTGCGACTCGATTTGTTGTTCAGTGATGCTGCCGAGCGACTGGCAGCGCACCCCCGCCTTGGCAAGCCCGGAAAGATTGCGGGTACGAGAGAGCTCATTCCTCACGAGAGCTATCGGTTGATCTATGAAGTGGGGGACGACGGCGTTTGGATTCTCGCCTTGGTGCACACCGCGCGCCTATGGCCGCCAACTCGCTGACAGACATCCACCTTGTGGCCGCCTCAAGCCAGCGCCGGCGCCGCCAGCAACCGCTCCACATCCTGCATCGTGTTGTAGCCCTGGATAGAGATTCGCACGAACACATGCCCCGCATGGCTCGTCACCGGTACCTCGATTGCGCTTTCATCGAACAGCCGCTGGCGCAGCGCCTCTGTGTCTTGCGCAGGCACGGGGATCGCGACCATCTGCGCCCAGTCGTCATCACGCGCGATGGGCTCGAGTGCGTGGCGATGCGTGAGTGCATCGTGCGCATGGCGTGCGAGTTCATGGCACCTCGCACGCACCGCAGGCCAGTCGTGACGCGCCTGGAATTCGATGGCAGCTGGCACTGCCAGCCACGCCGCAATGTCGCGCGTGCCTTGCCACTGCAGCCTGCGCTCGAACACACTGCGGCCCAGGTAAGCCTCGAAGCCCGTATGCCCACCAGTGCCCGCCGCATAGCCCCATGAGATCACCGTCGCATCGAGCATGTCGTGGTGCTCCGGCCGCGCGTGCAAAAAGCCCGCGCCCTTGGGTGCGCAAAGCCACTTGTGGCAGTTACCGACATAGAAGTCCGCGCCGATGGCGGCCAGGTCCAGCTCGATCTGCCCCGGCGCATGCGCACCGTCGATCAGTGTCGTGATGCCTCGCGCGCGCGCCGCCTTGCAGATGTCGGCCACAGGCAGGATGAGCGCGGTGGTCGATGTGATGTGGCTCAGGTAGATCATCCGCGTGTGCGGCGTCACTGCGGCCATCAGGCGCGGGGCAACACGCTCCCGCTCGTACGGAAGCGGGATCTCCACATGCCGGTAGTGCGCACCGCGTTGCGCGCAGACGCGCTCCCACGTTGCATCACACGCGCCGTATTCGAGATCGGTCGTCAGAACCTCGTCGCCGGCAGACAGCGCGAATGAGTTCGCAACGATGTTCACGCCCGTTGTCGAATTGGGGATGTAGATGAGGTGATCTGCATCCGCACCGAGGTAGGCGCCGAGCGCACGGCGCGACTCAAACAACAGCTTCGCCGATCGCCGCCCGAGGAACTCCACCGGGTTGCGCTCCATCTCCAGCTGCCAGTGCTGCTGCGCCTCGAACACTTCGCGCGGGCACGCCCCGAACGAGCCATGATTGAGGAAGGCGAGGGCGGGATCGAGCAGGAACTGGTCGCGCATGTGGTGGCCTTGTCAGTCGGTGTCGCTGTTGCTTACGCATCGTTGCGCGATGCCAGGTAGTGCGCTACGGCGTTTTTCAACTCACTCGCGCAGGGCGTGAACCGCATGGCCTGGCCGCTGCGGTCAAGGTGAATTGCAGGGTCGTAGCCGCGCGGGCCGAGGATGTGCAGCCGCTCTCCATACTGCCTGTCTGCAAGACTGCCGTGCCACAGGTGCATCACGCGGTTATCTGCCCAGCCCAGCCGGGGTTGGCGCGGCAGGCAGCGCGCGGCCCATGCAAACGCGTCTGCCTCATGACCGCTCGCGTAGTTGCGCACGTCGAACAGCTCCTTCAGGCGCCCAATGAAGGCGGTTGCCATCAACAGATCGCCGCCGCCGACGATGTTGCCGTCATACAGCTCGAACGATGGCAGGTCAGCAAGCCGCACGGCAATCGCCATGCCGGTGCTGCCTGATGACGGCGGGAAGTTCGCCACCGCCTGCAGCCGCACAGTCTCGGCATCGAGCGTGAAAAGTGGCTTGCCCTGCGCGAGCACGCAGGCAAGTGACTCGATCGAGCGCTCGGGTGCCACGGCTGCCAATGCGTCGCGGGTGCGGATGTCTGGCGGCAGCGGCGGCAGATGGTCAATGAGCGACTGGCATTGCACGATCGGGCACTTGTCGAGCGCGGCCGATACCCGCTTGTGCCAATCGGGTGCCTCGAACACAACGTCTGCATCAACGATCGCCACGTCGCGCGCCAGCCCCTCGCTGCGGATGCGCGCCAGCCCGCAGTTAAGCAGGCGCTCTTTCTGCCACATCAGGTCACCGCCTTGCACCTGGATCAATACATCCGCATCGCGCGGCGAGAGTTCGAAGCGGCCGTCCTGCGCCCATTCGACAGCCACCAGTGGCACGCCGAGGTTGGCGCGAAACACGTCGTAGTTGCGCCGCCGCCGTGTGCCGCGCAGCGGGTTGTAGTAGGTCGTCAGTGCCAACAGAGGTGTGTTCACTTGCCTGTCACACACGCGGTGCCGCAAGATGCGGCGCAACCAGGTCAAGGCAGGCCTGCAGCTGCGCCTCGTCCACTGGGGCTGATCCGCGCAACACCCGCACTTCGTCCACATGCAGCCACGGCAGGCCGGTGCGCAGGAGCTGCCCGGGCTTGAACGCGGCGACCACCGCAGTGGCTTCGACTTCGAGCTCGCAGGCCACAGCGCGTGCGAAGGCGCTGCGCCCCGCAGGCGCGATGCGCTCATCACCCAGCCACGTGCCATCGCTGCGCACGGACAGCACACGTTCGCCGCGTGCCGCCAGTTGCTGCGCAGCCGCGATCACATCGGCATCGCAATCTGCGTTCGCCGACACGTCAACCAGCACCACGGCATGCAAGCGCGTGGGCTCGCGCACCAGCCGCGTCAACAGGTCGTGGTACACGGCTGGCGCGAATTCCGTGCTGATCTGCGGCTGTGCATTCACTTCGCAGATGGCTGCCGTGCACTCCATCCAGCTCACCGCGATGTCCGGGATGATGAAGTCGATGCCCGCCAGATCGAGCCGCAGCGCCTGTGCAGCGCGGATGGCCAGGCGCGCGTTGTCCGGGTGCATGTCGGCCATTGCGTCGCGGCTCGTGCCGCCAGTGGACATGTTGGCGCGCCGCCGCAGCACGACGAATGCATCAGCGGCCGGGACGCTATCGGCAGTCATGCCGTATCCGGCGAGCAGCGCGAGCGCTTCTTCGTCCAGCGACACCGCGCTCGCATTGCCGCGCATCGACGGCTTGGCCGCATTGGCAGCCACCAGCTCGCGCACGCTCAGGCGGCCATCGCCCAGCACGCCGCCGGGCTGGCGGCCAATGACTTTGACGACGCGGCCGTTGTCCACCGTGATGCGGTAGTCCAGCCCTTCCACATGCTTTTCCACCAGCACGTTCGGCGAGATCGCTGCGGCCTGCGCATAGCATGCAATGACTTGTTCATCGCTCGTGAGGCCGGCGTTCACACCGGCGCCGCCGTCGCGGTCGTCGGGCTTGACCACCACCGGGTAGCCCAGCGCATGCGCTGCCTTCACCGCGTCCTGCGCGCAGCCAGCGCGCTGGTGCCGGGGCACGGGCAGGCCGCGCATCGCCAGCAGCGCCGCAGTGGCTGATTTGGAGCGCGCCAGTGCAACACCCAGCGCCGTCGTCTCCTCGGTCATCGTGCTGTTGAAAATGCGCGCATTGGCACCGGAGCCGACGTACAGGTAGCTGCGCGTGAGCACCTGCACGGGCAGCCCCAGCTCGGCGGCCGCACGCGCGATGCGCGCGGTATTGACGCCCCCCGTGCGGATGGACGACAGCAGCTGGGTGCGCGCAGCGTGCAATTGGGCATTCATCGAGTCGATGAGCGACTTGCGCTGCTGCGCGCTCGATGTGCCGCTGCACATGTTGATGGCCGAACCCAGCCACGAGATCAGCGCCTGCGTGAAGGGCGGGTAAAAGCTCGGCATCGCCACCTGGCAGTCCACCAGCTGCGGCTGCACTTCAGTGCGCGAGAGCAACACACCTTTTTGCGCCACGGGCGACTGCGCCATGTCTTCGAGCGCCAGCGCGAGCGCAAAAAAAGTGTCCGTGTCCGACTCGTTGGCCAGGCACTGCTGCACGACTGCTGGCTTGAGCCCGCCTTCGTCATGCAGCAGCGCAGCGAGTGCGTCGGTCTTCCATGGCACGGCAGTTGACCAGTGCAGCGCACCACACATCACCGGCCCGCGCACGCCATGGGCGTGCCCGCGCAAGCCTTGCCACTGCTCGCCGATGCGCAGCGGCGACGTCTGTTTCGCGCGTGCCGCCTCAGCCATGCGGCAGGCCCGCGTAGTGCCACCACTCGCCCAGCCGTGCGTCCCATTCGCGCGGCTCGAACGGTGCGTTGCCGGCGCAAGGCGTGAACGTGAGCTCGCCAAAGCGGATGTCCGTGCCCAGGCAATACAGATCGACCCGCACAAAGTCAAAGCCCGCCGAGAGCGTGGCGGCTATCTCCAGCATCTGCTCGAGCGGCGCGGGCCGCGCGATGGGCGGCGTGAGGTATTCCTTGCGGTAGGTCAGCGTGATGGGCTCCCACTGCGGCGTGAAGAAGCGGTGGATGGTGTGCGAGCGGCTGCCGATCTGCACCAGGCGCGGCACGCCGTCAAAGCAGAAGAAGATGTAGTCGAGCGGGCCGTCCGGGTGGCCATCTTCCATGCGCGGCTCAATGAGCAGGCGGCGCGGCACATCCCAGTAATGGAACTCGCGCCGCATCCAGTAAAACGATTCAGCCAGCCACTTGGCAGCCAAAGCCTGTGCGGCTGCGCGATCGTGGGGCGGCAGCACCAGCATGCACTTGGCGGAGCCTTCGTTGCACTTGAGCATGAATTCTTCGGGCAGCCTCGCCCACGGAATTTCCTGCGGATCATCGCCCGACCACAGCACGGGTGTGAGGAACCGCTCGCCGATGCGCGCAGCAACCCATTCGCGCACCGCCAGTTTGTCCGACAGGCGCGAATACGTGGGGCAGCCGTGCTCGTGCGTGTCGAGCATGCGGCAGTAAACCTTGTCAGTGAAGTTGCGCGGCTCGGCGCGCGGCAATACGCGGCCCTGTTCGAGCTGGTAGTAGGCGTGCAGGATGTCCGGGCCACAGGCGATGGCTTCTGTCTCGCGGCCAGCTTCGCGCAGCATCGCCGCGTGATCGAGGCGCGCCTGAAGGACTTCGGAGGCGTTGGTGATTTGATCCAAGAAGCGTGAGTCGTGGCTTGCGAAACAGCTATCGTAGCTCGTGCCTCAGCGGCCAGTGAACTTCGCCGCCCGCCGCTCCACGAACGAGCGCACGCCTTCTTTGGCATCTTCGCTGTTCGCCAGCTTGGCCTGCACATCGATGAACTCCTCCATCGCCGCCAGCGGCCCGTGCTCCACGGCCTTGAGCGCACTCAGGCGCGTCGCCACAACGGCCAGGGGCGCCTGCGCCGCAATCGCCTGCGCGATGTCCAGCGCCGCCTCCAGCTCCTGGCCGGCAGCCACGACCTTCTGCACGAAGTTCAGGCGCAGCGCTTCAACGCTGCCGAATTCGTCGCCCGTCAGAAGGTGCAGCATCGCGTTGCCCAGCCCTGCGCGCTCGGCCATGCGCAGCGTGGCGCCACCCGTGGCCATGATGCCGCGCTTGACTTCCAGCTGCGAGAAGCGGCAGTCGTCAGCCGCCACCACGATGTCGGCTGCCAGCATCAGCTCGATGCCCAGCGTGTAGGTGATGCCCTTGACGGCCACCACCATCGGCTTGGTGCGGCGGCGATAGCCGGGCGTGCCCAGGTCGGTCGGCTCCACGTTCCCCAGCGGAATCGCCTTCTCGCCGCGTTGCATCAGCGGTGCGATGGTGGGCAAGTCGAGGCCCGCCGTGAAATGCTTGCCGAAGGCGTGCAGCACGCCCACGCGCAAGTCCGGGTCGTCGTCGAGTAGCGAATACGCCTCGCCCAGCTCCCGGAACATGCGCGGCGTGAAGCCGTTGTACTTCGCGGGGCGGTTGATGCCGATCAACAGCAAGGCGCCGCGCCGCTCGGTGGTGATGGTGCCTTCTGGGGGTGCGATGGGGTCAGTCATCCGCCCATTGTCACGAAAAAACCCCCGAAAAGACTCACGAAAAATGCAGGTTCGAAATGCGGATCCACGGCAGCCGTGTCGATCCTCCGTCGATCACCTCGCGGCTCACGGCCACGATGTCGCGCAGCATCTGCGCCATGTTGCCCGCAATCATCACTTCAGACAGGGCCGTGCCCAGCTCGCCACCTTCGATGAGGAAGCTGTTCTTGATCACGCCCGAGAAGTTGCCGTTGGCCGCAGGCGCGCCCATCGACAAGCGGCCGACCAGCGCGCCGCGCTTGACGCCGCCCACCATCTCCGCCAGCGGCGTGGTGCCCGCCGCGATGTCCCAGCCGCCTGCTGCCACCGGCACATGCTTGAGCCCCGTCTTGCGGCTGCCGTACAGGCTGGGCGTGAGCGATACGAGCCGGCCCTGCTCGACGATCGTGACGTCCGGCGTCACAAACCCGTCGCTCGACACGGCTGCCACACCTGGCGCGTTGAAGCGGCTGCGCAGCGAAAACAGCGGCGATGCAATCGCCTCGCCCACGCTGTTGCGATACAGCGAGCTGCCACCGATCAGCTGCATGTCCGACAACTGCCCCTGCAGCCAGCCGAGCAGCGATTCGACGGCGTTGGGTGTCAGCACCACATCGCCCACGAACTTGCCGCCCGCAGGCGTCGTCTCGATCATCCGTTCGGTGTCGCGCAGCATCTGGCCGATGCCGAAGTAGTCGGGCGCGGCGCCCGACAGGTCGTTGGCGTCACCACCCGTGTAGTTGAACGAGCTTGACTTGGTGCCGTCACGCGCCGTGCCGAAAGCGCCCATCGAATAGCAGCCCACGCTGCCCGACAGATCGCTGCCGCCCGTGGTGAGCGTGTGCCAGCGGCGCAGCGTGTGCTTCGCGTCGCCTTCGTCCACCATCATCTTGGGCGTGTGCTTCGCGCGGAAGGCGAGCAGCTCGGCAACCTTGTCGGCCATCAGCTCGCGGTCGCCCGCTTGCGGGCCTTGCACGATGGACGCCTTCTGCCCGCTCGACACGGCATTGGCTTCGTCGCGCGGCGCGGACTTGGCGTCGTCGAAGAGCGCGGCCATGCGTTCGCGCATGCCCTCGGCAGACAAGTCCGCCATCTCGGTGCTTGCCACGCGGCCATCCACCAGCCCCGTCAGCAGCAGCTTGTGCGACTCGGTGCTGCGCAGGAGCGTCGGCTCGTTGTGGTTGACGTTCAGCTCATCGAGCAGCACGTGTTGCGCCGTGACCTGCGCCTGGTCGAAGCCGGCGGCTGTCATCAGCGCCAGCGCTTCCTGCGCCTTGTCTTGAAGGTTGATCGTGCCTTGCATCATTCGCCTCCCAGGTGTGCGCGAACCCGCAGTGCGGGGCCGCCCATGGACACGACCATCGGCTGCTTCTTGCCGCAATAGCCGCTGCAGTTCCAGCTCAAGTCGTTCGACACGGCATCAGCGCTTTGCAGCACCTTGATGGCGGAGCCCGAGAGCGTGGTGTCCTTGATCGCACGGCCGACTTTGCCGTCCTTGATTTCGTAGGCGAGCGTGATGCCGAACATGAATTCGGTCGTCGAGTCGGCCTGGCCGTTGGCGGTCTTCATCAGCACATAGCCGTCTTCCACGCCGGCCACCATGTCATCGAAGTGGCTCGTGCCCGGCACGATCACGGTGTTGCGCATGCGGATCAGTGGCTCGTCTGAAGGCGAGTAAGCGCGTGCGCTGCCGGTGGGCGCGAGGCCCATGCGCGCGGCCGTCTCGCGGCTGTTCATGAACTCGGTGAGGATGCCGTCCTTGATCAGCATCGCGTCGCGAGCGGGCGTGCCTTCGTCGTCGGCGTACACGGGGATCATCGTCTCCTCGCCGCGGAAGGTGTTGGCCACGTCGATCATGGTGACCAGGTCGCTCGCCACGCGCTTGCCGACGAGATCACCCGTGACTGCACCGCCGAGCACCAGGTCGGCTTCGCACGGATGGCCCATCGCTTCATGCGCGAGCATGCCAGCGAGCTCGGGTGCGAGCACCACGGTGTGCGCGCCGCCACGCGCGGCCACGGCGTTGCATTTGGCGATCACGTGGCCATGCAGCGCGTCGAGCACCGGGCCAATGGTTTCAAAGGAGAGGTCAAGGTCTGCGAGGCTGCCCTTGCAGCTGAAGACTTCCATCAGTTCGACCGGCGCGCCATCGGCGCCCTCGGCCGTGAACATCACGTAGCAAAGCGCCCGCTGGATGCTGCTGACCAGGTCGCCGCCGTTGCTGGTGGTGACGCGCTTGGTGTGGTGCTCGTCGCCCATCACGACACGCGTTGATTTGATGTCGGCGTAGCGGTCCTTGCACCAGGCGGAAATCTCCGACATGCGCTGCACACACGCCTTCTGGCTGATGGCCGGCTTTCCGTGGAACACGTGTTCGCCACGATAGCTGCCGCCGGGCATGGGCAGCGTGTCTTTCGCGCCGAAGCGCGCCATGGCTGCTGCGTTCTTGCGTGCGAGATCAGTGACGCGGTCGATGCCCGCAGGGCTCGTGTCGTTGGTGGAGGCAAAGCCCCAGTAGCCGTTGTCATACACACGCGCGCTTGCGCCCGCTTCGACGGTCTGCAGGTTCTGGGTGAGGTTGCCGTCCACCATCAGGATGCGGCGTTTGCGCAGCTCGTGGCGGCGCGTTTCCAGGTAAGTCATCGGGTCGATTCCTTGAAATGAACCCGCGACCTTAACTGGGCTGCACTGCTCGTGCAATCACTCAAGTTGACTGACGGGTCACTCAGTGATTTCAAGGCCGGCAAGATCCGTATCGACGCGGTCCTGCTTGGCCCGCATCACGCTATCGAGCATGCCGTCGATGAACAGCAGGTCGCGGTACACGCCCAGTGGCAGCATCGGCGGGCCCATGCATTTTTGCCGCATCGTTGAGTCGCCCAGCACCCAGCGCAGCACGAACATGCGCGACTCGCGGTAGGGCCACAGCGGCAGGAGTTCCTTGCACAGCTGGCGGTCATCGGCCAGCTGCGCATCGGCGGTCGAAGGCGCGTCCCACGTCGGCGCGTTCTGGCCAAAGCGTTTGCGAAACGCCTGGCGCGCGACCTCCCATTCCTTCTGGCGGTCCAGCGTTTTGTAGAGCTCGCGCAGTTCCAGGAAAGCCCACGGGCTGGTGTACCGGAAATCGACCAGATGCTGCTGCAGCAGCAGCACCGCATCGAACACGTCGCCGCGCAGCCGCCTTCGCGTGACCTTGCCTTCGAGCTGGTGCAGGTCAATCAGCGTGGCTTCGCGCCGCGACGTTGTCTCGCCAATTGCAGTCACAAAGATGGAACGGGCCTTCTCGGCGGGGCTTTGCCCATCGGGCAGGATGTCGTCGAGCTGCTGGTGCGTGTCCATCGCCGACGGGCCGGGCCGCACCTGCACGTCGGCCCACAGCACCGAGTCTTTCTCGGTTTCAAGCAGCAGCCGTTTGCGCCGCTCGATGATCCAGCCAGCGCCGCCCAACAGCGCCACGCTCAAAAACAGCCATGTCATCGGCGGTGTGGCGGCGGGTGCGGGAACGAACGAGTTGAGCAGGGCGGAAGCGGTGGGTGCCGCCACGACTGGGGGCGTGGGCGCTGCCACGACTGCTGGCGCGGGCGCGGGCGTTGGCGCCGGGGCGGGTGGCGCAGAAGGGGGCGGTGGTGGGGGCGGTGGCGGAGGAGCAGGCGCCCTCTCCGCGGGCACCTGTGCCAGCTGCTCGCTCAGGCGCAGCTTCAGGGGGCTGTCGGGCGGTTTTGCCGCCGCAGTGTCAATGGCAGTTGTGCTGGTCACGCGAGACGGAGGGTGCTCCCAAGTATGGGCGCAATGGTAGCTGCGCTAAGGCACTCGCGCCATTTTTCGTTGTATGGTGGCTCAATTGAGGAGGCACCATGGTCGACTACATCATCGTCGGGGCGGGTTCTGCGGGTTGCGTGCTCGCCGCCCGGCTGACTGAAGATCCACACGTGCGCGTCGCGCTGCTGGAGGCGGGGCCGCCCGATTCGAGCGTGCTGCTGCACTGCCCCGCAGGCCTGGCGCTGCTGGCCAAGAACGGCCAGGCCAACTGGGCTTTCGAGACGGTGCCGCAGCCCGGCCTGAACGGGCGCAAGGGCTACCAGCCACGCGGCAAGGTGCTGGGCGGCTCCAGCTCGGTGAACGCGATGATCTACCTTCGCGGCCACCGCACCGACTACGACAAGTGGGCTGCCGAGGGCAACCCCGGCTGGAGCTGGCAGGAGGTGCTGCCTTACTTCAAGCGCGCCGAGCACAACGAGCGCGGCGCCGATGAATTCCATGCCACCGGCGGCCCGCTCAACGTGATGGACCTGCGCAGCCCCAATCGCTTTGGGCCCGAGTTCGTGAAGGCGGGCGTCGAGGCCGGCTACCCCAGCAACCCCGACTTCAATGGCGCGCACCAGCAGGGCATGGGCATGTACCAGGTCACGCACAAGAACGGCGAGCGCTTCAGCGCTGCCAAGGCGTACCTCACGCCGCACCTGGGCCGCGCCAACTTGCAGGTGATCACCGGCGTGCATGCCACGCGCATCCTGATGGAGGGCAAGCGCGCCGTGGGTATCGAATACCTGCAAGGCGGCGAGCGCAAGCAGCTCAAGTGCACGCGCGAAGTGATTGTGAGTGCCGGTGCGCTCATGTCGCCGCAGTTGCTGATGCTCTCAGGCATCGGCCCGGCGGCGCACCTGAAGGAGCGTGGTGTCAACGTGGTGCACGACTTGCCCGGCGTGGGCCAGCACCTGCACGACCACGTCGATGTGGTGCAAGTGGTCGATGCGCCGCACCTCACGGACTTGTTCGGCGTGTCGCTCAAAGGCATTGCGCGCGTGATTGCCGGCATCTTCGAATGGCGCAAGCACCGCAGCGGCATGCTCACCACCAACTTTGCAGAAGCGGGCGGCTTCATCAAGACCGACCCGTCCGAGCCCGTGCCCGACCTGCAACTTCACTTCGTGATCGGCAAGCTGGTGGACCACGGCCGCAAAACGACGTTCGGCTACGGCTACTCGTGTCACGTGTGCCTGCTGCGCCCCAAGAGCCGCGGCAGCGTCACGCTCGCTTCAGCCAACCCGATGGATGCGCCATTGATCGACCCCGCCTTCCTGGCCGAGCGCGACGACACTGACCGCCTGATCAAGGGCTTCAAGCAGATGCGCCACATCCTGGAGCAACCCGCACTCGCGGGCCATGGCGGCAAGGAGCACCCGCGCTCGGCGGGCGCGAAGACCGACGCGCAGATCGAGCAGTTCATCCGCAACTTCGCCGACACGATCTACCACCCCGTGGGCACCTGCCGCATGGGCAATGGCGAGCTCGATGTGGTCGATGCGCAGCTGAAGGTGCATGGCATTGAGGGCCTGCGCGTGGTGGACGCATCGATCATGCCGGCCATCGTGGGTGGCAACACGAATGCGCCCACGATCATGATCGCGGAGAAGGCCGCCGACATGATTAAGGCGGCGCAGCAGCAGCACGTGCAGCAAGGCGACGCGCCGCGTGATGCAGTTCACAAAGATGCGCCTGTCGCTGCGCAGGCGGTGCCCGTTTAAGAAATCTTTAGGGATCGCTTAAGCAATTCTTAGCGGCGGCGTCCGCGCGTCGTTCCTAGACTTCCTTTCATGGTTCGCGGTGCATGGTGCACCGCTCCATCAAGGAAGAGACGAATGAACATCGACACCATCGAAATGCAGCAAGTGGCTGCAACCGCGCAGGCAACGCCCCAGGTGCCCGCCCCGCGCGTGGACATGTACGCAGGCATCCACAAGGCGCTGCGCGCACTGATGTCCGACACCCTGCTGGCCCTGGGCCGCATGGACTGCGACGACACGCTGGAACTCGCAGATACGACGCAGCGCGTTCTGCAGCTGCTGGACTTCTGCCGTTCGCACCTGCAACATGAAAACGACTTTGTGCACACCGCGATCGAAGCGCGTGCCCCCGGAGCCAGCGCACGCATTGCGCACGACCACGAAGACCATGAGCGGCACATTGCCGAGCTGGCTGCCGTGACCACGGCGCTACTCGGCGTGCCTGCCCAGGCGCGCGCCGCCCGTGTGCAGCACCTGTATCGCGAGCTCGCCCTGTTCATTGCCGAGAACTTCAAGCACATGCACGTGGAAGAAACCGCGCACAACGCCGTGCTGTGGGCGCGCTACAGCGACGCCGAACTCGAAGCGATTCACGGCGCACTCGTGGCGTCGATCCCGCCTGAGGAAATGATGTTCGTGCTGCGCTGGCTGGTGCCGTTCATGAACCCGGCAGAGCGCGCGGAGATGCTCAAGGACATGCGCTTGCATGCGCCGGCAGCCGCCTTCGAAGGAGCGCTGGCGGTGGTGCGGCCGCACCTCACACCACGCGAATGGGAGAAGCTGGCGAACGCGTTGTCGCTCTGAGGCGGGGCAGAGGCGGGCCTTTTGCCCGCCTCGCTCCAGCGTCCTTGCGGCCTCCTTGTGGCCTATTCGTGCGCCTGCGCCAGCGGCGGCGCTGCCGCATCCACGTCGAGCGGGCCAGGGGGAACGGCTTTCCCCTTGCGCGCTTGCCGCACAAAGGCCACCAGCTGCCAGATCACGAAGATCGCAATCAATGCCAGCAGCGTGCCGCTGATCGGGCGCGTGACGAAGGCACCGAAGCTGCCGCGTGACAACAGCATGGCGCGGCGGAAGTTCTCTTCGAGCATCGGCCCGAGGATGAAGCCGAGCATCAGCGGCGCTGCATCGAGTTCGAGCCTGAGCATCGCGTAGCCGATCAGGCCGAACATGGCCGTGATGTAGATGTCCTGCAGGTTGTTGTTGACGCTGTACGTGCCGATGCAGCAGAAGAACAGGATCGACGGGAACAGCACCGAATACGGAATCTTGAACACCGACAGCCAGTAACGCACCAGCGGCACGTTCAGCGTGATGAGGAACACGTTACCCACCCACATGCTGGCGACCAGGCCCCAGAACAAGTCAGGATGGCCGGCAATCATGTTCGGGCCGGGCTGTATGCCCTTGATGATGAATGCGGCCATCATCAGCGCCATCACCGCGTTCTCCGGAATGCCGATGCTCATGAGCGGAATGAAGCTCGTGCGCGCAGCCGCTTCGTCGGCAGCGGCTTGACCCGCCACGCCTTCGATGCAGCCCGTGCCGATTTCATGGCGGTACTTGCTGACCTTCTTGTCGAGCGCGTAGGCCGCGAACTGTGCAATCACCGGGCCGCCGCCAGGCAGGATGCCCAGGAACGAACCCACCACGCTGCCGCGCAGCGCGCTCGGGATGATCCGCTTGAACTCGGGCCATGTGGGCATGAGCTTGATCGCGCCGTTGAACGGCGTGCGCTCGTTCTTCTCGTCGATGTTCTTGGTGATTTCCGCAATGCCGAAGCAGCCCAGCGCAATGCTCACGATGCCGATGCCGTCTGCCAGGAAAGGCAGGTCGAACGTGAAGCGCTGCATGCCGCTGTTCACGTCAGTGCCGATCTGCCCGAGCAGCACGCCAATCAGGCACATCGCCATGCCGTTGAGCAGGCTGCCGGTGGTCACGAAGCTCACGCACACAAAGCCGACCATCATCAGCGCGCAGTAGTCGGCCGGGCCGAACAGGAAGGCGACTTCACCGAGCATCGGCGCGAAGAACGACAGCACGACGATGGCGACGGTGCCGCCGATGAAGCTCGACACACCGGCCGTGAAGAGCGCCAGGCCCGTCTTGCCCTTGAGCGTCATCTGGTAGCCGTCGATACACGCGACGATGGAGCTCGCGTGCGGGATCTTCATGGTGATGGCGCTCACGCTGTCGCCGTATTGCGCGCCGTAGTAGATGCCGGCCAGCATGATGAGCGCGCCGCCCGTCGGGATCGAATACGTGAGCGGCAGCAAGATGCTGATGGTGGCCAGCGGGCCCAGGCCGGGCAGCAGGCCGACGAGCGTGCCGACTGTGCAGCCGATGGCGCAGAACATCAGGTTCTGCCAGGTCAGCGCAATGCCGAAGCCGAGCGCGAGGTTGTTGAGAACTTCCATGTCAGCGCGTCCTCAATACAGGGGCAGGTTGAAGCCAAGGCCCTTCTGGAAAGCCAGGCCCACGAGCACGAGGCCCAGTGAAATCTTCAGGATGCGGCTGACCGAATACGTCGTGGCCGCAAGTGACGCGATGAACACCATCGCCACGATGCCCAGGATCATGTTGGCAAACTCGGACACCAGCGCAAACGCGCACAGGCTGCCGAGAATGATCGCGATGTTCTTGGGGTTGACCTCCATCGGCACCTTCTCGACTAAGAACGCGCGGATCACGGTCGAGATGCCAATGAGCAGCAGCAGTGCGCTGACCATCAACGGGAAGAGGCCCGGGCCGGCGCGGCTGAACTCGCCGATCGGGTAGCGCGCCGCGCCGATGCCAAAGGCCAGAGAGATGGCGCAAAGAAAAATTCCGCGCGCCAGGTTGCGATTCATCATGGTGGTGTTGTCGTATCCTCAGGTGCGTCGGTTATCCCATGCACTACCTGACCGGTGACTGACCCGCCCCATTGGTAATTCCGCGTAGCTCACTCACAGGACACCTGACCACGCCGTGCGAATTCTTGTTGTTGAAGACGATCCGGTTTTGCAGCAGGCCATGGCGCGCAGCCTGGCGCAGGCGGGCCATCGCGTTGAACTGGCGAGCAGCGTGGACGAAGCCAATCACTGGTGGCGCGTGCAGGTGTTCGACGCCGTGCTGCTGGACCTGAACCTGCCCCTGACCCACCACGAGCGCAGCGGCCTGGGCAGCGGCCTGGCTGTGCTGCGCGCAGCGCGCGCGCGTGGCGACCAGACGCCCGTGCTGGTGCTCACTGCACGCGACCGCACGGAGGAACGCATCGCCGGCCTCGATGCAGGCGCTGACGACTACCTGGGCAAACCCTTCGACCTGGCGGAAGTGGAGGCGCGCCTGCGAGCGCTCGCACGGCGTGCGAGCGGCACTGGCGACAAGGTGCTGGTGGGCCAGCTGATCCTCGACCGGCCCGCGGGCCGCTTCTTTCTGGCGGGCCAGCCGTGGGATCTGCCAGCGCGGGAATTCGGCGTGCTGTGCGAGCTGATGACGCCGCCCGGCCGCGTCGTGAGCAAGCGCGATTTGTCCAAGCGCCTGTCCGAGGCGGGTGAAGCGCTGGGTGACAACGCGCTCGAAGCCTTTGTCTCGCGCCTGCGCCGCAAGCTGGCAGGCAGTGGCGTGGCGATTCGCACGCTGCGCGGCCTGGGCTACGTGCTGGAGGAAGATTGCTGAGCAGTGGCAGCAACCCGCCGAGCCTGCGATCGCGGCTCGCGCGCCACGTGTTGCTGCCGGTGGCCTTGAGCTGGGTGCTAGGCAGCGTCGTGCTGCTGATCGTGGGCAATCATTTCGCGGCGCAGGCGTTCGACCGCGCGCTGCTCGATGACGCCTACGCGATCGCTGCGCAGGTTCGCAAGTCAGGCGATGCACTGGTGTTGGAGCTCACGCCGCAAGAGGTCAGCACCTTGCTGTTCGACCAGAGCGAGACGCTGTACTTCTCGGTGTTTGATACCAGCGGCCGGCTGGTGGCCGGCAGCCCGGGCCTGCCCGCGCCGCAGTTGCCCCCAGGCGCAGCCCATGAATTTGCCGACGCGGTGCTCGATGGCGCAAGCGTGCGCCGCGTGAGCCTGCGCCGCGACGAAGCTTCGCCTTTCACGGTGGTCATGGCCCAGACCACGGCGAGCCGCACACAACTGTTGCAGCGGCTCATCGGCTATTCGGCGATGGTGCAGCTGTGGCTGCTCGCGACGCTTGCATGGTGGCTCAGCCGCATCATCGAGCATGACTTGCGCCCCCTCACGCAGCTGCAGCAGGCGATGGAGCAGCGCGACGCCGGCGATCTTGCGCCGCTGCCTGCCGAATTGACGCAAGGCGCGACGACGCAGGACGTGCGGCGGCTGGGCGACGCGCTCGACTCGCTGCTGACACGCCTGGCAGCAAGCCTGGCCGCGCAGCGCGAATTTGCGGGCAATGTTGCGCATGAGCTGCGCACGCCGCTTGCGGGCATCCGCGCGCAGGCGCACTACGCGCTCGCGCAGGAGAACCCGCAGGCGTGGCGCGCCGAGCTCGAAGGCATCGTGCTCGCCGAAGAGCGCGCAAGCCGCCTGATCGACCAGCTGCTTGCGCTCGCGCGTGCCGGTGAAGGCAGCGCCGGCCTGCATAGCGAGGCGATCGCGCTCGACGCGCTGGTGCGTGATGTGGTGCTGCGCTACTTGCGCAAGGCTGATGCGCTGGGCGTTGACTTCGGCGCAGAGGGCCTGGAAGACAGCGTGGTGGTGCGTGGTGACCCGGCGTTGATCGAAGGCATGCTGAACAACCTGATCGACAACGCCTTGCGCTATGGCCGCGGCGAGCCCGCCCGCGTGACGGTCGCCATCGAGCGTGAGCCAGGCTTTGCGACGCTCGCTGTGACCGACAACGGCCCCGGCCTGCAGGTGAGCGAGGTCGATGCGCTCACGCAGCGCTGGGCGCAAGGCGCGCAGGGCCAGCGCCTGGGTGAGGGCGCGGGGCTGGGCCTGTCGATCGTCCAGCGCTACGCCGCGTTGCTCGACGCGCAGTTTGTTTTGCAGCCCGCGCCCAGTGGCAAGGGGCTGCGAGCGAGTGTGCGGTTTCGGCTTTAGCCGAAAATCAGGCGATGAACGACAACGACACTGACACCGGCATCAATACCGAAGGCGAACAGGACGCGATCCGCCAGGCGCGGCTGTGGCGCGACAACGGCTGGACAGCCAGCGTGATCAAGAACGAAGACGACGATGGCTGGGCGGTAGCCATGACGCCCGACGGGCAAGTCGAGCCCGCGCTGGTGGGCCCCTGGACCATGGGGCGCGACAAGAAAAACCCGAAACCGCTGGACACGTCAGCGTTCAACACGCTGGTCAAAACTGCGTCGGAGTTTGTGCGCCGGCACGAGCAGCAACTGCATGCGTCACTGCACCGCGAAATCGAGATCGACCACGCAGGCGCACGCGTGACTGTCGCGCTGGACATCGAGCCCGATGAAGAGAACCCAACGGCGACGCTGCGCGCGATGGATGCGTCGGGCGACGAACTGGGCCACGCGCGCGTGTCGCCTGCATTCAAGCTCACCCGCGCGAGCGCTGCCGCGTGGGCGGATGCCGGGTTCAGTGCGCACGCGGTGCGCTAGGGCTTTGGGACCGCGCATGAGAGACTGCACGGATGAAGTACCCGAAGGCTGTGGTGACGCTGGCGGTAGTTGTCGTGGCTGGCTTGGCCGTGCTGACGTTCAGCGGCTTGCGCGTGCCTGGCACGCAACAGGAGCAATGGCATCTGCTCGATCCGGCGCAGGTGATCGTGCTGCGTACACCCGGCGGCTTGCTTGAAGTCGCCACGCTGAGCCGCGTGGAGGAATTCGGCTGGCAGACGACATACACCTGTCCATTGATCGACTGCGCGACGCTGTTCGGCGCCACCGTGACGCGAGTGCGTGTGCCGGTGCACTACACCTATCGCATTCCGCTCGCCCAGACGTGGGAGCTGCGCGTGCAAGGCCAGGACTACGTGCTGACAGTGCCGGCCGTGCAACCCGCATTGCCGCCGGCTATAGAGGCGGCGAAGCTGGAAATCGAAACAAAGGACGCGTGGACGTCACCCGGCGCACAGTTGAACGTGCAGTCCACGCTCAGGCAGCTTGGGCCCGAATTGGAGCGCCGTGCAACCCTGCCGGCTTACCTGCAAACGCAGGAGCCGCTGGCTGCCAGAACGGTAGAAGAGTTCGCGCGCAAGTGGATGCGCGAGCAGGGCAAGGCGGTGAATGCAAAGGTGCGGGTCGTGTTCAGGTCGGGTGGGGCGTGAGGGCGCAACGATCAGTGATGTGCCGTGGGGCGATACGCGACACCAAAATCGTCTGCCATGTCGGCTAACCGACGATCAAGAGTCCAGAGCATCGCGCCGGGCGTCACAAGTGTCGAGGCTAGTAGCGTCAGGTCCACAAGACCGCAACCTCGGCCATAGAGTGTTTCCCGCTCGACAAGCTGCATCACTTCGTCAGGCGTTGCTTGTTCGGATGCCATGAGTAGCCCCAGATCGCCAAGTGTTTGAGTTCTCGGTGCAGGTGGCGTGCCGCATGCCAGTTCGAGAAGCACCATCGGATGCATCAGCGCAACATCTCGTCGCAGTAGATCAACGAGTACTTCGTTTCGATGGCGGAAATGCTCGACCCAGACAGATGTATCAACAAGAACACTCATCGCGTTCCGCGAATTCCGCGCGTCTCACGACGGCGCGGAACATCCTTCATTCCAGGGGCGCGACCACCAAGGGCTTCGAGCCGCTTGGAGGCTTGGACTCTGACAAACGTCCTGAAAACTTCGCGGAAGATTTCTGACTTGTCCATGTTGGGATCCGCAAGCTCCAGTGCTTTCGCATAAAGAGCGTCTTCAATGGTGACTGTGGTGCGCATGCGCGAAGTTTAGCATCGAAAGTGAATCAATTCGGCATCAAGTTTGATGCGGTAGAGCTCAACACTCAAAAGACATCCAGCGTCCCGAACTCACTGTCCCCCGCCACGCAACTGGCCAGGAACATCGCAACGCCGAGGTCGCCCGTCCACAGCGTATGCCAGCCCTGGCCGTGCTTGATGCGTTCGGCTTCGACTTGCTCGATGGCGTGCATCGCAAACGCGCGAGCGCGGGCGAGCCATATCGCATCGCCCGTGCGCGTCCAGAGCTTGAGCAGCGCATAACCATTGCCAGCAGTGCCATGACACAGCCCCGCGCCTTTGCTGAGCGGCCCGGCGCGCCTGATGGGCTTCGGCTCTTACAGCACGGCTCTGAATATGTGCAACAAGATTCGCGTGGCCCTCGGCAACGTCGAATTCAAGCAACTGGTCGGCTATGTCGAAGTAGACGAAACCTACATCGGCGGCAAGGCCAAGAACAAGCACAAAGGGCCGGGCGGCAAGGGCGGCGGCGGGCAAGGTGGCTCTGGCAAGGCAATCATCAGGGGAGCTGTGGAGCGCAAGGGCAACGTGGTCGCTCGCGTTATCAAGCGCGTTGACCGCACCACTGCACTCAAGTTCCTGCGCGAAGTCGTGTCGCACAAGGTGAGCTTGATTTCCACCGATGAAGCCGCCGCTTATCACGAGCTGCAGCGTCACACTGGCCTGCCTCACGGCTACGTCACCCACAGCCGTGAAGAGTACGTGCAAGGCGTCGTTCACACGAACACGATTGAAGGCTTCTGGTCGCTCGTTAAGCGCGGCATCGTGGGCACCTTCCATAAGGTGTCGGCCAAGTACCTGCCGCTGTACGTGAACGAGTTTGAGTTCCGCTACAACAACCGCATGAATGCCGATTTCTTCGGCGCTGCTATCCGCGCCTGCTGAGCTATCCTCTCCGGTAAAACAACCGGAGGGATCCCATGCGGGCATTGATCGCGTTGGCGTTTGCGTGCTTTGTAGGGATTGCCGCATCACAGCCACCAGTCCCAAGTACTTTTAAAGCCGCTGAGAGCAAAGACGGCGCAACCGATCGCCATCAAGCTCCAAGCAGCGACGTAGGTCCATCGACTTCGCAAAAAGCGCCTTCGCATGTTCCTCTCGCCAGCCCAGTACCTCAAACACCTACGCAGCAGGTAGCAGCCAGTAGCGATGAAGGCAACAAGGATGCAAAACCTGCGCATCATTGGTGGGGCGAGGCTGACTGGTGGGTCGCTGTATTTACTGGCCTCCTTTGCGTCGTGACCGCCGTCCTTGCCCTGTTCACTTATTGGCTGTGGGCTGGCGCAGAGCGTTCCGGTTTGCGCCAACTCAAAATGACGCGCCATTCTCTCAACGTCTCTCGAAGAGCTGC
This sequence comes from Caenimonas koreensis DSM 17982, assembly GCF_009646335.1. Taxonomy (GTDB): domain Bacteria; phylum Pseudomonadota; class Gammaproteobacteria; order Burkholderiales; family Burkholderiaceae_C; genus Ramlibacter; species Ramlibacter koreensis. The sequence continues at coordinate 1,221 of NZ_WJBU01000016.1, read as the reverse complement.
CGATGCAGCCGCCGCCACCGTCGCTCACATGCAAGCAGCTTCTGCCCAAGAATTGCGCGCTCACGTCATGGTCGACAAGTTGGCCTTGGAAATGATCGGCACAAAGACGCACATAGTTATCACGGTTGCCAACTATGGGAGAACACCCGCGCGCAACGTTGTTGTTAGCGCCTCTGCACTCGTCGAAACTGCTGCCGAAGAAAACACACTCAGTGTTGAGCCACAATTCGCGTCTGTAGTGCGCCCAGGTGCAATTGCGCCAACCCAGGATCACTCCTCGATTGTTCCGCTCGAAATAGCCGACGCCTTTGAAGTCGAGGGGGGTCGCCTGTGGCTGTTCGTCACGGGCGAAGTTACGTATCACGATGGCTTCACTCCCGACCGCAGGAGCACATTCCGATACAAGCGTACTGGCCCCAACTGGATGAGGGAGCAAGCCATGGAAAGATGCCAAGCAGGTAACGACGCAAACTAGCAGGAAGACTAGTAGGACAAAGTATGCAAGACGATTTCCACCGAAGTGTCGAATGAAGACATAGGCGGCTAGATAAAGAAGCGCGACTATCGCTGTTACGCAAATGACTAAGACCATCGACTCCAAAGGAGAATCTCGCGTGCTCTCATTGGACTTGCACGGCTGGGAAGCCGTGATGCTCGTTTCACTTGCGTTAGCTGCCGCAGCCGCGATTTCGGTTGGATGGGCGACATACAAAGTCGTAATGTTCCAACGAGAGGAAGCAAGGGAGGCCGCCCTCAAAATTGCCGAAGCACAGAAAGAGTCCAGCCGAGCCATCGAACACGCAGCCACCCTCGGTGTATCCGTAAATAACTTGGAGGAGTTCACCAAATCGACCGAAGCCAAGCTGCGAACCCAATACGGAGAGTTGCGTAAGTTCGTGGAAGCGGAGGAAAAGCGGAATCTCGAATTGATCGATGACTTCAACCGTAACCGCGACGCACTAGACGCAGCCCGAAAAGATTCGGCAGCTAGTGTGGTCGCCGCCAAAAAGGTTTTGGCCGAAATGGAGGTTGCACTTAAGGCGCAGCAGGACATGCGCGATCGAATGCTCGAACTGGTGACGCCGCGCCGATTGTCTGACCTTGCCCCTGTTTGACGAATCCCTTAACCGAGCTTGTTAAGCGGACTTCTTTTCCTGGGCCGCCAACCAGTTTCTCTCATGCTGCATTGGGCTCACGTACCCCAGCGTCGAATGCAGCCTC
>NZ_WJBU01000015.1 GCF_009646335.1 Caenimonas koreensis DSM 17982 | reverse complement strand
CGACGCCAAAATCGTCGTGATCGCCGCCGTCAGCGTCGTCTTGCCATGGTCCACGTGACCAATCGTGCCCACGTTCACGTGGGGCTTGGTCCGCTCAAACTTGCCTTTTGCCATTTTTCGAATCTCCAAAGAGCATGCCCGTGTGAGGTTTTACGTCTGCATCACATCGCTGATCCCACCGCACGGGCACGGCAGGGCGTGTGATCGCAGACGAATTCGTTTTGTTGCTTCTTACTTCGCTCGCGCAGCGACGATCGTCTCTGCAACGTTGCGCGGAGCCTCGCTGTAGTGCTTGAACTCCATCGTGTACGTGGCTCGACCTTGCGACATCGAACGAAGCGTCGTCGAGTAGCCGAACATTTCGGACAGGGGCACTTCGGCTTTGATTGCCTTGCCGCCGCCAACCATGTCTTCCATGCCCTGCACCATGCCGCGACGGGACGACAGGTCGCCCATGACGTTGCCGGCGTAGTCTTCAGGCGTCTCGACTTCGACAGACATCATCGGCTCCAGGATCACAGGGCTGGCCTTGCGGCAGCCTTCCTTGAAACCAAAGATGGCGGCCATCTTGAACGCCAGCTCATTCGAGTCCACGTCGTGATACGAGCCGAAGTGCAGTGTGACTTTGACATCAACTACCGGGTAGCCCGCCAGCACACCCTGCGTCACGGCTTCGTTGATGCCCTTCTCGACCGCAGGAATAAACTCGCGCGGCACAACGCCGCCCTTGATCGCATCGACGAATTCGATGCCCTTGCCAGGCTCGTTCGGCTCGATCTTGAGCACCACGTGGCCGTACTGGCCCTTGCCGCCGGATTGGCGCACAAACTTGCCTTCCGCATCCTCAATCGTCTTGCGGATCGTTTCGCGATAGGCCACCTGGGGCTTGCCGACGTTGGCTTCAACGCCGAACTCACGCTTCATGCGATCGACAATGATTTCCAGATGCAGCTCGCCCATGCCGGCGATGATGGTTTGACCGGATTCTTCGTCGGTCCGCACGCGGAACGAAGGGTCTTCCTGGGCGAGGCGGTTGAGGGCAATGCCCATCTTTTCCTGATCGGCCTTGGTCTTCGGCTCGACGGCCTGCGCAATCACGGGCTCAGGGAACACCATGCGCTCAAGCATCACAATAGAAGACGGATCGCACAGCGTTTCGCCGGTTGTCACGTCTTTCAATCCGACGCATGCCGCAATGTCGCCCGCGCGGATTTCGTCCACTTCCAGGCGGTTGTTCGCGTGCATTTGGACGATTCGGCCGATGCGCTCTTTCTTCCCACGAATCGGGTTGTACACGCTGTCGCCCTTAGTGAGCACGCCAGAGTACACACGCACGAACGTGAGCTGACCGACGAACGGATCCGTCATCAACTTGAATGCCAGCGCAGAGAACTTCTCGCCATCGTCGGCGCGTCGGGTAACCGGATTCTCCTCGTCGTCCATCCCCTTGACTGGCGGGATGTCCACCGGGGAAGGCATGAGTTCAATCACGGCGTCCAGCATGCGCTGAACACCCTTGTTCTTAAAGGCCGTGCCACAAAGCATCGGCTGAATCTCACTGGCGATAGTACGCGTGCGCAGGCCGAGCGTGATCTCCTCTTCGGACAGATCACCCTCTTCAAGGTACTTGTTCATCAAGTCTTCGTTGGCCTCTGCAGCCGCCTCGACCATCTTCTCGCGCCATTCTTTGGCCTGCTCAAGGAGTTCGGCAGGAATGTCTGCGTAGTTGAACTTCATGCCCTGGGACGCCTCGTCCCAGTAGATGGCCTTCATCTTGCGCAGATCGACGACACCGGCGAATTTTTCTTCAGCACCGATCGGGATCACGATGGGCACCGGGTTTGCCTTCAGGCGGGCCCGCATCTGATCGTAGACCTTGAAGAAGTTGGCACCCGTACGGTCCATCTTGTTCACAAATGCAAGGCGAGGCACCTTGTACTTGTTGGCCTGGCGCCAAACAGTTTCCGACTGAGGCTGCACGCCACCCACTGCGCAGTACACCATGCACGCGCCGTCCAGCACGCGCATGGAGCGCTCGACCTCAATCGTGAAGTCCACGTGGCCGGGGGTATCAATAATGTTGATGCGGTGCTCAGGGAAGGACAGGTCCATGCCCTTCCAGAAGCAGGTCGTAGCAGCCGAGGTGATCGTGATGCCACGCTCTTGCTCCTGCTCCATCCAGTCCATCGTCGCCGCGCCATCATGCACTTCGCCGATTTTGTGATTCACACCGGTGTAAAACAGGATGCGCTCGGTCGTCGTTGTCTTGCCGGCGTCAATGTGGGCGGAGATACCGATATTGCGGTAGCGCTCGATGGGCGTTTTGCGGGCCATGATGCTCTTTCGTTAAATGGGACAGGCCCGCTCTTGGCGGGCCCGCACCTCAGGGATATGGGGTCGGTTCTTAGAAGCGGAAGTGGCTAAAGGCTTTATTCGCCTCAGCCATACGGTGCACTTCGTCACGCTTCTTCATTGCGCCGCCACGGCCTTCCGTGGCTTCCATCAGTTCGTTGGCCAGACGCAGGGCCATCGACTTCTCGCCACGCTTCTTGGCAGCCTCTTTCAGCCAGCGCATGGACAGCGCCAAGCGCCGGACAGGGCGCACTTCAACGGGAACCTGATAGTTCGCGCCACCGACGCGGCGGGACTTCACCTCAACCATGGGCTTGACATTGTTGATCGCCATGGTGAAGGCTTCAACCGGGTCCTTGCCCGGATTCTTCTTTTCGATTTGCTCGAGGGCACCGTAAACGATGCGCTCGGCGATTGCCTTCTTGCCGCCTTGCATGATGACGTTCATGAATTTGGCAAGCTCGACATTGCCGTACTTGGGATCCGGCAGGATTTCACGCTTAGGGACTTCGCGACGACGTGGCATTTTTCACCTCAATAAATTGCTTCAGCTGGCTGCCGGACTACCGGCGCCGTGGAAGGCCAACAGGCTTTCCGCTTACTCGACCCACGCGGCGAATTCCGCGCTTCGGGTCACTACGCTGACTCAGCCTGCCAGGCTGGGCAGCACCGACAAACACACAGACTCTCTTAGGCCTTCTTCGGGCGCTTGGCGCCGTACTTGGAGCGGGACTGCTTGCGATCTTTCACGCCCTGCAGATCCAGCGAACCGCGCACGATGTGATAGCGCACACCCGGCAAGTCCTTGACGCGACCACCACGCACGAGCACAACCGAGTGCTCTTGCAGATTGTGGCCCTCACCGCCAATGTAGGAAATGACTTCGAAGCCGTTGGTCAGGCGGACCTTGGCAACTTTACGAAGCGCCGAGTTCGGCTTTTTTGGCGTCGTGGTGTACACCCGCGTGCACACGCCGCGGCGCTGCGGGCTGTTCTGCATCGCGGGGCTTTTGGAGTTGGTCTTCTCGACCTCCCGCCCGTGACGCACGAGTTGATTGATGGTTGGCATTAACGTCCCTAAACGTTTCGAAAACTGGATACCGCGGATGCGGATACTGAATACCGCACCTGCGGATAGCGAATTTCCCCGCCCCAAATTGCGGGAAAGCCTTCAAGTATATCCCGGCGCAGCAAAACGCTCAAGGTCAGAACCAAAATCCGGTCATTACTTGATCCATAGCCGCACGGTGTCCCACGATCGGCTGAGCCAGCCCGCCTGCTCGACTGGCTCCAAAACAAAGAGCGGAAGATCGACAAGCGGCTGGTCAGCCACCGTGATCTTGAGCGTCCCGACCTGTTGCCCGGCAGCGAGCGGAGCAAGCAGAGGATCCGCCCGTGCCACTTGAGTCTTCACCTTGGGACCCGCGCCAGCGGGGACCGCAACGACAACCGGCTGCGTGCGCCCCAGCTTGGCGGTCTTCAGGGCACCCTTCCACACTTGCGGCGTCACGATGGCCTGGTTTGCATCAAACAGCTTGACTGAGTCATAGGCGGTATAGCCCCAATTGAGAAGCTTTTGCGCCTCATTGGCTCTGGCGTTTTCGCTCGTAGCACCGAGCACGATGGCCAGCAGGCGGCGCTGTCCGACATTGGGTACGTCGCGCTTGGCCGTGGCGATCAGGCAATAACCTGCAGCGTCTGTATGACCGGTCTTGAGGCCATCAACCGTCGGGTCGCGAAACAACAGCAGATTGCGATTGGTATCGTTGGAAGTGGGCGTACCTTCATAGCGATATTTTTTGATCGAGTAGTACGAAAGGTACTCCGGGAAGTCCTGCATGATCCGAGTGGACAGGATGCTCAGATCCCGGGCCGTGGTGGTATGTCCCGCAACAGTCAGGCCTTCCGGATTCTTGTAAGTGGTGTTTTTCATGCCAAGCGCCTTGGCCTGCTGGTTCATCAACTCGACAAACCGCTCTACGGTCCCGCCAACGCCTTCAGCGAGCGCAATGGTCGCATCGTTACCCGACTGCACGATCATTCCTTTGATCAGGTCGTCGACGGGCACCTTCATGGCCGGGTCGATGAACATCCGCGAGCCCTCCATCTTCCAGGCACGAACGCTCACCGGCAGGGCCTGCTTCAAGTCGATCTTTTTGGCTCGCAGTGCATCGAACACGATGTACTGCGTCATGAGCTTTGTGAGCGAGGCAGGCTCGACTGGCGTATCAATGTCGCGAGCACCCAGCACCTGGTTGGCCGTGACGTCGACCAGCATAAAGCTTCGGGCTGCGATTTCAGGGGGTTGAGGAGCCTGCGCGAATGCAGCGGGGAGCCAAACAAAAAGCGCAACAAGTGGCGCGGCGCAAGTCCGAAAAAACGTATTCATGGAAAGGGAAGTGAGTCAGGAACGCAGGTGGCGCACCACCATGCTTTTGAGAAGGGGCAATTGTCCGTGAAAGAAGTGTCCGCCTCCGGGCACCACGGTAACGGGAAGTGACTGCGGACGCGCCCAGTCAAGCGCGGCCGTCAGGGGAACGGTGTCGTCTTGCTCGCCGTGAATGACAAGCGTGGCGTCATGCAGTTCGACTGGAACCGGGGCCACTGGAAAATTGGCCGCGGCCGTCCCCACCAGCACCACTTTTTCGGCCGGACGCTCTGGCCAGAGGCTCGCAACAGATCCGGCCGCGACAAAAGAGCCGAACGAAAACCCTGCGATCGCCAGCGGACCGGACTCAGCCTGACTTGCCACAACAGCAAGCATGTCCAGCAGCTCACCGTCGCCGTTGTCATGCACGCCTTCGGAGGCGCCCACGCCGCGGAAGTTAAAGCGGACGGCCGACCAGCCTTGCTGGACAAACGCCCGGGCCAGCGTCTGCACCACTTTGTTGTCCATGGTGCCTGCAAACAGTGGATGCGGATGGGCGATCACCGCAGTGCCGCGAGCCACCGCATCGAGAGGTTCGTCGCGCAGGACTTCAATCACGCCCGCGGGGCCGGCGATCTGAAACCGTCGAGTCTTGAGGTTCATGGCCCTCAACGCCCGAGGTGAGCCGGAGTGATCAGTCGCTCGACAACAACGCCATGCTTGAGATGGGACTCGACGATTTCCTCAACATCCGCTTGATCGACATACGTGTACCAGACCGCTTCAGGATAGACGACGCAAACCGGGCCACCGGCACATCGATCAAGACATCCGGCCTTGTTCACACGCACCTGCCCGGGCCCGGCCAAGCCCTGCGTTTTCACGAGGCGCTTGCAGTGATCGAACGCCTCCTGGGCTTGGTGCTGTGCACAGCTGGCTTCCCCCGTGTCGCGATGGTTGAGGCAAAAGAAGATGTGTCGTTCGTAGTACGAGCCGCGTTGTCCGGGGGTATCTGTCATTGCGGCATTTTATTGGGTGGCTCTCGACCCGAGACGCGCAGCAGAACGTAAACCAGCGCAGCGTAAGGCCACAGCCAGCCTAGCCATTGCGCAAGCCCATTGAATCGGATGAAACGCCCCTGCTCCCAAGTTTGTAGCGTGTTCGTGAAGTAAGCGCTGGCTGGCGCCTGGTTGAGCAGAACCAGATGCAGCACAAGCACCAACAGAACGAGCGCGGCGCAGCCGCGGCGGGGCACGGGCAGTAACGCCATCGAGACGATAAATCCCGCGGACAGGCCGAGCTGCACCGGGAGACTGAGCCATGCCCATGCATGCGCCGGCCCCCAGCTAAGCGCTGCTGACAGCGCAGTGGCGGCAAAGCCCACGGCCACGACAATCACGCAAAACGCAGCTCGACGAGGAGCCGACCTCAGCACCGAATACCCCAACAGGCACGGAACGAGCAGTCCGAATGCCACGCATAGCAGCTCGGCGCCCGGCACCAGTGGCTGCAGCTCGACATCCCTGACAGGAAGCCACTCAAGAAAGGGCGTGTCAGCGAGCCAATCGGCCAGTGCGCCTTCGAGGCGCTCATACACCTGCCCCAATCCGAACGGAACCGCCGCCGGAAACAGCAGCGCAAACGGCCAGAGTGCGAGCAAGGCCATCGCCCCACGCGCGTCGTCGACAAACCAGCGACCTCGAACACGCGCCCAACGATCGATCGCCCCAGCCCTTTCGAGCACCGTTGAAACAGACGCTCCAACCAGCGCACCGATCGTGTTCAACGCGAAATCCACATTCGAAGGAACGCGTGAAGGCAGGTAGGTCTGCAGCGACTCCATCAGGAACGAGAGCGCCGCTGCCAGGGAAACGGCAACGGCCATGGCGGACGCATTACCCGTGGCAGCAGCTCGCAGCTGGCTGCGCCGGGCGAAACTCAATGCAAGCAGAAATCCCATCGGGATGTAGCCGACCACATTGGCGGCCAGATCGAAGCCCGTCCAGTACTTCGGCCACGGGCTCCAGATGAACTCCCAAGGAGCGATGCCTTGGTCACGCCACCCGGTGAACGGGTACAGGCTGGCATAGACGATCAACGCCACATACGCTTGGGAGAGCGGCCAGGCGGAGGTCTTGTACATCAGAACGGCTTGACCACCACCAACACGACGGCAGCGATGAGCAGCAGCACCGGCGCCTCATTGAACCACCGATACCAGACGTGGCCCCGCATCGCTGTGCCTCTTTCGATCTGTTTCAGCATGGCTGCACACGCGACGTGATAGCCGATCACAAGCAACACGACGATCAATTTGGCGTGCATCCAGCCCTGGCCGGCCCCAACGCCGTAACCCAGCCACAGCCATAGGCCCAACATGAGGGCCGGAACGGACAACACGGTCGTAAAACGCAGCAGCTTGCGAGCCATCAGCAGCAGACGCGAACGCTCGGCCACCGATTCGGCCGGCACCATGGCCAGATTGACGAATATCCGCGGCAGGTAGAACAGCCCGGCGAACCAGCTGGCGACAAAGACAATGTGGAAGGACTTAACCCAGAGCATTGCGCGAGTGTAGTAGCGCCCAAAAAAAACCCCGGCTCAGAAGCCGGGGTGGGAAGCCTTTTTGCTGTCACACATTAAGGCACCCGCTCAGGGAGGAAAAGCGGGGAGCGCCGAAGCGCCCAGCCGTAATTTAACAAACCGCAAGTATGGTTTCAAGCAAATGGTCGGGAATAGGTCAGAAGAAAGTGTCGCATCGAGACGAATGGCTGCGCGTGTGGCCGGATAGCGCACAATTTCCGTCATGACACTCCATGCACCATTTCCCCATGGCCGGCCGCGTCGCCTGAGGCGACAGGACTTCACGCGTAATCTGGTGCGCGAACACGCGCTCACAACGCATGACCTGATTTATCCGGTCTTCATTCTCGACGGCCAGGCACGCCGCGAAAGTGTTGCTTCCATGCCCGGCGTCGAACGGATGAGCATCGATGTGCTGTTCCCGGTGGCGCAAAAATGTGTCGACTACGGCATACCGGTTCTGGCGCTGTTTCCAGTGGTCGATGCGAGCCTCAAGACAGCTGACGGCCGCGAAGCCTGGAACGACGATGGCCTGGTCCCGCGCGCCGTGCGCGCCCTGAAGGAGCGGTTTCCCGGGCTCGGCATCATGACGGACGTCGCGCTCGACCCCTTCACCAGCCACGGCCAGGATGGCTTGCTGGACGACACCGGCTACATCATCAACGACGACACGGTGGAAGTCCTGGTGAAGCAGGCGCTGACGCAGGCGCGAGCAGGCGTGGACATCGTCGCCCCGAGCGACATGATGGACGGCCGCATCGGCGCCATCCGCTCGGCCTTCGAGAACGACGGCCACACCCACACGGCAATCATGGCGTACAGCGCCAAGTACGCGAGCGCGTTCTACGGGCCGTTCCGCGATGCGGTCGGCTCGGCATCAAATCTGGGCAAGAGCAACAAGAAGGTCTACCAGATGGACCCCGGCAACACCGACGAAGCGCTGCGCGAAGTCGCAATGGACATCGCTGAGGGCGCCGACATGGTCATGGTCAAGCCGGGCATGCCTTATCTCGACGTCGTCCGGCGCGTGAAGGATGAGTTCAAGGTGCCGACGTTCGCCTACCAGGTCAGTGGCGAGTACGCGATGCTCAAGGCTGCCGCACAAAATGGGTGGCTCGACCACGACGCCGTGATGATGGAAAGCCTGCTGGCATTCAAGCGCGCAGGCGCCGACGGCATCTTGACTTACTTCGCGCTCGACGCGGCCAGGCTGTTGCGCGGCTGACAGTACGACGCCGGCCAATGCAGATCATCGAGTTCACACCGGGCACGCTGCGCTTTCTGGAGCGCCTGCCCGACGCGGCGCCCGCCAACGGCTTCATCTGGATATTCGTCGACCGCGAGTCCCTGGTAGAGCAGGCTGCTTCTGTGCAGACGGCAGCGCAAACGCTGGGCGGCTCGCCCGTTCTCGACCTGCACCTGAAGGATCTGGGCAACGGTGACCATCCATCGCGCTACGACTACACGTCTGTCTACGACCTGATCATCTTCCGGCGCCTGGCCACCGACGCCGAAACCGGCGACGCGTCCGATACGGCAGCGCCCGCCAACTCTGCGCTGGCGGCCTTCCAGCGGATCGCCACCCGCGCCGTCGGATTTGTCGTCTTCGACCGGTTGCTCATCACCGTACATCCGGCCGGATGCTATTCGGCGAAAACCTTCGTTCAGCGATATCTCCAGGATGCCATCCACACCGAGGGCCTCAGTGCGGCGGCGCGCAGCCGCCTGCCCTCGAGTCCAGCCGATCTGATGCTGCGCATGCTCAACCTGATCGTCGACAGCTATCTTGAACTGCGCACAGGCCTGTCCACAGAGCTTGACCGCTGGCAGCACGAGTTGCTGGCGCCCCGCTCTCGCGAGGCGAACTGGAGCGCGCTGATGGCCGCACGCCTGGCGCTGCACAAACTGGAGGATCTGTGCGAAGGCCAGAACGACGCAATGATGGAGTGGCTCGATGCGCAACGAGAGCAACCTGCGCCCTGGATGGCCCAGGCTGAACAAGACACCCTGCTTGCCCGCGCGCGTGACGTGGTCGAGCACATCCAGCGCGTGCTGCACCATGTGCATCGGATGGAGCAAGGCGCGGAAACCGCAGTGCAGATCCACTTCTCGGTGCTGGGGCATCGCACCAATGAAATCATGCGCGTGCTCACGGCCTTGACCGCCGTTTTCCTGCCCCTTAATTTCATCACCGGCTTTTTCGGCATGAACTTCGAGTTCCTGCCGCTCATTCACTCGCCGCCCGCCATGTGGATGACATTTGTGCTGATGGCCGGCATCGGTATCGGCGTGATGCTCGCCTTCTGGCGCATGCGCTACATCTCACGCGTCAAGCGATAGCGCCGGCAGGGGCGCACCAGACGCGAGCCGGACTCACACCAGCGGCGGCGCCAGTTCCTCATGGGCAATCACACGCTGCAATGCAGGTCTTGCGAGCATGCGCTGGAGATACGGCCCCAGAAGCGGCCTGCTGCGCGCTGGCGCCTGCATGCTGAAGTTGCGAGTCCAGCGGCAGAGCGTGAACACATAGGCATCGAGCGCCGTGTATTTCGCGCCCATGAACCATGGGCCGCCCGTTCGAGCCAGTTCAGCATCGAGCTGCTCCAGCAGCGCCGCCACCCGCATCTCCGCCTGCGCCTTCACCTCAGCACTACCTTGCTCATTGCCTTCGTTGACCCAGCGCTCGGGATAAAAATAGACAATCAGCGTGGTCTGCAGCGTGCTGGTCAGCCACACGAGCCACTTGTAGAAGTGGGCGCGTTCAGCAGTGCGCAGCGCAGGTGCAAGGAAGGCCCCGGGGTGCATGTCGCACAGGTGGAGCACGATGGCCGCTGTCTCATAGAGGACGAGATTGCCATCGGTCAACACGGGCAGCAGCCCGTTGGGATTGAGGCCCAGAAAATCGGGATGCTTGTGTGCACCGGCCGCGCGGTCCACGAGCACGCGCTCGTAGGGCTCGCCAATCTCTTCCAGCACGATGTGCGGAATCATCGCTGCTGTTGCCGGATAGAAGTACAACCTGATCATTTGACCCCGTACAGGCTCGCCGCGTTATCCCAGCCGATTTTTCGCGCCACGTCTGGCGGCAACTCACCCAGCCAGGTGCGATAGCCCTTCATCAGCTCGTCGTAATACTGCCAGCGCTGATTGACCCATGTATCCGAGCCGATCATGAAGCGTCCGGGATACTTCAGCAGCAACGCGCGCCACTCGGGGCACAACTGGCCGTTGTCACACGTCAGCCCCGGGCGATACGACAACTCGCCCATCAACTGCGGGTACTTCGCCAGCAGCTGCTCGACCCGCGTCACCGGTGCACCGCCAATGCCCGTGTGCGCCCACACCAGCCGCGTGCGCTGGCCCTTGCTGGGCGTGTTCGCCATGAGCAAGTCGATGGCCACATCGTCCACGTGCGCCAGCACCACCAGGCCGCGCTCCTCGGCGAGCGCCATCAACTTCTTCGCGACGGGGCCATTGGCATTTGCGCTGTCGTACAGATGGAACTCGCCAATACCCTTGAACGGCCCCGCGTCTGTCCCACGCGCCAGCTCGGCCTGGACCATCTCGTAGATCGTGTCGTCGCGAAACCAGTTGTCGTAGTCGGCCCGGTTGCGGTACAGCCGCACGAAAGGCACGACCGTCACACCGGCCTGCTTTGTTTGCGGCGAAGCAGCGAGCGCCTTCGTACCGTCGTTGGGCCGGGAATTGGCTGCGATGGCCTTCACGCCGTTGCGCTGCATGCGCGCGAGCACGTCGGCCAGCGGATGCGGCGACTGCGCCTCTTCGTTGTAGTGCAGGTGGCCATCGAACAAAGGGCCGCTGTAGTCGGCAGCGCGCGCCGCACCGCACAGCGCGACGGCGGCTGCCAGCCCTGCAATGATGGTCGTGCCGCGCATCACGCGAGGTGCTTGGCAAAAAAAGCAAGCGTGCGTTCACGCGCGAGGTTGGCAGCAGGCGCGTCATACGAGCCGCGCTGGTCGCAATTGAAGCCGTGGTTGGCGGCGTAGATATGCACTTCAACCTCCGGGTGCGCCCTCTTGAAAGCTTCGACGCCATCAAGCGGAATCCAGTGATCCTTGTCGCCGAAATGCGCGAGCACCGGCACCTTCGGCTGGCGCGCCACCTCACCGGGCGTCGTGACGCCGCCGCCGTAGTAGGACGAAGCGGCGGACAGCCCGTCGAGCATGCACGCGGCGCGCCAGGTCAGCAGGCCGCCCCAGCAATAGCCGACGATCCCCACCTTGCCCGCAGCTGCTACATGACCAATCGCCGCCTGGATGTCCTGCATGACGCCTGGCGCCGGCAGCGCTTCAACGGCCGCCTTCAACGCCGAGCCGGCCGTCATGTCCTGAGCCTCGTAGCCCAGTTCGACGCCAGGTTTGACACGGTGAAACGTCGCCGGTGCTATCGCCAGATAGCCCTGCCCGGCATAGCCATCGGCCACAGAGCGAATGTGCGAGTTGACGCCGAAGATTTCCTGCAGAACCACGACAGCACCCCGGGCCTTGCCAGCAGGCTGCGCAAGGTAAGCGGGCACAACCATGCCGTCGGCGGCCTTGAGTTCGATGAGAGATCCCATTTCGCGTTGCTCCTGATGAATTGGCGTGCAAGTGTGCCGCTGATGATTTCGCTGCTGGCGCGGCGCGTCAAGGTACCGCCTATGACGCCGGCGTGCCGAGTTTGCTGTAATGTCCCCGCAGCCAGAAGGAGAACGCAGTGGATCAAGTGCTATTGGTGACAGGCGCGAGCCGGGGCATCGGCGCGGCAACAGCCTTGCTCGCCGCTGAAAAGGGCTACGCCGTCGCGGTGAACTACGCCACCAATCGCCACGCCGCGGATGAGGTCGTCGCGAGCATCCGCGCCATCGGCGGCAGGGCGATCGCGATGCAGGGCGACGTCGCCCATGAAGACCAGGTGATGGCCCTGTTCGAACACGTCGACCGTGAACTCGGGCCCCTCACGGCGCTCGTGAACAACGCGGGCGTGGTTGACATGAAGTCGCGCGTCGATGAAATGAGCCACGAGCGCCTGCGCCGCATGTTCGACATCAACGTCATCGGCTCGATCATCTGCGCGCGCGAGGCGGTCAGGCGCATGAGCACACTGCACGGCGGCCGCGGCGGCGCCATCGTCAATGTGTCGAGTGCCGCGTCGCGCCTGGGTGCGCCCGGGCAATACGTGGACTACGCCGCAGCCAAAGGTGCCATCGATGCATTCACTGTCGGTCTCGCGAAAGAGGTCGCTGCCGAAGGCATCCGCGTGAACGCTGTGCGCCCGGGCCTGATTGAAACCGACATCCACGCTTCCGGCGGAATCCCCGACCGGGTGGCGCAACTGGCACACCAGGTGCCGATGCAGCGCGGCGGCACCGCGCTCGAGGTGGCGCAGGCCATCGTGTGGCTGCTCTCGCCAGACGCCAGCTACACCACGATGTCGCTCGTCGACGTATCCGGAGGGCGCTGATGGCCGTCGACTTCAAGCCCCTCATCACGCTGCTGGCGGTCGTCAATCCGCTGGCGATCGTGCCCTTCTTCATTCATTACACGCAGGGCTTCTCGCGCGCGCAGCGCCGGCGTACGGTGGTCGTGGCATCGTTCAGCGCATTCCTGGTGATCGCGGCGAGCGCCCTGCTGGGCCTGCAGATCCTCGACTTCTTTGGCATTTCGCTCGCGAGCTTTCAAGTCGGCGGCGGCATGCTGCTGCTTATCAGTTCGATGAACATGCTGAACGCCAAGCCGGCCGAAGCAAAGCCCTCGACCAACGAACTCGAAGACGGCGCGCAAAAAGCGGCGATGGGCGCAAGCATCGCCGTGGTGCCCCTCACCATTCCCTTGCTCACCGGCCCCGCGACGATGTCCACCGTGGTGATCTACGCCGAGAAAGCGCAGAACATCCTGCAGCTGTCGATGCTGGTGGGCTACGGCGTGGTGATCGGCCTGGCAACGGCCATCTGCTTTGCGCTCGCAGACCCGATAGCCCGCGTGCTCGGCAAAACCGGTATCAATGTGATGACGCGACTGATGGGCTTGATCCTCGCGGCGCTCGCCGTGGAAGTGATGGCGCTCGGCCTGGTGAAACTCTTCCCGGGCCTCGCTAGGTAGCTGCGTCCTGCTTGGTGAGCACTTTGACCAGCTGGCTGCTGGTGTTGCGCAGCCGTTGCGCCAGCAACTGCGTCAGCTTCACGAGCAGCTTCGCGCCCACAGCGGGCTGCAGGTTGATCAGCTGCGTGACGGCGCCACGCGAGAGCACGGCCGCCTCGACTTCGCTCAATGCCCAGCAGCTCGCGTAACGCGGCTCGCCGTCGAGCATGGACATCTCGCCGATCACGGCGCCTTCCTTGAGCACCGCCAGACGCGTCACATCGTGCGGATCCTGCGATTCAGGATCGGCGCCGATGCGGCGCTTGCCCACATCGACCGTGCCAGTGAGCAGCAACATCATCCAGTCGCTCGACTCCCCTTCGGCGATGAGCAACTGGCCCGGCCGCGCCCGAATCTTCAGCATCGTCGAGCCGAGTTGGTCGGCTTCAGCTGCCGTGAAGTCGCGCAGGAGCGCGGACACCAGCAGCAGCTCATGCTGGTCAGACAGCTTGTGGCACGCGCCAAGCATCTCCAGGCCTCGCCTGGCCATTTGCGCTTCGAGCGTGTCGGTGACTGCCATGTGAGACGCCTTGGAGATCCGGCTGGCTCAGCGCTGCTGCGCGAGCCACTTGGCGATGTCGAGCGACGCAGCGTCCGTCGCTGCCGTCATGGCCTTCACGCCGCCGCTTGCATCGGGGGTTGCCGCGGGTACACGGGCCACCACTGTTCGCTGCCCCACCAGGCGCTCCCCGCCCGCCGTGTTCTCCATCAGCGTGATGCGCAGGCGAATCAAGCCATAGCTCTGTGCAGCTGATTCAAAGAAATGCGAAAACTCCTCAAGATCCACCCGCAGCACGCGCGGCTGCACACCGGCAGCTCGTGCGAGCGCAGCGCTTTCGTTCAAGTCCAGGATGGCGCGCTCACGGCCCAACTGCTCGCGCAGGCGCTGGCGGATCAGCTGCGGCGGCGGCGCACTCCAGCGCGCCTGCGAATACGGGCGCAGCTGGTTCTCATCGGCATAGCCCAGCCGATAGTTGATCGAGTTGCTGTCCAGCGCACCGGTGGCGTCGATGTCGCCGAGCACGAGCGCTGGCTGCGTGGTCGAGGCAGTCGGCGCCCCGAAAGCGACGCCCGGGCCGAAGTCATAGACCGTGGCGCGCGTCGGCTTGTCAGGCGTCGCACAGGCCGCGAGCAACGCAACACAGGCGATCGCAACGAGTTTCGTCACAGTCTCCAACCCGCCAGCGACCGAGTTGGTGGTCTTGCTCATTTCGCTCATTTCCCGCTCCCCGGTGGCGTGAAGCCTGGCTCACCCGGCCCGGGCTCGACCGGCCCGTTGCCGTAAATCAGCGACTGTGGATTGTCGCGAATGCTGTTGGCCGCGCGGCCGAGCTGGCGCACGGCACGCGAGGTGTCTTCAGTCACGCGGTTGACGCGTGGCAGCGTCGAGGCGTTGAACGAGTCGGCCGCATGCGACAGTGACTCCGTACCTTGTGCAATACGGTCGATCGGCCCGTCTTTCTCATTCAGGCGCCGCGCGGTCTTGCCGAAGTCCGCAGCGGTCTTGCCCACTTCATCGGCAGTGCCCTGCAACGACTTCATCGTCGTGCGCGCTTCGGCGATGGCAGGGTCCACGCCCTTGGTGACCGTGTTGTCCAGCCGCCTGGCGAGCTGGCTCGCATCGCCCGCAGCGATGCCAAGGTTGTCGAGCATCACGGCGAACTTCTTCTGGTTCGGCTCGTCGAGCACCTGGTTGACGCGCGTCACGGCCTTTTCCACCTTGTCGAGGATCTCTTCGCCGCGTGACGACAGCTTCGACAGCAGGCTCGGGCGCAGCGGAATGCGCGGCGGATTGGCGTTGTCGGGCCCAAGCCGCTTGGCTGCCTTGCCGCTGTCGTCGAGTTGCACGAAGGCCAGCCCCGTCACACCTTGATAGCTCAGCTGTGCAAACGTCTCCGTGGTCACAGGCGCTTCGTGATCGACCTCAAGGCGAATGAGCACGTTGCCAACGGCCTTCGGGTCAAAGCTGATCGCCGAGACTTTGCCCACATCGACGCCGCGATAACGCACTGCCGCCTGCGACTGCAGGCCCGACACCGTCTCACGCGTGGAAATCTCGTAAGTGTCGCGCTCGCCCGTGTCGCGCGTGAGCCAGGCTGCCAGCATGACCAGCAGCGCCGTCACCGCGACAACGAAGATACCAGCTGCAAGTGCATGAGCTTTGTTTTCCATCTGTGGCCCTTTCTACACGGCAAACGGATATTCGCGCAACAGCTCCATTGCGCGCTGGCCGCGTTCGCCGAGGAAAAACTCGTGAATGAACGGATGCTGGAAGGCAATGACTTCCTTGGGCGAGTCATTGACGATGACTCTCCTGTCAGCCAGCACCGCAATGCGTGTGGACAACTCGAACAGCGTGTCCAGGTCGTGCGTGACCATGATCACCGTCAGCTGCATGTCGCGGTGCAGCGATCGCAGCAGCGTCACAAAACCGTCGGAGCTGTCGGGGTCGAGCCCAGCCGTGGGCTCGTCGAGCAATAGCAGCGGCGGGTCCATCACCAGCGCCCGCGCCAGCGCAGCCCGCTTGATCATGCCGCCCGACAGGTCGGCCGGCATTTTGTCGGCGTCGTCGGGCTTGAGCCCGACCATCTGCAGCTTGACCATCGCCGCTTCGCGAATCAGCCCGGCGGGCAGCTCCTTGAGCTCGCGCAGCGGGAACATGATGTTCTCGAGCAGGCTGAATGCCGAGAACAGCGCGCCGTGCTGGAACAGCATGCCCACGCGGCTGGCCGCACCCCGCGCGCCGAGTTGCTCCACCGGCTGGCCGAGCACGCGGATCTCGCCCTTGGACGGCTTTTCAAGGCCCAGTATCTGGCGCAGCAACACCGTTTTGCCCGTGCCCGAGCCACCGACGATGGACAGCACCTCGCCGCGCTGTACCGTGAGGTCCAGATCCTGGTGCACGGTGAACGTCCGCTCGGGCGTCGTGAACACGCTCCACAG
This sequence comes from Caenimonas koreensis DSM 17982, assembly GCF_009646335.1. Classification (GTDB taxonomy): domain Bacteria; phylum Pseudomonadota; class Gammaproteobacteria; order Burkholderiales; family Burkholderiaceae_C; genus Ramlibacter; species Ramlibacter koreensis. The sequence goes on along the minus strand of NZ_WJBU01000015.1, from coordinate 117,345 downwards.
CTTGCGGATCTCGACCATCGCTTCGCCGGTGGCGGGCAGTTCGCTGGGAACGAATTCGTCCATCAGATCCCCACGTCCTTGAACACGACCGCAAAGAGCGCATCGACCAGGATCACGACCGTGATCGACGTGACCACAGAGGCTGTGGTTCCTTCACCCAGACTCTGCGTATCGGGCTTGACGCGAAGGCCGAAGTGACAGCCGATCAGCGCGATCAAAAAGCCAAACACCACCGACTTGCTCACGGCCAGCACCAGGGTGTTGAACTGCACGGCCTGCGGCAGCGCGTTCATGAAAAACGTCGGCGTGATTCCCAGCGAAATATCTGCCGCGAACATGCCACCCGCCAACGCACACAGCGTTGTCCAAGTGCTGATGAGCGGCATGGCTATTGCCAGCGCGATGGCGCGCGGCATCACGAGCCGGAAGCTGTGCGAGATGCCCATCACGCTCATGGCGTCGAGCTCATCTGTCACGCGCATCACGCCGATCTGCGCCGTGATGGCCGAACCGGAGCGCCCGGCGATCAGGATGGCGGCGAGCATCGGGCCCAGTTCTCGAATGAGCGCAACGCCCAGGATGTTGACGATGAACGCATCGGCGCCGAACTGCTTGAGCTGCTGCGAAGTCAGGTACGCCAGCACCACGCCAATCAACGTGCCCACCAGTGCGGTAATCGGCAGCGCCGTCGCCCCAATGCGATAGAGATTGCCAGACACATCGCGCCACGGCCCCTCATGTGGCGCACGGGCGAGTTTGCCCAGGTTCAAGGCCAGCTGCCCGATGAGCGCGAGCATCGACTTCAGGTGGTCGCCCACATGGAGCAACGACTCGCCGAAGCCGAGGTAAATGCTGCGCAATGACCTCTTCTTGGGTGGCGGCGGCTGCACCGTGAACTTGGCGACTCGCTCGAGCACTGCACGCTGGTGCGCAGGCAGGTCAATGGTCTCGGGCCACTTGCGGCCCCAGTGGTCCCAAAGCAGTTGCGCGCCCACGTGGTCAAGGTGCGTGACCCCGGCCAGGTCCCAGCCCTTGGCGGCACGCGCAGCCGCGTCGAGCGCAGCCTCCAGCGACTTCACGAGGCCGGGCCGGGCGAAACTGCCGGCCGTCCAGTCGCCTGCAATGCGCACGCGCCCATCCCCTTGTGCAGGCTGCTGCTCGATGCGGGGCGTCGAATCGGCCATGGATGGAAAAGGCATGCGGGAGAAAGAGTGTGTGATCGTAACTGCACACCAGCGCGCGCAAGGTGGAATCCGCGCCGCGAGCTGCCTTCCGTGGTGCGGCGGTGACACGGTGCCCGCTGGCACGCCGGGTATAAACGAAGCACCTGCAAGGAGACGGCATGACTGAGCCTGCTGGCCTGCCCGAGCTTGGCGTCGACCGACGCGGCCCGGTGCTGTGGCTGACCATCCAGCGTGAAGAGCGCCGCAATGCGATGAGCCACGGCGTTGTGGCTGGCGTCGCGAGCGCCATCGACATGGCCCAGGCCGACCGCACCGTGCGAGCGATCGTCATCACGGGCGCGGGCACCAAGGCTTTCTGCTCGGGCGCCGATCTGCAAGCCGCGAAGGCCTTCGTTTCCGACTATTCACAGCCGTATGCACACCTGGCGCAGCTGCTGCGCCGCGCGAAGGCGAGCAACGTGCCGTTGATTGCGCGCGTGAATGGCGCGTGCATGGCTGGCGGCATGGGCCTGCTCGCGATGTGCGACATGGCCGTGGCCTCGACACACGCTGTCTTCGGCCTGCCCGAGGTGAAAGTCGGCGTGTTCCCGGCGCAGGTGCTGTCGGTGCTGCAGCACCTCATTCCCCGCCGGCGCCTGGCCGAGATGTGCATCACCGGTGAGCCCATTACATCTGCGCAAGCGCTTGACTATGGGTTGGTGAACTACGTCGACGATGACGTGGACGCCAAACTGGAATGGCTCTTGCAGCGCATGCTCGACAAATCACCGGCGGCAATCCGGCGCGGGCTGTACACCATGAAAAAGATCGAGACGATGGCGTTCGAGGAATCCGTCGCGTTCACCGAAAGCCAGATCGCGCTCTTCACGCTCACGGACGATGCGCGTGAAGGCCAGGCCGCGTTCCAGCAAAAGCGCAAGCCCGAGTGGAAGGGCGAGTGACATGAACAGCGCAAAAGCAGCGGGCAAGGTCGTGCGCATCGGCGGCGCGTCGGGCTTCTGGGGCGACAGCAGCGTAGGCGCACCGCAGCTGGTGCAGCACGGCCAGGTCAACTACCTCGTCTTTGACTACCTGGCCGAGCTGACGATGTCGATCCTGGCGGCGGCGCGCGCCAAAGATCCCGAGCTGGGCTACGCGACCGACTTCGTTTCCGTCACGCTCAAGTCGATCCTGAAAGATGTCGCCGCGCAGGGCATCCGCGTGATCAGCAATGCGGGCGGCGTGAACCCCAAGGCGTGCGCCCGGGCGATCGAAGCGCTGGCCACGCAACTGGGCGTGAGCATCAAGGTTGCAGTGGTCGTGGGCGACGACGTGCTGCCGCTCGCTGCGCAGTTGCGCGAAGAAGGCACGGTCGAGATGCAAAGCGGCACGGCCTTGCCCGAACACCTGCTCACGGCCAACGCCTATCTCGGCGCACTGCCCGTGAAAGAGGCGCTGGACGACGGCGCCCAGATCGTGGTGACGGGCCGCTGCGTTGACAGCGCCGTCACACTCGGCGCGCTGATGCACGAATTCGGCTGGCAGGCGGACGACTACGCGCTGCTCGCGCAAGGCAGCCTCGCCGGCCACATCATCGAATGCGGCTGCCAGGCCACGGGCGGCCTGCACACCGACTGGGAAGACGTGCCCGACTGGCCGCACATCGGCTACCCCGTGATCGAATGCGCGGCAGACGGCTCGTTCGTCGTCACCAAGCCGCCAGGCACCGGCGGGCTGGTGAACACCGCCGTCGTGCGCGAGCAGATTCTTTACGAGATCGGCGACCCGCAGCGCTACCTGCTGCCGGACGTGACGTGCGATTTCAGCGAAGTGCGCGTCGAGCAGGTGCCGGGCGCGCATCGCGTTCGCGTGACGGGCGCGCGCGGCCTCGCGCCCGGGCCGTCGTACAAAGTGTCAGCCACCTACCTTGACGGCTTTCGCTGCAGCGCGCAGCTCACCATCGTCGGCATCGACGCAGTGCGAAAGGCGCAGCGCACCGGCGAAGCCATTCTGGAGCGCACACGCGAACTGTTCCGCCGCGCGGGGCTGGCCGATTACAGCCGCACAAAGATCGAGTTGCTCGGCAGTGAGCTGGGCAACTTCGGGCCGCATGCCAATGGCATCGATGTGCGTGAAGTGGTGCTGCGAGTGAGCGCGATGCATCCGCAAAAGGCCGCGCTCGACATCTTCGCGCGAGAGATCGCGCCTGCTGGCACGTCGTGGTCGCCCGGCACCACCGGTGCCGATGGCAGGCCGCGGCCCTCGCCCGCCATCAAGCAGTTTGCTTTTCTTGTGTCCAAGCAGCGGGTGCAGCCACGCGTGATCACTGGCGAAAGCGCACGGTCGATTGCTGTTCCGGCCGCGGACTTGCGCGCTGTGCCTGCGCCCGAGCGGCCCGAATTCTTCGCAGGCTTTACCGCGACAGACTGGGATGACACGGGTGAACAAATTGAAGTCCCGCTCGTGCGCCTCGCGTGGGGCCGCAGCGGCGACAAGGGTGACACGTCGAACATCGGCATCATCGCGCGCCAGCCCGAGTGGTTGTCGGTGCTTCGCGAGCAATTGAGCGAAGAGCGCGTCGCGCAATGGCTGGCGCACCTGGTCACAGGTACGGTGACCCGCTATGACCTGCCCGGCCTGCATGCGATGAATTTCGTGTGCACGCGCGCCCTCGATGGCGGCGGTATGGCATCGCTGCGCAACGACCCGCTCGGCAAGGGCATGGCGCAAATCCTGTTGACGATGCCGGTGACCGTGCCGAAAGCATGGCTGGACTAGACTGACGACTATGAACGCACCTGACAAATCCCTCGCGCAAGCCGCGGCCGCTTCGATTGGCCACTGGGTCAATGGCCGCACGGTAGCAGGCCACAGTGGCCGCACCGCCGATGTATTCAACCCCGCCACGGGCGTCGTCACCGGCAAGGTCGCATTGGCGAACAGCGCTGAAGTCGATGCTGCTGTTGCCGCTGCGCAAGCCGCGTTTCCCGCTTGGGCCGACACGCCACCGATCCGCCGCGCGCGAGTCATGTTCAAGTTCCTTGAGTTGCTGAACCAGGAGCGCGACAAGCTGGCGCATGCGATCACTGCCGAACACGGCAAGGTTTTCACCGACGCACAGGGCGAGGTCACGCGCGGCATCGACATCGTCGAATTTGCCTGCGGCATTCCGCAGCTGCTCAAGGGCGACTACACCGACCAGGTATCGACCGGCATCGACAACTGGACGATGCGCCAGCCGCTCGGCGTCGTTGCGGGCATCACGCCGTTCAACTTTCCGGTGATGGTGCCGATGTGGATGTACCCGGTTGCGATTGCGGCGGGCAATTGCTTCGTGCTCAAGCCCAGCCCGCTCGACCCGTCGGCCTCGATCATGATGGCCGAGCTGCTGAAAAAAGCGGGCCTGCCCGACGGCGTATTCAACGTCGTGCAGGGCGACAAGGATGCTGTCGATGCACTGCTCGAACACCCGGATGTGAAGGCCGTGTCGTTCGTCGGCTCCACCGCGATCGCGCAGAAGATTTATGAAACCGGCGCACGTCACGGCAAGCGTGTGCAGGCGCTGGGCGGCGCAAAGAATCACATGGTCGTGATGCCTGACGCCGACATGGACCAGGCCGTCGATGCGTTGATCGGCTCGGCTTTCGGCTCTGCCGGTGAGCGTTGCATGGCGATCTCGCTCGCCGTGCTGGTGGGCGATGCAGCCGACCGCATCATGCCGATGCTGGAAGCCCGCACGAAGCAGCTGAAGATCAAGAACGGCGTCGAGCTCGACGCGGAGATGGGCCCGATCATCAGCAGCGCGGCTGCGAGCCGCATCACGGGCTATATCGGCATTGGCGCCGATGAAGGCGCGAAGCTCGTTGTTGATGGCCGCGCGTTCCAGGGCGCGAAGGCCGGTGCCGGTTGCGACAACGGCTTCTGGATCGGTGGCACGCTGTTCGACAACGTCACGCCCGAGATGAAGATCTACAAGGAAGAGATCTTTGGCCCGGTGCTGGGGTGCGTTCGCGTCAAAGACATGGCTGCTGCGCTGGAGCTGATCAACTCGCACGAGTACGGCAACGGTGTTTCATGCTTCACGCGCGACGGCAATGTGGCGCGCGAGTTCTCGCGTCAGGTGCAAGTCGGCATGGTCGGCATCAACGTGCCGATTCCGGTGCCGATGGCGTGGCACGGATTCGGCGGCTGGAAAAAGAGCCTGTTTGGCGACATGCATGCCTATGGCGAGGAAGGCGTTCGCTTCTATACAAAGCAAAAGTCGATCATGCAGCGCTGGCCCGAGAGCATCGGCAAAGGCGCTGAATTCGTCATGCCCACAGCTAAATAATGGCCCCCACGCTTTTCACTTCGTGTAATGCGCTGCCCCCCGAGGGGGCTCAGCCGCCTAGGGGCGGCCCGTCGGCGGCTGGAGTGACCGCACCGGCTGATTCGCTGTGAGCGACACCTCCTTCGACTACATCGTCATCGGCGGCGGCACGGCGGGTTGCCTGATCGCCAATCGCCTGACGTCCGATTCGCAAACGCGTGTGCTGCTGCTCGAAGCAGGCCGGCGTGATGACTACCACTGGATCCACATTCCGGTGGGCTACCTGTATTGCATCGGCAATCCGCGCACCGACTGGCTCTACAACACTGAAGCCGACGCGGGGCTCAACGGTCGTGCGCTGCGCTATCCGCGCGGCAAGACACTGGGCGGCTGCTCGTCGATCAACGGAATGATCTACATGCGCGGCCAGCGGCGCGACTACGACGGCTGGGCCAGCGCCACCGGTGACGCGCGCTGGACGTGGGACAACTGCCTGCCGTACTTCAAGAAGCACGAGGACTACTACAAGGGCGCCGACGAGATGCACGGCGCAGGCGGCGAGTGGCGTGTGGAGCGGGCGCGCGTTCGATGGGATGTGCTCGACGCATTCGCGCAAGCCGCGCAGCAGGCGGGCATTCCGCACAGCGAAGACTTCAATCGCGGCGACAACGAAGGCGTCGGCTACTTCCAGGTCAACCAGAAGGACGGCTGGCGCTGGAATACGGCCAAGGCTTTCCTGCGCCCGACCTGCTACGGCCGCCCGAACTTCGAGCTCTGGACGACGGCGCAGGCGGTCAACCTGGTCATCGAGAAGCAGCCCGACGGCACGCAGCGATGCACCGGCGTGCGGGTGTGGACAGGCAGCGAGATGATCACCGTCACCGCCGCGCAGGAAGTGATTTCGTGCGCGGGCAGCATCGGCTCGCCGCAACTGCTGCAGCTCTCGGGCATCGGGCCTGCGCAGGTGCTGCGCCAGCACGGCATCAGCGTCGTTCACGATTCGCCCGGTGTCGGCGCCAACTTGCAGGACCACTTGCAGATCCGCGCGGTCTTCAAGGTCGACGGTGTGCCCACACTCAACACCATCGCAAATTCGTGGATGGGCAAGGCCCGTATCGGGCTGCAGTACGCCTTCACGCGCAAAGGGCCGATGAGCATGGCGCCGTCCCAGCTTGGCGCATTCACGCGCAGCTCGCCGGACATGCCCTACGCCAACCTCGAATATCACGTGCAGCCACTCAGCCTCGATGCCTTTGGCGAGCCGCTGCACAGCTTCGATGCGTTCACGGCCAGCGTGTGCAACCTCAACCCGACGAGCCGCGGCACCGTGCAAATCCGCAGCAACCGCTTCGAAGATGCGCCACTGATTGCGCCGAACTACCTGAGCACGGAGGCGGACCGCAAGGTCGCCGCTGATTCACTGCGCGTCACTCGGCGGATTGCCGCCCAGCCTGCGATGGCGAAGTACAAACCGGTCGAGTGGAAGCCCGGCGCGCAGTACGAAACCGACGACGACCTGGCGCGGCTGGCGGGCGATATCGCCACCACCATCTTCCATCCGATCGGCACCACGAAGATGGGTCGCGACGAGGACCCGATGGCGGTGCTGGATTCGAACTTCCGCGTTCGCGGCATTGCCGGCCTGCGCGTGGTGGATGCCGGCGCGATGCCCACCATCACCAGCGGCAACACCAATTCACCGACGCTGATGATGGCCGAGAAGGCAGCTGAGTGGATCCGCGCCGACGCGCGAGGAACCTAGGGGCGCGAACGGCTCAGCGCAGCCGGCCGACGTAGCTCGGCGCTGCCGGGTCTTGCGGCTTGGGCTTGCCTTCGCCCAAGGTTGACTCCGAAAAGCCTGATGCCGTGCCAGCGTCGTTGTAGGTGGAGTGACTGAAGCCGGTATTAGGTGCCGGGGCCGCGGCCGGTGCTGGCGCCGGCGGCAGCGCGCCCGACAGCACTTCCCGGATGTTGCGCTCCTTGAGCAGCTGCACAGCGGTCTGCGCCAGGGGCCGTTTGACGGGCGAGGGCTCAAGCGCAGCGCGCTCGAGCTTGTCGGCCCACTCCAGCAATTCCGGGTGGCCGTCTTCGGCCGCCTTCACACGCGCGAACCTCACGATCTCCAGCGCGTATTCCTGGTTTTCGGCCATCCATTCGGTATCGGTCACGCGGCCTGTCTTGCGGCGCAGCATCACGTGCAAGTGGGCGGCAATCGCGAGTTTCTGGCTGACCAGCATGGCTTACTCCTTGGGGCGGCGCTAGTTCGCGAGCCGCTCGCGGTGCTGGCCGATGTCCAGGCCCGTGAGCTCGGTCTGCTCATCGACGCGCAAGCCCACGAGGAACCTCACGAAGACCAGCAGGATGGCTGTCATGACGCCGCTGTAGAGCAGCACCGCGCCCGCATCGATCAACTGCACCACCACACTGCCTTCAACGCCAGAAATCGCCTTGTTGCTCAGCACGCCGGTCAAGATGCAGCCAACAATGCCGCCAATGCCATGCACGCCGAACACGTCGAGCGAATCGTCGGCACGCAGCAGCCGCTTGAGCGCTGTTGCACCCCAGTAGCAGGCAAGGCCCGCCACCGTGCCAATGATGAGCGCGGACGACGGCGTGACGAAGCCCGACGCAGGCGTGATGGCCACCAGGCCCGCGACGAGACCGGAGCACAGGCCAAGCAGTGAGGGCCTGCCGCGAATCACCCATTCGCCGAACATCCAGGACATGGCACCTGCAGCCGCAGCGATATGCGTGACGGCCATCGCAAGACCGGCGCGGCCGTCCGACGCCACCGCAGAGCCTGCGTTGAAGCCGAACCAGCCAACCCAGAGCAGCCCGGCACCGGCCATCGTGAGGCCAAGGTTAAATGGCTCGAAGGCTTCGCGCCCATAGCCGCGACGCGGCCCGAGGAAGTACGCGCAGACCAGGCCCGACACGCCGGCGTTGATGTGGACGACAGAGCCGCCTGCAAAGTCGAGTGCGCCCATCTGGGCGAGCCAGCCACCCGGCTCCCACACCCAGTGCGCAACAGGCGCGTACACCAGGAGCGACCACAGGCCCACGAACCAGAGCATCGCGGAGAACTTCATGCGCTCCACAAAGGAGCCGACGACGAGCGCAGCCGTGATGATGGCGAACGTCAGCTGGAACATCGAATAGACCGACTCGGGAATGTTCGGCGCGATGTGGCTCACCATCACCTTGCCAGGATCCTTGAGGTAGTTGAGACCTTCGAACCACATCCTGCTGCTGTTGCCAATGAAGCCATTGCCCGGCGTGAACGCCCACGAATAGCCGGCAATGAACCACAGCAGCGACACCAGGCCGGTAATGGCGACGACGCATGCCATGGTGTTGATGACACTTTTCTTGCGGACCATGCCGGCATAAAAGAGCGCAATGCCTGGCAACGTCATCATCAGGACGAGCGCGGTGGAGGTCATCATCCATGCCGTGTCTGCGCCGTTGATGGTTTCGTTGGCAACCAGCGAGGGGCGTGTGAGCGGCGGCGGTGCAGAGGCAGGCGCAGCGGCAGCCGGTGCCGGAGCCACTGCGGGCGCAGCGGCAGGTGCAGACGCTGCCTGGCTGGCAGCAGCCGGTGCGGTTGGATCGGGTGCAGGTGCAGCGACGATGGCGGCGGGTGCGGCAGCGGCGGGGGCAGCCGGTTGCTGGCTGAAGGCTGCCGAGTGCAGGCTGAGCAACACACCAGCGGACAGCGCGATTCGAGTGACTACTGTGCGCATCAAGCGACCCCTTGTTTGTTTCCCAACGCTCACGCCGTCGCATATTGCATGCCAGATGAACGCCTGCGCGGGGCCTGCGCCATCGCAGCTCAGCACAACGACACGCCACAGGCGCGCTTGCAAGCGGCCGCACCCTTTTGCCGCGTTGAGGCACAAGCTGCACGGGGCGGGAAAGTCCTGATGCACTACAGGAGTGCGGCAATTAAAGTTTGCGCACTCGCAGACGGGCTTGAATGTCAGTCACGGACGAGGGACCGAGGAGACAACCTCCAGAACATCAGAATCATTGCAGGCATCCCACGAGATGCCCCTCCAGGACGCCGCGCATGCGGCGTTTTTTTATGGTGCGGCGGGATAATGAACTGATGGACGACATTGTTCGACAGGCAATTGCGAAATGGCCGAATGTGCCGCACTGCTTCGGCTGGCTCGGCCTTGACGCACGCGGCAACTGGTACATGCGCGACGACCGCACGCAGCACGCAGGCCCGTTCCCCGCCAGCAAAGGCTCGCTGCTCACGCACGAGAAGCTCATTGACTTCATCCAGCGCAACTACGAATGCGACGGCGAGGGTCAGTGGTTCTTCCAGAACGGCCCGCAGCGCGTTTATGTTGAGCTGGAAGCAGCACCCCTGGTGTTTCGGCTTGGTGACGAACGGATGGTGACGTCGCACACGGGCCGCCCTGCTCGGGTGCAGCGCGTCGTACTCGATGATCTGGGTCGCCTGTTTCTCGATACCGACATCGGATTCGGCATCGTCCACGCGCTCGACATGGAGACAGCTTCAGACGCCGTCGAATCAGGGCAGTGGGCACCGCGGCCGATCCGCTCGACGGAACTTGCCTGCAGGTTCGGCTTTGTCCTGAGCCCAGCGGCACGCCACGCCAACACCATGAAAAAAGCCGGTCAGTGACCGGCTTTTTTTGGAGTCAGCGAAACTACTTCGCTGCGCTGACCATGTATTCGACTGCCGCCTTGATGTCTGCGTCAGAGGCGGTGCTGCCGCCCTTGGGGGGCATGGCGTTCTTGCCCTTGATCGCGTTCGTCACCAGCACCGGAATGCCCTGAGCGATGCGAGGTGCCCAAGCGGCTTTGTCACCAAATTTGGGCGAGCCAGCCAGGCCGGCACCGTGGCACGCAACACAAGCCTGCTTGTAGAGCGCTTCGCCAGCGCCGCCGCCTGCGGCAGCGACGACAGGGGCGGCGGCTGCCGCAGGGGCAGCTGCGGCAACGGTGGCAGCAGCGGGCGCCGCGGTGGCCGCCGGGGCTGCGGCAGCTGCAGCGGCTGGCGCCGAGGCCGATGCGGCGGCGGCTGCAGCGGGCCGGTCGGGCTCAGCGAACTTGGCACCGGCGGCATTGGCCATGTACGCCACTGCACGTCCAATTTCGATGTCGTCGAAATCGCCGCCCGCCTGGGCAGGCATATTGCCCTTGCCCTTCAAGGCCGAAGCCAGCAGTGCGTCGTAGCCTGTCTTGATGCGGGGAGCCCATGCGGCGGCGTCGGCGAATTTCGGGGCACCTGCCACGCCTGCGGTATGGCAGCTCGTGCACTGGGCCTTGAAGACTTCTTCGCCCGGCTTGAGCGGGCGATTCGCGTCGCGGATTTCGACGGAGCCCACTTTGCGGATGCGCGCTGCGATGGCTCGTTCAAGGTCGTCAGTGGTGACGCCTGCCAGCGGCCTGCCATCAGCGGTAGCCTGGCCAGCAGGCTTGCTTGCAGAAACAACGTAGTACACCAGACCGATGATCGCGAACACCGGAATGACGAACGAGAAAAACACCGCGATCAGCAGCTGCTTGGGGTTCTTGACCGGGCCGGTGTGGGCTTCTTCGTGCGGGCTATCGCTCATGACATCCTCGAGTTGGGCGGGCTGTTGCAATCAACCTTCGATTATAGCCAGCGCACCCCGGTCAAACCCTGAGGGTGTCGCACGCATTCGGGGGCTCGCCCCGCATCAGGGATAATGCACGCTCGCATCACGCAATGCGGCTGTAGCTCAGTGGATAGAGTATTGGCCTCCGAAGCCAAGGGTCGTGGGTTCGATCCCCGCCAGCCGCACCAGGATTGCCATTGGCAAATCCCAAAAAAAAAAAGCTCGGTCACCCGGGCTTTGTCTTTTGCGCTTGCTGCGCTCAGTTCACCTTGACGAAGTCCCCTGCCAGCGTGGCGCTGGCAGGAAGATGGTTCGTCGTGCCTTGGGCGAGGTACGCGGAGCCACTGTCTTCACCAGTCGTCGCGGCGACTTCATCACGATCGGCCATGTATTGCGCCGTCACTTGCGCGCGTGTTTGCGTGCTGCGGAATGTCTTGACCGGGTTGTACTGCGTTGACCACGGATTGACGCCAGCTTGCTTGTAGGCGGCGAGGTCGGCTTGCACTTGCGCACGGCTTTGGACCGGGACAAAGTTGGTCGTATCGATCGTCGGTGTTTCGGCGAAGGCCTGGCCAGCGAATGCGGCGGCGGTGACGACGAGGATGGAAGCGATGTTGCGGTTCATGATGAGTTTCCTTTGCGTTGCGTTGTTGATGAAGTGAATGTAGGCAGCGGCGATTAGCCGCTCCTTAGCGGCTTCTTACGTAGCAGTTAGCTCGCAGCAAAGGCTCAGGTGCACCTGCGCCGGGTTGTGTTTCGAATGCCGCTTCTGCTACAACCCTCCACATGGAACTCACTGGCAAAGTCGTTGTCATCACCGGCGCATTCGGCCAGCTCGGCCGTGCGATGACGCAAGAGGCACTGCATCAAGGCGCGCAGTGCGCACTGCTGGATGTCGTGACGCGCGAAGCTCCTGCGGGCGCGGTCGCATGGCAGGTCGATCTGTCATCGCTGCCCGATGTGGCGCGTGTCATGAATGAAGTTGCCATTCGATTCGGCCGCATCGACGCCCTCGTCAATATCGCGGGCGGGTTTCGCTGGCAGACGGTCGCCTCCAGCGACGCCTTGCAGGAGTGGCAGCAGCAGTTCGCGATCAACCTGATGACGTGCGTGAATGCGTCCAAGGCTGTGCTGCCGCACTTGCAGCGCGCAGGCACCGGGCGCATCGTGAATATCGGCGCGATGGGCGCGCTCAAGGGTGCAAACGGCATGGGGCCCTATGCGGCGTCGAAGTCAGGCGTCATGCGGTTCACCGAGTCGCTGGCTGATGAGGTCAAGCTGCAAGGCATCACCGTCAATGCAGTGCTCCCCAGCACCATCGACACACCCCAAAACCGCGCCGACATGCCCGATGCCGACCACAGCCGATGGGTCAAGGGCGAAGACATCGCAAAGACGATTGCATTCCTGCTGTCGGATGCTGCGGGCGCCATCACAGGCGCACTGCTTCCGGTAACTGGCAAGACCTGATTGACCGGCTCGAAGCTCCCCGTCAAGGCGGTTGCGCTTGACCTCGATGGCACGCTGGTGGACAGCGCGCCCGACATCGCCCATGCACTGAACCATGCGTTGCGAGAGGCCCGGCTTCTCGGTGGGATGGATTCGTTCGACGTGGCCGCCGTGCGCGGCTGGGTCGGTGACGGACCCGATGCGCTGATCGCCCGGGCCATCGCTTTCATGCGGGCGCGCGGCGATGTCACGGCACATGCTGATCCCGCTGCCTTGCGCAGAGGCTTCGACGCCGCGACGCTTGCCGCGCCACTTGGGTTGGGCACCGTCTATGCGGGCATGGAAGCCGCGCTTCGTGAACTGGCAGCATGGTGCCCCCTGGTGGTCGTGACGAACAAGCCCACCGCATTGGCGCGTGCAGTGATTGCTGCAGCAAACCTGTCGCCGTACCTCACGGCCGTTTACGGCGCAGATCGCCGCGAAGACCGCAAGCCCGGGCCGGCGCTGCTTGCCAGGGCCGCGCACGATCTTGGCCGCGCGCCCGGCGAGTTGTTGATGGTCGGCGACTCGATCGCCGACATGGGGGCGGCCCGGGCGGCGGGCGCCCACGCGGCCTGGGTCAGCTGGGGTTACGGGCATGGCGAACCGCCCACAGACGCCTATTTCATCGATGCACCCGATCAACTGACCGCAGTCGTGCGTCGTGCTATGCAGGCCCGGAAAAGTGTCAACGGGCAGTAGGTTAGCGTCTGATCAAGGAGCACAGCCGCGCTGACGGCACAAGCCCCAGCGACAAATGACGCAACCTGATGACGCCCCTGCATTTGCGGCGCCGTTTCGGCGGCACCCGTTTTTCATTTTCGGGAGAGTCGCCCATGAGCGGCAGCAAGCGCAGAGTGGTCTTCATGCAACTGGCCGCAGGCACCTCGCTGCTGGCGGGAACGAAGGCCATGGCGCAGGCAATGCTGCCACGGTCGAAGAAGCAGACGCGACGGCTGTTGCAGCTCCTGGGTCAAGAAGGGCTGAGTGCGCAACACCTGCGGCTAGCAACCAGGCCACAAGCGACAGCAGGTTCTCGCCAGCGAGCTGGTTGCGCACGGCCAGCATCCGGCAAAGGCCAGGGAGCAGCTTGAGCGAGTAGTCGCCCGGTGGAATTGCGCGCACAGTGCCGCGGTAATCCAGCGCCAGCCCGTCCAGCACGGACGTTGCAATCACCAGATCGGCGAGACTGCGCTTGGCGCGCGCGAGTGAGCGCGTCGGTGGCAACAACAGCTCCGCACCGGCGCCACGAAAGGCCATGACGGCCGCGCGGCTGCGCCGCACGTGGCAGTCAGCGAGAAGCGGTTCCACATCTTCCTTCGCGTAGGACGAGGATGCGCGGCACCTGAGCGGCCGGCAACCACGCAGCTTTTGCGGCTACCGTCGAGCTTCAAGCTGGCCAACAGTCCGGCCGGAATGGCCTCTAGCACCATGTCGTCGATAGCGTCAGCGCTGGGCGCCTGTTCATCGCCTACGGCGTTGTCGTCGTCGCGCTCCGCGGGTTTTTGCGGCGCCGGTTCCTGCTGGGGCGAAGGCGCCTCGGCGGCCTCGGCTGTGTGTCGGGCAACTCAGTCTGATCTGGTGGCACAGGGACCTGGGTAGCACGCGGACCCAACACAAGCCGCGCCGCGAGAGCTGCATGCTTCTGCTGGACTTCGGTCTTTGCATCGAGCGCTTCGGCCGCACGCGCTGCGCCTGCAGTGGCGCCTGCAACGAGTCGACTCCAAGCGCCAGGCCAGCACGGATGCCAGCAGCACCACCCGGCTCGCCGTCATGCGCTCTGCTGTAGGCAGCACAATGACTCCGCCGTCCGTCAATGCAAGTAGCCCCGCTTGTGCCACAGGCCTGCCCGCCTGAAGGGTGGCGCCGAGGTCGAGTCCACCGAGCAGGGCGGCATCACTGGTGTAGTGAGGCACGCCGCGCCAAGGCGTTGTTTCGGGAAGCCAGGCTCGCAATCGCGAGGCCCATGCAGCGTGAGCCGAGTCGGCACGTGTGCGCAAGGCCGCACCACCGAGCCCAACGGGATCCGCCGCCAAGCGCGCAGCCGCCCAGACCGAGTCAGGGCCCAGCGCATCGGACGGGATTCCAGGCATTAACGCCCCATCAACTGCGCCACGGCGCGTTCCACACGCACGGTCGAGCCGGCATCATCGACGGATTGTGTCGCAGGCGATGGCGCAGGGGTGGTGCGGCCATGCGCCGAATGTGCGCATCACCCACTGCGGCGTCGCCTTACAGTGCCGCTAGTGCCCGCGCAGCGCGAATCAGCGTGAGGTCACCACGCAGGCCATCGGTGCCCAGTTCGGTGCAGAGCTGAGTAGCTCTCACACGCGCTGAGTCCGGCACTTCGACTGCCTCGAGTCGCCCCCGTCCGGCGACGATCCGGCGGCGGGTGCGCTCAACTTCCTTCTTCCAGTGATCCGTGAAAGCCTGCGGATCGCGTTCGAAGCAGTCGCGCAGGCGAAAGACTTAGATTCGCTCCTCCAGTTCGTGCGGCGTCTTGACTTCGACCGACAGGCCAAATCGATCCAGCAGTTGAGGTCTCAGTTCGCCCTCTTCTGGGTTGCCGCTGCCAACCAGGACAAACCGCGCCGGATGCCGCACGCTGAGTCCCTCGCGCTCCACAACGTTTTCACCCGACGCGGCGACATCGATCAACACGTCCACGATGTAGTCTTCCAGCAGGTTGACCTCGTCGATGTAGAGAAAGCCCCGGTTGGCACGTACTTGCAGGCCAGGCTCGAATGCCTTCACGCCCTGCGCCAGAGCGCGCTCCAGCTCCAGTGCCCCGACGACGCGGTCTTCGGTGACGCCTAGGGGGAGATCGACAACGGGTACCGGCTCGCGTGCAATCCGTGGCGCAACCTTGGAGGCCGAGCGCATCACGTCGCAGTCTTGGCATGCGGGGGCTGGCGCATCAGGCTTGCCGCCATAGCGGCATCCCGCGATGGTCCGCATGGGCGGGAGCAAGGCGGCAAATACGCGGGCTACGGTGGACTTGCCTGTGCCCCTATCGCCGATAACGAGAACGTCCCCGAAGCGGGAATCGACAACTGTCGCCAGGATTGCCAGCTTCATCTCGTCCTGACCGACTATCGCGGAAAAAGGAAATGTCAGTGCCATAGACTGATCAGTACGTCATATCCAATTGACGTTCGGGCAGCTCTGAACTTGTGCAGAAGCGCATTGGCCCATCACGAATAGGTCGTTTGATCTGCGGCTCTCCATCTGACGAGACGAAAAAAAACGCCCACCAGAAAGGTGGGCGTTGAATTTGGTTGCGCGAGCAAGATTTGAACTTGCGACCTTTGGGTTATGAGCCCAACGAGCTACCAGGCTGCTCCATCGCGCGGTATGTGTTGATTATAGACTGCGCCTGCCTACTTATTCAGCCGTAGGGGCATCAGCAGCATCGACAGGCGCGGGACGATCGACCAATTCAACGAGTGCCATCGGTGCGTTGTCGCCAACACGGAAGCCCATCTTGAGGATGCGGGTGTAACCACCAGGGCGCGCCTTGTAGCGCGGGCCCAGTTCGGCAAAAAGCTTTGTCACGATATCGCGGTCGCGCAGGCGGTTAAAGGCCAGGCGCTTGTTGGAAAGCGTCGGCTCCTTGGCGAGCGTGATCATCGGCTCGACGACGCGACGCAGTTCCTTGGCTTTGGGCACCGTGGTTTTGATGGCCTCGTGCTGGAGCAGCGAGTTCATCATGTTGCGCAGCATCGCAAGGCGGTGCTCGCTGGTGCGATTGAGTTTACGAAGGCCGTGGCCGTGACGCATGGTGCTTTCCTTTCCTTATATGAACGCGCAGCCGGATCAGGTACTGCGCGGTGCACTCATTTAAAAATTAACGCTTGTCGAGGCCGGCCGGCGGCCAGGACTCGAGCTTCATGCCGAGCGTGAGGCCACGCGAGGCAAGTACTTCCTTGATTTCATTGAGCGACTTGCGACCCAGATTCGGAGTCTTGAGCAACTCGTTTTCTGTACGCTGGATCAGGTCGCCGATGTAATAGATGTTTTCTGCCTTGAGGCAGTTCGCCGAGCGGACCGTGAGTTCAAGCTCGTCCACAGGACGCAGCAAGATCGGATCGAACTGTTGCGAGCTGCGCTGAACCGGCGCGTCGAAGGCGGCCAGTTCACTGCCCTCAAGTTGCGCGAACACAGCGAGCTGCTCCACGAGGATCTTCGCGGAGGCACGCACTGCGTCTTCCGCGGTGATCGCGCCGTTCGTTTCGATTTCAACGACCAACTTGTCCAGGTCGGTACGCTGTTCGACGCGGGCGCTTTCCACCGTGTAGCTCACGCGCTTGACTGGCGAGAATGAAGCGTCGAGCACAATGCGGCCAATCGACTTCGTGGGCTCGTCTGCATAACGACGCATCGTGCCTGGCACATAGCCGCGGCCCTTCTCGACCTTGATTTGCATGTCGATCTTGCCACCTTGGGAAAGGTGGGCAATGACATGGTCAGGGTTGATGATCTCGACGTCGTGGGGCGTTTGAATATCGGCAGCCGTCACGACACCTTCGCCATCCTTGCGCAACGACAAGGTGACTTCATCGCGGTTGTGGAGCTTGAAGACCACACCCTTCAGATTCAGCAGGATCGAAACGACATCTTCCTGCACACCATCAATCGACGAGTATTCATGCAGGACGCCGGCGATAGTCACTTCAGTGGCGGCGTAGCCGACCATCGAAGACAGCAGCACCCGGCGCAGCGCGTTACCGAGCGTATGGCCGTAGCCACGCTCGAACGGCTCCAGAGTGACCTTGGCACGGTTGGTGCCAAGCTGTTCGACGTTAATCGCTTTGGGTTTCAGCAGGTTGGTTTGCATTCAGGACTTCCTCTCAATACCCCCGGCTCGTTACACCGGTAAGGCTGGTGAAGTGCCCTGCGCGCGGTGCCCCACGCGGAGGGAACAAAAAAACTGGGACGAAAACAGCGTGGCTGCCTCGTCTTCACCGTGGTGAAGCGTTAACGCGAATACAACTCGACGATCAGCGCTTCCTTGATGTCGGCGGCGAACTCATCGCGATCCGGCACCTTCTTGAAGACGCCTTCGGCTTTGTCAGCGTTCACTTCGACCCAAGCAGGGATGCCGACCTGCTGTGCAAGTTGCAGAGCCTCAACAACCCGGTTTTGCTTCTTCGACTTTTCGCGGACGGCTACGACATCGCCCGTCTTGACCATGTACGACGGGATGTTGACGGCACCGCCATTGACAGTGATGGCCTTGTGCGACACGAGCTGGCGTGCTTCGGCGCGCGTAGAGCCAAAACCCATGCGGTACACCACGTTGTCCAGACGCGACTCAAGAATGAACAACAGGTTTGCACCGGTGTTGCCCTTGCGACGATCAGCTTCTTCAAAATACTTGCGGAACTGGCGCTCAAGAATGCCGTACATGCGCTTGACCTTCTGCTTTTCGCGCAGTTGCAGACCGAAATCGGACGTGCGCTGGCCAGAGGTGCGGCCATGCTGGCCCGGCTTGGAATCGAACTTCGACTTGTCGCTGATAGAGCGGCGTGCGCTCTTGAGGAACAGGTCTGTGCCTTCACGGCGGGAGAGTTTGGCCTTGGGGCCGAGGTAACGTGCCACTTTGCTTTCCTTTGCTTCATCTGCCGCAGGCGTCCATCATCGATGTCGCTGCGGGAGCCGACAGCGCGTGCGCTGCCGGCGGTGGGCTTGGTTAATAAATCTTCAGATACGACGACGCTTTTGAGGGCGGCAACCGTTGTGCGGGACCGGGGTCACGTCAGCGATCGACGTGATCCGGATGCCGAGCGCGGCCAAAGCCCGAACTGACGACTCGCGACCAGGCCCGGGGCCCTTGATTTCGACGTCGAGGTTCTTGATGCCTTGTTCGATCGCGGCGCGACCAGCGACTTCAGAAGCGACCTGAGCTGCGAAAGGTGTCGACTTGCGCGAACCCTTGAAGCCTTGGCCACCTGACGACGCCCAGCTCAGGGCGTTGCCCTGGCGATCGGTGATCGTGATGATCGTGTTGTTGAAGGATGCATGAACGTGACAGACGCCGTCGGACACGTTCTTGCGAACCTTCTTGCGCACTCGCTGCGCAGCGTTATTGGCGGGAGCTTTTGCCATGACTTATCTCTTTCCCGATTATTTCTTAAGGGCCTGAGCGGCCTTGCGCGGACCCTTGCGGGTACGGGCGTTTGTGCGCGTGCGCTGACCACGCATCGGCAAGCCACGGCGATGACGGAACCCGCGATAGCAACCAATGTCCATCAAACGCTTGATGTTCATCGTCGTCTCGCGGCGAAGGTCACCCTCAATGGTGAACTGGCCGATCGCGTCGCGAATCTTCTCCAGGTCGCCGTCGGTCAGGTCTTTTACCTTCTTCGCGTACGGAATACCGGTCGCTTCGCAGATCTTGCGCGCGCGGGTGCGGCCAATGCCGAAAATCGCCGTCAGGCCGATCTCGGCGTGTTGGTGCGGCGGAATATTGATGCCAGCGATACGTGCCATGCTTTTTCCTCTAAATCTCTTGCAATCAGCCTTGGCGCTGCTTGTGGCGCGGATCTGTACAGATCACGCGGACAACGCCCTTGCGGCGAATGATCTTGCAGTTGCGGCAAATTTTCTTGACCGAAGCCGAAACTCTCATGACTTTCTCCTAAAACTTTCTGCCAACTACCTGGCGCGAAACACGACTCTGAATCACTGCCAAGTTGCAGCGCGTCAACTATTCAAAAACTTGCCACTGCAGGTGTCCGAACGCAACAGCCCGCATCCCAAATCAACCACCCAGCGATGTCTTGAAATTGGCCTTCTTTAACAACGATTCATATTGCTGGGACATCAGGTAATTCTGAACCTGGGCCATGAAGTCCATCGTCACAACAACGATGATCAGCAAGGAAGTGCCCCCAAAATAGAACGGCACGTTGTACTTCAGAATCAGAAACTCAGGCAGCAGACAGACAAAGGTGATGTAAACAGCACCAGCAAGCGTCAAGCGAACCAGAATCTTGTCGATGTAGCGAGCGGTCTGCTCACCAGGCCGAATGCCTGGAATGAACGCGCCACTCTTCTTAAGGTTGTCGGCCGTTTCACGACTATTGAACACCAGCGCTGTGTAAAAGAAGCAGAAGAACACAATCGCACCGGCATACAGCATGACGTAAATCGGCCGACCGGGCGCCAGCTCGCCCGCGATGTCTTTGAGCCAACGCATGCTTTCACCGGACGAGAACCAGCTAACGATCGTGGCAGGCAACAAAATGATGGACGAAGCGAAAATCGGCGGGATCACACCAGCCATGTTCAACTTGAGCGGCAAGTGTGACGACTGCCCGCCATACACCTTGTTGCCAACTTGGCGCCGCGCGTAATTCACGAGAATCTTGCGTTGGCCGCGCTCGACAAAAACCACGAAGTACGTGATCAAGCCAACGACCGCCACAATGAAGATCGCAACCAGGATGCTCATCGCACCCGTGCGAACCAACTCGAGTAAACCGCCAATCGCGTTCGGCAAGCCCGCCGCAATGCCGGCGAAGATCAGTATGGAAATACCGTTACCGAGCCCGCGCTCTGTAATTTGCTCGCCCAACCACATGAGGAACATGGTGCCTGCGGTCAGGCTCACGACCGCACTGATGCGGAACCCGAACCCAGGATTCATCACGAGGCCTGCCGAACCCTCAAGAGCCATCGCAATGCCGAGCGATTGGAAGAGAGCCAGACCCAACGTTCCGTAGCGGGTGTACTGCGTGATCTTGCGGCGGCCCGCTTCGCCTTCCTTCTTCAGCTGCTCGAACGTCGGCACGACGTACGTGAGCAACTGCATGATGATCGAAGCAGAGATGTACGGCATGATGCCCAACGCGAACACCGTGAAACGCGAAAGCGCTCCACCGGAGAACATGTTGAACAAACTTAAAATGCCGCCCTGCTGCCCCTTGAACAACTGCGCGAGCTGATCAGGGTTAATGCCTGGCACTGGAATATGCGCGCCGACGCGGTACACCACGAGCGCGAGCAACAAGAACACCAGCCGGCGACGCAAGTCGCCGTACTTGCCGGTCTTCGCTATTTGTGCTGCGCTAGTTGCCACTGGGTTTCCTGTTGATCAGAGCCATCCAGCTCAGCTGAGGCTGCCGCCGGCGGCTTCAATAGCAGCCTTGGCACCAGCCGTGGCATTGATGCCAGTCAGCTTGACAGCCTTCGTCAGTTCGCCAGCCTTGATGACCTTGACGTTCTTGATCATTTCACCGACCAGGCCCGCTTGTTTCAGCGAGAGCATGTCGACCTCGGCAGCACCCAGACGCTCGAGCGCAGCCAAGCTGATCTCCGCGTTGTACTTTGCCGATTGCGACTTGAAGCCGCGCTTGGGCAAACGCCGTTGCAGCGGCATCTGGCCGCCTTCAAAGCCAACCTTGTGGTAGCCGCCAGCACGCGACTTTTGGCCCTTGTGGCCACGGCCGGCAGTTTTGCCCAGGCCGGAACCGATGCCGCGACCGACACGGCGCTTGTAGTGCTTGGCGCCGTCAGCCGGCTTGATGGTATTGAGTTCCATATCGTGCCTCAGATTACTGCCACGAGGTAATCGATCTTGTCGATCATGCCGCGCACTGCAGGGGTATCCTCCAGCTCGCTGACACTGTTCAATTTACGCAGACCCAGACCGCGCACGGTGGCGCGGTGGTCAGCCTTCGTGCCGATCGGGCTGCGAACCAGCTTGATCTTCACGGTCTTCTTTTGAGTAGCCATGTCGTTTCTCCGAATCAGGCGGCGAAGATGTCTTCGACCGACTTGCCGCGCTTGGCAGCCACTGCCGAAGGGGTCGTGGAATTGCGAAGTGCGTCGAACGTGGCGCGAACCATGTTGTAGGGATTGGTCGAACCGTGGCTCTTCGCCACGATGTCGGTAATGCCCATCACCTCGAACACGGCGCGCATCGGGCCGCCTGCAATGATGCCGGTACCGCGCGGGGCGGGCGACATCATGACGCGGGCAGCACCCCACTGGCCGAATACCGTGTGGTGGAGCGAACCGTTCTTGAGGGAAACCTTGGTCATGTTGCGACGGGCTTCTTCCATCGCCTTCTGCACAGCGGCCGGCACTTCCTTGGATTTGCCCTTGCCCATGCCGACCTTGCCGTCACCGTCGCCAACCACAGTCAATGCGGCGAAACCGAGAATACGGCCACCCTTCACAACTTTGGTCACGCGGTTGACCGCGATCATCTTTTCGCGCATCCCGTCTTCGGGACCGTCACCTTGGGGTTTTGCCTGAACTCTTGCCATGATGGTCTTTCGTGTCCGTTAGAACTGCAGGCCCGCTTCGCGAGCGGCTTCGGCCAGCGCCTTGACACGGCCGTGATACTGGAAACCAGCGCGATCGAACGCGACGGCTTCGACGCCGGCAGCTTTCGCCTTTTCAGCGATCAACTTACCGACCTGCGCTGCAGCTGCAGTGTTGCCGCCTTTGCCGGAACCGCCGAGCGCCTTGCGCAGATCTGCCTGTGCAGTCGACGCGGTGGCGATCACCTTGCTGCCGTCTTCTGAAATGACGGTTGCATAGATATGAAGGTTGGTGCGATTCACCGTCAGGCGCGCAACTCCTTGCGTCGCAATCCGGATGCGGGTCTGGCGCGAGCGGCGCAGACGTTGCTCTTTTTTGGTCAACATGTGCCTGCTCCTTACTTCTTCTTGGTTTCTTTGATCGTGATCTTCTCGTCCGAATAACGGATGCCCTTACCCTTGTAAGGCTCCGGCGGACGAACGGCACGAATCTCTGCGGCGATTTGACCGACGCGTTGGCGGTCGGCGCCCTTCACGACGATTTCCGTCGGTGTAGGCGTCGTCACCGTGATGCCAGCAGGCATTTCAATATTGACGGGATGCGAATAACCAACCGTCAGGTTCAGCTTGTTGTTTTGTGCTGCAGCCTTGTAGCCCACGCCGACCAAGCTCAACTTCTTCTCGAAGCCCTTGGTCACGCCGTTCACCATGTTGTTGACCAACTGGCGGAACGTGCCACTCATTGCGTTCGCTTCACGCGACTCGTTGGCAGGCACAAAGCTCAGCTTGCCATCTTCCATCGTGATTTTGACCAGAGCATTCAGGATCAGCGACAGATTGCCACCAGACCCCTTGACGCTAATCTGGTCTTCCTTGATGGCCACATCGACGCCTTGCGGCACGGCGACGGGCATTTTTCCGATTCGGGACATTTTGCTGTTCCTTGCCTTAGGCGACGTAGCAGAGCACTTCGCCACCGATGCCGGTAGCGCGCGCTTTGCGATCAGTCATCACACCTTGCGGCGTCGTGACGATAGCCAC
This sequence comes from Caenimonas koreensis DSM 17982, assembly GCF_009646335.1. GTDB lineage: Bacteria > Pseudomonadota > Gammaproteobacteria > Burkholderiales > Burkholderiaceae_C > Ramlibacter > Ramlibacter koreensis. The sequence continues at coordinate 94,454 of NZ_WJBU01000015.1, read as the reverse complement.
ACCAAGTCCGTTCTGCACTTGGGGGATGGCATCGCGGCCTTTGTAGACGCGCAGGCCAGGGCGGCTCACACGCTCGATGCGCTCGATCACGGGCCGGCCAGCGTAGTACTTGAGGCTGATTTCAAGCTCGCTCTTACCAGCGTCAGTCACGACGCGGAAACCGTCGATATAACCCTCGTCCTTCAGGACTTGGGCAATAGCAACCTTCACCTTGGAAGACGGCACCGAAACCGTGGGCTTCGCCACCATCTGCGCATTGCGAATGCGCGTCAGCAGGTCGGCGATGGGATCACTCATGCTCATATCAAATCTCCTCGCCTTACCAGCTGGCTTTGGTCACGCCGGGGATATCCCCTGCGAAGGCCAGTTCACGAATCTTGCTGCGGGCCAGACCGAATTGGCGGAACGTTCCGCGCGGACGGCCGGTAATGGAGCAGCGGTTGCGCTGGCGCGTCGGATTGGCATTTCGCGGCAACTTCTGGAGTTCCAGGCGGGCAGCCATACGCTCGGCTTCGCTCTTCTTCTGGTCGTTAGATGCAGCCTTGAGCTCCGCGTGTTTCTTCGCGTACTTGGCCACCAGTTTGTCTCGCTTGAGCTCGCGCTCGATCAAAGCTTTCTTTGCCACTGGGAACCTCAGTTCTTGAAGGGAAAACGGAAGCCAGCCAGAAGAGCCTTGCACTCCTCGTCATTCTTGGCCGTCGTCGTGATGCTGATATTGAGACCGCGCAGCGCGTCGATCTTGTCGTATTCGATCTCGGGGAAAATGATTTGCTCTTTCACACCGATGTTGTAGTTGCCACGGCCGTCAAACGCACGGCCAGAAATCCCGCGGAAGTCACGAACACGGGGCAGAGCCACAGTGACGAAACGATCGAGGAACTCGTACATCCGCACGCCGCGCAACGTCACCATGGCACCAATTGCCTGGCCTTCGCGAATCTTGAAGCCAGCAATAGCCTTCTTGGCTTTGGTCACAACAGGCTTTTGACCCGCGATCTTGGTCAGATCACCAACAGCGTTGTCCATCACCTTCTTGTCGGCCACCGCCTCAGACACACCCATGTTCAGGGTGATCTTGGTCAGGCGCGGAACCTGCATCGGCGAGGTGTAGCCAAACTTGGCCATCAACTCCGGAGCGACTTTCTCGCGATAGTGTTTTTGAAGTCTTGCCATGGTCATGCCGCCTTGATTTCGTCACCGCTGGACTTGAAGACCCGAACGGACTTGCCGTCTACGGACTTGATGCCCACACGATCAGCCTTGCCTGTTGCGGCATTGAAAATTGCCACATTGGACTGGTGGATCGGCATTGACTTCTCAACGATGCCACCAGTTGCACCCTTCATCGGGTTTGGCTTGGTGTGCTTCTTGACGATGTTGATGCCTTCGACGATGACGTGGTCATCATCCTTGCGCAGAACCACCTTGCCGCGCTTACCCTTGTCACGGCCCGCGAGCACGATGACTTCGTCGCCTTTGCGAATCTTGTTCATGGACTCGTCCTCTTCAAAGAACTTCAGGAGCCAGGGACACGATCTTCATGAACTTCTCGGTACGCAATTCACGCGTAACGGGCCCAAAGATGCGAGTGCCGATCGGCTCCAGCTTGTTGTTGAGAAGCACGGCGGCGTTGCCGTCGAACTTGACCAGCGAGCCATCAGCGCGCCGGATGCCCTTGGCGGTGCGGACAACCACAGCACTGTAGATCTCGCCTTTTTTGACGCGACCACGCGGAGCGGCTTCCTTGATGCTCACCTTGATGATGTCGCCCACACTGGCGTAGCGACGCTTGGAACCACCGAGCACCTTGATGCAAAGAACGGACTTTGCACCGGTGTTATCGGCGACTTCGAGCCGGGATTCTGTCTGGATCATTTCAAATATTCCCAACTTGTATCCAACCCACGCCGCCGGAAAAGCCCGGCATATGCGAATCAGATCAGTCTTGGGCCCGTCGTCCTCGCTGTGAACCACTCACAACAATTCCGCATTGGGCAGATATGCGCTCCAAAAAGCGCAGCCCGCGATTATGGCAAGCCGGCAAGCGCCTGTCAAATGGCTAATTGATACTGCTGCGTCATCCCGGCAAAGTCAGATACAAGCTAGCTAGTTGATCAAAGGCCTCGACCTGTGGATCAATTCCTGCTTCCTGCCGGAGAATGTCGCCCGTCGCCGCAGAGATCGACGCGGCAAGCTTTGCATCGAGAAACAAGAGGCGGCTTCGCCTGGCCAAGACGTCTTCGACCGTGCGAGCATATTCATAGCGGGCTGCGAATCGCACCATTGCCTCTGTCAGGCCGCCCGCCAACTCTCGTTCTGCGCCTTCGAGCGAACCGACGAATGCGGCTTCGCCGCCATAGGAATGCAACCCCGGCGGCGCACTGAGAGGGGGCAACTCGTCGGGCAAATTCTCGGCGCCCGTCAACTTTAAGTTTGCGGTCACTCCCGATGGAGAGCGCTCCAGCAAACGCTTCTCAAAACACTTCTCCAGGACATCTTCGGCCATGGCGCGATAAGTGGTCCACTTGCCCCCCGTCACGGTGACCAGGCCACTATGGCTGGCCAGCACCGTGTGCTCCCTGCTCAACGCCTTCGTGTCCTCGCCGTCGTCGCCTTGTGGTTTGACCAGCGGCCGCAGGCCCACCCACATGCTCTTGATATGTTCACGCGCTGGCGGGCGCACCAGGTAGCGCGCAGATTCCGACATGATGAATTCCAGCTCATCCTTGAACGGCCTGGGTTCTCTCGACAGGTCGTCGCGTGGCGTGTCCGTAGTGCCCAGAATGACTTTACCCAACCACGGCACCCCAAAGAGCACGCGCCCGTCTTCGGTTTTGGGAACCATCAACGCATGTTCGCCGGGCAAAAACTCCCGGTCGACCACGATGTGCACGCCTTGACTCGGCGCAACCATAGGCCGGACCGGCCGTCCGATTGCCTCGCCATCCTTTTGCCTGAACTCGTCCACCCAGACACCCGCGGCGTTGATCACACATCGCGCGTGCAAGTCATATTGGATGCGGGTTTCCGAATCCATGCAGGTCAATCCAGCTACCTTGCCCTGCTCATGAATCAGGGAGATTGCGGGGCAGTAGTTCACGAGCAGCGCACCCTTGCTCGCAGCTGTCCGCGCCAACGCGAGTGCCAGACGGGCATCGTTGAACTGGCCGTCCCAGTACTTCACGCCGCCCTTGAGCCCGTCGGCGCGAATCGTCGGCAGGCACGTCTGCGTCTGCTTGCGATCGAGGAACTCGGTCGCCCCCAAGCCTGCCGATCCAGCCAAGGCGTCGTACATCTTCAGGCCCGCGCCGTAGAACGGAGTCTCCCAGAAGCGATAGGAGGGCATCACGAACGGCAATGGTTGAGCGATGTGCGGTGCGTTGTTCAGTAGCGTAGTGCGCTCATGAAGTGCTTCGCGCACCAGTGCAATATTGCCCTGCGCCAGGTAGCGCACTCCACCATGAACCAGCTTGGTTGCCCGCGAGGACGTTCCCTTTGCGAAATCGTGCGACTCCACAAGCACCACAGAAAAACCGCGCGCGGCCGCGTCCAGGGCAACGCCCAAGCCGGTGGCACCTCCACCGATGATGGCAATGTCGTACGCGGCCGGTCGCGCCAGCCGTGAAATCAGTTGTTCACGGTTCATGCGACTGCATTGTCACCCACGAAAGACGCCGCGCTAGACTCGACCGATGACCGACAAGAACGAAACGCTTACGGGGCTTCGCCTCGCATTCATTGGCGGCGGAAACATGGCCAGCGCCATCATCGGGGGCCTGCTGCGCCAGGGTGTACCGCCTGCGAACATCCAGGTCGTCGAGCCATTCGCGCACGCGCGCGACAAACTCGCTGCAGAGTACGGCGTCAGCGCGAGGGAAAGCGCGGGACCTGAATTGGCAGATGCCGCTCTGCTCGTCTGGGCCGTCAAGCCCCAGACATTCCGCGATGCAGCCTTGTCCGTTCGCGCCCATGCAAGTGATGCGTTGCACTTGAGTGTTGCCGCCGGCATTCGCAGCGACAGCATTGCCCAGTGGCTGGACACCCAGCGCATCGTGCGCTCCATGCCCAATACACCTGCGCTGATCGGCAAGGGCATGACGGCTCTCTTCGCCCGTGATGCAGTCTCAGCCGATGACAAATCGCTAGTCGAGCAGATCGTCGCGACAACGGGCGAATGGCTGTGGGTTGATCGCGAAGAGCAGCTTGATGCGGTCACCGCCCTCTCAGGATCAGGCCCCGCCTACGTCTTCTTCTTCCTTGAAGCAATGACCCGGGCAGGCGTCGAAATGGGTCTGTCACGCGATCAGGCGTATCGCCTTTCGCTCGGTACTTTCACCGGCGCAGCCGCACTGGCGACTGCATCGAGCGACGAACCCGCCGTCTTGCGCGAGCGCGTCACATCCAAGGGCGGGACGACTTACGCCGCCATCACATCGATGGAACGCGACAACCTGCACTCACTATTCATCAAGGCGCTGCATGCCGCAAACCGGCGCGCGGCAGAGCTGGGCGACGAATTCGGCCGTTGAAGCTATTGGATGGCGTAGCCAGCAACGATACCGGCGAACACAGCAAAACCCACCCAGTGATTCAGGCGAAAGGCCTTGAAGCAACCATCACGCGAGCGGCTGCGGATCAAGGTGAAATGCCACACCGCCTGCGCGGCTGCCGCCAGCAGGCCCGTCGCAAGTGCGATCAACGGGATGCGCTCCATCAACGCGACCGCCCAGATTGCAAGGAATGCCGCGTAGCACCCCATTACCACCGCCACATCCGCACGACCCAGCGTGATCGCCGACGTCTTCATGCCAATGCGCAAATCATCATCGCGATCGACCATCGCGTATTCCGTGTCATAGGCCAGCACCCAGAACAGGTTGCCCACGAGCAGCACCCATGCGAGAAGCGGCACCCGTGACTGAACGGCAGCAAAGGCCATTGGAATGCCGAAGCTGAAAGCCACGCCCAGCACGGCCTGTGGCATTGACACAAAACGCTTTGCGTACGGATACACCAGGCTGATCGCCAGCGCTGCGAACGACCACGTGACGGCCACTGCATTGGTCGTCAGAACCAGGCCGAAGGCACAAAGCGCGAGCAATGCGCCGAGCACCAACGCCTCTTTTACAGAGACGCGCCCCGATGTCACTGGCCGGGCTGCGGTGCGCTTGACGTGCTTGTCGAAATCACGATCGGCCACGTCATTCACGCAGCACCCGGCACTGCGCATCAGGATCGTGCCCAGCACGAACACCGCCAACAGATGCCAGCCGGGAAAGCCGTGCGCGGCGATCCACAACGCACTCAGCGTGGGCCACAGCAGCAAAAGCCATCCGGCCGGTCGGCTCCAGCGAATCAGGTCGAGGTACAACCGGAATCGTTCGCCCATCGTCACTTCTTCGCTCGATCGGAAATCAGTCACGACAGACGCCTTACCCCAGGCAACTCGCACGCGTAAATCGAATTGCGCAACGCTGCAATCGCTTCATATCGTGTGAAGCTGCGCCGCCAGGCCAGCACCACACGGCGCGTCGGCGGATCGCCGTCAAAGGGGATGTACTTGATGAATGACATGTCGTCGTGGCGGCGCCGTTGCCGGGCACCAAGCGCTTCTTTGGGTACCGACAAGCGCGGCACCAGCGTCACACCCATGCCCGCCGCCACCATGTGTTTGATCGTCTCCAGCGACGAGCCTTCGAAGCTCTTGCGAATGCCTTCGGCGTCGCTTGAAAACCGCGCGAATTCCGGGCACACCTCCAGGACATGATCACGAAAGCAGTGACCGGTGCCGAGCAGCAGCATGGTCTCGGCCTTGAGCTCCTGCGAAGTGATCGTCTTCTTTGCTGCCAGCGGATGCGTACTCGGCACCGCCGCCATGAAGGGTTCGTCATACAACGCAGCGACGGCCAGCCCCGTATCGGGAAACGGCTCAGCCATGATCGCGCAGTCGATGTCACCCATGCGCAGCATCTCAAGCAGCTTCACAGTGAAGTTTTCCTGCAGCATCAACGGCATCTGCGGCGTGCGCTCTATCGACTGGCGCACCAAGTCAGGCAGCAAATACGGCCCGATGGTGTAGATCACACCGAGCTTCAGCGGCCCGGCCAGCGGGTCCTTGCCGCGTTTGGCGATCTCCTTGATGTTCGCGGCCTGCTCCAGCACGCTTTGCGCCTGGCGCACGATTTCCTCGCCGAGGTTCGTGACGCTCACCTCATTGGCGCTGCGCTCGAACAGCTTGACCTCCAGCTCTTCTTCGAGCTTCTTGATGGCCACCGACAACGTCGGCTGCGACACGAAGCAGGCATCGGCCGCCTTGCCAAAGTGCTTTTCGCGCGCGACAGCGACGATGTATTTCAGCTCGGTGAGCGTCATTCAGGTTTCGTTTTCAGGCCTTGAGGAATTCCGATTTTCCACCGAACCAGCGCGCAGCGTGCCGGCGTGCCAATTCAGGGTGCAGGTCGAGCATCTGCGGCGCGAGTGCACGCGCCCACTCCAGCAACGCAACGTCAGTGGCCAGGTCAGCGAATCGCAGCATGGCCGCACCCGATTGACGTGCCCCCAGGAACTCCCCCGGCCCGCGAATCTCCAGGTCGCGCCGCGCGATCTCAAAACCATCCGTTGTCTCGGCCATGGCCTTCAATCGCGCACGCCCCATCTCGCTGAGCTTGCCGTACTCGCCCAATGAATAGAGCAATACGCACGCAGATGCAGCACTGCCACGCCCCACGCGCCCGCGCAACTGGTGCATCTGCGACAAGCCGAATCGCTCTGCATGCTCGATCACCATGAGCGACGCATTCGGCACATCAACGCCCACTTCGATGACCGTGGTCGACACCAGCACGGCCATCTGCCCGCCAACAAACAGCGACATTACCGCCTTCTTCTCTGCGGGCGGCATGCGCGAGTGCAGCAAACCGACCATCGCACCCGGCAAAGCCGCACTGAGAGCTTCGTGTGTTTCGGTCGCATTGGTCAGGTCGAGCGCCTCACTCTCCTCGATCAAGGGGCACACCCAATAGACCTGCCTGCCCTGCGCGACTTGCGAGCGGATGCGCTCGACGACTTCATCACGCCGGCTATCCGCAATCACTTTAGTCACGATCGGTGTGCGACCCGGCGGCAACTCGTCGATCGTCGACACATCCAGGTCAGCGTAGTAGCTCATCGCCAGCGTGCGCGGTATGGGCGTCGCAGACATCATCAGCAGGTGCGGCTCGTGGCCGGGCTCACTCATCTTGGCTCGCAAGGCCAGCCGCTGCGCCACGCCGAAGCGATGCTGCTCGTCGATCACGGCCAGGCCAAGCCGCTTGAACACCACATGGTCCTGGATCACCGCATGCGTGCCGACGACCAATGCTGCTTCGCCGCTGGCGACAAGCGCGAGCATCTCGTTGCGCTCTTTCTTCTTCTGGCTGCCGGTGAGCCACGCCACACGCAACCCGCGTGCGACGAACAGCGGCTCCAGCCAGCCAATCAATTTGCGGAAGTGCTGCTCAGCAAGAATTTCGGTCGGCGCCATCAATGCGCACTGCCAGCCCGCGTCGATCGCAATCGCCGCTGCCAGTGCGGCGACCACTGTCTTGCCAGAACCCACATCGCCTTGCAGCAGTCGATGCATAGGCATCTCTCGGGCGATGTCCTGCGCGATCTCCTTGCACACCCGCTGCTGCGCGAGCGTCAGCTTGAACGGCAGCGCGTCGAGCAATTGAGAGTGAATGCCGCCAGCCGTCAGCGCGAATGCAGGCGAGCGCAACGCCGCCCTCTCACGCTTGCTCTCCAGCTGCGACAGCTGCTGCGCAAGCAGCTCCTCGGCCTTCAACCGCTGCCACGCAGGATGGGTCTTGTCTTCCAGTGTGCCGAGAGAAACGTCGGGTGTCGGTTGATGCAAAAACCTGAGCGCGTCCTGCAACGGCCAGACCTGCGGTCGCAGCTGCTGCGTGACGCCCGGCGGAAAGGTATCCGACAAGTCCGCGCGCGCCAGCCCGCTCAACACCACTTTGCGCAAGTACGCCTGCGGAAGGGCAGCGACAGTCGGATAAACGGGCGTGAGCGCCGTGGCCAATTCACCGCCCGCCGGCTTGATCGCCGGGTGCATCATCGTCCAGCCCAAAAACCCGCCTTTGAGCTCACCACGCAGGCGAACCCTGTTGCCAACAGCGAGCGCCTTCTGCAGCGACGGATAGAACGTGAAGAAGCGCAGCACGCATGTGTCGCTGTCGTCGTCCACCGTCACCAGCAATTGGCGGCGCGGGCGATAGGCAATGTCGCACGAAGTGACAGTCGCCTCGATCTGCACCAGATCGCCCTCGCGCGAATCGCGCAGCTTCACGATGCGCGTCTCGTCCTCATAGCGCAGCGGCAAGTGCAGCGCGAGATCGATGTCGCGCTCCAGGCCCAGCTTGCGCAGGGCTTTCTGGGGGGCTGTCATCGTCGCGTTCACAGGCATGGGACAATTCTGCACTGTCATCTTCAATCACTTGGAACGGGTCCGTACAGCCCTCAAGCAGCATGCGCAACTTCACCGTCGGCGATTTCGATTTCGCCTTGCCCCCCGAACTCATCGCCCAGCATCCGGCCACTGAACGCAGCGGCTCCCGCCTGCTCGATGGCGCGCACCAGCAGCCTGTTGACCGGACTTTCCGCGACCTGCCTTCGCTCTTGCAGGCTGGCGACCTGCTGGTCTTCAACGACACCAAAGTCGTGAAGGCACGCCTCTTCGGCGAAAAGCCTACGGGCGGCAAACTTGAACTGCTGGTCGAGCGTGTGCTGCAAGGCAACGAAGTCGTCGCGCACATGAAGGTGAGCAAGAAGCCGCAGCCGGGCACCGCACTGCAAATGACCGGCGGCTTCACCGCCACCCTCACTGGCCGCTGGCCCAACGACGACGGCCCCCTCTTCCGGTTTGCGTTCAGCGACGATCCCTACCTGCTGATGGAGCAGCACGGCCACGTTCCGTTGCCGCCGTACATCGAGCACGGCGACACAGACGACGACGCAGCCCGCTACCAGACCGTGTTTGCCAAGAACCCAGGCGCTGTTGCAGCGCCCACGGCCGCACTGCACTTCGATGAAGCCGTCCTCGCCGCGCTCGAAGCACGCGACGTGCAACGCGCCAGCGTCACGCTTCACGTCGGCGCCGGGACCTTCCAGCCAGTCAAGGTCGACAACATCGCAGACCACCACATGCACAGCGAGTGGTACGACGTTCCGCCCGCCACCCAACAGGCCATTGCGCGCACACGCGGGCAAGGCGGGCGCATCGTCGCCGTCGGCACCACGACCGTTCGCACACTCGAGTCGTGGGCTGCCACGGGTGAGGCACGCGGGGACACCAGCATCTTCATCACGCCGGGCTTCCAGTTCCGCGTGGTCGACCGCCTCATCACCAACTTCCACCTGCCGCGATCCACACTGATGATGCTCGTCAGTGCGTTCGCGGGCTACGATCACATCATGAGCCTGTACCGCCACGCCATCGAAGCGCGCTACCGCTTCTTCAGCTATGGCGACGCGATGCTGCTCGATCGCACGGACCTCACAGGCGCGTAAATCCATGCTGAACTTCGAACTGCTCAAGACCGATGGCCATGCGCGCCGCGGCCGCCTCACGCTCAATCACGGCGTGGTCGAAACACCCATCTTCATGCCCGTTGGCACCTACGGCACCGTCAAGGGCGTCACGCCACGCTCGCTGGAAGAGATGGGCTCGCAGATCATCCTGGGCAACACATTCCATTTGTGGATGCGCCCGGGCCTCGATGTCGTCAAGCAGTTTGGCGGGCTGCACCGCTTTGAATGCTGGACCAAGCCCATCCTCACCGACTCCGGCGGCTTCCAGGTGTGGAGCCTCGGTGAGATGCGCAAGATCAGCGAAGAAGGCGTGAAGTTTGCATCGCCGGTCAATGGCGACAAGCTGTTCCTCACGCCCGAAATCTCGATGCAGATCCAGACGATCCTCAACAGCGACATCGTCATGCAGTTCGACGAATGCACGCCGTACGACACGAAGGGTCACATCACCACAGAAGCCGAAGCGCGCGTGTCAATGGAGCTGAGCGTGCGCTGGGCCAAGCGTTGCCAGGCTGAGTTCGCGAAGCTGGAGAACCCGAATGCACTCTTCGGCATCGTGCAGGGCGGCATGTTCGAGCACCTGCGTGAAGAGTCGCTCGATGCGTTGGTCGACATGGACTTCCCCGGCTATGCGGTCGGCGGCGTTTCCGTCGGCGAGCCCAAGGAAGAAATGCTGCGCATCATGGCGCACACACCGCACCGCCTGCCCGCAAACAAGCCGCGCTACCTGATGGGCGTGGGCACTCCTGAAGACCTTGTCGAAGGCGTGAGGCAGGGCGTGGACATGTTCGACTGCGTGATGCCCACACGCAACGCGCGCAACGGCCACCTCTTCACGCGCTTTGGCGATCTGAAGCTGCGCAACGCACGCCACCGCACTGACGAGCAGCCGCTGGACTCCACCTGCACCTGCTACACGTGCAAGAACTTCTCACGCGCGTACCTGCATCACCTCGAGCGCTGCGGCGAGATGCTCGCGCCCATGCTCGCGACCATCCACAACCTGCACTACTACCTGAACCTCATGCAGGAAGTGCGCGACGCACTCGACGCGGGCACGTTCACGCAATTCGCGCAGCAGTTCAAGCAGGACCGGGCGCGCGGCGTGTAGCGACTAGCTGCTCGCCTTCACTCGCGCACCACGTATGGCGCGCCGCCCAGGCCCGTGCGTTGCAGCCACGCAAAGATCGAATCAACCGTCACCGTGTCGATCTTGTCGCTGAAACGCCGCTCCGGTGGATGGTCATCAAAGGCAACGTTGGCTGCAGTGAGCCGGCCGCCCAGCCGCGTGAGCGCGCCAATCTGCAGTGTTGTCGGCCGATAGTCCTTCAACCGCAACCAGGCCTGCGCCTGTTCACGCGAGACAGCGCCGGGCTCGATCGCTTCGGCCAGCGTCTCCAGCGCCCATTGGTTGGACTGCTGGTAGCGCAGCCCCCATGCGTAGCTCACCATGTTGTAGGGCTTGATGTGAAGCGCAGTGCTGTGATCGTTGTCCTGCAGCAGCGGCAGCAAGCGCGCTTGCGCATTCGAATCGAGCGCAACCCACGCCGCTTCATAGCGCCACGGATCGTCCAGGAAGAATTCGCCGAGCCCCTGGCGATAGATGCTCGCTTCAGCCGTGCCGCATTGGTTGAGCTTGTGCAGCACACGCCAAACATGACCACCGTCGGGCGCAAGCACACGATAGGCAAAGCCGAGATGCGAATAGCGCAAGCCGTACTTCGACAAGTCCTGCCCCGCGCGTGCGAGCAGCACGACATCGGCTCCGCTGGCATCCAGCGCCTGCGCCGTCTTTTGGGCCAGTGCAAGACCCCGCGTGATGGACGAGACCGTCGGCTGGTGGGTCTCACACGAGCGGCCCGCATGGACCGGCGCCGCCAGCGCTGCAGCGCAGACAGCCAGCGTCACCATCCACCAACGAGACCACGGCTTCATGACGACACCCGCTCGTTGTACAGAAGCGCGCGCCCGATCGCATTCGGGATGAAGGCGATCGCCGTGCCCGCCACCGACAGCACCGTGCCTGCACCAATCACGCTGGTCGCAACCGATGCGCCGGCAGCAACTGACGCGGCGCCCACGCCACGGCCCACGACTTCGACACTGACCTGCGCGCCATCCGAAGCACGCTCGAGCAAGTACACCGTGCCGCGCGCCGACAACTCCACGCTCTTGACCACCAGCACCGCGCCGGCCGTCGACAACATGACTGGCGCTGCCACCACGGCGCTCGCCGCGCTCGCACCCGTGGCAACGACAGATGCAACAGGCAGTGCCGACAGCGCCGATGCTTCGCTCTGTGCGTGCGCGGGCAGCGACAAAGCCATGGCAACCGCGACCACGACAGAAGCGGCACGTATTTTTCCCAAGACCTGCATGTGTCACTCTTTAACGTTGTTGAACATGCGCCAGAGTCTGCCGCGGGCCATGCCCAATCGCCGCCACCTTTGCGCAACGAGTCAGGCTTCGAGCCTGCCGGTATCGCAAGGCGAGACTTTCCGACGTGACGCGCCTTCCCCGTCAATGGAACGCACGACCGGATGGTGGTTACCAAACAGTAGCGGTGACAAACCGCACGCAGTCCATCCACAGTCAAAGAAAGTCACCATGAGCCTGACCAGTCGGCCCGTTCATATGCGTTCCGCGCCGTTCCAGTTCCCAGGGGGAGCGGCTGCAGCGCGTACGCCAACTCTCGAAAGCGGCCTGGACCAATGGGTCGATGCCGCGCCGCCGCAGGAAGCGGGCGCCCGGCGCGAACTCACCAGAGTCGTCCTGAATTGGCATCGAGCCCATCAAGGGGTGGCGGCAGACCAAACGGCTCCTTTGAACTTGAACGGCATGAACCTCGTGCAATTGCCTGCGCAAATCGGGCTGCTGACGAACTTGCGTGACCTCGTTTTGAATGACAACCAACTCACAGAACTGCCCGCCGAAATCGGGGAGCTGGTGAACTTGCGATCCATCCAATTGACGAACAACCAGTTGACGCAGTTGCCGGCCCAGATAGGGCGGTTGAGTGCCTTGCGTGAACTGCGCCTGAATGGCAATCCACTGACGCATCTCCCGGATGAATTCTGGGAGCTCACGGGCCTGAATATTCTCTATTTGGCACAAACGCGACTGTTGTATCTACCCTCTGCCATTGAACGATTCAGTGGCTTGCTGGCGCTCGACTTGAGCTATACCGAAATGAGACATCTGCCGGCTGAAATTGGTGGGCTGAATTCGCTGCGGTACCTCGGCTTGTCTGGCAACCACTTGACGAGTCTTCCGCAAGAATTCGAGCGGCCGGCGATCGAGGGATCGCTCCAACTGACTGACCGCGCTGGGGAGCCCATGCCGCCGGAAATCCTGAGGCTGGCGAACTGGGACGCACTGCGCATGCGCTACGCACCGTGGGCGCTAATGCCGCAAGGCGTCCAGCGAATACTGAACCCAAGAGTGCACCCGCGCATCGCTGCCGGACTGGCTGCGATGCTGGCCAGCCACGCCGCCGAGGGCTACAACGAGCTCAAGCGCGCGATCGCCGAGTGGTGGGCGCGCGTGCGACAGAGTCACGACATAGACCCGGCCCTGCTCGCCGACCTGAAAGCCCGGCTCGCGCTGGTGGGGTGGCTCGATAGCGCAGAGGACGTAGCGGCGTAGCGGCGGGCATCAGGCCATCAACTGCGCAACGCGCTCCCGCAGCAAGGCGGGCTGCACTTGCGCCGCGGGCACCGGCGTGCCGACATTCAACCCCACGCGGCTGAACGCACCGCGCCGGAACGGCCGCACCATTGCGCCGCCCTTTTCAATGCGGCTGAAGTACGAGCCCCACAGGTTCGTCAGTGCCATCGGAATCACGGGCACCGGTTGCTGCTCCAGGATCTTCATGATGCCGCCCTTGAATTCCTGCAACGTACCGTCACGCGTGATTGCGCCTTCGGGGAAGATGGCGAGCAAGTCACCCTCACGCAGCACCTGCGCCGCCGCGGCGAACGCCGCTTCATAAGCGGCAGGGTCTTCGGCGCGCGGCGCGATAGGAATCGCTTTCGCGAGCTTGAACAGCCAGCCCAGCACCGGCACCTTGAAGATGCGGTGGTCCATCACGAAGCGGATCGGGCGTGGGCTTGCGGCCATGAGCAACACCGCATCCACAAAGCTCACGTGGTTGCACACGAGAATCGCAGCGCCTTGCGTCGGAATATTTTCATCGCCCTTCACATCGAAGCGATAGATAAAGCGCGACGACACCCACGCCACGAATCGCAGCAGGTACTCGGGCACCAGCAAGAAGATGTAGGCCGCGACGAGCGCATTCGCGATACCGACGGCAAGAAAGATCTGCGGAATCGTCATGCCGATCTTCAGCGCGATACCGGCCAGGATAGAGCTGGCGATCATGAACAGCGCATTCAGGATGTTGTTCGCCGCGATGATGCGGGCGCGGTGCGTCGGCACACTGCGCAGCTGGATCAACGCGTACATCGGCACGCTGTATAGCCCCGCGAAGAGCGACAGCAGCGCCAGGTCCGCGAGCACGCGCCAATGCGCCGCGATACCCATGAACTGCGACAGCGTGAGCGATGCACCCGGATCGCCAAGCCCGCGCGATGCGAAATACAGGTCGATTGCAAACACGCTCATGCCGATCGCACCCAGCGGCACCAGCCCGATCTCAACGTGACGCCGCGACAGGATTTCGCACAGCAGCGAACCGATACCGATACCAATCGAGAACACCACCAGCAGCATCGAAGCCACCTGCTCATTGCCGTGAAGCACTTCCTTCGCAAAGCTCGGGAACTGGCTGAGAAACACCGCGCCAAAGAACCACATCCAGCTGATGCCGAGCAGCGAGCGGAACACAACGACATTGCCATGCGCGAGCTTGAGGTTGCGCCACGTTTCGCTCACCGGATTGAAGTTGACCTTCAACCCCGGATCGGTGGCCGGCGCTGACGGAATCATTTGCGCAACAGCACGCCCGACGATGGCGAGCAGCACGCACGCGATAGCCACGTCTTGCCGCCCCACTTCCGGAATCGCGACGATCAACCCGCCGGCGACGTTGCCTAGCAAGATCGCGACGAACGTACCCATCTCCACCATGCCGTTGCCGCCCGTGAGTTCGCGTTCGTTGAGCACTTGCGGCAAGTAGGCGAATTTCACAGGGCCGAAGAGCGTGGAGTGCAGCCCCATGAGGAACACGCACGCAAGCAGCACGACCACGTTGTCCGTCCAGAAACCATAGGCCGCCACCAGCATGATGGCGACTTCGAGGTTCTTCACGAGCCGGATCATGAAAGTCTTGTCGTATTTGTCCGTGAGCTGCCCGCTCGTCGCGGAGAACAGCAGGAACGGCAGGATGAACAGCGCGCCGATCACCAGCCCCGCCAGTGCCGGCGGCAGCCAGCTCACCTGCAGCTGGTAAGTCACCATCACCGTGAAAGCGAACTTGAACAGGTTGTCGTTGGCGGCCCCAGAGAACTGCGTCCAGAAGAATGGCGCGAAGCGGCGCTGGCCGAGCAGTGCGAACTGGTTCGGGTGCTCGCGCCCGGCGGCCTTCGACTGTGTGTCCTGTGCGATGGCGTCCGACATGCAGGTTCCTTCAGGTTGCGTTTCAATTTCCGCCTGCATTCTGCTTGCAAAGCATGTCAGCCTCACCAAAGAGGAATACATTGGCGGCTTTTGGACCCATTGGTATCTCCTGGGGATACCACGCTGCCATGAGCACCACTGCCGACCTCGTCACCGCGCTCAAGAAGGAACTCAAGCTCGCGCAGATGACTTACGCCGACCTCGCCGCTGCATTGGGCATGGCTGAATCGAGCGTCAAGCGCATGCTGGCCAAAGGCGACATGCCGCTCTCGCGCATCGACGCCATCTGCCGCGCGCTCAAGCTCGACTTTGGTGAACTCGCGCGGCGCGTGGCCGACGCGCAGCCGCTGCTCACCGAGCTGACGCTGGAGCAAGAGCGCGCCGTTGTCGCCGACAAGAAGCTGCTGCTATGCGCGATCTGCGTGCTGAGCCAGTGGACGCTGGAGCAAGTCGCGTCTTCCTATCGCCTGTCGCAGGCGGAGTGCATCAAGTACTTCGCGCAGCTCGATCGCATCGGCATCATCGAATTGCGGCCACTCAACCGCTACCGACTCAAACTGGCAAAGACTTTCCGCTGGCGCGCGCATGGGCCGGTGATGGATTTCTTCCGCGAACACGCCGTGCTCGACTACTTCTCGGGCAGCTTCGATGGTGTGGGCGAAGGCTTGCTGCTGGTGCACGGCTCGATCTCGCGCGGGCTTGCACCGTCATTTCTGGAACGGCTGCAGCGCGTCGCGCAAGACTTTGCGCAGCAGCACCATGCCGACCAGCGCATGCCCGAGAAAGAGCGCGAGGGCTACACGCTGCTGCTGGCGATGCGCAGCTGGGAGTTCGGCGCGTTCGCGGCCTTGCGGCGCTGAGCAGCAACAGTAGCGAGCACACCTCAGACCAGGTTGCCCGGCCCCGTCGCCAGCACGCGCGACGGCACCATGTCTTCGCTGTTCTGGCTGTCCTGGCTGTCGTCGTCGAAGTCGAATTCGTCCTTGATCACGTCGGGGTAGTTCAGCCGCGCCCGCATGCTCTCGCGATCCATCGTCTCCGTCAGGTGCGACAGGCGCGCCTCGCGCACAGGCTTTTGCAACAGCCGCCTGAATTCGGCGCGCATGACGTTGCGTGTGCGAATCCAGTAGTCGGCGCGGCTGGTTTGCCGCGCGCGCTTCTCGGGCGACAGCGCAGTGGCCGCAAGCTTTTCGTCGGAATTGAGCGGCACCACGACCCAGCCCAGCGGCCCGGGCTTGCAGTCGAAGTGATCCCACAACGCGTCGTAGGCAGCAAAGATCCGCTGTCCCGATTCGCGGCGATTCTTCTTCCAGCGATACGACCAGTCGTGCAACCGGTGCGCAGCCGGGTCCAGGCCGATGAGGTGCAGCTGCCAGTAGCGCGCAAGCTCCTGCGCCACGCGCACGAGCAACACGGACGGCTTCCAGCCCTGCAGTGCCTGGCTCAGCTCCGTCAGGCTCACGCGCTGCGTTGGATGGCGCTGGCCGCGCACACCGCCGATCACCAGGCAGGGCTTGTCGTCGATGCGAAAACGGCTGAACGCCAGCACCGCTGCTTCCACGTTTTCTGCCTTGTGCTGCACGTCGGCAGAACGCTGCAGGTTGAGCGAAAGCAGCATGTCGCCTTCGGGGCTGGGCAGCGGCGCCTGCTGCAACTGCAGCCGCACGTAGTCGTAGCCGCGCGGCGCCGTCAGCTCGACAAGGGTCAGCGGCTGGCCCGACACAATCTGCTCGAACGCTGCGCGCTGGAAGGCACCTTCGAGCCAGTCCATATGGTCGATCAGCTGCACGACGCGTTCGTTGAAGCCGACACCGCGGTGCACATACGGGCGCACGGCCCGCAAATACTCGCCCGGCATGTCTTCGATGACTTTGCGCGAGTGCAGCTCGTACACCACCGTCATCCAGCGTTTCATGGCCCTGCTGTGCCACAGCGTTGCGTTCAGCGCGCGCCACGCCATGCGATACGGCGTCGTGCCGCCGCCTGAAGCGTCGGCGCCGAGCGACCAGCGAAAGCCTTGCCAGAGCGTGGGAATGCGGTGAGATTTGCGAGTCGCCATAGTCAGCAGAAAACGGTGAGCACGCCGGTGTATCCGTACAGGTGGTTGCGTGCAATTTCGCCGCCGGCAAAAAAGCCGACCAGCGGCACATCGCCGAGCGCGCGCCGCACGATCTGCAGCTCGGCGCTCGGCCCGCCAAAGTGTGGCCCGCCACGCCCGGCGCAGCTCACGTAAATCGCCCCGGCAATGCGCCGCTCGGGGCTGGGCGCCGCCTGGGCGTCGTTCGAAGCGAGGGCGGCAGCCACCGGCAGCGTCATCTCCTGCGGCTCCAGCTCTTCGCGAATCTCGGCGCAAATGCGAACCAGGTCAGCACGCGCCGCCACCGAATTGCGCTGGCAAAAGGCCATGCGCATGCCCGTCTCGACCTGGTCAGCCACGGCCACGCCGCGCCGGCCCGGATCGAGGCCGATGATGTGGCGCACGACCACATCCGCGCCGAAGTTGCCCGTGCGCGCTACGGCGTCGGCACCCGGCTCCACCAGCCCGACGAGCGTCGCGCGCAGTGCGCTCATGGCCTGCTCGGGCTCATCGAGCGAGATATGCGTGTCGCGCAGTAAAACATCGAGGGCAGGCTCGCCATCAAGCCCGGTGATGACGTTGCCCTGCGCCGCCGTGATCAGGCGCTGCGGCGCGACTGGCTGGCAGCCCTGCGTCACGCGCGACACCAGCGTGATGCCTTCGCCGAAAGCAACGCCCGACAGCCCGCCTCGAAACACCCCGCCCGCCGCTCCATGGCCGCGGATGTTGCCGTTGCCGCCCACCGCAAACTGCACCGCCTGCGTGCGACTGGCCGAAAGACCGCCGAAGAGGTAGCCCGTCGCCGTACGACCCGCCATCTCTGCGATGAGCTCGGCCACATCCGGCGTACTCGCGTCGGCATGGACCAGCGCCGTGTGGGGCTCGAACCCCAGGCCCAGCGGGGCGACGCCCGAGAACACACGGTATTGGTCCGTGGGCAGCTCGCAGAGCATCACGGCAAGGGCTGGCTCGTCAAAGTACTCTACGTTCGACGATGCTATGCCCACACCTACCGTGCCAGACCAGTCCGTGATCTCGGGCAGCTCGGCGCCCAGATGGTCCAGGATGTCCTGCGCGTCATTGGCGTAGTGATCGGTGATGTAGAGAATGCCCAGCGTCGGCGAGCTGGCATAGCCGTGCAGGGCCATTTGCGCCCGTACCTGCGCGAGCACCAGGCCCGCTGCCATCTGCCATTGCGGATGCGTGGCGTGGCCGAAGGGGAACAGCTTCATTTCTTCGCGGCGCGGCCCTTGCGCGCGCCGGCCCTTGCAGCCTTCGCCATGCCTGTGGCTGACTTGAGCGCGCCACGTGCAACGCCAGTGGCCACGTTCCTGGCCGTGTCCACGGCTGTCTGCGTGGCGGCGTCTTTCATGGCCGTGGTCGCGATCTGCTGGAACTGCTGGGTCAGCGCGCCCCACCATTGCATCGGGTCCACAACATGGGGTGCCGCAGCCGCCTTGCTCGCAGCCCTACGTTTGCCAGTCGTCGTTTTCTGCTTGGCGGCTGCGTTGGAGATTGCCGTTGCCGAGTCCGCCGCTGCTTCACTGACTTTCTGCACGCCGGTGATCACCGTATCAGCCGCCTTGAGCTTGAGCGCATTGGCGACATCGCCCATGTTGAAGTTCATGCCTTTGAGCGTGGCCAGCGTCATCTTCTGCACTTCGAGCGCCTGGATCGTCGCGCCCAGCGCCTTGGAGTTCTGGTCCAGCCAGAAGTGGACCGCCTTCAATTCGCCGATGCGCTTGTCGAGCTCTTCGACGTTGAGCGTCGGCGCAACCCAATTCGACAGATTGGGCATCTGCGGCAGCGTGTGCGAAGCGCTTTTCGCGAGGTTCTGCAGGAAGTCGAATCCGGGCACGAATTTGCCGAAACCCATCGATTGATCGTCGCTCATGGCCGCGCTCCGGTTCGCTTTGGTGCAGTCCGTACAGCTTACCCCAACCTCAGTGCTTGTGGCCGCCCATTGCATCCGGGCCCAGCATCTGAACGGGCAGGCTGACGTCCATGCGGCTCTCCAGCCCGCGGGCATTGCGAAACACCAGCGTGAGCGGCACGGTCGTGTCTTTTTGCAAGGGTTGCTTCAAGTCCGTCAGCATCAGGTGATAGCCGCCCGGCTTGAGCTCGACGACCTGGCCGGCGGGCAGGTCGAGCTTGGGCATGGCGCGCATGCGCATCACGTCCCCTTCCATTTTCATTTCATGGACCTCCGCAGTGCCGGCAGCGGGCGTCGTCACCCCCACCAGCTGCACCGGCTCGCTGGCCGTCAGCCGCATGAATGCGCCGGTGCCCGACTGGCCGGGCACCGTGCCGCGCACCCAGCCGCCCTCGACGCGCGGCAGCATCTTCGCCATGGCGAATTCGCGCGGCGCGAGCACGGCGAGCAACATGGCCGGCGTCTTCATGCCGGCGACCGAAGTGCCGGCGGCTGGCACGTCAGCCCAGTCTTGCGCGCCTTTCTCGCAGGTTTGCAGCACCTTGATCCAGGCAGGGCCTGCAGCGCGCGGCGCTGTCACGGCGAAAGCGAATTCGCCGCGCTGCGTGGGCTGCAACGCCGCGTCTTTCGACGCCGCCGTCCAGCTCAGCACGCCGGGCTTGGTATCAACCGTCCAGCCGGGCTTGGGCAGCGCCCGCGCGCCTTCGAAGCCGGCAGGCAGGCGCATCGCGAGCGCCGTGGTGGGCGAGGCGTCGCATCCATGCCCGATGCGCAGCACGCCTTGATAGGCGGCGCCTGTTTCGGCGATGGGCGTTTCGAGCGAAGCGTGGGCGCCTACCATCAGGGGAGCGAGCGCGGCAACAAAGGCAAAGAGGTGCTTGTTCATAGGTCGTACTTCAATTCTGCGCTGTAGCTGCGCTGCGGGTAAGGATGGAAATTCCAGAACTTGTCGTTATTGAGGTTATCGATGCCGAACGCGGCAGAGAGTTGCTCGTTCAGCTTCACACGCACACGCGCATCGACAGTGAAGAACTTGCTCACCCCCTGGTAGGTGTAGCCATTGACGTCGCTGTTGTCCAGCGTGCGGTATTGCCTGCCGCTGTAGCGCGCGCCAACCGACGTTGACCAGCGGTCGTTCCAACGATACGCGACGAGCGCTGTCGCGCGCCACTTCGCGATGTTGGGTTGCTGCTTGCCGATGGTGTCGCCCCGCACGCTGACAAAACCGGCGTTTTCCTTGATCACTGAGTCTGCGTAGGTCACGCTGGCGTTGACGTCCAGCCCCTTGCGAAACACGTCGACGCCGCTATACGCAACCTCGACACCCTTCGTTGAGATACGGCCCACGTTCTGCACACGGCTGACATTGCGGTTGGCAAGCGGATCAAACGTGGTTTGCGAATAGAGCGAGTCGCGCGTGTCTTCGGCGAACAAGGTCACGCGAAGCAGCGCATTGGCCAGATCCTTTTCCGCGCTGAGCTCGCCCGTCCACGAGCGCTCAGGCCGCAGCAACGGATCGTTGATGTATTGCGAATTCGCCGTTGACGTTGCGCCGTAGAGCTCGCCCACCGTCGGGAAGCGGATCGCGCGGCCCAAAGAAGCCTTGAGCACCGTGTCGCTTTGAAATTGCCACGACAGCGCCGCCTTGGGCGACACAAAGGCTTCGCGCCGCGATGGCCACTGCGTGTTGACCGCGGGCGTGGCAGCGGGAATCTGCGTGTACCCGTTGATGGCTGACCACGCTTCAGCGCGCGCGCCGAGCACTGTCTTCCAGCCCGGTGCAAACGCCCACGCGTCTTGCACGTAGAAGCTCTGCAAGCGCGTTCTGCCGCCGACATTGCTGGCAACTGCGCCTGCGCCGTCGCGCGTCCAGTCACCAGTGATCGTGGAGGTGAGATAGCGCAGTGCAAACGCGTCGTCCTGCACGCCAAAGTCAATGATGTGCGGCCCCGCCACGCCAGCGGGCCGCCACGTGCCTTTCAGCGCCAGCGTGCGCCATCCCGTGCCGCCGCCGTCGGCTATCGTTCCCGCGCCGCCGCTTGCTGCACCAGGCAAGGTATTTGCCGCGCTGTTCTGCCGCTTCTGGTCGCGCGAATAGTCGTAGAGGCTGGCTGCGACTTCCCAGTCGAAGACACCCTGCGTGTGCGTCTTGAGCGACAAGCCGTGCATCACGTGCGTGAGGCGCTCATCGGTCAAGGCAAAGTCGCCGCCGGTCAATGGCGAGAAGGAGCGGCCGTCAATGTTCACCGCGCCGCTGTACACGGCTTGCCCCGCCGCGTTGCGCAAGTACGAAACAGGGCGTCCGGTCGACGTGTTTTGCCACACACCCAGCGTGTACGCCGCCCGCAAGCCTGATCCGAGGTCGTAAGCCAGCTTGGCCTTGACGTGATCCTGCCGCGTTTCGTATTCGGTGCCGGTGCCCAGCACGTACCACGGCGCGTTCGCGTTGTTGCGCTCGAGCACCGCGCCCGTGACGGGCGTGCCTGCACTGCCCACGGTTCCCGCACTCACCAGCCGCGTGGCAAAGGTCAGCGGCTGGCCGTGGCTTTCCGTGTGGTTGAAGTTGATGAACCACGACAGGTCACCGGCCTTGTTCCCCGCCGAAGCGCTCGTTTGCCACGCTCGATAGGTGGCATTCGTGTTGTAAAGCGCGAAGGGCTGCGAAACGTAGCCCACTTTGCCGTGCGCCTCGAATTTGCGAGGCATGCGCGTGACGTAGTCCACCACCGCACCGACCGAATTGCCCGGATAGGCCGCAGAGAACGGGCCGTACATCACATCGACGCGCTCGATCTCTTCGGGCGTGACCAACCCCCAGCGCGGCGGAAAGCTCAGTCCGCCGACACCGTTGCCCAGGTAGTTCGACAACAGGATGCCGTCGGCGTACACCGCCGAGCGTGCGCTGTTGCCGGTGCCCGATGCGCGGCTGGACAGGATGGCGTGGTTGTAGTCGCCGATGTAGCGCTTGCGAACGAGCAGGCTGGGGAAGTACTTCAGCGCGTCTTCGCTGTCAGTCGCATTGATCGACTGCTCGATCTGTTCACGCGTGATGACTTCCAGCGTGGTCGGTATCTGCGTGGGCAGTGACGTGGGCTGGCCACCGATGACGGTGACGACGCCAAGCGAGCGCGCCTGCGAGTCGCCTGGGTGGTCGGCCCAGGCAGCGAGGGGGGTGGCAAGAAGTAGCGCAGGCGCAACTACGGGTGAAAGTGCGAGCGCACAGGCTCGCGGCAAGGAACGGCGAAACATGCTGGTTCTTTCCTGCAAACGGGGGAATTCCCCGCGCGGATCAACCAGGCGCGGGGGCTCTAGTGGAGGCGCTTGCCCGCGGGTGGCCCGCGCGCCGGTTGCGGCGCCGCTTCGGCCTGGACAATGCGCGATTCGGGCTCGACGGCCACCAGGGCCACGGCGCGCTGGTGCAACTGCACCAACTCGAGCGTGGCCGGAGGCGGCGCCGAGACGGACGCGCACAACGGGCAGTCCATCGTTTGCGCCGTGCTGGGCTGCTCGCCGCTGGAACTCGCCGGCAACACCTTCATCACGCCGCCGGCCGAGCAGATCAGCTGCATGCCGACCGGATTGACGATGGGCGCTGCGACAGCCACGCCGAGCGACAACACGAACCACGCCAGCACGAGGCGGGCGAGGAAATGGGCGCGGCGCAGGGCTTGCATGTGGGCGAGATTATCCCAGAGCGTCAGAAGTTCGGCGTGCGCCTCTCGCGCAGCGATGCAATTCCCTCCTTCACATCGGGACCCGCGAAGCCCATGAACTCCAGCGCCAGTGACGTGTCGAACGCCGGGCCCGCCTGGCGCAGCCAGTTGTTGAGCGAGTACTTCGTCCAGCGTATGGCGCTCTGAGAACCATTGGCGAGGCGATCTGCAACTTCGTATGCCTTCGGGAGCAAGTCCTCAGCGTCCACCGCCATCGACACAAGGCCAATGCGATCGGCCTCCTCACCCGTCACGGACTCGCACAACATCAGGTAGTACTTCGCTTTTGCCATCCCGCAAAGCAAGGGCCACACGATAGCGGCATGGTCGCCCGCCGCCACGCCCAGCCGCGTATGGCCATCGACGATCTTTGCGGTCCTGGCGGCGATGGAGATGTCTGCCAGCAAGCCCGCCACCAATCCAGCGCCCACTGCCGGGCCATGCAACGCACTCACGATGGGCTTGTCGCAGTTGATGACGTTGTAGACCAGGTCGCGCGCTTCCTTCCAGACACGTGTGCGCACCTCGAAGTCGCTCGCCATGTTTTCGACCAAAGCCAGGTCGCCGCCGCCGGAAAAACCAAGCCCTTCGCCGCGCAACACAGCGCATCGCACAGACTCATCGTCGCCCACATCCCGCCAGATCTGCGCAAGTTCACGGTGGCCTTCGTGGCCCGCTGTCGGCAGTTTGCCGTTCAAGGCGCGCATCTGGATGTCGAGCACTGAATCGTGCGGGCCGCGACGGGTGATCGAGAGAGTTTCGTAGCGCGAATAGTCCATGGGCGTATTCCTTCAATGATGGCGCGTTGTCTCACGCAGCTTGCACTGTACGGCCATGCAGGACCTCCCGTGCTGAGTCACCTCTTTGCCGTGCGCCGGTAGGCCTAGTCCTACGGGGCAAAGCGCACGGGCGATCTGGTTGCAGCGCAGCACGTCTGGTAGCGTAGCGTGCATGAACCTGGTGGATTTCCTGTTTCCCTCATGCGCGCTTTTCCTGGACTTCGACGGCACGCTGGTGGACATCGCGCCACAGCCTGACGAGGTGCTCGTCCCGAGCGGCCTGTCTCCCGCGCTCGAGTCGCTTCAGCACTCTTTGGGCGGCGCCGTCGCGATCATTTCGGGCCGGCCGATCGAGCAGGTCGATGCGTACCTTGCACCGCTGAGACTGCCCAGTGCCGGCGTGCACGGCGCCGAGCGCCGCGATGCGAGTGGTGAAATCACACTGCTCAGCACCTATTCCCTGGAGCGGGTGGAAGAGGTGGTGCAGGCACTGGCAGCGCGCCATCCGGACCTGCGAATCGAAATCAAGCGCGGCTCGATCGCGTTGCACTACCGCCAGGCGCCGCAGCTCGAAGCCGAGTGCATCGCCGCCATGGAAGCGGCTGTAGCCCAGTCGCCCGGCGTGACGCTGCTGCGCGGCAAGATGGTGGCCGAAGCCAAGCCGGGCGGTGCCAGCAAGGGCCTGGCGATCGAAGCGTTCATGAAGGAAGCGCCATTCGCGGGCCGCTCACCCGTGTTCATCGGCGATGACATCACCGATGAAGTTGGCTTCGCAACCGTTCAGCGCATGCACGGAATGGGTGTGAAGGTCGGTGCTGGCACCAGCGTCGCGTGGCAGCGCCTTCCCTCCCCCGCCGACTGCCGCCTGCAGCTCCAGGCCGCCGCCGCAGCGCTCGCCGCCAAGGCAGCCTCATGAGCGCCAACCCCTCACTCAAGCTCGGCATCATCGGCAATTGCGCTTACAGCGCACTCATTGACGAGCGCGCCCGCATCGTGTGGATGTGCCTTCCGCGATTCGACGGTGACCCGGTATTCAACGCGCTGCTCGATCCGGGCGACAGCGCCGGCCACTGGGCGTTCGAGCTGGAAAACTTCGCGCACAGCGAACAGGCCTACGAGCCGAACACCGCCATCCTGCGCACTCGCCTGTTCGACACGCAGGGCCAGGGCATTGAGATCACCGACTTCGCGCCGCGATTTTTCAACCGCGGGCGCACATTCCGCCCGCTCACACTCGTGCGCCGCATCAGCGTGTTGTCTGGCTCGCCGCGCGTGCGCGTGGTGCTGGCGCCGCGCTTCGACTGGGGACAGCGCGAGCCGGTCGTCACACAGGGCAGCACACACCTGCGCTTCATCGGCCCCGACACAACCCTGCGCTTGAACACCGACGCGCCGCTGGCTTACCTGCTCTCGGGCACGCACTTCGTGATCGACCGGCCGATGAATTTCATCCTCGGGCCCGATGAGACGCTCTTGACCGGCATTGGCGAGACGGCACTCGGCTTCGAGCAGGAGACTGCCACTTACTGGCGCAGCTGGACGCGCGCCTTGTCGCTTCCGCTCGAGTGGCAGGACGCGGTGATCCGCGCTGCCATCACGCTCAAGCTCACCCTGTTCGAAGACACGGGCGCCATCGTGGCTGCGATGACCACCAGCATTCCGGAAGCACCGGACAGCGGCCGCAACTGGGACTACCGCTACTGCTGGTTGCGCGATGCCTTTTTCGTCGTGCGCGCGCTCAACAGCCTGTCGGAAGTCGCGACGATGGAAGAGTACCTTCGCTGGCTGAACAACATCGTCGTGCGTTCGGGCGGCGGGCACATCCAGCCGCTGTACGGCATTGGCCAGGAAGAGCAGCTGCCCGAGGCAATCCTGAACCACCTGCCGGGCTATCGCGGGCAGGGGCCGGTGCGTGTGGGCAACCAGGCCCAGGAACACTTTCAGCACGACGTGTACGGCAACATCGTGCTGGGCGCATCGCAGGCGTTCCACGATCACCGGCTGTTCCGGCGCGCGGGCCAGCAGGAATTTCATCATCTCGAAGCAGTGGGCGAGCAGGCCTTTCGCGTCTACGACCAGCCTGACGCGGGCATGTGGGAGCTGCGCACACGCGCACGCATCCACACCTCGTCCGCGCTCATGAGCTGGGCGGCGTGCGACAGGCTCGCCAAGGTGGCGTTTGCGCTGGACCTGCCGCCGCGCATTCGCTACTGGCGTGAGCGCGCCGACGTCATCCGCGAGCGCATCCTGCGCGAGTCGTGGAACGAAGATCGGCAGGCCTTCGCAGAGAGTTTTGGCGGGCGCGATCTTGATGCGAGCGTGCTGCTGATGGCCGAGGTGGGCTTCATCGACCCGAACGACGCGCGTTTCGTCTCGACGGTCGAGACGCTCGAGAAGTACTTGTGCGACGGTCCTTACATGCGCCGCTATGAAGCGGCCGACGACTTCGGCAAGCCGGAAACGTCGTTCAACATCTGCACGTTCTGGCGCATCGATGCCCTGGCGCGTATTGGCCGCAAGGCGCAGGCGCGCGAGATCTTCGAGGTGATGCTCAAGAACCGCAATCCGCTCGGGCTGCTGTCCGAAGACACGCATCCCGTCACGGGCGAGATGTGGGGCAACTTCCCGCAGACGTATTCGATGGTGGGGCTGATCAACGCCGCCGTGCGTTTGTCCGCACCCTGGGACACGGTGATCTGATGTCGCGGCTCGTGGTGGTTTCCAACCGTGTCGCCGACCCGCGCAAGACGGCGGCGGGCGGGCTTGCTGTCGCGCTGGCCGAAGTGTTGAACAACACCGGCGGCATGTGGTTCGGCTGGAGCGGCAAGACGATAGAGCCCGGCGAGCCTGGCCCGCATGCGCAGGAGCGTCCATTGCACACGCATCAGGCCGGGCCCGTGAAGCTGGTGACCATGGACCTTGATCGCCAGGACTACGACGCCTACTACGGCGGCTATTCGAACGGTGTGTTGTGGCCGGTGTTTCACTACCGGCTCGATCTGGCGGACTTCGACCCGGCGTACATCACGGGCTATCGCAAGGCGAACCAGCTCTTTGCACAAAAGCTCAGGCCGCTGCTGCGCGACGACGACATCATCTGGATTCACGACTATCACCTCATTCCGCTCGCTGCAGAACTGCGGGCACTGGGCTGCACGCAGCGCATCGGCTTCTTCCTGCATATTCCGCTGCCGCCACCGCTGATTCTTGCGGCGATTCCGGGGCACGACTGGTTGATCCGCGCCCTGTTTGCCTACGACCTGGTGGGCTTCCAGAGCAACGCGGACCACGAGCACTTCTGCCGCTATGTGCAGGCCGAGGCGCACGCACAGGACTTGGGGCGTGGGCGCTGGCGCGCCTTCAACCGAACGGTGCAGGCGGGCGCTTTCCCGATCGGCATCGACGTCGACGAGTTTGTGGCGCTCGGCCAGGCGAGCGAGGGCCGCGAGATGTACGAGCGCATGACGCGCGAGTATTCGCGCAGGCAGCTGCTGGTGGGCGTGGACCGGCTCGACTACTCAAAGGGCTTGCCCCACCGCATGCAGGCGTTTCGCTCGCTGCTGCAGAACTTCCCGGAGAACCGCCGTGTTGCAACGCTGATCCAGATTGCATCGCCGAGCCGGGAGGAGGTCGACGCTTACACCGACATCCTGCACGAGATCGAGTCGCTGTGCGGATCGATCAATGGCAACTACGGCGAGCTCGACTGGATGCCGGTGCGCTACATGCACCGCAACGTCGCGCGGCCACGCCTGCCGGGGCTATACCGTGCCAGTCGCGTGGCGCTCGTCACGCCGCTGCGCGACGGGATGAATCTGGTCGCCAAGGAGTTCGTCGTGGCGCAGGATCCTGCCGATCCGGGTGTGCTGGTGCTGTCACGCTTCGCGGGGGCGGCGGAGCAGCTGAAAGAGGCGCTGCTGGTGAATCCGTATGACATCGAGGCAACAGCAAACGCCATCAATCTGGCGTTGCATATGCCGATCGAGGAGCGCCGCACCCGGCACCAGGCCCTGCTGGCCACGATTCGCCGATGTGACGTGCACTGGTGGTGCAACACCTTTCTGGAAACGCTGGCGCATACGCAGGCCGAGGTTTCCGGGACGCCCTGGTTGCGGCTGTAGGCCCGAATGAGGCGTCGCTTTGTGGCTACTTCGCCTCAACAATCTCCTGGTCAATCGCGCCAAAAACGCTTTGCCCGTCCAGCCCCTTCATCTCGATGCGGATCGTGTCATGGAACTTCATGAATTCCGTCGTGGGCTTGCCGTCCTGAATCGTTTCAATCGCACGCTTTTCGGCGATGCAGCTGTAGCCCTTGGGCCACGTCGTCTTGCCATCGGCACCGGTGACACCCTTGTTGCTCACCGTGCCCGAGCCGACGATGCTGCCGGCGCGCACATTGCGCGTCTTGCAGATGTGTGCAATCAACTGGCCGAAGTGAAACGTCATCTCGGGCCCGGCTTCGCACATGCCGACCTTGCGGCCATTCCACGTGCTTTGCAGCGTGAGATGCACACGGCCCTTGTCCCATGACTCGCCGAGCTCGTCGAGCGTGACGGCCACAGGGCTGAATGCGGTGGCGGGCTTGCTCTGGAAAAAACCGAAGCCCTTGGCGAGTTCATCGGGGATCAGGTTGCGCAAGCTCACGTCATTGGCGAGCATGACGAGCCGGATGCCGTCGAGCGCCTGCTCGGGCGTGGACATCATGCGCACGTCACCGGTGATCACGGCGATCTCGGCCTCGAAGTCGATGCCGTACGCCTCCTTGGGCACCGGCACATCATCATTGGCCCCGAGAAAATCATCGCTGCCGCCCTGGTACATCAGGGGGTCGGCGTAGAACGTGCCCGGCACATCAGACTTGCGCGCGGCGCGCACCAGCTCGACGTGATTGATGTAGGCGGAGCCATCAGCCCATTGATACGCACGCGGCAACGGCGCCATGCATTGCCTGGAGTCAAACGGGAAGGCGTGGCGCGCCTTGCCATTGTTCAAAGTCTCGTACAAGTCCTGCAACTGCGGCGAGATGAAGCCCCAGTCGTCCAGTGCTTGCTGGAGCTTGTCTGCGATGCCGGTCGCGTAATGCGCCGTGCTCAAGTCGCGCGAGACGACGACGAGCTGGCCGTCGCGCGAACCATCTTTGTAGGTGGCGAGTTTCATGGATCGTTTGTACCGGACAATCGAATGCGCTAGAGTCCGCTGGACATTACGCATTGTGAAATGAATTTACCTAATCGTAATTCTAACGGAACGAGGCCATGGTGAAAGAACGCGCCGGCATCCAGTCGGTCGAAGTGGGCTTCCTGCTGCTCGATGTATTGTCCCGCTCGGCGGGCCCCTTGATGCTGCGCGACCTCGCAGCCGCCGCGGGCATGAGCGCTGCCAAGGCGCACCGCTACCTGGTGAGTTTCCAGCGGCTCGAACTCGTGGTGCAGGATGCATCAAGCACCCGCTATGACCTCGGCCCGGCAGCGCTCAAGCTCGGCCTGGCGTCGCTCTCGCGGCTCGATGCCGTCAAGCTCGCGCGGGCTCGCATCGCCACCCTGACTGAGCAGATCGGCCATACGCTCGCGCTCGCCGTTTGGGGCAACCACGGCCCGACGATCGTCCACTGGGAAGAGTCGCCGCAAGCGGTGACGGTGAATCTCCGGCTGGGCGACGTGATGCCGCTACTCACGTCAGCCACGGGCCAATGCTTTGCGGCTCACCTGGGCAAAGACGCCATCACGCCGATGCTCAAGGACGAGATGGCTCGCGCACAGAAGCAGGGCCGCACCGACACCCCCACCACGCTGGCTGATGCACGGGCGTTGCTCGCGCAAGTGCGCGAGCGTGGCGCCGCACGTGTCGTCGATACGCTGCTGCCCGGCATCGTCGGCTTTTGCGCGCCGGTGTTCGATTCGGACGGTCACATCGCACTGGGCCTGGTCGCGCTCGGGCCAACGGGCACGTTCGATTCGCAATGGAACGGCGCCGTGGACAAGCCGCTGCGCGCCGCGGCGAAGCAACTGTCAGCCGACCTTGGCTACGCGGGTTGAGCGTGTACGCGAGGAACTGGCGGCCGCTGGCCGCGATCACGGTTGTTGTCTGCGCTGTCCATGTCGCGTTGCTACTGCCTGCGGGAACAGCCGTTCGCATGCCCGGGGCTGGGCGAGTGCAGGCTTTGGTCACGCGCACCATCACGAGCGAGAACGCCGCCGCCCATTCGCCGGCAACGGCCTCAACAGCATCGCCTGGGCAAGGCATGCCTGTGCCTGCCAAGCCGGTGGCGGCTGCAAGGGCCGCCCTGCCCGCGCCCGCTGGCGCGCCCACCCTCACGCTTGCCGACACACCAACGCGCGCCCAGCCGGCGCGCGGCAGTGAACAGGCACCGGCGCCCCAGGCCGACGCCTATGGCCCCCGCCTGGCGCTTGCAGTGCCTGCATCGACTCGCCTGGCCTACCAGGTCACGGCCTTCACCAAAGGCAAGACCACCGAAGGCAGCAGCGAACTGCTGTGGCGGCATGACGGCCACGAGTACGAGGTCATGCTGCAGGTCAGCGCACCGTCGATGCCGGTGCGAACGCAAATCAGCAGCGGCGCCATCACAGCCGATGGCCTGGCGCCCAAGCGCTTTTCTGACCGTTCGCGTGGGGAGCAGGCGACGCACTTCGATCGCGACGGCGGGCGCGTCGTGTTCAGCAGCAACGCGCCAGAGCAACTCCTCATGGCTGGCACGCAGGACAGGCTCAGCGTGATGATGCAGATCGCGGCGCTCGTGGGCGGCGATCCTGCGAAGTTCGGGCCGGGGTCGACGATAGCGATCCCCACGGCGACCACGCGCGATGCGCAAGAGTGGCTGTTTGCCGTGGACGGCGACGAGTCGCTCACGCTGCCTGCGGCGGGCGCACCGGTCAGCATCGCCACCCTGAAACTCACACGCCATCCGCGCCGGGACTTCGACCAGCGCATCGAACTGTGGCTGGCTCGCGGCATGGCTTACGTGCCCGTGCGCGTGCGTCTGACAAACGCCAATGGCGATTGGACGGATCAGCAGTGGCTGGGCACCGACACGAGGCGTTAGCGCCTTTGCTTATCTTTACGGCATGGGGCGCCTTTGGCAGTCAAGCGGGGTCCTCCTTGAAAGCGGCCCGAACGTTGCTACATACGTGGCAAAGGAACTCCAGATGCAAATGCTTTATGACTCCGAATCATTCGTGGTTGTGCACATGCAGGCCAACGAACCCCTGAACGGCGAGGCTGCACCGCGCATCCCGCGGCATGGTTTCGAGATTGTGGACAAGCGTTCCAACAAAGAGGTTTACCTCGACGGCCCGTGGGCTGAATCCTTCCAGAAGCAGATCACGGCCTGGCAGCTCAATACACCGACCCAGGAAGAGGTCGAGCAAACGCTCGACGGCTACGCCGAGCTTGCGCAGAACCCGCTGGTCATGCATTGACGCGCAGCGCGAATGGCCGGTCGCAGCCCGCTCACCGCAACCACCTGAAAAGCGGGCCGACGAGCAGCAGTACCGTGACCAGGCGCACGACCTGAAAAGCCGTCACGACGGGCACGCCCAGTTGCAGCACCTTCGCGGTAATCGCCATCTCGGCGATGCCGCCCGGTGATGTACCGAGGATGAGCGTTGCCCAGCTCAAGCCTGCCGCCCACGCCAGCGCCGCAGCGAACAACGCCGACAGCACGATCATCGCCACCGTTCCCACGGCAACCCGGCCAAGCCAACGCGGCGCGGTGTGCACAAACTCGGCAGAAAAGCGCACCCCCAGGCTGACACCGATCACCAGCTGCGCGCCGTTCGACATCCACTGCGGCACGGCCGACAGCTCCAGGCCGCTCATCGTCAGCCCCATCGACACGAGCCATGCGCCAATGAACCACGGGTTGGCGCGGTCCGTGCGCTGCATCAGCCATGCACCTGCGCCCGTCAGCGTCATGAGCAGGACGAGCCCCAGCCATTCGACGACGCGCGGGCCGGGCACTGTCGGGTCCAGGCCGTGCAGGCCGCCGAAGGTGAAGGCAAAGGGAATCAGGAGCGTGACAACCAGCAGCCGCAAGCTGTGCGACGCAGCCACCAGGTCCGTGCGGCCGCCTTCGCGCTCGGCCAGCAGCGTCATCTCCGAAGCGCCGCCGATCGAGCCTGCGAAGTAGCTTGTCGCGCGGCGCACATGTGCGTCGGTGATGGTGGCCAGTGCCGTGCTGCGGTCCAGCCATTTGCCAAAGGCCCAACCCAGCCCGAGCGCCCAGATCACGCCGAGCGTGATCGCCCACCACAGGCTCGCGACGAGCGCCACCACTTGCGGCGTGAAGTACAGGCCGAGCACGGTGGCGATCACCCATTGGCCGGCGTTGCGAAACGGCGCGAAGCTGCGAGTGGGAAGACCGAGGATGGAAGCGAGCGACGTTGCCACCAGCGGCCCGATCATCCAGGGGATAGGCGTGTGCAGCCACGTGCACGCCAGCGCCGCAGCCCATGCGAGCAGCAAAGTCAGGACAACACGCGTGGCAAGGGAGTTCATGGCGGCGGGCGAAACTTGAGTATCGCCGCAGCAGGAAACCGTTCGCGCCTGAAGATTCAACGACGATTCTTATACTGCGCGTTTCAACTTCTGCAGTATAAAAAAGTGGGCGCATGCGCGTCGCGCCCACCCATCTCCACCATGCCCAAGCCACGACAGCCTGAAGACGAGCAGCTCACCACAGAGGAGATCGAGGCAATCCTCGAGCGCGAGAACGCCGTGGTGCCCGAGCAGCCGCTGGCCGAACACCGCATCGTCCAGCACGAGCCCGGCCAGGGCAAGTTCGGCAAATGGGCGGTGTGGCTCATCATCGCGTTCATCCTCATGGGTGCCCTGCAGTCGATGCGCTGAACGCGCCCGGCTGCCAGCCCGCAATCAGGCGAAGGCGCGCTGCAGCCACGCACGCGATGTCAGCGAGCCTTCATGCGAGTGATACACGCACGTGTTGCGCTCGCCGACGTGGCAGCGGAACTTCGGCATCGTCACATGCGCCACGATGTTGTCGGTGTACTGCGTCTGGCCCTTGTCCCGTGCGATGTCCATCAGCAGCTCCTGCGCGAAGCTGCGCCGGAAGCACATGGTCGAGCTCATGCCGCCGGGCGCGTGCGACGTGAATTCCACATGCGGGCCATAGCGGAAGTCCGCCGGCGCAGGCTTGGTGAACAGCAAGCCACACCAGCGCGACACGGAAAAATCGTAAGTCTGCAACTCCGCCAGCCCCGACTCGATGTGCTTGTGCAGGTACAAGTCGTCGTGGTCTGTCCAGAAGAAGTGCGTGCACTTGTCCTCGATGAGGCGCCGCAGCGGCACGGCATACCACTCGTGCTGCCCGATCCTGGCGGGCGTGTGCAGCCAGATCACTCGCGTTGCACCGGTTTGCATGTCTGCTACTGCCCACTGGTACGAATCGGAGTGGCCGTTCTGGTGAACGCAGATCACATCGGGCGGCCTGGACTGGTGCAGCAGCTGCAGCACGCAGGCGCGAATGAGATCGGGCCGGTTGAACGTCGGCACCATTACGCCGACGCGCATTGGCAGCTGCTCCTCGCGCGAGCGCTTGAGCGCCGCGACCTGCGCGGCAAAACCCGACAGGGCCGGTGAAGGCGGCAGCGTCGGCGGCGCCGGCTCGTCAGGCATGCGCGCGGATCGAATCAGCCAGTGTGTTCACGAGCGTGTCGATGTGCTCGCGCTCGACGATGTAGGGCGGCGCAATCACAAGCACGTCGCCCGCGGGCCGCACCAGCGCGCCTTTATGGAAGCAGTCCACAAAAATGTCGTAGGCGCGCTTGCCTGGCAGGCCCGCCATCGGAGCGAGTTCGACCGCAGCCGCAAGCCCCAGGCTGCGAATGCCGATCACGTTGGGCATGCCCTTGAACGTGGAGTGGAACGCATCGCCCAGCACCTTGCCCATCTCGCCAGCGCGCTGGAAGAGGTTCTCCTGCTGGAACAGGCCAAGCGTCGCAATGGCAGCGGCGCATGCAACAGGGTGGCCCGAATACGTGTAGCCGTGGAAGAACTCGATGACGTGCTCGGGCGCCTCGGTCTTCATCATCGCGTCGTACAGCTTGTCGCGGCAGATCACGCCGCCCAGCGGAATTACGCCGTTGGTCACGGCCTTGGCGAAGTTCAGCATGTCGGGCACAACGCCGTAGTAGTCCGCGCCGAAGTTGGTGCCCAGGCGGCCGAAGCCGGTGATCACCTCGTCGAAGATCAGCAGGATGCCGTGCTTGTCGCAGATCTCGCGCAGGCGTTTGAGGTAGCCCTTCGGTGGCAGATACCAGCCCGCGCTGCCCGCGACTGGCTCGACGATGATCGCCGCGATGTTGTCGGGCGAGTGCAGCGGCAGGATGCGGTTTTCAAGTTCGAGCAGCAGGTCTTCCTGGAACACCGGCTCTTCGTTGTGGATGTACGCGTTGTTCACCGGGTCGTGGATGAAGCGCATGTGGTCGACGCGCGGCAAGAGCGAAGTGCCGAACATCCTGCGGTTGGCCGGAATGCCGCCCACGCTCATGCCGCCAAAACCAACGCCGTGATAGCCCTTCTCGCGCCCGATGAAGATGTTGCGGTGCCCTTCGCCGCGCGCACGGTGATAGGCCAGCGCCACCTTCATCGACGTGTCCGCTGCTTCTGATCCGGAGTTGCAGAACAGCACCTTGTTCAAGTCGCCCGGCGCCATCGCGGCGATCATCTCCGCCGCCTTGAACGCCTTGTCGTTCGATGCCTGGAACGCGGTGGCGTAGTCAAGCGTGTCGAGCTGCTTCTTGATCGCCTCGTTGATCGGCTTGCGGTTGTGGCCCGCGCCCACGCACCACAGGCTCGAAATGCCATCGACGACTTTTTTGCCGTCGTGTGTGGTGAAGGTCATCCCATCGGCGGCGACGAAGATGCGCGGGTCTTTGCGAAAGCCCCGGTTGGGCGTGAAGGGCAACCAGTGGTTGTCCATGTTGAAGTCGTTGAAGGCCATGACCTGCTCCAGAAACTGCGAAGCCTGATTTTGCACCCGCTACCGCAGCGCGCCGAACACCTTGCCCAGCAACGCGCTGCCCGTGCCAACCGGGTCGCGCCGGATCTTCTTTTCTTCTTCGCCGATCATGAAATACAGGCCGTCGAGCGCCTTGCGGGTGACGTAGTGGTCGATGGTCGCGTCGTCCTTCTTCACAAGTCCCATGCCGGCTGCTTTGCCGGCAATGCGGTCGTACTTCTGCGCAAGGCCGACGCGGGCTGTTGCCTGCTTGACCACGGGCAGGAACTTCACGCCGATGGGCTCGCGCGTCTTGTCTGCGAAGAACTGCGTCACTGACGTCTCGCCGCCCAGCAGGATTCGCTTCGCGTCGGTGACGCTGATGTTCTTCACCGCCTTCACGAGCAGGTCCTTGGCGAGCGGCACAGCGCTTTCGGCCGCACGGTTGATCGCCACTTCCAGCTCTTCGACCTCCTTGCGCTTGCCCATCGCCTTGAGCAGCTTGGCCGCATCGTGCAGGTAGCCGGGCAGCGGAATGTGCACCTTGGGGTTGTCCAGGAAGCCGCCTTGCGCGCCAAGCAGGTTCACCGCGCTCAACGCGCCCTTCTCCAATGCGGATCTGAGCCCGTTGCCGGCTTCTGCATCGGTGATGGCTGCAAGGCCCTGGGCCTGCGCATGGTGCGCAACAAGCAGGGCCGGCAGCAGCAGGCCCGAAGACAGTGAAAGTGAAAATTCGCGTCGCAACATGCTTTGTTCTCCAAGTTTAAATTTCGCAGTCAATCATGCCCATCAAGATGCGGCCGCGCAATTGGCGCACGTGTTTGCGACAATGCCACTGCCATGCACCACGCCTACGTTCTCACCCTCTCCTGCCCCGACCGCCCGGGGATCGTCCACGCCGTCTCGGGCTTCCTGCTGGAGCGCGGCGGCAACATCGAGGAGGCTGCGCAATACAACGACCGCGACACGGGCCTGTTCTTCATGCGCGTGCAGTTCGCGTGCGACCAGCTCACACATGAAGATCTACGCGCGCAGCTGAAGTTTTTTGCGCAGCCGTTCAACATGGAATGCCAGCTGCACTCGACCACGCAGCCGATGCGCACCGTGATCTTCGTGAGCAAGGAGGGCCACTGCCTGAACGACCTGCTGTTCCGCTGGAAAAGCGGCCTGCTGCCGGTGGACATTGCTGCCATCGTGTCGAACCACCGCGACTTCTACCAGCTCGCGGCCAGCTACAACGTGCCGTTCCATCACATCCCCGTCACCGCAGCCACCAAGCCACAGGCCGAGGCGAAGCAATTCGAGATCGTGCAGTCCGAAGGTGCCGAGCTCGTGGTGCTCGCGCGCTACATGCAGGTGCTGTCAGACGACCTGTGCCGCAAGCTCTCGGGCCGCGCGATCAACATCCACCATAGTTTTCTTCCGAGCTTCAAGGGCGCCAAGCCGTACTACCAGGCGCACGAGCGTGGCGTGAAACTGATAGGCGCCACTGCGCACTACGTGACGGCGGATCTCGACGAAGGCCCGATCATCGAGCAGGACGTCGCGCGCGCCGACCACAGCAAGACGGTGGAGATGCTCACTGCCATGGGCCGCGACACCGAAAGCCAGGTGCTCGCACGCGCCGTGAAGTGGCACAGCGAACATCGCGTGCTGCTCAACGGCCACAAGACTGTGATCTTCAAATAGATTGGTCGAGGCTGTGAGCCTTGGCTCTAAGTAGCAACAAATCGCTGATATACGCCATGAAAATAGATCTTACTTTAGATCTTTATTGCTTATACTAGCCACATGAGTTCTCGATCCCTTCGGCCAGAGCAAGCGCCAGATCCACTGCCCCGAATCGTCGGAGGCTTTTCAACAGTACTGGCTGATCCACCGTGGCGATTCGCAAATCGCACAGGCAAGGTCGCACCGGAACACCGACGGCTCGACAGATATTCGACCATGTCACTCGACTCGATCAAGTCGTTGCCGGTTAACCAGGTCCTTGCCAAGAATGCGCACCTCTACCTGTGGGTTCCAAATGCACTCCTGCCTGACGGGCTGGACGTCATGGCAGCATGGGGATTTCGCTATGTAAGCAACATTGTTTGGGCCAAACGGCGCATCGATGGAGGTCCAGACGGGCGCGGCGTTGGCTTCTATTTCCGTAACGTGACGGAACTCTTGTTGTTCGGTGTTCGCGGTTCGATGCGCACCCTTGCCCCGGGCAGGTCTCAAGTCAACATGATTGAAACGCGAAAGCGCGAGCACTCAAGGAAGCCGGACGAGCAATATGCGCTCATCGAGTCTTGCTCACCCGGCGCATATTTGGAAATGTTTGCGCGCCACCCACGTGCTGGCTGGACAGTTTGGGGAGATGAAGCAGCGGACGACGTAGTCCCTCGCGGAGCCGTCCATAAAGGATATGCAGGCGGGCCAATATTGCCTCCTCTACTCCCAAATGAGCACGTCGACTCCCAAAGAGCCGAAGCGTTAGGTCGAAAACTGAAGGCGATGTACCGCGCTGGACAGAGTGTTCGGGAATTGGCGGATGAGACTGGGTATTCGATACAGCGTATTCGAGCTCTGCTACAGGGTGTCGGGACCACGATGCGCCCTCGCGGTCGCGCCGCCTCAGGAAATCTCCCTCAGGTAGAACTCTTTCAGTCGGCAGAGTAAGGAGCTCCATTCCATGTGGCCCGTGTAGCGGCCACTATCAGCAGCGGGCAAGTTCCCATTACCCCACGCCGCACGCGGAGCGCGGCTTTTTCCAAGTTGGTCGTCGTAGAAGTACCCAAGTCGATTGGCAGTCGCGCAACTCGGTCTTCGGGGGGTAACGAAGTGAGATGCGCAGCCCACAATTGCTCTGCGAGTGCTTTGAGTGATAGCCGATCCTGGGTAATCAGTACTGCGGCTGAGATAACGCCTGCTTCATGCCATGCGCGATATGCCGACAAGTCGCGATCGAGATTTCCATCTTTGGCGTTCCATTCCACGTCAAGTGCAACACGTCCTTTGAAGTTGTCGACTAGATAGCCTTCCTGCCTCATCTCCGGCAACTCACTCAAGACCTCTTCTCGACGCGACAAAAGGACCCCACGCGTTACCAAATCAACTCGGGTCTCAAGCCACCCCCTGGTGCAAAACATTTCGTCAATTTCTTTGGCGATATCGCCGCGATTGCCTCCTGCTTTCAACCATCGCGATGGGTTCAAAGAAAACGACCGCAAAACGGCCGTGATATCACTCCACTCTTCAGGACATACAGATCGCAGAACCGCAGCTGCCGAACTTGTTTCCAGAAAGGCCCATCGCGATCTGATTGCGGTGTCGAGGACAATCGGATCGTCATACGTGTGTGTCTCAAACATCCTTTGAGTGTAGGAGCAATAGTGCGAATCTTGGTATTGCGAAGTTGCGTCGTGCGACGTCTACTTCCCGCTTGACTCAACACTTGACTGTTGGACCACCTATGACCGCACGCATTCCGCCCATCCAGTGCCTGCTCACGTTTGAGGCACTGGCGCGGCTGCGCTCCGTGACGCTCGCCGCCGAGGAGCTGTGCGTCACGCCCAGCGCCGTGAGCCATCGCGTGCGCCAGCTTGAACAAGTCATCGGCACCAAACTCTTTGGCCGCGCCGATTTTTCGCTCACCACCGAAGGCAGCGAATACCTTGCGCATGTGCGCGAAGGCCTGGCTATCCTGGAGCGCTTTCCAGGCAAAGACGCAGCCCAGGGCAAGCGCAAGCTGCGCGTTGCCGTCACGCCAACGTTTTCCCGGTCAATCCTCATGCCGCGGCTGCGCAGCTTCATCGAGGCGTATCCGGAAATTGACCTCACGCTGCAAGTGTCGATCCCGCTGCTCGACGTGGTGGCCGAAGACGCCGACCTGATGATTCGCTTTGGCACCGGCCGCTACGCCGATGTCGAGCATCTGTGCCTGATGACCGATGAGGTGACGCCGCTTGCCTCACCCGCCTACATCCGCGCGAATGGCCCGTTCGACACCATCGACGAACTGCTTGCCGCCAAGCTGATCAAGAGCCCGCTGGAGCCGTGGCGCACCTGGTTTCTCGCGCATGGCCACGACATGAACGAGCCCGTCGAGGGCTCGTCGTTCAACGACATCGGCCTGATGTGCGATGCAGCCGCGCAAGGCCTGGGCATAGCACTCGTGCGGCTCAAGTTGGGTGCACCGTGGCTGGAAAACGGATCGCTGGAGCGGATCTCGCCGCGCAACGTGCCCAGCCCCCACGCGCACTACCTGTGCTGGCGCACGGGCGCGATGGACCGCTGGGAATGCGCCGCGTTTGCAGACTGGCTGCGAAAGAGCATCGGTTGATGTTACAAAGCGTGTCGAGAACATAAGGGCGGCTTTCCCGGCCGCAAAAAAAGACAGGAGAGGGACTTGAACTTTGCGGTGGTCGTCGCTTCGCTCCTGCTGGCCGCAACCAGCATGTGGTCGTGCAGCGTTCTGTTCGGCAAACGGGCCGCGTTCATCTTTTTGGCGATCGCGGCGCTTATCGGCTGGTTTGCTGAAGAGATGGGCTCCACACGTGGCTGGTTTTTCGGCAGCTACACCTATACCGACGTGCTCGGGCCGCAAATCGGCTCAGTGCCCTTTGTCATTCCGTTCATGTGGTTCGGCCTGTGCCATGTCTGCTTCGTGATGGCGAGCCTGGTGTTGTGGCGCCGTCCTTGCCCGCCCGCCTCTGGATGGATCCCGGTCACACTGGCCGCGCTGATGACGGCGATGATCATCACGGCCTTCGATCTTGGCGCTGACCCTTACTTCGTTTACGTGCTCAAGGCCTGGATCATGGCGAAGAAAGACGGCGGCTGGTTTGGCGAAACCGTGCGCGGCTTCGAAGGCTGGATGATCGTGAGCTTTGTGATCACCGCCGCCTTCCAGGCCATCGCGCGGCCGCAGCTGGTCACGCCGCTGCCCGCTCGCGCGCAACTCGCCGCGCTCATGCCGGTGCTCGTTTATGCGGGGATGATCGTGTTCCAGATCGTCATGACGCAGCCCATTGCACTGCGCGTCATCGCATTCTTTGCGATGGGCATTCCGGCGCTCATCGCAGGCTTCGCATGGTCGCAATGGCAAGCTTCGAAAGCGGCCGCATCATGACCATGCCTGCTGCCTGGCAAAACGCGGCGATGCACGCCGATCCGCTCGCCGATCGCGCCGTGGCCGCGGTCATCGGGCCTTGGGCTGATGCAGCCGGCGCAACAGGGCCTGGCATCACGCGTCTCGCGCAAGCAACCCGCCTGATGTCCGGCTGGACGACGAATGGCCGCCTCGCCTCGTGGTCGCCTGACGACCCCACCATCGACCCGCAGGTCGCTGCCGCCTTGCGCGCCTACCTTGACGAAGGCTGCCAGCTGCCGCCATGGGCGGACGCCGCACAGATCGAACGCGCTGAAAACGTGTTCATGGAATACGGCCCCATGTCATGCGTGCTGCTGTTTTGCGCCAGCTTGCCGCAGTGCTACGTGCTGCCGCACCTGGCGGAAGTGCTGCACGTGGCGGGCCAGCTGGAAGCGCGCACCGAGCACCGCATCCGCCACACGGCTGCAATGGTGTTCCCCGTGATGATGAAGGGCGGCCTGGGTACCCCAGCGGGCGGTGGTGTCGCGCAAGTGTTGAAGGTGCGGCTCATTCATGCAACGGTGCGCCACCTGATCCTGCGCGGCGCACCTGGTGAGGCCCACAATCGCGTGATGCCCCTTGCGCCCGTCGGACCCGGCGCAAGCCTGAACCAGGCGCTGGTCACGCACGGCTGGGATGTGCCGCGCCAGGGGCTGCCTTGCAACCAGCTCGAACTCGCGTACACGCTGCTCACCTTCGGCTACGTGTTCCTCAAGGGCATGCGCACGCTGGGAATGAAGCTGTCCGACGCGGACGAGCGCGCGTTTTTGCACGCGTGGAACGTGGCGGGGCATGTGCTTGGCATTCGCGATGACCTCATGGCGCACACGATGGAAGATGCGGCTGTCCTGTTCGACAGCCTGCAGGCGCAGGCGCAAGTGACACCCGCGACGCCTGATGTGCGGCCACCGCTTGGCCGGGCGCTCATCGGTGCAATGGCAAGCGCAATCCGCGTGCCGGTGATCCGCAACATGCCGGTGCCCCTCACAAGGTGGCTGATCGGCCCGGCGACTGCGCAAGCCATCGGTGTCGACGAACGAGTCGGCATCGTCACGCGCGTGGTGTTTGCCGCGGCCCGCATCGCCGTGCGCGTCTTTGATGCAATCGTGCGCGTGGCGCTGCCGACGTTTTCACTCACACGCATGTTCACGCGCGTGGTGGGCTACCACCTGCTCACACGCATGCTGCTCGCGCAGACGCGCCCGCTGGGCCTGCCTGACGAATTGCTCAATCCGCTGCAGGACACCGTCGCGGCCTGGGAGCATGACCGCCGCTCGCCGGAGTGGGTCAACCGGCTTGAAGACCGTTTGACGACGGTCGGCGCCTGGAGGTCTGCCCCATGACTGCCTGCTGGCGCTTGCTTGCGATTCTGGCGCTACTGATGCTCGCTGCCGTGGGGCCGGCATGGGCCGCGGTGGATGGCGAGGGCGACATCACGCTGCAGGGCCAGTACCTGATCGATGAATCGGGCAGCAAGACCGTGCAGGACGTTGTCGCGAGCGCCGCCCTGCAACGTGTGGACCGCCATCGCGCCTACCCGCTCGGCGACGGCGCGATCTGGATGCACTTCGAGCTGCCGCAACGCGACGCCAGCCGCCGCTGGTTCCTGCTGCTGTCGGGCGCACCGTTCACCAACGACGCCAGCCTGTTCACAACCGGGCCTGATGGCACCTGGCAAGAGCAGCGCGCGGGCGACCAGGTGCCGGTGGCCCAATGGGCACACCCGAACATTTCGCCGCTGTTTGCCGTTGCCTCGCAGGCGAACACCGTGTGGCTGCGTCTGGCCAACAAGCCGGCGCCCATGAGCCCGTATGTGCAGCTACTCACTGAGGACACGCTGCAGTTCAAGCAGCAGTGGACTTACCTGCTCGTGGGCGGATACCTGGGCTTTGGCCTGCTGGTGGTTGTCGTCGGCATCATGCACGCGCGGCTGTATCGCGATCGCGTCTTCCATGTGTACTGCCTCTATGTCGCCTTCATGCTGGCGTTCCAGCTTGCGTTCACGGGCATGGGTGGCCTGCTGTTGTGGCCGCACTCCGCCGCATTCAACGACGCAGCGCCTGCGGTCTTCATGCTGGTGATGACGGCCTCGGGCATCTGGTTCATTCGCGAGGCCACGGCGCTGCCGCGCCACAGCCGCCTGCTCGATCGCGCCGTGCGCGGTTTTGTGGTGTTCGGCCCGGTCTTCGCTGTTGTGTACGTGTGGTCAAACAGCACATGGGCCTACGCGGTGCTCAATGTCTATGGCCTCATATCGGTCGTATTGAGCATTGGCCTGTGCCTGTGGACATGGCGCAAGGGCGAGACTTATTCGGGCTGGCTGTTCCTGGGCTTCCTGCCGGTGCATCTGGGCTATCCGTTTCCCGCACTGCGTGCTGCGGGCCTGCTGCCCGACAGCTGGGCCACGCAATATGCCGTGCTGATCGGCTCGGCGCTTGAGATCCCGCTGTTGCTGTACTTCCTGCACTGGCGAGCAAAGGACTTCTCCGAAAACCGTGCGCGCATGCGCGCGCTCGACAGCACCGACCCGCTCACGGGCCTGCCCGGCACGCCGGTTTTCCGGCTGCGGCTGCGCGATGCATTGCGCCGCGCGCAACGCACCGGCCAGCGCTGCTCGGTGCTGCTGGTCGAGCTGGTGAACCACGCGGAGATCCAGTCACGCGCAGGGCGCGAAGCCGGCGATCGCGCGCTGGTCGTCGCGGCGTCGCGGCTGGCACATGTCGTGCGCGATGTCGACACGGTGTGCCGCATTGCGGACACGCGCTTCGTGATCCTGACGGAAGGTGCCCAAGGCGTGGACGCGCGCAGGCTGCTGGCACAGCACG
This sequence comes from Caenimonas koreensis DSM 17982, assembly GCF_009646335.1. GTDB lineage: Bacteria > Pseudomonadota > Gammaproteobacteria > Burkholderiales > Burkholderiaceae_C > Ramlibacter > Ramlibacter koreensis. Next base: position 51,862 of record NZ_WJBU01000015.1, on the reverse strand, counting down.
TGGTGGCCCGAGGGCTGGAACCCATGCCGCAATTGCCCGCTGACCTGACGCTGCGGTTTCGCGTCGTCACAGCCTCCGCACCGGACGGTGCCATCGAACTCACGCCCGAGGGCACGGTGGACGAGCAACGCCTGATGCAGCGCCTGAGCTGGGCGCTTGCGCGGCTGGTCGATGACCCGAAGAAGGTTGTGCAGCACCTGGAGCCGCGGCCCGGCGAGACGAGCCAGCCGCCGGTAGCGGCCTGAGGCAGCCCGAAGCGGCTTGAAGCTTTCATCGTTCGCTGAAAAAACTTCAACCTGCAAAGCGCTGCGCCGGGACGTCCGCTGTGCAAAGATGCAGCCCATGAACGCCAAGATTGACGAGCAGGTATTCAATCGCGCCGAGCGGCAATCGCAGATCGTGCGGGCGCTGCAGGCCGTGCTGCCTTCGCACGCGCTGCTGTGGAACAACGAAGACACGACGCCGTTCGAATGCGACGGGCTCACCGCCTATCGCCAACGCCCCCTTGTTGTGGCCCTGCCAGAGACAGAAGCACAGGTGCAAGCGGTGCTGCGAGCGTGCCATTCGCTTGACGTGCCTGTGGTGGCGCGCGGCGCGGGCACCGGCTTGTCCGGCGGCGCGATGCCGCATGCGTTGGGCGTCACGCTGTCGCTGGCCAAGTTCAACCGCATCCTGAAGATCGACAAGTTCAGCCGCACTGCCGTTGTGCAATGCGGCGTGCGCAACCTGGCCATCAGCGAAGCCGCCGCGCCGCACGGGCTGTATTACGCACCCGATCCGTCGAGCCAGATCGCATGCACCATCGGCGGCAACATCGCCGAGAACTCGGGCGGTGTGCACTGCCTGAAGTACGGCCTGACGTTGCACAACGTCGTGAAAGTGCGCGGCTTCACCGTCGAGGGCGAGCCCATCACCTTCGGCGCCGACGCGCTCGATTGCGCGGGGCTGGACCTGATGAGCGTCATGGTCGGCAGCGAAGGCATGCTCGCGATTGCCACTGAAATTACCGTCAAGCTCGTGCCGAAGCCGCTGCTGGCGCGCTGCATCATGGCCAGCTTTGACGACATCCGCAAAGCGGGCGATGCGGTTGCATCGGTGATCGCGGCGGGCATCATCCCGGCGGGCCTGGAGATGATGGACAAGCCGATGACAGCGGCCGTCGAAGGTTTTGTGCACGCCGGCTACGACCTCACCGCCGAAGCGATCCTGCTGTGCGAGAGCGACGGCACGCCGGAGGAAGTCGAAGAAGAAATCGGCCGCATGAGCGCAGTGCTGCGCAAAGCGGGCGCCACGGCCATTGCGGTGAGCTGCGACGAAGCCGAGCGGCTGAAGTTCTGGAGCGGGCGCAAGAACGCCTTTCCCGCCTCGGGCCGCATCAGCCCCGACTACATGTGCATGGACTCGACCATTCCGCGCAAGCGCCTGGCCGACATCCTGCTCGCAATCCAGCAGATGGAAAAGAAGTACGGCCTGCGCTGCGCCAACGTCTTCCATGCGGGCGACGGCAACCTGCACCCCTTGATCCTGTTCGATGCAAACGATGCCGACCAGCTGCATCGCTGCGAGCTTTTTGGCGCCGACATCCTGGAGACGAGTGTGGCCATGGGCGGCACCGTGACGGGCGAGCATGGCGTCGGCATCGAGAAGCTGAACTCGATGTGTGTGCAGTTCAGCGCCGGCGAACGCGAGCAGATGCTGGGCGTCAAACGTGCGTTCGACCCCAAGGGCTTGCTCAACCCAGGCAAGGTGATCCCGACGCTGAACCGCTGCGCCGAATACGGAAAGATGCTGGTGCGCGGCGGCCAGATCGCGCACCCGGACTTGCCGCGCTTCTAGCAAGCCGAGTGCAAAAGAAGAAAGGCGCCGCAGCGCCTTTCTTGAGCAGCAGCGCGAACCCGCTTCAGTTCTTGCAGGCCACGTCGCTCACGACGATGGTCTTCTTGGCGCCTTCGTCTTCCTTCTTTTCCTCTGCCTTTTCGAGCAAGGCCACAAATGCAGTGACCTGGTTGTTCTGCTCGGCAACAGAAGCGGCGACCTCCGCCTTTGGCGCGTCGACAATTTTTTCGATCTGCTCGGTCGAACTTGTCGGCGGGGAAGTCGGCGCCGGAGTCGGCGCCGGAGTCGGAGCCGGTGTGGGTGCAGGCGTAGGTGCCGGTGTGGGCGCGGGCGTCGGTGCAGGCGTCGGTGCCGGTGTGGGCGCGGGCGTAGGTGCAGGCGTCGGCGCCGGTGTGGGTGCAGGCGTCGGTGCCGGAGTCGGAGCCGGAGTCGGAGCCGGTGTGGGCGCGGGCGTCGGAGCCGGAGTCGGAGCCGGTGTGGGCGCAGGCGTCGGAGCCGGGGTCGGCGCCGGTGTGGGCGCAGGCGTCGGTGCCGGGGTCGGAGCCGGTGTGGGTGCAGGCGTCGGAGCCGGAGTCGGCGCCGGTGTGGGCGCAGGCGTCGGTGCGGGTGTGGGCGCCGGCGTTGGGGCCGGAGTCGGTGTGGGCGAAGTCAGGCGCACGGCCGGCGCAGGCGCGGTCACCAGCGACACTTCGAAGCCAGTTGCAGCAGGATTTGCACCTGCAACGCTCGCGTTGCTGCGGATCACATCGAACGAGTCGCCGTTCGCCACGGGCGCGAGCGCGTTGGGTGTAACGGTGACGCCGCTGTTGATCGTGACCGGGCCGACCACATTCACGACGTCGTAACTGCTGGTGCCATTCAGATCGGCGATGACGTTGGTGCCCGTGTCGAGCGTGGTGGACGCGGCCGAGATCGTCAGCGCGCCGACTGTGCCGGTGGTGCCCGGGCTGATCGTGCCGCTGTTGGTGAAGGCGCCGCTACCCACAGCCAGCGTGCCGTTGCCGGTGATCGTGCCGCCCGACGCGTTGGCGAAAGCTCCGCCGCCCGTGTCGAGCGAGCTGCTCGCCGCCAGGCGGATGACACCACCGTTGCTCGTGAACGTGCTCGGGCCGAACTGCATCGTGCCTGCGTCGACTTGCACCGTGCCGGTGTTGGTGAACGAGGCCGTGTTGACGACGCTCGTGCCCGCTGGCTCCGAGGCGGTCTTGATGAAGCTGCCCGTGTTGGAGATGGCGCCCAGGTGGCCCGCAAACCCACCGCTGGGTGCAAGGTTCATGGTGCCGGCGTTGGCCAGCGTGAATGCCGAGCCGTTGACGGTGATCGTGCCGTTGACATTGACCACGCCGTTATTGACCCACGGCCGCGATGTGCTCACCGTGTCGACGGAGCCATTTGCGCCGAGGGCGATATTCAGTTTGCCTGTGCCATTCGCGGTGCCGCCCAGCCAGCTGAACGTGTTGGTCACGGTCAGGTCGCCGGCACCCGTCAACGTGCTGCCGGCCAGCAGCGCCACCTTGGGCACGGCGACGGCGTTCGTCACATTGAGCGTTGCCGCATCCACATGGAGCACGCTCGTCGAATTGATGTTCGTGCCGAGCGTGAGCGTGCCGGTTGCCACGCGAACGTTGTCGGTGCCCGAAGTCAGCGTGGCGCCGCTGCCCAGCAGCGACGTATTGCCGTTAAAGAGGATGTCGCCCCCCGCCGAGGCGTTCACCACGCTGATGCCGGTGCCGGAATTCAGGCTGGTGTTGACGGCGATGCCGGTCTGCCCGACAAGCGACAGGCCGGTTCCCGATAAGGGCGCGTTGAGGTTGAGCTTGCCCGTCGCGCCGAGGCCGACGCTGTGCGTGCCGCCCGCCAGCGCCGCGTTCACATTCAGGTCGCCGTCGGCCGCGATCGAGATATTCGGGTTGGTACCCAGCGTGGCAGCGCTGACCGTCGCATTGCCGCCGTGGCCGATATACACGTCTGTCGGCCCGGTTGAGCCCGTGCCCGGAATCGTGATCACCGCGGTACCGCCGGCGGACAAACCGGTCGTGAAAAGTGAAGAGGCCGACGTGCCGATCGCGCCGGCCGAGCCCGTCTGCAGGCGGATGTCGTTGGCCTGGATCGCTCCGAGCTCGCCCTGCAGGATGCCACCCAGGTCTCCGGACCGCAGGTCGATGTAGGAGTTTCCGGCGGTCTTGACGAGATCTTCGACGCTGACGTTCGTGGTGTCCTTGATCAGGATGTGCGAGTTCTGGGCAGCCTGCGTGACCTTGCCGAGCGACAGGGCGATGAAGGGCGACGTGTTGGTGAACTCGATGCGACCGTCGGAGGTCAACGGCGTCGCCCGTGCCTGCACGAAGGATGCTGAGGCAACGGCATTGCCGCTGTTGTTCAGGACGATGGACTCCGCCGCTGTGCCGGCAAGTCCGGTGACGGCGATCGGCGCGCTCTGCAGGATGCTGCCGGTGCTCGCGATCATCACCAGTTCGCCCTGCGGACCATTGACCGCTGCGTCAATCAGGACATTGGAGTTGGCTGTCAGGGTGAGCCGGCTGGCGGAGTCCCAGGCGATCGGGCTCACGACACGGATGAAGCCGTTCCCATTGCCCGAGTTCGCGGTGCCGCTCAAGTTGGCCGTCGATACCTGGACGTCGCTGCCCGCCAGGAAGGTCTGGATGGCGCCGGTGCTGACCCATGAATCCTGGACTGCACCCGAGGCCACGAAATTGGGACCCGTGTTCGACTGGTTGGAGCCGACCATGCCTGCGCCTGCGGCAGTGGCCTGGCTGTCGGCCAGGTACATGTTGGTCGGGTCGAGCAGCAGGTTGCCGCGCTTGCCGTTGGCGGCGGTCGTCGTGACCGTCATGCCTTCGACATCGAGCACCTTGCCGGATGTCTCGACCTTGCCGCCGTCGCCGGAGGCGGCGCCGCCACGCGCAGACAGGGCGCCGCGCACGGCCGTCGAGCCGTCGGACCAGGCGACGATCGTGCCGCCGTTGCCGCTGTCGATCGCATCGGCACGCACGGCCGCCCCGGCTGCAATGCTGGTTGACTTTGCGTTGGTGATGCTCGCGTCGCCGCCTTGCCAGCCGCCGCCGATGAGCGCCTTGCCGCCACCCTGGCTGCCGCTTGCATCAACCACTGCCGTGGAGCCCAGGCTCACGGACTCGCCGGTGATCCGGATCTGCCCACCTGCGCTGCCACTGGTGGCCGCCACAGTGCCATCGACGCCGGCACTGCCAGCTGCCTTCAGCACGACACTGCCGCCATCAACTGAAACGCCCGTTGCCTGCACCAGGCCGCTGTGACGCAGCGTGCCTGCGAAGATGCCCACCGCATCGCCTTGCAACGTGCCCAGGTTGACGGCCGCGTTGCCCGGCGCCTGCACCTGCATCACGATGCCTTCGAGGCCGCGGCCGGTGACTTCCACTTTCTGGCCCGCTGCCAGCACGGCCGCGCCGTTCGGTGCCTGCACCAGCGCCTGGGAACCCATCGACACATTCGGCGCAATGAGAACGACGTCGCCGCTGCGCGCAACGATGCGGCCATTCACAGACAAGGCGCCACCGCCGAGCCCGTCGGAGCCGAACAGCTGCTTGCCGGCGAGTGCGTCGGCTTCGGACATCCTGAGCGTGGAAGCAGTAAAGCCTGCGGTATCGACGGTTGCGCCGGCACCGACCGTGATGCCGTTCTGGTTCATCAGCACGATGCGGCCGTTGGACGACAGCGTGCCGTAGATCTCGGACGGGCTGTTGCCGATCACGCGGTTGAACGACGTGCTCGCCGCGCTCGGCTGCACGAACTGCATGTACGTGCCGGGCGCGACACCCAGGCTGTTCCAGTTGATGGTCGACTGGTTGGTGCCTGCCGCATTGCGCGTGGTAACGATCTGGTTGGCGCCGATCTGGGTGATGGTGGCGCTGCCCTGGACAGCGACACCGCCAGTGCCACCCGCGAGTGCCCCCATGGACGTGAAGGCGGCCGCTACGGCCAGTGCGAGGGTGGCGGGCCTGAATCCGGCAGCGGCCGGGCTGGCCGCAACGCGAGTTGACTTGCGCAGCCGGGTGGACTCGGGCTGATGTGAAGTGGACGGGTTCGATGAATTCACGAGAGATCTTCTTTCCCGGGATGCCGGCCCTGGTGGCCATTCCCGTCGAGTACAACAGACGCAACACACCTATGTTCAAGTCACAGTAGCACAGCGTTACACGCGGCGCAACGCCGAACACATCTATTGCGCATTGTGGCTTTCCCGGCGTCGGGCGCCAGCGTCAGAAGTCACAAAGCTGGTGCATGAGCGCCATTGCCACGCCCATTGCGCGCTGGGCAACTTGTCGTGAAAAAATGGCCCCATGAGCGTCTTCATCAGCATTGCCGCGTACAGCGATCCCGTCCTGCCCTTCACTGTCCAGCGTGCTGTGCGTACAGCCCGGTGGCCGGCCAAGCTTCACTTCGGCGTGGTCGACCAGAGCCCTGCCCCGCCCCCAGGCGCATCGGCGCCTTCAGCGGGCCTGGCGCGCATGAGTTACGTGCGCATCGACCCGGTCTATGCGCGCGGGCCTTGCTGGGCGCGCGCAATCGCCATGTCCCTCTACGACGGCGAAGACTGGTTTTTCCAGATCGACTCGCACATGGATTTCGACGAGCACTGGGACGAGAAGCTCATCGAGGAGGCAACAGCGCTGATGCGCGGGCGCACAGGCATCGTCATTTCTTCTTATCCCAATCCGTTCATCTTCGAGGAAAGCGGGCCCGTTCCCAAACCGACCACCACCAAAGTACTCGCGCATGTCGTCAAGCCCAACGCCGAGTTTGAAGCCGGCCACCCCGTGCTGGGCTTCGAGGCGCACCCCCTGGACGCCGACGAGCCCGTCCCCGGCATGCACCTGGGAGCCGGCTGTCTCTTCGCGCCGGGCCATCTGGTGCACGCGGTGCCCTACGACCCGTGGTTCTACTTCCACGGCGAGGAGCAGGCCATCACGATGCGGCTGTACACGCATGGCTGGGACATCTTCCATATGCCCGGCCTGCCCGTGTATCACCTCTACAACAGTCCTGGCTCGGGCGGCCCGCCCCGGCCGATGCACTGGGACGCCAAGGAAAACGAGCAGCGCCCACAGCAATGGTGGAAGCTGGAAGAGCGGTCGCGCCAGCGGCTTGCGGATTTACTCGCGGGCAAGGACCTGGGCATCTACAGCCTGGGCAAGCAACGCTCACTGGCCGACTTCGCAGCCTTCAGCGGTATCGACTACGTATCGCGGACGATTTCCGAGCTCGCACGCAGGCCGCAGCGCACACGGCCCTGAGCCTTCAGGGCGCGCGCTGCGCGAGCGCCTGTTGCGCCAGGCACAGGTCGGCCCAGGCCTTGGCCTTGTCCTGCGGCGCGCGCAGCAGATAGCCGGGTGGATACGTCACCACCAGCGGTACACCGGCAAATTCGTGGACGCGGCCGCGCAGCCTGCCGCTCGGCTCCTCGGTGGCCAGGACCGCCTGCGCCGCGAAGCGCCCCATCGTGACGATGACTCGGGGCCGCAGCTGTTCGACACGCGCGCGCAGCGCCGGGTCTGCCTGGGCCTGCCGCGTGAGGTGAAGCAGGTGTGCCTTGCGGGTGCGGCTCACGCCCAGCGCCTTGAGCATGTTGTCGACAAGAATGCCTGCGTCACCCGCAAACGATTCGCTTTGCGACGCGTCATCGGCCAGCGCATCGCCGATGAACAGCCAGTCGGGCTGCGGATCGCCGGTGCCGCTGAACGTGCCGGCCGGTGCGCGCGGCGCAGCGGCCACTGATGCATGAACCGGCGCATGAACCGGTGCAGCGACAGCGGCCCTGGTTGCTGCAGGGCGCTGTCCAACCTGCGCCTCAACCTGCGCCGCAACCTGGCCGGCCGGCTCAGCCAGCGGGAAGAAAACGGGCAAGCCCATCTCGGCCAGGATGGCGCGCTGGCGTGCGTCGAGTTGCAAGGTCATGGTTGCGGCTTCACAGCTTCAGGCTCATGACGACTGCATCTTCGCGCCGGCCGCCGGTATTGGGATAGTAGCCCTTGCGTTCGCCGACACGTTTGTAGCCATTGCGCTCGTAGATGCGCTGGGCCCGCACATTGCTCGCGCGCACTTCCAGCCAGAGCCATTGCGCGCCTTGCCCGCGCGACCACATGGCCAGCGCGTCGAGCATCGTGCGCCCCCAGCCTTGCCCCTGCAGTTGCGGCGCCACCGTGATGTTCAACAGGTGCACCTCATCGACGCCTTTCATGGCGACGAAGTAGCCCAGCAGCGTAGTGCCAGCGCCGAGGATCTGGGCTTCGTAACCCGAACGCAGCGAGTCGGTAAAGTTGCCGCGTGTCCAGGGGTGTTCGTACGCGACACGCTCAATCGCCACGACTTCGTCCACCCTGTCTTCTCTCATGGGCTCGAAGAAGGCTTCAACGGCTTTGAAAACTGCACTCATGGCGGCAACTCGCGGGCGGCGCGCACGGCTGCGCGCTCATCGGTAGTCTGCGCCACTTTATCGCGGATATAGAGTGGCATGGCATGAGCGGCGTCCGTCGCCAGACCAGCGGCGAGCAGCGCTGGCGCCACGCGCAACAAGGCGGCCGCGTGAGGCAGGGATTCAATGCGGCGATGGCCCTGGGGCAGCCGCGCCTCATGGATGACCAGGGCATTGCCGGCAAGCGCCCAGCCATCACCGGCCGCCACATGTTCCGGCGCGCCAAGCGTGATCGGCGAGGCTGCATGCCAGCGCCCGGCCCGGAATTCATAAGCCGCTGCATAGACCTCATCCATGCGTGCATCCAGCACGCACACCACGCGCTCGCAGCCGGCACGCTCGCGCGCGTCTTCAGCCACGGCCATCAACGTATCGACGCCGAGCACCGGCACACCCGAGCCGAACGCCAGGCCCTGCGCAACCGAGCAGGCGGTTCGCAACCCGGTGAACGACCCTGGGCCGCGGCCAAAAACAATGGCATCGAGCTCGCTCCATTGAAGCTGCGCCTGCGCCATCAGGGCATGGACAGCCGGGATCAGCGTTGTCGATGCTTTGGCGCCCCCCTGTGCTTCGATTTGCAAAGGCGCGCTCGCGCCCGCGCGCAGCACGGCCACTGACAGCGTCTCGGTGCTGGTGTCGAAGGCGAGCAGGTTCAAGGGAAGTGGGCGTGGCGAATCGGGCAACCCCTGATTATCGCGAGGGGCCGGATAATCGCGCGCATGCATTTGCGCCCGGCCGCCGTTTCCATTGCTTTGGCGCTTGCTGCGCTGTCACTTTCTGCCCAGACACTGCCGCCGGATATCGAGGCGGCCTTCGTTCGAACCCGGCTGCCGCGCGACGCGGTGTCGTTGCTCGTCGTCGATGCCGACGGCAAATCGCCACCGCGGCTCGTCCATCGTCCCGGCCAGCCAATGAACCCGGCGTCTGTCGCCAAACTGTTGACGACCTATGCCGGACTTGACCTGCTCGGGCCGGCCTTCACATGGTCAACACCCGTGTTCATTGACGGCACCGTCCGCGACGGCACACTGCAAGGCGACCTGTACATCAAGGGCCAGGGCGACCCGAAGCTCGTGGTGGAAAACCTCTGGCTGCTGCTGCGCCGTGTGCAGGGCCTGGGGATCCGGACGATCAATGGCGACATCGTGCTGGACCACACGGCGTTCGAAGTGCCGCCGCAAGACCCTGGCGCTTTCGACGGCGAACCGCTGCGCCCCTACAACGCATCGCCCGACGCGCTGCTGATCAACTTCAAGTCGGTCATGATGACCTTCACGCCACGCGACGCACAGGTGTCTGTTCATGTGGAGCCGCCCTTGAGCGGCGTGCAAGTGCCCACTAGCGTGCCGCTCGGCAAAGGCGACTGCGGCGACTGGCGCGCAGGCCTGCGCGCAGACTTCAGCGATGCGTCGCGCGTGCGTTTTGCGGGAATCTATCCGGCCACTTGCGGCGAAAGAATGTGGCCCGTTGCGGCCGCTGACCCGGCAGGCTACGCGGCGCGGGCCGTCGCCGGAATGTGGCAGCAGCTCGGCGGCTCGTTCACCGGCCGCGTTCGCGACGGGCGTGTTCCGGCCGCGCTTGCGCCTGCGTTCGAAGTGACGTCGCCGGCTTTGTCGGAGCTGGTGCGAGACGTCAACAAGTACAGCAACAACGTGATGGCGCAGCAAATGTTCCTCACGCTCAGCCTCAAGCGGCGAGGCACGGGCAGCTTTGCCGGCTCGCGGGAGATCGTGCGGCAATGGTGGCGCGAGCGCATCGGCGGCGAGCCACCCTCGCTGGACAACGGCTCGGGCCTGTCACGCGAGGAGCGGATCACTGCCCAACAACTGGCTTTGCTGCTGCAATCGGCATGGGCATCGCCGGTGATGCCGGAGCTGATGTCGTCGTTGCCAGTGTCGGGTGTGGACGGCACGATGCGGCGAGCGCGTGGCAAGGCAGTGGGCGTGGCGCACCTCAAGACTGGCAGCCTGCGCGATGTGACGGCCGTTGCGGGCTATGTCCATGCAGTCAGCGGCAGGCGCTATGTGCTGGTCGCCATCGCCAATCATCCGCAGGCGGCAAGCCTGCGGCCGATGATCGAAACGCTGATCGAGTGGACGGCCGCGGACCAGTGAGACTGGCGCGGCCGCGCCAGTCTCAGAAACGCGACGTCATGCGCGAATACGCATAGTCGCCCAGCTTGCGATGGGCCGCCGGCGTGAAGTAGACCTTGTCGGCAAAGATGTACGAGTCGTATGTGGCGCCGGTGGCCAGCGTGCCGATGGTCGTGGGCGTGCACAGCTTCGAGTTCACCTGGCCAGCGCCAATACCAATGCCGGGACCTGGATCAACCGACGTGCAGATCGGCGTGATGGCATCGATGAATCCGTAGCTGGCCGGCGACGAGGTCATCAGGTTGAACAGGAATGCCGTATCGATATAAAGAACGCTGTTGCCGAGATCGACGACCGAGACGAGCAGTTCGTCATTGAAGCGCTGGCTGGCCTCGCCCAGCAATGCAGCCTGATTGGTGGCCGTTGACCACGGCGAGCGGCCCAGGTCATACACGCCAAGCATGGCTACGTGCGAGCCGCCAGCCGTGACGATGCGCCGCACCTGCGCGCCCAGGTCGCGCGCGGCCTGCCCGATATTGGCCATGGTCTGGTCACGCGTCTGCGTGCCCGCGTTGAACGCGGCCACCTGCGCAATGATGTCCGAGTAACCGCCTTGCACGATGATCAGGTCGTTCTGCGTGAACGAGCTGGTGGCCATGAACGAAGTGATTTGCTCCGTGATGGTCGGCGTGGCCGCATTGCCCGCTGCATCGGGGTGCAATGTGATGCGCGCATTGCCAGCGGCGTAGAAGGTGCCGCCAGCCGATACCGGGTTGGATGCCAGCCCATACGCGAACGACAACGAATTGGCCCAGTTGTTCAGCGATGTGTCGTTGACGGTGTATCGCGCGCTGGACTGGTTCTGGTCGGTCATGGCATCGCCGAAGCCGATGGCGCGTGTGGGCTTGAACTGCGACACGGTTGTGCTGGAGCCGCAACCGGCCAGGGCCAGCAGCGACACGGACGCCAGGGCCACGAGGGCGCGGCGCATCCATTGATAGGACATGAATTTCTCCATAGGGAATGACAGGTAGTTTAACGAGCGGCGCGCTGCTCAGGCGGCAGCGCGCTGCAGTCGGTCGAGCACGCCGTCCCATTCAGGCTGGGGTGGCGGCGTTTCCACCCAGATCAGCCGCACGCCCTGGGCATCGAAGTCGCGCAGCACGGCAAACAGCTGGCGCGCAGTTTCGGCAGCGTCATCGGGCATGCGGCGGCGAATGACGCGCTCGGAGGCCGTGCGCAAGATCACCCGCGAATAGATCGCTATGCCCGCGGCTTCAGCGCCGAGCAGATCGAGCGCGGTCTGCAGCGACTTGGCATCCATCAGGCGCACGCGGGCGTTGGGCGCGTAGTGCGACTCCAGCGTGCCGGAAGCGCGCGGCGTGCCGGCCTCCAGCTCTTGCGGCGTGCGGATGCGCTCGCCGCATGCAGCCTGCAATTGCGCCGGCGTCACCATGCCGGGGCGCAACAACACAGGAACGCCGCGTGTGCAATCGACGATGGTGGATTCGATGCCGACGCGGCACGCGCCGCCGTCCAGGATCGTGAGCGACTCGCCAAATTCCGCCAGCACGTGCTGCGCGGTGGTAGGGCTGACGCGGCCGAACTTGTTGGCGCTGGGCCCGGCAATGCCGAGCACGGGCGGCTGGGCTTTGGCGCAGGCCAGCAGCAGCGCGTGCGCAATGGGGTGTTGCGGGCAGCGCAGCCCGATCGAGTCCTGGCCACCTGCCGCTGCACTGGCCACGCCAGCGCGCCTCGGAAAAATCAGCGTGAGCGGCCCAGGCCAGAACGCGCGCATCAGCTTCCTGGCGAAGGCCGGCACGCTCGCCGCGAACGCATCGACCGCCGCCTCATCAGGCACGTGCACGATGAGCGGGTGGTCGCTTGGGCGGCCCTTGGCAGCGAAGATCTTTGCCACGGCCTCTTCGCTCGCTGCATCGGCGCCAAGCCCGTAGACCGTCTCCGTCGGAAAGGCGACGAGCTCGCCTGCCGCCAGCTGCCGGGCCGCAGTGTCGATGGCTGACGCAGTGCTGCCGTCGAGGATCATCGGCCGCGAATCAGAAAGGCTCGATGCCCAGCAGCGCCGCCGCCTGCAGCGCTGTCTCGCGCACAGCTTGCGGCGTGGCCCGCGTGATGTTCAGGTGGCCCATCTTGCGGCCCTTGCGGGCGCTGTGCTTGCCGTACAGGTGCAAGCTGGTGCCAGGCAGCGCCAGCACTTGCGCCCACGGCGGCGTTGCTTCGGCCTCGCCCTGCGCAAACCACAAGTCACCCAGCAGGTTCAGCATGATGGCTGGGCTGTGCAGGCGCGGCTGGGTCAATGGCAATCCGGCCAGCGTTCGCACCTGCAATTCGAACTGCGAGACATCGCACGCGTCCATGCTGTAGTGCCCGCTGTTGTGCGGGCGCGGCGCCATCTCGTTCACCACAAGTGAGCCATCAGCGAGCGCAAAAAACTCCACGCACAGCACGCCGACGTAGTCGAGGCCCTGGGCGATTGCTTTCGTCGCTTCAATGGCTTGCTGCGCCTGCGGCTCAGGGACGGCGCCTTCCATGACCTGCGTGACAGCGAGGATGCCTTCACGATGCAAATTGCGTTGCGCAGGCAAGTGAACCATCTGGCCATCGCGCCCACGCGCGACGATCACGGAGCATTCCCACGAGAGCGGCAACAGCTTTTCGAGCACGCACGGCACGCGGCCCATGGCCTCCCAGACCTGTGCCAGTTCTTCGCGGGTGTTCACACGCGCCTGGCCCTTGCCGTCGTAGCCCAGGCGCGCTGTCTTGAGCAAGCCCGGCAACAGCTCTGCGGGGACATCAACAAGGTTTTCGACGGTTTCGATCGCCGCGTACGGCGCGCATGGAACACCGCACCTCACAAAGTGCGCCTTCTCCCTGATGCGGTCCTGTGCAATTTCAACAGCGTGCGCGCCGGGCGCGACGGGCCGCGTCGAAGCCAGCGTCGACAGCGCTGCAGCAGGCACGTTCTCGAATTCGGTCGTGATCGCCGCGCTGATGCCGGCAAGGCGGCCGAGCCCATCCGCATCGAGATAGTCAGTGTGGATGTGGTGATGGCTCACGAGGCCCGCAGGGCTGGCCGCGTCCGGATCGAGCACGGCCGTGAAATAGCCCATGCGCTGCGCTGCATGCACGAACATGCGGCCGAGCTGGCCGCCCCCCATCACGCCGAGCGTCGCGCCCGGCAGGATCGCGTCAGGCGTCATGGAGCGGGCGGCAGCGTCATGGCGCGCGCGGCTTCGGTCTGCTTCGAGCGGAAGGCGTCGAGCCTGGCGCGCAGCGCTGCATCATGGTTGGCGAGCATGGCGACTGCGAATAGTGCTGCATTGGCAGCGCCCGCCGCGCCGATCGCGAAGGTGGCCACCGGGATGCCACGCGGCATCTGCACGATGCTGTGCAGCGAATCGACACCATGGAGATGCTTGCTCGCAACCGGCACGCCAAGGACCGGCACCGTGGTCTTGGAGGCGAGCATGCCCGGCAGATGTGCCGCGCCGCCCGCACCTGCGATGATCGCCTGCAAGCCGCGAGGGGCGGCGTCTTGCGCGTAGGCGAACATGTCGTCCGGCATGCGATGCGCCGAAACGACCCGCGCCTCGTGCGAGATACCGAATTCCTGGAGAATTGCCACTGCATGCTGCAAGGTGTCCCAGTCGCTGCTGGAACCCATCACCACGCCAACCTGAATCGAGCTCATTGGTGCCCCTAAAGGTTGAATTTTACGATTTGCACTCAACTTCCATCCGATGATCGACGTCACCATTGAGAATTTTGAAGCCGAGGTCATCCAGGCCTCGATGACACAACCCGTGCTGGTGGACTTCTGGGCCACCTGGTGCGGCCCCTGCAAAGTGATCGGGCCGATCCTCGAAAAGCTGGAGACGGCTTACGAAGGCCGGTTCAAGCTGGTCAAGATTGACTCCGACGCCGAACAGCAACTGGCCTCGGCATTCGGCATCCGCAGCATTCCCACCGTCATCCTGCTGATGAACGGCCAGCCCGTCGATGGCTTCATGGGCGCACTACCCGAAGGCAAGATTCGCGAGTTCCTCGACAAGCACATCCCGCCTGCTGAGGACATGCCCGAAGAGGAGATCGAGCCCGAACTCGACGCGGCAGATGCCGGCCCCGAGGCGCAGCTCGAAAAGCTGCAGCATGCCGTCGCCACCGACCCCTCGAACGACGAAGCGCGTTTTGGCTACGTCAAAGCCCTGCTGCTGGCTGGCCGCACTGACGACGCAAAGGTTGCGTTCGCGCCGGTGATCGCCAAGACATCCCTCGTGCGTGGCTTCGATTCACTGCAAAAGTGGATGAACGCCCTGGACGCCGCTTACGGCAAGGACACTGCCGAGTTCGACGCGCGCATTGCCGCGAACAAGCGCGACTTCGATGCGCGCTATGCCCGCGCGCAGGTGCTGATGGCACAGCAGCACTGGACCGACGCGATGGACGAGTTGCTGGAAATCCTGATGCGCGACAAGTCATGGAGCGATGACCTCGCGCGCAAGACCTACATTGCCGTGCTCGACATCATCGAGCCGCCCAAACCCAAAGTCGCCGAGGGGCAGATCCCGCCGGATGATCCGGTGGTGGCGACCTACCGGCGCAGGCTGTCGAGCGTGGTATTGAGCTGACGCGACCCAGACCCGCTCAGGCCTTCAGCCGTTGCAGTGCCTCCCGGTACTTCGCAGCGGTTTTTTCAACGACCTCTTGCGGCAGGCGCGGCGCGGGCGGCGTCTTGTCCCAGGGCTTGCCGTCGATACGCACAGACTCAAGCCAGTCGCGCACAAACTGCTTGTCGTAGCTCGGCGGATTTTGTCCGGCGCGAAACGCGGCCTCGTAACCTTCGACCGGCCAGTAGCGTGACGAGTCGGGCGTGAGGACCTCGTCCATCAGTACGAGCGTGCCTTTTTCATCCAGGCCGAATTCGAATTTCGTGTCGGCAATGATCATGCCCTTGGTCAGGGCAATGGCCGCCGCTTCCTTGTAGATCTGGATGCTCAGGTCGCGAATCTGCGCGGCGAGCGCGGGCCCGACAATCGCCACGACTTGCTCGTAGCTGATGTTTTCGTCGTGCTCGCCCATGGCGGCCTTCGCTGCCGGCGTGAAAATCGGCTCAGGCAATTTGCTCGCGTTCTTCAAGCCAGCGGGCAGCTTCACACCGCACACCGACTGCGACTCCTGGTATTCCTTCCAGCCGCTGCCCGCGAGGTACCCGCGCACTACAGCCTCGACAGGAATCGGCTTCAGACGCTTGACCAGCATCGAGCGATTGGCGACCTGCGGCACTTCATCAGCCTTCACCACGCTCTCGGGCGAATCGCCCGTGAGGTGGTTGGGGCAGATGTGGCCGAGCTTGTCGAACCAGAACAGCGCCATTTGCGTCAGCAGCTCGCCCTTGCCCGGAATCGGCTCGCCCATGATCACGTCGAAGGCCGAGAGCCGGTCGCTCGCGACCATCAGGATGCGGTCATCGCCCACCGCATAGTTGTCGCGCACCTTGCCGCGCGCCAACAACGCAAGTGAGGTGATATTGGAGGTATGGACGGCAGTGGTCAATTAACAACCTGCGCGAGCTCGCCTTGCTCATACTTCTTGGCCACAACTTGCAGCGAATGCGTCTTGACCTTCGCGGCCTGGCCTTCGCAGCCGAACTGCAGGTAGCGCGCCTTGCAGACTTGCTTGGCGGCCTCACGCGCGGGCTTCATCCAGTCGCGCATATCGAACTTGTCGAGGTTCTCGGCCAGGAACTTGCGCACCGCGCCCGTCATGGCCAGGCGAATGTCGGTGTCGATGTTGATCTTGCGCACGCCGAACTTGATCGCTTCCTGGATTTCCTCGACCGGCACACCGTACGTTTCCTTCATCTTGCCGCCGTACTGGTTGATCATGGCCAGCAACTCCTGCGGCACCGACGACGAGCCGTGCATCACCAGGTGCGTGTTGGGAATGCGCTTGTTGATTTCGCGGATGCGGTCGATGGCAAGGATGTCGCCCGTGGGCTTGCGCGAGAACTTGTAGGCGCCGTGGCTCGTGCCGATGGCGATGGCCAGCGCGTCGAGTTGCGTACGCTTGACGAAATCGGCGGCTTGCTCGGGGTCGGTGAGCAGTTGCTCGCGGGTCATCGTCGAATCAGTGCCGTGGCCGTCTTCCTTGTCGCCCTTCATCGTCTCCAGCGAACCGAGGCAGCCCAGCTCGCCTTCGACCGTGACGCCCGACTTGTGAGCCATGTCAACAACCTTGCGCGTGACCTCCACGTTGTAGTCGTAGCTCGCGATGGTCTTGCCGTCGGCTTCAAGGCTGCCGTCCATCATCACCGACGAGAAGCCCAGGCCGATAGCGCCTTCGCATACAGCGGGTGACTGGCCGTGGTCCTGGTGCATGACAAGTGGAATGTCCGGGTACGACTCAAGCGCGGCCAGGATCAGGTGCTTGATAAACGGCTCGCCCGCATATTTGCGGGCACCGGCGGAAGCCTGAAGAATGACCGGCGCACCGGTCTCCTTCGCTGCTTCCATCACGGCCTGGACCTGTTCGAGGTTGTTGACGTTGAAGGCCGGAATGCCATAGCCGTTCTCGGCGGCATGGTCCAGCAGTTCGCGCATGGAAACGAGAGGCATGGTGAAGTCCAGACTAGAGGGATTGATGGGCGCCACGGTCAGCACAACGGCGCTGGGGCGGCGTCAATTTTAGCCCCGCGGACCGCGCACCGATTCCCCTAAGATCAACTGCGCAAGATCAGAAAGAGAAGGACTTCAAGTGACGGCAGTCGATCCAGCCAGCCAGCTCGCCGCGCTCATCCGGGCGCAGGTGGGCTTCGCGCGCTCCAGGCGCGCAGGCGGCAAGGTTGCGTCCGGCGCGCGAACCCGGCGCAAGCCGCAGGTGGCGCACGCATCCGGCGATCTTTCGTCCGCTGTGGCTGTGCGCATTCGCTCCATCGGGCGCGACGACCCGGATCGCGCCAGCAAGGCGCTGCGCATGTTTCTGGAGACCGTGGTCATGGCCGAGCTTGGTCCGGATATCGCCAATGACCCGAACTTTGCGGTGATGCTCGACCATGTCGAGCATCAGCTGGACAGCGACGCCGAGATTGCGCTCGCCGCGCAACAGGCGGCGAAATTTCTGCTTCAGACAGCTGACGCCACGAATGCGGACGGCTACGCCTCGCCGGGTTAGCGTCAGTGCCTGTCGACCGGCCCGGTTGGCAGGCCGGCGCGGCGCAGGAGCTCTTGCGCCCACGCCAGGCCCTGCAGCGAGTCGGCTCCGCCCCGACCCGTGGCAACGGCCTTTTCAAACGCCGCCTTCGCCGCGGCAAAGTCATGGTCAAGCATGGCCGCCAGACCCAGGCCGGACCAGCTGCGAGCGTCTGCAGGATTGAGCAGCAGCGCTTCGTTGAACAGGCCCTTGGCCAGCGCAGTGTCGCGGGCCGCCAGCGCCGCGCCAGCGCGCGCGACCAGCGGCTCGATCTCGCGCACGCCGCCATCAAGCGCCTGCTGCGCCAGTCGGTTGGCGGCATCGACATCCGAGCGCTCCAGCGCGATGAGACTGGCTACGGCTGCACCCCTTGCGCTCAGCGTTGCGCCCAGCAGCTGCTTTTGCGTCCAGGCCCACGCTTCTTCGAGCGAACCCATGTGGTGGAGTGAACGCAACCACAGCGCCTGCGTCGCGGGTGCTGTGGCCGAAGCCGTCGAGCTGGACGGGCCATCCACCCATGGCCGCAGAACCGCTGCACTCGCGGCGTGGTGGCCCTGCAGGAATTCGATGTAGGCCAGGTTATGGACGATGGCGGGATGCCCCGCGTCGTCAGCGGCCGCCAATGAAGCCAGGATGGCGCGCGCTTCGTCGAGCTGTCGCTGCGCGATGCGAAGCGTCGCCCGCCTGAATTGCCATGCCGCACCGCCTGCGGACAGTTCAAGGCCACAAGCAACCAACTCTTCGGCACGGGCCAAAGCGCCTGCGGCCATAGCAGCGTCCGTCGCATCCGCCAGAAGCAGAAGGTTTTGGGGATCCTGCGCGAGCAGTGGCTCCAGGCGCGTCAATCGGCTGGTGGCGGAGTCTGGATTCATGAACACGATTTTCAAAGGTTGGGGCAGGCACGCAGCCAAAGCGGCTACGCAATACATATGAAGTTTCAGACATTTTTTTAGTAAAAATGGTCACATGATTTGGCCAAATACCTAAGTCTTGTTACAAGTTTAGGTTTCATTTTTCATAATCCGCGCTGCTTTTGGATGCGTTCGCATCAATCCCCCAAGAAAGACTTCAATGCATTCGGATCTCGCCATCTCGATGATGGCCGACCTGTTCTGGACTGGCCTGCTCGTGTGCCTGCCCGTGCTGGGGCTGGTCATGCTGGTGGGTCTGGCGATCAGTGTCTTGCAAGTCGTCACGCAGGTGCAGGAAATGTCCCTGACCTTCGTGCCGAAGCTGGTGACCGCAGGCATTTGCCTCGTTGTCTTTGGGCCGTGGATGCTGCGCACGCTGTCCCAGTTCACCACGCGCCTGTGGACGCAAATCCCGTCGATGTTCTAGGCGGCCGCGAACATGTTTGCCGAACTTCAACAGGCCCTTTGGAGCGCGATCCCTGACCAGGGCTACATCCTCGCGGTGTTCCTGCTTTCGCTGCGACTGGCCGCCGTCTTCGCAATGACGCCGCTGCTTGCTGCGTTCAGCGTTCCGGGCGTTGTTCGCGTTTTGCTCGTCGTTGCACTGGCTGCTGCGCTGGCGCTCGGCGTCCCGAGTGAGTCGATGACGGCTGCGCTCTCTTTGCAAACAGGCGAGCTTGTCGCGGCCTGCTTCTTCGAACTCTCACTGGGCGCCACCCTGGCCCTCGGAATCATCACGGCATTCGCCGCCATCAGCTTTGCCGGCCGGCTCGTCGACCAGCAGGTCGGCTTTGGCATGGCGCAGGTATTCGACCCGCTCACACGGCGCCAGATTCCGGTGCTGACATCCGCATTCGACAAGCTCGGCGTCGTCGTCTTCTTCCTGGCGGATGGACCTCATGCACTGCTGCGCGGCATTGCATTCAGCCTCGAACGCTTTCCCCTCGGCCATGCGTGGCCCATCAGCGCCAGCGCGCCGTGGATCATCAAGCAGGCGGGTGCGCTGTTCTCACTGGGCTTCGCGCTTGCCGCGCCCGTCGTCGTGTGCCTGCTGCTCGTCGAGCTCGCGCTTGGTGTCGTGGCCCGCAACCTGCCGCAGATGAACATGTTCGTCATAGGCATGCCGGTGAAGATCATCGTGGGCCTGGTCGCGCTTTCGCTCTGGGTCGGTGGCATGGGCGCAGCCCTGAACCGCGTGTATGGCTCGATCTACCGCACATGGGACGGCATCTTTTCAGCCGCACCTGCGGCGGCAACGGCGGTGCGCTGATGGCCGAGCAAGACCTCGATCGCAACGAAGCCGCCACGCCCTACAAGCTGCAAAAGGCGCGTGACAAGGGCCAGGTCGGCAAGAGCACCGAAGTGGTCTCCGCTGTCGTTTTCACCACGGCAGCGGCATACCTTTACTGGCAAGGATGGGACGGCCTGGCGGCGCAATTCCGCTTCGACCATCAGCTGCTCTCACAGGCGGCGCGTCTCGATCCGAGTGCAGCGAACCTCTGGCGGATTGTTTCAAAGGTCATCAGCGAGGGCATGTCGATGCTTGCCCCGTTCCTGGGCGCCTTGATGCTGGCTGCGATCGTGTCAACACTGGTACAGACAGGCCCGATTGCCTCGGCAGAACCCGTCAAGCCGGATTTCGATCGCCTCAATCCGGTCAACGGTTTCAAGAAAGTTTTTTCAGCCCGCACGCTTTTCGACGGCGCACGCGCCATCGTGAAATTGCTGCTGCTGTCGGTGGTCATCTATCACGCGCTCAAGGCGCTGGTGCCGCAGTTCTTTCACCTCTCGGCCCTGCCGGCTGCAACGCTCGCCCACACCGTGATGGACGACGTCGCAGCCACCGCGCTGAAGCTCGCGCTCATGCTGTGCCTGATCGCCGCGGCCGACTACGCCTTCACGCGCCGCGAATTCAGCCAGAAGATGCGCATGAGCCGGCGCGAGATGAAAGACGAGAACCGCCACCGCGAAGGCGATCCGCGAATCCGTGCGCGCCTGCGCGAGTTGCGGCGCGAGGCCTTGAAGCGCAGCATGGCCGTGCGGCACACCGCACAAGCCGATGTGCTGCTGACCAACCCGACGCACGTTGCCGTGGCACTGCGCTACGTGCACGGGCAAATGCATTCCCCGCAAATGGTCGCCAAGGGCGCGGGCACGCTGGCCGCGAGCATGCGCACGATTGCCGCGCGTCACAACATCCCGATCGTGCAGAACCCGCCGCTGGCGCGCGAGCTCTATCGCTCGCTCGAAGTCGACCAGCATGTTCCCGCGCAGCTGTATTCGCAGGTTGCACGAATCCTGGTGTGGGTCTTCGCCATGCGCGACGCGCGCATGGCGAACGGCAGGAACGCGCTGGCAGAGGTGGCGCCGTGAAAGCGCTGCAGACCTTCTTCGGCAAGCACAGCGACATCGCGTTGGTGATGCTGGTGCTCGGCGTGCTCGTGGTGCTCTTCGCGCCGATCCCGAGCGCGCTGCTCGACTTCCTGATCCTTGCGAATTTCTGCTTTGCCTTCCTGATCCTGTTGCTGACGTTCTATATGGCGCGGCCGGTGGAGTTCTCCACGTTTCCGTCGCTCCTGCTGATCGCAACACTCTTTCGCCTGTCACTCAACGTCGCGGCCACGCGGCTGATCCTGTCCGACGGCAACGCAGGCAAAGTGATCGGCGCCGTGGGTGCGTATGTCGTGGGCGGCAACTACGTCATCGGCCTGATCGTCTTTTTGATCCTCATCGTGGTGCAGTACGTCGTGGTCACCAGTGGTGCGCAACGCGTGTCGGAAGTTGCGGCGCGCTTCACGCTCGACAGCATGCCCGGCCAGCAGATGAGCATTGACGCTGACTTGAACATGGGCTTCATCGATCAGGCCGAGGCGCAGCGCCGCCGCAAGAACATCGAGAAAGAAGCGGGCTTCTATGGCGCGATGGACGGCGCCAGCAAATTCGTCAAGGGCGACGCGATTGCAGGCATCGTCATTCTTTTGATCAACATCATCGGCGGCTTGCTGATCGGCGTGATGCAACACCACATCCCATGGGGGCAGGCGCTGCAGACGTACACGCTGCTCACGATTGGCGACGGCATCGTGACGCAAGTGCCCGCACTCGTCATCGCGGTGGGCACCGGCATCATCGTCACGCGCTCGGCATCGGATGCCAACCTGAGCAAGCAGGCGCTCAAGCAGATCACGTCATTCCCGAAGACCTTGCTGCTTGTAGCGGGGGCGTTGTGCGGACTGTTGCTGCTGCCCGGCATCCCGGCGTTGCCAACGCTGACGTTGCTCGCAGGTGTGCTGGCCGTCGCGTTCATTGCACATCGCGCACAGAAGTCGAATGCCGACGAATCCGCTAGCGAGGCCGACTCTGATCCAGACAAATCAGCCACCGGCGACGACCCCTACGCAACGCTGCCGGTCGAGCCCATTGAAGTCCACGTCGGCAGCAACTGGGTCACGCTGGTCACGCAGACAGACGGCCTGTTCATGGACCGCATCAAGGCGTTTCGCAAGCAGCACGCCCTGGACTTCGGGCTGGTGCTTCCGCGTGTTCGCTTCAAGCACTCCACCCGTCTGGCGGCAGACAAATACGAGATCAATGTCGACGGCGCTGCCCTGGCTCGCGGCGAGGCGCGCATCGCGCAATGGCTCGCGATCCATCCCGCGGGCGACGTGCGCAGCATTCCCGGCGAGGTGACGCGCGACCCTACTTACGGGTTGCCCGCGCTCTGGATCGATGAAGAGCAGCGCCTTGCTGCTGCGGCCGCCAAGTTCACGCTCGTCGATGGCCCCACGGTGCTCATGACGCACCTGACCGAAATCCTGCGCCGCGAATCCGCGACGCTGCTCACGCGCGCCGAAACCGACCGCCTGCTCGCGCGCGTGCGGCAGAGCCAGCCCGGCCTCGTCGAGGAACTCATCCCCACGGTCCTGTCGGTGAGTGACGTTCAGAAGGTGCTGCAGAACCTGCTGCGCGAGAAGGTGTCGATCCGCCACATCGATGCAATTCTGGAAACGCTCGCCGACTGCGGACGCCACACCAAAGACACCAGCCTGTTGACCGAATTCGTTCGCCAGCGCCTGGGCCATGCCATCTGTCAGGGCCTGCTGGGTGAAGCGACATCGCTGCAAGTCATGACGCTCGATCCGATGATCGAAAGCCGTCTCCTGCAAGGCCTGCAATCGGCGCAATCCGACAACCGCGCCTACGCGCTGGAGCCGCGCCTGGCCGAGCAATTCATGAGCCGGCTGATGCAGCAGGCCGAGCAGATGATGAAGAACAACCTGCTGCCCGTGGTGCTGTGCGCACCCGATTTGCGCCGGCACATCCGCGCCCTGTGCGAGCGCGCGATTCCGCACTTGCGCGTGCTCTCACTCACCGAAATCCCCCAGACCATCGACCTGAAGTCGTACAGCGTGGTCACGATTTGAAAGCCATCACATGAATGAGATTCTTGGCATCAGCCTGCAGAGCATGCAAGGCGACATGGCGCGTGTTGAACAGGTGGCGATGAACCTCGCCAACACATTGACGCCGGGCTACAAGCGCGGCATCACGACGCAAGCGCCAGTGGTCGCAAGCTTCGCCTCGCAGCTAGGCGCGATGGATGCAACCGCAGCCGACACCATCGCGATGCCGCTCGCGCGCATCGAGTCAACGAGCGACAGCCGCGTCGGCACACTGAAGTTCACCGGCCAGCCGTTCGACCTCGCTCTCGCCGGCAAGGGCTTCTTCGAAGTCATGACCGGTGACGGCCCTGCCTACACGCGCAACGGCACCTTCCATGTCGACGCACGGGGCCGCCTTGTCACGGACAAGGGCCATGCCGTGATGGGAACAGGCGGCGAGATCACACCTGGCACTGCCAGCCCGGTGATCGATGTGACGGGCGCTGTGCGCACATCAACCGCTGCTGATGCCACCACCCTCGCACGCATCAAAGTCGTCGAGTTCGACAACGCAACCTCCATGACGCGCCTGAGCGATGGGCTCTTTGCGCCCGGCACGGGCATGAAACCCGTGGCCGACGCCGAAGTGCAGTTGCGCCAGGGCTATGTGGAGAACTCGAACGTGAATTCCGCCCGCGAGATGACGCAGCTCGTCACCTCGATGCGCCACTTCGAAACCATGCAAAAAGTTGTGCAGGGCTGGGACGACATGCTCGGCAACGCCATTCGCAAGCTCGGCGACAACTGACTCCATTTCCCAGCCCACACGAACCCACCACTCCCATGTTCGAAGCACTCGCCATAGGCGCCACCGGCATGCAGGCCCAACAGACCAGCATCGAGACGATCGCCCACAACCTCGCCAACGCAAACACCGTCGCTTTCAAGAAGGGCCGCATCGGGTTCTCCGATCTGATGCTGCGCGAAAGCGTGCGCGGTGTGTCTGCCGAAGACAACACGGCCGCAACTCCACTGCAGCGCAGCGCTGCCGGCGTAGCCGCCACGAGCGTGACGCGCATGTTCGAAGCGGGCGACTTGAAGAAGACCGACTCGCCGCTGGATATCGCGATTCGCGGCGAGGGCTTCATCGAAGTGACGCTGCCCGATGGCGGCGCAGGCTACACGCGTGGCGGCTCGCTCAAGGTCAACAAAGACGGCCTGCTCGCCACACAGGCCGGCCAGGCGCTGCGCCCTTCAATAGCCGTGCCGGACAACGCAGAGTCGATCAGCATCGGCGCAGACGGCCGCGTACTCATCCGCATCGCCAACCGCGCGACGCCCATCGATGCCGGGCAGATCGAGCTCGTCCGTTTTGCCAGTCCTTCGCAGCTCGCGATTCAGGGCGACAACCTGTACCGCGCGACAGAAGCCTCGGGCGAAGCAGTCGTCGCGCGACCAGGCGACACCAGCGCGGGGACGCTGGCGCAAGGTTTCGTCGAAATGTCGAACGTGAAGATGGTCGACGAGATGGTGAACCTGATGCTGGCCCAGCGCGCCTATGAAGCGAGCGTGAAGGTCGTGCAAGCGGCTGACGAAATGCTTGGCATGGCGAACAACCTGCGCAAGTGATGGTGACCATGAAGCCACTCACCCTCTCGCTGCTGATCGCAGCCATGGCACCGCTCGGTGTGCACGCGCAGCCGGGCGAGCCCGGCCCCGCTGAAGTGCAGATCGAGTTGAGGCCACAGGTATCGGCACTGCCGGGTCCTCTGCGCCTGGGCGATCTCGCGATCGTGCGCACACGCGACCTGGCTGCCATCCAGCAACTCGTCGCACTACCCGTCGGCCATGCGCCGCGTCCAGGCGCCACGGCTGTCGTCAGGCGTGACGTCGTCGCACGATGGATCCGCATGCAGCTGGGGCTTGCGCATTCACGCACGCTGTGGACGGGCGCGGATGAATCAGTGATTCGCGGCATCTCCCCCAGCGGCGCTGTGCTCGCCGGCACGAAGCCATCGATTGCCGCCGCACCTGAAGCAGCGGTGCCAGGCGTGGCACGCGGTCAATGGGTTTTGCTGCAACTGAAATCAGGCCCCGTTGAACTTGAGCGGCGCGCACAAGCCATGCAGGACGGCAACGTGGGCGAGACAGTCAACGTGCGCGCAGAAAACGGGCTGGTTGCAGCGCGCGTCACGGCGCCGGGCCGCGTGGAGGCCACGCTATGAGCGCGACAGTTCGCGCCGCATCCCTTGTGGTCGCGGCCCTCATCACGACAACGGCGGCAACGGCAGGCAGCCTCTTCGACGAAGCCACCTACCGGCCCCTGGCATCCGATAACAAAGCCTTTCGCGTTGGCGACTTGCTGACTGTTCAAGTCTTCGAGAACTCCAGCGCCTCCACGTCGACCGATACCGGCACGCGCCGCAAGAACACCGTCAATGCAGAGCTCACGCACGGCTCGCGCCGCGCGGATGCGGGCCTTGGCGTAGGTGGCGACTTCGACGGCGGCGGCAGCACGCAACGCGCCAACCGTGTGTTGATTACCCTGAGCGTCTCCGTGCGCGAAGTGCTCGCCAATGGCGACCTGCGTGTCGCGGGCGAGCAGCTGCTGGTCGTCAACGCCGAGCAGCAGAAGGTCTCGCTCGAAGGCCGCGTGCGTCCACAGGACATCTCCGACGGCAACGTTGTGCTCTCGACGCGCCTGGCCGACGCGCGCATCACCTACCTTGGCGAAGGCGAAGTCTCGCAGCGGCAGCAGCGCGCGTGGTGGCGCAAGCTCATCGATTGGGTGGGCCTGTGATGAAGCACGTCTTGCATGCCAGCGCAGCAGTGCTGGTCGCGCTGTGCACGATCGCCGCGCACCCGCATGCGCGTTCCGCCACAGCAGAGGCACAGCAGGCGCCCATCCGCGTCAAAGACCTGGGCAAGCTGCAGGGCTGGCGCGACAACACGCTGGTGGGCTACGGCATCGTGACCGGCCTTGCAGGCACGGGTGACTCGCCGGGCAACCGCACCACACGCCAGGCATTGGCGAATGTGTTCGCGCAGTTCAACCTCACCGTGCCTGCGGAGCAGATCCAGAGCCGCAACACCGCCGTGGTGATGGTCAGTGCAGCCCTGCCCAGCTTCGCGCGCGAAGGCGACGGCCTCGACATCACCGTGAGTTCAGCCGGCGACGCACGCAGCCTCGTCGGCGGCAGCTTGCTTCTCACGCCGCTCAAGGGACCGGATGGCCGCGTGCATGCGCTGGCGCAAGGGCCGCTTTCCGTCGGCGGCTATCGCTACGACTCGAACGGCAACGTGGTGCAGAAGAACCATCCGACGGTCGGCTCAGTGCCGGGAGGCGCAGTCGTAGAAATACCTGCCAGCGCGCAGCAAGCAGCACCACAGCAAAGCATCACCTTCGTACTGGCCGATCCTGACTACACGACGGCAAGCCGTGTGGCCTCGGCCATCAACAGCCAGTTCGGGCAGGACATCGCGCAAGCACGTGACGCTTCGGGCATCGACATCGCCGTGCCCGAGGCCTCGCGCGCGCAAGTCGTCGGATTCATCGCCCGTATTGAAAACGTAGCGGTGCAACCAGACCGCCGCGCCAAGGTCGTCATCAACGAACGCACCGGCACGGTGGTCGCCGGTGGCGACGTGAGCATCGCGCGCGTAGCGATCTCACATGGCGACCTGAAGATTTCCATCGCCTCGCAAAACACCGTCTCACAGCCCAGCTTCGTCGCAGGCGCAGGCACCGGCGTGCGAACAGCGGCCGTGCGCAACACGCGCGTCGATGTGGACGAGCCGAACGGCCCGGGCTACCTCGCGTCGGGCACCACCGTCGCTGACCTTGTGCAGTCGCTCGCGCGGCTGAAAACCAGCACGCGCGACGTGATCTCGATCCTGCGTGCCATCAAGGCTGCAGGCGCACTGCATGCCGAACTCGTCGTGCAGTAGCGCGGCACATGAATCCAGGAGCAACACATGACTGAAGGCCTCGAAGCCATCACCACCACAGCACTCGGGCTCGCGCTCGACGCGGCGGCCCTGCGCCACCAGGCCATTGCCAGCAACATCGCCAATCACGCCACCGAGGGGTATGTGACGCAGCAAGTCGACTTCGCGTCGCAGATGGAGCAAGCGCGCCGCTCGCTCGACAGCAAAGGCTACATCGACGCCTTTTCGCTCGCAGGCGTGCGCGTCGAAACCACGCCGGCGCTCGACTCCAACGGCGCACCCCTGAAGGTGCACCTGGACGCGCAGATGGCCGACATGGCGGGCAACGCCGTGCAGTACCAGGCGCTCACCCGGGCGCTGAGCCGTCACCTCTCGCTGCTCTCGCTGGCGGCGAGCGACGGCAAGCGCTGACCGACACATTGCAGGAATCACCATGTCTCACCAAACCACCTTTGCAATCAGCGCCGCCGGCATGGAGCTCGAGCGCACGCGCGTTGAAGTCGCGGCGCTCAACCTTGCCAACGCACACACCACACAAGCTGCGGGCCAGGCTGGCTACACGCCCATGCGAGTCGTCGCGCAAGCAGCATCAAGCGACACGTTTGCCGCACTGATGGAAAGCGACAACCCTGTTGCAGCGCAACTGCCCGCAGTCCGCGTCGAGCCTGCGCAAGTCCCGCCGCGCAAAGTGCACGAGCCCGGCCATCCGCAAGCCGATGCGCAAGGCTTCGTCACCTATCCTGGTGTCGACACCGCCACCGAGATGGTCACGATGATGAGCGCAACGCGTGCCTATGAAGCAAACGTTGCCGCGATGAACATGGCTCGCACCATGGCGTTGAAAGCACTCGACATCGGAGGTGCGTCATGACAGTGCCGGTCGAAGCGATTGCAGCGATGCCGGTCAACGCCGTCCTGCCAAACGACATGGTCGCGCCAGTCGCACCATCAGCAGTGCACACAACTGGCAGCGCCACCGGCGTGCCCTTCGGCGAGCTGATCACCAAGGGCCTGGGCGAAGTCAACCAGAAGCTGCTGGCCAGCCAGGCCGATATGCAACGGCTCGCTGCAGGCGACACGCAGAACCTGCATCAAATGATGATCCGCCTGGAGGAGTCACGCATCTCCTTGCAGCTGATGATGCAGGTGCGCAACCGCCTGCTTGAGGCCTATCAGGACGTCATGAAGATGCAGGTGTGAGGCCTGCGCCTCTCGCTTATCTTCCTCTCCATCCACATTCGACAAGACAAGACATCTGCCGCCCACCGGGCGGCATGACTGGGGACCGCTGTGATCACCGACTTCTGGAATTCACTCAATGCCCGATCGCGCGGCGGCCTGATTGCAGGCGCAGTACTGATCGTCGCTGCCACTGCCGGCCTGGCCGC
Organism: Caenimonas koreensis DSM 17982; assembly: GCF_009646335.1. Lineage (GTDB taxonomy): Bacteria > Pseudomonadota > Gammaproteobacteria > Burkholderiales > Burkholderiaceae_C > Ramlibacter > Ramlibacter koreensis. Next base: position 23,623 of record NZ_WJBU01000015.1, on the reverse strand, counting down.
GTGGCTGCTTCGCACCGACTACCAGGTGCTGTTCGCTGACCTGAACCCGCAGGACGCGGCTGCCATGACGGCCGAACTCGAACGGATGAAGGAGCCCTACCGCATCGCCGCTGACGGCAACACGATTCTTGTTGACGCCGCGACCGTCCACACCACACGCATGAAGTTGATGGGCAAGGACATTCCTTTGCACGGCGCAGCCGGATTTGAGCTGTTCAACAACGCCGACTTCGGCATGACCGAGTTCGCGCAGAAGATCAACTACCAGCGCGCGCTGCAAGGCGAGATCACGCGCACCATTCTTTCGCTCTCGCAGGTACGCGATGCGCGCGTTCACCTCGCGCTGCCCGAAGAGGGCCTGTTCAAGCGCGCCACGTCCAAGGCAAAGGCGGCGATCACGTTGAGCCTGAAGCCGGGCATGGCTCTGCAGGCCGAACAGATCACCGGCATCCAGCGCCTGGTTGCTGCAGCCGTGCCCGGCATCACGATGCACGACGTGACGATCGTCGATCAGCAAGGTGTGGCGCTGACGCGGCCTGTTGTCGCCGAAGGTGAACAGGACATCGGCTCGGCGCGCCTTGATCTCAAGCGCGACACCGAGCGAATGCTCGCGCGCAAGGCCATGGAAGTTCTGGAGAGCGCATTCGGCCCCGGCCAGGCCGTCGCCACCGTGGATGTCACGCTGAACATGGACCAGGTCCGCGTGACCACGGAAGAAGTGCTTGGCGCTCGTGGCGGTCAGGGCGTGAGCGGCGTCATCGTGCGTGAACGCGAGAACGCACGCGATGCTGGCCCGCCGCTCAGCCCGCAGGGCGAGGCAACGCGCGCGGCCAACAGCCAGCGCGAAGTCGAATACCAGGTGGGCCGGCGCACCGAACAGGTGGCCAGCCAGCCCGGTGCGATCAAGCATTTGCAAGTCGTGGCACTCGTGCGCCAGCCCTTGAGCGACGAGCAGATCGAGCGCATGCGCCAGCTCGTGGGCGCCGCCGTAGGCACGAGCGGCGAGCGGGCAGACACCGTGGTGGTGCAAAGCATGCATGCGTTCGAGTCACTTGCAACTGCGCAAGGTGGTGCGGCGGCGCCTGCTTCGGCAGCTGCTTCGGCACCTGCCCTGGCAGTCGCTCCTGCAGCGCACCCCCCTGCCGCGCGAACCACCGCGCCTTCAACGGCAGCACTGCCACCGCTGGACGCGTTGGCGTCGAGTCCTCAAGCCGTTGTCATCGCGCTCGCATGCATGCTGATTGCAGCGCTGTGCGGGCTTGCCGTGTGGCTGAGGGTTCGGTCCAGCGCCACGCGCGCTTCGCCCACGGCACGCACCCTCTCTTCGGCCGAACGCGCCGCTGTACTGCAGCAGATGCATCACTGGCTGGACACAGGAGCGCGCCAATGAACACGTTCGACACAACCACGCCTGATCGCACCGTGCGCCAGTGCGCGCTGACGCTACACGCACTCAACCCCCAGGATCGTGACTGGGTTCTGTCGCAGCTTGCGCCCGCGCACCGCAGCCAGCTGCAGCGCCTGATCGCTGAATTGCAGACGCTGGGCATTGCGCCGGACGCGCAACTTTCCGGCGTTGCGACGGCAACATCGGCAAGTTCAAAGGCGCCCGCAGCACGCGACTACACCCCGCAGCAGCTCGCCGCCATCGTGTCTGGCGAGCCAGCGTCACTGATCGCGCTGGTGACGCGCGAACACGACGCCGGTTTTGTCGAGCAGCTGCTGGCCGGGCTTTCGCCCACCGTGCGCAACGCGGTTGCCCAGCGCAGACGCAGCGCAAGTGCCGCAGCCAGCGTGCCGCCCAGACTCGCCGCAACGCTGCGCGACGAAATCGACAAGCGCCGGCCCACGCTTGAACGCGCACCCTCACACAAAGGCCGGCTGGCGCAACGGTGGCGTTCGCGTTGGCGCCGCATCGCAGGGGTGCTGTCATGACGCTAGCCACGAGCGAGCCCACGCAGCCCGGCCACACTGGCCCGTCGCTCGTGCGCGGCCTGGCGATGCAACCGCATCCGCATGTGTTGCGGCGCCCCTCGCACAAAGCCGATGCTGCCGCCGTGGCAAATGCGCCTGTGCGCAGCTTCGACGAAGGCGTGGCTGAAGGCCTGCAACGCGGCATCGCGCAAGGCCGCGCACTCGCGCTCGCACAAGTCGAAAGCGCACGCGCCGCCGCCATCGAACAGGGCCACGCCGAAGGCCTGCGCGCCGGCCACGCGCAAGCTGAACGTGAAGCGCAGAAAGCGCTGGAGACGGCGCACGCACACACGCAGCAGGCAGCGCAGCAACGACTCGCTCGCCTGGACGCATTGCTCGCATCGGTGGCAAACGCCGCCAACCAGGCCATTGCTGCCGCACACGACGACCTGGTCGCGCTGGCCTTCGAAGCCACTTGCAAAGTGATCGGTGCGGCGGCGCTCACGCGCGAAGGCGTGAGTGCGCAAGTCGCGAAACTGCTGGCCGACCACCGCCACAAGTCGTCGCTGGCGCTGCACCTGCATCCTGCCGATGCCGCCTTGCTGCGTGAGACCGGTGTGCCGGGGCCCGATGGTGAGCGCGTGACCATCGTGGCGGATTCGTACATGCCAATGGGCGGCGTGCAATTGCGCTCAAGCGAAGGCAGCCTCGACGCGCGGCTCGACACGCAATTGCAGGCATGGCGCGAGTCGATGCTGGCCCTGCGACAGGAGCGCGCGTGACATGAGCTCGCTGCTCGCGCCTTACCGTCAATCACTGCGCGGCCTGCAGCTGGCGCGGCCTGTTGGACACGTGCGGCAACTCGGCGGCCTGACTGTCGAAGTGGAAGGCCTGCGCGCTTCGATTGGCGACATGTTCTCGATCGCACCCGGGTCGTCGCCAGCGCAGGGCGCAGCCGCACCGGTGCTCGCGGAAGTCGTCGCCGTGAAGGCGGCCAGCTTGCTGCTGATGCCCTACGGCGGCCTGCACGGCTTGTCAGCGGGTGACGAAGTGCTTGCTGCGCCATCGCAAACGCACATCGGCGTCGGCGGCGGACTGCTCGGCCGCGTGATCGATGGCTTCGGCGAGCCACTCGACGGCCAGCCGGCACCGCAACTGTCGCAGCGGCGCGCGCTGCGCGCCACGCCGTGCAACCCGATGGGCCGCCCGCGCATCCACCAGCGGCTGGACACGGGTGTGCGCGTGATCGACTCGCTGCTCACGCTCGGCCAGGGCCAGCGCATGGGCATTTTTGCTGGCAGCGGCGTCGGCAAGAGCACGCTGCTGGGGATGATTGCGCGCCACGTGAAGGCCGACGTGAATGTGATCGCGTTGATCGGCGAGCGTGGCCGCGAAGTGCGCGACTTCATCGACTTGCAGCTGGGCGCCGACGGGCTCGCGCGCTCGGTTGTTGTGGTCGCGGCATCGGACCAGCCGGCGCTGTCGCGACTGCGCGCCGCCAATGCAGCGCTGGCCATTGCCGAATATTTTCGCGACCAGGGCCAGCAGGTGCTGCTGACGATGGATTCGATCACGCGCTTCGCCATGGCGCGTCGTGAAGTGGGCCTGGCCGCCGGCGAGCCGCCCACGGCACGCGGCTACACGCCTTCGGTGTTTTCAGAGTTGCCGCAGCTGTGTGAACGCTGCGGCACTGCGCCATCGGGCGGCTCGATCACGGCATTGATGACGGTGCTGGTTGAGGGCGACGACCTGAACGAGCCCGTGTCCGACAACATGCGCGCCATCCTCGACGGGCACATCGTGCTGTCGCGTCAGCTCGCACATACGGGGCACTACCCGGCCATCGACGTGCTGCAAAGCGCCAGCCGCGTGATGCCGGACATCGTGCAGCCTGCGCAACTGCAAACGGCGGCAAGCGCGCTTCGCACAGTCGCACTGCTCGAGCGCAACCGCCAGCTGGTGGACATCGGCGCCTACGAAGCGGGCTCGAACCGCGAGCTGGACAAGGCACTCGCGCTGCAGCCCGCGCTCCACGCCTGGATGCGCCAGCGCGACGGCGGCGCAGCAGCCGGTGAAGGCCTGGCGCAACTCACGGCCATTGTCTCGACGGGATCGGCGTGATGGCAGACCCACGCGGCTTCAACGACACGCTGGCTCCCGTGCGGCAACGCGCGCAGTGGCAGCTGGACGAAGCGCTGGCGAAGCTGGCGGGGCTTTGCACGCAGCTGGGCGCTGCACGCCACACGCTCACGGCACTGGAACAGCGCGCGCGCGAACAAGCCGCTCATGCGGGCAACGCGTGGCGCACGCGAGTCGATCCTTCGCTGCAAACGCGTGCACTGCACTTTCTTGCGCGCGTCCACAGTGAACAGGCCGCAGCGCGCCTGCGCATCGCCGAGCTTGAACAACACGAGAGCGCGGCACGCGCTGAAAGCGTGAAGCGGCAGGCGCGGCTCGAATCACTGCAACGCCACCGCGACGAGGCCCTTGGCCACTTCATACAGGAACAACAACGCAAGGACAGCGTGCGAGCCGATGACGACTGGCTCACACGCAACCCAGTCACACCCAGGAGATCGCCACCATGAGTAGCCCGCCTATCAATCCACAAGCCGCTGCGGGCTTGCGGCCCGCCCTGCCTGCTGCAGCGGCACCAACAGCAGCGGCCAGCGGCGACCAGCGCCATGCAGCGAGCTGGCAGCGCGAGATGGAGCAAGCGCAGATGGCGCTGTGGTTCGCGCACGGCGTGATCGGCTACCAGCCCTTTGCGCCGACTGCCGCGCCAGAGGCACCCAAAGCCAGCGCAGCGCCGGCGAGCATTGCATCACCGAGCTCGATCGTGAAGCAAGCCGCTCACCACGCGCAGCGGCGCAGCGATACGCCAACTGCGCGCGCCGATGCACCGGCAGCGCATGCATCCGCAACGCCCCGCCATGACGCATATGGCCTCGCAGCGCCTGCTCATCAGTCGTTGCAGGAAAGCCCTGCGCCAAGGCCGACTGCAACGATCACACAGACAGGCGACATCCACTTTCGGGCGGCGCTCGTGGGTACACAGAAGATGGCCGATGAACTACGGTCATTCGGGCCGGTCGTCGCCAGCGTAGGGCGTCCTTCATTCGAAGACATGGCCGGCGCAATCCAGCTCGTTTCGGAGAACGGACAAGCGAGCGGGCGAGCAAGCGCGCCTGCACAGCCCGAGATTGCGACTCACTCATCGATGGCATTGGCAAGCACGACGGCCGCGGTAGCCGCAACAAGCGCGACCGCGGCCTCAACCAACATGGCGGCCATGCCAGTCAGCGAATCGGCTGCACCGCAAGCGATGGCTCCATCGTCTGCGGCGCCGCTTGCCGCTGCCGAACCGCTTGCGTCTGCCCAGCCCATCGCCGCTGCCCTACCCGCCCAACCGCAGGCACAGCCCCAGGCGCAAGCGCAGACACAACTCCTATCGCGGTCGCCGCAGCAGGCATCAGTCGACGCACCCAGCGACGCCGCCGAGCCCGAACCATCGCGAGCCTCAGGCACCAGGGCCGCGCCCACACCAATCCGCCTGCATGCCGACTGGTCTGCCGACGGCATTCGCCTGTGGCTCGGCATGCACGCCGACATGCTGCCGCACCTCGACGCCATCGCGGCGCAACTGCAGCGGTGGGTCAATGCGCAGGGCTTGAAGATGCTGTCGCTCGCCTGCAATGGGAAAGACCTGCGTGGCCACGCACTCGCAGGCGCACCTGCACCTGACCTGCCTTCTCCCCCCACCGTTCAAAGGACTCGCTCGTGAGCATTTCATCCGTCTCCCCTACCGCCTCCACCCAGGCCAAGCCGCTGGGCATGGAAGACTTTTTGAAGGTGCTGCTCACCCAGCTGACCTACCAGGACCCGCTCAAGCCCATGGACAACCAGCAGTTCATGGCGCAGATGGCGCAGTTCACCTCGCTGCAACAGACGCAGGAGCTCAACGACAAGATGACGACGCTCGTCGCCAACCAGGCATCGCTGCAGTCGATCGGCCTGCTCGGGCGCAACGTCGACATCACAACTGACGGCGGCACCACGCTCAGCGGCGCCGTCACCGCAATTTCGCTCAGTGGCGCCTCGCCGCTTCTGTCGATCACGACCACGGCAGGCAATGTCCTGCCCAACATCAGCCTCGGCCAGGTCATCGCCGTCCGCTGAAACCACCCACAACACCGCAAGAGGACAACATGCTCAGCTCCATCTACATCGGCATGACGGGCCTGCAAGGCTTCTCGCAAGGCCTGCGCGTCATCGCCAACAACACCGCCAACCTGAATACGCCCGGCTTCAAGAGCTCGACGCTGCAGTTCGCCGACATGTTCTATTCGAACAGCGCGAACGGCTCGAAGACGATGCAGGTGGGCTACGGCCTGAACACCGCCGGCACCATGCTCAACTTCGAGCAAGGCGAGTTGCGCCAGACCGGCAACAACCTGGACCTCGCAGTGGACGGGCAAGGGCTGTTCACCGTGCGCGACACGGGCGGAGCACTGCACTACACGCGCGCGGGCCAGTTCACATTCAACAGCGACGGCGTGATGGTCAGCCGTGTCGACGGCAGCAAGGTGATGGGGCAGGACCCCTCGGGTGCGCCGGGCGAGATCACCATCGCGGGCCACCAGATGATCGCCGGCAAGGCAACGACCACGCTGAATTTCGCGGGCAACCTGTCGAGCACCGATACCGACCACACAGTCCAGAATGTGAAGGTGGTGGACACACTCGGCATCGAACACACGATGACGCTGGTGCTCACCCAAAGCACGACCACACCCGGCACCTGGTCGGTAGAGCTCAAGGACGGCGCCACGTCGGTGGGTACGGGCACGCTGGTGTTCAGCGCGGGCGCACCGACGCCGGGTACCGCGACCGTCAACATGACCTACAGCCGGGCAGGCTACCCGAGCCTGCCGCTCAAGCTCGACTTCAGCAAGGACGTGTACTCGTTCGGTGCGGGCACTGACTCGCAGCTGGTCTTCACATCGCAAGACGGCTGGGGCGCAGGCAGCCTCACCGGCGTGAGCTTCGACGATACGGGCACGATGGTCATGAGCTATTCGAACGGCCAGACCGTCAAGGGCGTGCGCCTGTTGCTCGGCCGCTTCGACAGCCTCGACGCCGTCAGCTCCAACGGCAACAACCAGTTCGACGCCACCAACAACCTGGCCTGGCACATCGGCACGGCCGGCACCAACGGCTTTGGCGCCGTGCGCTCAGGCATGGTCGAGTTGTCGAACGTTGATCTGTCGCAGGAGTTCAGCGACCTGGTGATCATGCAGCGCGGCTACCAGGCTTCGTCGCAAGTCATTTCCACCGCGAACGAGATGCTGCAGCAGCTCTTCCAGATGAGCAGCAAGTGACCACGACGCCGCAAACCGCAACGCCGCTTCGGTGGTGGACCGCCGTGCAACTCGACGCCCTCGCAGCGCGCGCCGATGCTGCGTGGCTGCCGTGGTGCGACGAATGGCTGGGCGACACGCATCGCACCCGCGCCCTGGCCCACCTCGCGCATGAAGTTGACGACGCGGGCGACTGGAACTGGACACCGATGGGCGCGCAGCATGAGGCCGCGGGCTGGCTCGCATCACCCGCTCGGGCGACCGAATGCGTGGGCCGTGCGCTCTTCGACGACTACGACGCAAACGTTAAGCCAGCAACGCCGCCATCGATCGCACAAAGCGTCGCCGCACGTGCGATGGAAGACCTGCTTGCCAGGCTGCGCTCGCAGTTCGCTCTCGACGCGCCAACAGACCATCCGCTTTTCGTCGATGCAGCTTGCCTGCGTCCGTGGTCTGGCTGCGTGGTGATCATGCTGCCGCTGGCGAACGCGCGCCTGCCGATCTTGTTGAACGCGGGCTGCGTGGAGGACACGCTCGGGCTCGCGGCGCCTTTGCAGCGCCCCATTGCACCCGGGCCGGTCGAGCCCACGACCCCCATCAGTGATGCGATTGCGCACCACTTCATCACCGTGCGCGTCGAACTCGACGCATGCGAGATCGACCTGGGCACGCTCGCGCAACTTGCGCCAGGCGACGTCCTGTCGCTCACACATCGCCTGGACACGCCGATGCGCCTGAGCGCGCACGGCGAGATTCTTTGCGACGCATTTCTGGGCCAGCGCAGCGGGCACAAAGCCGTCGAGCTGCTGCAGTCCGAACGCGCTCATTCCATTGACTCCTCCACATCATGACCACCTACACACAACCCACAGCGCAAGTGATCGGCCTTGGCGAACTGCAGGGCGACCTGGGCGCTCGTGCGCGCAACACAGAGGGCCACGGCGCCTCGCCCGCGCCACTCGTCCTGGAGGGCAACCCGCTACTTGCAGTGCGCACGACACTTCAGGTGTGCGTGGGCGAAGTGCAAATGACCGTGGGCGACCTGCTCGCGGCCACTGAACACCAGGTGCTGGTGCTCGACCGGACTGTCGAGCAGCCGGTGGACCTGACGCTGGAAGGCAAAGTAGTCGCGCGCGGCCAGCTCGTCGCTGTCGATGGCCGCTTTGCGCTGCGCATCACCGAGTTGCCCGCGCCGCTAGGGATGAAGTGACATGACAAGCGCCTATCCGCACTGGCGGCGCGCGGCCGCAGCGAGCGCGATGTTCCTGGCGTTATGCGCGCATGGCCCAGCGCGATCGCAAGCAACAAGCACAGTCGCACCGCGTGCGGCTTCTTCGGCAGCGATGCCGAACGCGCCCCAGTTTCCCGGCCTGCCACTGCGCCGCGACACAGCAGAAGACACAAGCGGGCTGCAGGCATTTGGCTGGCTTGCTGTGCTGCTGGGTGGCTTCGCGGTCGTGGTGCTGATCGTCGCGCGCGGCAAGCGCCATGCAACACCGGCCAAGCTTGCGGGCGTTGCTGCGCCTGCAGTCACGGGCCGCACCGCGCTTGCCAGCAATGTCACCGTGTACACGCTGAAGTGGGGCAATGAAGAACTGCTGGTGGGCAATGCATCGGGTTCGCTCACGTTGCTCGCGCGCAGGCCGTGCGAAGCCGGCGCCCTGGCCGGTGAAGCGAGGGCAGCGCGATGAAGCGCCCACTTCGATTCATGGCGCCAGCGGCCATCGCCGCGATGTCATTCATGGCCGCGCCTGCCTTCGCGCAGGCCACCCCTGAAACATCGCAGGCTGTGCGAGTGGTGGTGGGGCTCACGGCGCTCGCCGTCCTGCCCGCGTTGCTCGTGTGCCTGACGGCGTTCATGCGCATCGTGATCGTGCTGTCGATGCTGCGCCACGCCATCGGCATGCCGGAGACACCGCCCAACACCGTGATCATTGGCCTGGCCCTGTTCCTCACGCTGTTCACGATGTCGCCCGTGCTGCAGACACTGAACGACGAAACGGTGCAGCCCTTCATGTCGGGCAACCTGAGCATCGAAGCGGCGTACCAGAAGGGCAGCACGCCGCTGCGTGAATTCATGGTGCGGCAAACGCGCGAACAGGATCTGGCGCTGATGGTGGAGCTGTCAAAGGCCAAGCGGCCCGAGAGCATGGCCGACGTGGGCAACGTGCAGCTCATTCCGGCGTTCATGCTGTCGGAGCTGCGCGCTGCATTCCAGATCGGCTTTGTGGTGTTCCTGCCGTTCCTGTTGATCGACCTGATTGTGTCGAGCGTGCTGATGGCGCTGGGCATGATGATGATGCCGCCGACGACGGTGGCCCTGCCGCTGAAGATTTTGATGTTCATCCTGGTGGACGGCTGGGCCCTGATCCTGAAGGCGCTTGTCGGCTCGTTCCACTAGCGGGCAGCGTGGAGCCGAGCGAGTCTGCACTCTGGCGCCAGTTTCGCGAGCACGGCGACAGCGCCGCACGCGAGGCGCTGCTGGCAATGCACCTGCCTTATGCGAAGGTGGTGGCGGCGGCGTACTTCGGCAAGCGCATCGACAACGACGTGCCGTTTGAAGACTACCGGCAGATGGCTTCGCTTGCGCTGATCGAAGCGCTGGAGAGGTTCGACCCCGCTGTCGGCGTCATGTTCAAGACGTATGCGGCCCGGTACATGCACGGCGCCATTCTTGACGGCCTGCAGCGCGCCAATGAAAAGCATGAGCAGCTTGCGGCGCGGCGCAGGCTGCTAGCACAGCGGCGCGCGTCGCTTCGCGGCGCGGACGACTCGCAAGGTGCGCGCAAAACTGCCACGCGCCGTCGCACCCCCGAGCAGGCGCTGGCCTATGTGGCCGAAGTAGGCATTGGCTTTGCAATTGCCTGGTTGCTCGACGGCACGGGCATGGTGCAGCCACCGCAAGAGGCAATCGTGATGCCGGCCTACTGCAGCATGGAGCTGCGGCAACTGCGCGAACGCATCGTGGAACTGGTGCAGACACTGCCAGCCGGTGAGTGCCGTGTGATCCAGGCTCACTACTTCCAGGCGATGGGTTTTGAAGAAGTTGCAAACCTGATGGGCTTGAGCCGCAGCCGGATTTCACAGTTGCACCGGCAGGGACTCATGCGGCTGAAGGAGTCGCTGCACGAACATCTGGGAATGGATGTGTCGGCGTGAGGTGGGACTGTGCACCTGCGCTGGTGAGGACTTGAGCAACATCACGTATTTCTCGGTGCATTTCATGCCGGCGATCCGCAATATCTGGGTGGTGTCTCAGTTCGCCTGTTACAAATTCAGCCCCAGAATGAACCACTACGGCTTCGTGATTTACATAAAAGCTGTATGCGCAAACAGTGGAAATGCGGATAACCACCGTCATTTAAGACGTTCAAACTCAGCTCTTTGCCCACATAAAATGCGCTCAGATAAGTAGTTTTTAGATGTTTTGAGCTGCTAAAGTCCATATGAATCAACGAGTTAGGTAACTCATCTAGGGCTTTTTTGTGATTCCAAGGCCTTTTTGAAGGTTTTGTCAAATACAACTTGAATACTTAGACTCTCTCCTACATAATTCAGACAGCTCATCTACCATGTGTAGAAGGAGTTACGAAGCCGCCCCGTGCGGCTTCAGCCTTTTCAGGGGGCCTGCTTTTTTTGCTTTGCCTGGTATTCGGTGTACTCGCGAAGCAATTTCCTGCGCTGGTGGTCGCGGTCCACGTGATAAGCAGTCCAAAAGAGCAGGTATGTCCCACGGTCGGCGATCACGACCACAAAGTCGTCTTCTTCAAGCCATAGATGGATGCGGTTCTCGTGGCTCTTTTCCGCCACCCACATTTTTACTTCTGGCTTCTCGGAGTTCTCGACCAAGGCGCGCGCCCATCGAATGCGCTCGCATCGGCGGAAGTTAATCAGACGATTCGCCTCGTCTGCCCCGTCCGAAATGATGTGCCAAAACGTCGCTTCCTTTCCCTTCGAGATCGGAATGCGCTTCATTGACAGGGCCGTGCCGCGATACACCGGTTTCGCATGCACAAAGTCGTCCTTAAACGCCTCGTACAAAGCAGCTTCGTAAGTAGCCCAGTCCTTCCCGTGGTCGTGAAAGTGGATCAACTCCGGGAGCCAGTCGGTCACTGCCCCGCTCCCTGCGCTTGCCACCGGAAGATATTGAACTTGCCTTCTTTGAGTAGCGTAGAGCGATCCAAGGTGTAGCGCGAGCGCTTACGAACTCTCTCGACTACATGACGTTTTCCGACGTTGCCTTCCTCGCCCTCCAGCAGGCCGCGATTCACATATGACACAGCCCCCATCATCAGGTCGGCCAACTGGAGTAGGGAGCTCTCATGAGAGCGCACGAGCTGCACGCGCTCAATCACTTCACGAGAAAAGTCATAGATGTTGTTGGAAAGCACCTCGTGGAGCTTTCGCACCTTGGCCGCTCCTTTGGTGTCCTTGATGTCGATGTAGATTCGATATCGGTCCCGAGGACTTAGAAGAGCCTTGAGCATGTCGAAGTACATCTTGTAGTACCACGTGTCGTGGTCTTGTCCAGGGAACGCGCCATGGTCAAGCGCACTCTTGTCCGGAACAACCAGTGCCCGAAAGTGCAAGTCATCGTCGTCAAAAAAGTAGTCCACAAGATCGAGGTATAGAAGCTCCTTCGACTCTGAGACCTTTGTCCACTTCACTTCAAAGTGACGATCCATCCCGTGCTTGGCGACGATATCCCTGACGCGCTCCGAAATCTCGCCCGCCTTTTCTTGAGGGCACCACACTGCTCCAAGCACCATGGCACTTTGGCCGTCGTGCTCAAGATGGCACGATTCGTCGCAGTAGATGTTGTACGTGGTCGCCATCGATCAATTGTCCCCCATGTTGTCACTGCGCGAGTGCAGCAATTTCTTCCAGCGTCCAAACGTGGTCAGTAAGGCCCGCTTCCATAGCGGGCGTCACGCGCAGCGTCTTGTGAATGCGAGCGTAGTTGTAATGCATGAAATGCAGCGACACAGCGTGCTCAAGGTTGTCCACCTTCTTTAAAAAACCATTGGTCAGGCGCGTGAAGCGGCGCATGCCCATGCGCATCGTGAGATTGGAGCGCTCGACGTAGCTTGTGCTGATGTGGCGCTTGTCGGGGTTGCCGGTGATGGGGCGCTTCTCGGCATCTATAAGCTTCGCCGGGCTATACCGCTGCTGTTCGGTCGGGGTGCCCACGCCATTGTGCTTAACCAGCATGGCGAAATCAACGTCCGTGCCGAATGCATCGGGAACTGCGTTGAGGTAGGCACCGTGACCGTCTGTCGTGAGCTGCACGCGGTTAGCCAGGCGGGAGTAAACATCGGTCATGAAGGCCAATGCGTAGTCGGCGTCACGCTTGCCGACCATGTAAGAAATCATCAGCTTGGAATCAGCGTCAATCGCCGTGTACGTCCACACGTCGCCGTGACCAAGGATGCCTTGATTCCCAGGGGCAACATTCTTTTGCTTGGACTGGCAGAAGGCCCAAATCTCGTCCACTTGCACCCGCGATGCCTTCACGTTGCGGATGTGCTCCGACTGGTACACGTTGCATGCGAATCCGACCTCTTCCAAAAGCTTCGTCACTGTGTTGATGGAGCAACCAGCCTGTGGGCAAGGGCAGTCACCAGTTCGCGACGCCGGCTCGTCGCTCGAACACTGATTCGAAAGGCTTCCCCGACCCATGGCCGAATGGCGAACCGTGCAGACGAAAACTCTATATAGGCGGTCGTCGTCCGGGTGGCAATGCCGGAATTTCACAGGTTGTGCGCAACGACGTGACGCGTGACGAAGGCAATGCCTTGTAGAGCTGCTTCGGTTTCGCAACCCCATCTGGCCATGTCATTTCGAGGGTTACTTTGGCCTCGAAGCAAAACTCTATGGACGAGGGCAACTTGGTGCATTCCATTTGAGGAATTCCTGCGTTCTTGCCCGGTATGGCGAAGCCGCAATAGAAGCCCTCTCGAAGGAGCTTGCGGTATGCGGCTTCGCCGCTTGACTTCAATTCAAGTGCATCGATCGCGGAAGCAAGCGACTTCTCAGCCGTACTTCGTGCAGCCAGATACGCCGGTCCAACAAATCGCGGCGGAGGACAAGAAGCGCCTGCTGACGCGACTTTGATGGTCTCCAGATTTGCGAGTAAAGCATCGCGCGATTTCTCGATGTCGGCCGGTGGCGCGAAGCGAAGCGAGACACGCAGGTCGTCGCATGGCGGCGGATTTCCGGAAGGGCGTTTGACGCAGTACCACATGGACTGATCTTCGGGCACATACTCCTCGGCGGTCTCGATACGACAACGAAATCCTTCGGCCAGCATCGTCTCGACCGCCATCGCGGCTGACTGACCTCTGAGCCCGAGTGTGTTGACGTAACTCCGCTCAATATCTTTCGCCATGACCAGCCGGTTAGTCGTGTCGGGAATATTCTCGCCATGGACAAGAGACGCCGAAGCGACGATGGATAAGACGAACACGAGGAAGTTTCGTCTCAATCGGACCAACGAAAGGTATCCCCTTGAGAATCCGAGAGGTGCAGTTCGGCGAAGAAGTTTCATGGCCGGGTAACGGGCTTGCCGTTCAGGTTCAGAGTCCGCCCCAAAAGCTGGTTTGCTTGCACGGGCGGCATGGAACGTCGCCCGGTGTAATCCATGTAGTGGTTCATTATCGTAGCGGCGGAGTCTAGTGCGCTGTTGAGGAACTTGTAGGGGCTCATTCGAAGTTGGATGGACTGCAGGTAGTCTTCCGTCGTTGCCAATGCCTCAAAGGGCAGGCTGTTGTAGCGGATTCCTACCCCGTAGCTGGGAAGTGTCGGCAGTCGCAGTGCCCCTTGAGGCAGCAAGTATCGGCCAGCCGCACCAAACTGCTCGTCGAACGCCTCTCCAGTGGCACCAGTATCCCGAGCGCTTCTGATTGCGGCGGCTACGTTTTGTCTCGCCTGCTCTCGGATCGCTATTGGTTCTCCCGCGAGTTTGGTGTCGCCACTAATGCCCAGCACAACCTCATAGAACTTCACCAGTTTCGTCCCGAGCTTGACCGCTGTCGCTGGGGTAAGAGGGTCGGGATCGCGAAGCGTCAGGCTATCCACAGTGTGGCCAAGGAACGTATCCCGATACTCGTGCGGGTCCGAATCGACCAATGCATGCGAGGCCGAACCGGCCAATTCCAGATTCCCGGGGTTTCGTCGCATCAGATCAAAAATCCGCTCAACGTTTCCTTCGGATCCCAGATTGTTAAGCGAATGCAATGCCTCGGCGACCAGCCGAGGTGCGGGCATGCCCATATTGTCGGCATCGCCAGCAACAAAGCGGACGCCGGCTGCCTTTGCGTCCAGATCCTTGAGTTGATCAAGAAACTGAGAATGGGCGACCATGAGATTCAAGTCAGCCTGAACAAAATTGCGACCCAGTATCGGGCTGTAACCCCCCACAAATGCTTGTCCTACGTATTGCTGCGCGCTGAAGTGGCCTCCCACCTCATGCACCTGGACAGTGGCGGCATCGTTGACGCCGGGTCGATATAGCGCTTCGCGGATTGACTTCTTCGAAAGTACATCGTCAAGTGGACCTGATCCACTTAGATCACCGTCGTAGGGAATGCCGCGATAGCCCGGGCCATCCAGCCGCGCGAAGTTACCCGTTGTCAGTTCCGGTTGTGCACTGCTTGAGCCGTATACAAGGCTTGCTCCAATACTGTTCCCAAACGCGTCAACCGCCACCTGCTGCACGCTCACCCTTCCACCCCTGAACGCAGCCGCCGTCGCGCCAGCCGCCATCCCACTCACTAGCCGCGCACCAAACGTACCAGCGTTGCCCTTGAACGACTCACTCACCAAATCGCCCACCTCTGCACCCGCTGCGCTCCCCGCCACTGCCTTCCAGTTGAACGAGCTTTGCAGCCCCATCACCACATTCACGCCCTGCGTGATGCCGCTGGCCAGCACCGCTTTGCCGATCACGTTGTTGAAGATCGAATCGCCCAGGTCGACCGTCTTGCCGACGTTGCCGCCGTCCAGCCCGGTGATGCCGTTGATCCCGGCGCCCACACCGCCCGAGATCAAGCTTGCGCCTACGCTCTTCCAGTTGAATTTGTCCTGCACGCCGGTGGCGATGCCCACCACTTGCGACGCTACGTTCGCAGCCGCGCCTGTGGCAGCACCAGCGATGACCGTTGCAGCCACGGTCTTGCCGATCAATGTCTGGACCGCAGACAGCACTTTTGGCCCGAGATACATGGCTGCGACTATCGCCACCGCCATCATCAACACCTGCGCAAAGAAGTTATCGCTCGGCTGCGGCGGCAACGCAAGGTACGGCGACGTATCGCCCACGATCTTGCTCGGGTCGTACAGCGCGAAGGTGCCCGCATCGTTGTGGCTCGTGCCCACCAGGTTCGGCAGGTTCAGCGAGACGCCTACGCGCAGCTGCGCATCGCTTGCGATACCGTTGGCCTCGGCGATCTGGTACCAGCGTTTGCTGTCGCCGTAGGCGCTCTGCGCAATGCTTCGCAGCGTGTCGCCCGTCTGCACCGTGTATGTGCCCGGCGATGCATTCGGGTAGCTCGGTGTGATGGACCGGTAGCCCAGCTGGAAGTCGGCGATGTTGTCGTCGAAGATTGGGTTACCGTCTTTGTCTCGCGCCGTGACGCGGTCCGCGCCCTGGCCGTACTGCGCGAGCACTTCACCGTTGACGATGAACTCGCGCAGCAGGCGCGTGCCTTGCTGCGTGGCGAGCACTTGGCCGCGCACGTCGTTGATGAAGGTGCGGTCGTCCACATCCACCGTCGAATCGAGTGACTTCAGGTAGCCATTCGTGTCGTAGGTGTTGGTGGTGGTGGCGTTGATGAGATAGGTGCTGGTGGCCTTGACCACCGATTCCTTATAGCCCTCCAGCTTGGCGAGCGTGGTGTCGTAGTCATTCGTGCCCGCAGCCGACTTGACCTTGTAGTGCGTCACGTTGCCCGCCGCGTCGATGGCGTTGTTGAAGGTGCTGTAGCCGGGCGTGTTGTTGTAGCCAGTGACTTGCTGCACGATCAACTGGCCGTTGGCGTTGTAGGAGCTCAGGCGCTGCTGCGAGCCATTGCCTGCCAGCGGGTTGTTGTTCGCATCCATGCCATACAGCGCCCTGACGTAGCCCACCGGCAGGTCGCCCAGCCCGCCCGTGCGTGTGACGCGGCTGGCGGCGTCGTACTGGCGTTTGTCGATCAGCAGCCAGGTGGTTCCGGGGTCGTTGAGCAGTTCGCCGTCGTCGCGGCTGATGGTGGTAAGGCGATTGAGCCCGTCATACGTGTACTGCTCGGTCACGATGCCGTTCGCGCCTGAGGCCTGGTACTTGTAGAGGATGGTGCCGTCGCTGAGCACCTTGTCGATCAGCATGTCCACCTTCTTGCCGCCGAACTTGTCCGTCAGGCGGTTGCCGTTCTTGTCATAGGTGATCTGGTGGCCCTGCGTCGTGCCGATGTTGCCCGCCGCATCCACGCCGTCGACGACCGTCATGCGGTTCATCGCGTCGTACTGGTAGTAGCGCGCGGTGTCGGTCACCACATCGGTCATGCCCACGGTGTTCACGACGTGTGTGGTGACGCTCGTGCGGTTGCCCACCAGGTCGTAGTCCATGCGCGCCTGGATGTGGTCGTCGGCCATCCAGCGCAACCTGCCCAGGCTGTCGTAGCTCATGTGGTTGTCTTGCACGGTGATGCGCACGCCGTTTTGCGTGAGCGCCACGTGCTCGCTCAGCTTGTGGCCCGACAGGTCGTACGTGTAGTCAGTCGTCTGCATGCCGTTGGCCGTATCTACGATCTGCGTCATCTGGCCTGCGCCATCGTAGCCGTAGAGCAGGTTCTGGCCACGGGTGTTGGTCTGGGTTTTGAGCTGGTCGGCGTTGTCGTACGAATATTTGTATTGCGCGCCGCCAATGTCCGTGTGGTTCAGCACGTGGCCGAAGTAGTCGTAGCTCCAGGTGGCGGTGCTGCCCAGCGCATCGGTGTCGCTGGTCTTGCGGTCGCGGCTGTCGTAAGTGGAGGTCGACTGCTTCGTGCCATTGGGCAGTGTGACGGTGGCGACGTTCCCGCGCAGGTCGTAGGTGTAGCGCGTGACGTTGCCCGCGCCGTTGGTCTGGCTGGTCATGCGGCAGGCTGCGTCCCACGTCGTCAACTCGGTGATGTTGCCTGTGGTGAGTGTGAGCGTGACTGTGTCGCCGGCAGCGTTGTTTGTTGCGGTGTAGATCGCGAAGCCGGAGTACGCACCGCCACCGAGCGACTTGCCCCAGTGCGTGGTCGATGTCTGCAGGCCCGCCTTGTTGTACGTGTAGGTGGTCTTGTTGCCTTCTGCGTCGATGTGGGTCGTGCGCTCGCCGAATGCGTTGTAGCTGTTGGCGACGATGCCGCCATCGGCATGACGCTCTTCGATCAGGTTGCCCTGCGTGTCATAGCGCATGCGGTTGAGGTTGCTTGCCGTGGCGTTGATGTAATCGCGCACGCCCACTTGCCTGCCCATCTTGTCGTAGTACGCAACACTCGACAGTTGGGCAGCGCCTGTCTCATCGGGCAGGTACTGGCGCGTGAGCTGGTTGTTAGCGTTGTATTCATAGCGCGTCACCCACTGCGCGTTGCGCGCATCGCTGATTCTCAGCACGTTGCCCCAGCGGTCGTAGGTTTGGTTGACGGTAGCGCTCACGCTGCCGGGCGCAATACGCGACTGCTGCGTGACACGGCCCAACGCGTCGTAGCGGGTGTTGGTGCGGCGCAGTGAAGTGTCTGCTGCAGCGCTTGCTGCGGTGACGCCTGCGGCCTTGAGGTCCGCGTCGTTGTACGCAGCGCCCGAGCTTTGAATCTGCGCGGTGCGGTTGCCCAGGCGGTCGTAGAGGTAGATGGTGGCGACGCCATTGTCGGCATTCGTGCGCCACAGTCGCCCCGCCTTGTCGTAGTCGTAGTACTCGCTGGCGCTGCCGTTCACCCCCTTGGCGATGATGTCGCCGAAGGCGTTGTACTTGATGTCTGTGCTGACGACTGCGCTGTCTGCGCTGTTGTTGGTGGGCGTGATGTCGCGGGTGAGGCGGCCGAGGGCGTCGTATTTGAAGCCGTGGAAGATGGTGGCGCTGGCTGTGCCGCTGCCAAGCGTCTGCCACTGTTTGACGACGCGGCCGTACACGTCGTAAGACGCGTAGCGGTCTGCTCCGTTCGCATCGACTGTGCGAATCGCATGGCCGTCGATGTCGAAGAAGGAATAACTCGTGCGGTCGTTCGCATCCGCCGCCGTAGCGCCCAAGGCTGCAGTGCCTGCGGCGTAGTCGATCTGCACGACGGCGTTGCCGTACACGTCGCGCTTGTAGACGGTGAGCGGGGTGATCGTTCCCGATGTTTCACCCGCACGCACAGGTTTGGTCACTGCCGTGATGCGGCCGAGCAAGTCGTAGTAATTGCCTGTGACGCCGTCTGCGGTTTCTGTCGTGACGACGTTGCCCGTCGCGTCGTAGCCGTAGCGCGTGACCACGCTCGTGCTGCTGGTGACGAACGTGTCCTGGTCCGTGACTTCGACGTTCAGGCGCGTTTCTGTTTTCTTGCGGTTGAGGCTGTCGTATTCGAAGGTGGTGGTGCGGTCCGTCGTGCTCGCAGTCGGCGGTGTGGGCTTGGTCGCCGCTGTGATCGTGCCCGTCAGCGCTTTGGCGTATTCGGTGGTCTGCGTCACGTTGCCCAGCACGTCATACGTGTTGGTCGTGAGGTAGTTCGCGCCATCGACGGTGGCCGTCAAGCGGCCCGCGTTGTCGTAGTAGTTGAACTGGTTGTAGGCGGCGGTGCTGGCCGTGCCTGCGCCCTTGAAGCGCGCGACCTGGATCAGCTCGCCGAAGGCGTTATAGGTGTTGTCGGTGAGCGCTCCGGCCTGGTAGTACTGCCCAGCGCCTGTGGCTTCAGGGTCGAACACATCGACGGTGGGCTCTGTCACCGGGTCCACGCGGCCCATGCGGTCGTAGGTTGTGAGCAGCACGCGATCTGCGGCGCTGTCTTTGACGAGCTTGGCGCTGGTCATGTCCGCAGTGTTAAGCGACGTCTCTGTGCCTGTGAGCGTCATCGCATTCGCATAGCGCGTGAGGGTCGTTGTGCCGCCGAACGTATCGAGCGTGTAACCGGTCACGTAGCGCATCGCGTCAACGTCGTACGTCACTCGCCCAAGCTGGTCATACACCTTGTAGCTGAGCGCACCACCCACATCGCGGTTGCGGATGGCGTTGCCCAATGCGTCGTAGGTGGTCTCGGTGTAGATGCCGCCTGCGACAGTGGTGTCGGTTCGCGTGGCTACGTTGCCCTGACCGTTCACCGCAATCGCTGCGTCAGTCTCGGCCACGTACACGGCCACGTTCGGGAAGCGCGTGCGGATCTGCCTGCCCAGTGCGTCGTACTCATAGCTCGTCGTGCGTTGCTCGGGCCGGCCCACGGCCTCTGTGCGCGAGAGCAGGTTGCCCGCAGCGTCATAAGTGTTGGCGGTGCGGATCACGCGTGCGGCAGTGGTCATCACGAGGCCACTGGTGACGCTGGTGACGTCCACGCTGGGCGTGTACTCGTCGGTCAGGCGGCCTGCGGCGTCGTACTCGTACGTCCAGATGGCGTTGCGTTTATTCTGGAACGTGAGTTTGTTGCCCACGCCGTCATAGGTGTAGCGCTCGGTTTGGCCGAGCGCGTCGGTCACGCTGCTTGTGCGGCCCGCGCCGTCGTAGGTGTACGTCGTTGTTCGCGCGGTGATGCCTGCGCCGCTGTCGGTTACGCTGGTCGAGCGGCTCAGGCCGTCGTAGCCGTACGTGGTGATGTGGCCCACACCATCCGTTGTCGTGGCGATCCGGTTCGCCGCATCAAAACTCTGCGCCTGCACGCGATTGGCAGTTGATGCCTTCACCAGCGCAGCGTTGATGTCATCGCACGTGGCCGTCTTGCTCAACGCATTGAACTTCGCAGTGTCGATCACGTTCGCGTACTGGGTGATGCTCTTCACATTGCCCGCGCCGTCATAGCTGCGCTCAGCCACTGCGCCGGTCGCATCCACCGTGAACACGAGCCGGTTCGCTGCGTCGTACGCCATGCGCGTGATGCGGTCGTTGGCCGCATCTGCGACAGGTGTGCCCTGCGCAAGCGGCACGCCCGCTACGGGTGCCGTCCCGAGCTTGGCGTACTGGATGCTCGCGGTGATGTTGCCCGCCTTGTCGTACACGGTGCCGGTGATGGTGCCGAGTGAATCGACGGCGTAGATCTGCCGGCCCGCTGCGTCATACGTGTAGTTCGTAGTGCGGTCTTTGCCGGTGCTCGCGTACGTGTTGATTGTTGCCGCCAGCGCGATGCTCGTGCCCGGTGTGACGGCCGCTGCGAACTGCACCAGCTGCGTGACGTTGCCGTCCTTGTCGTAGTAGCGGCGTGTCACGCCGCCTGCACCGTCAACGCTCCAGATCAGGCGGTTGTCTGAGTCGTAGGTGTAGGTGGTGATCGTGTCTGGCGTCGTCGCCGCTGCGCCGGGGATGACTTGCGTTGTTCCGTTGAAGGTCGCCGGGTCGATGGGCTTGGCGTACACGCGCTGCTGCGTGACGTTGCCGTCCAGGTCGTACTGGTACGTGGTGACTGAGCCGGCACCATCGACCGTGTACACAGCGCGGTTGAAGCTGTCGTACATCGTTCGCGTGCGGCGGTCGTCCACGTGGTCAGTCGTGACGAGGTTGGTGGGCGTCCAGCCCGCAGCCACACGGTTTACATAGGCTCGGTGCTCAATCACGTTGCCGTTGCCGTCGTACCAGAAGCGCTCTGCTTCATTCAGGCCGTTCACCGTAGCGGTGAGGCGGCCGTCCATGTCATACACGCGGTAGATCGTCTGGTCGCCTGCGTCGCCGATCACAGCGGCGATGCGCTGGCTCACTTCTGCGAGCGTCGTTGCTGCGGTGACGCCCGAGATGGTTTTGGCAAGGCGCGTAGTCTGCACAGCGCGCCCATTGGCGTCGTACACGCTGTACTGCACATTGCCTGCGCCATCGACGCAGCCCAGCGATGCACCGAACGCGTCGTAGTAGTAATACGTCGTGTTGCCGTTGGCGTCCTTGATCGAGGAGATCTGGCCGTCGCGCAAATACTTGTAGTCGATGCGGGCGTCTTGCCCTGCAGTCTGAACGCTGCTGACGAGGGTTGCCGCATTGGCTGCAGTGATCAGGCCGCCGGTGAGCGAGTTGAGTGTGGTGGCGGTGAGTTTCTTTTGGGTGTAGCGGATCTCGGCGAGCTTGTTGTCCAGGGTGTCGTAGTCGGTCTCGCTCACGCCGCCGGTGGCGTCCACGGTGTAGACCAGACGGCTCTCGGCGTCATAGAAGAACAGGGTCTTGTTGCCCGGGCCATCAGTGGTGCTGATGCGCCGGCCCGCGAGGTCGTAGGCGTGGGTGAGGGTGCGGTTGTCTGCTGTGGTTTCCGATATGAGGCGGCCCAGGTCGTCGTAGGCGAGCGTGACGGCGACGCGTTCATTCGTCAGGCCCACCGAGGTTTTTGTTTGCGTGAGCAGGCCCAGCGTGTTGTACGTGTGCGTGGTCTTGGTGCCGCTTGCATCGAGTTCCTGCGTACAGCGGCCCAGCGCGTCGTAGCTCAGGCTCGTCGTCTGGTCCTGGCCGGCGGTGGCGGCAGGCTTGAAGTCGCTCAGCTTCGATGACCAGGTGAACGCCGTGGTGACCTTCTTGGCGTAGCGCGTGGTCGAGGTTTGACGGCCTGCGACGTCGTAGCCGTATTCGGTGTAATTCTTGGCCGCATCGACTTGCGCGATGAGCTGGCCCTTGCCGTCGCGGAAGTACGTCGTGGTTTCGTCTTGGGTGCTGGCGCCCGCGCCTGTGACCAGCGCGGCGAGCGTGCCTGTGGCTCGCTGCGCATTGGGAGTCAGGTTGAACGAGCGCTTGGTCTGCACCAGCTGGCCCGCCGCGTCGTAGGTCATCTGCGTGACGTAGCCAGCTGCGTCGAGCGTGCCAATGAGTAAATTGTCTGCGTCGTAGAAGTTGCGCGTGACGCGGTCGCTCGCTGTGTCCGGCGTGGGCGCGATGGCCCCAGGTGCGGGCTTGTTGCCCAGAGCGGCCATTTGAGTGGCCGTCAGGCGCGTGGCGTATTCCTTGGTTGACAGGAGCAGCGACGCACCGTCGTAGAAGTACTCGACCACTGAGCCTTCGGCGCTGACGGTTTTACTGAGGCGACCGGCTGCGTCATACGCGCGCCACGTGCTTTGGTCAGTGAGCGTCAATGCGACCGGGCGGATCGTGTCGATGACGGGAGCGAGCGCAACGCCTGTCGCATCGACCAGCTTCGTGAGAGTCACTGCCGTCGTGTACTTGACGGTACGAGAGAGCCGGTCCGCCGCGTCGTACATGTATTCAACGAGCGTGCCGTCGGCATCTACATCACCAGCCAGTCGACCTTGTGTGTCATAGACCTTGAAGGTGCGAACGCCTGTCGCATCGGTGGTCATCACCAAGCGGTCGTCCTTGTCATACGCGTACTGCGTCGTACCAAGGTTCGCCAATGCTGCGTTCGTGTTGTAGACGCTCAGCACATTGCCTGCGCGATCTGTGGTGCTGATGCTCGTCTGGTTGTTCGCCAGCTTCACCTTGGTTTGCATCAGCGCGTCGTCGTAGCTGGTGAGCGTGACTTCGCCCAGCGCATTCGTCACCTGCAACAAGCGGCCCATGCCGTCGTACACGTTGGTCGTGACGCCTGCGGTCAATCCAGTGCCGCCCGGCTGTGTGGTCGTCCACACCAGCCCCTGTGTTGTGTACGTGTAGCTCGTGGTCGTCTTGCCCGCTGCCAGACCTGCTCGGAGTGCATCCACGCCAACATACGTCGTCTTCGACTCCAGCTGGCCACGCGCGTCATAGCTCAGGTCGGTGCGCATGATGCCTTCGGCGGGCTGGGTCAGCGCCCACGCGGCCAGTGCCGTCTCGGTGAGCGCGCCCGTATAGGTTGACTGGTCGTAAACCAAGATCGTCGTCGGCCCGACGCTGCCCAAAGCGCCCGCCATCTTCACCGTCTGGTATTCAGTCACGCGCCCCTGCGCAGAGACGACGAAGCGCAGTTCGGCGGGCTTGCTGGCGTTGTAGATGTAGTTGGTGGTCGCGGGCGCGGCTGCAGGTGCCACGACACCCTGCGTGACGGCCGCCACGTGATAGACAGTCTCTGTCTTGAGCGTGTTGTTCGCGTTGTACGTGCGCTCGATGGTGTTGCCGGCTGCATCGCGCTGCGACTGCTGGTTGCCTCGCGTGTCGTAGCTGAATGTGGTGGTCTGGCCTGCGCCGTCGGTCACGCTCGCTACGTCATCGACGTTGGCATTCACGTAAGAGAAGGCGTGCTCCAGTTGCCCACCGACGTCAA
>NZ_WJBU01000014.1 GCF_009646335.1 Caenimonas koreensis DSM 17982 | reverse complement strand
GCTACGTCATCGACGTTGGCATTCACGTAAGAGAAGGCGTGCTCCAGTTGCCCACCGACGTCAATCTCGCTCAGGCGACCGGCTGCGTTGTAGAGGAAGTCGCTCGTCACATTGGCGGGCGTGGTGATGCGTGTCTTCAGGCCTGCCGCGTCGTAATTCAACGTCGTCACGCGGCCCAGCGCATCGGTGATGCTCACCACGCGCTGCTGCGCGTCGTAAGCGAACTTGAGCGAAGAGTTGTCCTTCTGCGCAATCGTCTCGATACGGTTGCTCGTTCCCACATAGCTGTACGTGGTCCAGTACGACACGCCGTCCGCAGTAGACCCATCTGCAGGCGTCAGGTCCACCGTCACGCGCGTCATGCGGTGGCTCGTGTCCCAGTCGTAGTGCACGCGCTTGGTGACTGTGCCCGCCGGTACGGACGTTGTGATGTCGGTGAGGTCGCCC
The DNA here is from genome assembly GCF_009646335.1 of Caenimonas koreensis DSM 17982. GTDB lineage: Bacteria > Pseudomonadota > Gammaproteobacteria > Burkholderiales > Burkholderiaceae_C > Ramlibacter > Ramlibacter koreensis. The sequence continues at coordinate 138,201 of NZ_WJBU01000014.1, read as the reverse complement.
GCAGCCGAATACAGGTACGACACCGTTTCACCGTTCGCACCGACCGAGCTTGCCAGGCGTCCTTGCGCGTTGTACGTGTGAACAATGCGGTTGCCTTGGATGTCTTCCGTGCTCACCAGCCGCCCGCTCGCGTCGTACCGCTCTACGGTGCCCGTGGCGCCATCCGTCCAGATGTACTGACCCGTACCAGCATCGCGCGTGATGGTGTCGTTCGGGCCCGCGCCCGCCGTGGTGAAGTACGACGCACTGGCTGCATCCCACGTATACGTCGCCTCCGCTCCATCAAAGTCCGTACGCGTGATCGTCCCTGCGCCCCAGGTCGTGGGCACAGTCACCTTCTGGCGAGAAACCCCCACCGCCCAACTATCCTGCACCCCGCCCACGATCTTGCCGGCGCTGTTGTACGTACGCACCGCCGACACATCCAGCCCATACGCGGCAACGTAGTCGTCCTGATCGCGTAGCACCAGATTGCCGTTGCTGGCGTTAACAAAAACCTGCTCGCCGCTGCGCCCTGCGCCTGACGATCCAACGCTGCCTTGCTGGCCCAAGGTGGCAAGTGAAGTGAGGCTCAAACCCAGGCTGTTGCCCGAAACAATCGCGACCATGCTGTGTGAATCCTGTTGGTTGTTCTTGGGGGCAGTCATGTCCCTTCAAACCAATACATCCACACGCAATGCGATCCGTTTAGCGTTTTTGCAAAAATTTTTTGAAAATAAATTGTCGGTGGTCGCGGTGCTGGCAAAAACACAAAGCCGATCCGATGCCAGCGCGCGCTCACTTCCGTTTGGTGCCTGTGCTGGCGTGGAGCAATACGCCTCGACAGCGGGTTGTCGGCTTCTGCTTGCGAAAAATGCTCGCGCGAGTGCGCCGGGTGCTGTCATGATTCTTCGGCACCTGTCGCCATAGAAGTCACGGAGCTTTCACGATGTCCGCACGCGATGCACAGCCCAGTTCCCTCGCCACCCAGATCGACGCTGCGGCTGCAGCCATCGAAGCCAAGGTCATCGAATGGCGGCGCGACCTGCATGCCAACCCGGAGCTGGGCAATCGCGAATTCCGCACGGCGGGCATCGTCGCCGAACACCTCAGGAAGCTCGGCCTGGATGAGGTCCGCACAGGTGTGGCCCATACCGGCGTTGTCGGCCTGTTGAAGGGCGCGCTGCCCGGCCCGGTCGTCGCGTTGCGCGCCGACATGGATGGGCTGCCCGTCAAGGAAGAGGTCGATCTGCCTTTTGCCTCCAAGGTCACGACGCAATGGAACGGCGAAGAGGTCGGCGTGATGCACGCGTGCGGCCATGACTGCCACGTCGCGATTCTCATGGGCGTTGCGGAAATTCTCTCGGGCCTGCGCTCGCAGCTGCGCGGCAGCGTCAAGTTCATCTTCCAGCCCGCCGAAGAAATGCCGCCGGATGGCGAGGAAGGCGGCGCCAAGCTGATGATTCAGGAAGGCGCGCTGGAAAAGCCGGTGCCCAAGGCGATCTTTGGTCTGCATGTCACCTCGCGGCTGTCCGCAGGCGTGATCGGCTACAAGCCCGGCCCGACGATGGCAAGTTCCGACCGCTTCCGCATCACGGTGCAGGGCAAGCAGACGCACGGCGCCGCACCATGGCTGGGCGTCGACCCGATCGTCACCTCGGCGCAGATCGTGCTGGGCCTGCAGACCATCATCGCGCGCACGCAGGACATCACGCGCGAGCCGGCGGTGGTGACTGTCGGCATGATCCGCGGCGGCGTGCGCGAGAACATCATTCCAGACTCGGTCGAGATGCGCGGCACCATCCGCAGCTTCGACGAAGACATGCGCGACGATATCCATGAGCGCGTGACCACACTGGCCGAGGCGATCGCCAAGGGCTCGCGGGCCGGGTGCACGTGCGTCATACAGAAGAACTACCCGGTCACCGTGAATGACCCGGCGCTGACCGAGGCGATGGTGCCGACGCTGCAGCGTGTGGCCGGCCCCGATGGCCTGCTGCTCGTGCCCAAGGTCACAGGCGCGGAAGACTTCTCGTTCTTCCAGAAGATCGTGCCCGGCCTGTTCTTTTTTGTTGGCGTCACGGCGCCGGGCATCGATCCAGCCAAGGCGTATTCCAACCATTCACCGCGGTTCGAGGTGGATGAAAGCGGCCTGGCCCTGGGCCTGCGCGCGCTCACGCATGTGACCTGCGACTGGCTCGAAGCCAACGGCTGAGCACAGCTTTTACAAAGCTGCGGCGCGCCCGGCCTTGTAAGATAGCCTTTCCATTCTGTCGAGGTGGCGCAGCCGCCTAGGATGGAAAGACTGCCCTGGCAGTCGCATAGGAATTAACACCATGGCCCTTATCGTCGTCATGGAAGACGATGCTGGCACCAGAATGCTGGTCGCTTCCGTCCTCAAGAAGGACGGGCACACCGTACTGACGGCAGACGATGGGGCGCAAGGGCTCGCGCTTTTGAACGCGAACCATCCTGACCTCATCATCAGCGACGTGCAGATGCCCAACATGAACGGCTTCGACATGCTCGCCGCCGTTCGCAAGGACGCCGACACGGCGTCGATCCCGGTGATCCTGCTCACGTCGCTGCAAGAGCGTGCACACATGCGCATCGGCATGACCACCGGCGCTGACGACTACATCACCAAGCCTTTTCGCGCAGCCGAATTGCGCGAAGCCGTTTCGGCCCAGCTGAACAAGCGGTCCGTGCAGGCCAGCCTGCAGGCAATGGCGGTCGACGCCGCCGTGCAGCGCGCACTGGTGGACCAGCGTCACCAGCTTGCCAAGCTGTACGAAGAGCGCCTGGCCGCCGAGCTGAGCGAGCGGTGGCCCACCAGCGAGGGCGGCGAAGACGACGAGCGCCTGCCCAACGCCACGGTGTTGTTCGTTGACATTCCCAGCTACGCGGACGTGGCCCAGCGCCTGGACGCGCAGGAGCTCGGCGAGCTGGTCAAGAAGTTCTACGGCAACGCCAACGACACTGTTCACCTTTTTGGCGCGCGGCACATGCGTTTCGTGGGGGAAGGGCTGCTTGCGATCTTTGCGGAAACGACCGACACCAAGACCGTGAACCACGGCTTGCGTGCCGCCCGCGCCGCGCTTGGCCTGGTCGATTCAGCCCGCGGCATCCAGGAATACCTGGAGCAGAGGTACCCGGGCCGCAGCCTGCCGAAATTCGAAGTGAACGTGGCACTGCACACGGGTGACGTGTCGCTCACGGTCCTGCGCGACCCGCTGCATGGCACCGCAACGCAGACGCTGCCCGTGGGTGACGCGGTCAGCGCCACGATGCAGCTGCAAAAGGCGGGGCGCACCCACCGCTGGCCCATCGTGGCCAGCGTCGCCGCGCTGCGGGCAATTACCGGCGCTGTGCAGACGGGCGAGCGCGCGATGATCGATCTGCCCGGGCGCACGGCGCCGATGGACGCGGCCGAACTTGTCGGCCTCACGATCTGAGGCGCAAGCGGCGATGAAATTTTCGCTGCGGCACATCCTGGCGGGCAGCCTTGTGTTCCTGGCCGTGGTGCCGACACTGGCCGTGCTGTGGATGATGAACCGCGCCAGCACACAAGCCGTGCAGGACCTGGCGGGCACGATCCTCACCCATGTGGCGACGCGTGTGCAAAACGATACGGAAAGCCACGTGCGGCAGGCGCACGACGCGCTCGACGGCCTGTTTCCCGAGCGCCTGTCCGGCCCCGAGCTCGACCGCGCGCGCACCCAATTGCGCACGCCGGCCGCATTCGAGGGCATGGCGTTTGCGCTCACGCGCCAGTCACAGGACGTGCCCGTCATTCATATCGGCAACTTGCACGGCGAGTACTTCGGCGTGGAGCGCAATGGCGACAACGCCCGGGTGGGCATCCGCAAGCCCGACGGCCTGGGGCGCCTCTTCTATGACGTACGCGTGCCCGGCGACCGCAGCAAGCCGCTCGATTCGGAGATCAGCAATTTCGAGCCGCGCTCCACACCGTGGTATTCCGGCGCGCTCACTGCCAAGGACCGTGTGTTCACGCCCGTGCGCGTATCGGTGCGACGCAAGCAGCTGATGGTGAGCCTGGCGCAACCCGTGTTCGATGCCGACGGCGGCGCCGCAGGTGTCTTTGCCGCCGACTTGTACCTGCAGACGCTCGCCGACTTGTTGCGCACGCAGCGCATCAGCTCGCATGGCGCGGCTTTTGTCGTCGATGAAAAAGGCCTGCTCGTGGCCAGCTCCGCCGGCGATGCGCTCTTCACCAGCAACGAAGGCAAGCTGGAGCGCACCGGCCCGGCGACGAGCGCCAACCCCATGATCCGGGCGGGCTTCACCGCGTTGCAGCAGTTGTGGGCCACGCGCAGCGCCGACACGGTTGCGACGAACACGGCGCTGCAACGCCTGCCGCTGGGCGACGATGCCGTGCTGATGGTGCAGCGGCCCTTTGGCGAAGGGCTGGGTCTGCACTGGACGCTGGTGGTGGCCGCGCCCGAGAGTGACTTCACGGGCGAGATCACGCGGGGGCTGAGGCTGTCCCTGGGCGCGATCGCGCTGGTGATCGTGCTGGCCACGCTCGTCGCCTTTGCGATTGCCCACATGCTCGGGCGCCGTCTGCGGGGCCTCACCGCGGCCGCCGAGCAACTGGGCCGCCGCGAAGTGCCCGCCATCAGCCGCACGCGAATCCGCGAGATCAACCAGCTCTCCACCGTGTTGCACGACAGCGCAGAGCAACTGCAGGCGTATCGCGAACAAGTCGAAGAAGATGCGCGCGCGCTGCAGGAAGCCAACGACACCCTGGAGGCGCGGGTGGAGCGGCGCACGGCGCAGCTGGCCGCATCGCGCGAAGAAGCCCTGTCGGCCGCGCGCGCGAAGGCCGCCTTCCTCGCGACGATGAGCCACGAAATCCGAACGCCGCTCAACGGCGTTGTCGGCATGAGCACGCTGCTCGCAGAAACACCGCTCGACGCCGAGCAGCGCGACTACCTGCAGACAATTCGCCTCTCCAGCGACCAGCTGCTCGCCGTGATCAACGATGTGCTCGACTTCTCCAAGATCGAATCAGGCAAGCTCGACCTGGAGATCGAGCCGGTGAGCGTGCGCGGCGCTGTTGAAGAAGCATGCGACATTGCCGCGCCACGCGCCCGCGAGAAGGGCCTGGAGCTGATCATCGACGTGGCCGACCATGGCGACAACGCCGTGCCGGAAGCCATCAAGGGCGACATCACGCGGCTGCGGCAGGTGCTCATCAACCTGATCAACAACGCCGTGAAGTTCACCGCGCAGGGCGAGGTCGCCGTGCACGCGCGGCTGTTGAAGGCGGACGACGGCCAGGGCCGCTGCGTGCTGGAATTCCGCGTGACCGACAGCGGCATCGGCATTCCGCCCGAGCGCATTGATTCGTTGTTCCAGGCGTTCACGCAGGTGGACGCATCGACCACGCGCAAGTACGGCGGCACCGGGCTGGGCCTGGCGATCTGCAAGCGCCTGGTCGACTTGATGGGCGGCGAGATCGGCGTGGAGAGCGAGGCGGGCAAGGGCTCGACATTCTGGTTCACCATCGCAGCGCCACGCACGCAGCTTGCGCAGACATTCAATGTTGCTGATGCCGGCATGCTCGATGGCAAGCGCGCACTCATCGTGGACGACCACGCGACCAACGTGCGCATCCTCGCGCGGCAGCTTCAGATGTGGGGCATCGACGTGACAAGTGCCTCGTCGGGCCAGGAGGCGCTGGCTTTCGTCGACAGCGCACCGGAGGCGGCGCACATCGTGATCACCGACATGCACATGCCTGAGATGGACGGCGTTGCGCTCGCGCGAGAGTTGCGCTCGCGCGCTGCATGGCGCGACGTGCCCATCGTGCTGCTCAGCTCGGGCTTCATGCCCGGCGCCGACGAAAGCGCGCGGCTGTTCACCGCACGCCTGCTCAAGCCCGCACGGCAGAACCAGCTGTTCGAAACGCTGCTGCGTTGCGTATCGCCGCAAGGCCCGCAGCGCGTGAGCCTGGGCACGGCGGGGCCGGATGCAAAAAAAGACATCACCATCCTGGTCGCGGACGACAACGCGGTGAACCTGAAGGTGGCGTGCGCGATGCTGCTCAAGCTCGGCTACGAAGTGCGCACGGCCACCGACGGGCGCGAAGCGATCGAAGCCGTGGCGCAGGCAGTGGCCGGCGGCACCCGGCTTGGCGCCATCCTGATGGACGTGAACATGCCGGAGGTCGATGGCCTGGAAGCCACGCGGCAGATCCACGCGATCTGGGGCGCTGCGGCGCCGCCGATCATCGCGCTGACCGCAGGTGCGTCTGCCGAAGACCGTGCACGCTGCGAAGCGGCAGGCATGAACGAATACCTCACGAAGCCGCTGCATGTCGCCGCGCTGGCGCAGGCGCTGGAGCGCTGGACGGCGGGTGACGCGCCGGCCGTCGCGCGGGCAGCGGCGGGCGCATCGGCGGCCGCGCCTGAAGCCGACGCAGGCGTGCAGCTGCTCGATCCGTCGCGGCTGGAAGAATTCAAGGAATTCGACGACGAGGACCTGTCGATGACGAAGGAAGTCGTGGCGCTGTTCGTCAAGGACGCGCCGCTGCGCATCGACGCGATCGAGCAGGCCATTGCCGCTGGCGACGCAGGCGCCGTCGCAAAGGCTGCGCACGCGCTCAAGGGCGCGGCCAGCAACATCGGCGCCGTGGCGATCCAGTCAGAGGCCGCGCAGCTCGAAGCTGCGGCGTCTGCGGGCGACATCGCCGATGCACCTGCGCGCGCAGCCTTGCTGCGCCAGCTCTGGTCGCGCACGCACCCTTTGCTTTCAGCGCTGGCCTGAAACCAGGCCGCCCACCGCTCTGGGCCCCAACAGCCCGGGCTTGGCACAGCCTTTGCATCTCATCTTAGATACAAGATTGGATGCTCACAGATGGTGCACCCCGCTGCCGACCTGCAAACGTCTCTCGCACCGCGCGATGGGGGCGATGGCGGCTTGGCGTGCGGGGCTGCCGCCGCCTGGATCGTGCGGCTCGAGCGGCCGCTGCAAGAGCATGACAGCGGGCCGCTCGCGGGCCTGACCTTCGCCGTCAAGGACAACATTGACGTCGCAGGCATTCCGACCACGGCCGGCTGCGCCGCTTTCGCGTACGAGCCTGACCGCCATGCCACGGTGGTGCGCAAGCTGGTCAACGCTGGTGCGCGGGTGCTGGGCAAGACCAACCTCGACCAGTTCGCCTGCGGCCTGAACGGCACACGCTCGCCTTATGGCGCGGTGCCGAACGCCTTCAAGCCGTCTTATGTGTCCGGCGGCTCCAGCTCGGGCTCGGCCTATGTGGTCGCCACGGGCCAGGCGGATTTTTCGCTCGGCACCGACACGGCCGGCTCGGGCCGCGTGCCCGCCGGGCTGAACAACATCGTTGGCTTCAAGCCGTCCAAGGGACTGATCAGCACGGCAGGTGTGGTGCCTGCTGCGCGCAGCGTGGATTGCGTGTCGATCTTTGCGCGAACGGTAGGCCTCGCGGCGCGTGTGCTGCACACGGCGATGGGCTACGACGCAGGCGATGCGTACTCGCGCCACCTCGATCTCGCCACGAAGTCCTTTGGCGCGACGTTCCGCTTCGGCGTGCCGACGATGCTGCCCTTCTTCGGCGACGAGCTCTCGCGCGCCGCGTTCGATGAAAGCATCGAGCGCTTGTGCGCGCTGGGCGGCACACCGGTTGCCATCGACTTCGAGCCGCTCGCGCAGGCGGCTGCACTGCTCTACGACAGCGCGCTGGTCGCAGAGCGCTATGCGGCCATCCGAACCTTCTTCGATTCGCATGAAGCAGACGTGATCGAGCCCGTGCGCAGCATCATCGCGAGTGGCAAGCGCTACAGCGCAGGCGATGTGTATGAGGCACAGGCCAGGCTGCAGTCGCTTGCGCAGCGCGCGGCAGGCATGTGGGCCGGCATCGATGTATTGCTCGTGCCCACTGCGCCCACGCACTACACGATTGCGCAGATGCAGGCGGACCCGGTGGCGCTCAATCGCAACCTCGGCGCGTACACCAACTTCGTCAACCTGCTCGACTACGCGGCGATTGCCGTGCCCAGCGCGATCCGGCCCGACGGCCTGCCCTTCGGCGTGACGCTGATCGCGCCGTGCGGCAGCGACTGGCAGCTCGCCGAACTCGGCCAGCGCTTTCACCACACCACCGGCCTCACGCAGGGCGCAACGGGTGTGCCGCTGCCTGAGCCTGTCGCGATCGAAGGGCTGCGTGCTGGCGCCACTGTCAAGGTCGCGGTCGTCGGCGCGCACCTCTCGGGCATGCCGTTGAACACGCAGTTGACCGAGCGCCATTCAACGCTGGTGGGTGCCGCGCACACAGCGCCGCACTACCGCCTGTTCGCACTGCCCAACACCACGCCACCCAAACCCGGCCTGCTGCGCGTGGAAGCGGGCACAGGCGCTGCGATTGCGATCGAGGTGTGGGAGATGCCGCTGGAGCACTACGGCTCTTTCGTCGCACTCATCCCCGCGCCGCTTTGCATCGGCACGCTGGCACTCGCCGACGGCTCGCACGTGCAGGGCTTTGTCTGCGAGCCGCAGGCACTGCAAGGCGCGCAGGACATCACTTCCTTTGGCGGCTGGCGCGCTTACATCGCGTCGCTGCGCCCGGCCTGACGGCCACCCCTCCACTTACCCAGCCAGGAGCTCCCGATGAACCGCAAACCCCTCACCATCGACTTGCCGCGCCGCAAGCTGGTCCAGTCCGGCGCTGCCGCCGCTGTGCTCGGCGCCGTTGGCATACGCCAGGCGCGCGCGCAAGCCGCGCCCAAACTGCGCATCGGCTACTGGCCGGTGGCCGCCGGCCTGCCTTTCTTCGCTGCTGTCGAGAAGGGCTACTTCAAGGAAGCCGGGCTCGATGTGGAGCCGCTCAAGTTCGCCGGTGCGCAGCAGGTCATGGAGGCGATGCTCGCGGGCCGCTCGGACGGCAGCTCGAACGGCACGGGCTCAGCGAATCTGGCCATCGGCGAAATCGCGCAACCAGGCCTGTTCAAGATTTTCTGCACCAACCCGAGCAACGCGAAGTACGTGCTCGAAGAGTTTCTCGTGCCCAAGGACAGCCCAGCCAAGGTGATGGCGGACCTCAAGGGCAAGCGGGTGGGCTCTGGCCCCGGCATCCAGAACGTGACGCTGGCCAAGACGATGCTGGAGCGCTCGGGCGCGGGTGCCATGAGCGTGGTCGAACTGCCTATCGGGCAACACGTGGCCGCGCTCGCCGCAGGGCAGATCGATGCGGTGTACACGCTGGAGCCCACAGGCACGGTGGGCCGCATGAACGGCACCACACGCGTGCTCGAAGCAGGCGTGGTCGCGCACTACATCCTGGGCGACCCGATGGCGCCGTGGCACGGCGGCTCGGCGAGCCTGACCACCGACTTCATCAAGAAGAACCCCGACGTCGCGAAGAAATACATCGCGGCCTATGCGAAGGGCGTGGACCTTGTGCGCAAGTCGCCCGCCGAAGCGCGGCAGTTCATGAAGGGCTACACCGCGATTGAAGGCCCGCTGACCAGCGAAGTGCCGCTCGCCTCGTACATGCTCTATAACGAATTCAAGCCGAGTGACGTCGCGTACTTCCAGAAGTTCTACGACCTGTTCACGGAAAAAGGCATCTTCGAAAAGAAGGTGCCCGTGGACGGCCTGCTCTACAAGGGCTGATGCCGTGAGCACGCCATCCACCGCCGTGCCCTGGTCGCCGCCCGCGGGCGCCGCACCTGTTGCAGCGCCGCGCCGTGCGCAGTGGGGCAGGCTGCTGCCCTTCGTCGGCCCCGTGCTGCTGTTCATCGTGTGGGACCTGGTGGTGCGCGCAGGCCTGATCAAGCCGATCCTGCTGCCGCCGCCAATAGCCACCATCGAGACGCTCGTCACGGGCCTGCTCGGTGGCCCGCTCCTGACTGACTTTGCCGTGACCGTCAAACGCACGCTGCAGGCATTTGCGATTGCAGCCGCAGTTGGCGTGCCGCTGGGCGTGCTGCTGGGCGCGAACGAGAAGGCCTATCGCAGCGTCGAATTCCTCATCGACTTCTTTCGCTCGACACCGTCGTCCGCGTTGATCCCGCTGTTCCTGCTGATCTTCGGCGTGTCGGACGTGAACAAGGTGGCTATCGCAGCGTTCGGCGCCTTCCTCATCGTGATCTTCAACAGCGCTTACGGCGTGATCAACGCGCGCAAGCAGCGCGTGATGGCGGCGAAGGTGATGGGCGCATCGTCCTGGCAGGTGTTCAAGGATGTGCTGATCTGGGAGAGCCTGCAGCCGTCGTTCGTGGGCCTGCGCTCGGCGGTGTCGATGGCCCTCGTCATCGTGATCGTGGCGGAGATGTTCATTGGTTCGGACGCGGGGCTGGGCCACCGCATCATCGACGCGCAGCAGGTGCTCAACGTCAAGAGCATGTACGCGGCGATCCTCGCGGCAGGTGCGCTGGGTTATGCGCTGAACGTGCTCTTCCTGCTGGCCGAGCGCCGCATCGTTCACTGGAGCGGGCGATGAGCGCCGTGCTGAGCGTGCCGGGCGGCGTGTATCCGGACGTGCCCGCGCCTGCGCACAAGCCCGGCCCATCGGGCACGCAGATCACGATTCGCGGCCTGACGAAATACTTCGCGGGCTGGCCGCTGTACGAGAACTTCGACCTCGATATTCCCAAGCACAAGATCGTGTCGGTGTTCGGGCCGAACGGCTGCGGCAAGAGCACGTTGATCAACATGATCGCCGGCCTCGTGCCCATCGACAGCGGCGAGATTCTGTTCGACGGCAAGTCGCTCAAGGACACGAAGATCGGCTACGTGTTCCAGAACTACCGCGAAGCGATGTTCCCGTGGATGCGCACCATCGACAACATCGCGTACCCGCTCAAGCTCGAAGGCCGCAGCAAGGCTGAAGTTGATCGGCGGATGCAGGAGCTGGTCGCGTCATTCGACGTGAAGTTCGACTTGCGCCGCTATCCGTACGAGTTGTCCGGCGGGCAGCAGCAGACGGCGTCGATCATGCGGGCGCTGGCGAATAACCCCGAAGTGCTGTTCCTCGACGAGCCGTTTTCCGCGCTCGACTTCGAGATGACGCTGTTCATCCGCGAGAAGCTGCAGGAAGTTTTCATGCAGACGGGCACGACGATGCTGCTGGTGTCGCATGACCTGGAAGAGGCGGTGTACCTGGCTGACCAGGTGCTACTGCTCACGAAGCGGCCGACGCGCATCGCGGAAATCCTTGCCTATGACGACGCGCGTCCGCGCACGGTGGAAACGCTGTCCGAGGCGAGCTTCATTGCCACCAAGAAGCAGAGCCTGGAGATCTTCCAGCGGGAAGTGAGGCGCTGAGATGCACGCTGAAGACCTGCTGGTGTATGTGAAGGCCGCCGCCGCCGTGCTGGAGCTGCCGATGGACGACGAGCGCGTTGCCGCTGTTGCAGCGCACCTGGCACGCACCGCAGCGATGGCACGCCAGCTGCAGGCTGCGGACATCGCGCCAGAAGACGAGCCGGCGGAAATCTACCGGCCCGCGCCGTTCCCCGTGGCTGACGGCTCGCAGGAGGTTGTCTGAAAACCGTCGCGCTGCTGAACGCCGTGGCAACCGGCCAGGTCAGCGCGCGCGACATGTGCGACGCCGCGCTGGCGCGCATCGAAGCGACCGAGCCACGCATCAATGCGTTTACTGCCCAGACCGTGCAACGCGCACGCGCCGAGGCTGACGCCGTCGATGCCAAGCGCCTGCGCGGCGAGGTACTGCCTTTGCTCGCGGGTCTGCCGTATGCGGTGAAGAACCTCTTCGATATCGAAGGCATGACGACGCTGGCCGGCTCCAAGGTCAATCGCGGCTTGCCGCCTGCCAAGTCCGATGCCGTGCTGGTGCAACGCATGAAGGCATCAGGCGCCGTGCTGGTCGGCGCGCTGAACATGGACGAATACGCATACGGCTTCACCACCGAAAACACGCACTACGGCGCAACGCACAACCCGCACGATCTCACGCGGATAGCGGGCGGCTCTTCAGGCGGCTCGGGCGCTGCCGTTGCGGCACTGCAGGTGCCAGTCGCGCTCGGCTCGGACACCAACGGCTCGATCCGCGTGCCTGCGTCGCTGTGCGGCGTGTGGGGCCTGAAGCCCACGTTCGGGCGCCTCTCGCGGCGCGGCAGTTTTCCGTTTGTGCACAGCATCGATCACCTGGGCCCCTTCGGTGACAGCGTGGAGGCGCTCGCGTTGTCTTACGACGCGATGCAAGGCACCGACCCGCTGGACCCGGGTTGCCATGCCACGCATGCGCAGCTGATCGAAGGCTCGCTCGACGCCGGCACCAAAGGCCTGCGCATCGGCATCCTTGGCGGCTGGTTCCATGACAACGCATCACCGCCGGCGCGCTCGGTCGCAGCACTGGCAGCAAAGACCTTGGGCGCCACCGAAGTCGTGACGTGGCCGGACGCTGGCCTGGGGCGTGCAGCTGCATTCATCATCAGCGCGAGCGAAGGCGGCAGCCTGCACTTGAAGAACTTGCGCGTGCGCGCGAAAGACTTCGAGCCCCTCTCGGTGGACCGCTTCATCGCGGGCGCCTTGCAGCCGGCAGAGTGGACGATCCGCGCGCAGCGCTTTCGCCGCATCTACCGCGACTGCGTCAACAGCCTGTTCGAGGAATGGGACTTGCTGATTGCACCGGCCACACCGGTGTGCGCACCGGTGATCGGCAGCGAGACGATTGACATTGGTGGCGTGAAGCATCCGGCGCGGCCCTCAATGGGGTTGCTGACCCAGCCCGTTTCATTCGCCGGTTGCCCGGTGGTGGCCGCGCCGATGTGGCCCGAAGGTACAGGCGGCATGCCCATCGGCGTGCAACTGATCGCCGCGCCGTGGCGCGAAGACATCTGCCTGCACGCGGCCAAGGTCTTGCAGGATGCAGGGGTGGCGCAGTTGAAGGAGCCCGCGCTTTGAGCGAGCTGGCCATCAACCTGCCCGAGGTCGTTGCCGAGGTGACGGCTGCCTTCGAGCGCTACGAGCGGGCGCTGGTGGGCAACGACGTCGATGTGCTGGACGAACTGTTCTGGAACAGCCCGCACACCTTGCGCTACGGCGCGACGGAAAACCTGTATGGCTATGACGCGATCTGCGCCTTCCGGGCTGCGCGCGCTTCGCAAGGACTGCAGCGCGAGTTGCTCAAGACCGTGATCACCACTTACGGCCATGACTTCGCCACGGCGAATGTCGAGTTCCAGCGCGCAAGTGCCACCCAGCCCGGACGCCAAAGCCAGACCTGGATGCGCACGCCGCAAGGCTGGCGCGTGGTGGCGGCCCACGTCAGCTTGCTGACGTCTGCTGTGCCGTCAGCTTGCTGACGTCTCCTGTGATTTGAGTTTGCTCGCATGAATCCTGCTTTCCCTTCCCCAACGCTGTACCTCCCTCAACTTTCAACCGGAGCGTTCCCATGAGCATCAAGCAACCCAATCGCCGCGAGTCCCTCAAGACGCTGGCCGCCCTCGGCGCTGCCGGCACGTTGGGCGGGTTCAGCCAACTCGCGTTCGCGCAAAGGCCGATCACCGTTGGCGTGATCTACGTCGGCCCGCGCGACGACTACGGCTACAACCAGGCGCAGGCTGAAGCAGCCGCAGCCGTGAAGAAGATGCCTGGCATCAAGGTCGTCGAAGAAGAGAACGTGCCTGAGACGGCCGCCGTGCAAAAGACGATGACCGGCATGATCGCGCAGGACGGCGCATCGCTCGTCTTCGCCACATCATTCGGCTACTTCGACCCGCACATGCTTGCGATGGCCGCGAAATTCCCGAATGCGCGCTTTGCGCATTGCGGCGGCATGTGGACGGACGGCAAGCACCCGAAAAACGCCGCCAGCTACTTCGGCTACATCGACGAGTGCCAATACCTCAACGGCGTGATCGCGGGCCACATGACCAAGAGCAACAAGCTCGGCTTCATTGCGGCCAAGCCCATTCCGCAGGTGCTGCGCAACATCAATGCGTTTGCGATGGGTGCACGCTCGGTCAAGCCCGGCATCACCACCAGCGTGATCTTCACCGGCGACTGGTCGATGCCCGTGAAGGAAGCGGAAGCAACGAACAGCCTCGCCGACCAGGGCGTTGATGTGTTCACGATGCACGTCGATGGCCCCAAGGTCATCGTCGAGACGGCGGCCAAGCGCGGCAAGATGGTGTGCGGCTATCACGCCAGCCAGGCCAAGCTCGCGCCACAGGCGTACCTCACCGGTGCCGAGTGGAACTGGCTCACGGCCTACACCACCTTCATCGAAGCAGCACGCAGCGGCAAGCCGCACCCGAACTTCATTCGCGGCGGCCTGAAAGACGGCTACGTGAAGATGTCTGCCTACGGCTCCATGGTGCCGGACGCAGCGAAGAAAGCTGCTGATGGCGTGAAGGCGCAGATGGTCGCGGACAAGTTCGACATCTTCAAGGGACCGCTCAAGGACAACAAGGGCGCGACCGTGATTGCTGCAGGCAAGTCGATGAAGCAGACGGACCTGGAGCTGGAGAAGATGAACTACCTGGTCGAAGGTGTGATCGGCTCGGCGTCCTAGCCCGGTTGGCCTGAAGCAGCTGCCCAACGCGCATGCGCAACAACATCGCCAACTTCCTGCTGCCCGCAGCGGCCATTGCTGCGGCGCTGCTCGTCTTCGGCGTGATCGTCTGGTTCGCCGGCGTGAGCCCGGTGGAAGTGTGGGTGTTGTTGTTCAAGGGCGCGTTCGGCGACTGGTACTCATGGCAGAACACGCTGCAGCGCGCCGCGCCGTTGATGTTGACGGCGTTGTGCGTGGCCGTGCCTGCAAGGGCGGGGCTGGTGATCATCGGTGGCGAGGGCGCGCTCGTGCTGGGCGGCGTTGCTTGCGCGGCATTGGTGCAGCTCGTGCCGCTGCCCGCCAACATGGTGGGCACAGTGATGGTGTGTATCGCGGGCACGCTGGCCGGTGCGCTGTGGATCGCGCTGGCGGGGTGGCTGCGGCAGTTTCGCGGCATCAACGAAACCATCAGCAGTTTGCTGCTCGCGTATGTGGCGATTGGGCTGTTCAAGCACATCGTCGAAGGGCCGCTGCGCGACCCGTCGAGCTTGAACAAACCTTCGACGCATTCACTGGCTGAAGGCCTGGCGATTGCGGGCATCGGCGGCTCGGACGTGCACTGGGGCTTTGTGCTGGGCGTGATCGCGTGTGTGCTGTCTGCCCTGTGGCTGCGCTGGACGCCATCGGGTTTCTCGGTGCGAGTGGTGGGCGGCAACTTGCGCGCGGCGCAGCTGGTGGGCTTGCCTGCTTCACGGCTCGTGCTGCTCGCATGTGCGGTGGGCGGTGGCTTTGCGGGGCTGGCGGGCGCGGTTGAAGTGGCCGCTGTGCACACGAGCGCGAATGCCTCGTTGATTGCGGGGTACGGATACGCGGGCATTCTGGTCGCGTTCATCGCGCGGCAGCAGCCGCTGGCGGTGATTCCGGTGGCGATTCTGTTTGGCGGCTTCGGTGCGGCGGGCAGTTTGCTGCAGCGAAGGCTGGGGCTGCCTGATGCGTCGGTGTTGCTGTTGCAGGGGATTGCGTTTGTGCTGATTCTGGCGAGTGAGGCGTTGCGGGGGGTGGAGTGGAAGGGGGTTTGGGAGAAGGTTGTGCAGGGTGCGAAACCCGCGCCTGCGCCTGCCCCTGCCCCCACCCCGGCCCTCCCCCAGAGGGGGAGGGAGGAGGTCCGGTCATGACTGAAGCGATTGTTATTTTTCTGGCGGGCATTGTCGGCGGTGCGTTGCGTGTCGGCGCGCCGTTTCTCTTCGTGAGCCTGGGTGAATGCCTCACTGAAAAATCGGGACGCATCAACCTCGGGCTGGAAGGCGTGCTGGTGTTCTCGGCGATGTCGGCGTTTGGCGCTTCGTACCTCAGCGGCTCGGTGTGGATCGGCGTGCTGGTGGCTGCGGCAACGGGTGGCTTGCTGGGGCTGCTGCATGGCGTGCTGTGCTCGCTGCCGCGTGTGAACGATGTGGCAACGGGCATCGCGTTGATGCTGCTGGGCATGGGCCTCGCGTTTTATCTCGGCAAGCCGCTGATACAGCCGCAGGCACCGCAGCTGCCCGCGATTGCGCTGGGCAACTGGAGTGATTCAGCGGCTGTGCGCTCGGCGCTGCAAGTCAACGCGCTCGTGCCAATCGGTCTCGCGCTTGCTGTGTTCCTGTGGTGGGCATTCGCGAACACGCGTGCGGGTTTGCTCGTGCGCATGGCGGGTGACTCGGCCAATGCGACGCGCGCGCTGGGCTATTCGGTCAATGGCATCCGCATTGCATCGACGGCGGCGGGCGGAATGATTGCGGGGCTGGGTGGTGCGTCGCTCACACTGTTTTATCCGGGCAGCTGGAACGAGGGCATCTCCAGCGGCCAAGGCCTCATCGCGGTGGCGCTCGTCATCTTCGCGCGATGGAGTCCGCTGCGGTGCGTGGGGGCGGCCATGATGTTCGGCGGCGCGGGCGCTATCGGCCCCGCGCTGCAATCGGTGGGCGTGGGCTGGGGCTACCACCTGTTCAACATCGTGCCGTATGTGCTCACGCTGGTGATTCTTGTCATCACCTGCAAGCCGGGCAGCGCTGCAGTGGGCAGCCCCGGCGAACTCTCTTCGATGGGCTAGGAGCAAACCATGGAGCGCTTCGTCCAAGCCAACCCTTACGCGTGGCCCTACAACGGCGACTTGAAGCCGTCGAACACGGCGCTCATCGTCATCGACATGCAGACGGACTTCTGCGGCGTGGGCGGCTATGTGGACAAGATGGGCTACGACATCTCGCTCACACGCGCACCGATCGAGCCACTCAAAAAGCTGATGGCCGCGATGCGCAAGGCGGGCTACACGATCATCCACACGCGCGAAGGCCACCGGCCTGACCTGTCTGACTTGCCTGCCAACAAACGCTGGCGCTCGCGGCAACTCGGCGCCGGCATCGGCGACGATGGGCCGTGCGGCCGCATCCTGGTGCGCGGTGAACCCGGCTGGGAAATCATTCCGGACCTCGCGCCGCTGGCAGGCGAAGTGGTGATCGACAAGCCGGGCAAAGGGTCGTTCTGCGCGACCGATCTTGAATTGATTTTGCGAACACGCGGCATCGTCAACCTCGTGCTCACAGGCATCACGACCGATGTGTGTGTGCACACGACTATGCGTGAGGCGAATGATCGCGGCTTTGAATGCGTGCTGCTTTCCGACTGCACGGCGGCCACGGACAAAGGCAATCACGAAGCGGCGCTGAAGATGATCACGATGCAGGGCGGTGTGTTCGGCGCGCACACGACTTCGCAGGCCGTGCTGGATGCGATTGAGTCATAGCGATGAAAGTCACACCATGACCGCAACGCTTATCGACCCGATGCCCGCACCGACCGGCGCAATGGCGCTGGAGACCTACGAGCTGACGAAGCGCTTCGGCGCCTTCACCGCGCTCGATCACGTGACCATGAAAGTGGCGGCGGGCACTGTGCACGCACTGCTCGGCGAGAACGGCGCCGGCAAGAGCACCCTCGTCAAATGCGTTGCCGGCTTTCACCGGCCGGAAGAAGGCAGCGTGATCACCGATGGGCGCGAGCATGACATCGCCAACCCCGTGGTGGCGCGCATGCTTGGCATCGGCATGGTGTACCAGCACTTCACGCTCGCACCGGGCATGACAGTCGCGGAGAACCTGCTGCTCGCAGGCGGCAAGACGCCTGCGCTGATCGACTGGAAAAAGCAGCGCGCCGATCTTGAAAGTTTTCTTTCATCGACGCCGTTTCGCCTGGACCTTGACGCGCGTCCCGCTGAACTGGCCGCGGGTGAAAAGCAGAAGCTGGAGTTGCTCAAGCAGCTGTACCTCAAGCCGCGCCTGTTGATCCTGGATGAGCCCACGTCAGTGTTGACGCCGCAGGAGGCCGATGAAGTGCTGGGCCATGTGCGTGAATTCGCGCGCAGCGGGCAATGCACGGTGCTGATCATCACGCACAAGTTTCGCGAAGTAATGGCCTATGCGGACGACGTGACAGTGCTGCGTCGTGGCAAGGCGGTGCATCACACATCGGTGGCGCAGACGAATCCGGCATTGCTCGCGGAGGCGATGGTGGGGGATGCGACGGCAGCGAAGGAGGGGGCGAAGGAGGCAGCGAATCAGGGGGCGAAAGAGGGGGTGGAGCGCGGGGACAGCCCCTCACCCCAGCCCTCTGCCCCGAGGGGCGAGGGAGCAAACTCGCTGGCCATCACGAGCCTCAATGTGATGGGTGACCGCGGCACGCTGGCTGTGCGCGATCTCACGATGACAGTGGCACCTGGGGAAATTCTCGGCATCGCGGGTGTGTCGGGCAACGGCCAGCGCGAACTGGTCGAAGCGCTGGTTGGCCAGCGTGAGCGGCAAGGCGGCAGCGTCACCGTAATGGGTGAGCCCTATGCGGCGCGTCGGCAAGACAACCACCGGCTGAAGGTGCGCAGCCTGCCGGAAGAGCCGCTGCGCAATGCGTGCGTCGGCGACTTGTCCGTCGCGCAAAACATGGCGCTGCGCGACTTCGATTTGCCGCCGCTGTGCGCGGGCGGGCGTTTGCGCTTTGGTCTGTGGCGCGAGCGGGCGCGCGAATGGATCAAGGCCTACGGGATCAAGACGCAGGGCGAGGACGCGCCGATCCGCTCGCTGTCTGGTGGCAATGTGCAACGCGCGGTGCTCGCGCGTGAACTCGCGGGCGACATCAATGTGCTCGTGGCAGCGAACCCGGTGTTCGGTCTCGACTTCGCGGCGGTGAAAGAGATTCACGAACGCATCGTCGGTGTGCGCGAGCGCGGCGGCGCGGTGCTGTTGATCAGCGAAGACCTCGATGAACTGCTCGAACTCGCCGACCGCATTGTCGTGATGAGTGAAGGCCGCGTGGTGTTCGAGACCAGCGCGGCCAACGCGCAGCGCCATGAGATCGGCGCGCACATGGGCGGAGGCCACGCATGACAAGCACCACCTTGAAGTCGATTGACGCGAATCCATTCGCGTTCACCTTCGATGTCGCCAAGACGGCGCTGGTGATCATCGACATGCAACGCGACTTCATCGAACCCGGCGGGTTTGGCGAGACGCTGGGCAACGATGTGTCGCTGCTCGCGGCGATCGTGCCGGCCTGCCAGCGAACGCTGGCCGCATGGCGACAAGCGGGCGGCCTCGTCGTGCACACGCGCGAGGCGCATGACGCCGACCTGTCCGACTGCCCGCCCGCCAAGCTGAATCGCGGCAACCCGACACTGCGCATTGGCGACGCAGGGCCAATGGGTCGCATCCTCGTCAAGGGCGAGCCGGGCAACCAGATCATCGAGGCGTTGGCGCCCGTGGCTGGCGAAGTCGTGATCGACAAGCCGGGCAAGGGCGCGTTCTATGCGACGGGCTTGCACGAGATGCTACGGCAGCGCGGCATCACGCACTTGCTCTTCATGGGCGTGACGACTGAAGTGTGCGTGCAGACGTCGATGCGCGAGGCCAACGATCGCGGCTACGACAGTCTGCTGCTCGAAGATTGCACCGAGAGTTACTTTCCGCAGTTCAAGGCGAGCGCCGTGGAGATGATGCGGGCGCAAGGCGCCATCGTCGGCTGGACCGCGACGAGCGAGCAGTTGCTGGCTGCCCTGCACGGCAACTCAACATCGCAGCGCTGATAGAGTCAGCGAAGTGTCCCCACCTGTCCGCAAGAAGCCCAACGCTGCTGCCGTCATCGATAGTGCTGCAGCCGCCGTCGCACCGCTGGCGCGTTCATCGCGCGCCGACGAGGTGTACGCGCAGCTCAAGCGCGACATTGCCGAATTCAAGCTCGTGCCCGGCGACCGCTTCACTGAAAACGAAATCAGCGAGCGGCTTGGTGTGTCGCGCACGCCGATCCGGCAGGCACTGGTGCGATTGCAGCACGAGGGTTTTGTCGAGGTGATGTTCCGCAGCGGCTGGCGCGTGCTGCCGTTCGATTTTGAAAAATTCGAGCAGCTCTACGACCTGCGCATGGTGCTGGAGACGACAGCGGCGCACCGGCTGTGTTCAGACGACGTGCATGTGGACCGCGCGCTGCTCGAAGAGCTGGTTGCGATCTGGCTCGTGCCCGTGGCTGAGCGCAGCGGCGACATGGTGCAGGTCTCGCAATGGGACGAGGAGTTCCACTGCAAGCTCGTTGCGGCTGCGGGCAATGCCGAAATGGCGCGTGTGCATCGCGACGTGACGGACCGCATCCGCATCATTCGCCGGCTCGACTTCACCAAGCAGGCGCGCATCGATGCGACGTATGACGAGCACGGCAAGATCCTGAAATCGATCCAGCGCCAGCGCGGCGACCAGGCCGCGATGCTGCTGCGCGCCCACATCGAAACCAGCCAGGCCGAGGTGCGCAAGATCACGCTGCACCAGGTGCATCTCGCGCGCCAGGGCGGCCTGGCTACTTAGCGCTGGCAAGCGGCGCCGCGTAATTGGCGTAATTGGGGTCAGATTCCAATTTCGCTGGATGCGAATCGGTTGGCTGTCATCGGTCCGGGGTGCGTCACGCCAGGCGGCGCGCGGTGCTGTCCCGCGGAGCGGTGGTCTGTGCTTCGCACAGACTTCTCTGGCAGGCGGGCTGCGGCGACGCCGCGGCATAACTCGCTGCGCCTAAAGGCTCCACTCGGGCAGACGCCGCGAGTCAGAAGGTGCCGCGGGACTCAATTCGCGCGCTGGCGCGCGCTTCTTGTAGCCCCGCTGCGCCGCCGCAACCCGCCTGCCAGCCACCGCCCCTGATTGCGGGCCAACACCGCGCACCACCTGACGTGACGTGGACGCAGCGGTGGACGATCAACCAGTTGTTCGACACGAGAGTGCACCGTGATCAGAGCGGCCGTGCATCCACGCGTTGATCGACAACCGCTCTGTTCTGCAAAGCCGTGGGCGGGTGGGCTGTGGCGCGCAATCAGGGCGTGGTGCCTGCGATGGTCGGGCTTGTGGCGCAGCGTGGCTACGAGTGCTTGCGCGAGCAAGCAGATCGAGCCACGCGGGACGTACTCTGACTTGCGGCGTCTGTCCGAGTGGAGCCTTTAGGCGCAGCGAGTTATGCCGCAGCGCCGCAAGCCCGGCCAGCGCAGGTTTGCCTGAAGGGAGCGCGACAGCGCGCCCGAAAGGACGCCACGTCCGCGCGACATAGCCCACCCGCACGCGGATTTGCTACCCCCGGCAAACGAGAGCACAACAAACACGCACACCGATTTGCCGCCCCCGACGATGAAGACAGACTTACTTCGCCCGCCCGTACTTCGCCGTGAAACTCGCCTTGCCGATGGTGTTGGCGTTCGTCATGAAGCCAGCGACGGCGGCTGTCGTGTCGGCGCCGAGATCGAGCTTGTCGGTCTTGAGCGCGTGCACGGTGAAGATGTAGCGGTGCGGCTTGTCGCCTTGTGGCGGGCACGGGCCGCCCCACGCTGCGAAGCCATAGTCGATGCGGTTCTGGCTGGCACCCTTGGGCAAGTTCGCGCCTCCGGCAGCGCCCGCATTGGCGGGCAGCTCCGTCACGCTGGCCGGGATGTTGTAGACGAACCAGTGCCAGAAGCCTGAACCGGTAGGCGCGTCAGGGTCGTACACCGTGACGGCAAAACTCTTCGTGTCTTTCGGCGCGCCGCTCCACTTCAGGGCCGGCGACTTGTTCTCGCCGGTGCAGCCGAACACGTTCGCTTCGAACTTCTTGTCGATCATCGAATTGGCTTTGATGTCCGGGCTCTCGAGCGTGAAGCCGGCGGAATGGGCGAGCGTGACGGCGCCGGTGAGCGCCGCTGCGAGCAAGGTTGTCTTCATGGATGTCTCCTCGGTTGGAACAAGGCTTCGGATGATGCTACGAAGACCCGGCGATGTCATCGCGGCGTTCATAAAGCCCGGCTGCGGGCGTCGTAGTGAATAGACGTAGCAATGAATAGACGCAGTAGTGAATAGTCTTAACTCGCCTCCAGATGAACGTCTCGCGACTTTGACTGGCCGCAACAGCTTGCATGGCTGAGTTACCCACCCTCGTAACACAGGAGCAGGCAATGACTCACACGGACTTGATACTGGCGCAAGCGCGAGCTCACACAAATGTTGCGGGCGTTCTTCCCTCGAATCCTTTGCCTACGGCGAGTACGGGTCTCGAACACTTCGACGACGTCTTCGATTGCTCGGTGGCGCGCGGCTTGCGCCAGCGCCTGGCGTGTCATCGGGTGCGGTTCCAGGCTTACTGCGTTGACAACCACTTCGAAGATCCCACCGAGCACGCCGACGGGTTTGAAACGGACACCTACGACGAGCATGCTGTTCATTCGGTGCTGACTCACCGTTCGACGGGCAACCCGATTGGCACCGTGCGCATTGTGTTGCCACAAGGCGGGGGGCGCCGCCGCCTGCTTCCGATCGAGACGCTGGTGCCATCGCTGGGGCGCGGTGAGGCTGTGCCGTTCCCAATTGAGACCACCTGTGAGGTCTCGCGCTTTGCGGTCGTCAAGAGTATTCGGCACCACACGCCGACCCAGGGGCCGGAGGCTGACCTGTCGCCAGAGGAATGGCGCACGACGCTTCTTTGCCTGCCGCTCGCACTTATCAGAGCCTCGATAGAAATGCCCGCGCAGGAAGGTATGACCCATGTCGTTGCGGTGATGGAGCCAGCCCTGCTGCGTCATTTGTCGCGCTTCGGCGTCCACTTCAATCGGTTGGGCGGGCTTGTCGAACACCACGGGCTGCGGCAGCCTTGTTGGGCAGATATCACCACTTTGCTAAGTGGCGTGCAGGCTCAGCGGCCCGACGTGTGGGAGTTCCTGACGGACCACGGGAGGATTTGGCCCAACCCGCTGGTGCCCGGCGAGTCCACAGGTGGTGCCTTGCGGTCGCCCAGCAGCGTCGCTGCGAGTGCCGGCGCATGAGCCGCAATCCACCCGTTGAAGCGCTGGCGGTCTCGCGCGCCACAGGCTTTGACTATGACGAAGCGTTCAGCCGCAACCTCGGATGGGTCACCGAGTGGGAGCAGCAGATGCTGCGATCGAAGCGCGTGGCCATCGCGGGCATGGGCGGCGTTGGCGGGGCGCATTTGCTTGCGCTCACGCGGCTGGGCATTGGCAAGTTTCACGTCGCCGACATGGACGTGTTTGATACCGTCAATACCAACAGGCAAGCTGGTGCGAGTACATCGTCGCAGGGCCGACCGAAGGTGGAGGTCATGGCCGACATGGCGCTTGACATCAACCCCACCGCGCAGATTCGACGCTTCGAGCAAGGCGTCACGCAGGAAAACATCGACGAGTTCCTCGACGGCGTGGATCTCTTTGTCGATGGGTTCGACTTCTTCGTGCTTGACATGCGTGCCCGGGTGTTTGCCCGCTGCGCGGAACTCGGCATTCCCGCTGTGACGGCTGCGCCAATCGGGATGGGCGCGGCCTATCTTGTCTTCATGCCTGGGGGTATGACGTTCGAGCAATATTTCGGCCTGAACGGGCGGCCCATCGAGCAGCAGTACGTCAACTTCCTCGTGGGTCTCGCACCTAAGGGGCTGCATCGCACGTATCTCGCTGACCGCAGCCGCGTTGATCTTGTGGGCAAGCGCACCCCTTCCACCGGCATGGCGTGCCAGATGTGTGCGGGTGTGATTGGCGTTGAGGTGCTGCGAATCCTTCTGGGGCGCGGTGGTGTCCACGCAGCGCCCTGGTATCACCAGTTTGACGCATACCGAGGGGCCTGGGTGAAGGGCAAGCTGCGCGGCGGGGCGCGCAATCCACTTCAAAGGCTACGCCAGATGATCGGCCTGTCTGCCATGCGTGCGCTGCCTCGCGAGGCAGTGCGGGGAAGTTCAGATCGAGCTGTGTCCACGCATTCGGAAATCGAGGCCATCCTCGCTCTGGCCAGGTGGGCGCCGAGCGGAGACAACAGCCAACCATGGCGTTTCCGCATCGAGAGCGATGACCGGGTCACGGTGCTCATTGAGTCAGAGGTGGGCAACATCTACGAATACAACAACGGCCAGGCTGTCGTGCTTGGCGCAGGCTTTCTGCTGGAATCGCTGAGGATTGCTGCAAGTGCGTTTGGGCGGGGCATGACCTGGAGCTGCACACGTGCGCAGACCGGCGGCGCAGGCCCGCTACAGCTTGAACTCGATGTGCATTTGCCGCAGGATGCTTCTGTGCGTGCGGACCCCTTGCTGGGGTTCCTCAAAGTCAGGTCGGTGGACCGAACGCCCTATCGTCGCGACGCGCTGAACGAGCGCCATAAAGCAGCGTTGGAGCAAGCACTGGGGCCCGAGCTCAAGCTCACCTTCTTCGAAAGCTGGCAGGGCCGCTGGGCTGTTGCCCGGCTTGGCGCACGAGCAACCGACATCCGCCTGCGTGCTCCTGAGGCGTACGAAGTGCATCGCCGGGTCATTGACTGGGAGCGCCGGTTCAGCCTGTATGGCATGCCGAGCACCGCCATTGGCGTCAACAAAGTGACTGCCACGATCATGCGTTGGGCCATGGCGTCCTGGTCGCGAGTCGATTTCATGAACCGTTTTGGTGGCGGCACTGGTCTGGCTCAGCTCGAACTCGATATGGTGCCGGGGCTCTCGTGTGCAGGCCACTTCACCATTGGCCGGCGCAGCGGTGCTACGACCACGCCTTCGATCGAAGAATTGCTGCGCGCTGGTGAGCGCATTCAGCGCTTCTGGTTGACCGCCACGAGTCTGGGGCTCGCCATGCAGCCCAGTGTTGCCCCGCTGGCATTCGCCACCTACGGGCGCGCGGGCACGCCGTTTACTCGATCGCGCAGTCTGATTGGAAAGGCGGCCCGGCTTGGCGAGCGAGTGCAAGAGGTCACAGGCGCTCCGGTCGAAACGCTTGTGTTCATGGGCCGCCTTGGCCGGCCGCGCTCCACCCTTTGCGAGAGCCGCTCGCACCGCCTTGCGCTCAATGACCTGATCGTTGGGCGTGCTGAGGGCGGGGCTCAAGCATGACGCGACCCATACATCGGCTTTTGGCTGCCGCTGCCCTGCTGCTTTTGCTGGGAGCGATCTGTTGGATGGCCTGGACGCCTGACCGGCCGCTGGACGAGCTTAAGGCGCGATGGGCACAGGCGCCGTCCCAGTTCATGGATGTCAATGGCCTGCAAGTGCACCTGCGCGATGAAGGCCAGCGCGATGACCCATCGCCCATTGTTCTGCTCCACGGCACGTCAGCCAGCTTGCACACGTGGCAGGGTTGGGTCGAAGCGCTTGGTACGAACCGCCGCGTCATCCGCATCGACTTGCCGGGGTTCGGGCTCACGGGGCCCAGCGCCGCCAACGATTACTCGGCTGAGGCCTACGTCGTGTTCGTGCGCGCGGCAATGGACAAGCTCGCCGTGAATCGCTTTGTGATTGGCGGCAATTCCCTCGGTGGCCAGGTTGCATGGTCAGTGGCACTGGCAATGCCCGGGCGTGTGGACGGCTTGATTCTGGTGGACGCCAGTGGGTTTGCGCCAGAGTCGTTCAAGGCGGTACAAACGACACCGCTTGGCTTCCGGCTTGCGGCAACGCCCGTCCTGCGCTTTGTGTCGCAATACACATTGCCGCGGGCCGTGGTCGAGCGCAGCCTGAAAGATGTCTACGGGGATCCTTCCAGGGTCACGCCGGCTTTGGTGGACCTGTATGAGGCCATGGCCTTGCGCGCGGGGAATCGTCAGGCGCTTGTGCGCCGCATTGAGCAGGGCTACACCGGTGACGTCGCCCGCCTCAAGGACATTCACGTTCCGACATTGATTCTGTGGGGCGGCAAAGATCGCGTCGTGCCGCCCGAATGTGCGCAGCGTTTCGCGCGAGCAATTGCAGGTTCGCAGCTGGTGATGTTTGAGGAGCTGGGCCATCTGCCCCAGGAGGAAGACCCCGTGGGAACCGTAGGAGCCGTGCGGCGCTTTCTCATGCCGCAGCCCGCGCAGCTGGCCGCGCTACGCGCGCAATGACCGCGCAAAACTCACGATGGCCGCTGCCGCCTGCGCGGGCGTGAGCGCATCGGTCGAGATCGAGATGTCGTAGTGCTCAGGCGACTCGCGATCGACCTCGTAGAAGCGCTTGAGGTAGTCAGCCCGCGCTGCATCGCTCTGGCGGATTTCTTCGGCGGCTGCGTCATGCGTGTGTGTGCCTGCATCAGCAAGGCGTTTGGCGCGGATGTGCGGTGAGCCGGTAACCAGCACGCGCAACACATCGTCGCGCCCGCCCAATGCGTATGAGGCGGCATGCGCCACGATCACGACGTTGCCCTGCTCCGCTGTCTCGACAATCGCTTCGCGAATGAGGCTGCGCAAACGCTCGCTGCGCGGCGGCATCACGCCAGGGTCGGTCACGTAGCCGCTGCCGTAGCCGGCCATGCCTGCACCGAGCGCGACGTCTTCGAAGAGGCGCGCGAGGAATGACTTGCGCCGCTCTGCGTTGGCGACTTCTTCCGGGTCGAGGTTCTGGCGTTCGGCGGCGCGCGCAATGATCTCTTCATCGACGCAGCGAAAGCCCAGTTCCTGGCCTACGAGCGCGGCGACTTCGTCGGCGCCTGCGCTCAGCGCGCGGGACAGGCAGATCACTCTTGCAGCCATCGTCTCTACTCCTGGTCGCCCGGCGAGTCGGGCGCGAAATCATTATGGCGAAGATGGACGCAAGCGCTGGCCGAAAAGGCGCGTCCGAAAATGGCCAGCGTGGTGCGGCGGGTACAGGCACCATGGCGTTGCTTTCAATGAACCAGATGACCAATCAATTTCCGCGTCCTTTCATCGCCCTGGCCTGGTCGAACCTCGCCGCACAGTCCGCCGAGCAATTGAGCCTGGCCGCCGTGCCCATCGTCGCTGTGCTGGCGCTGGGTGCCGGCCCCGGCGAGATCGGCACGCTCGCTGCGGTGCAGACACTGCCCTTCCTGTTGCTGTCGATACCACTCGGGCTGGCGGCAGACCGCATGCCGCGTCGCAAGCTGATGCTGCTGGCAGAATGCCTGCGCGCGCTGTCGCTCTTTGCGTTGCTCGCGATGGTGGTGACGGGCGCGCTGTCGATCACGGGTCTGGCGATCTTGGGGTTCATCGGCGCGATCGGCACTGTTGGCTTCAGCGTGGCTGCGCCAGCTCTCGTACCGGCGCTCGTGCCACGCGAATTGTTCGCGCGCGCCAATGGGCGGCTCGAACTCGCGCGCAGCGCAGCGTATGCAGGCGGGCCTGCGCTGGCGGGTGCGCTGGTTGCATGGGCGGGTGCGCCTGCGGCGTTCGTGCTCGCTAGCGTGTTGTCTGCAGCGGCGGTTGCGTTGCTGTGGCGGCTGGTGGAGCCGTCGCGGCCCGCTGCGGCGCCGCGACATCCGCTGCTGGAAATTCGCGATGGCGCGCGATTCGTGTGGCGCCAGCAGTTCCTGCGGCCCATGATGCTCACGGGCATTGCGTGGAACATCTCGTGGTTCGTGTTGCAGGCTGCCTATGTGCCCTATGCGGTGCGTGCGCTGGGCTTGAGCGCGCAGGCCGTTGGTGTCACGCTGGCTTGCTATGGCGCAGGCATGGTGCTCGGCGCGCTGAGTGCCACGCGCATCGTCGGCGCAATGCCGTTCGGCCGCGCCATCCAGTTCGGGCCGGCCATGTCGGTGCTGGCTGCTGCCGTGATGGTGGCGACGCTGTTCATGCCGACAGGCGTGCTCGCGGCTGCGTCGTTCTTCTTGTTCGGCGCAGGGCCAATCATCTGGACGATCACGTCCACAACGCTGCGCCAGAGCGTGGTGCCGTCGGCGATGCTGGGCCGTGTGTCGTCGGTGTTTCTCGCGGCAAACGCAGGCGCGCGACCGATCGGCGCCGCGCTAGGCGGCTTCGTCGGTGCTACGTGGGGTGAGCCAGCGTGCCTGTGGCTCGCGCTGGCGGGTTTCGCGTTGCAGGCCTGGGCGATCTTCGCCTCAAGCCTCACGGGGTTGCGGCGTTTGCCGGACCCCGTGGCGTGATCAGCTCAGATCACTTCAGGTGGGGGCCAACCACCTTCGCCAGCTCGAACATCGTGACTTGCGGCTTGCCGAAGATGGGCAGCAGCTTGGCATCGGCGTTGATTGAGCGCTTGTCCTTCGTGTCCTGCAGGCCGTTGGCCTTGATGTAGTCCCACAGCAGCTTGATGACTTCAGTGCGGGCGTAGGGGCCGGTGCCGATCACGGCGGCGAGTTCGGTGCTGGGCACGAGGTTGCCGGGCTTCGGCGTTTTGGCGGCTTTGGGTGCGGCGGCTTTTTTAGCGGGTACAGCTTGGTTCACAGATGCTTTCTTGGATGCGGGTTTCGCGGTTGTTTTTCCGGCGGCGGATTTTGCTGCCGGTACTTTGGCCGCCGGCATTTTGCCAGCAGCCGTTTTGCGTGGCGGAAATTTGCTCGTGCGCGGCTCGAACTCGAACGTCACTTTGCCTTCGTCCTTGTTGTAGGCCAGGAAGGCCTTGAAGGCGCGGCGCGTGCGCATCGACACGAACTTGTCGAGCAGGTCGGTCTTGCCGGTGGCCAGCAGCTTTTGCATCTGCTCGCGTGCTACGGGTTGCTGCAAGATGACCTGGCCCGTCTTGAAGTCGCAGCTGGGTGTGGCCTGCGCAGCCGTCGGCACTGATTTTTCGCAGACGTAGTTCTTGCCGAATTCGAAAACGCGTGCGCCGCACTTCGGGCACGCGCCAAGGGACTCCTGCGCAGAGAAGTCGATCAGCTCGCCTGTCTCGGCCGGGTCTTGCTCATCGCCGAAATCGAATTCAAGTTTCCAGTTCTTGTCTTCGTCGCTGAACTTCAAAATGATTTCCGACGTGAACGGCCAGCCTGCCTTGGAGCGGAAGCCTTCGAGCGGGCCGACTTGCTTGTCGCGCAGCAGTTGCTCGACTTCAGCAATCTCGAATGTGCGGCCCGCAGGCGTCTTGCCGAACGAGAAGCCGCATGCGTCTTCGCCCGTGCCGGACTTGCCGGTGCAGGTGTAGCGGCGGTAGTTTTCCTTGACGATGCCGCCGCAATTCGGGCACGGCGTGCCGAGCGTCACGTAGTCGCCGGGCACCGTGTCGCGGTCGTATTCCTTGGCCTTCTTGACGATGTGCTTCGTCATCTCTGCGATCTCGAGCATGAACGCATCGCGCGAGAGCTTGCCGTGCTCCATCTGCGAGAGTTTGTATTCCCACTCGCCGGTGAGCGCGGGCTTGGAAAGCTCTTCGACGCCCAGGCCGCGCAGCAGCGTCATCAGCTGGAATGCTTTGGCCGTGGGGATGAGCTCGCGGCCTTCGCGGAACATGTACTTCTCGTTGATCAGGCCTTCGATGGTCGCGGCGCGTGTGGCCGGTGTGCCCAGGCCTTTTTCCTGCATGGCCTCACGCAGTTCGTCGTCTTCGACCATCTTGCCCGCGCCTTCCATCGCGCCGAGCAGCGTCGCTTCGGAGTAGCGTGCGGGCGGCCGCGTTTTCAGGCCGCGCGCTTCGACAACTTCGGCGCGCACCATCTCGCCGGGCTTGACGGCAACGAGCGTCTTGCTGTCTTCGTCCGCCGTCTTCTCGCTTTCGGCTTCCTTGCCCCAGATGGCGAGCCAGCCCGGCTTGACGAGCACCTTGCCCGATGTCATGAAGCTGTGGCCAACCGCCTGCGTGATGCGCGTGGTGACCATGAATTCGGCGCTGGGGAAGAACACCGAGAGAAAGCGTTTGACGACCAGGTCGTACAGCCGCTGCTCGGCATCCGAGAGGCCGGTGGGTGCCTGCAGTGTGGGGATGATCGCGAAGTGATCCGACACCTTGCTGTTGTCGAAGATGCGCTTGCTTGGCTTGACGTAGTTTTCTTTCACCGCCTGCTTCGCAAACGGCTCCAGGTGCTTCATGCCGCTGGTGGCCAGCGTCTCCATCGTCTTCTTCGCGACGGCCACATAGTCTTCGGGCAGGTGGCGCGAATCGGTACGCGGGTAGGTCAATGCCTTGTGGCGCTCATACAGGCTCTGCGCGAGCGCGAGCGTGGTCTTCGCAGAGAAGCCGAAGCGGCCGTTGGCCTCGCGCTGCAGCGAGGTCAAGTCGAACAGCATCGGCGAGGCTTGCGTCGTCGGCTTCGATTCTTCAGTGACGGTCGCTGCCTTGCCGCGCACCGCATCGGCGATGGCCAGCGCATCGCGCTCGTTCCAGAGGCGGTCGGCGCGCTGCTCAGCGTCGTCGGCGTTCTTCTTCCACTTTGTGTCGAACCACTTGGCCTGGTACTCGCCGGCCTCGGCCAGGAATGTTGCGTGGATTTCCCAGTAGTCGCGGCTGACGAACTTGCGAATCTGCTCTTCACGCTCGACCACCACGGCGAGCGTTGGCGTTTGCACGCGGCCCACGGTGGTCAGGAAGAAGCCGCCGTCGCGCGAATTGAACGCCGTCATGGCGCGCGTGCCGTTGATGCCGACCAGCCAGTCGGCCTCCGAGCGCGAGCGCGCCGCATCGGCAAGGCCCGACATTTGCTTGTCGGAGCGCAACTGCTCGAAACCTTCACGTATGGCCTGCGGCGTCATCGATTGCAACCACAAGCGCTTCACGGGCTTGCCCAGTGGCGTGAATTTGCCTGCGCGCGTGGAGCCCGCGAACTGCTCGATCAGCCGGAAGATCAGCTCGCCTTCACGGCCCGCGTCGCATGCGTTGATGATGCTCGTGACGTCCTTGCGCTTGGCAAGCTTGATCACGGCGTTCAGGCGCGATTTGGTCTTGTCCACCGGCTTCAGGTCGAAGTACGGCGGTATCACGGGCAGGTTGGCAAAGCTCCACTTGCCGCGCTTGACGTCGAATTCCTCCGGCGCCTGGATCTCCACGAGGTGGCCCACGGCACTCGTGACAACGTACTTCTCGCTCTCGAAGTATTCGTCGTGTTTGTCGAACTTGCCCGCAACAGGCGCAAGGGCGCGGACGATGTCCTGCGCCACCGATGGTTTCTCTGCAATAACTAACGTCTTGGTCATGACCCTACAATCCCCGTTCCTCACGCGCACGCACGCGCGCATGTGTGCACATTCAAATTAACAGAGTTTTTCGACATGGGCGATAAAGCAGCGATAGGTTCCCTTGCGGATGGGCTGGAAACTGCAACTGGTGCGCGGCGCAAGGGTACTCGCATCCAGGTCAGGCGCTCCGGCGTGCACGGCAAAGGGGTATTTGCCATCGCCCCACTCGCCGAGGGCGAGACGATCATCGAATACATCGGCGAAGTCATCACCTGGAAGCAGGCGCAAAAGCGCCATCCGCACGACCCGGCCGATCCCAATCACACTTTTTTCTTCCACATCGACAAAAAGCACGTGATCGATGCGGCTGTGGGCGGCAACTCGGCGCGCTGGATCAACCATTCGTGCAAGCCCAATTGCGAAGCCGACGAGGAAGGCGGCCGTGTCTTCATCAAGGCGCTGCGCAACATCGAGCCGGGCGAAGAGCTCAGCTACGACTACGGCCTGATCATCGACGCGAAGTACACCAAGAAGCTCCTGGCCGAATACCCCTGCTGGTGCGGCGCCAAGAAGTGCCGTGGCACGCTGCTCGCGCCCAAAGACAAGCCCAAGAAGAAAAAGAAGAAGTAGCCAATGAATTGGCAGGGCGAGGCGCTCTGGGAGGCGATTGCGCCGGTGCTGCCCGGTTTCACGGTCGAAGTCCTTCCGCATATCGGCTCCACCAACACCGAGCTGATGCGCCGCGCGCGCGCAGGGCAGACCGAGCCGGTGCTGCTTGTCGCTGAACAGCAAACCGCAGGGCGCGGCCGGCTGGGGCGTGACTGGCACAGCGCAGCCGGGGACTCACTGACGTTTTCACTGGGCCTGGAACTCGCGCCCGCTGACTGGTCGGGCTTGTCGCTGGCGGTGGGTGCAAGCCTTGCAGAAAGCCTGCATCCTGCGATCCGCCTGAAGTGGCCCAACGACTTGTGGCTGGCTGACCGCAAGCTGGCGGGCATCCTGATTGAGACGGCCAGCTTCACGCAATCGCGGGACGCGCCGCGCTACGCCGTGATCGGCGTGGGCATCAATATCGCCGGGCGCGCTGCTGACGGGCTTTCGACGCCGCCGGCCCATTTGCGTGAAGTGCTGCCGGGGATCGACGCTCCGCAGGCGCTGGCACGGGTGGCGCTG
This sequence comes from Caenimonas koreensis DSM 17982, assembly GCF_009646335.1. Lineage (GTDB taxonomy): Bacteria > Pseudomonadota > Gammaproteobacteria > Burkholderiales > Burkholderiaceae_C > Ramlibacter > Ramlibacter koreensis. The sequence continues at coordinate 106,221 of NZ_WJBU01000014.1, read as the reverse complement.
CCGCTGGTGCAAACGGCGCTTGCATTCCAGCAAGCCGGCTTTGCTGCTTTCCAGGCGCGATTCGACGCGCGCGATGCGTTGCGCGACCGGCACGTTACCCTGAGCGACGGCACAACAGGCACGGCGCATGGCACGAGTGAGCGCGGTGCACTGCTGGTGCATACTGCGGGCGGCATGCAGGCTATCACCAGCTCAGAGGTGAGCGTGCGGCCCGTCGCCTGAGCCGAAGATCTGTTCCCAGGAAATTTGACTGTCCATGTTGCGACTCCTGGTCCTTGCCCTGATGCTTGCCAATGCGGCCTACTTTGCGTGGGCCCACGGCTTTCTGGCCGACTGGGGCATTGCGCCCGCACAGCAAGCCGAGCCGCAGCGGCTGGCGCAACAGATCAAGCCCGAGGCGATCCGCCTGCTATCCGCCGACGAGGCGCGCCGCATCGAGAACACGCCGCCGCCCCGCCCCCCCGAGTGCTTGATGGCCGGCCCGCTGGACGACCGGCAGATCGCGGTAGTCAAGCAGGAGCTCCAGGCGTGGCCCGCCACGGTATGGACATTCGAGGCGGGCGTCGAGCCGCCGCGCTGGATCGTCTACATGGGCAAGTACCCGAACGTGGAAATGATGGCCAAGAAGAAGGCCGAGCTGCGCGGCCTGGGCGTGCCCTTCGAAGCATTGCAGAACGCCACGCTGGAGCCTGGCGTGTCACTGGGCGGCTATGCGTCGCAGGCCGAGGCGACCAGGCAGCTCGACATTCTCAACAAGCGCGGCGTGCACACCGCCAAGGTAGTGCAAGAGCGCGGCGAGATCAAGGGCCAGTTGCTCAAGCTGCCGGCCGTCGACGACGAGTTGCGGCCCAGGCTCGAAGACTTGAAGACGGCGCTTGCCGGCAAGGCTTTGCGCGCCTGCAAGTCCTAGGCCGCGTCCACCACGAAGCGCACCACCATGCGCGTGCCGGGCGGCACCTGGCCGGGCCGCGCATCTTCGAGCGTGATTTCTGCGTTGTGCTGGCGCGCGATCTCCAGGACGATGGGCAGGCCCAGCCCCGATCCATCGACGTTCGTTCCGAGTGCGCGGTAGAACGGCTGGAACACGAGTTCGCGCTCGGCTTCGGGAATGCCGGGGCCTGAGTCTTCCACCTGCAGCACCAGCACGTGGCCGAACGGGTCGGCGAGCACGCGTGCGGTGATGACGCCGGGATGCTCGGGGCTGGACGGCGTGTAGCTCAGCGCGTTGTCCAGCAGGTTGCGCACCATTTCCTTGATCAGGGTCGGGTTGCCTTGCAGCGTCACGCCTTCTGTGCGCGGCTGCGCGCCGTCATAGCCCAGGTCGATGTGTTTGTCCATCGCGCGCGGAACAAAGTCCTGCACGGCCTCCATGGTGATCTGCGCCACGTCGCATGGCTGGAACGCGATGTGCTGGCCACTGCTTTCAGCACGCGCCAGTGCGAGCAGCTGGTTGACCGTGTGCGTCGCACGAATGCTCGAGCGGCCGATCTGCTTGAGCGACTGCTTCAGGTCCTCTTCGTTGAAGCCTTCGCGCTGCGCCAGGTCGGCCTGCATGCGCAGACCCGCGAGTGGGGTTTTCAGCTGGTGCGCCGCGTCGGCGAGGAAGCGCTTTTGTGTCGCGATCGAGTCTTTCAGGCGCGTGAGCAGGTCGTTCACTGATGACACGAGCGGCGCAACTTCGAGCGGCACCGCCTTGTCGTCCAGCGGTGAGAGATCGTCGGGCTTGCGCGCCCGAATGCGCTCTTCGAGTTGCGACAGCGGCTTGATGCCACGCACCAGCGCGAGCCACACCAGCAGCACCGCCAGCGGCAGGATCACGAACTGGGGCAGCATCACGCCCTTGATGATTTCCGTGGCGAGCACGGAGCGCTTCTCGCGCGTTTCAGCCACTTGCACGAGCGACGGCGCGCCTGCGACGTCGAGCTTGACCCAGGTGTAGGCCACGCGCACGTCGAGTCCGCGCATCTCGTCGTCGCGAAGCCGTACTTCGCCGACGCGCGGCTGCTCTTCGTCCGGCGGCCGCGGAAAGTCGCGCTCGCCCGACAGGAATTCGCTGCGGGGGCCGAGCACCTGGTAATAGACCTGGTCGGAGTCGTCAGCGCGCAGGATCTCGCGCGCCGGTTGTGGCAGGTTGAACGTCACTCGCTGCTGGTGCACCGTGACGAGCTGCGCCAGTGCCTGCACGTTGTATTCCAGCGCGCGATCAAACGGCTTGCCGGCGATGCTTTGCGCGACCAGCCACGTGAGCGCCAGGCTCACCGGCCACAGCAGCAGCAAAGGCGTGAGCATCCAGTCGAGGATCTCGCCGAAGAGCGAACGCTGCTCGCGCTGAAAAATCTTCATGGGGCGGTTGGACGTTCAGCGTTGGGGGTTTGGCGTGAATGCATTCGTGGGCTTTCGCTTGACGCCGCACGCTCAACGCTCAACCTGCAATCTTCTCAAGGCAGTAGCCCAGGCCGCGCACGGTGGCGATGCGGATCGGGCCTTTCTCGATCTTCTTGCGCAGGCGGTGGATGTACACCTCGATGGCGTTGTTGCTCACCTCTTCGCCCCATTCGCACAGGCGCTCGACGAGCTGGTCTTTGCTCACGAGCCGGCCTGCGCGTTGCAGCAGCACTTCGAGCAGGCCCAGCTCGCGCGCCGACAGCTCGACCATCTTGCCGTCGATGGTGGCGACGCGGCCCGCCTGGTCGTACACAAGCGGGCCGTGCTTGATGGTGTTGCTGGTGCCGCCCATGCCGCGCCGCGTGAGGGCGCGCACGCGCGCTTCGAGCTCTTGCAGGCTGAACGGCTTGGCCATGTAGTCGTCGGCGCCGTAGTCGAGGCCCTTCACGCGTTCTTCGATGGCGTCGGCCGCAGTGAGGATCAGCACGGGCAGCGAGGAGCCGCGGCCTCGCAGTTTGCGCAGCACTTCCAGGCCGTGCATCTTCGGCAGGCCCAGGTCAAGAATGAGCAGGTCGAATTCGTTGTTGGTCAGCAGGGCTGCGTCGGCCTCGGTGCCGCTTGCGACGTGATCGACGGCTGCGCCCGAAGCGCGCAGCGAGCGCAGCAGGCCGTCGGCGAGTACCTGGTCGTCTTCGGCGATCAGAATCCGCATCGCTGTCTCCTTATTGTTGATTTCATTGTAGGCACCTGAAGGTGCAAGGCCACCCGCGCTTACGCGTCGCGCACGCCTTCAACGCCTGCGTAGGCTTCAAGGCCAATCGCCACCACCGTGGCCACGTCCTTGCCGACTTCACTGCGGAATTCGTCTTCGGCCTGCTTGATCGCGCTCTTGAAGGCCTGCAGCCACGCGAGGCCGGCTGCAGTGAACTTGACGAGGCGCGCGCGGCTGTCGTGCGGGTCTGCTTCGCGCACGACCAGGCCCCATGCTTCGCACTGGTCCACCAGGTCGCCCATGGCTTGCTTGGTCATGCCGGCGCGCTGGGCAAGGTCTGTCAGGCGCGTGCCCTCTATCGCCACGTGCCGGGTAATGTGGATGTGTGCTGCGCTCACCTGCGCGCGTGCGGCCAGGTTGGCCAGCGCGAGCGGCACGTCGATGTCGTGGGCCATGAGTTCCAGCACGCGCGCGTCGAAACGGCGGGCCGCGTGGCCGAGCAGCCGGCCCAGGTGCGTGAGGCGCCACGCGTCGTCATGAATCTCGGGATTTGCCATCTGAATATCGTAAGGTAAACTGACGAAAAAACACGTTTACTTCCCGTAATGAGCCGCGTTAAAGTACTGGTCAAGCATCCAGCCTGTTTAAACAACCACTGGATGAGGCGCACATAGATCATTGATTCACAAGGAGATTTCGAACATGGACGCTCAAGTCAAGGGTACCCGCATTGGTGGCGATAGCGAAAAGGCCAAGGCACTGCAGGCAGCGCTCGCCCAGATCGACAAGCAGTTCGGCAAGGGCACGATCATGCGGCTGGGCGAGGGCGAGAAGCTCGAGGACATCCAGGTTGTCTCCACCGGCTCGCTGGGCCTGGACATCGCGCTGGGCGTCGGCGGCCTGCCCCGTGGCCGCGTGATCGAAATCTACGGCCCGGAATCGTCGGGCAAGACCACGCTCACGCTGCAAGTCATCGCCGAGATGCAGCGCCAGGCCGGCCAGTGCGCCTTCATCGACGCGGAGCACGCACTGGATGTGCAGTACGCGCAAAAGCTGGGCGTGAACCTGTCCGACCTGCTGATCAGCCAGCCCGACACGGGCGAGCAAGCGCTGGAAATCGTTGACAGCCTGGTGCGCTCCGGCGCGGTGGACCTGATCGTGGTCGACTCGGTCGCCGCGCTCACGCCCAAGGCCGAAATCGAAGGCGAAATGGGCGACTCGTTGCCCGGCCTGCAGGCGCGCCTGATGAGCCAGGCGCTGCGCAAGCTCACCGCCACCATCAAGAAGACCAACTGCATGGTCATCTTCATCAACCAGATCCGCATGAAGATCGGCGTGATGTTCGGCTCGCCCGAAACGACGACCGGCGGCAACGCGCTGAAGTTCTACGCCTCCGTGCGCCTGGACATCCGCCGCACCGGCACGATCAAGAAGGGCGAAGAGGCCATCGGCAACGAAACCAAGGTCAAGGTCGTGAAGAACAAGGTGGCGTCGCCCTTCAAGACGGCGGAATTCGACATCCTGTTCGGCGAAGGCATCAGCCGCCACGGCGAAATCATCGACATGGGCGTGAACGCGCGCATTCTCGAAAAATCCGGCGCCTGGTATGCCTACAACGGCGAGAAGATCGGCCAGGGCCGCGACAACGCGCGCGAATTCCTGCGCGAGAACCCCGAGCTGGCCCGCGAAATCGAAAACAAGGTGCGCGAAGAGCTGGGTATTCCGCTGCTGCCCGCAGACGTGGAATCGGGGGAACCCAAGGCCGACACCAAGGCTGAAGCCAAGGCGAAGTAAAGGCCGATGGGGCCGCGTCCACCGCTTTCCCTCAAGGGCCGCGCGCTGCGCCTGTTGTCAGGCCGTGAATACGCGCGCGCCGAGCTCGAGCGCAAGCTGGCACCGCATGAAGAAGCGCCCGGCCAGCTGCGCCGGGTGCTCGACGACCTGCAGGCCAAGGGCTTCATCGACGACCAGCGCGCCGCTGACTCCGTGGTGCACAGGCGCTCCGGCAAGCTGGGTGCCATGCGCATCCGCCAGGAACTGCAGGGCAAGGGGCTGGCCGAAGACCTCGTGCGGCAGGCTGTTGCGGGGCTGCAGGCAACAGAGTTCGAGCGGGCGTGCGAGATCTGGGAGCGCAGGTTCGGCGAGCCGGCGGCAGATGCAGCGGCTCGCGCCAAGCAGGTGCGGTTTCTGGTGTCGCGCGGCTTTAGCGGCGAGGTGGTGGCGCGCGTGCTCAAGCGTGCGCGCGTCGCAGTCGATTGACCTGCGCTGCCTACAATCATTTCGGTGAATCAACCAGTTGATGCAGCGGCGTTGCGCTCGCAGGGCAACGCCTTGTTGAGTGAGGGGCGCGTGGCCGAAGCCACGGCCTGTTACGCCCGTGCCTGCGAGATCGCGCCAGCCGACGCGACTTCCTGGCTGAATCACGCTTTCGGGCTGCTGTCGATGGGTGACGCCGGCGCAGCGGGCCAGAGCTTGCAGCGATCGATCGCACTGGACGGGAACTCGGCAGATGCCCACTTCCTGATGGGGCAAGTGGCAGCGCAAGAAGGCCGCTTGGACGATGCGCAGGCCAGTTTTTCACGTGCACTGCAATTGCAGCCAACACTTGCAGTCGCGGCACTTGAACGTGGTCGCGCGCTCCATGGCCTTGAACGTTTTGACGAAGCGCTCGCCAGCATCGACGCGGCGCTGGCCATCGAGCCTGACTGGGCGGATGCGCATCATGGGCGGGCGAAAGTCCTGCTGGAGCTTGGGCGCAATGAAGAGGCGCTGGCAGCAAGCGAGCGCGTGCTGTCACAGCATCCCGGGTTTGCTGATGCACTTGCTGATGCGGGCACAGCCAGCATGCGGCTGGGCCGCTTCGACGCAGCGCTCGCACTCTACGAGCGTGGGCTCGCCAACGATCCCAACGACGCAACGCTGCGCTGGAATCGAGGCCTGGCCCTGCTCACGCTGGGCCGCATGGCCGAAGGATGGCGCGAATATGAGTGGCGCTGGCAAGCCACTGTGATGCGCGATGCGCTGCCGCAGTTCACTCATACACACCCGAAGTGGACGGGCGAGCCGCTTGCGGCCAAGACGCTGCTGGTCCATGCCGAGCAAGGGCTGGGTGACACGCTGCATTTCGTGCGCTTCATCCCGATGCTGGTGCGGATGGCGGGTCGTGTTGTGTTGCGCGTGCCCGCACCGATCGTCACGCTGTGCGCGCGTATCGATCCGGGCTGCACAGTGATTGCTGACGGTAGCGCCCTGCCGGCGTTCGATCTGCATTGCCCCTTGCTCGGGCTGCCTGCGGTGCTCGGCACAACGTTGGACAGCATCCCGGCACCCGACGCTTATCTGCGCAGCGACCCTGCGCGACGTGCGCAGTGGCAGGCGCGTCTGGGGCAACGCACCGGGCCGCGCGTCGGCCTCGTCTGGTCGGGTGGCACGCTGCACAAGAATGACGCCAACCGGTCGATGGCGCTGGCAACCTTGTTGCAGGGGATTCCCGATGGTTGCGAGCTGGTGAGCCTGCAGCGCGAAGTGCGTGATCGAGACCTGCCTGCGTTGCAGCGGGCCGGGGTTGTGCATCTGGGCGAATCGCTACAGTCGTTCGATGACACAGCGGCGCTGGTCGACTGCGTCGATGTGGTGGTGAGTGTGGACACGAGCGTGGCGCACCTGGCAGGCGGCATGGGCAAGCCGCTCGTGATCTTGCTGCCGCATGTGCCTGACTGGCGCTGGCTGGTTGGCCGAAGCGACAGCCCGTGGTACCGCTCGGCATTGCTGATGCGCCAAGAGGCGGACTGCGCCTGGGAGCCGGTCATGCCAGGGCTGAAGGCGCAGCTGGCGGACCGGCTGAACCTCTAGGGGCTGGAGCGCGGGACTTAAAGCCCCAGCATCAGCAACATGTTCTGCACGGCGGCGCCGCTGGCACCCTTGCCCAGGTTATCAAGGCGTGCCACTGCAACAGCCTGCCTGAAATCCTGGTTGCCGAATACGCGCAACTCCATCTTGTTCGTGTCGTTGAGGGCGAGCGCATCGAGCTTGCCGCCTTCGGTCGGCGGCTCCACCGTGACCCATTCGCTGCCTGCGTAGTGCTTCGCAAGTGCAGCATGCAGATCAGCAATGGTGGGCTTGCCCGGCAATGTGTCGAGGTGAAGCGGCAGCTCGACCAGCATGCCCTGGCGGTAGTTCGCGACGGCGGGGATAAAGATGGGCCTGCGCGTGAGGCCGGTGTACTTCATGATCTCCGGCACATGCTTGTGCATCAGGCCAAGTGCGTACACCTCATAGGCGGGGGCTGTGCCTGCTTCATGCGCTTCGATCATGGTGCGGCCGCCGCCGGAATAACCGCTGACTGCGGGCAGCACGAGCGGATAGTCTTTCGGCACGATGCCGGTATCGACCAGCGGGCGCAGCAGTGCGATCGCGCCCGTTGCATAGCAGCCGGGGTTGCTCACGCGCTTGGCATTGGCAACGGCTTCGCGCTGGCCCGGGGCGAGTTCGGGAAATCCGAAGACCCAGTTGTCGGCGGTGCGGTGGGCGGTGGATGCGTCGATGATGCGCGGGCCGCGGCCCGTGGTGCGCTCGATCTCGTCAATCATTGCGGCCGACTCGCGCGCTGCGTCGTCATGCAGGCACAGGATCACCAGGTCCACGGTGGCCATCAGGTCTCGCTTGGCGGCGGCATCCTTTCGAAGCTCGGGCGCAATGCTCACGAGCTCGATGTGCGGCATCCTGGCGAGCCGCTCGCGAATTTGGAGGCCGGTGGTGCCGGCCTCGCCGTCGATGAAGACCTTGGGCATCTCTTTTCCTGTCGAGAAAGTGCAACTGCCACTGTAAGGCAGACGCAATTTTGGTGCGTTGCAGCATGATACAGTTCATCGCTGCCCCCTGAGGGCGCACCGTCGGCGTGCAGCCTGCCGGTTCCAACCCGTTCCTCGAGAGAAGCCTGATGAAGATTCACGAGTACCAAGGCAAGGACATCTTGCGCAATTTTGGCGTGCCGGTGCCTCGTGGCATTCCGGCGTTCACAGTGCAGGAAGCGGTCGAAGCCGCGCAAAAGCTGGGTGGGCCAGTCTGGGTTGTGAAGGCCCAGATCCATGCCGGCGGACGCGGCAAGGGCGGCGGCGTCAAGCTCGCCCGCTCTATCGACGAGGTGAAGAAGCTCGCCGGCGAAATTCTCGGCATGCAGCTCGTCACGCACCAGACGGGTCCGATGGGCCAGAAAGTCCGTCGCCTCCTCATCGAAGACGGCGCGGACATCAAGAAAGAATATTACGTGTCGGTCGTCACCGACCGCGCCTCGCAGAAGGTCGCCTTCATGGCGTCGAGCGAAGGCGGCATGGATATCGAGCAAGTCGCGCACGACACGCCCGAGAAGATCATCAAGGTCTTTGTTGACCCGCTCGCGGGCATGACCGACGAACAGGGCAAGCAACTGGCCGACGGCATCGGCGTGCCGGCTGCCTCGACGGCGCAGGCCGTCGATGTGCTCAAGAAGCTCTACAAGGTCTACATGGAGACCGACGCGAGCCTGGTCGAAATCAACCCGCTCATCCTGGAAGGCAACGGCAACATCAAGGCACTGGACGCGAAGTTCAACTTCGACCCCAATGCGCTGTTCCGCCATCCCGAGATCGTTGCTCTGCGCGACCTCGACGAGGAAGACCCTGCCGAAATCGAAGCCAGCAAGTTCGACCTGGCGTACATCAGCCTGGACGGCAACATCGGCTGCCTCGTCAATGGCGCTGGCCTGGCCATGGCGACCATGGACACGATCAAGCTGTACGGCGCAGAGCCGGCGAACTTCCTGGACGTCGGCGGTGGTGCCACGCCGGAGAAGGTCACTGAAGCTTTCAAGATCATGCTGAAGAACCCGAAGGTCAAGGCCATCATGGTCAACATCTTCGGCGGCATCATGAAGTGCGACACCATCGCCACGGGCGTGATCACGGCCTGCAAGGCGACGAACCTGAACGTTCCGCTCGTCGTGCGCATGAAGGGCACCAACGAAGAGCTGGGCAAGAAGATGCTTGCCGATTCAGGCCTGCCGATCATCAGCGCCGACACCATGGCCGAAGCAGCGCAGAAGGTTGTTGCTGCAGTCAAAGCGGCTTAGGACCAGGAACCACCATGTCGATCTATATCAATAAAGACACGCGTGTCATCACGCAAGGCATCACCGGCAAGACGGGCCAGTTCCACACGGAAAAATGCCAGGAATACGCCAACGGCAAGAACTGCTTCGTCGCCGGCGTGAACCCCAAGAAGGCGGGCGAGAAGATTTTCGATATCCCGATCTTTGCGTCGGTGCAGGAAGCCAAGTCGCAAACCGGCGCGACGGTGTCGGTGATTTATGTGCCGCCAGCGGGCGCGGCGGCTGCCATCTGGGAAGCCGTGGAGGCCGAGCTGGACCTGGCCATCTGCATCACGGAAGGCATCCCGGTGCGCGACATGCTCGAAGTGCGCAACAAGATGAAGGCACGCGAAGCTGCCACGGGCAAGAAGACGCTTTTGCTCGGCCCCAACTGCCCCGGCCTGATCACGCCGGAAGAAATCAAGATCGGCATCATGCCGGGCCACATCCACCGCAAGGGGCGCATCGGCGTTGTCTCGCGCTCGGGCACGCTCACCTATGAAGCTGTCGCGCAGCTCACCGAGATTGGCCTGGGCCAGTCGAGCGCGGTCGGTATCGGCGGCGATCCGATCAACGGCCTCAAGCACATCGACGTGATGAAGGCGTTCAACGACGACCCGGACACCGATGCCGTCATCATGATTGGCGAAATCGGCGGCCCCGACGAAGCCGAAGCGGCTCGCTGGTGCAAGGCCAACATGAAGAAGCCGATCGTCGGCTTCATCGCTGGTGTGACTGCGCCAGCTGGCAAGCGAATGGGGCATGCAGGCGCCCTGATCTCCGGCGGTGCCGACACGGCCGACGCCAAGCTGGCCATCATGGAAGAGTGCGGCTTCAAGGTCACGCGCAATCCGTCCGAGATGGCCAAGCTGCTGAAGGCGCTGATCTAGGCTTGCGCCTGGCTGGCGCCGGTGCGGCGTCCGTAAGCACAATTACGAACGCTGGGCGGCGCCTGTCGCCCCTACACTGCCAGATTCGCCACGCCGCGCCAGTTGCGCGGCGTTGCGTCGACCGCGTCAGATAACAACGGAGAACAACGCGATGGACATGCTGCAGACGTCGGCCTTCTGGATTGGCCTGGTCAAGATCATCTGGATCAACATCATCCTGTCAGGCGACAACGCAGTCGTCATCGCACTGGCGGCCCGTTCGCTGCAGCCGCATCAACAGAAGATGGCCATCTTCTGGGGCTCGGGCGCTGCCGTGGTCATGCGGATTGCATTGACAGTGGTCGCAGTTGAACTGCTGGCACTGCCCTATCTCCAGATCGTTGGCGGCTTGCTGCTGTTGTGGATCGGGATGCAGCTGCTCGGCGACGAGGACGAAGGCGAAGGTGAAGCCAAGGAACATGGCAGCCTGATGGCTGCGATCCGCACGATCCTGATTGCCGACCTGGTCATGAGCCTGGACAACGTCATTGCCGTGGCGGCAGCGGCCAAAGGCAGCATGACACTGCTCGTGCTCGGCCTGGCGATCAGTATCCCTCTCGTGATTTTCGGTAGCACGCTCATGATCAAGCTCATGGAGCGCTTCCCCGTCATCGTGGTGCTCGGCGCAGCGCTCATCGGCTGGGTAGGCGGCGAAACGATCGCCAGCGATGCGGTGTTTGTGCCCTTCCTTGAAGGCAGGCACTGGCTGGTTTATGCAGCCGCCGCAATCGGCGCTGTCGTCGTTGTCGGCCTGGGCAAGTTTATGCAGTCCCGCTCGGGCAAAAGCGCGGAAGCAGGCTGAGAGCCGCACTGCGCATGCACTCTGCGGGTCGTGCTCATTTGCAACAAATCGTAGTCACGACGTGACAAAGTCACTTGTCCGCTCAGTGGGCGTCTGTTAACGTCGCCCGCGAGGCCTGCACACTTCCTGGCGTGGCAGGGGCGGAATGCTGCGGAGTTGTACGGCGTTTTTTTGGCGTGGTGTCTGGACGAGGGGCAGGTAGTGAGCACATCTTCATCGGCAAAGCGCGGCCAGTTCTGGCGCACTGACTGGTTTGTCGCCGTCCTCGTGGTGCTGGCGGTGTTCGCTTTCGACCGCGCGACCGATTCCATCCAGACGCTTGAGCGCCGGTTCTATGACTATGGCAGCACCAGCAGCGGGCGCACCCCATCCGATCGCATCGCGGTGATCGCCATCGATGACCAGAGCATTGCCAATATCGGGCGCTGGCCGTGGCCTCGCGACGTGCATGCCGACATGATCAACAAGCTCTCGGCTGCCAAGGCCAAGACGATCGTCAACACCACCTTCTTCTTCGAGCCACAAACCGACCGCGGCCTGGTCTTCATTCGCAAGCTCAAAGAAGCGCTCGGACCGGTGCCTGAAGGCCAGGGCGGAATTGCAGAGACACTGAGCAAGACAATCACCGAAGCCGAGAAAACGCTCGACACGGATGCACAGCTCGCGGCCAGCATGGGCAAGGCCGGCAACGTTGTGATTCCGTCCGTGTTCCAGCTTGGCGAGCCGCAGGGCAAAGTCGACACGCCGCTGCCGCCCTACGCGCTCAAGAGCACGGTTCGGGAAACCAACGGCTTTTCCATTCCTGCCCTGCGGACCACCCAGCCGATTCCCGCCATTGGCGAAGCGGCCGCGGGCATCGGGCACCTGAACCTCTTCAACGATGTCGATGGCTCGGTGCGCAACGAGCCACTGCTGGTGAACTACGACGGCAATGCCGTGCCGTCGCTGGCCCTGCTTGCGTCGCTCAAGAGCCTGAACCTCACGCCCGCCGACATCAAGCTGAACACCGGCGAATCGGTACAGATCGGCAAGCTTCGAATCAAGACCGACGAAGCGGCCAAGATGCTTCCCCAGTTCTATCGCGGCCGCGATGGCAAGCCGCCGTTTGCCATCGACTCGTTCTATGACGTGCTGAGCGGCAAGATCCCCGCAACGAAGTACGCCGACAAGATCGTGCTGATTGGCGCCACGGCCGCTGGCGTCGGTGTGCAGTCCCCAGTGCCGGGCTATGCCGCTGTCACGCCGGTGGAAATGATCGCGCACATCACGTCGAGCATTCTCAGCGAGCATTTCATCGTGCAGCCTGGCTGGGGCGGCATGGCGACATTTGCCGTGTTCCTGATCATTGCCGCGTATCTCATCGCGGCCTTGCCGCGGCTGTCAGCCGGCATGGCCGGCATCATCACCGCCGTACTTTTCATCGTGCTGCTGGGCACCGAGTTCGGGCTCCTGGCCGGTGCCTCAACGTGGTTGCAACTGGTGTTTCCGGCGACTTTGCTGGTGATCGGGCACCTTGCCGTGACCACCAAGCGGTTCCTGGTCACGGAGGCAGGCAAAGTCCGCTCCGACGAAGAGTCGGCCGAAACCAATCGCATGATGGGCCTGGCACTGCAGGGGCAGGGCCAGCTGGACATGGCGTTCGACCGCTTCAGCCGCGTGCCGATGGGCGACTCGCTCATGGACAACCTGTACAACCTCGCACTCGACTTCGAGCGCAAGCGGCAGTTCAACAAGGCGCAGGCGGTGTATGAGCACATGGCCGCCTACAACAAGAAATACAAAGACCTCGAATCCAAGCTCAATCGCGCGAAAAACCTGTCAGAGACAGTCATTCTGGGCGGCGGCAGCTCGCATCCCGGTGGCACGATGCTGCTCGATGGCGGCGCTGTCGAGAAGCCGATGCTTGGCCGCTATCAGGTTGAGAAAGAGCTGGGCAAGGGTGCGATGGGCGTCGTGTACCTCGGCAAGGATCCGAAAATCGGCCGCGTGGTGGCCATCAAGACGATGGCGCTGTCCCAGGAGTTCGAGGGCGACGAACTGGCCGATGCACGCGAGCGGTTCTTCCGCGAAGCAGAAACGGCAGGTCGGCTGCAGCACCAGAACATCGTGACGATCTTCGACGCAGGCGAGGAACATGACCTGGCCTACATCGCCATGGAATTCCTCAAGGGCAAGGACCTGGTCGACCAGTGCAAGGACGGCCAGTTGCTGGAGATGCCCAGGGTGCTGTCGATCGTCGCGCGCGTGGCCGAAGCGCTGGCATACGCGCACCGGCAGAACGTGGTGCACCGCGACATCAAGCCCGCGAACATCATGTACGAGATGGAAAGCGACACCGTGAAGGTGACGGACTTCGGCATTGCACGCATCACCGATTCGAGCAAGACGAAGACGGGCCTGGTGCTTGGCACGCCCAGCTTCATGTCGCCTGAGCAGATCGCCGGCAAGAAGGTGGATGGCCGCTCCGACCTGTATTCGCTTGGCGTCATGCTGTTCCAGATGCTCACCGGCGTCCTGCCGTTCCGTGGCGATTCAATGGCGGAGTTGATGTACAAAATCGCCAACGAAGAGGCGCCGGACATCCGCATCATCCGCAAGGAGATCCCCGAGAAGCTCGCCAACGTCGTGGCATTGGCCCTGTCGAAGCGGCCCGAGACGCGCTACCAGGACGGCGATCAGTTCGCCGCCGACCTGCGATCCGCGCAGGCCGACCTGCAGGGCGTGAGCACCTCCGCTGTCAAGGCGCAGGCCAAGGGTGTCGTTATGCGCCCGGACGACGAAGTGAATACACGCGCTTCGGAGAAGACTGCGGCTTTCAGCCCCGGCATGATCAATGCCGCTGCGCCCGCAGCGGCCGATCCGGACAAGACGGTCATCATGGCACCTGCTGCCGCAGCAGCGCCTCGCGTTGCCGATTCTCATCCGCAAGCAGCAAGGCCCGGCTATGATGCGGGCCAGAAATCGGGTGGAGGAGATCCGGACTTCCTGAAGACCGATGTATTCCAACGACCGCCAGGCAGTGGTAATGGCTCCTCCGGGAGCGGTAACGGCTCCTCCGGGAGCGGCAATGGCTCCTCCGGGAGCGGCAATGGCTCTTGAGCTTCGACCCGGTAAGTTATGAATTACGAGTTCTGCATTCGCACTGATCCGGGCTTGGCTCGAGAAAACAACGAAGACTCGGTCACGTTCGAAGAAAACGTGCGCCTAGGCGTCCTCGCCGATGGCATGGGCGGCTACAACGCCGGCGAAATCGCCAGCGGCATGGCCACAACGTTCATCAAATCCGAACTCGGCCGCTGGTTGATGCAGGCAGGACGCCATGCCAATGCACGTGAAGTGCGCCGGGCCATGGAGATTTGCGTGGACAACGCGAATCGGTCGATCTTCAACGCCGCCAATTCGAACCCGCAGTACAGCGGCATGGGCACGACGCTCGTGCTGGGCGTGTTCCAGGATGGCAAAGTCCTGCTGGGTCACATTGGCGATTCACGCTGCTACCGCCTGCGCGGCACGGAGTTCGTGCAGGTCACCAAGGACCACTCGCTCCTTCAGGAGCAGATGGACGCAGGGCTCATCACGCCCGAGCAGGCCGCGACCTCCAGCAACAAGAACCTCGTCACCCGCGCCCTGGGCGTGGAGGATGCTGTGTTGCTGGAAGTCAACGAACACAGGGTGGACCCGGGTGATATCTACCTGATGTGCTCGGATGGTTTGTCGGACATGGTGGATGATGAGGGGATAGCGAAGATACTGGGCAACGACTCGACGCTGGAGCAGAAGGTTGCGCAGCTGATCGATGCGGCAAACGCCAATGGCGGCCGGGACAACATCTCGGTGCTGCTGGCGCAGGCAAGCAACGACACGAAAAAGCGCGGCTTGATTTCCAGAATGCTGGGAAAATAGCCTTTGGTATTAGGTTCGCCTAGAACAAGTTATATAGACAGGAGCCGGCCATGCCGAAAATGATCGTTTCGATCGACGGTGTTGTCATCAAGGAAGTGCAGTTGACCAAGGACCGTACGACGCTGGGTCGTAGGCCCTACAACGACATCGTGATCGATAACCTCGCTGTCAGTGGCGAGCACGCCGTGCTGCAGATGACGGGCAACGAGGTGTACCTCGAAGACCTCAACAGCACCAACGGTACGTACGTCAACGGCAAGGCCGTCAAGAAGCAGTTGCTGCAAAACAGCGACACCGTCGAAATCGGCAAGTACAAGATCAAGTACGTCAATGAAGTGGCCGGGCCCACTTTCGAGAAGACGATGATCCTCAAGGCCGGCGCCGTGATGCCGCCCATCGCTCCCCCGCCCGTTGCAGCGGGCGCCTCACCGGCTGCCGCACAGGCGGCAGACCTCGGCCACGTCAATGCAACGATCAAGGTGCTGTCAGGCGCAGCCGCCGGACGCGAGGTTCCCCTCGTCAAGGTCGTGACAACCATCGGCAAGCCGGGCGTCGCAGTCGCAGCCATCACCAAGCGCCCTCACGGTTTCGTCGTTGCACACGTCGAAGGCTCGAACAAGCCCACGATCAATGGCGCGGCGATCGGCGCCGAACCAGTCACGCTCAAGAACGGGGACCTGCTCGAACTGGCAGGCACACAGATGCAGTTCGTGCAGGCCTGACGAGCTGCTGCCGGGTCACGTAGGCCCGTAAAAAAAGACTAGCGAGAGTTTGGGGGACATATGGAGGTGCTTGCCAAACATTGGTCCCGCATTGCGGTCACGCTGATCCCGCTGGTGTTTGCGTTGCTGCATGCCATGGGCGTGCTTCCGCTTGGCGTGCTCCAGCGCCTGGACGACGTCATCTACGACGCGCGGCTTCGCGCCACAATGCCGCGCACGCTGGATGACCGTATCGTCATCATCGACCTCGATGAGAAAAGCCTGGCCGAAGTAGGCCGCTGGCCCTGGAGCCGCAACCACCTGGCCGACCTGACCGATGAATTGTTCGATCGCCAGAAGGCCGCGCTGGTCGGCTTCGACATCGTTTTTGCCGAGGCGGATGACAGCTCGGGCCTGAAGCGGCTGCGGCAGCTCGCGCAGGGCGAGCTGAAAGACCAGCCCGGCTTCAGCGAAAAGGTGAACCAGCTGCAGGCGAACCTCGACTACGACGGGATGTTCGTGCGCGCGCTCACCAAGCGGCCGGTCGTGCTGGGGTACTACCTCACCAGCGATCGCGATGGCCGCAAGTCGGGCGTGCTGCCGGAGCCGGTCATGGACCGGTCGGCATTGAATGGCAGGCCCATCAAATTCACGAGCTGGGACGGCTTTGGTTCCAACCTGGACCTGTTTGCCAAGGCTGCGCCAGTGGCAGGCTTCTTCAATCCGATGCTCGACAGCGACGGCGTCGTGCGCTCGGTGCCGCTTCTGGCGGAGCACCAGGAAAAGTACTACGAGTCGTTGTCGCTGGCGATGTTCCGGATGCTGGCCGGCATGCCTGTAGTCGAGCCGGTGTTCCCGCCCGAGCGATTCGTCGCGCGCAGCTACCAGGGGCTCGACAGCGTCCGCCTGCGCCAGAAGCAGGGCGGTGCGATGGTCATTCCCGTGGCCGAAGGGGTGACGACACTGGTTCCCTTCCGCGGCCCCGGGGGTGTGAAGGGCGGCTCGTTCAAATACATCTCGGCCGCCGACATCATTGCCAAGCGCCTGCCGCCTGAAACCCTCAAGGGAAAGATCATTCTGGTCGGCACCACGGCGCCAGGCCTGCTTGACTTGCGGGTCACACCTGTGGGCGCCGACTACGCGGGGGTCGAAACGCACGCCAATCTCATCTCGGGCATGCTCGACAACCGCATCCCGGTCAAGCCGGACTACGCGCTCGGCTATGACGTCGCCATTCTCGTGATCGCCGGGCTGTTGCTGGCATTTGCCTTGCCGCTGGTGTCGGCGCAGCGCGCAGTGCTCCTGAGCATCATGGTGATCGCGGCGATCGTCGCGCTGAACCTGTGGGCCTATCTCGGCGCAGGGCTGGTGCTTCCATTGGCTGCCGCGTTGGTCATGGCCACCACCGCTTTCGCGTTGAACATGGGTTACGGCTATTTTGTGGAAAGCCGCAGCAAGCGCGAACTCGCTCGCAAGTTCGGCACCTATGTGCCGCCTGAACTGGTTGACGTCATGGTCAAGCAAGGCGCCAACAACTTCAGCATGGAGGCGACGAGCAAGGAACTGACGGTGATGTTCTGCGACATGCGCGGCTTCACCAAGTTGTCCGAGACGATGGAGCCGATCAAGCTGCAGCAGCTCTTGAACGACGTGTTCAACCGCCTCACCGACCTGATCCGCGGCAACAAGGGCACGATCGACAAGTACATGGGCGACTGCGTGATGGCGTTCTGGGGCGCGCCTGTCGACATCCCGAACCATGCCTACCTCGCGTCCAAGACGGCGCTGGAAATGGCGAATGCGGTACGCAAGATCAACGAGGAGTACCGCGCAAAAGGCCAGCCCGAGATTGGCGTGGGTATTGGCCTGAACACGGGCAACATGTCGGTGGGCGACATGGGCTCTGACATTCGCCGCGCGTACACAGTGATTGGCGATGCCGTGAATCTGGGCTCGCGCCTGGAGGGGCTGTCCAAGGTGTACGGTGTCGATATTGTCGTCAGTGAGAGCACCCGCAAGATGGCGCCTGAATTTGCGTGGCAGGAACTCGACCGCGTTCGCGTCAAGGGCAAGGAGCAGGCCGTGGCGATTTTCTGGCCCGTTGCGCCGGCTGATCGCCTTGAAAAACCCTACCTCGACGAGCTGAAAACGTGGGCATCTTTCCTGAAGGCGTATCGCGCTCAGGACTGGGATCAGTGCGACGTGATCATGCTGAACCTGCAGCGGATGAATGCCAAAAAGTACCTTTACGAGCTATATTCCGACCGTGTAGCCTCAATGAGATTGTTGCCCTTCGATCCCAGCTGGGACGGGGCTACCAACTTCGAGACCAAGTAAAGGAACAGATGGGGCTGTCTTGCTCGCTTTGCCCGCTACCGTCCATGGAGGCTTCAGCCTTCGTGGTGCGGGTTTGCGGAGGCTGAGATGAAGGTCCGTGTCCTCGGCTGTTCCGGTGCGATTGCGAAAGACTGTCGCACGACGTCTTTCCTGATCGACGGCGACGTGCTGGTCGATGCAGGCACCGGCGTTGGTGACCTCACGTTGCAGGAGATGAAGGGCATCGAGCATGTCCTGCTCACGCACTCGCACCTTGATCACGTGGCGGCGCTGCCGCTGATGATCGACTCGATCGCATCGTCGCTGACCAAGCCCGTCAAGGTCCATGCATTGCCCGGCACGATCGCGGCCGTCAAGCAGCACATCTTCAACAATGTCATCTGGCCGGACTTCAGCCGCATCCCCACACCTGAAGCGCCCTTCATCAGCTTTCACGAAATCCAGGTGGGGCAAACGCTCGACATCACGGGCAAGCGCATCGAAGTCCTGCCGGCCGTGCACACAGTACCGGCCGTCGGTTTTGCGATCACCTCCGGCAAGGGCTGCTGGATCTTCACGGGCGATACGGAACGAAACCCCGCCTTTTGGCGTCGAATCAATTCCATGAATGTCGCCGCGCTCATCATCGAGACCGCGTTTTCCAATCGCGAGAAAGACCTCGCGCGCCGCAGCCTGCACCTGTCACCCATGGCGTTGGCCGAGGAGCTCGACTGCATCGACAAGAGCAAGTCGTTCCCGATCTACATCACGCATACCAAGCCCGCCGAGACCGAGCTGATCATGGCCGAGATCCAGAAGTTCGACCAGACGCAGCCGTTCGGGCCCAACGTCACGCACGATATCCGCTGGCTACGTGCCGGACAGGAGTTTGATTTATGAACGCCGACAGGCCGCCCTTAGGCGTGAACGCCCCCTTGGGGGGCAGCGCAGGAGCGCAGCTTCAAGCGTGGGGGTTAATTCTATGAACGCCGTTCTAAAACCTGAGCAAAAGGACAGCGACCAGGCGTTCTTCGATTCGCAGATGCTCCCGCCTGACAAGCGGGGGGTCTCGTTCGAAGCGCTCTTCTTTCGTCAGCTCCAGCAGGTCACGACGAAGATCCACGAGACCGAGAACATCGACCAGATCATCCTGGAAGCCAGCCAGGACATCTGCAAGCTCTTCAATGCCGACCGGCTCACGGTGTACGCCGTCAATGAAGACCGCACGGCGATCGTCTCCAAACTCAAGACGGGCCTGAACACCAGTAAAGACCTGAAGCTGCCGATCAGCACGCAGAGCATGGCGGGCTACGCGGCACTCAAGAAGCAGATGCTGAACATCGTCGACGTGTACGACGAAGACGCGCTCAAGCGCATCAACCCGGCACTGAGCTTCGCAACAGCCAAGGAAGTCGACAAGCGCTCGGGCTATCGCACCAAGCAGATGATGGTCGTGCCGATCCTGGATGGCGATGTGCTGCACGGCGTCTTGCAGGTCATCAACAACAAGAGCGACCAGCCATTCGGCGAGCTCGAAGTCGAAGGCGCGACGCAGCTGTGCAAAACGCTTGCAACGGCGATCCGCCAGCGCATGCAGAAGGCCGAGGACGGCCAGCGCCGCCGCGCGACCAAGTACGACGGCCTGGTGTCAGACGGCGTGCTCAGCGCTGCCGAATTGCAGCAGTGCATCGCCAAGGCCCGCGAAGAAGCCAAGCCGGTCGAACACCTGCTGATGGCCGACTACCAGATCCGGCCTGCGCAAATTGGCCCGTCGCTTGCCAAGTTCTTTGGTGTGCCCTACGAGCCGATGAACAAAGGGCGCGTGCGCATCGAGATGATCCATGGCGCGCTCAAGCGCGATTTCGTCGAGGAGCAGGGCTGGATCCCGCTCGAGGAAACGCCAGAGGGCCTGCTCGTCATGTGCATGGACCCTGAAGCCGTGCGTGGCTCGCGCATCGTGCCGCAGGTGTTCCCGCGTATTTCCAAATTCTCGTATCGCGTCACGACGCAGACTGAGTTCGAGGAGACGCTCGCGCAGCTGTGGGGCGCTGATGAAGGCGGCGCGTCGATCGACGAACTGCTCGCCGATCTGTCTGCGCCTTCCGGCGACGACGAGGCCGAAGACGGCGTCGATGTCTCCGCTGCCGCCGACAACGAACTTGTGAAGTTCGTCAACAAGGTCATCGTCGACGCATATAACCAGAAGGTGTCGGACATCCACATCGAGCCGCTGCCGGGCAAGCAGAAGACCGGCATCCGCTTCCGCATCGACGGCAGCTTGCAGCCCTACATCGAAGTGCCGTCGCACTTCCGCCAGGCCATGATCACGCGCCTGAAGATCATGTGCGACCTCGACATTTCCGAAAAGCGCAAGCCGCAAGACGGCAAGATCAAGTTCAAGAAGTTCGGGCCGCTCGACATCGAGCTGCGCGTCGCCACCATTCCGTCGGCCGGCGGCGTCGAAGACGTCGTGATGCGTATCCTGGCCGCGGGCGAGCCGATCCCGCTCGAAAAACTGGGCCTCACGCCGCACAACAAGGAGCGGCTCGAAAAGACAGTGAGCAAGCCCTATGGCCTGTTCTACGTCTGCGGCCCGACCGGTTCGGGCAAGACGACAACGCTGCACTCCATCCTGAAATTCCTCAACACGCCGGACACCAAGATCTGGACAGCCGAGGACCCGGTCGAAATCACGCAAAAGGGCTTGCGCCAGGTGCAGATCAACCGCAAGGCCGGCATCGACTTTGCGCTCGTGATGCGGGCATTCCTGCGGGCCGACCCGGACATCATCATGGTCGGCGAGTCGCGCGACAAGGAAACCGTGTCGATGGGCGTTGAGGCCTCACTCACGGGCCACCTGGTGTTCTCCACGCTGCACACCAATTCCGCGCCTGAATCGATCATCCGTCTGCTCGACATGGGCATGGACCCGTTCAATTTTGCGGACGCGCTGCTGGGCATCCTTGCGCAGCGCCTGGCCAAGAAGCTGTGCGACTGCAAGGACGAATACTTCCCCGAGCAGGACGAAATCAAGCTGTTCGTCACCGAATACGCGGAAGAGCTGCGTCACTCAGCCGCCTGGAAGGCCGACTACGCGGGTGAGGCGAAGAAACTGTACGAGAGCTGGGTCAAGCTTTACGGCCATGATGGGCGCCTGAAGTTCTACAAGGCCAAGGGCTGCGAGAAGTGCAACAAGTCCGGCTACAAGGGCCGTATCGGCCTGCACGAATTACTCGTGGCAGACGACCCGACCAAGCGCCTGATCCAGGAGCGCGCGAGGGTTGCCGAACTCTTCGCCTCGGCCGTTGAAGGCGGCATGCGCACCCTGAAGATGGACGGCATGGAAAAGGTCATGATGGGCCTGACTGACCTGAAGATGGTCCGCTCGGTCTGCATCAAGTGACACGTTCGCGAACATATTTGTCACTCTGCCGCGGCAATGGACGAGTTTTGGCAGGTGCCGCAGGGAGATTCCGGGGTAACCGGAAGTTTTTCACGGCAACTTGTGCTGGCACGTAGATTGCTGCTAGTCCAGGCCAGGCGTCGCTTTTTTGCCTGACTGTCCTTTTCCCTTAACACTCTGGAGTTTTTCAATGAAGCGTCAACTGCAACAGGGCTTTACCCTGATCGAATTGATGATCGTGGTCGCGATTATCGGCATCTTGGCCGCTGTGGCCCTGCCGGCATATCAGGACTACACCAAGCGCGCCAAGCTGTCGGAAGTCGTGTTGGCTGCTTCGGCTTGCCGCACCACGATCTCTGAGGTGTATCAGACCGGTTCGCTGACGACCGCACCTGCCCCCAATGCATGGGGCTGCGAATCGTCGACGTCTACGTCCAAGTACGTGACATCCGTCTCCACCAGCAACCTCGGCGTGATCACTGTCAAGGCCCAGAACATCGACACGGCCAACATCGACGGCAAGACCATCGACCTGACCCCGACCGATGCCGCCGGTGCCGCCTTGACGGCGTACTCGACCGGTACCGTGGTTGGCGGCTGGAAGTGCGGCCCGTCGGCATCGAACGGCATCCCCGCTAAGTACCTGCCCGGCTCGTGCCGCGGTTAATAGTTAGTTTTTCCTGTGTATAAAGAGAGCGGCTTCGGCCGCTTTCTTTTTTTTAAGCGTCACTTTCCACTTTGATGAACCCTGCCGAGACGATCGAGCTAACGATACTCATGCCTTGCCTGAACGAGGCACGAACGGTGTCGCGCTGTATTGCTCAGGCGCAGGGCTATCTCGATCGCAGTGGCGTCAGTGGTGAAGTGCTGGTGGCCGACAATGGCTCGACCGACGGATCGCGCGACCTGGCAACACGTGCAGGCGCACGGGTTGTTGAAGTCCCGGAGCGCGGCTATGGCGCAGCGATAACGGCCGGCATCGCAGCGGCACGTGGGCGCTTCGTGATCATGGGCGATGCTGATGAGAGTTACGATTTCTCGCATCTTGACGATTTCGTGGGAAGCCTGCGTCAGGGCGTTGACCTGGTGATGGGGAACCGTTTTCGCGGCGGGATCGCACCCGGCGCGATGCCTTTCCTGCATAAGTACCTTGGCAACCCGGTCCTCAGCTTTGTCGGACGTCTCTTTTTCCGCGTTCCAATTGGCGACTTTCACTGTGGCTTGCGCGGCTTTTCGCGGGAAGCCATCAAGGGCCTTGGACTCATCACGCCGGGCATGGAATTCGCCAGCGAAATGATCGCCAAAGCCGCACTGGCCGGTTTGCGAATCGGCGAAGTGCCCACAACGCTGCGACCCGATGGTCGAGGGCGACCATCTCACCTGCGCACATGGCGCGATGGCTGGCGTCACTTGCGGTTCCTGCTGCTTTACTGCCCGCGTTGGCTCTTTCTCTATCCAGGTCTGGCGCTGTTCCTGGGGGGATTGGCAGGCACTTTCGTGCTCCAGCGAGGGCCTTTCAATATTGCCTCGTTCGGTTTCGACATCCATTCCATGCTCTTCATGGCAGGTGCGGTCATCCTCGGGGCGCAGCTTGTTTCCCTTGCGCTACTGACAACATGGACTGCGGTGCTCTCGGGCATCGTGCCCGAGCCGCCGTGGTTGCGTCGCTCGAAGGGGTTGGTCAGCCTGGAGTTCGGGATAATTGCCAGCCTCACAATCATCACACTCGGATTTGTTTGGTCTCTGGCGCTTTTCTTCCAATGGCGCGGCACCGGCTATGGTGTCTTGATACCGGGCCAGTTGATGCGAGAGGCCATTCCGGCTGTTGCGTTGATGATCGTCGGCGCCCAAGGGGCCGCCACGAGCTTTTTCGCGGCGGCACTCAAAGCCTGCTGGGAGTCGCTAGGAGGAGCGCTTCGACGTGGCTGAAGCAAGGCCCGCTGGGCCGCCGCCCTGGCTTGAAGGCCTGACCATATGCGGGGGCGCCTGGGTGCTCCTGGTATCCATACCGCTTGCGTTAGGCGGCATCGGCATCACTTGGGATGGCCTCAATCACCACCTCTACCTCGGATGGACCGCCCAGCATCAGCGCTTCGACAGAGATGTCGTGGCCGCGTCATATCAGGTGTTCCAGTTTCCCTATGCGAACTGGCCTCTCTACAAGCTCGCACTCTCGGGAGTTTCCGGACCCGTGGCGGGAGTGTTCTTGGCTTCGGTGCAGTGGCTTGCTGTCCCGGCCGTATGGATGATCGCTTGTCGGTGCATACCCGGCCGAGACTGGTTCGCCGCCATGTTCCGCGCTTTCGCCGTTGTGCTGGCATTCTCCAGCGGGCTGGTGCTTTCGTTCTTCGATAGCACCATCAATGACCTCATCGCGTGCATACCCTTGATGTGGGCGGTTGCATTTAGCTTGCCCATTCCCAAAGACGACGGCCAAACCTGTTCGCCGGGCCTTCGCTTTGTGGCACTTGCAGGTTTGCTCGCCGGAGCCTCTGTCGCGCTGAAACTAAGCAATGGCCCCGTCGCTGCTGCGCTACCTGTCATCTGGTCGTTCGGCGCCGGTGCCGTCGCAAGCCGATGGCGCACGATGGCGGTGGGCATAGTCGCGACAGGCCTTGGATTTACTATGTCTTATTCGTATTGGGGCTGGCTCCTTTGGGAATATGCAGGTAACCCGGTCTACCCGTTCTGCAACGCGTGTTTCCAGCCCGTGCGTGACCTTCTTGGCTGGAAGCCATGATCCGTTTCGAACCCGATACCTGGATTGACTTCTTGATGCGGCCATTCGCGATGGTGGCGCCTGACTCCAACGTCTACGTTGAGATTGGCGCGCCGGACTTGCGGTTCGCGTTCTCCATTCTGCTCGGCGTCGTCCTGTTGATTGCCTTGCGCCCGCGCGTCGTCCGTTCGTCACCGACATTGGCACTGGGAGTCTGGACAGTCGTGATCTTCATCATTTGGATGTTGACGTCTGGCAATGGGCGCTACTTCATTCCAGGCCTCTTGGTGATCGGTCCACTCTGCATTGCTTTGGCGTATCGCATGCCGGGTACCCGTGGGCTGCGGGCATGCGTCGCACTTCTGATGGTGGGGCTGCAATTGTTCGCCGTCGTGGCTGTATCGCCCTGGCAGTCTTGGGGTTGGGCCCAATGGAGAGACGACTCGTATTTCCCAGTGACCCTTGACGAGCAGGCGCGGACAAAGCCTGCGACTTACGTGGGGGTTTCGAACATTTCCTATTCACTGATTGCGCCGCAGTTTCCGCAGCAGTCGCATTGGATCAACACGTCGTCGTTGCCAGATGCATCTGACATTGCATCGCCGGAGGTACGGCGGGCGCAAGCCTTGCTGACGGCGTCGAGCGACATTCAGCTGCTGGTCCCAAGCCGCCCGGACTTCATGGACGCCGACGGCAATCCCACGCCGGCGCTTGCCGATGAAGTCGACAAAATGCTCAATGGCCAGCGGTTGGCCGTGCGACGGCCCCTTGCCTGCCGGCTACTGCTCTCCAGGGGCCTGCTCGCAATAGGACTTGGCCTGACAGAACTAGACAAGGCCCCGGACAGACTGAAGGCCACCGTGGGGTTCTGGGTTTGTCCGCTTCAGTATCCTGTTGCACGGCTGCCGCAGCAGAAAGAAAAGTTCCCCGAGATTGCCCAGGTGTTTGCTGCCGTGGAAAAACAGTGCCCGCGCTTTTTCGCGCCCGGCCAGACCGATGTTGTCAAATCAGAAGATGGGTGGGTGCGCTTCTATCCACAGTCCGACATGAGACTCTACGTTCGCGACGACGGCCGTGTTTACTACAAATATTTCCGCTCCCTCAACATGGTGTTGCTCGGCGAATCGGCTGCGGTTCGTTCAGGAGCATCGGTGGACTGCGCCACCATCCGGGGCCGCTCCGGAATGCCATGGCAGCGTGAAATTTAGCGTTGCCGTGGCATCCCTTAACAGTTATCGCCGGAACATCGCAGCCTTGCTTGCGGGGCAGGCCATCGCGTATTTGGTGCCGCTGATCAGTGTCCCCTTCCTGGCTCGCGTTCTGGGCCTTGGTCCCTATGGGCGCCTGGCCTTTGCGATTGCCTGTGTCCAGTATTTCCAAATCGTCACCGACTACGGATTCAACCTCAGTGCCACCAGGCGTCTTGCAATCATCAAACATGACAGCGAGCAAGTCGCGCAGCTTCTCGCATCCGTGACCGTCATCAAGCTCTTGTTGTGCGCGGCCGGATTTGTTGTGGTTGTCGCGCTGGCCACTTTCGTCCCCGAACTCAATGACAGTTCAGCGCTTCTAGCTTGCGCCTACATTGCAGTACTCGGACATTCCATCTTCCCGCTCTGGTTCTTTCTCGGGCTGGAGCGCATGCAGGCGCAAACAGTCTGCATCTTCATCGGGCAATTGATCAGCTTGGCATCTCTGGTGCTTTTCGTGAACGGCCCGAACGATCTTTCGGTTGCTGCTGCGAGTCTGGGCTTAGCGCCAGTCATCAGTGCGATATGTGGCTGGTTGGTGCTGCGGTCGGCCGGCCTCGCCAGATGGAGCTGGGCGGGGCGAAACCACGCGCTCGAGACTTTGCGCGACGGGTGGCACACCTTTTATGCCAACGCGGCTATCGGCGTTTACACAACAACGACGATTGTCGGACTGGGTTTTATTTCGACCGCAGAAGCTGTCGGTTTGTTTTCGGCCGCCGACAAAATCGTGAAGGCCGTCCTCGGCTTGACCTCACCGGTAGCGCAGGCCGTTTACCCGCACATTGCGCGTCTGAGTGCTCAATCTCGCGAATCAGCGCTCGCCTTTATCGGTCGCCTCCTGCGCTGGCAGTGCATCGGCAACGGTGTGTTGTCGTTCGCGCTGCTGATCGGAGCGGATACGATAGTCCGCACCCTGTTCGGGGCGCAGTTCGCCGCAGCGGCCGATGTAATCCGGTGGATGGCGCTTCTGCCGTTAATTGTGGGTGCATCGAATGTTCTGGGCGTGCAGGCAATGTTGAATTTCGGAATGAGCTCGGCCTTTGCCCGTATCGTGGCGTCTTCCTGTCTGTTCCATGTGATTGTTCTCCTGCCGCTGGTCGACCGTTTTGGCGCAAGCGGTGCCGGCACAGCAATTTTGGCAACGGAAGTTTTTGTTGTGATCCTCATGTCGCGCGCCCTCTCCAAAGGGGGCCTGTTGGCGCCAATCGTGCGCGCGCCTCATCCATGAAGGCGGGGCGCGTGCTTGTTGTAGGGGCCGGCTTCGCCGGCGCGGTCTGCGCGCGTGAGCTCGCAGATGGCGGTTGCAATGTGACCGTGCTCGAGCAGCGCGATCACATCGGTGGGAATGCACATGACAGGCTTGACGACCACGGTGTGCGAATTCATCCCTACGGTCCGCACATCTTTCACACGAACGCCCAACGGGTCGTCGACTGGTTGTCGCGATTTACCGAATGGCGTCCCTACGAGCACCGCGTGCTCGCCTCGATTGAAGGAAAGCTGCTGCCGATCCCGGTCAATCGCACGACCATCAATCGGCTCTACGGCCTGAGCCTTGACGAAAGCGGCGTGGAGCAATTCCTGAACTCTGTGCGCGAAGCGCGCGACCCGATACGAACCAGCGAAGACGTTGTCCTGGCAGGAGTGGGGCGCGACTTGTGCGACAAGTTTTTCCGCAACTACACACGTAAGCAGTGGGGGCTTGACCTGTCGCAATTGAGTGCCGCAGTCGCAGCCCGTATTCCGGTGCGCACCAACGACGACGACCGCTACTTCACAGATCGGTTCCAGGCGATGCCGCAGCCGGGTTACACACCGATGTTCGAGCGCATGCTCGACCACCCGCGAATCAAAGTAAGAACGCGTGCTGCCTATCGGCCGGGCGAAGGCGACTTCGCGCACGTTGTCTACACAGGCCCGATCGATGCGTTCTTCGACCACTGCTTTGGCAAGCTTCCCTACCGCTCATTGCGATTCGAGCACGAACATCTTGGAAGCGAGCAGTTCCAAACAGTCGGGACAGTGAACTATCCGAACGATTTCGACTTCACGCGCATCACAGAATTCAAACACTTAACCGGCCAGGCTCACGCGGCCACTTCGATCGTGCGAGAGTATCCGCAAGACCAGGGCGATCCGTATTACCCAATTCCACGCCCCGAGAACGAATCGCTTTACCAGCGTTACAAAGAGCTCGCACAACAGCGCCACGACGTGACTTTTGTTGGCCGGCTGGCGCAATACCGCTACTACAACATGGACCAGGTCGTGGCGGCATCGTTGACGGCGGCCGGGCGGCTCCTGGGTCGAAGCGATGAGTGAGCCGGCCGTGATCTCTGAGGACCGGATCCGGATCCTCTGCCCCGGCGGTCTCGTCAGCGGCGGTGCGGAGCTCCTGCATCAACTCGCTGGCTCGTTGCGCGCACGTGGGCTCGACGCGGCCATCGTCTACACGCCACTGGGCTCGACTTTCACGACGCCCGTCGAATATGGGCGGTACCAATGCGAGGTCGCGCACACAGTGCCGGACGAGAAGGGCGTTGCGGTAATAGCGCCTGAAGTCGGCACACTTGAGCTTGCAAGGTTCAAGCACGCGTGCCACGTCGTGTGGTGGCTTAGTGTGGACAACTACAGCGGGCGTCTTGGCACGCCCGCCGGCTGGAAGATGATCGTGCGCCGCTGGCTGTTCAGCGACATTCCCCGTCCGGAGACGACAGTGCACTTGTTCCAGTCCGAGTACGCGCGTGACTTCGTGCGTAAACGATTTGGCGCTGGCGGCGAAATGCTTTCTGACTATCTCGCCGCCGAGTATTTGCAAGCGCCCATTCAAGGGGTGCGAAGACCCGCTGTCGCGTACAACCCGCGCAAGGGGCAGGCCTTCACCCGGCAATTGATGCAGGCGTGCCCGGGCGTTAAATTTGTGCCGCTCGAGAACATGACGCGCGACCAGCTGCGTGCGACTCTTGATACGTGCATGGTCTATGTCGATTTCGGTCATCATCCCGGCAAGGACCGAATCCCGCGCGAAGCCGCTGTGCGAGGCGCAGTCGTCATTGTCGGGCGCACAGGTTCGGCGGCGGTGATGCAGGATGTACCACTGCCCGAGCGCTACAAATTCGCGCCGCGCGCGGATTCTCTGCCAGCGCTGCGGGGCCTGATCGAGGAGGTCTTCCTGAACTTCGACGAACATGCCCGCGCACAACAGCCCTATCGAAACGCGATCGCGGCAGAGCCCGCTGCTTTCGAAAGCCAACTTGACCGTGTCTTTGGACGCGGCACAGCAAATCGGCCATGACCGTCGACCCCGCGGCCGCGCAACGGGTGTTGGTGACAGTCGTGGTGTATCAGCCCGGCGCCGAACTGCTCGAGCATCTACGCGTATTGCGAGCGCAGTGCGCCGATGTTCTCGTCATAGACAACGCCTCCGCGACCGCAGCGGACATAGCAGCGGCAGTGCAGGCGAGCGGCTGTCGTCTCCTGCACAACGAAGTGAACCTCGGCATCTCCGGCGCGCTGGCGCAGGCGGCGCGCATTGCGAAGGCCGAAGGATTCCACTGGCTGCTCACGTTTGACCAGGACAGTCTCTGCCCGCCAGGGGCCATCGACGCCTTGCTAACCCTGGCGCGCGAACATCCCGAGTCTGAGCGAATCGGCCTGGTCGCACTTGGCAGCCGCGACCGCGTCACCGGCCGTGAATACCATCATCGGCTGGACATCCTGCGCGAGACCGCCCAGTGGCGAGAGCTGCGCTCGGTCATCACGTCCGGCAGCATGGTGCGAATCGAGGCACTGCAGGATTCGCCGTTCGACGAGCGCCTTTTCATCGATGCTGTTGACCATGCCCTGTGCCTGACGCTGCGCCGCCATGGATGGCTGGTCATCGAATCAGCCAGCCATGAGCTACAGCATTCGATCGGCCACGCGACCATGCACAAGTTATTCGGGCGCACGGTGGTTTGCACGCACCATTCGCCATCACGGATCTACTACAGGAATCGCAATCACCTCGAGGTGTGTGTGCGCAATCTGCTGTTCGATCCTGTCTGGGCCCTCAAGGGAATGGCGCAGGTTCTGTCCAACGATATGACGGTGCTGATCTTAGAGGAGGACAAAGTTGCCAAGCTGCGCGCCATGCTCGGCGGGCTGCGCGACTTCTTGTTCAGGCGGTTCGGGCCCCTCCCCCCGTCAGGCCTTGGCAGGCGGTGACAGAAGGGGTCGCCCTCGTAGAAGCTCCAGCACCAGCATTGCACGCAGCAGCAGTTCGTCCATCAGGTACTGGCGCTGGCGCCGCGGCACAAACAGCAGCCGCAGAATGCTCGAGGGCCGGCTCGCATCGAACCGGTTGTCGATCAGCTCGCGCTGCCAAGGTTGCAGCGCCGCGCCATGCACCTCGCGAAAATTGGCGTCCATGTCGAACATGATCCTCAGCCAGCTCCTGCGGCGCACGAAAGACGCATTGGTGAGGTAGCGGCGCCATCCTGCGCCACGGCCGATGACGTTGCTGCCGTGCTGGCGGTAAAGCACTGTGGGTTGCGGATCCATCACGACTTGCCCGAGTGCAGACACCACCAGGTAGATCCACCAGTCGTGAAAGTAGATCAACTCTTGCCTGCCGGTGCGGCAGACCAGTGCAACAGCGGCGGGACTCAACGCTATCGTGCAGCCAGTCACGATGTTTTCGATAACCGCGTTCGCGAAGGACGGGCCTCGGGGCGGCAACGGTGTGTCGCCAAGCACTCGAAGTTCTTCGTCCACTAGCGTGAGTCGGGAGAAATAAAGAATGGGTTTGCCGGGGGCATTCCCGATGTGCGCCCACGCGCGATCGACGCGTCCTGGCAACCACACGTCATCCTGGTCGCACACCATCACCATTTCGGCGTCCGGCGGAACGTGGGACAGCAGCCAGAAGAAGCTGCGGGCAAAGCCTATGTTGGAGCCTCGCGTCAGTTGGATTCGGGCGTCGCCGATGGACTCGACGATGTCGGGTGTTGAGTCACCGGAACCATCGTCGCGTATCAGCAGGCTTGCCCGCGCAGGCAGCTGCGCGAGGATGGACCGCACCTGCTCGGCGACAAATCGCTCGCCTCGATAGGTCGACATCACCACGATTACGCGCATTCCGGTTCCCCGTCTGTTGCGGGCAGCCCGCATTGCGCATTATCCGAGGCTAGCCTCGGGTAGGATAGGGCGCCTCGCGACCGCTGTATCCCGATGAGACGCCCAGCCTGCATCTACCCGATCGCCGAAAGCGATTTTCCATGAAGACTTTGGTCACTGGCCTGACTGGCTTTGTAGGCTCGTGGTGCGTCGGTCGCTTCGGGCAGACCTGCGACCTGGTTGACGACCAAGGGTGGATCGACATGCGCGATGCAAGTCGAGTCACTGGCGCACTACACGCAATTCGCCCTGATGCCGTGGTACACCTCGCGGCGCAGAGTTCTGTGGCGGCATCGTTGCAAAATCCACAGGAAACCCATGAAATCAATTTCGGCGGCACGCGCAATCTGTTGAATGCACTTGCAAGCTCGGGCTTCCGGGGGCGCATGCTCTATGTTGGCTCTGCAGATGTGTACGGCCACACGCGGCCTGGCGACCTTCCCGTCACCGAGCAGTGCGCTGTGCAACCGCTAAATCCCTACTCGTTGAGCAAGCTTCAGGCGGAGTCACTATGCATCGAGACATGCCGTGACGCGGCTTTCGAGATCGTGATTGCCCGGCCGTTCAATCACATCGGTCCACGGCAGGGCGTGCAGTTCGCCATTTCCGATTTCGCCCGCCAGATTGTTGCGTGCCGTGACGGGCGCCGCCCTGCGCGCCTTGCAGTTGGCAACGTGGATATCACGAGGGACTTCACTGACGTACGCGACATTGTTCACTCCTACGAGCTGCTGCTTGAGGCGGGGCACAACGGCGAGGTCTACAACGTGTGCTCGGGCGTGGAGCGCAGCATGCGGGAAGTGATAGGCATTCTGTGCGCGGTGAGCGGCGTGGAAGTTGCACTTGATATTGACGAGCGAAGGCTGCGTCCCGCCGAGCAGCAGCGCATGTGCGGCAGCTATGCGCGCCTTGCTTCAGTGACCGGCTGGGCACCTTCAATACCATTTGAGCAGACACTGCGCGACATCGTCGACTATTGGCACGCAAAGGATTCTTCATGACAAACAAGAGCGCGCTCATCACAGGCATCACTGGTCAGGACGGAGCGTATCTCGCGCGGCTTTTGCTCGCCAAGGGATACAACGTCTACGGGCTGCTGCCGCGTCGCTCCACCGATTCTCTGTGGCGCCTGCGATACCTGGGCATAGAAGGCAACGTCCAGATGCTGGACGGCGACATCACCGATTTGTCGTCAATAATCCGCGCGCTGGAACGCGCCAAGCCGCAGGAGCTCTACAACCTCGCGGCCCAGAGCTATGTGGGGTCGTCCTGGGCGCAGCCTCTGCTAACCGGCAATGTGTCCGGACTAGGCGCAGTGCAAGCGCTCGAAGCGATTCGCCTGGTCAATCCGCAGATTCGCTTTTACCAGGCCAGCACCAGCGAGATGTTCGGTCTGGTGCAAGAGAGCGTTCAGAGTGAATCGACACCGTTTTATCCACGCAGCCCGTACGGCTGCGCCAAGCTCTATGCGCATTGGATGACGGTCAATCACCGCGAAAGCTTCGGTCTGCACGCCTCCAGCGGCATTTTGTTCAACCATGAATCCCCCCTTCGCGGCATTGAATTCGTCACTCGCAAAGTGACAGACGCGGTTGCGCGTATCAAGCTCGGACGCCAGAAGGCGTTGAAGCTCGGCAACATCGATGCAAAGCGTGATTGGGGCTTTGCTGGCGACTTCGTTGAAGCCATGTGGCTGATGGTCCAGCAACCCAAGGGCGACGACTATGTCGTCGCGACTGGCCGCACGACTTCCGTGCGGGATATGTGCCAACTTGCCTTCGCGCATGTGGGCCTCAACTACATGGACCACGTCGTGCTGGACCCGGCGCTGATTCGCCCGGCAGAAGTTGATGTGCTGCTCGGCAACCCGTCCAAGGCGCGCGCCCAGCTTGGTTGGCATGCAAGCACAACGCTGGAAGAGCTGATGGTCATGATGGTCGACGCCGACCTGCGGCGAGTCGAACGCGAGTGATGCGCAGGCGTGCGAGTTGGGGCGGCGCTGGACTTTTTGCGTTGCTGGTCTTCCCGTGGCTGAATGCGCGCGCGAGCGGGCCCTCGGCATCGGTAGAGCCCTGGTTGATCAGCGCGCTTTGCTGCGCCCTGGCCTATGGTGCAATGCGTCCGGCAGCACCCTCTCGAGTCATCGGCATAGCGCTCGCCTGCGTGGCAGGCTGGACGCTCTCCCGTAGCGGCTTCGCGCTTGAGACGCTTGCTGCAGCCGGGTCGTGTCTTGTGATCTTCATGGCAAGCGCCCTGGCAGCAAGCTGCACCGACAACGAGCGCCTTTTGCGGGCCATCGCTTTCGCGTGGCTCGCGGCGGCACTCTTGAGCACTTTGATTGCGCTGTTTCAGTACTTCGGCGTCGCCGATGCATTTAACCCATGGATCAGCACGACGACGGAAGGCGAGGCATTCGCGAATCTGCGCCAGCGCAACCAGTTTGCATCGCTCACGGTGATCGGCATGGCCACGCTATTTTGGCTCGCGCCGCAGCGGCTCGGGATGCCCTTGGCGATGTCGGCTATGGCTTGGCTTGCTATTGGCAACGCGGCAACGACATCTCGCACCGGTCTGGCGGAAATGATGTTGATGGGCATGCTGGCGTTGCTGTGGCGCGGTCGCAGCCGTGAGCGAACTGCATTGTGGGTTGGCGGTCTTGCTGTTTATGCGCTAGCCGCATTGGTCCTGCCTTGGCTGCTTGATGCAGCCACGGGTACTTCGGGCCATCACCTGTGGGAGCGTGTAGCCTCGGTGGATTCGTGCAGCAGCCGCAGTGTGCTGTGGGCCAATGTGCTTCATCTCGTTGCGCAACGACCTTGGATTGGCTGGGGCTGGGGTGAACTCGACTACGCCCACTACTACAACCTGTACGGCGGCGCGCGTTTTTGCGACATCCTCGACAACGCCCATAATCTGCCGCTGCACATCGCCGTCGAACTTGGCGTACCCGCTGCATTGGCTGCTTGCATCGCCGTGGCATGGGTGGTCGTGCGCGCGAAGCCATGGCTGGAAACCGATCCCAGGCGACAAATGGCCTGGGGCGTAGTGATCGTGATCGCGTTGCACAGCATGCTCGAATACCCGCTGTGGTACGGCCCCTTCCAGATCTCAATCGGGCTTGCAATCGGACTGCTGTGCCGACCCAGAGCAGCTGATGGCGGTGTGCTCCCGCATTCAAGCGTGCTAGCCCCGGTTCTCGCGTCACTCACCTTGGTTGCGCTTGTCTGGGCCTCCTGGGACTACAGCCGCGTCTCGCAGATCTACTTGCCCGCAGAGGCGCGAGCGCAGGCCTACCGAGATGATCCGCTCGCCAAGGTGAGGCATTCATGGCTGTTCCGCGGACAGGCCGCGTTCGCCGAAGTCACGTTGACCCCGCTGACGCTGGACAACAAGGAGTGGATGTTTGCGCAGTCGCAGTCCCTGCTGCACTATTCGCCTGAGCCTCGCATCATCGAGAAAGTGATCGAGAGCGCAACCTTGACCAACCAGCTCGATGTCGCGACGGGCCATTTGGCGCGCTTTCGGGCTGCCTTTCCCGAATCCTATGCAGAGTGGTCAAAGGCAAAGCGCTAGCATATTGGCGCGGCCCGAAAGGAATGGATGGAGAATTTAGCGTTGAAGCTCAGAATCGTCCGGTCGCTCGGCCCGCGCCGAGTCTGGACACTCGCCAGACAACGCCTGGCCGGCCATCGTTCGCCTTTCTTCGAGTCGCATTGCGAGCTTTTCTCCGGCAGCGGTTTAGAGCTCGGCGGCCCCAGCAGGCTGTTCGGCGCAGCCGGGTATGCGCCGGCGTATTCAAGCGCCGCAGCGCTCGACAACGTGAATTTTGCTAGCGTCACACGTTGGGAAGGCGCGATCGAGGCCGGTCGCACTTTTCAATTCCGGGAGGGCGCACAGCCGGGGCGGCAATTCATTCATGAGGCCTCGGCGCTGGTGTCGATACCCGACGCGGCTTATGACTTCGTGCTGTCCTCGCACATGCTCGAACACTCTGCCAACCCGATCAAGGTGTTGCATGAGTGGAAGCGAGTCATGCGCCCTGGCGCTGCCTTGCTGCTGGTTCTGCCTCACAAGGATGGCACCTTTGACCGCTACAGGCCTGTTACCTCGATCGAGCACATGGTGCGGGATTTCGAAAGCGAAATGTCGGAAGATGATCTGACGCACTTCGATGAGGTCTTGCGCCTGCACGATCTCACGCGAGACCCTCATCAGCCCTCCCGCGAAGCCTTCCGCAAATGGGTTGAAGACAACCAGGCGAACCGCGGTGTGCACCACCATGTATTCGACTCACTGACAGCCGCGCAGTTGGTCGATCGCGCGGGCTTTGAAATACTGTGCGTCGAGCCAGCCCCGATCGATAGCGTCGTTGTCTTCGCAAGACTGTCCCCAGAAACGGGCGAAATTGCCAACAGCGCCTTTGTCGATCCACAGGCGCACTGGCTGCGCAACAGCGCGTTCGTCTCAGATCGGCAAAGAGCCAAAGGGTGACGATGCAATTGGTGGCTCAACCCGCCTTCCAGCTCCCCGACTTCCCGCCCGTCTTCTCCACCAGCCGCACACCATTGATCGTCATGCCGCGATCCACGGCCTTGCACATGTCGTAGATGGTGAGCAGGGCGACTTGCACGGCCGTCAGCGCTTCCATCTCAACACCAGTCGGCCCGACTGTCTCGGCCGTTGCCCTGCAACTCACGGCGCCCAGCACGCCATCGGATGCGGGCTCGATCGCAAATTCGATCGCGACGCGTGTCAGCGCCAGCGGGTGGCACAAGGGAATCAGCTCACTGGTTTTCTTCGCGCCCTGAATGGCGGCAATGCGCGCCACGCCAAGCACGTCGCCCTTCTTGGCCGTGCCCGATTCGATCAGCGCCAGCGTCGCGGCCTGCATCTCGATGCGGCCCTTTGCAACGGCAATGCGATGAGTAAACTCCTTGCCGCCGACGTCGACCATGTGGGCGCGACCTTGTGCGTCGAAGTGTGTCAGCGGCGGCATTCTTTACCCAACGTTCATCTGATTCACGCATCATACGATCATGGTCAACTGGAACGACAGGCTGCGCGCCTCGGGCATCCACCTCGGCATCAGCCTCACCATCGCGCTCGTCTGCGCGGCGCTCGTGTTCGCCATCTGGTATCCCTACCCGTATCGCGAAGTCTCGGGCGGGCGCGAGCTGTTTCTCATCCTTGTCACGGTTGACGTCATCCTGGGCCCGCTCATCACGCTGGCCGTATTCAACCGCGCCAAGCCCCGCCGCGAACTCACGCGCGACCTGGCTGTTGTCGGCATCTTGCAGGTCATTGCGCTGTGTTACGGCCTGTGGACGGTGTGGATCGCGCGACCCGTGCACCTGGCCTTCGAGATCGACCGGTTTCGCGTCGTGCACGGCATCGAAGTGCCCACGGACTTGCTGGACAAGACGCCAGCCGGCATCGACGCACTGCCGCTGGGTGGCCCTACGCTGGTTGCCGTGCGCCCCTTCCGCAGCAGCAATGAAAGTGCAGACGCGACCATGGCCGCGTTGCAAGGCATTCAGATCGGCGCACGCCCGGATTTCTGGATTCCGTATGCTTCTGCGAAGCCGCAGGTGCTGGCTGCTGCCCATCCGGTGGCTGACTTGCGGCGCCGCTTTCCGGCGCGCGTCGCGGACATCGATGCTGCAGTCGCGCAAACCGGCCGCAGTGCTGATGCGCTGGCATGGCTGCCGCTCACAAGCCGGAAACTTTTCTGGACGGCGTTGATCGACCGTAACTCGGCCGAGATTGTTGGCTATATCCCGCTGGATCCCTATTGAACGCAACCCTCACGCTCCTCTCGCGCCAGCTGGCGCGCTGTCTGGGGCGCTTGCGTCCAGCATTGCTCGTGTTGTCGGTGGCCGGTGCGGTGCTGCCGCTCGTGGCGGCAGCGCAGCTGCCTTCACTGGGCGATTCCGGCGACATGAACACGAGCGCCGAGCGCAAGATGGGCCAGAAGATTGCGCGCGAGCTCTTCCGTGACCCGGACTACATCGAAGATCCGGTGCTCGACGAATATGTGCTCGACATCTGGAAGCGGCTGCTCGCCGCAGCACGCCAGCGCGGCGAACTCACGCCAGAGATGGACGAGCGGTTTGCGTGGGAAGTGCTGCTGGGCAAGGACCGCACGATCAACGCCTTTGCGCTGCCCGGTGGCTGGCTGGGCTTGCATCTGGGCCTGATCAGCGTGACGGCCACGCGCGATGAGCTGGCCTCGGTGCTGGCGCATGAGCTCAGCCACGTGACGCAGCGGCATATCTCGCGCCTGATGGCGCAGGAGGCCAAGCAGGCGCCACTGATGCTCGCCGCGATGATTCTTGGCGCGATCGCCATGAGCAAGAGCGCCGACGCCGGCAATGCCCTGCTCATCGGCGGGCAGGCGCTGGCGACACAGAACTCGCTGAATTTTTCGCGTGACATGGAGCGCGAAGCCGATCGCGTGGGCTACGGTGTGCTGACGCAGGCAGGGTTCGAGCCGCAAGGCTTCGTCGGCATGTTCGAAAAGCTCCAGGCAGCTTCGCGCCTGTCGGACAGCGGCAACTTCCCGTACCTGCGCACCCACCCGATGACGACCGAGCGTATTGCCGAGGCGCAGTCACGGCTGCAGCTCGGCGCGCCGCGCCCGGCGCCGCCGCCTGACCTGGTGCACACCATGATGATGGGCCGCGCGCGCGTGTTGTCCAACCCCGGCGTCGATGTGCTGCGTGGCTATGTGAGCGAGCCAGGGTCGGGCTCGTTCAACAGCCTGGGGCGTGCGCGACAGGCCGGCTCGCTCTATTCGGCGGCACTCGCGCATGCGAAATTGCGGGATTTTCCGCAAGCGCATGCGGCGCTGGCGCGGCTGGGCCCGCTGGTCGCAGGCGACGCACCCGCCGCGCGGCAGGTGTCGCTGCTGGCGTCAGAAATCGCGTTCCAGGAAGGTGACCTGGCGCAGGCGGTGCAGGTGATCGACAAGGCCGCAAAAACGCGCCCCGAGCTGATCTATATGGCGCAGGCGCAGATCAAGTCGGGCCGGGCGGCGGACGCAGCGCAGCTGTTGCAGACGCAGGTGGCGGTGTCGCCGCGCGATGCGCAGGCGTGGCTGCTGCTGTCATCGGCGTATTCGGCGCAAGGCCTCACGCTGCGGGCGATCCGCGCAGATGCGGAGGCGCGCGTGGCGCAGCTCGATTACCAGGCGGCGATGGACAGGTTCCGCGCCGCGCAGGACCTCGTGCGCAAAGGCAACGCGGACCACATCGAGGCGTCGATCATCGACAGCCGCGCGCGGGCCGTCGATTCACTTCTTCGAGAACAGGCTCTCGAGCGCTGACTCGATCACGATGCCGATCACCGAATAGATCAGCGAGCCGATCAGCGCAGCGACGAAGCCTGATACCTGGAAGCCGGCCAGCAAACCGGATGCCGCCCAGAACATCAGGGCATTGATCACGAACAGGAAAAGGCCGAGCGTGACGACGGTGACAGGCAGCGTCAGGACCACAAGCACCGGTCGCAGCACCGTGTTGAGCAGGCCGATCACGAATGCGGCCAGCAGGGCTGAACCAAAACTCGTGACCTGCACCCCGCTATAGACGTAGGCCACGAGCAGCAACGCGGCCGCGCTGAGCAGCCATTTGGTGAGGAGCTTCAACATGCGGGCAGCATAGCATCGCCCGCATGCGATTTGCAGCGCTCAGTCAGCGGCCAGGATCAGCATCGCGCCCATGCTGGCTACAGCGCCGGGCACCTCCCATTTGGCACCCGGTGCGCTGGGTTGCGACTGGACGACGGCTTCGAGTTCCTGGCCGAATTTGGGGCGTCGCGCGTCGAGCACGCGGCAGACACCATGCTCAGTCAGCAGGCGTTGCGTCAGGTCCTTGAGCGGGCCGTGGGCCAGCTGCGTGGTCACCCGGTCGCCGCCCCGGCGCAATACGGGCGCCATGAGCGCAAACAGCTTGTCGGCCCACCGGTCCCGCCATGCTTCGCGCGCGCTGTAGCTCGTCCATTTGCTGATGCGCCGCGTCATGCGCGGGGCACAAGCGACGATCACCCAGTGCGTTGGATCGGGCGCCGCCCCGGCGCGCTGCTCGTGCATGGGCGCGAGTTGCTGCAGGGCGTGCTCTGCGTCATCGATGTACACAATGATCTTGTCCATGAGGAGTGCCTTTCGGGGGTTTCAGGAGGGAACGGAATTGCGGACCTGACGGCTGGCCCATGCGCCGGCGGCGAGCACACCGACGATGGCGACGGCGTAGGTTACCCAGCGCAGCAGCGTTTCGTCGAAGACATCGGCAAGCAGCGGCTCGGACACGATCATCTTGGCCGCCGTGAAAGCGAGGACGCCAGCGCCGATCTGGATCACGACCGGGAAGCGCTCGACGAGCTTGAGCACCACGTTGCTGCCGAAGACCACGATGGGCACGCTGATGAGCAGGCCGATGATGACCAGGTCGAGCGCACCATGCGCCGCGCCAGCGACGCCCAGCACGTTGTCGACGCCCATGAG
Organism: Caenimonas koreensis DSM 17982; assembly: GCF_009646335.1. GTDB lineage: Bacteria > Pseudomonadota > Gammaproteobacteria > Burkholderiales > Burkholderiaceae_C > Ramlibacter > Ramlibacter koreensis. The sequence goes on along the minus strand of NZ_WJBU01000014.1, from coordinate 67,317 downwards.
CGCGTCTGCGATGACGATGGTGCGCATCGCGCCCCAGAACGTGGTGGCGGTGATGTTGTGCTCTTCATTGCTGCCCTGGTCGGCGAGCAGGCGGTAGGCGATCCATACCAGGCCCAGGCCACCGACGAGCATCAGGCCGGGCACCTTCAGCAGCCAGACGACGCCGATGGTCATCACGGCGCGAACACCAATGGCGCCTACCGTGCCCCAGATGATGGCGCGGCGCTTGAGATGGTCAGGCAGGTTTCGGGCGGCCAGGGCGATGACAATCGCGTTGTCGCCCGCGAGAACAAGATCAATGAGGATGATGGCCAGCAGTGCTGACCACCAGGGTGCAGATAGAAATTCCATGACGAAGGCTCCAGGTTGGTTCGAACTGAACCCGGAAAAAACTCGTCGTCGCAGGGGTTGTGATGGCGTGGGGAGCATCACATGCGCACTTCGACTTCAACCCTTTTCCGGGTGCTAGTCGAAGGTCTGGCTCGGCATGTGTGTATGCGGATTTGTGCCCAACAAGCCGGAAGCAGTACTGCGCTTCGTATTGACGACTTGCCGATACCTGCTGCGCACGGTGCACGGGTCTTCTTTTTGAGATCGACCGGCCCACCTCCCTAGCGCGCAACAAGCGGGAGCTACTCCCCTTCGTGCCATGATTACATCACAAGCTGCGTTATCCTGCGCGCCCACATGGCAGCCATTCACATTACCGATATCGAAGCCGCCATCAATTTCTGGCGGGAACGAAAGCCATCGCCCGATGGCGTCACGCTCGCGCCCGAGCTGCGGGCGTTGGCTGAGGTGTACGCGTTACTGATTTATTACCACGAGGACGAAGCCGATGAGAAGGGCTTCCCGCCTGCCGCCTACGCAGCGTGGAAAACCTGGTACGACACCACGCCCGACACGCCCTGCATCGCCATCTGCTCGACCAGCCAGGGCGATGCCCAGTGCAAGGGCTGCGGGCGTACGTTCGAGGAAGTGCAGCTCTGGCCCGCCATGTCGCCAGGCGAGAAACGCAGCACCTGGCGGCGCATCACGCTGCATGCCGACTCGTGGCGCTTCAATCGTTACGCGGAGCGTGCGGCCGAAGGCATTGAGTCCCCGCCAGACGCAGCAGCCAGGCCCGCCGCGCGCTGACGATGCAGCGGCTCGCACGCGCTCCCAACATTGCAATCGCGACGCTATGGGTCGATGCCTTGCGAAACGAAGGCATCCAGGCCACGATGCAGCGCTACTTCCTCGGTTCCGCCGCTGGCGAATTGCCGCCTGACCAGTGCCTGCCTGAAGTCTGGCTGATGGACGACGCACAGGAGGCACGTGCGCGCCTTCTGCTGCACGACTTGCAGAACGTCCCGCAGCGGCGATGGGTGTGTGTGTGCGGTGAGCTGATCGAAGGCGGGTTCGAGCAGTGCTGGAGCTGTGGCGCGGAAATGCCGCGTTAGCAGCGCCTCGCGTCAGGTTCGCCCGTACGTGTCATCGAACCGCACAATGTCGTCTTCACCGAGGTAGCCGCCCGACTGCACTTCGATGATTTCCAGCGGCACATGGCCCGGGTTCACCAGCCGGTGCTTTTGCCCCATGCGGATGAACGTGCTTTCGTTTTCGCACAGCAGGAATTCCTTGTCGCCACAGGTGACAAGTGCCGTGCCTGACACGACGATCCAGTGCTCGGCGCGGTGGTGATGCATCTGCAGGCTGAGCGACGCGCCCGGCTTGACCATGATGCGCTTGACCTGGAACCGCGCGCCGGAATCGACCGAGTCGTACCAGCCCCACGGCCGGTGCACCTTGCGCGGCAGCAGAGGCTCAGCACGCTTGCCGGCATTCAGGTTCGCAACGACATCCTTCACATCCTGGCTCGACGTTCGGTTCATCACGAGCACGGCATCTGGCGTTTCGACGACGACAACGTTCTCCATACCGACCACGGTGACCAGCCGGCTCGTCGCGTGCACCAGCGTGTTGCTGCTCTTGTGCAGCACGGCGTCGCCCTGCACTGCATTGCCGTGCGCATCGTGATCGCGCGATTCCCACACGGCGTCCCATGCGCCCAGGTCACTCCAGCCCGCGTCGAGCGGCACCATGCGGATGTCGAACTCGCTGCCGGGGCAGTGCTCCATCACGGCGTAGTCGATCGACTCCGATGGCACGCTGTCGAACTCGTCATGGCCAGGGCGCACAAACCCGTTGTCGGCGACGCGCGCTTTCCACGACGCCTGGGTCGCAGCCAGGATATCCGGGCGAAAGCGCTGCAGCGCGGCAAGCCACACCGACGCCTTCAAAATGAAAATGCCGCTGTTCCAGTGGAATTCCCCCGAGGCCACATACGTGGCGGCTGTGGCGCTGTCGGGCTTTTCCACGAACTGCGCGACGCGGCGCGGTGACTCAACGCCCTGCGCGCCGCCCGCGCTTTCCGAGCGGATGTAACCGTAGCCCGTTTCTGGTCGCACGGCGGGCACGCCCAGCACAACCACCGAGCCCTGCGCGGCTTGCGCCACCGCCACGCGCAGCGTGTGCTGCATGGCGGGCAAATCAGTCACGCCGTGATCGGCAGGGCACACGATCATCACCGGATCGCTGCCTTGCTCGACGGCCTGCAGCGCCGCAAGCGTGAGCGCAGGCGCCGTGTTGCGCGCCGCAGGCTCAAGGATGATGGCCGCGTTTTTCTCGCCCAGCGACGCGAGCTGGTCCTGCACCAGGAAGCGGTAGGTTTCGTTGGTCACCACCACGGGTGGCGACAGTGTCCAGCCACCCATGCCCAGCCCGTGCAGGCGCGACAGGGTTTCCTGCAGCAGCGTCTGGCCAGGCGCGGAAATGGAGAGGAACTGTTTGGGATGCCCCGAGCGCGACAGGGGCCACAAGCGGGTGCCGCCTCCACCCGCCATGATGACGGGACAGAGCGTGATCGGCGGTGGGGCAGCGGACATGGGTTTTCTATTTCCAGCGAAGCGGTTCGAGCTCGACACTGCCTGATTCGCCGCTGAGCGTCAACGCGCCTTCCTGGATCGTGGCCTGCAAATGCATCGTGCGTTGTGCGAATGCCGCGAGCTGTTGCGACGCTGCAGCGGGAATGCGCCACACGCTCAGGTTCGCCAGGCGCGAGACCTTGTTCTCGATCCCGCGCCACCAGATCTCCGACGCATTCGCGAACGGATAGACCATCACGTGATCGGCCTTGCCGCACGCCTTGGCGATCGGCTTTTCTTCCGGCTGGCCCACTTCGACCCAGACGCGCGTGCGGCCTGTGTAGTCGCGGATGTAGAAATCAGGGTCGTCGGGGTTGGACAATCCCGCGCCGAAGCCGAGCGTCGCATCTCCATTGCATTCACTCTGCAGCCGGTGCGCGTTGATCGCCAGCGCCACCAGGCGGACCATCATGCGTTCATCGGTTTCGCTCGGGTGGCGCGCGAGAGTGAGCGCATGGTCAGCGTAGTAAGCGTGGTCGATGTCGGCGATTGCGACGTTCGCCTTGAAGATGGTGGATTTGAGTGCCAAGGGGTGGTCGCCTTCAGGCGCGCCGGGCAAGTTCGGCGGCTTTGCCGACGTACGAGGCGGGCGTCATGGCGAGCAGCCTGTCTTTCTCGGCCTGCGGGATTTCCAGCGAGCGGATGAGCGCATGCAGGTCTTCGGCCCGCACAGTTTTGCCGCGCGTGACCTCTTTCAGTTTCTCGTAAGCGCCCTGCACACCGAAGCGGCGCATCACCGTCTGGATCGGCTCGGCCAGCACTTCCCACGATGCGTCGAGGTCAGCGGCAATCGCCTCTTCATTGATCTGCAGCTTGCCCAGGCCCACACCCATCGCGTGATAAGCCAGCGCCGCGTAACCCAGCGCCACGCCCATGTTGCGCAGCACGGTGGAGTCGGTCAGGTCACGCTGCCAGCGCGAGATCGGCAGCTTTTCAGACAGGTGCCGCAGCATGGCGTTCGCCAGGCCCAGGTTGCCTTCTGCATTTTCGAAGTCAATCGGGTTGACCTTGTGCGGCATCGTGGACGAGCCGATCTCGCCTTCACGCAGGCGCTGCTTGAAGTAGCCCAGCGAGATATAGCCCCACATGTCGCGCGACCAGTCGATCAGGATCGTGTTGGCACGCGCCACGGCATCGAACAGCTCGGCCATGTAGTCGTGCGGCTCGATCTGGATGCTGTAGGGCTGGAACGTCAGGCCCAGGCCGAGCGGCTCGGGCGTCTCGATCACCTTGCGGCTGAACGACTCCCAGTCGAAGTCGGGCCAGGCTGCCATGTGCGCGTTGTAGTTGCCCACAGCGCCGTTCATCTTGGCCATCAGCTTCACGCTGGCAATGCGCTCGCGAGCATTGGCCAGGCGCACCACGACGTTGGCGATTTCCTTGCCGACGGTTGTCGGGCTCGCGGTTTGCCCATGCGTTCGGCTGAGCATCGAGACCGAAGCGTACAGCTGCGCCATCTCGCGCAGCTTGGCAATGAGCGAGTCGAGCGCAGGCACGATCACGTGGTCGCGCCCGCCCTTGAGCTGCAATGCATGGCTCGTGTTGTTGATGTCTTCGCTGGTGCAGGCGAAATGGACGAACTCGCTGGCCGCCTTGAGCTCGGGCCGCGCGTCGAACTTCGACTTGATCCAGTACTCCACGGCCTTCACGTCGTGGTTGGTGGTCTTCTCGATTTCCTTGATGGCCAGGCCATCGGCTTCGCTGAAATTCTTCACGATGCCGAGCAAGTAAGTGCGCGCACCCGGCGTCAGCGGCTTGAATTCGGCAAAGCCTGCATCGGACAAGGCAATGAACCAGGCGACTTCAACTTGCACGCGCTTGTGCATGTAGCCGAGCTCGCTCATCAATGGGCGCAGCGGCGCGAGGCGGCCGGCGTATCGGCCGTCGAGGGGCGACAGCGCGGAAATGGGGGACAAAGACATGGCCGAATTGTAGGCGTGGCCCATTCGACGCCCGGATGACAGTTCTTTGTCGTTCAAGTGCGACAACGAGGCAGCGCGATGCGCCAAATCGTGGCGGTTACACGCAATGCCGCCCCGCGCGAAAAGGTGTGCGACATGCGCTCGCTAAAATGAATCGACCGCGATAACTCGAACACCAAGAGCACATCCATGATGAAACTGATAGGCGCTGTCACCAGCCCGTACGTGCGCAAAGTACGGATCGTGATGGCCGAGAAAAAGCTGGACTACGAATTCGTCACTGAAGACGTGTGGGCTGCCGACACGACCATCGCGCATTCCAATCCGCTTGGCAAAGTGCCGTGCCTGGTGATGGAAGGCGGTGAAGCGCTGTTCGATTCGCGCGTGATCGTTGAATACCTCGACACGCTCTCGCCGGTCGGCAAGCTGATTCCGGCGGTGGGCCGCGAGCGCGCTGAAGTCAAAACCTGGGAAGCGCTGGCCGATGGCCTGCTCGACGCGGCTATCCTCGCGCGCCTGGAAGCCAACTGGGCGGGCCGCTCCAAGGCGCAGCGCAGCCAGGCGTGGATCGACCGGCAGCTTGCCAAAGTCAATGCCAGTGTCAAGGCCATGAGCCAGGGGCTGGGTGAAAAGCCGTTTTGTGCAGGCATCTACCTGAGCCTGGCGGACATCGCCGTTGGTTGCGCGCTGGGCTATCTCGACTTCCGCTTCCCCGACATCGACTGGCGCGGCAGCCACCCCAACCTGGCGAAGCTTTACGAAAAGCTGGCGCAGCGTCAGAGCTTCCAGGACACGAAGCCGGCCTAAAGGCGCGCTTCACAAAAATTTACTTGTTGGCCACGGTAGAAGCTGGAACCTGACCGGTTCATCCCCACTCTACTGGACAGAACAAGTTATTGCTGCGAAGCCTTCCGGTGAGTTTTCCCGGATGAAATCCCGAGGCGACTCTTCTCCTCCTCCCTCCCTCCCTCCTTCGTGTCGGGGCGCTTCGCAGCACCTTTATTTGTCACCCCAAAATCGCTGCGCGATTTTGGGGTGGTTTGGCTAGATGAGAAAAACGCGGCGTAGCCGCGTTTTTTCATGAGGGTGACTCGACTGCGCGTTGCTGCGTCTCGTCGGGGCGCCTGCTGCGCAGGCATGGGCCTATTGCATCGCTAGTTGCTTTTGCAGGTCTTTTTCCAGCGCTTCCGGGGTTGTCATGCTCGACCATGAGCCCACGACCTTGCCATCGCGCGCCAGCATGTACTTATAGAAATTCCACTTTGGTGATGTGCCGGTGGCGGCAGCCAGCTGCTTGAACAGCGGGTTGGCTGCATCGCCACGCACGCTGGACGCGCCAAACATCGGGAACTTCACGTTGAACGTGTTTTCGCAGAACTCGGCGATCTCCTTGTTGCTGCCCTTTTCCTGCGAGAAATCATTCGACGGAAAGCCCAGCACCACCAGGCCCTTGTCCTTGTATTTGTCGTAGAGCGACTCCAGGCCCTTGTACTGCGGGGTGAAGCCGCAGTAGCTCGCCGTATTCACAACCAGGACCACTTTGCCTGCGTACTGGCATAGTGACTGTGGCTTTTCATCCTGCAGGCGCAAGAAGGTGTGCGACAGCGTCGCGGGGCATGCGGCGGCAGCACCAGCGGCCGGCGCGGTGGCGGCGCCAGCGGGAATAGCCGCCAGGGCCGCAGCGGATGCGGCAAGCACAGCAATGAGGCGAAAAGTGTTCAACATCGTGCAATCCTTGTGGAGTCATGCGGCAAGCGGCGCAATGTTTGCAGATTGTCAAGGCAATTACACAGTGCCGGGTAAAATCGGCGGAGGAACCCACAATGCTCTATCCAGAACTGTTCAAGCAACTTGAGTCCGTCCGTTGGGACATGGACAAGGACATCCCCTGGGACCAGTTCGATGCCAGCAAGCTCACGGACGAACAGGCCCAGACCATCAAGATGAACGCCATCACGGAATGGTCTGCGCTGCCTGCCACCGAGATGTTCCTGCGTGACAACAAGGACGATTCGGATTTCTCCGCCTTCATGTCGATCTGGTTCTTTGAAGAGCAGAAGCACTCGCTGGTGTTGATGGAATACCTGCGGCGCTTTCGCCCCGAGCTGGCACCCACCGAAAAAGAGCTGCATGAAGTGCGCTTCGAATTCGAGCCGGCACCCGCCCTTGAAACGCTCATGCTGCATTTCTGCGGCGAAATCCGGTTGAACCACTGGTATCGCCGTGCCAGCGAATGGCACACCGAGCCGGTCATCAAGCAGATCTACCTCATGCTCTCGCAGGACGAAGCGCGCCACGGCGGCGCCTACCTGCGCTACATGAAGCGCGCGATCAACAACTTCGGCAATGAAGCGAAGGCCGCATTTGCCAAGGTCGGCGTGCTGATGGCCAGCGCGCGCCGCACGGCGCAGGCACTGCACCCCACCAACTTGCACGTGAACAAGGCGCTGTTCCCGCGCGACACGATCCAGTCGCGCCTGCCCAACCCCGAGTGGCTCGAACACTGGCTGGACACGCAGATCAACTTTGACTCCGTCTGGGAAAGCAAAGTGGTCGAGCGCATCCTGCACAACATGAGCCTGCTGATGGACCGCAGCTTCAAGAGCGTGCAGGAGCTCAACCGCTTCCGCAAGGAAATCGCCGCCGCGATTGCAGCAAGTGCTGCCGCCGCTGGTGCAGGCCCGGCGCCCAGCGCTACCTGAGCCTGCCGATATCGCGGGCTCGTTTCCGCCATCCAGCCTGCTGTGTCAGCGCCTACTTTTTTCTCGAAGATCGCCTCCCGCAACGACGCGGCGGCGCGCGTCGCCGCGCTGCCGCAGCCCGTTGTGTTCACCAATGGCGTTTTCGACGTACTGCATCGCGGCCACGCTGTGTACCTGGCCCAGGCGCGTGAGCTGGGGGCGAGCCTCGTCGTTGCATTGAATACGGACGCTTCGGCCAAGCGCCTGGGCAAAGGCCCCGACCGCCCTCTCAACAACGAAGCCGACCGGGCCGCGATGATGGCTGCGCTCGAATCCGTCAGCCTCGTGACCTGGTTCGATGAAGACACGCCCATCGAGTTGATCCGCGAATTGAAGCCGGCCGTCCTGTGCAAGGGCGGCGACTACGACATGGCAAAGCTCGCGGAAACAAAGGTGGTGGAAGGCTACGGCGGCCGCGCCGTTGCGATCCCCTTTGTGGATGGCTATTCGACAACCAGCCTGGTTCAGCGCATCCGCCAGCGACCCTGACGCTTGCAGTTGTAGATCACTTCATAGGCTTTTTCTGCGACCTTGTCGTCCACGAGGCAGGCCACCGCTTCGATCAGGTCGTGCGGCGCTTTCGCCGTGACCATGTCGTCCACCCACTTGCGAATGAGCGCCTGTCGCTTGTCGTCCGGCATTGACAGCAGCTTTTCCAGCTGGTCGTTCATGGGCTTGTCGTCGCAGGCCGCGCGCAGCATGTCGATGAACGCGTCGATATCGCCAACGGAAGTGGTCATGGTCGTGCCCTTTCAGCCGCCATTAGACCGCTCGCACACGCCTTGCTCAAGAGCGCGAGTGCGCTCGAGCGTGCACGAATTCGCGCATCACGGCGCCGGATGGGGTGCAGGATCAGCCCCGGCGTGCGACGCGTTGTCTGCGGGCGGGCCCTCCGGCTTGCCGCGCAGCCGCCGCATGCCGCGGCTGAACCACTGTTCAAAGTCGTCCATCAGCGTGAACACGACCGGCACCACCAGCAAGCTCAGCAGCGTGGAAGTGATCAGCCCGCCAATCACGGCAGTTGTCATCGGTGAGCGAAAGCTCGGGTCGGCAGTGCCCATGCCGATCGCCGTAGGCAGCATGCCTGCGCCCATGGCGATGGTCGTCATGATGATGGGCCGCGCGCGCTTGTGGCAGGCGTCTATCAGGGCGTCGAAGCGGCTCATGGCGTGATCGCGCCGGGCAACGATCGCGTATTCCACCAGCAGGATCGAGTTCTTGGTTGCAATGCCCATGAGCATCACCAGCCCGATCAAGGACGGCATCGAAAAACTCTTCTGCGCGACCAGCAGTGCGACGAACGCACCGCCAAGCGCCAGTGGCAGCGCGCAAAGAATCGTGACCGGATGCAGGAAGTCGCGAAACAGCAGCACGAGCACGACGTAGATGCACAGCACGCCGGTGAACATCGCGAGCAGGAAGCCCAGGAACAGCTCGCCCATCACCTCCGCGTCGCCGACTTCGATCACCTTCACGCCGGCAGGCAGGTTCTTCACCGAAGGCAGCTCCTGCGCCGCCGCTGCGACATCACCCAGCGGCAACCCCGACAGCTCGATCTCGAAGTTGACGTTGCGTGTGCGGTCGTAGCGGTCGATCACCGCAGGGCCACCCGCAATCGACAACGTGGCGACCTGCCCCAGCATCACCGGCCCATGCGAGCCCGGCACCGCAAGGCGCTCGAGCACCGACAGATCCTTGCGTGCGGAGTCATCGAGTTTCACGACGATGGGCACCTGGCGTTGCGCGAGGTTCAGCTTGGGCAGCGCGATGTCGTAGTCGCCCGCCGTGGCGACGCGCAGTGTTTCTGCAATGGCGCTTGAGGTCACACCGAGATCCGCCGCCTTGTCAAAGTCCGGCCGCACGGTGACCTCCGGCCGCACGAGGCTGGCCGTGGATTGCACACTGCCCAGGCCGGGAATCGTGCGCAGGTCTTTCTCGACCGCCAGCGCAGCACTGGCCAGCGCCACAGGGTCTTCGCCCGTCAGCACGAGCACGTACTTCTCGCCGGAGCCGCCCAAGCCGACTTTGGTGCGCACTCCGGGCAGTGTTTCCAGCGCGGTGCGGATGTTGTTCTCGATCTTCTGCTTGCGCGGGCGTTCGCCGCGATCGGTGAGCAGGATCGTCAGCGTGGCCTTGCGCACTTCGGCGGCGCCTGAATTGGCGAACGGGTCGGTGCCAGCCGAGCCGCCGCCAATCGTGGTGTACACGCTCTTGACGTGCTCGACCTTCATGAGACGTTGTCGCGCTTCTTCGGAGACGTCCGTTGTCTGCGCGAGCGTCGCACCCGGAGGCAGTTCGATGTACACCTGCGTCTGCGAGTTGTCGTCGGGCGGAATGAAGCCGGTGGGCAGCAATGGAATCAGCATCACCGAGCCGACGAAGAACGCGCCGGCCACCAGCACCGTGACGAGCCGGTGGTTCAGGCACCACCGCGCCCAGCCGAGGTAGACCGTCATCCACTTCGCGTCCTTCACCTCACCCTCGGGCTCCGGCTTGAGCATGTACGCCGACATCATCGGCGTGAGCACCCGTGCAACGACGAGCGATGCGAACACGGCCAGCGCCGCTGTCCAGCCGAACTGCTTGAAGAACTTGCCCGCAATGCCGCTCATGAACGCCGTGGGCAGGAACACTGCGATGAGCGTGAAGGTCGTTGCGATCACGGCCAGGCCGATTTCATCAGCCGCCTCCATCGCCGCCTGGAACGGCGTCTTGCCCATGCGCAAGTGCCGCACGATGTTCTCGACCTCGACGATCGCGTCGTCCACCAGGATGCCGACGACGAGCGACAGCGCCAGCAGCGACACCACGTTGACCGAAAAGCCGAGCAGGTGCATGCCGATGAACGCCGGTATCACCGACATCGGCAGCGCAATCGCCGACACAAACGTCGCACGCCAGTCGCGCAGGAAAAGCCACACCACCAGCACCGCGAGCGCAGCGCCTTCGTACAGCAGATGCAGCGAGCCTTCGTATTCCTCTTCGACAGGCGTCACAAAATCGAATGCCTGCACGAGCTCCAGGTCGGGATGCGCTTTCTGCAGTTCCGCCAGCGCCGCCTTCACACCCGCGCCCACCGTCACTTCACTCTCGCCGCGCGAGCGCGCCACCTCGAAGCCGACGACGCGCTTGCCATTGAGCAGCGCAGCAGCGCGCGGCTCGGCGATGGTGTCGGTCACGGTGGCGACATCATCGAGCTTGATCGAGCGCGGCTGCCCGCCCGCGCTGGCTGGCAGGGCGATCGATATGCGCGCGAGATCGGCAGCGGTCTTCACGGTGGCAAGCGTGCGGACAGGCTGCTCTGCGCCGCCCAGATCCGTGCGGCCGCCCGCGCTTTCGACCTGCACCTCGCGCAGCTGGCGCGAGACGTCGGCCGCGGTGATGCCCAGCGCCTGTAGCTTGGACGGATCGAGCGACACGCGCACTTCGCGGTTCACGCCGCCGACGCGGTTGACGGCGCCGACGCCACGCACGGCCAGCAGCCTGCGCGAGATGTCGTTGTCGACGAACCATGAGAGCGCCTCTTCGTCCATGCGCGGCGAAGCTACGGTGAACGCGAGAACGGGCTGGCTCGCGAAATCCATCTTGGTGATGGTCGGGTCGCGCACGTCGCCCGGCAGATCGGCGCGCACGCGCGCCACAGCGGAACGCACGTCGTCGACAGCTTCCTGCACCGGCTTTTCGAGGCGGAATTCCGCCGTGACCGTCACCACGCCGTCCTGGACCTTGGTGGTGATGTGCTTCAAGCCCTGCAGCGTCGCGATGGAGTTTTCGAGCTTTCGCGCGACATCGGTTTCCAGCTGGCCGGGCGCCGCACCCGGCAACGCTGCAGTCACCATCACGGTGGGCAGGTCGATGTCGGGGAAGTTCTGGATCTTCATCGCGTTGAACGACAGCACGCCGCCGAACGTGAGCAGCACGAAGAGCATCACCGCAGGAATCGGGTTGCGGATCGACCAGGACGAGACATTGATCATGGTGTGCGTCCTATCGCTTCGCTGCGGACGCTGCCGGTGCGGCCTTTGCGGCTGCCGATGCGGCCTTTGCGCCTGCAGGCTTTGCGCCCTCTGAAATGCGCACCAGGTCGCCGTCGTTCAGGAAGCCCGCGCCGCTGGCCACCACGCGCGCATCGGCTGCGAGGCCGCTCGTGATTTCAAGCCGCTCGCCTGCCATGCGGCCGGTCTGCACCTTCACTTGCGTGACGCGGTTGTCGGGCTCCACGCGGAACACATAGCTGAAGCCTTCGCGGATCGCGATGGCGCTTTGCGGCACCGTGAGTGCCGAAGCAGTGCCCAGGTCAAATTCGCCACGCGCGAACATGCCGGCGAGCGCGTTGCCCGTCGTGCCCGGGTTCGCGGGCAGTGGCGTCAGGTCCACATAGACCAGCGCTGCGCGCGATTGCGGATCGACCGTCGGGCCGATGGTGCGCACGCGCCCGGACAGGCGCGCGCCGCTCGCCGCAGTCACAAGCGCCGTCGTGCCGGTCGTGAGCTTGCCGATCTCGGTGGAGGTGACTTCGGCGCGCCACTCCAGGCGGCCACCGCGTATCAGGCGGAACAGTTCCGCGCCGCCGTTGAGCACAGCGCCCACGGTGGCCGTGCGGGAAGAAATGATCCCGTTGTCGGGTGCCCGCACTTCGGACTGGCTCACGCGGGCAACCTGCAGTGCAACCGCGGCGCGAGCTGCCTCCACCTTCGCCTGCGCAGTTTTCTCGGCGGTGAGGTACTGGTTGATCTGCGACGTGCTCAATGCACCCGTGCCCTCCAGCGTGCGGGCACGCTGCGCGTTGTTCACCGCATCGGCAGCGGCGGCTTCTGCCTCTGCCAGGGTGGCGCGCGACTGCGCAGCTTCCGCGCGGACCGTGTCGCCCGCCAGCGTTGCCAGCACCTGCCCCTGCTTCACGCGGTCACCCACGTTCACGAGCACCTGCGCCACGCGCAGCCCCGATGCCTCGGCGCCGACGATGGCCTCCTGCCACGCAGCGATATTGCCGTTCGCAGCCAGTGTGATCGGCATGGCCACGCGCTGCGGCTGCGTCACCGTGACGGTCAGTGCCGGCTTGACGGTGCCCTTCTTGCTCTCGTCTTCGCTCCTGGGTTTGAGCGCGACGAACACGATGATGGCCACCACCACGACAGCGGTAACGATGGCGCCCACGACGCCGGGTGTGAATTTCTTTTTTTCCATGAGTTCTCGCCCTACCTGTTACGTCTCTGTGTGTGCTTGCCGCATCTGCATCAAGGCTGCGCGGCGGCAGGCCGTGCCCAGCCGCCACCCATCGCGCGGTACAGCGCCACCCACGCGGCAGCGCGCTCGCGTTGCAGGCTGACCAGCGCGGTCTCGGCAGCCAGCTGCGTGCGGCGCGCGTCTTCCAGCTCGACAAGGTTTGCCAGGCCACTGCGATAGCGCGCCTCGGTCGCTACAAACGAGGCGCGATAGCCTTCGGCGGCGACGCGCGCGTCTTCACTGCGCAGCCGCGTGCTCTCCAGGTTGACCAGCGCTTCTTCCACTTCGCGCACTGCCTGGCGCACGCGCGCTGCATACAACGCAGATGCCTCTTCGTAGCGCGCCAGCGCTGCATCCGCATCGGCGGCGCGGCGGCCGCCGTCGAAGATCGGCAACGTCAACGCCACAGGTCCGATGGACCAGGTATCGAGCGTCGCGTTGACACCACCCGTGCGTACCCGGCCCACGGCGATCGAGCCTGACAGCGACAGCCGCGGATACTGCTGCGCCCGTGCAGCGCCAACCTCCGCGCTGGCAGCGGCAACTTCCAGTTCTGCCTGGTACACGTCGGGCCGCTGCGACAGCACTTGCGCCGGCACCGACGCGACCGTGAACGTGGTTGACTGCGTTGCATCCACCCACGGCGCTGCGAGTTTGGCGCGCAGTGCGGGTTCGGCCACCGCACTCAAGGCGACCAGTGTCTTCACATGGATATCGCATAGCGCGAGCTGCTGCGTGGCGCGGGCGGAGCCTTCTGCCGCACTCGCTCGCGCCAGCGCCGCATTGGCAGGCGCGAGAAAGCCCGCCTGTGCGCTCAGGTCGGCAAGCCGTGCGGTTTCAGCGCGGGACTTCGCATCATTGCGCGCGACAGCCAGCTGCCGCTCGCAGCTGCGCAAGTCAAGATAGGCATTCGCAGTTTCTGCAGCGACTGACACGCGTGCGTCGTGCCAGAGCGCCTGTGCGCCCGCAAGCCGCGCCTGCGCGGCATCCGCCGCTGCGCGATTGCCGCCGAACAGGTCGATCTCCCAGGATGTCTGCAAACCCGCCTGCAGCACCGTCGCCAGTGGTGTGGGGGGCTGCGAATTGCTGCGTTGCGCGGACACCTGGCCGTCGAGCGCAGGCAGCAATGCGGCCCCGGCCGCCACACGCGTCGCGCGCGCCTGCTCGATGCGCGAACGTGCCGAGGCGACTGTCGGGCTGGCCGCCTGGGCTGCCTCGATCAGCTCGACCAGCAGCGGGTCATTGAGCTGCTGCCACCACAAGCGCAGGTCAGCCAGCGCGCCGTTGTGCGGCAAGGTGGCATACCACTGGGGCGGCGGCACCTGCCCCGCGCCGGGCGTGGGGCGCGAGACTGCGCAGCCCGCAATGCAAAGCGCCGCGGCAAGCGCGGCTGTCAAGCCAGTTTTCTTCATGCTTCGTTGCCGGTGGGAGGCCGCAAGACTACCACCGGCGTGCTGTCAATGGATGGCAGGAGAATGCCCGAACACTGCGCTCCACAGTGCCAGCACGGCGTCGCGCTCGGTGTCCATGGAGGCGGGCGGCACTTGCGTCGGCTCTTCATTCAGGCGAGCCTGGTGTTGCACGCGCCGCAGTGCGCGATAGGCGCTTGCAGCCCTCTCGCCCAGGCCCGTCGGCAACAAGCCGCAAGCTTCGGCTCTTTGCAGCAGAGCAATATTGCCGACGTTGGGAATCAGCTCCCTGTGCGCTGCCGACTGCGACAGCACAAGGAACTGCACCACGAATTCAACATCGACCATGCCGCCCGCGCTGTGCTTGACGTCGAAGCGGTCGGCCTTCACTGGATGGGCCGCGCGCACCTTGTCGCGCATGGCCATGATCTCGCTTTGCAGCAAAGCTGCGTCGCGCGGCGCAGCGATCACGGATTCACGGATGGCGTCGAACCGCTCGCGCAATGCATCGGCACCGAGCACGAAGCGCGCACGCGTCATCGCCTGGTGCTCCCATGTCCACGCCGTGTTGCTGCCGCGCTGCTGCTGGTACCGGGCATAGGCATCAAAGGTGGTCACCAGCAGCCCCGAGTTGCCGTTGGGCCGCAGTGCCGTGTCGATCTCGAACAGGTCGCCTTCGGAGGTCTTGGCCGAAAGCCAGTTGATCAGCTTGCGAACGAAGGCCGCATACGCCTCGGGCGATCGCTCGTCGTCGTCTTCATAGACAAAGACGATGTCCAGGTCGCTGCCGTAGCCCAGCTCCTTGCCGCCGAGCTTGCCGTAGCCAATGATCGCAAAGCGCGGTGTCTCGCGGTGCTTTTGCTTGAGCCGGTGCCAGCACCACTTGGCGGTGACGCGCAGCACGCTGTCCGCCAGTGCGCTGAGGTCGTCGGCCACTTGCTCGACCGACAGCACACCTTCCACGTCCCGCGCGAGGGTGCGAAACACCTCTGCATGATGCGCGCGGCGCAGCAGGTTCATCAGTGCTTCGTCGTCGTCCTCGCCGGTGATCTGCAGCGAGTTGCGGCGCGCTTCCAGCTCGCCTTCGAATTCAGCAGCATTGAACCGCTCTGACACGATCTGGTCGCTCGCCAGCTCGTCGATCACGCCGGGGTGCTGCAACAGGTAGCGTGCGGGCCAGCGCGCCGCGCCCAGCAGCCGCAAGAGCCGCTCGTGCACGCCGGGCCGCTCCAGCAGCAGCGCCAGGTAGCTCTCGCGGCGCAGCAGCGGCTCGATCCAGTCGGCCAGCCGCAGCACCGCGTCCTCGCTCACGCGGCCCTCTTGCAGCCACTGCGCCGTGCGCCCCAGCAGGCGTGACAGCCGGGCGCGCGCATCTTCGCGCAGCGCCAGCACACGCGGATGGCGCCGCCACTCGTCCACGCGCTCGCGCACCGTAGGCGGCAGGTGTTCCAGCACCTGCTCAAGATCGAGTGCCGGGCCTTTGCTGCCGCGCGGGCCCGCGCAGCCCTTGCATTCGCTGGCCGACGCACCGCCGAGGAGTTTGTCGAATTCCTGCGCGACGAGCTCGCGGTGCGCATCGAGCTCATGCAGGAACGGGCAGCTGTTGGCAAAGCCCATCGTGCGCGCCATCCAGCTGATGTCGTCGTCGCCCGCGGGCAGCACGTGCGTCTGCTGGTCGTCCAGGTACTGGATGCGGTGCTCGACGCGGCGCAGGAATTCATAGGCTGCAGCCAGTGCATCCGCCGTGGCCTGCGGCATCAGCCCTGCAGCCGCGATGCGATGCAGTGCCTGCAGCGTGGGCCGGGTGCGCAGCTCGGGGAACTGGCCGCCGCGCACCACTTGCAGCAGCTGCACGGTGAATTCGATTTCGCGGATGCCGCCGCGCGAGAGCTTCACGTCGTTCGCGCGTTCGGGCCGTCCGGCGCTGCGCTTGGCCGCGTGCTCGCGAATCTGCTTGTGCAGCAGCCGCAGCGAGTCGAACACGCTGTAGTCGAGGTACTTGCGGAACACGAAGGGCAGCACCACACCGCGCAAGGCCTGGGCGGTGCCGCCTTCGATCGCGGCGCGCGGCGCGACAACGCGGCTCTTGAGCCAGGCGAAGCGTTCCCATTCGCGGCCCTGCACCTGGAAATATTCTTCAAGCGCACCGAGCGAGACGGCCGGCGGGCCGGAGTTGCCGTTGGGCCGCAGCGCAAGATCCATGCGGAACACGAAACCGTGCTCGGTCGTGTCGCCGACCACGGAATAAATCGCCTTCACGGCGCGGGCAAAGTACTCGTGGTTGCTGATGTGCCCGCGCCCGCCAGCGGTGCCGGCTGTCTCGCCGTCGCAGTCGTACACATAGACGAGGTCGATATCGCTGGACACATTCAGCTCGCGTGCGCCGAGCTTGCCCATGCCCACGATCCAGAATTGCGCGAGCGCGCCCTCGGCTGTCATGGGCGCGCCGAACTGCGCATCGAGTTCGGCGAAAGCATGGGTGCAGGCGATGTCCAGCGCGATCTCGGCCAGCTCGGTGACGGCGCTGGTGATGGTGCCCAACGGCGCAGCCTGCTCGCAGTCGAGCACCAGCAGCCGCTCCATCACCAGTTGCCGCAGGATGCGAAGCGCCGTCGGGTGGTCGTGGCCCTGCGCGCAAATGACCTCGAATGCGGCCAGCATGCAGGCGCGTGTCGGTGCACCGGGGGCCAGCAAAGTGAGCTGGCCTTCATAACGCCTGCGCAGGCGCTGCGCAAACCGCGAATGGCCCGACAGCCGCGAGGGCGCGGTCGGGTTCGAGGGCAGACCGGCCATGACGCCGTCAGACACAACTGCGTCCGCCACGGCTGAACCTCGGGCAGATTCGGGGGTCATAATTCCTGCCACCACGACCTATTCATGATCGATTTGCAGCCGACTTCATCACGTTTCCTGCGGTCCTACGCTGCCGCCGTGAAGTGGGCACTGTGGCTCTTGCTGGCCGCGTGGCTTGTACTCGTGATGGCGTGGGGCGCTCTTCATGGATTCATTGTGCCGCGAATCGGTGAGCTTCGCCCCGAGCTGGAAACCGAAGTCGGGCGCGTCCTGGGGGTACCTGTGCGCATTGGCAGCGTCACGGCCCACAGCGAGTTCCTGATCCCGTCGTTCGAGCTGGTCGATGTGGTCCTGCTCGACCCGCAGGGCCGGCCTGCGTTGCGCCTGCCTCGCGTGGTGGCAGCCCTGTCGCCCCGGTCGTTGTGGAACCTGAGCTTCGAGCAGCTGTACGTGGACAAGCCCGAGCTCGATATCCGCCGTGCGGCAGACGGCAAGATCTTCGTGGCCGGCCTGGACTTCTCGCGCTCGAGCGACAACGATGGCCGTGGCGCCGACTGGTTTTTCGGCCAGACCGAATTCGTGATCCGCGGCGGCATCATCCGCTGGACCGACGAGTTGCGCAATGCGCCGCCCCTGGCCCTGGCCAACGTCGACTTCGTGATGCGCAACAGCACACGCCGCCATGCGCTGCGGCTGGACGCAACGCCGCCGGCCGACTGGGGCGACCGCTTTTCGGTGCGCGGCTTGTTTCGCCAGCCGCTTTTGTCGCGTCGCAATGGCCAGTGGCAGGAATGGGATGGCCAGCTGCACGGCGACTTCTCCCGCGTGGATGTGTCGCAGCTGCGCCGCTACGCCCATGTCGGCATCGAGGTGAGCGAAGGCCGCGGCGCCTTGCGCGCGTGGGCCGACGTCGCAAAGGGGCAGATTGTGGGTGGCACCGCCGACCTCGTGCTCGCCGACGTGAGCACGCGCCTGGGTCCGCAGCTCACGCCGCTGGCCCTGCAGTCGCTGTCGGGCCGGCTGGGCGGCAAGCGCCTGGCAGGCGGCTTCGAATTCGAGACCCGCGAGTTGCAGTTCACCACACAGGAGGGCCAGCGCTGGCCCGGCGGCAATGTCTTTGTGCAGTGGACCGATGCCGAAGGCAGCCGTCCGGCGCGCGGTGAAATCCGCGCGGACAAGCTGGACTTGTTTGCCGTCTCGCAGATCGCCACGCGCCTGCCCCTGAGCACGGCCACGCATGCGGCATTGGCAGCCTATGCGCCCCGGGGCCTGGTCGAGAAAGTCGAGGCGAAGTGGCAGGGCCCCATCGCACAGCTGCAGAAATACGAGGCGAAAGGCCGCGCCGTGCAGCTTGAAATTGCGGCGCAGCCTGCGACACCGGCGGCCTCGGCGACCGCAGGCCCGGGGCATGCAGGCACACCGGGCATTCGTGGCGCCACACTGGATTTCGACTTCACGCAGGCGGGCGGCAAGGGCAAGCTGCAGATTCGCGGTGGCGCAGTCGATGTGCCGGGCGTGCTCGAAGAGCCTGTCATTGCCTTTGACGATCTGGCGGCCGACATGCAGTGGCAGGTCAATGGGCAGGACATCACCGCCACTGTCAGCGGCTTGAAATTCAGCAACCCCGACCTGGAAGGCCAGGGCCAGATCAGCTGGCGCACCGGCGCAGCGCCTTCGACCCGATTTCCCGGCGTGCTCGACCTGCAGGCGAGCCTCGTGCGCGCCAATGGCGCCAAGGTCCATCGTTACTTGCCGGTCGGCGTGGCGAAGGCGGCGCGCGACTACGTTCGCGATTCGGTGATCCAGGGCCATGTGAGCAATGCGCGTTTCAAGGTCAAGGGAGACCTGCACGACTTCCCGTTTCGCGATGCCAAGGTTGGCACGCTCGATATACGGGCCGATGTGAAGGATGTGACGTTCGCGTTCGTGCCGCCTGATCGCAACAAGGCTGCCGGTGTGTGGCCGCCGCTCACGCAGCTGTCGGCCGAGCTGGTCTTCATCGGCAACGGCATGCAGATCAAAGGCGCAACGGCGCGCTTCGCCGGGGCGCCCGGCCTGCAGGTCAAGAGCGATGCGCAGATTCCTGAATACAAAGGCGCGGTGGTCAGCGTCACAGGCGAGATCAAGGGGCCGCTCAACCAGGCGTTGCAGGTGGTGAACGTGTCGCCCGTCGCGGGGTTGATCGGTAACGCGCTGGCCAAGACGTCGGCCACGGGCAATTCGGAGGTCAAGCTGCGGCTGGAACTGCCGATCGCCACGATCGAGCAGTCGCGCGTGCAGGGCACCGTCACGCTTGCCTCCAACGACATCCAGGTCACGCCAGACACGCCGCTGCTGTCGAAAGCGCGTGGTGTGATCAATTTCAGCGAACGCGGGTTCACGGTGACGGGCGGACAGGCGCGCGCGCTCGGGGGCGACGTCAGGATAGAAGGCGGCAGCCGCACCGTGTCGGCCGCCGCCGCGGCTGCGGGCAGCGAGCCGACGGTGCTGCTGCGCGCACAAGGCGTTGCGACGGCCGAAGGCCTGCGTGCGGCAAAGGAGCTGGGGTTCGTCTCGCGGATTGCGCGCGACGCCACCGGCAGCTCGCCCTACAACCTCACCATGGGCTTGCGCGCCGGCGTCTCGGAGATCAGCGTGACGAGCACCTTGCAGGGGCTGGCCGTGAACCTGCCGCCACCGCTCGTCAAGAGCGCGGAGTCGGCGCTGCCCCTGCGCTACGAAAACACGCTCGTGCGAGAGTCGGTCAGCACGGGCAAGCTGCAGGACCAGCTGAGCGTCGAGCTGGGCCGCCTGCTGGCTGTTTCATACGTGCGGGACCTCTCGGGCCCCGAGCCGCGCGTGGTGCGCGGCGGGATTGCAGTGGGCCTGGCGCCGGGCGAGTCAGTGCCCGTCACGGACCAGGGCGTGGCCGCCAACGTGAACTTCGCAACGGTGAACCTCGATGCCTGGGACGACGCGCTGGGCCAGGTGGCCAGCACCAGTGTCACAGGTGGCACGGCCGCGCAGCTGCGCCCTTCAGCCGCTGGTGCAAACACCGCCTCGGCAGCCGCGAGCTACCTGCCCACCGTGATGGCGGTACGCGCCAAGGAACTCACCGTCGAGGGCCGCGTGCTGCATAACGTTGTGGTCGGCGGGTCGCGCGACGGCCCTTTGTGGCGGGCCAATATTGATGCGAACGAGCTCAATGGCTATGTGGAATACAGGCAGTCCACCGCGTCGGGTGCGGGGCGGCTGCACGCGCGCCTGGCACGACTCATCATTGCAGCGGCCGAGGCAAAGCAGGTGGAGTCATTGCTGGACGAACAGCCCGAGGTGCTGCCGGGCCTGGACATCGTCGTGGACGACTTCGAGCTGCGTGGCAAGAAGCTCGGCAAGCTGGAGATCGATGCCGTCAATCGTGGCGCGGCTTCCGTGGCGCGCGATGGTGGTGTGCGCGAGTGGCGGCTGAACAAGCTGAACCTCACGACGCCCGAAGCGCAGTTCGCCGCGACGGGCAACTGGGTCGCACTCAACGCCCAAGCGCCCGCTGGCGGCCCCGCCGCACCAGCGCGGCCGGGCGCAGCGCCTGTGGCTGAAAAGCGCCGCACTGCGATGAAGTTCAAGCTGGACATCCAGGATTCGGGCCAGCTGCTCGCGCGCTTCGGCATGAAAGACGTCGTGCGGCGCGGCAAGGGGCGCATGGAAGGGCAAGTGGCGTGGGTGGGCTCGCCGCTGGCGCTGAACTACCCCACGCTCGACGGTGCCTTCACCGTCAACATCGAATCGGGCCAGTTCCTGAAGGCGGACCCGGGCCTGGCCAAGCTGCTGGGCGTGCTGAGCCTGCAGTCGCTGCCGCGCCGGCTCACGCTCGACTTCCGCGATGTGTTCACCGAGGGCTTCGGCTTCGACTTCCTGCGCGGCGACGTGACGATCGAAGACGGCATCGCTGCGACCAACAACCTGCAGATGAAGGGCGTGAACGCCGCCGTGCTGATGGAGGGCCGCGCCGACATTGCCCGCGAGACGCAGGACATCAAGGTGGTGGTCGTGCCCGAGATCAATGCGGGTACGGCGTCGCTTGTGGCCAGCGTGATCAATCCGGCCATCGGCGTGGGGACGTTTCTCGCGCAGCTGTTCCTGCGCCAGCCGCTCATTCGCGCGAACACGCAGGAGTTCCACATCACCGGCACCTGGTCTGACCCGAAGATCACGCGCGTGCCTTACAAAGGTGACGCGCCGCCGGTCAGCACTGCTGCAGAAAATCCCCGGCCCGTCGGCACCAACTGATTTTTTTCGCACAGGCACTAGCCACATGAAAGTCGCCGCATTGCAAATGGTCTCCGCGCCGGATGTGGCGACCAACCTCGACACCGCGCGCGCGCTGCTGCGCGAAGCTGCACAGGCGGGCGCTGAGCTGGCGTTGCTGCCTGAATATTTCTGCCTGATGGGCCACAAGGACAGCGACAAGCTCGCCGTACGCGAAGCGCTTGGCGACGGCGCTATCCAGCGTTGCCTGGCCGGCGCCGCGCGCGAGCATGGCCTGTGGGTGGTGGGCGGCACGATGCCGCTTGTGGGCAGCGACGACGCGCACGTGCTCAACACCAGCCTGGTGTACGGGCCCGATGGCGAGCGCGTGGCGCGCTACGACAAGATCCACCTGTTCAAGTTCGACAACGGGCGCGAGCAATACGACGAGTCGCGCGTGATCGAGCGTGGCGCGCAGCCCGTGGCATTCGACGTGACCTCGCGCGACGGGCGCACCTGGCGCATTGGCATGAGCGTCTGCTACGACCTGCGCTTTCCGGAGCTGTATCGCTCGCTGCACGCTGATGTGCTGCTCGTGCCCAGCGCCTTCACGTACGTGACGGGCCAGGCGCATTGGGAACTGCTGCTGCGTGCGCGCGCCGTCGAGAACCTGGCTTTTGTCGTCGCAGCGGCGCAGGGCGGCGTCCATGCCAACGGCAGGCGCACCTGGGGCCACAGCATGGTGGTTGATCCATGGGGCGTCGTGCTGCAGCAGCGCGCCGAGGGCGCCGGCGTTGTCGTGGCAGAGCTGGATGCGCAGAGGCAGCACCAATTGCGCGCGCAGCTGCCTGCGCTGGAACACCGTATCTTGTGACCAAGGCTTCGCTCGCACCCGCTCGCGCGCTGCAGCCGCGCGAGCGTGCATCCATGCGTGTGCGCGTGTTGCTCTGGGCACTGTTGATCGGCCTGGTCGCCGCGACGCTGGTGACGCTCGTGTGGCTGGCGGGCCGCTATGAAGCGAGCCAGGTGCAAAGCCGCCTCGACCGCGACACGACCGACGCGCTGGGCGACATCCGCACGGCGCTGACGCGCAACGTGCAGAGCCTGCAGGCGCTGCACGCGGGCCAGCCTCAGTCAGACACCTGGAACCTGGAGGCCTCGCGCCTGATCCGCGATCATCGCGAGTGGATGCGCATTGAATGGCGCGACGCTGCACTGGCTGTGCGCCAATACGTCGACACGCCCTATCGCCCCGGACCATTCGACCGCCTCGGCCGGCCGAACGCACAGTCCGATGTGGTGGCGGCCTGCGCCAACGGGCGCCGTGCGAGCGGCCCGGGTTATTCGAGCAGCTACTTCCTGCCGCAGCAGGACGGGCTGGGCATCGAGGTCATGGAGCTGTGCCTGCCGCTGATCAACGCCGGGCAACTTGCCGGCTACGTGGTGGCGACTTACTCGCTCAGCGAAATGCTGGCGGGGCTCGTCGGGCCTGCGCTCACACGCAGCCAGGACATCTCGTTCACCGAAGCTGACGGCACGCGGCTGGCGATGCAAGGCGCGCCACGTCGCGGCAGCCGCGTGTTCACTTCGCAGCAACTGCTCGACTTGCCGGGCAACACCATGGTGCTGCGCATGGACAGCTGGCGCGGCGCGCCCGATGTGTTCCCCAATGTGCTCACGGCGCTTGTCACGGCGATGTCGATCGCGCTGGTTTCCGTGCTCGTGTTGCTCGCCAAGGACCAGCGCCGACGCCTGCAGGCGGAAGACGACCTCGCCGATGCGCTGGCCTTTCGCAAGGCGATGGAAGACTCGCTCGTCACCGGCTTGCGCGCGCGCGACTTGCAAGGCCGCATCACGTATGTGAACCCCGCGTTCTGCCAGATGGTCGGCTTCGAGCCCGAAGAACTTCTCGGCCACGAAACGCCAGCGCCCTACTGGCCCCCCGAGCTGGCGGGCGAATACCAGAAGCGCCAGGACGTCCGCCTCGCAGGCCAGCATGTGCCGCCGCGCGAAGGTTTCGAATCAGTGTTCATGCGCAAGGACGGCTCGCGCTTTCCGGTGCTGATCATTGAAGCGCCGCTGATCAACCACGACGGCCTGCAGACGGGCTGGATGAGCGCCTTTCTCGACATCAGCGAGCAGCGCCGCATCGAAGAGCTGTCGCGCGCGAGCCAGGAGCGGCTGCAGGCCACGGCGCGGCTGGCGACGGTGGGCGAGATGGCGTCGCTGCTGTCGCACGAGCTGAACCAGCCGCTGGCCGCGATCTCCAGTTACGCAACGGGCTCGATGAACCTGCTCAAGGCCGGCGCACCCGCATCGCCGCACGGCCCCGACATCGCGGACATTGAGCTCGCCATGCGCCGCATCGCTGAGCAGGCCGAGCGTGCAGGCAAGGTGATTAAGAGCGTGCATGATTTCGTGCGCCGACGCGACAGCGAGCGCGAACCCGTGCAGCCGCAGCGCTTGCTCGACGCGATCATGCCGCTCGTGCAGTTGCAGGCGCGCAAGCTGGGCGTGCGGGTGGACCCGAAGCTCGAACGTGCCCTGCCCGATGTGATGTGCGACCGCACGATGGTCGAGCAGGTGCTGCTCAATCTCGCGCGCAATGCGATGCAGGCAATGGACGAGGCGCGTGTGGCGGAGCCTTCGCTCGTGATCGAGGTGCGGCGCGCGCCAGGCCCTTCAGATGCGGGCAAGGGCTGGCTGGAGTTCTCGGTGGCCGATGTGGGCCCTGGCATCCCCGAGGACGTGAAGCAGCAGCTGTTCACGCCCTTCTTCACCACAAAATCCGAGGGTATGGGCCTGGGCCTGTCGCTGTGCCGCACGGTGGTGGAGCAGCATGGGGGATTCCTCGGGTTCGAGCCGCGTGAGCCGGTGGGTACGATCTTCAGGTTCACGCTGCCTGTCACTTCCAAAGCCGTCGCAGCGACAATCCCCGCCTGATGCAACCTGCAACCAACGCCACCGTTTTTATCGTCGATGACGACGCGAGCGTGCGCGAGGCGCTGGCATGGCTGCTGCGCTCGCGCCACCTGCTGTCCGAAACGTATGCGGGCGCAGAGCAGTTTCACGCCACGCTCGACCGCATCGATCTCTCGCAGCCGTGCTGCCTGTTGCTGGATGTGCGCATGCCCGGCATGAGCGGGCTGGCGCTGTTTGACCAGCTCGCAGAGCGCAAGCTGGTGGAGGCGATGCCGGTCATCTTCCTCACGGGCCATGCCGATGTGCCCACGGCGGTGGACATGGTCAAGCGCGGCGCTTTTGATTTTTGCGAGAAGCCGTTTTCCGACAACGCACTGGTCGACCGTATCGAGCAGGCCATTGCAAAGTCGGCCGAGGTGCTGGCGCAGCGGCGCCGCGCAACGCAGCTGCAGGCGCGCCTGGCGGAGTTGACCGAGCGCGAGCGCGACGTGATGCGTCTGGTGATCGAAGGCCTGCCCAACAAGCTCATCGCCGACCAGCTCGACATCAGCGTTCGCACCGTGGAAGTGCATCGCGCACGCGTGTTCGACAAGATGGAAGTGAAGTCGGCGGTGGAGCTGGCGAATCTGCTGCGAGTGGTGAACGGCAAGTGATTCATCGCCGGCAGTTGCTCCAGTCGATTCCGTGGGCGGCCGGCGCGCTCGCACCCTTCGCGCCGCTCACGGCGCTGGCCGATGACGCATCGGGTGTTGCGCCGCGGCTGCCGTTTCGTGCGAACGCACCACTGGCCAAAGTGCGCGCCGAGCCTGACCGGCTCATCGACTTCGCCGTGTGCACGCGGCCGTTTCGCCCGCAAGGCCCGCGCATCGAGGCGCAGCAGTTGCACGGCAAGCATGTCGTGCATCACTACGGCCACGGGGGCAGCGGCTGGTCGCTCTCGTGGGGCTCTGCCCGGCAGGCCTTGCCGCTGATCCTGGCGACGCGCGACAGACACATTGCCATCATTGGTTGCGGCGCAATTGGACTGACGACGGCGCGCGTCGCACAGCGCGCGGGGCTGCGTGTGCGCATCTACTGCAAGGAGCGCCCGCCTGAAGTGCGCTCGTCGGCAGCCACGGGCGTGTGGTCGCCCGATTCGCGGCTCTACACCGAAGAACACGCCACGCCGCCGGTTGCCGCGCAATGGGAGCGCATGGCGCGCAGCTCGTTCAAGACGTGGCAGTCGATGCTTGGCCTGCCGGGCGAGCCGGTGGAGTGGCACGACGCCTATGTGGTGTCCGACACGCCATTCGAAGAGCCCTTGCCCGACACCGGCCCCGATGAAGAGCCCGAGTACGCCGAGCTGGAAGAGCGCGTTCGCGAGCTGCGCCCGCGCCTGGTGACGCTGCGGCCCGGCGAGCATCCATTCAAGGCGCCGCACGCGCGCCGCTTTGCGCAGCTGGTGTTCAACCTGGCGACGTACCAGCGCCTGTTGATGGACGACTTCCTGCGTGAAGGCGGTGAGATCGAGCAGCGTGACTTCGTGCATGCGCGGCAGATCGCGGGCCTGCGTGAACGAACGATCGTCAATTGCACAGGCTACGGCGCGAAGGCGCTGTTCGGCGACAAATCCATCGTGCCCGTGCGCGGACAGACAGCGCGATTGATTCCGCAGCCCCAGGTGGACTACGCGTTGTACTGGCGCGGCCACAACCTCGCCATGGTGCCGCGCCGCGACGGGCTGCTGGTGCAGGCGCAAGGCCCGCACGACTACAACAACGAGGACACGCAGGTTGACCGTGCGTTGTCCGAGGATGCGGTGCGGCGGCTGGCGGGGTTGATGGCTTAGGCGTCGCTGGCTTTGGGGTGCGGCCTGCCCCCACCCCGGCCCTCCCCCAGAGGGGGAGGGAGCAAGTCAGGGCTTGTCGTCGGGTTTGTCGCTTGGTGGAAGTTCGCCCTTCTTGCGGCCCGAGAACATCGTCCACCACACGATGGCGACGAGCAGCACCAACGCGAGCAGGGCTTCAAGCAAAATCAGCAGCATGAGGCGTTTCCTTGTTGCGTTGATTGTAGGAATGCTGGCCGCATGCTCGAGCGTGCCGCTACCACCCGCAGATGAGCCACCGCGCAATGCGCCGGGTGGCGCCGCGCCGGTGGCGGATGAGAGCGGGCCGCTGCCGCCTGCGATCGTGCAGGGCAAGAGCCGCTGGCAGCCCGTGCGCTTTCGCGACCTGCCTGGCTTCGACGAAGACGCGCTGCACGATGCATGGAACGCGTGGCTCAAGAGCTGCGAGCGGCCTGCGCCCGCCTTTGTTCCGCTGTGCCCGCAGATCAGGCGGCTGTCGATTGCATCAGCGGATGAGCAGCGCGCGTGGATGCGAGAGCGGCTGCAGCCGTATCGGGTCGAGCCCTTGCAGGGCTCGCCTGCAGGTGCAGAAGGCTTGCTCACTGGCTACTACGAGCCGCTGCTCGACGCGAGCCGTGTGCCCACGGCTTCGCAGTCAGTGCCTCTCTACCGCCCGCCTGCATCGCTCGCATCGCGCCGGCCCTGGTTCACGCGGCAGGAAATCGACACGTTGCCTGATGCTCGCGCTGCACTGCGCGGCCGTGAGATCGCGTATGTGGCTGATCCGCTCGACGCAATGATGTTGCAGATACAAGGCTCGGGCCGGCTGCGCCTGGCCGAGGCCGATGGCAGCGTGCGGCTGGTTCGCATGTCATTCGCGGGCACCAACGACCAGCCCTATCGCAGCATCGGCAGCTGGCTGTTGCAGCAAGGCGCGGTGCGCGATGCGTCGTGGCCCGGCATCAAGGCATGGGCGCAGCAAAACCCGCAGCGGCTCAATGAATTGCTGTGGAGCAATCCGCGCGTCACGTTCTTTCGCGAGGAGCCCATCACGGATGTCGATGCTTCGTCAGGCCCGCGCGGTGCGCAAGGCGTTGCGCTGACGCCGGGCAGGTCGATCGCGGTGGACAAAGACAGCATTCCGTACGGCACGCCGGTGTGGCTTGCATCACCGGGGCCGCTGGTGAACCTGCAACGGCTTGTGCTCGCGCAGGACACGGGCAGCGCCATCGTCGGCGCGGTGCGTGCCGACTACTTCACCGGTGGCGGGTATGAAGCTGGCGAGATCGCGGGGCGGCTCAAGCAGCCGCTGCGCTTGTGGGTGCTCTGGCCCAAGTGATTGCTGCACAGTGATTGCCGCAATCGCATGACACAGGCGTGACACGCTAAAGCACTACAACCGAAGTGCGGGGGATTTGTCACGCGGCTGAAATGCGCGGCGCGAACACTGCGACGCATGACCAACACCACTCTTTCCCGCCGCAGCATTCTCCAATTCCTCGCAGGCGCGCCCATGCTGCCGCTTGCATCGTCAGTCACAGGCGCCAGCCTGCTCGCCGCGTGTGGCGGCGGTGGCGGCGACGGCACGATCTCTGCGTTCACCAGCGCGACGTTCACGCCGATGGCCGCGCCCTCGCTCGCGACGCCCGCCGACATGGCGACGACGCTCGTCAACAGCAGCCTCACCGTGAATTTCAGCAGCGGTGGCTTCAGCAATTCGCAGACGTACAAGCTCGCTTACCAGCCGTTCTTCATGACGGGCGACGCTGTGCCCAACGGCAGCGGCGGCACGGTGCTGGCTGGCGGCTACTTCGACATCAATGGCCAGCCGATCATCGACAAGTCGGTGGCAGGCAAAGAGCGCCAGTTCTTCTCCGATTCGCCTGACGGCACTTCGCTGCTCGCGCTGCCGAATGCCAGCGTTGCCGGCGTCACGGGCAAGCCGGTGTTTGCCGTCGTGCAGTTCGAATACAACTCGCGTGACCAGGCCGGTGCCAGCACCTATGGCGTGCTGCCCTCGCCCATCGCAGTGCTGACGCTGGACCAGAACCCATCCAATGGCTGCTTGAACCTGGTGAAGTACCACAACGTCAACACGTCGTCGGTGCATGGCCTGTGGATCACGTGCGGCGCGAGCCTGTCGCCGTGGAACACGCACTTGTCCAGTGAAGAGTACGAGCCGGACGCCGCGTTCATCGAGACCAACGCGATGTTCAAGGCGTTCAGCAAGAACCTGTTCGGCAGCGAGACGGCAGCCAACCCGTATCACTATGGTCACACGCCGGAAGTCACCGTCAACAACGACGGCACGGCGTCTATCAAGAAGCACTACTGCATGGGCCGCATCTCGCACGAGCTCGTGCAGGTGATGCCTGACAACCGCACGGTGCTGATGGGCGACGACTACACCAACGGCGGCCTGTTCGTGTTCGTCGCCGACAAGGCAGCGGACCTGTCGGCCGGCACGCTGTATGTGGCCAAGGTCGGCACGGGCTTTTCGATCGACCCGGCTGCGCCGGGAGCCGCGCTGTCGTGGATCAACCTCGGGCATGCAACCAGCGCCGAGATCGAAGCGCTGGCCAACACGCTGAAGGCTTCGGACATCATGACGGTGACGAAGACTGATCCCGCCGACGCCACCTACACGAAGATGTTCTGCGACGGCGTTGCCCAATGGGTCAAGCTCAAGCCGGGCATGGAGAAGGCTGCTGCCTTCCTGGAGACACACCGCTACGCCAACCTGAAGGGCGCGAGCATGGCTTTCACCAAGCTTGAAGGCACGACCGTGAATGCGAAGGACAAGGTGGCGTACTCGGCCTTGCAGAACATCCAGTCTTCCATGGTGCGCAACAACGCGGCGTGGCGCGAGGCGTTGAACGTGACGGTGGAAAAGGGCCTGAATGCCGGTGGTGTGATGGCGCATGACCTGGCTGGCGGCGTGAAAGACACCGACGGTGCCGCGATCACCAGCGACTGGATGCCGGTGCGCACGCGTGCTTTCCTGATGGGTGAAGACATTGCGTCCGACGCATTGGGCAACACGTCCAACCCCGAGAAGATCGCCAACCCGGACAACCTGAAGTTCTCCGAGAAGATGCGCACGTTGTTCATCGGCGAGGACAGCAGCAGCCACGTGAACAACTTCCTGTGGGCGTACAACGTCGACACGAAGCAGCTGTCGCGCGTGATGTCGGTGCCATCAGGCGGTGAGTCCACCGGCCTGCACGCGGTCGATGAGATCAACGGCTGGACGTACATCATGAGCAACTTCCAGCACCCCGGCGACTGGGGCGGTATCCACGCCAAGGTGCAGGCCACGCTCGATCCGCTGGTGCGCGCGAACTACAAGGACCGCTTTGGCGCGTCGGTGGGGTATCTCACTGCGGCGCCGGTTCAGCCGCGACTGGATCGTTGATTCGTTCAGGGCGGAACTGCGAACGCCGGGTGGCCTTTTCCCTCCGTGTCATTCCGCCGGCCACGAGGCCGGGCTCCCTTCTTTACCTGCGGGAAAAGGCCACCCGGCGCTCGCAGTTCTAAGCAGCGCGGTCATCGATTTACTCGGTGATCGCGGCTGCGCTTTGTTCATTCGGAATGGGGCAATCACTGAGTTGATCATCCGGCACCCTTGGCTATCCCCAGAAGGCTGCCAAACGACACCAAATCACTTGAAAATCGCACATTTCAAGGAGCAGCCCGATGATGAGAAAGAACACGATCTGTCTCTGGTACGACGGCACAGCTGAGGAAGCCGCGACGTTTTACGCGACGACCTTTCCAGACAGCGCAGTAGGGGCCGTATATCGAGCGCCCGGTGACTATCCGAACGGCAAAGAGGGCAACGTTCTGACTGTCGAATTCACCGTGATGGGCATTCCGTGCCTGGGCATAAACGGCGGACCCATGTTCAAGCACAGCGAAGCCTTCTCGTTCCAGGTTGCAACCGATGACCAAGCCGAGACCGATCGGCTGTGGAACGCCATCGTGGGCAACGGCGGTCAAGCGAGCGAGTGCGGTTGGTGCAAAGACAAGTGGGGCGTGTCGTGGCAGATCACGCCACGTGCACTCATGGCCGGGATTAGCGACCCGGACCCGGCCGCGGCCAAGCGGGTGTTCGCCGCGATGATGACGATGCAGAACATCGACATCGCCGCCATTGAGGCGGCGCGCCACGGCCGCAATCACTGAGTTGATCGCCAACCGCACTGCGCAGGCCGCGGGCGTTGGGTGGCCGGTTCACGCAGGTTAAGGAAGGAGCTCGCCCATAGGGCGGCGGAGGGACACGGAGTGAACCGGCCCCCCCACGCCCGTGGCCCACCCCGGACAACAGCAGCCTACGCAGCCAACAAGGCTCCCTGCGGGATAACCCTCGCGCCACCCGCGAAAGCAAAGACATATCGGGGCGTTCTCCCTACACTTTCTTCCCTATGAACGCCCCCCTGCCCGAACACATTCGCAAAGCCCTCGAAACCGTCACGCTCGACGACAAGTATTCGCTGGACTACGGCCGCGCTTTCATGAGCGGCGTGCAGGCGCTGGTGAAGCTGCCCATGCTGCAGCGCCTGCGCGATGCGAACGCCGGCAAGAACACGGCGGGCTTCATCAGTGGCTATCGCGGCTCGCCGCTCGGCGGCTACGACCAGGCGCTGTGGAACGCGAGCAAATACCTCAAGGCACAGAACATCGTTTTCCAGCCGGGCGTGAACGAAGAGCTGGCAGCGACGGCGTTGTGGGGCACGCAGCAACTCGGGTTCGTGCCGCAAGACAAACACAAGTTCGATGGCGTGTTCGGCATCTGGTACGGCAAGGGGCCGGGCGTGGACCGAACGTCCGATGTGTTCAAGCACGCGAACATGGCAGGCACCACGCCCTGGGGCGGCGTGATTGCAGTGGCCGGTGACGACCACGTCGCCAAGAGCTCGACGGCCGCGCACCAGAGCGACCACATCTTCAAGGCGTGCGGCCTGCCGGTGTTCTTCCCGGCGAACGTGCAGGAAATCCTCGACCAGGGCATCCACGCCATCGCGCTCAGCCGCTACTCGGGCCTGTGGTCGGGCATGAAGACGATCCAGGAGGTCGTTGAATCGGCGTCCACCGCGATGATCGATCCGGAGCGCGTCGATATCCGCATCCCGACCGACTTTGAGATGCCGCCAGGCGGCCTGCACATCCGCTGGCCGGACAACGCGCTCGAACAGGAGGCGCGCCTGTTCGACTACAAGTGGTACGCGGCGCTGGCGTACATCCGCGCGAACCGGCTGAACTACAACGTGATCGAAGGCCCGAACGACCGCTTCGGCCTCATCGCGAGCGGCAAGGCCTACAACGACATGCGCCAGGCCCTGCTCGACCTAGGGCTGGACGACGACACCTGCCGCCGCATCGGCGTTCGCGTGCACAAAGTGGGTGTGGTGTGGCCGCTCGAGGCGCAGATCACGCGCGCATTTGCCACCGGCCTGCGCGAGATTCTTGTTGTCGAAGAAAAGCGCCAGGTCATCGAATACCAGATCAAGGAAGAGCTCTACAACTGGCGGCCCGACGTGCGGCCCAACGTGCTCGGCAAGTTCGAGGAAGCGGGCGGCGACTATTCGGGTGGTGAATGGTCGCTGCCCAACCCGATCGGGCAAACGCTGCTGCGCGCAAACGCTGACCTCTCGCCCGCACTGATTGCGCGCGCGATTGCCAAGCGGCTGAAGAAGCTCGGCGTCGATGCCGACATCAGCGCGCGCATCGACGCGCAGCTCGCCATCCTTGAAGCAAAAGAGCGCTCGATGGATGTGCTGGAGGTCAAGGGTGACCGCGCGCCGTGGTTCTGCTCGGGCTGCCCGCACAACACCTCCACCGTGGTGCCGGAAGGCTCGCGCGCACTGGCAGGCATCGGCTGCCACTTCATGGCGACGTGGATGGACCGCTCGACCATCGGCTTCACGCAGATGGGCGGCGAAGGCGTGCCGTGGGTCGGCCAGGCGCCGTTCACAACCGAAGATCACGTGTTCGCGAACCTGGGCGACGGCACGTACTTTCACAGCGGGCTGCTTGCCATCCGCCAGTCGATCGCGTCGGGCGTGAACATCACCTACAAGGTGCTCTACAACGATGCCGTCGCGATGACAGGCGGCCAGCAAGTCGGCGAGCGGCCCGAGGGCCACAGCGTGCTGCAGATCGCGCACAGCCTGACGGCGGAAGGCGTGACGAAGCTCGTCATCGTGACGGACGAGCCAGAGAAATACACACTCGCGAAATTGCCGCCGGGTGTGCAGGTGCACCACCGCGATGAGCTCGACAAAATCCAGCGCGAGTTCCGCACGCTCAAAGGCACGACGGCCATCATTTACGACCAGACCTGTGCGACTGAAAAGCGCCGCCGCCGCAAGCGCGGAAAGATGGTTGACCCGGCCGTGCGCGTCGTGATCAACGACCTGGTGTGCGAAGGCTGTGGCGACTGCAGCGCCAAGAGCAATTGCCTGTCAGTCGAGCCGCTTGAAACCGAGTTCGGCCGCAAGCGCACGATCAACCAGAACACCTGCAACAAGGACACGAGCTGCCTCAAAGGCTTCTGCCCGAGCTTCGTCACCGTCGAGGGCGGCAAGCTCAAGGGCAAGGCCAAAACCAAGTCGGTCTCACCGTTCGAGATGACGGGCACGTTGCCCGAGCCCGTGCTGCCGCGCATCAACGGGGCGTGGGGCATCGTGGTGGCCGGTGTCGGTGGCACGGGCGTGATCACGATCGGGCAGTTGCTCGGCATGGCGGGCCACATTGAAGGCAAAGGCATCATCACGCAGGACTCGGCGGGGCTCGCGCAAAAGGGCGGCGCGACGTGGAGCCACGTGCTGATCGGCGAGCGCGCCGAAGACATCCGCACGACCAAGGTCGGCATGGCGGGCGCTGACTTGATCATCGGCTGCGACCCCATCGTCACGGCCGGCAAGGAGACTGTGCTGCGCATGCGCGAGGGCCGCACGCATGTCGCGCTCAACTCGCACAGCACGCCCACAGCAGCATTCGTGAAGAACGCGAACTGGGCCAATCCGGCGGATGCCTGCGCGGGGGAAATCGCCAAAGCCGTGGGCGCCGAAGGTGTTGGCGCATTCAATGCAGATGCCGTGTCGTCCAAGCTGATGGGCGACAGCATTTACACCAACCCGATGATGCTGGGCTACGCCTGGCAAAAGGGCTGGATTCCGCTGGGGCGCGAATCGCTCGTGCGGGCCATGGAGCTCAACGGCGTGCAGGTCGACAACAACAAGGCGGCCTTCGAATGGGGCCGCCGCGCCGCGCACGACTGGGCCTCGGTCGAGGCGTTGCTCACGCCCGCGCAGGTGATCGAGTTCAAGAAGCGCGACACACTGGAAGCCTTGGTGGAGCGCAGGGTTGAATTCCTCACGCAGTACCAGGACGCAGCGTATGCGCAGCAATACCAGTCATTTGTGGAAAGCGTGCGCGCAGCGGAAAGCAAGCTGGGCAAGACGGCGTTGAGCGAAGCCGTCGCGCGCTACCTGTTCAAGCTGATGGCCTACAAGGACGAATACGAGGTGGCCCGCCTGCACACCGACACGGGCTTTGCGGAAAAGATCGCCGCGATGTTCGAAGGCGACTACCAGGTCAACTTCCACCTCGCGCCGCCGATGATCGCGCGGCGCAATGACAAGGGCGAACTCGTCAAACAGAAGTTCGGCCCGTGGATGCTCACCGGCTTCAAGCTGCTGGCCAGGCTGAAGGGGCTGCGCGGCACGGCTTTCGACATCTTTGGCAGGACGCACGAGCGCCGCACCGAACGGGCCTTGATCGGCGAATACCGCGCCAGTGTCGAAGAAGTGCTTCGCACGCTGGATGCCGCCAATCACGGCCTTGCCGTGGAGATCGCGCGCGTTCCCGAGCTCATCAAGGGCTATGGCCACGTGAAGGAGCGCCACCTTGCGCTGGCCCGGCCGCAGTGGGAGCGGCTGATGGCGCAATGGCGCGGCACAGCGGCGGTGCGCCAGGCGGCTTGACTCACCATCTGGGCGGCGCAAGGGCTGCGCCGGCCCAGTGGCAAGGCACCTCATTGCCCTGCCTGTTGCCGGGGTTTACAACTTATGACTGGCAGCATCGCCGCATACAATCGAAGGCTTTCGCCCGAAGCAGGCATAAGGGTTTATGCCTGCTTGATCGTGCGCGATCTGCATCGATATCCATCCCATCCCGGAGACTCATCCCGTGTTCATTCCTTCCGCCTTCGCCCAAACCGCCGCCGGTGGCGACACGACGTCGTCGCTCATGAGCATGGCACCCCTGGTGCTGATGTTCGTTGTGCTGTATTTCGTCATGATCCGCCCGCAGATGAAAAAGCAGAAAGAGCATCGCGCGATGATCGATGCGCTGGCCAAGGGCGATGAAGTCGCCACTGCAGGCGGCATGCTGGGCAAGGTCACCAAGCTCGGCGAAGGCTATATCAGCGTTGATATCGCCAATGGCGTCGAAGTACAGCTGCAGCGCAGCGCAGTCATTCAAGTTCTGCCCAAGGGCACTATCAAATGAGGTTGGGCGTTGAGCGTTGGGCGTTGAGCGGGTTGCTTGGTGCTTGAGATGACGCCCGACGCCTGTCACCTGACGCATACCGCCGGACGCCGAACGCAATGAATAGATACGCAATCTGGAAATACGCGATCATTTTGGTCGCGCTGGTGATTGGGGCGCTGTACACGGCCCCCAACTTCTTTGGCGAGGCGCCGGCCGTGCAGGTGTCGGCGGGCAAGGCGACCGTGAAGGTCGATACGTCCACGCAGGCGAAGGTTGAGCAGGCCCTGACCGCAGCGGGCATCAAGGCCGACTTCGTCACGATCGACAACGTGGGCATCAAGGCGCGCTTTCGTGACACGGACACGCAGCTCAAGGCCCGCGACGCGATCAAGAAGGCGCTCGTGCCCGACGCAGCCGACGAAAGCTATGTCGTCGCGCTGAACCTGATCTCCAGCTCGCCCACGTGGCTCACGGCGCTGCACGCGTTCCCGATGTACCTGGGCCTCGACCTGCGCGGCGGTGTGCACTTGCTGCTGCAAGTCGATATGCAGGCCGCACTGTCCAAGAAGGCTGAATCGCTCGCGGGCGACCTGCGCTCCAGCATGCGCGAGAAGAGCATTCGCCACAACGGCATCAACCGCAACAACCAGGCAATCGAGATCGCCTTCAAAGACGCTGAAGGCCTCAAGGCCACGCAGGCCATCATCGCGGACCAGTTCCCTGACCTGCAGGCCACTGACACGACGAGCGGCACTGATTCGAAGTTGACTGCGGTCATCAAGCCCGAAGCCGGCCGCCGCATCCAGGAGCAGGCGCTCAAGCAGAACATCGTCACGCTGCACAACCGCATCAACGAGCTCGGTGTCGCCGAGCCGGTGATCCAGCAGCAGGGCCTTGACCGCATCGTCGTGCAGCTGCCCGGCATCCAGGACCCCAATCGCGTCAAGAGCATCATTGGTCGCACGGCCACGCTCGAAGTGCGGCTGGTCGATGAAAGCAGCGAAGCGAGTTCCGCCGCCATCGGCGCAGGCCCCGTGCCGTTCGGTGCCGAGAAGTACCTCGAGCGCAGCGGCGCACCGGTGATCGTCAAGAAGCAGGTCATCCTCACGGGCGAGAACCTCACCGACGCTCAGCCGGGCTTTGACAACCAGACGCAGGAAGCCGCCGTGCACCTGACGCTGGATTCCAAAGGCTCGCGCATCTTCCGCGACATCACGCGCGAGAACGTCGGCAAGCGCATGGCCATCCTGCTGTTCGAAAAGGGCAAGGGCGAAGTCGTGACGGCGCCGGTGATCCGCAGCGAAATCGGCGGTGGCCGCGTGCAGATCTCCGGCCGCATGACCACGGTGGAGGCGGCTGACACAGCGCTGCTGCTGCGTGCCGGCTCGCTGGCTGCGCCCATGGAAATCATCGAGGAATTCACCATCGGCCCGACGCTCGGTGCCGAGAACATCACCAAGGGCTTCCACTCGGTGGCCTGGGGCTTTGCGGTGATCTGCGCCTTCATGGCGATCTACTACATGCTGTTCGGCCTGTTCTCAGGCATCGCGCTGGCCGTCAACCTGCTCTTGCTGGTGGCGGTGTTGTCGATGCTGCAGGCCACGTTGACGCTGCCCGGCATGGCCGCCATGGCGCTTGCGCTGGGCATGGCCATCGACTCGAACGTGCTGATCAACGAACGCGTGCGAGAGGAGTTGCGCAACGGCGCGTCGCCGCAGGCCGCGATCAATGCGGGCTACGAGCGGGCATGGGGAACCATCTTCGACTCGAACATCACGACGCTCATTGCGGGTGTGGCGCTGCTTGCATTCGGCTCGGGGCCGGTGCGCGGCTTCGCCGTTGTGCACTGCATCGGCATCCTCACGTCGATGTTCTCGGCGGTGTTCTTCTCGCGCGGCCTCGTCAACCTCTGGTATGGCCGCCAGAAGAAGCTGAAGTCGGTATCGATTGGCACGGTATGGCGCCCCGATGCGGACGGCGCCGTAGCCAAAGCAGACTAAGGGGACACAGGTGGAATTCTTCAAGATCCGGCGCGACATCCCGTTCATGGAGAACGCGCTGGTGTTCAACATCATCTCGTTCCTGACGTTCGCGGCGGCGGTGTTCTTCCTCGTCACCAAGGGCTTGCACCTGTCGGTTGAATTCACCGGCGGCACGGTGATGGAAGTGGGCTATTCGCAGTCCGCCGACGTCGAAGGTGTTCGCAAGACCGTAGCGGGCCTGGGCTTCGCAGATGTTCAGGTGCAGAACTTTGGCACCTCGCGCGATGTGCTCATCCGCCTGCCCGCCCAGAAGGGCGTGAGCTCGGCGCAGCAAAGCGAGAAGGTGCTCGGCGCGCTCAAGGCCGCTGACCCCAATGTGCAGCTTCGCCGCACCGAATTCGTCGGCCCGCAAGTCGGTGAGGAGCTGGCCACCGACGGCCTGAAGGCGCTGGGCATGGTGGTCGTGGGCATCATGGTGTACCTCGCCTTCCGCTTCGAGTGGAAGTTTGCAGTGGCGGCCATCATCGCCAACTTGCACGACGTGGTGATCATCCTGGGCTTTTTCGCGTTCTTCCAGTGGGAGTTTTCGCTGGCGGTGCTCGCGGCGGTGCTGGCCGTGCTGGGCTACTCGGTGAACGAGTCGGTCGTGATCTTCGACCGGATCCGCGAGAACTTCCGGCGCTACCGCAAGATGAACACGGTGCAGGTGATCGACAACGCCATCACTTCGACGATCAGCCGCACCATCATTACGCACGGGTCCACGCAGATCATGGTGCTGTCGATGCTGCTGTTCGGCGGCCCGACGCTGCATTACTTCGCCATGGCGCTGACGATCGGCATCCTGTTTGGCATCTACTCGTCGGTTTTCGTCGCCGCGGCCATTGCAATGTGGCTCGGCATCAAGCGGGAAGACCTCGTCAAATCCGCAACAAAGAAGGACGAGGACCCTGCTGATCCCAACGCCGGTGCCACTGTTTAAGGCTATAACTCGAACGTGAGCGAAACCCCCCTGCCTCGCGAAACTGCCGCGCGCCTCGCGCGGCAGGCGCGTGAGCATTTCGTCGCGCAGGCGCAGGCCGTGATCGCGCCGATGGGGCAGGCAGTGCGTGCGCGCCTGGCGGAGCTGGCCGAAAGCGCCGGTGGCTCGCGCGAGATGTACGAGCGCCGTGACGCGCTGATGGACTACGACAAGAAGGGGGGCGCCTGGCAAAAGGGGCTGCTGGCTGCCTGGAAGAAGGCGCTGGTTCCGCCCACGGCGACAGGCCGCGTCCGGCTCGACCAGATCAGCCTGGAGCTGATCGGCGACGACGTCGTCGAGAACAAGATCATTTCCGGCCGCATGGCGCTCTCCATCCAGGAAAAGACGGCCATGGAGGTCAACGAGCTGAAGGCTCGCATGCAGTTCCTCGAAGGCCCTGAGGAGCCCGCCTCTACCGATATCCTGCGGCCCGAAGCGCTTTCGCAGCTCGTGATCGAGCAGTGGACGGGCGCCGGCCTGACCCGCGAGGTCTGGAGCCTGGTCCAGGATGTCGTTCAAAAACAGCTGGCCGCAAAGATTCCTGAGGCTTATGTCAGCACGAATGAATTCCTGATTTCGCAGGATGTGCTGCGCGATATCGACTTGAACGCCCGCGTTCGCCGGGCAGCATCGTCTCCCACGCAACGCAAGCCACCTGCCGCGCCGCCTGTCGGCGGAACGGGTTCGGGTGGCGGTGGGGGTGGGCCCGGTGGCGGCATCGGCAACCAGGAGCCAGGCCAAGGTGGATTTCAGTCGTCGGGCCACGGGGGCTTCCAGGGCAGCGGCGGGGGTGGCCCCGGCGGCGCGGGTGGCCCGGGTGGTGGTCCGGGTGGTGGGTACGGTCAGCCGGGGTATGGTCAACCGGGATCCGGCGGACAACCCGGCCCGGGCGGCTACGGTGCGCCGGGTGGCCAGGCTGGCTACGGCAACCAGGGCAATTTCGGCGGCCAGGGCGGTTATGGCGGCCAAGGTGGGGCTGGCCAGCCAGGCTATGGCGGCGCAGGTCAGGCCGGTCCAGGCGGGGCGGGCGGGTCTGGTGGATTTGGCGGCCCTGGTGGATACGGGCCTGGCGCGCAAGGCGGACCCGGCGGCCAGGGTGGCGGGTATTACGGCCAGGATGGCGGCTATCCCAATCAGGGTGCCTATGGGGACCCGGGCAGCGCGGGATACGGCGGTCAGGGTGGTCAGGGCGGATCAGGCGGCCCCGGCAGCTCTGGCGGCGCGGCAGGTGGCGGTGGCTATTCAGGTCCCGCCGCGCCAGGCTCCTACGGCGGCGCAGGCTCATCGCGGGGTGGCGGCGCCGGTGGTGGTGGCGCGGCAGGCGGCGGCGCAGGCGGCGGCTACGGGCCTGCGGGCGGCTATCCGTCGCCAGGTGGCGGCGGTGACAGCGGGTATGCACCACAGGGCGGTCCTGGGCCGGGCGGGTGGACGCAGGGTGGCGGATCACAAGGCGGCGGTGGCTACGCGGGCGGTCAAGGCGGTGGGCAGGCAGGTGGCTATCCACCAGGCGGCCCTGGCTACGGCGCAGGCGGACGCGCGCAACAACCGCGCGGACCAGATGCAGTCAGTGGCGGTTACGCGCGCGGCGGTGCTGCAATGCCCTCGTCGCCGGATTACCAGGGCTCCGTCCACACTGGTCGGGCAGGCATGGACTCGCGGCAGGGAGGCGGCGTCTCCGAAGAGACTCGCATGATGACGACGAGCCCGCCTTTGGCGAGGGCACGTGCTCGCGCTACTGGCGTGCTGGGCCAGCTCAAGCGGCTGTTGACCGAAAAAGTGATCGGCTTCGACGGCCCGGCGCCGACGCGCCCATCGCCTGCGCTGGCCGAGGCACTGCAGCACCACCATGTGCAGGCCACACAGCAACATTCCACGCAGATGGCCGCCAGCGGCACGGCGACAGCGCACGAGATCATCATCTATGACGATGCCGACGTGCAGGAAGTCGCTGTCGACCTGCGCAAGCGCACGGGCGAGCTCAAGAAGAAGGCGAACACCCAGACCGAGAAGGCGACGATCGAAATCGTTGCGCTGATGTTCCAGAGCATCCTGGCTGAAGAGCGCATCCCGCCGGCCATTCGGGTGTGGTTCGCGCGGTTGCAGATGCCGGTGTTGCGCGTGGCCATTGCCGAGCCGGAGTTCTTCGGCTCGCTCGAGCATCCGGCCCGCCAGCTGATCGACCGCATGGGCTCGTGCGTGATGGGCTTCAATGCCGCGACGATTGGCGGCAGCACACTTGAAGTCGAGATCAAGCGCGTGGTGCAGGTCATCGAGCAATACCCCGAGACGGGCCGGCGCGTGTTCCAGCTGGTGTACGACGAGTTCCAGAAATTCCTGTCGCGCTTTCTCACCGAAGGCGGGCCGACGCAAAAGCTGGTGAGTGTGGCCCAGCAGGTCGAGCAGAAAGAAACGCTGGTCATCCAGTACACGATCGAGTTGCGCGCCATGCTCAAAGACATGCCGATGCGCGACGAGATCCGCGAGTTCCTCTTCAAGACCTGGGCGGAAGTGCTGGCCGTTTCCGCCGTGAAGAACGGTCCGCAGCATGCGGATACGCTGGCGCTCAAAAGCTCCGCATCGGATCTCGTGTGGGCCGCAAGTGCCAAACCCAACCGCGCTGAACGCGCTCGCGTGATCCAGGAACTGCCAAAGTTGCTGCTGCGCCTGCGCCAGGGCATGACGCTGATCGGCATCATCGGCGCAGACCAGGAAGCGCACATCAAGGCCATCGGCGATACGCTGGCCGACGCCTTCTTGTCCAAGACCGAATCGATTCCGCAAGCGCAGATCGACGCCATGGCCAAGCGCCTGGCCAACCTCGAAGACTTTGTCGCCGACGACCCCAACACCGATCTGCCGCTGGACAGCGAAACGATCGAGATGATGCTGGGCATCGACGCGTCGATGATCGAAGTGGTTGCCGACGGCGGCTCGCGTCCGAGCGCCGGCATGCTGTCCTGGGCGCAAGAGCTGCAGCAGGGCAACTGGTTTTCGCTGGACCACAACGGCGCGACGACGTCCGTGCAGTACGTCTGGCGCAGTGAGCGCAAACAACTGCACCTGTTTGCCGCGCCCGGTGGCCGCAGCTACCTGATCCAGCTGCGGCGCCTGGCGGCCTATCTGCAGGCCGGACTGCTGTTGCCGGCCGAAGAAGAAACACTGACGGTGCGTGCGACGCGCGACGCGCTGGCCAAGCTGGACGCGAATCCGGAACGGCTGCTGCAGTAGTTGTGTCTTGAATGCGCGCGGCCGGCCGCGCGCTGCTGGCTGTGCACTGTCGGCTGCTAGTGCGCCAGCCGCCCTTCGGCGCTGTCACATAGCTCGTCGAGCACGAGCGCATCGGGTTCCTGGCCGAAGCTCCAGTACACCATCAGCACAATGATTTTCAGCTCGTCGACCGTCATGGGTTCGGCATTCACGGCCATGGCCCGGTCGATCACGATTTCACGCAT
The DNA here is from genome assembly GCF_009646335.1 of Caenimonas koreensis DSM 17982. Classification (GTDB taxonomy): domain Bacteria; phylum Pseudomonadota; class Gammaproteobacteria; order Burkholderiales; family Burkholderiaceae_C; genus Ramlibacter; species Ramlibacter koreensis. The sequence continues at coordinate 26,338 of NZ_WJBU01000014.1, read as the reverse complement.
GGCCGCAGGCAATACGCCAGCAGACTCGAGGAACATCACGAAGCCCAGACCTTGCGCACCCAGGTGCGCCTGCTCGGACGCAGAGTACACACGCATGCTCCAGGCGGACTGCTGCTGTGGCAGGAAGCTGATGGGGGATTCTTCAAGGCCTGCGCCAACGGACTGCGCCGCAGATTGGGCGGCTATCGTCAGGCCGTCGAGCCAGACCAGCGCTGCGCTGATTTCTTCGGCGTCAAAGCCGTGGGCGCTGAGCTTGCGGCCAAGCTGTTGCAGCTCGGGGCAAGCCTCACCGCGCCAGTAGTTTTCGTAAACGAAAACGAGCACTTCGAACATGTGCACCAATATAACCGCGAACTCCCATCAGCATGCAAGCGGTCTTTGCGCGTTGCGCGAAAAGGCAACACCGCGAACGGGCCACTGCGTGGCGGGGTTGGCCGGTGCCTTCAGCCTTGGCCGACGCGCTGGAACAGCCCGCCTGCCAGGCGCGTGACTTCGCCGTCCATTTCCAGCTCGAGCAGCCGCACCTGCAACACCGAGGCGGCAATGCCGGTGCGCGCCACGAGCGCATCGAGGCTCACGGGATCGAACCCCAGCGCTGCGAGCAATGAGTCGCCCTCTACGGGATCAGGCTCGGTGTCTTCGCGCTCAGGCTCCACCGCGGGCCGCCGCGACGAGCCCGGCGCCGACAGCTCTTCGAGCACGTCCTGTGCGGTCTCGACGAGCTTGGCGCCCTGCTTGATCAGTGCGTGGCAGCCGCGCGACTGCACCGAGTGAATCGAGCCCGGAATCGCGAACACGTCCTTGCCCTGCTCGTTCGCCTGTCGAGCCGTGATGAGCGAGCCTGATTGCAGCGCTGCCTCAACGACCAGCGTCCCCTGGCCGAGCGCTGCAATGATGCGATTGCGTTTCGGGAAATTCTGCGACAGCGGCGGTGTGCCGATCGGGTACTCGCTGATGATCAGCCCGTCCCGGGCGATGCGATGCGCAAGGTCCAGGTTGCGTTTCGGGTAGACGCGGTCCAGGCCCGTGCCCACCACCGCAATCGTGGCAATGCGGCCAGGCGTCTTTGCGTCGAGCGCGCCCTCATGCGCGGCGGTATCGATGCCCAGTGCCAGCCCGGAGACGATCGTGTAGCCCGCTTGCGCAAAGCTGCATGCGAACTGCCGCGCGGTGGTCGCGCCTTGCGTCGTCGGGTTGCGGCTGCCGACCATGGAGATCGAGGCCGGCCATGCGTCGATGGGCTGGCCCATCACATAGAGCATCAGCGGCGGGTCTTCCGTGTTGAGAAGTGCCTGGGGATAGCGGGCATCAGCCAATGTGAGGATGCGGCGGTGGGTGCGGTCCGCCTCGAGCCACTGCCATGTGGCTTCCAGCAGATCGGCCAGGCCGGCAGGCTCAGTCAGCAGTGCTTGTGCCTTGGCAGGCGACAGCACCTGCGAGAGGTTTGCCTGCGATTGCGCAAAAAGCGCTTTCGGCAGGCCGAAGGCAGCCAGTAATTTACGTGCGGCACCGTTGCCGACACCCTCCGCCAGGGCAAGGCGCAGCCACGCTGCGAGCTCGTCGCGCTCCATGAAAAAACGCGATCCGGATTAGCGGGGATTGACGAGTCGGTCGCCGACCTTGACCGTGTCATTGATCTCGAGGATCAATGCGTACGACAGGCGCTCGTAGGGGCGGAACACCATCAGCAGGCCATTGCGCTCGTCGGGCAGCTTGAGCAGCTTGCGCTCGCCGTCCTGGGAGTTGTCGGTAATGAGCCCGCCATTTTTCAGGATGGCCATCACGTGGCCGGTTTCGATGCCGTCCGCGGTGCCTTTGTTGATCACGACGACCTGGTTCTGGCCTGCGTACGACACGGCATCGCCATAGACGGACACGATGGCTGCATCGACCAGCGGCCCGTTGGGCGCGTGCGGCACGTAAGTCTGGAACTGGCGCGGCGGCTCAGGCAGCAGGCGGTCGCCCACGCGCATCTCTTCCTTGGCCGCGACGATATCAATGGTGGCCGGCACCACCATGGTCTCTGCGCTGCCGCCCGACGTGCGGACCATTTCAGAGCCTTCGCTGCGAACGAGCGAAGCGCGGCCCACATACTTGGCTTCGTAGCCCAGGATCGCCTTGGTGACGGGGTCGCGCAACGCCACTGCATTGCGGAAGACGCGGTAGTCGTCGTTGCGGCCGGCTGTGCGCTGCGTGAGCGGGGTGGCGGCAAGGCCACGCGCGTAGGCGCGGTCGCCCTTGGTGATCAGGAAGCGCTCAGGCGGCGCGGCAACGATACGTGGCGCTGAATTGAGCGTGCCCTCGTCGACGATCATCGCTTCGGACAGGAATGGCTCGATCAGGTGGGTCTTGAGGGTGGGAACCGCGCCATCGCCAGCGATTGGCTCGACACGCACACGCGGCGTGACACGGATGACGTCGCTCGGCTCGTTGCCTGCGGGGGCCTGGCCCATGCGCAGCAGGGCGCGGCCGTCTTTTCTTTCAAGGTAGAGCTGCTGGCCAGGATAGATGCGGTGCGGATTGCGCACCTCGGCCATGTTCATGCCCCAGAGTTCCGGCCACTTCCAGGGGCTCTTGAGGAACATGCCGGAAATGGCCCAGAGCGTGTCGCCGCGCTTGACGGTGTAGTTGTCTGGCGCATTGGGCGCCAGATCGCCGATGGGAACGCCCTGCTGGGCGACCTGCTCAGCCGTGGCCCGCTGGCCGGACGTAATGGGGAAGTTCTGTGCCACCGCGGGACTCGCGAGGGCGGCCAGGGCCGCAGCAGCTGCCAGGACGGAAAGGGCGCGAACGGGTCCGCGACGCTGCTGGACAGGGGCCATGATCGGGTAGTCTCGGTGTTGTTCCATTGGCTTTCGTGACGGCTGCCGGGCATGCGCCGGTTGGGCCGAAAGTCTTGACAAAGTACTGGCAATTCTGCGCTCAAGCCCTTGATTGGGCAACGTTTATCACCTTTGGCTTCTGCCCGTGCGGGCAAAAGTGGCGAAAATAGCGACACCATGGCCCTGCTTCCGATCCTCCGATATCCCGACCCACGCCTGCACACCGTGGCCAAGCCTGTCGCGGCGGTTGACGCCCGCATCCAGCGCCTGATCGGCGACATGCTCGAGACCATGCACGACGCAACAGGCATCGGCCTGGCTGCCACGCAGGTTGATGTGCATGAGCGGCTCGTCGTGATCGACGTGTCTGAAGACCACAACGACCCTATCGTGCTGATCAACCCGGAAATCGTCTGGGCCAGCGACGAAAAACAGGTGACTGACGAAGGTTGCCTGTCCGTGCCCGGCATCTACGACGGCGTGGAGCGCGCACAAGCCGTCAAGGTCAAGGCCCTCGATGGCCAGGGCAAGGAGCGCATCATCGACGCGCACGGCCTGCTGGCGGTATGCATCCAGCATGAGATGGATCACTTGCTGGGCAAAGTCTTCGTCGAATACCTCTCGCCCCTCAAGCGCAACCGCATCAAGACCAAGATGCTCAAGGAACGCCGCCAGGCCGAGCGCGCCTGAACGCCTGCCCCATGAAGAAGTTACTGACTATTGCATCTGCGTTGCTCGCAGCCGTCGTCCTGGCGGCATGTGCGAGTTCGCCGTTTGCAAGTGTCGAGCTCGCGCCTGGCACACCACGCCAGCAAGTGATTGAGCGAATGGGCCAGCCCACACGCATCGTGCGCTTGCCCAACGGAGCCGAGCGCTTGCAGTATTCGCTGCAGCCCATAGGCCGCTATGCATGGATGGTCGATATGGACGCGGCCGGCAAAGTCGCCAGTTCGCGGCAGGCACTGACCATCGACAACTTCAACCGCATCGAGCCCGGTGTGTGGACGCGCAATGACGTCGAGCGCGAATTCGGCCCGCCTGCGTCCGTGGAGTCGGTCGCAAGCTGGAACGGGCCCATCCTGACTTACCGCTGGATCGACAACCAGCACAGCGACATGTTCTTCTGGGTGTATCTCGACGGGCAAAATGTCGTGCGGCGTGCGCACCCCGGCATGGAATTCGTGAACGCGCCCAACGACCGGTCCTGATCCTCCAATTACTTCATCGATGCGCGTAGCCTTCGCGGGAACTCCCGAATTTGCCCGCGTGGCGCTTGAGCGGCTCCATGCCGCGGGCTTCACGATTCCCCTCGTCCTCACGCAGCCGGACCGTCCGGCTGGCCGCGGCATGAAATTGCAGGCGTCGCCCGTCAAGCAGTTCGCCATGGCCCACAGGATGGCAGTCGCCCAGCCGCGCAGCCTGCGGCTCGATGGCAAATTCCCCGACGAAGCCGCCGCTGCGAAAGAGGCCATAGCTGCCGCGCAAGCCGACGTGATGGTGGTCGCGGCGTACGGCCTGATCCTGCCGCAGTGGGTGCTCGATGCACCACGGCTTGGCTGCCTGAACATTCATGCGTCGCTGCTGCCGCGCTGGCGCGGGGCCGCGCCGATTCATCGCGCCATCGAAGCGGGAGACGAAGAGACGGGCGTGACCATCATGCAGATGGACGCGGGCCTGGATACCGGCGACATGCTCCTGGTCGAGCGAATCCGCATTGCGAACAACGACACGACCGCCACGCTGCACGACAAGCTTGCCGCGCTGGGCGCAAGGCTGATCGTCGAGGCGCTCGAACTCGCGGCTTGCGGCGGCCTGCAGCCCGTCAAGCAGCCCAATGCCGGCGTCACGTACGCCCACAAGATCGACAAGGCCGAGGCGGCAATCGACTGGTCGCACGGCGCCATCGCCATCGAAAGGCGCATTCGCGCATTCGACGCGTTCCCCGGCGCGTCGTCGGTGCTGGCGGGCGAGACGATCAAGCTGTGGCAGGCGCAGGCAGTTGCGCAGCAAACCCCCACCGGCGCCAGTGGCCATGTGATCGCTGTCGCGGGCGACTCATTCGACGTGCAATGCGGCCAAGGCGTCCTTCGCGTCACGCAAGTGCAGCGCCCCGGCGGCAAACGCCTTGCCGTCGCTGACTTCCTTCGCGGCTTCGACCTGAAGCCCGGCATGGCCTTCGAGCAGCCTGCAGCCGCGCAGCCATGAAGCGCGTGAAGACGCACTAGGCCATGTTTCTGCTTCGCGCCAACTACACGCATCCCGCTTTTCGCGAGGCTGCGCGCGACATGCTGCCGCTGGCAACCGGCATCGCCGCGTGGGGCCTGATGACGGGCGTTGCCATGGTGAAGTCAGGCATGAGCGTGTTCGAAGCACTCGCCATGACGCTCCTTGTTTATGCAGGCAGCGCGCAACTCGCCGCGATTCCGCTGATCGTGGCGTCGGCGCCGATGTGGGTGATTCTTGCCACTGCTTTCTGCGTGAACCTGCGCTTCGTCGTCTTCAGCCTGCACCTGCGGCCCTACCTGATGCACATGCCGCGCTGGCGTCGCCTCGTCAACGGTTTCATGACGGCCGACATGAGCTACGCGATGTTCACGCGCCGCTTCCCGCATCCGCCCACCACACCCGAAGAACAGCACCAGCAGGAGGCCTTCCTGTGCGGCAACTACTTCGTGACTTGGGCCAGCTGGATGGCCTCCAGCGTGATCGGCATCGTGCTGGGCAACCTCATTCCCACGTCGTGGGGCCTGGGCTTTGCGGGCGTGCTGTGCCTGGTCGGCATCCTGTGCTCGCTGGCGAACACGCCGTTGCGCAGGCTGTCGGCTGTGATCGCGGGTGCTGCGGCAGTTGCAACGTACGCGTTGCCGCTCAAGCTGAACATCGTCGCGGCCATTGCGATCACTGTGGCAATTGCCTTCGTGCTGGACAAGAAGCTCGCGCCACCGCCGGAGCCCACGGCATGACGGCCGCCAGCGGCACGACCGATGTGTGGACACTCGCCGTCATCATCGGCCTGGCCGGCATCAGCGTGCTCACGCGCTGCTTCTTCTTCATCCTCGACAGGCCATGGGAGCTGCCCCAGTGGGCCCATCGCGCATTGCAATACGCACCGGTCGCAGCGCTTGCCGGCGTGCTCGCGCCTGAAATCGTGATGCAGGGCGGCCACTTCATCACGACGTTCCACGATGCGCGTGTGTACGGCGCGGCGATGGGTGCTCTCGTTTACTTCTGGCGGCACAGCGTGCTGCTCACCATCATTGCGGGCATGGCGGTGTACCTGCCCATGCACCTCGGGCTGGGCTGGTAAGGCTCTGCAAGGCTCGCCTCGTAAAATCGGCGCATGAACATCCTGCGCTTTTCAGACCTGTGCGACCAGGGCCGCGTTGCCGGCCAGCGAGTCTTCATCCGAGCCGATCTCAATGTGCCGCAGGACGATGACGGCAACATCACCGAGGACACGCGCGTGCGTGCATCGGTGCCCTGCATCGAGATGGCGCTGAAGGCCGGCGCGGCCGTGATGGTCACGTCGCACCTGGGCCGGCCCACCGAGGGCGAATTCAAACCCGAAGACTCGCTCGCGCCTGTTGCCAGGCGCCTGTCTGAACTGATGCATCGCGATGTGCCGCTCGTGCGCGACTGGGTCAATGGCGTCACCGTGCAGCCGGGCACGGTCGTGCTGCTCGAAAACTGCCGCGTGAACAAGGGCGAGAAGAAAAACGATACTGAGCTTGCGAAGAAGATGGCCGCGTTGTGCGACATCTACGTGAACGACGCATTCGGCACCGCCCATCGCGCCGAAGCCACCACCTACGGCATCGCCCAGTTCGCGAAGATCGCGTGCGCCGGCCCGCTGCTGTCGGCGGAAATCGACGCGATCACCAAAGCCCTCGCGCACCCGAAGCGGCCGCTCGCCGCCATCGTTGCCGGCTCCAAGGTCTCGACCAAACTCACCATCCTCGAAGCGCTTGCGAAGAACGTCGACCAGCTGATCGTCGGCGGCGGTATCGCCAACACGTTCATGCTCGCTGCGGGCCTGAAGATCGGCAAGTCGCTCGCCGAGCCTGACCTGATCGACAAGGCCAAGTCCGTCATCGAGGCGATGAAGGCGCGCGGCGCCGATGTGCCTATCCCGACTGATGTCGTCACAGCCAAGACCTTTGCCGCCGACGCGAAGGCCACCATCAAGGCCGCGACCGATGTCGAAGACGACGACCTGATTCTGGACATCGGCCCGCAGACGGCTGAACGCCTCGCCAGACAGCTCATGGCCGCCGGCACCATCGTGTGGAACGGCCCTGTGGGCGTGTTCGAGTTCGACGCATTCGCCCACGGCACCGAGACGATCGCACGTGCCATCGCCAAGTCCGATGCGTTCAGCATCGCCGGCGGCGGCGACACACTGGCTGCCATTGCCAAGTACGGCATTGAAAAAGACGTCGGCTACATCTCCACCGGTGGCGGCGCGTTCCTTGAAGTGCTGGAAGGCAAGACATTGCCGGCTTTCGAGATCCTGCAAAAGCGCGCCAACAGTTGAAACAGTTGACACACGCTTGGGCGAGAATGGCTCTTTGCCCCACCAATGCTGAAAGCCCAAGACATGGCCCGTAGAGCTACCAAGATCGTTGCAACCCTCGGGCCCGCGTCGAGCGATCCTGCACTGCTGGAGCAAATGATCCGCGCCGGCGTGAACGTCGTGCGGCTGAACTTCAGCCACGGCAAGGCGCAAGACCACATCGACCGTGCAACGCTCGTGCGCGCCGCCGCGACTCGCGCGGGGCGCGAAGTCGCGATCATGGCCGACCTGCAAGGCCCGAAGATCCGCGTCGGTAAGTTCGCCGAAGGCAAGGTGTTGCTGGAGCCAGGCAAGAAGTTCGTGCTGGATGCATCGCGCACCGAGCCTGGCGATATCAACGGTGTAGGCCTGGACTACAAGGAACTGCCGCGCGATGTGAAAGCTGGCGACCACCTGTTGCTCAACGACGGCCTGATCGTGCTGATCGTCGATGCCGTGCGGGGCGAGCAGGTGCTCACCACCGTCAAGCTCGGCGGCGAGCTGTCGAACAACAAGGGCATCAACAAGATGGGCGGCGGCCTCACGGCGCCCGCGCTCACTGCGAAAGACATGGAAGACATCCGCACCGCGATGAGCTTCCAGGCCGACTACGTGGCCGTGAGCTTCCCGCAGAACGCCACCGACATGGAAATGGCGCGCCAGCTGTGCAATGTGGCGGGCGCTGAATATCGCTTCAAGCCGGGCCTGATCGCCAAGATCGAGCGTGCCGAAGCCATCCCCAATCTCGAATCGATCTTGAAGGCCAGCGACGGCATCATGGTCGCGCGCGGCGACCTCGCGGTTGAAGTCGGCAATGCCGCTGTGCCGGCATTGCAAAAGCGGATGATTCGCCTCGCACGCGAACACGACAAGGTGGTGATCACGGCGACGCAGATGATGGAGTCGATGATCAACGCGCCCGTGCCCACACGCGCTGAAGTGAGCGACGTGGCCAACGCCGTGCTCGACGGCACCGACGCCGTGATGCTCAGCGCCGAGACCGCCGCGGGCCGCTACCCGCTCGAGACGATCATCGAAATGGCGAACATCTGCGTGGAAGCAGAAAAGGCCGAAGACGTGAAGCTCGACGCCGACTTCACCGGCATGGATTTCAGCCGCATCGACCAGTCGATCGCGATGGGCGCGCTCTTCACGGCGCACCACCTCGGCTGCAAGGCGATCGTGGCGCTGACCGACTCCGGCTCGACGCCGCTGTGGATGAGCCGTCACCGCATCCACATCCCGATCTACGCGCTGACGCCCAAGCTGATCACGCAACGCAAGATGGCGCTGTACCGCAATGTGCGGCCGCTGCTGATGGACCAGAGCGCCGACCGCGACATGGCGCTGGCTGATGCCGAGGCTCACCTGAAGCAGCGCGGCATCATGGCCACCGGCGACATCTACGCCATCACGTGTGGCGAGCCAATGGGTGCGCCAGGCGGCACCAACATGCTGAAGATCGTTCGCGTCTCCTGAATCCGCGGGCCTGTCCACCGCGTACACGACGGGTGGACTCCAATTCTTTTCCCATGACACGCCGCGCGGGCCTGATGGGCTTGCTGACGGCGCCGCTTGCTGCCTGCTCCGGCGCTGGCCTGCTGAACGCGCTGGTGCCCAGCAGCACCTACCGCAGCCGTGAGGGCGTGGCCTATGGCGCGGACCCGCGGCAAAGGCTCGACGTGTACCTGCCGCTTGAGAACAAGGCCGGCATGCCGCTGGTCGTGTTCTTCTATGGCGGCAGCTGGTCGAGTGGCGAGCGCGCTGACTATCGTTTCGTCGGGGAAGCGCTGGCCTCCCATGGCGTCGCCACGCTGATCGCCGACTATCGACTGAGCCCGCAGGTGCGCTATCCGGTCTTCCTGCAGGACTGTTCGCAAGCCGTCAAATGGGCGTTCGACCACGCAGGCGAACTCGGCGCAGCGCCGTCGCGTGTGTACCTGATGGGCCACAGCGCAGGTGCGTACAACGCAGCGATGCTCGCGCTCGATGCGCGCTGGCTCGGTGAGGCCGGCCTCGCGCCGAAGCAGCTCGCCGGCTGGATCGGCCTCGCTGGCCCGTACGACTTCCTGCCCATCGTGAACCCGCAAGCGCAAGTGGCCTTCAACTGGCCCGCAACCTTGCCCGACACGCAGCCAATCAACCACGCAACAGCGTCACCGCCCGCGTTGCTGCTGGCAGGCTCGAAGGACGACACGGTCAATCCGCAGCGCAGCACCATGGGCCTGGGCCGCAAGCTCGAGGCAGCGGGCGCGCGCGTGCGCTACCGCCTGATCGATGGCGCAAGCCACGTGACGCTCGTCGCATCTATCGGCAAGCCGCTGCGATGGATGGCGCCCGTGCTTGAAGACGTGCTGACCTTCATCGGTTAAGCGCTGTCAGCACCGCCGGCGCAGACGGCTCACTTGCGACCACTTCAGCCGGGTTTTGGATGCAGGGGTGCCAGCGGTAGCGTCACCGTGAACTCGCTGCCCAGCCCCTGGCCTTTGCTCACGGCAGTCACCAGCCCCTCATGGGCGGTGACCAGTTCGCGCACCACGGCCAGGCCGATGCCCAGTCCGCCTTCGTTGACCGCCGTGGCATGCGCGTCGCGCACGAACATGTCGAACACGTGCGGCAGCGCCCGCGCCGTGATGCCAATGCCGTTGTCGGCGATGACGATGATCACAGCGTCGCCGCGCACAGCCATCCGCAGCGAAATGACGCCGCCGGCCGGCGTGTACTTGGATGAGTTCTCCAGCAGGGTGCCAAAGATCTGCACCAGGCCGACTGTGTCGCCGAGCATCATGACCGGCCCGGCCGGGATGTCGGTCGTGAAGTGGTGGCCGTGTTCGTCCATTGAAGGCTGGCACGTCTCGATCACCTGCATCATCACGTCGCACACATCGATCAGTGTGCGTTCCAGCCGGAATTTGCCCGTGGTGATGCGCGAGCCGTCGAGCAAGTCGCCGATCAGCCGCGCCATTTGCGCCACCTGCCCCTTGATCGTCGCCTGCAATTTTGCGTGGGCCACGTCGTCCGTGCGTGCGCGGTCCAGCATCAGAGCCGCCAGCCGCAGGGGCATGAGCGGATTGCGCAATTCGTGCGCGACGGTTGCCAGGAAGGCGATCTGCCGATGGTGCGCTTCGAGCGCCGTGCTCTCCATCGCTTTGGAGTTCAGTGCGGCAATGACGAGTTGTTCATTGGCCTGGCGCAGGCGCAGCATGTTCTGCTCGCCCGCCAGGACAAGCGCGGGTGCTCCATGCGGCCGTGCGTCCAGGCCTGAAAGCGCAGCCGCCTGCGACAGCTTGCCGAGCTGGCTGGTGGCTGCTTCGGCCAGGGCCTCCGCGCGCATGGCGGCGAGCACCAGCTGCTCGTTCGCCTGCCGCATCAATACGCCAGGCGATTGAGCGAAGTCGCTCTCCACCTGCGCCAGGTCCTGGCGCAGTGCCGCCAGGTCTGCACGCATGGCGTCTGCCTGCTCGTGCAGCACAGCCAGCGCCTGCGCGGCAGCGGACGCGTCGCTGGCAGCTGCTGGCGCGGGTAGGTCGGCCATCGCGACTACCTGCGCCGGCTGGCGTTGGGCGAGTTCGGGTCATGGTGCAGGGAAGGATGGCCTCCCAGAAGGCCCTCATAGCCTTCGAGCGGCCCGCCGATGCGGATGCCTTCGTCGTCGATCTGGTATGTGCGCAGCTCGTTGGAGTGCGCGCTGTCGCGCACCTTGGCCACGGCCATGACGCGCAGCAGGCGGCTGCCGATTTCCACATAGCGTTGCACGATGATCGCGTCGGTGAGGAACGCGGTGCCGTAGGGACTGAAGCGCAGGTCGTCGTAGCGGTCTTCGAGCTCCGAGGTCATCATCACCGTCACGCCTGTGCTGGCAAGCGCCGACACCATGCGCGCGAGCGATTCGCGAAAGTCTTCGCGGAATGTGGGAGCAAGTGTCAGCTCGAAACCCGACAGGGAATCGATCACCACGCGTGTTGCGTTCAGGCGCCTGATCTCTGCGATGAGGAGTGTGGCGATTTCATCGACCGACAGGCCCGGCGAACGCGCGTCGACCACACCGACACGGCCTGCCTCGATCAGCCGTGCCAGTTCGGTCCCGCCGGACTTGCCGGCCCGCTGCTCGAAGGCTGCGATCACGCCCGTCTCGCCCCTGCGCGCGCCTTGCACCAGAAAGCTCGACGCCATGATGGTCTTGCCGGCCCCCGTGGGCCCCGCCACAAGCAGTGAGTAGCCACGCGGCAGGCCACCGCCCATCATGTCGTCCAGTCCCGGCACACCCATGCCCACGCGCTCGCCATGGGCCGCGGTGGAAATACTGTGGGATACATCGGAGAACTGCGGCGGCGGATACACGTGAATGCCGGCTTCGCTCATGCGAAAGGTGTGCAGCCCCGCGAGTGTGGGCTGCCCGCGCATCTTCACGACTTCCATCTTGCGCACGACCGAGTTGCGCTGCACGCTCTGGCGCAGCCAGATCAGGCCGTCGGCCACTGTGAAGATCGGGTTCGGGTCGTTGTCGGTGAAGTATTCACCGATGAGAAAGGTGGTGGCCTGCCAGCTCGTCATCAGCATGCCGAGCTGTTGCACGAATTCCTGCAGCGACATGAAAGACTTCTTGTGGTCTGCCGCGAGCACGACGGAGCGGAACGAGTCCACAAACACCAGCCGGGGGCTGTGTGCCTGCACCTCGGCCAGGATGCGGGCCAGCACAGTGGACAGGTCGCCTGTGGCGGTCTCATCGGCCAGGTTCACAAAACGCACGCATGCGTTGACCTTGGCGTTGTCGAAAAAATCGAACTGCTGCTGGTAGCGCAGCATCTTCAATGGGGGCTCGCCCAACACGGTGAAGTAGAGGGCCGCACACTCGGGCGTGGCGAGCGCAAACAGGATCTGGTGTGCGAGCGTCGTCTTGCCGCAGCCGGGCGAGCCGGCAATCACGTTGAATGAAAATTCGGGCAGGCCGCCGCCAAGCACTTCGTCCAGTCCGGGCACGCCGGTTTTCAGGCGCTGGATGGTGGCTTTGGGCTCGGTCATGAACGGTGGTCCTGCACGGCGGGGCTGGCTGAAATAGGTGTCGGCACGGGCGGCAGCAGGCGCGCTGTCAATGACGCGCCGATCAGGCTGTGCAGCAGCTCATGAAGCGACTGCATCATGGAATCGTGTGCTGCTGTGGCCTGTGCGCTGAACTGGCCAGCCATTGCCGCGCGCAGCGCCGTGAAATCTCCGGCGGGCAAGGAGGCTTCGTACACCGCACTGAGCCACGGGTATTGCGCACAGGCCAGATGGACAGTGCGCATGTACAACGCAGCAACACCGCCCTGCCCGATGATCGGCGACAGGGCCTCGTACACGCTTGTCCAGCCGGCCACAGCAGCGTCAGCGACGTGCGAGGCGTCGGCGTCAACGGCCGTGAGGCGTGCGGGACTGGTGGCGATGTGAGCTCCTCAGCCAGGCTGCAGGCTGCAGGCTGCAGGCTGCAGGGTGTGGGGCATGGAGCGCTCATCGTGCCGTCGCGCAGGCTAGCCGTCTGTGCGGTGGCGCACGCAGCGCGAGCTCAGCGTGATGCGGGAGCAGCCGGGATCACGACCAGTGTGTCACCCGTGCGGCCGCGCTGGCCGGTGTCGCCGGTGGCACCGGTGGCGCCCGTGCTGCCAGTGCTGCCGGTGCTGCCGGTGCTGCCGGTGCTGCCGGTGCCACCCGTGGCGCCGGTGCTTCCAGTGTTGCCCGTGCTGCCCGTTGCGCCGTCAGCGCCGGTTGCACCCGCAGGGCCAGGAACGCCAGCGGCGGCGGGGACGGTGACCACGGTGGGCGGAACGACCACTTCTTTCTGGCAGGCCGTCAGGGCGATGACGCCAGCGGCGCAGATGAGGATGAGGGAGCGGTTCATGGAAATCCTTGTTCGATCTGAAAATTCAGTCGAGCCAAGATACCGGGCCAGCACGGCCTGCTCTGTACGCTGGCGCACTTAGGCGCTCGTTCGGCCTCACGTCCTACGTGCTGTGGCGGGTCTCATGCGAGGTGCTGCAGCAGCCTTGGGCTACGGCGTTCGCGCTGGGCTCTCACGGCCCTGGGATCGCGCGCCCGGTATGTCGCACATGAGGCGGTCGAATTCATGCTTGACCACCGCATAACACTCGCAGACAGACTTCTCAAGACCCTCGCGGTCGAGCACGTCAATATGGCCACGGCTGTAGCGAATGAGCCCCTGGCGCTGCAAGTGGCCTGCGGCCTCGGTCACGCCTTCGCGCCGCACGCCGAGCATGGTGGCAATCAGCTCCTGCGTCATCGACAGCGAAGTGCCTGACATGCGGTCCAGGCTCACCAGCAAGGCGCGGCACAGCTGCTGCTCCACGCAGTGGTGCCGGTTGCATACCGCAGTCTGTGTCATTTGCGTGATGAGCGACTGCGTGTACCGCAGCAGCAGGCGCATCGAAGCACCACCGCGATTGAATTCCTTTTGCAGCAGCTTGACCTTCAGCCGGTATGCGTGCCCGGCGCTGCGCACGACGGCGCGGCTGGGCATGGTCTCGCCGCCCATGAACACGGCGATACCGACGATGCCTTCATTGCCAACGACGCCGATCTCCGCGGACGATCCGTCTTCGAGCCCATACAGCAGCGAGACGATGCAGGTCGTGGGGAAGTACACGTACTCCATGACGCCGCCGGACTCGCTGAGCACCAGCCCGAGCGGCATGGGCACGAGTTCCAGGTCGCCTGCCACGCGCTCGTATTCCGCAGCCCCCAGTGCAGCAAGCAGGTGGTTTTGCGCGGTGGAGTGGGTGTCAGGCATGGAGGCGGCGCGCAAATGGGTTGCCTGGTGATTGTGCGCCGCCAGGTTGCGCGACACAGCTTACGCAGGCACCGCGTCGATGTCCGGCCGGCTGAAGTGGCGATGCCGTGCAATGGCGGCAATGAAATCCTGCGCGAGTTGCGCCCTGCCTGCCGGGTCGTTCGTGCCGATCACCACACCGGGTACTGCCGCACCGGCTCCATCGCCCGTGATGCCGACGCTGTGCAACAGGGCCGCTGCCTCGCCGATCAGGCAGATCGCCTTGCAATGCTTGTATGCCTCCAGCACGTAGTGCACCGCGGCGCCATTGCGCTGTAAAAGCTCTGCACTGGCCGCCCCACTGGGCACCAGTACGGCGTCGAACATGATCGACGGCATGTTGGTGAACGTGTGATCCACCGTGAGCTGCTGGCCCGACGAGGTCGCGACGCTGCCCAGTTGATCGGCCACGATGCGGCACGTCGCGCCCGCGTCCTGCAATGCAGTCTGCACCGCTCGCATCGCGCCGATCTCGACGCCGTTCGCAACGAGGATCGCCACTTTGCGCGTGGCAATGGCAAGGCTTGCCGGCACGTTGGCGTTGGCCTCCATGCTCAGCGCAGCCGACGATTCGATCGGCAGCTTGTTGCGCACATTGCGAAACCCCGCGCGCCCTGCGGCGGCCTTGGCGTCGGGCGCTGCAATCCCGATGCCATCGGCGACTTTGCGGGCCAGCTTCGAATCCACATGCGCCAGGTTGTCCACCATGCGCTGGCGGATCGCGACCGAATCGAGCTTCGACAGCTCGAACTGGAACGCGGCAATGATGTGTTCCTTCTCGCTGGGGCTCTGGCTGTTCCAGAAGAACGAGGCCTGGCTGAAGTGGTCGTCGAAGGTGGCGCTGCGCAGCCGGACTTTGGGCGACTCCATCTCCTGCGGGTAGCTTCGAAACCCCTGCTCCCCGCCATCCACACGGAACTCGGCGCCGCTCGCCAGCGTGTTCGGCTCGTACGCGACCTGCCCTTTGGCCACCAGCATGCGGTGCATGCCATCGCGCTGGAAATTGTGGAACGGGCACACGCCGCGGTTGATCGGGATCTCGTGAAAGTTGGGACCGCCCAGGCGCGAGAGCTGTGTGTCGGTGTATGAGAACAGGCGGCCCTGCAACAGCGGGTCGTTGCTGAAGTCGATGCCAGGGACCACATGGCCCGGATGGAAGGCGACCTGTTCGGTCTCGGCAAAGAAATTTTCAGGGTTGCGGTTGAGCACGAGCCGGCCGACGATCTGCACCGGCACCATCTCTTCGGGGATGAGCTTGGTGGGGTCGAGCAAGTCGAAACCAAGAGACTCGGCTTTCGCTTCGGGGATCAATTGCAGGCCCAGTTCCCACTCCGGGAAGTCGCCATTGGCAATGGCTTCGTGCAAGTCGCGGCGATGGAAGTCGGCGTCCTTGCCGGCGACCTTCTGCGCTTCGTCCCAGACGAGCGCGTGTTTGCCCAGCTTGGGCTTCCAGTGGAACTTCACGAAGTGGGACACACCCCTGGCATTGATCATGCGGAAGGTGTGGACGCCAAAGCCTTCCATCATGCGATAGCTGCGCGGAATGGCGCGGTCGGACATCACCCACATCAGCATGTGGGTGGTCTCGGGCATCAGCGAGACGAAGTCCCAGAAGGTGTCATGCGCGCTCGCGGCCTGCGGCATTTCGTGGTGCGGCTCGGGCTTGACGGCGTGGATCAGGTCGGGGAACTTCATCGCGTCCTGCACGAAGAACACCGGAATGTTGTTGCCCACCAGGTCGTAGTTGCCCTCGCGGGTATAGAACTTGACGGCAAAGCCGCGCGCGTCGCGCACCGTGTCGGCCGAACCGCGTGAGCCCGCCACGGTTGAAAAGCGCGCGAACACGGGCGTCTTCAACCCGACTTCCTGCAGGAAATCGGCACGCGTGTATTCGACGAGCGACTTGGTGAGCTCGAAGAAGCCGTGCGCGCCCGCTCCGCGCGCATGCACCACGCGCTCGGGAATGCGCTCGTGGTCAAAGTGCGTGATCTTCTCGCGCAGGATGAAGTCTTCGAGCAGCGTCGGGCCGCGAGCGCCTGCACGCAGCGAATTGTGGTTGTCGGCAATGACAACACCCTGGTTGGTCGTGAGCAGGTTCTCGCCCGCCTGGCTGAATGTCTCCAGCTGCTTTTGCTTGGCCTGGGCTGCTTCGCCGGCCTTGGATTTACGCTGGGCTTCCTGCTTGGACTGCGCCATTCGGTGGACTCCTGGTGATGGTGGTTGCCGCCGCGCAGGTGCTGCAGCCAAGCAATTTGTCGTGACCTACTCTACGCAAACTCATGCGCAACGTCCGTAGTGGAGCGGCGAGCGGCTGTGCAGGTCGGGCCGCTGTTGCGCGGTAGGACGGCTCCCACAAATGGCCGAGCGTCAAGGCTCGTGAGTCGCGCGCACGTCCTACTCGCGATGCCGCCCGGTGAGCTTCAGCATTCGTTCATGACAAAACCCGACAACTCAGGTGGCGAAACGGTTCCCGCGCAAGGTGAAGGGCAAGCGGAGCGACAGCAGCGCGTTCCGCGTGCACCGCATGAGCGGGACGAATCCGCCAGCAGCCAGGAGGCGGGCGATGCGCCCACGCAGGAAGTAGGCAAGCAGGCGAAAAAAGACCTGGACCGCGGCCTGGTCGACACGGACAAGCGTGCGCCGATGGACCGCGCTTATGAGCTGCAGCGCTAGCCTTTGAGCGCCACGCGCATCGCGTCGATCACGCCGCGGTAATCGCTCTTGCCAAAGATCGCGCTGCCCGCCACAAACGTGTCGGCACCGGCTGCTGCCACCTGCGCGATGTTGTCTGTCTTGATGCCGCCATCGACTTCGAGCCGGATGTCCTTGCCACACGCGTCGATGCGCTTGCGCGCCTGCTCGATCTTGCGCAGCGCGGAGTCGATGAAGCTCTGGCCGCCAAAGCCGGGGTTCACGCTCATGATCAGGATGAGGTCGATGTCGTCGATGGTCCAGTCGAGCACATCGAGCGGCTGCGCCGGGTTGAACACAAGGCCGGGTTTGCAGCCTGCTGCGCGAATCGCCTGCACGCTGCGATGCACGTGCCCCGATGCGTCGGGGTGGAAGCTGATGTAGTCGGCGCCCGCCTGCGCGAACGCCTGCGCCAGCGCATCGACAGGCTGGACCATCAGGTGCACGTCGATCGGCACTGCCTGCCCATCCGCCGTCTTTGCGTGCGGCTTCAAGGCTGAGCAGATCATCGGGCCGAACGTGAGGTTGGGCACGTAGTGGTTGTCCATCACGTCAAAGTGGATCCAGTCAGCGCCTGCAGCGATGACGCTCTTGACTTCGTCGCCGAGCCGCGCGAAGTCAGCCGAGAGGATGGAAGGCGCAATGCGGAAGGCTCTGTTGGTCATGGCGCCATTCTACGAACCGCCTGACCACACCGGCCACGCTGGTTGCCAGGCGGCGTTACGATCCACGCCATGTCCAAGTATCAGTTCCGCATCGAGGTCATGCCGCAGTACTTGCCGGAGCATTCGGCGCCCGATCAGTCGGTGTACGGCTTCGCGTACACCATCACGATCACCAATACGGGCGAGGTCGCTGCGCAACTCATCTCGCGGCACTGGATCATCACCAACGCCGCCGGCGAGATCGAGGAAGTGAAGGGGCTGGGCGTGGTCGGCCACCAGCCCATGCTCAAGCCCGGCGAGTCGTTCCAGTACGGCAGTGGCTGCCGCCTGAGAACGCAAACCGGCTCGATGCACGGCAGCTTTTTCTTTGTGGCGGACGACGGCGAGCGCTTCGACGTCGAGATCCCTGCCTTTGCGCTGGACGACGGCGCCACGCGCACGCTGCACTGAAGAGCTGGTATTCAGGGCACTGTCCTACAGCTGGGCCATATCCCGTGGGTTAGAGTGCGCCCGGGGGGAAGCACATGAATGAAATCATGGCCGTGTGGGCCGAGTGGATCCGGCCATCGGCCGGCCTGCCCACTGTTCAATGGTCGATCCTGATGGCCGTCGCCGCAGCGGCGGGCCATCTTCTGCAGCGGCATGTCGGCCTGCCCAAGGTGGTGGGCTATTCGCTCGTAGGCGCGCTCGCCGGCCTGGGCGGCTTTACGGGTGCGGTCTGGCCGCTGCAGGGCACGGCGCTGTTCCTGCTCGAGCTGGGCGTGTCTGTCGTGTTGTTCGAAGCGGGCGGGCGCATCTCGCTGCGCTGGTTCCGACACAACCCGATGGTGCTGCTGCAAAGCGTCGCCGAATCGACCTTGACGGCGCTGCTGGTGTACTACGCGCTGCGCTGGTTTGATGTGCGCCCGGTTGTCGCCGAAGCGGTGGCATTGGTGGCGATGGCCGCGTCGCCCGCCGTGCTCAGCCGCGTGATCATGGATACGCGCGCGTCCGGCCCCGTGACTGAACGCGCGATGGTGCTGGCCACGCTCAGCACGCTCTATGCCTTCACGCTGGTCAGCGCGCGCACCGGCGTGATCAACCGCGGTGAGCAGTCCATGACTGAAACACTGTTTCCGGTGCTGGTGGTGCTGGGCGTCTCGTTCGTCGTCGGCGCGTTTCTGGCGCTGGCCCTGCGTATGGCGCTGCGCGTGATGAGCCCGACCAGCGAGAACACGTCGATGCTGTTGATCTCGTTGCTGACGGCAGCAACGGCGCTTGCGGCGCACTTCGGCGGCTCGGCGCCGCTGGCCGCTCTGTTGTGCGGCATGCTGCTCAAGCAGCTCAACCCGCGCCCGTGGACGTGGCCGCGGCAGCTGGGCATTGCGGCGTCGATGCTGATGCTGCTGATGTTCGTGCTGGTCTCGGTGGTTGCGGCCAAGGCCGATTGGAACCCCGCTGTCGCGGGCCTTGTCGGCGCTGTGGTGCTGGCGCGTGCAGCCGCAAAGATCATTGGCGTGTCGGCCGCGAACTGGGGCAGCGGCACCAATTGGAAGCAGGCGATCTATACCGGCTGTGCCATGTCGCCGATGTCGTCGGTGGCGCTGTTGCTCGTGTCGCAGTTTGTGGCGACACTGCCCGAGCAGGGCCCGCGCATCGCGAGCATCGCGCTGCCCGCCATCCTGCTGATGGAGGTGGTCGGCGCGATCATCACGACGTTTGCCATTTACCGCGCAGGGGAAAGCTCGCGCCAGCGGGCAGCCGAGCCACTGCCAGGCGGCTCCCCGCCCACAGTGCAGGCCCCAGGCGCGTTCGCTCCGCCCTTCGCCGCACCAGGAGACACGCGTGGATAGCTACAAGCCACTGGCGCTCGAGCCGTTCCAGCAGTCCGCCGCGCTGTCGTTGGGTGTTGAGCTGGAGCTGCAGCTCGTGAACACACACGACTACGACCTCGCGCCGTATTCCGATGAAATGCTTCGCCTGATGGCGAATTTCGAGCTGCCCGGCGCCGTCGTGCCGGAGATGACGTCGGCCATGATCGAGATATCGACGGGCGTGTGCCAGTCGTCCTCCCAGGTGCTGGCCGAGCTCTCGCAGATCCGCGATGCGCTGGTGAAATGTGCCGACAAGCTCAATATCGCCGTTGTCGGCGGTGGCACGCATCCGTTCCAGCAGTGGCACGAGCGGCGCATCTACGACAAGCCCCGCTTTCACGAGCTGTCGGCGCTCTACGGCTACCTCAGCAAGCAGTTCACGATCTTCGGCCAGCACGTCCACGTGGGCTGCCCGGATGCGGATTCGGCGCTGCTGATGCTGCATCGCATGTCGCGCTACATCCCGCACTTCATTGCACTGTCGGCTTCGTCGCCGTATGTGCAGGGGCATGACACGCAGTTTGATTCGGCGCGGCTGAATTCCGTGTTTGCCTTTCCGATGTCGGGCCGCGCGCCCTACACCTTGAGCTGGGACGAATTCGGCAAGTTCTTTGCCAAGACCACGCGCACCGGCGTCGTCAAGAGCATGAAGGATTTTTACTGGGACATCAGGCCCAAGCCCGAGTACGGCACGATCGAGATCCGGGTGTTCGACACGCCCCTGACCGTCGAGCGCGCGGCGGCGCTTGCGGGATTCGTGCAGTCGCTGGCGTCGTGGTTCCTGCACGAGCAGCCGTTCATCCCCGTCGAAGACGACTACATGGTCTACACCTACAACCGCTTCCAGGCCTGCCGCTTCGGGCTGGATGCGGTGTATGTCGATCCAGTGACCGGGCTGCACATGCCGCTGCGCGAGCGCATCGCCATGACCTTGCGGGCCATTGGCGACCATGCGCGCCAGCTGGGCGCCAGTGCCGGCGTGCAGTTGCTCGGCGAAGATGCGGAACTGGGCACGAACGACGCGCGCTGGCTGCGCGAGAAGCAGGCGCGCGAGCGGCTGCTGGCGGAAGTGACGCGTCAGGGGGCCATGCGGTTTCGCGGCAGAGGCTGATGTAAGCTCGCGGGTCAGCCCCATATGACCCGAGGAGACACCGCATGCAGATAGGCGTTCCAGCCGAAACGGCAGCAGGCGAAAAGCGCGTTGCAACTGTGCCCGATGTAGTCGAGAAACTGGTCAAGCTCGGGTTTGCCGTCGCGGTGCAAAGCGGCGCCGGTGACGCAGCGAATTTCGCGGACGACGCGTATGCCGCTGCAGGTGCGCGAATCGTGCCGACCGCTGCCGACCTGTGGGCCAGCTCCGATATCGTTTTCAAAGTGCGCGCGCCCAGCCCGCAGGAAGTCGCGTTGATGCGCGAAGGCGGCATGCTGCTCGGCTTCGTGTGGCCCGCCCAGAACCCCGAGCTGATGCAGCAACTCGCCGCCCGCAAGGCAACGGTGCTGGCGATCGACTCGCTGCCGCGCCAGCTGTCACGCGCACAGAAGATGGACGCGCTCACGTCGATGGCGGGCATCAGCGGCTACCGCGCGGTGATCGAAGCAGCGCACGCCTTCGGCCGCTTCTTCAATGGCCAGATCACGGCGGCGGGCAAGGTGCCGCCAGCGAAAGTTTTTGTCGCAGGCGCGGGCGTTGCAGGCCTGGCGGCCATCGGCACGGCAGCCAACCTGGGCGCCATCGTGCGTGCCAACGACACGCGCGCTGAAGTGGCGGACCAGGTCGTGTCGCTAGGCGGTGAGTTCGTGAAGGTCGATTACGAGGAAGAAGGCTCGGGCGGCGGCGGCTACGCCAAGGTCATGAGCGAAGGCTTCATGCAGGCCCAGCGCGAGATGTACGCGCAGCAGGCCAAGGACGCCGACATCATCATCACCACGGCGCTCATCCCGGGCAAGCCTGCGCCGAAACTCATCACCGCCGCGATGGTGCAGTCGATGAAGCCGGGCAGCGTGATCGTGGACATGGCGGCCGAGAACGGCGGCAACTGCGAGTTGACTGAGCCGGGTCAGGCCGTGGTCAAGCACGGCGTGACGATCGTCGGCTACACCGACCTCGTCAGCCGCCTGGCCAAGCAGTCGTCCACGCTCTATTCGAACAACCTGCTGCGCGTGGCCGAAGAGCTGTGCAAGGCGAAGGACGGCGTCGTCGTTGTCAACATGGAAGACGACGCCATCCGCGGCCTCACGGTGATCAAGGACGGCACGGTGACATGGCCCGCTCCACCGCTGAAGCTTCCCGCGGCGCCAGCCGCCAAGCCGGTCGTGGCGGCAGCAGCGGCCAAGGGCCACGGCCATGGCGAGAGCGAGCCGATGGACGGCAAGTCGCTCGCCATGGTGTTCGGCGGCGGCGCGTTGCTGTTCCTGCTGGTGGGCTTGTATGCGCCCGCAAGCTTCCTGTCGCACTTCACGGTGTTCGTGCTCGCGTGCTTCATCGGCTACATGGTGATCTGGAACGTGAAGCCTTCGCTGCACACGCCGCTCATGAGCGTGACGAACGCGATCTCGTCGATCATCGCGCTTGGCGCGCTGGTGCAGATCGCGCCGCCGCTCACCGGCGCGAATGCCGACAGGCCCTCGCAACTGATTCTGGGCCTGGCCGTTTTCGCGCTTGCGCTCACGGCCGTCAACATGTTCGGCGGCTTCGCGGTCACGCGTCGCATGCTGGCAATGTTCCGCAAATAACAGCGAGAAGAACAAGAACATGACCTCCAGCCTCGCCACCATCTGCTACATCGGCGCCACCATCCTTTTCATCCTGAGCCTGGGTGGCCTGTCCAACCCCGAGACCGCGCGTCGCGGCAATCTCTTCGGCATCATCGGCATGGCGCTTGCCGTGGTCGCCACGGTGCTCGGTCCGCGCGTCACGCCTGCTGGCTACGCGTGGATCGTCGGTGCGCTCGTCGTGGGCGGCAGTGTCGGCCTCATCGCAGCGAAAAAGGTGCAGATGACGCAGATGCCCGAGCTCGTCGCGTTGATGCACAGCCTTGTCGGCCTGGCCGCGTGCCTGGTCGGCTTCGCGAGCTATGTCGATACGTCGATTGAATTCACGGGCGCCGAAAAGGCCATCCACGAGATGGAGATTTATGTCGGCATCCTGATCGGCGCTGTGACGTTCTCTGGCTCCATCATCGCTTTCGGCAAGCTGTCTGGCCGCATTGGCGGCAAGCCGCTGCTGCTGCCGGGGCGGCACTTGATGAACCTCGCCGGGCTGCTGGTCGTGGTCTGGTTCGCGCGCGAGTTCATGAACGCACCGACCATCCAGGCCGGCATGACGCCGCTGATCGTGATGACCGTGATCGCGCTGCTCTTTGGCGTGCACATGGTGATGGCCATTGGCGGCGCCGATATGCCGGTGGTCGTCTCGATGCTCAATAGTTATTCGGGCTGGGCCGCTGCGGCGACGGGCTTCATGCTCTCGAACGACTTGCTGATTGTGGTGGGCGCTCTCGTCGGGTCGTCCGGCGCGATCCTGTCGTACATCATGTGCAAGGCGATGAACCGCAACTTCTTCAGCGTGATCGCGGGTGGTTTCGGCACAGGTGGCGGCGCGCCGGCGGCAAGCGGCGCGGGTGCGCAGCCGGCGGGTGAGGTGTCGCCGATCAACGCGCAGGAAACTGCAGAAATGCTGCGTGAGTCCAAGAGCGTGATCATCGTGCCGGGGTATGGCATGGCGGTGGCGCAGGCGCAGCACACGGTCTATGAAATCACCAAGCTGCTGCGCGAGCGCGGCGTGAATGTCCGCTTCGGCATTCACCCCGTTGCGGGCCGCATGCCGGGGCACATGAATGTGCTGCTGGCCGAAGCCAAGGTGCCCTATGACATCGTCCTGGAGATGGACGAGATCAATGAGGACTTCCCCGAGACGGACGTGACCATGGTGATCGGCGCGAACGACATCGTGAACCCTGCTGCGCAGGACGACCCCACCAGCCCGATTGCCGGCATGCCGGTGCTGGAGGTGTGGAAGGCGCGCACGTCGATCGTGATGAAGCGAAGCATGGCTTCGGGCTATGCGGGTGTCGACAACCCGCTGTTCTACAAGGACAACAATCGCATGTTGTTCGGCGATGCCAAGAAGATGCTGGATGAGGTGCTTGCGGCGTTGAAGGGTTGATTGCTGATTGCTGCTGCTGTTGTTCAGTGCGCTCGCGGCAAGTGGACTCTGGCTGTCTGTTCGGGGCGCTCGCGGCAGGTGGACTCTGGCGGGGCCTCATGCTTTTGTGGTTTGCGCTTGTCGCGCAAACGTCGCTTCAAGAATTGGCTCGAAGCCGGTGCGAAAGAACTCACTGCGCCTAAAGGCTCCGTTCAAACAGCTTTCGCAAGTCAGTTCACAAGTCGCGCTAAAGCGCGATCCGGCTTCAAGCCAATTCTTGAAGCCACAAAAGAAATCGCCCCACCAGAGTCCACCTGCCGCGAGTTCACCAACGGGGGGGTGTTTGACTCAAGTCTCGGCTCGCTTCGCATTGCCTGGGATTGGAGAGCAGTGCGGTCGAGCGAAAGGCGTTCGCGGCCAATTGCTGCGCGCACAAACCGATAAGACACAGAGCGGTTGGTGTCTCGTTGATCAAGCGCAGCCGTTGGCTCGTGGCAGGCGGACTCTGGCGTGGCCGACTTCTGTGAGCGGCTTTGAAATTTGTCTTCAGGCCGGATCGCGCTTTAGCGCGACACGTAATCTGACTCGCAAAAGCTGTTTGACCGGAGAGTTTGCTTGCAAACTCGCAGGGAGTTCTTTTGCGCCGGCCTGAAGACAAATTTCAAAGCGGAGTTTGCGCGACTAGCGCAAACCGTCACAGCAGGAGGCCGCGCCAGAGTCCGCCTGCCGCGAGCAGCCCTGAACAGACGAAGTGCCCTGAACAAGCGAGCGCTCCGGCCACTGGGGCGCCCCCAAATTCCCTCCGTCGTAGGTACGCCTCCCCAGAGCGTCATAGGGAAAACAAGGGGAAACCCGTGAAGCGCCCAGAGGACAATGCCCGCAAGACAAACCGGGACCTGGAGACACACCGATGAGCGCCGTAATCAGCAACAGCAACACCGACCGCCCCTGGCTCAGTTCCTATTCGCCAGGCGTGCCGGCGGATATCGACCCCACGCAGTACACCTCGCTCGTCCAGCTGATGGACGAGGCGTTCACCAAGTACGCCGACCGCGTCGCCTACAGCTTCATGGGCAAGGAAGTGACCTTCGCACAGACCGACGCGCTGAGCGCTTTGCTCGCCGCCTACCTGCAGGGCCTGGGCCTGGTCAAAGGCGATCGCGTGGCCATCATGATGCCCAACGTGCCGCAGTACCCGGTGGCAGTCGCAGCCATCCTGCGCGCAGGCTTCGTGGTGGTGAACGTGAACCCGCTTTACACACCGCGCGAGCTCGAACACCAGTTGAAGGACTCGGGCTCCAAGGCCATCGTGATCATCGAGAACTTCGCGAATACGCTGGAGCAGTGCATTGCCAGCACGCCGGTCAAGCACATTGTGCTGGCCGCGTTCGGCGACATGCTGGGCATGCTCAAGGGCGCACTCGTGAACTACGTGGTGCGCAACAAAAAGAAGATGGTGCCGGCCTTCAACCTGCCAGGCGCCGTGCGCTTTAACGACGCGCTGGCACAAGGCCGCCGCGGCTCGTTCAAGAAGCCTGACATCAAGTTCGAAGACGTGGCCGTGCTGCAATACACCGGCGGCACAACAGGCGTGTCGAAGGGCGCGGTGCTGCTGCACAAGAACATCATCGCGAACGTGCTGCAGTCCGAGGCTTTCAACAAGCCGGTGATGGAAAAGGTGCCTGCAAACGAGCAGCCGACCAGCGTGTGCGCGCTGCCGCTGTATCACATCTTCGCGTTCACGGTGGGCATGATGCTGTCGATGCGCACGGGCGGAAAGCTGATCCTGATCCCGAATCCGCGCGACCTGCCCGCTGTGCTCAAGGAGCTGTCCAAGCACACGATCCACAGCTTCCCGGCGGTCAACACGCTGTTCAATGGGCTGGCGAACCATCCCGATTTCAACACCGTGAACTGGAAGAACCTCAAGGTCTCCCTCGGCGGCGGCATGGCCGTGCAGGGCGCGGTCGCCAAGCAGTGGCTCGAGAAAACGGGCTGCCCCATCGTCGAAGGCTATGGCCTGTCGGAGACTTCGCCTTCGGCCAGTTGCAACCCGCCCACGAGCACAGAATTCACCGGCACCATCGGTGTGCCGTTGCCCAGCACGTATTTCAAGCTGCTCGACGACGACGGCAATGAAGTGCCGATGGGCCAGCCCGGTGAGATCGCGATCAAGGGCCCGCAGGTCATGGCCGGCTACTGGCAGCGCCCCGACGAGACGGCCAAGGTCATGACGCCCGATGGCTACTTCAAGTCGGGCGATATCGGCACGGTCGATGCGCGGGGCTACTACAAGATCGTGGACCGCAAGAAGGACATGGTGCTGGTCAGCGGCTTCAACGTGTATCCGAATGAGGTCGAAGACGTGGTTGCCACGCTGCCTGGCGTGATGGAATGCGCCGTGGTTGGTGTGCCCGACGACAAGACGGGCGAAGCCGTGAAGCTCGTGATCGTGAAGAAGGATCCGTCGCTCACTGAAGCGCAGGTGCGCGACTTCTGCCGCGCCAATCTCACCGGCTACAAGCAGCCGAAGGTCGTCGAGTTCCGCACTGACTTGCCCAAGACGCCTGTGGGCAAGATCCTGCGGCGCGAGTTGCGCGACAAGAAGTAGTCTTCTTTGCGGCTGATGATTTAAGGGCGCTATCGCTGTTCAGTGCGGTGTCGCTGTTCAGTGCGCTATCGCTGTTCGGGGCGGGCCGCGGCCGTCCGGTGGCCGATTCACTCCGTGTCATTCCGCCGGCCACGAGGCCGGGCTCCCTTCTTTACCTGCGTGAATCGGCCACCGGACGTC
>NZ_WJBU01000013.1 GCF_009646335.1 Caenimonas koreensis DSM 17982 | reverse complement strand
CGAGGCTGCATTCGACGCTGGGGTACGTGAGCCCAATGCAGCATGAGAGAAACTGGTTGGCGGCCCAGGAAAAGAAGTCCGCTTAACAAGCTCGGTTAAGGGATTCGTCAAACAGGGGCAAGGTCAGGCTATGGGGCGGCCCGACGAATTGGATTCGGGTACTGTTGTGAATTCCCGCTACGCTAGTCGTGCTTGCGTCACGCCTTGCGTGCGCCGTGTTTGGTACTACAACCCGTTGCAGCCGTTAGGGCTTGAAGCTTGGTCATTCGAGCTGGACACCGACAGTCGAGTAGTTGAATCAGCTCACTGGGTGTCACCGTAGCGCGAGTTCGCGATTTCTGGACGCTCCATCCCGCCGAGGCAAAACCCAATGTGTGCGGGGACCGGTAGGCCCTAGTCAAACAACCCCGGCTCTCCACCCAGTTGCGCACGCTCAATCTCCAGCATCTTCAACTTGGTGGCAACGCCACCCGCGGCTGAAAATCCCGTCCCACTGTTGCCTGCGCCCAGGATTCGATGGCACGGCACCACGGGTGCAAACGGGTTGTGGCCCAGCGCCTGGCCTACCGCGCGCGCCAGCCCCTTGTCGCCAAGTTGCAAAGCGATGTCGCCATAGGTCAACGTGCGTCCCGGCGCGATGCCGCGGGAAATCTCATACACGCGGCGATTGAATTCGGGCACAGCCGACATATCGAGCGGCAAGTCGCGCAGGTCATCCGCCTCGCCTTCCAGCAGTGCTGCGATGCGCCGCATCGCATCGGCCACCCATGCGGGCGGCGTGGCTTCATGCAAGTGCGCAAACCGGCCAGCCATGCGCGCGCGGCCCTGCGCCTGCGTAGCGCCCGGCAACTGCACGCCCACGATCGCGTCGCCGCGCCAGGCGATGCCGCATTCGCCAATCGGCGTCGAGAAAAATGCGTAGCCCTCGCCCGCAGCCATGCTCAGGCAGCAGCTTCGACCTTGCGCATTACGTAGCCCACTCGCGGGAAGTGCACGTGCACGAGGCCCGCGCGCGGGTCTTCGCGGCGCAGCGTGAAGTGCGTGCGCGTGGCCGCCATCAGCGTGCCTTGCGTTGCCTCTGGCCCGAAGGTTTCTGCGGCCACAGTCACTTCGCTGCCCAGCGCAATGCCATGGTCGTCCTGGAAGGCGCTGTCGATCAGCAGGTTCTGCCCCGCTGGCATCGGCTCGGCTCCATGTGCAATCGTGATGGCGTCTGCTGCGCTGAACTTCTCCATCGCACCATGGCCGATGGCGGCCATGCGGTCCATCCATTCGCTCACGGCGGGCGTTGCAGCAAGGATGTCCGCCATCACCGGCGTCTGCACGCGTGTGTACCAGAGGCTGTGATACGCCGCAAAGTCAGCGATGCACGGCTCGGCCCCGAACAAGAAGTCATGCTCCTCCACCATGTGCGCAATGCGCCGCAGGTACGAGCGATAGGCGGAAGTGGCATCGGCAGGCCGCAGGCGCGTCATGCCACCCGTCATGGCCTTGCGGTCTTCTGCAAAGGCCTTGGCTGCTTCTGGCGGCGCTTTTGCGAACACCTGCGCTGCGCCCTTGGGTTGCAGGTTGTAGGCCATCGCGGCCCAGAAGAGCGTCGTGTCGGCCCACTGCGCGAAGATGCGCGAGACGCCCTTCAAGTGCGGTGGATACAGCGTGGGTTCAGCCCGCACATGTTCGAGCATGTCGCAGATGAGCGCGCTGTCGCAATAGATGTCCGCGCCGACCTGCATGAACGGTGTCTTGCGGTAGCCGCCCGTGAGCGCGATCACATCGGGCTTGGGCATGATCGCCGGGATCACCACTGACTTCCACGCGAGCTGCTTGTAGCCCAGCACCGCACGGATTTTTTCGGAGAAAGGCGAGCTGGGGTAGTGGTGAAGGATGAGGGTGGTCATGGCATGGCCCGTTCAATGATGGTGTCGAAGTCTGTTGCTGCGCCGAGTGTGCCGAATGCATGGCCCCAGTTGCCTGCGATGCGCGAGTCGCAAAACGCAGCGAACAGGGGCGCAGGCGCGCTCTGGAAAAGTAGCGCCGCTTGAACTGCCAGTGCCACGTCTTGCGCGAGCCGCCGCGCGTGCATTTCGCTCGCCATTTCTTCGACGCGCATCGGCAGCGAGGCGATCATGCGGTCCAGCGCGGCATGCGCGCCCTTTGCCGGTGCGAGCTCTGCGGCCAGTGCCGCTGCGACGTCGGCCTTGCGCAAGGCGCGCATCAAGTCCAGCGACATGATGTTGCCTGCGCCTTCCCAGATGGAGTTGAGCGGCATCTCGCGATAGATGCGGGCCATGATGCCTTCGCCGCCCTCCTCGACATAGCCATTGCCGCCAAGGCACTCCATCGCCTCCTGCGCGAAGTGCGAGCCGCGCTTGCAGATCCAGAATTTGGAAATGGGCGTGAGCACCCGCGCCATCACGCGTTCGTGTTCGTCACTGCTGCGGTCGAACGCGCGTGCAAGGCGAATCGACAGCGCCGTCGCTGCTTCCGATTCAAGCGCCAGATCGGCCAGCACATTGCGCATGAGCGGCTGCTCGATCAGCCGCTTGCCGAAAGCCAGACGCTGCGAACAATGATTCAGCGCGATCGACAGCGCCTGCCGCATCAGGCCACTGGTGCCGAGCGCGCAGTCCAGCCGCGTCATCGTGCCCATCTCCAGAATCTGCGGAACGCCTCTGCCCTCGTCGCCGACGAGCCACGCCTGCGCCGAATGAAATTCAACTTCTGAACTTGCATTGGCCTTGTTGCCCAGCTTGTCTTTCAGGCGCTGGATGTGGATGGCGTTGAGCGAGCCGTCTTCCAGCACGCGTGGCAGGAAGAAGCACGTGAGTCCGGCGGGTGCCTGCGCGAGGACCAGGAATGCATCGCACATCGGCGCCGAGAAGAACCACTTGTGGCCCGTGATGCGATAGCGCTTGCCCCACGCGTCTTCGCCATCGGGTACGGCCACGGTCGTGTTCGCGCGCACGTCTGAGCCGCCCTGCTTTTCGGTCATGCCCATGCCCATCGTCACACCGGCCTTGTCGCGCCAGTGCTTGAGTTGGGGGTCATAAGCGCGGCTGGTGAGCCTGGGCCCCCAGTCGTTGTAGATAGCCGCGTTGCCTCGAAGCGCCGGCGTCACCGCGTACGTCATCGAGATCGGGCAAAGGATGGACGGCTCAAGCTCCGTGAACAGCATGAACCCCGCCGCCCGCAGCACATGCGCATTCGCTCCCTCCCCCTCTGGGGGAGGGCTGGGGTGGGGGCTCTTCTCCCCTTCCCTTGCCCAAGGCGTGCCATGCAGGCCCGCCTCCACCGCCGCCCGCATCAACACGTGATAGCTCGGATGAAACTCCACCTCGTCAACGCGCCGGCCGAACCGGTCGTGCGTGTGCAGCTGCGGCGTGTGCACATTGGCCAGCCGCGCGTGGGTCTGCATCTGTGCGCTGCCCAGCGTCGCGCCAAGCGATGACAGCTCAGCGACATCCAGCGCAGGCGCGTTGAATTTCAGTGCGTCGCGCAGGCCCCGGTTGCCGTCGAACAGGTTGTAGCCAGCCAGCGGCTGCGGCTGGTTGACGACCTCATGGGTGGGCGTCACATCGCCTCGCGGGGTTCAGATCAGCTTGACCAGCTGCTTGCCAAAGTTGCGACCCTTGAGCAAACCAAGGAAGGCCTCAGGCGCCGCTTCGATGCCCTGGGCCACCGACTCACGCGGGCGCAGCTTGCCTGTGCCGACGAGCATGCCGAGTTCCGTGAGCGCTTCGGGCCAGACTTCCATGTGCTCGCTGACGATGAAGCCTTCGAGCGTCATGCGGTTGGTCAGCAGCAGTTGCGGGAACGACATGGGCACGGGCTTGCCGTCGTAGCCGGCGATCATTCCGCACAGCGCAATGCGGCCGAACGCGTTCATGCGCGTCATCACGGCGTCCATTACCACGCCGCCCACGTTCTCGAAGTAGCCGCTGATGCCATCGAGGCAAGCGGCTTTCAACGCCTTCGACAGCGCGCCGACATCGCGATGCGCCTTGTAGTCGATGCAGGCGTCAAAGCCGAGATCGTCAGTCACGTACTTGCACTTGTCTTCACCGCCCGCAATGCCGACCACGCGCAGGTCACGAGCCTTGGCGAGTGCGCCGAAAGCGCTGCCCACCGCGCCCGAGGCAGCGCTCACCACCACTGTCTGCCCTGCCTTCGGCTGGATGATCTTCACCAGGCCATACCAGGCCGTGACGCCGGGCATGCCCACGGCGCCCAGGTAGTGCGACAGCGGCACGTGCGTCGTATCGACCTTGCGCAGCGCGCCGACTTGATCGGCATTGACAACGCTGTATTCCTGCCAGCCGCCAAAGCCGACGACCTTGTCGCCCACCTTGTATTTGTCGGACTTGCTCTCGACCACTTCACCGACCGTTCCGCCTTGCATCACCTGGCCCAGCGGCTGCGGTGCGGCGTAGCTCTTGGAGTCATTCATGCGGCCGCGCATGTACGGGTCCAGGCTCATGAAGTGGTGGCGCACCAGCACCTGGCCGTCTTGCAGCGCCGGGGTTTCAGCAGTAACCAGCTTGAAGTTGGATGCGGAAGCTTCGCCTGCGGGGCGGTTGTCGAGATGGATTTGTTTGTTCGTGGGCATGGTCGTCTCTCTTTTCGAAAAAAAATCAGTCGGTTGAAATGACGTTGAGTGGGTTGGCGCTCGACGGGCCCGTGGGCAGCCGCCTGACGTACTTGAAAGTGCCGGTGGCGTGCGCGCACGTGCGCCCTTCGCTGTCAAAAATCGTGGCTTCAGTGAAAGCCATCGTCGCTGTGCGATGAATGAGCCGGCCCTTGCTGGACAGCTTGCCGCGCGACGGTTGCATGAAGGTGGTCTTCATCTCGATCGTGACAACGCCCATGTCTTTTTGCACGCTGCGCGCGGCCACGGCCATCGTCACGTCCATCAGCGTCATCAGCGCGCCGCCGTGCGTGACATGGAACGAATTCAGGTGCTCCGGCTTGGCCGTGTAGTCGATCTGCGACTCGCCGCCTTCGAACTTCATGAGTTCGAAACCGAGGTGGTGAACGAAGGGGATCTCAACGCCGAATTGCATAGTTGGAGTCATGCACCCGTAATCACGCTCACGCCGCCATCCACCGCTATCCACTGCCCCGTGATGTGCTTGCCGGCGTCACTGGCGAACAGCAGCGTCACACCCTTGAGGTCTTCGTCATCGCCCAGACGATTCAGCGGCGCGTGCTTGGCCATCGCTTCGGCACCCAAGGTTTCAAGGACGCCTGCGGTCAGTTTGCTCGGGAAGAAGCCAGGGCAGATCGCGTTGACGGTGATGTTGTGGGCGCCCCATTCGCAGGCGAGCGTTTCGGTCAGGCTCAGCACAGCGCCTTTGGACGTGTTGTACGCCACCATCTGCAGCTCGGGCGGATTGCCCCCCAGGCCCGCAATGGAAGCGATATTGATGATGCGGCCGCTGCGGCGCGCAATCATGCTCTTCTTGCCGATGCGCCTGGCCAGCAGGAAGTAGCCCCGCACGTTGAGGTTCATCACCTTGTCCCAGGCCTCTGTGGGGTAGTCCTCGGCAGGCGCGGCCCATGAGGCGCCGGCGTTGTTCACGAGGATGTCGATGTCGCCCATGCGCGAAAGTGTTTCGTCAACGAGGCGATCAATGTCGGCCTCCTTCGAGCAATCGGCAGCGATCCAGCGGGCATCGATATTGGCGGCCTGCAGGTCGGCAACGGCCTCTTCCAGGTCAGCGGCCTTGCGGGACGACAGCATGATCCTGGCGCCCGCCTCCCCGAGGGCGTGCGCCATCTGCAGGCCCAGGCCACGCGAGCCGCCGGTGACAAGGGCCGTCTTGCCCGTGAGGTCGAAGAGCTGCGAAACGGTGCGCGTCATGTACTGTCCCCTCTTGTTTTCAGAGATGCGGCAGATTGTGCGTCAACGCCGCGCGTCGAGCTTGGACCGCACCCAGATCAGCACCACCCCTGCAACAGCAAGCACTGCGCCCACCGCCACCAGCGTCCAGGCTGTGGAAGGGCTGGCCGACATCGACGCGATGCCGACGATGATTGCAAACAGCCCCGCGTAGATCAGGATCCACGTCCACTTCTCGATGAGTTCGATGGTCTTGTCGCTGGTCATCAGAACGCCTCTTCCGGCATGTCTGCGCAAGTCGCATCGCGCGATGAAACCACGTTCAGCCACGCGCCAATTTTCGGCAGCTCGTAGCGATAGAAAAACCGTGTTGCAGCCAGGCGGCCCACATGCGCAGGCGGCTGCGCCGCACCAGCGGGAATCGACAGCGCAACATCGAGCCACATCCACGCGATCACCATATGGCCGAACGCCTGCATGTACGGCACGGCGTTGGCCAGTGCCTCGCGCGCGTCGCCAGTCGCCCAGGCCGCTTTCGTCGCCGCGCCAACTTGCTGCAGCGCGCCGCCAAGGGCGTTGGCGTATTCGGCGAACTCGGGGCGCTGGATGGCACGCTCGATCGTGCCGTTGATGCGCAAGGCCAGCATGCGCAGCCCCTCACCGCCCGCCATCACCACTTTGCGGCCCAGCAAGTCAGCGGCCTGTATGCCGTGCGTGCCTTCGTGAATCATGTTCAGGCGCTGGTCGCGCCAGTACTGCTCCACCGGAAAGTCGCGCGTGTACCCGTAGCCGCCATGAATCTGGATGGCGAGCGAATTCGCCTCCAGGCACCACTCGCTCGGCCAGCTCTTGGCAATGGGCGTGAGCACTTCGAGCAGCATGCGTGCTTCATTCGCGGCACCGGGCTCGCCGGTGTGTTGCTCATCGACCAGGCGCGCGCAGTACAGCTCCAGCGCCAACGCGCCTTCGCAATACGACTTCTGCGTGAGCAGCATGCGCTTGATGTCGGCATGTTCAATGATGCGCACTTGCGGCTGTGACGCGTCTTTACCCGATGGGCCCACCAGCCTGCCTTGCGGCCGATTTTTGGCGTAGTCGAGCGAAGCGTGATAGCCCGCCATGCCCAGCATCGTCGCGGCCATGCCAACGCCGATGCGCGCCTCGTTCATCATGTGGAACATGCACGACAGGCCTTCGTGCGGCCGGCCAACCAGGTAGCCAATCGCCCCCGCCTGCCCTTGCACAGGAAACTTGCCTTCGCCGAAATTCAGCAGCGTATTGGTCGTGCCGCGCCAGCCGAGCTTGTGGTTCAGGCCGGCAAGCGCCACGTCGTTGCGCACACCGGTGAGCTGGCCCTGGGTGTCCACCAGCTGCTTGGGCACGATGAAGAGCGAGATGCCCCGCGTGCCCGGGATCAGCTTGCCATCGGGCCCCGGAATCTTGGCGAGCACCAGGTGGATGATGTTCTCGGTGAGCTCATGCTCGCCCGCCGAAATCCACATCTTGTTGCCCTTGAGGCGATAGCGCGCACCGAGCGGATCGCTCGCAAAGTCGCCGCCATCCGGCACGGCGCGAGTGACGATATCGGAGAGCGATGAGCCCGCCTGCGGCTCCGACAGGCACATGGTGC
The DNA here is from genome assembly GCF_009646335.1 of Caenimonas koreensis DSM 17982. GTDB lineage: Bacteria > Pseudomonadota > Gammaproteobacteria > Burkholderiales > Burkholderiaceae_C > Ramlibacter > Ramlibacter koreensis. The sequence goes on along the minus strand of NZ_WJBU01000013.1, from coordinate 150,126 downwards.
CCGACCAGCGCCCGGAAAATTCATTGAGCGCAAAGACGCTTTTTTGCAGCTCGGTGCCGTGCACCATCAGCAAGTTCGCGTTGCCCACGGTGAGCATGCCCGAGCCCATGCTCACGGATGCCATCGCAAAAAAGGTGTGCGCCGCGGACTCGACTGTGTACGGCAGCTGCATGCCGCCGATTTCATAGTCTTGCGCGGCGCTGAGCATGCCCGATGCGGCGAAGGCGTCGTACGCTTCTTTGGAGGCCTTGGGCAGGATGACCTTCTCGCCGTCAAAGCGCGGCTCTTCGATGTCGAGTGTGCGGTTGAATGGCGCGTATTTCTCGCGGGCGATGCGCTCGCACGTGTCGAAGACGGCGTCGAATGTTTCGCGCGAATGATCGGCGAAGCGGCTGCGAGACGTCAGCTCGCCGGCGCGCAGCCAGTCGTACAGAAGAAAGTCGAGCGTGTGGCGAAGACCCATGGCGTGCAGGCGGGCGAGGCGTTGGCTGAAAGAAGGCCAGCATACGCCAGCGCGCCGCGCGCTGCGGTCATGTTCGCGACGGTTTTAGCGTCGGTGGTCGTTGGCCGGATCCATCTTTCGCAGCAGGTCTTCCCGCATCATGACGAAAGTGCGAATCGCTGGATTGGTTGCTTCCACAGCTGGGCGCAGGTGGCTCCTGAATATCGTGCCCGCAAATCTTTGCGAAGCATTGGAGTTGCCTTCAGGAAACTGGCACAAGCCATAGTGAAGAATGCTCAGCGAATTCACCTTGACGAGCTCATCGTCGAGCCGCGAGATGGCATGAATCACCTCGCGCAGTCGCTGCTCGAGCGCGTGCTGGCCCGCGCGGGTTTGGGCGAGGCCATTGCGAAAATCCGTCAGGCATGGCGTCAACAGCCTTTCCAGCGCCGAAGGTGGCGCACAGTCGACGATGCTGCGATAGACGGGCATGGGCTGCTGCAGGGGCTGGCGCAGCTGTGGCTGCGGATCCACACGAGGCGGTGGCGCGCCCGCAAAATCTGGCACAGCAACGACTGCCTGCCGTGCGGCCGGGTGCGGGAAATTCACCTCAAGTGGCGCAGCCCCAGGCGGCGGCTGCGGTGCATCGATGTAGCCCGGTGGCTCAACAGCCGGTTCCATCTCTGCCACATACGCTGGCGCTGGCAGCTCGTCTGGCGACGCAACGGCGGTGACTGTGATGCCATAGCTCTCCAGCAAGGTTCGCCCCAAGGCCGAAATGCCTGCCGGATGGGGATAGACGACGTGGATATGCTTGATATCAGGCTGCGCTGCGATCGCCTGTTTGATCGCCCCTTCAACGCCTATGGCATGAAACGCATCGTGCTCGGGCTGGGTGCGCACCCAATCGGTGACAGCCGTGCAAAGCGCGAAAGCAGCGGTGGGCGAAAGGCGACCTTGGGCATACTGAGGTCGCTGTTGAGGAACGGGCCGGCCTGCCCACTTTCGAAGTGCTTGCATTCAACAAACTCCCTTTAAGTTCTTGAAGTGCCAGCGCACGCGTGGCACGCGCGCCTGACCAGACTTCGTAACTTTAATCGCTGAAGAGTTCCGAATGAGCTGCGGCAGCGGCATCAGCCGCCGCCTGGATACGCTTACAAAACTTCGAACACGCCCGCCGCGCCCATGCCGCCACCAATGCACATGGTGACCAGCACCTTCTTGGCGCCACGGCGCTTGCCTTCGATCAACGCGTGGCCGGTCAGGCGTTGGCCTGACACGCCGTACGGGTGGCCGACTGCAATCGCGCCACCGTTCACGTTCAGCCGGTCAGCCGGGATGCCCAGCTTGTCGCGGCAGTAGATCACCTGCACAGCGAAGGCTTCGTTCAGCTCCCACAGGTCGATGTCATTCACGGTCAGGCCGAGCTTCTTGAGCACCTTCGGCACGGCGTACACCGGGCCAATGCCCATTTCGTCAGGCTCGCAACCGGCCACCGCAAAGCCGAGGAAGCGGCCGATGGGCTTGAGGTTGTGCTTGCTGGCGTATGCCTCGCTCGTGACGACACAAGCGCCGGCACCGTCGGAGAACTGGCTCGCATTGCCCGCAGAAATCACGCCACTCGGCAGCGCCGGCTTGATGCCGCTGATGCCTTCCTTCGTGGTGCCTTCGCGCGTGCCTTCGTCCTTGCTGCAGGTCACTTCCTTCGTGCGCAGGCCCATCACCGGGTCCGCCACACCGGCCTTGACGGTGATCGGCGCGATCTCGGCGTCGAACAGGCCTGCCGCTTGCGCTGCACAGGCCTTTTGCTGGCTCGCCGCACCGTATTCGTCCATGGCATCGCGGCCAATGTTGTAGCGCTTGGCGACTTGCTCGGCTGTCTGCAGCATCGACCAGTAAATCTCGGGCTTGATCTTGTCGAGATCCAGGTCGCGCAGCATGTGCGTGTTCATTTCCTGCTGGACGCAAGAGATACTTTCGACGCCGCCGGCGACATACACATCCGCTTCACCCGCGATCACGCGTTGCGATGCCATGGCAATCGTCTGCAGGCCCGACGAGCAGAAGCGATTGACAGTCATGCCCGACGTGGTGATCGGCAGGCCGGCCATGAGCGCGATCTGGCGTGCGATGTTCGCGCCGGTGGCGCCTTCCGGATTGGCGCAACCCATGATCACGTCTTCGACGTGCGATGGGTCGATGCCCGCGCGCTGCACAGCGTGCTTGACGGCATGGCCGCCCAGCGTGGCGCCGTGCGTCATGTTGAAAGCGCCCTTCCAGCTTTTGGCCAGGGGTGTGCGGGCGGTGGAGACGATGACTGCGTTGCTCATGTTCTTTGTCCTTCGGGTGATCAGTTGAACGTCTTGCCGTCAGCAGCCAGGCGTGCCAGCAGCGGCGCCGGCTCCCAGAACTTCGCGTCGTCGCGCGGGTTCTGCTGGAAGCGCTTCATGGCCTGCACGACATTGAACAGGCCGACTTGGTCGGCGTACAGCATGGGGCCGCCGCGGTGCATCGGGAAGCCGTAGCCGGTGATGTAAACCATATCGATGTCGCTGGCCTTGGAGGCAATGCCCTCCTCAAGGATGTGCGCGGCTTCGTTCACGAGCGCGAACACCAGGCGCTGCACGATCTCTTCATCAGAAATCTTGCGCGGCGTGATGCCGAGTTCCTTGCGGTGATCCTCGATCATCTTCACGACCAGGTCCGAAGGAATCGCATCGCGCTTGCCTTCCTTGTAGTCGTACCAGCCAGCGCCGGTCTTCTGGCCGAAACGGCCGAGCTCGCACAGCTTGTCAGCCGTGCGGCTGTACAGCAGGTTCGGCCGCTCTTCGGCACGGCGCTTGCGAATCGCCCAGCCGATGTCGTTACCAGCCAGGTCACCCATGCGGAACGGGCCCATCGCAAAGCCGAACTTCTCGACAGCGCGATCGACCTGCGCAGGCGTTGCACCTTCGTCGAGCAGGAAACCAGCCTGGCGGCTGTACTGCTCGATCATGCGGTTGCCGATAAAGCCGTCGCACACGCCAGAAACAACGGCGGTCTTCTTGATCTTCTTGCCGACGGTCATCACCGTGGCCATCACGTCCTTGCCGGTCTTGGCGCCGCGCACCACTTCCAGCAGCTTCATCACGTTGGCCGGGCTGAAGAAGTGCAGGCCCACCACGTCTTGCGGACGCTTGGTGAACGATGCGATCTTGTTCACGTCGAGCGTCGATGTGTTCGAAGCGAGGATGGCGCCGGGCTTCATCACTTCGTCGAGCTTCTCGAACACCTTCTGCTTGACGCCCATTTCCTCGAACACGGCCTCGATGGCCAGGTCGGCGTCTTTGAGGTCGTTGTAGTCGAGCGTCGTGCTGAGCAACGCCATGCGCTGCTCGTACTTGTCCTGCTTGAGCTTGCCGCGCTTGACTTGCGATTCGTAGTTTTTGCGGATGATGCCCAGGCCCTTGTCGAGCGCCTCCTGCTTCATCTCCAGAACCTTCACCGGGATGCCGGCGTTCAGGAAGTTCATCGAGATGCCGCCGCCCATCGTGCCCGCGCCGATCACGGCCACAGACTTGATGTCGCGCTGCGGCGTGTCTTCCGGCACATCCGGGATCTTCGATGCGGCGCGCTCGGCCACGAACAAGTGGCGCAGCGCGCGCGACTCGGGCGTGAGCATGAGGTTGGTGAAGATCTCGCGCTCGGCCGTCATGCCTTCGTCGAACTTCATCTTGGTCGCGTTTTCGACCTGGTCCACGCACTTCACGGGCGCGGGGAAATTCTTCGCCATGCCCTTGACCATGTTGCGCGCGAACTGGAAGTACGCGTCGCCTTGCGGGTGCTTGCACGGCAGGTTGCGCACGAGCGGCAACGGGCGCGCATCCGCCACGGAGCGTGCATAGGCGAGTGCTTCTTCGGCGAGCGATTCGGCCGACGACGCCATCTTGTCGAACAGCTTCTGGCCGGGTTGCTGTGCAAGCAATTCGCTCTTCACCGGCTCGCCGCTGACGATCATGTTCAGCGCGGTTTCAACGCCAAGCACGCGCGGCAAGCGCATGGTGCCGCCAGCGCCGGGGATCAGGCCCAGCTTGACTTCGGGCAGCGCGATGCTGGTGCCCGGCGCGCAGATGCGATAGCTGCAGCCCAGGGCAAGTTCAAGGCCGCCACCCATCGCGACGGAATGCATCGCGGCGATGGTGGGCTTGGGCGAGGCTTCGAGCGCGAGGATCACGGAGAGCAGATTGGGCTCGGCAACAGCCTTGGACGTGCCAAATTCCTTGATGTCTGCGCCGCCGGAAAACGCGCGGCCTGCGCCGGTGATGATGATGGACTTGACGGAGTCGTCGGCAATCGCCTTGGCGAGCCCGTCGGTGATGCCCACACGGGTTGAATAACCCAGGCCGTTGACAGGCGGGTTGTTCATCGTGATCACTGCCACGTCGCCGTGAACCTTGTATTCAGCGGTCATGCTGTTGTCCTTGAAAAGAGAGAGGGGAAACTGCGGGGAAAGTACTGGAAGAGGAGCCGAAAAAGAACGGTCGTGCGATTTTTGGATTGTAGGGAAGTTATGTTGCGCCAGGCGGCCCCCTGTCGCAACAGGGACAAGCCGCCCACGCACCTAAACCTCCAGCCACTCCTTGCGGATATACGCATCCGCACGCAGCGTATCGGGCGTGCCTTCAAACACGATGGAGCCATGGCCCATCACAAGGGCGCGGTCCGAGATCGACATTGCGATCGTCAGCTTTTGCTCGATGAGCAGCACCGAGATGCCCTTCTCCTTGAGCTTCTTGAGGTACTCGCCCACCAGCTCGACGATCTTGGGCGCGAGCCCTTCTGTCGGCTCGTCGATGATGATGAGTTCAGGGTCGCCCATCAGCGTGCGGCACAGCGTGAGCATCTGCTGCTCGCCGCCTGACAGAACGCCCGCTTCCGTGTGCTGCCGCTCCTTCAGGCGCGGGAACATCTCGTACATGTCGTCGAACGACCAGCGGCCGCCGCCCTTGGCGCTCTTCTGGCCGAGCATCAGGTTCTGGTGCACGGTGAGTTTGGGGAAGATGTCGCGGTTCTCAGGTACGTAACCCAGGCCCAGGTGGGCGATCTCGTAGGGCTTCATGCCCAGCGTGTGCTTGCCCTTCCAGTCCACGACGCCGGTGCAATCGACCATGCCCATGATGGCCTTGGCCGTGGTCGAGCGGCCCGAGCCATTGCGCCCGAGGAGCGCCACGATCTCGCCCTGCCCCACATTGAAATGCACGCCATGCAGGACGTGGCTCTTGCCGTAAAAGGCGTGGAGGTTTTCAATCTTCAACATCTCAATGCCCCCCGCCTGCAGCTTGCGCTTCGGCCACGTGCGAGCCCAGGTAAGCCTCTTGCACGCGCTGGTTCGCTCGCACCGCTTCAGGCGTGTCATACGCGATCACTTCGCCGTACACCACCACCGCAATCTTGTCGGCCAGGCCGAACACCACGCCCATGTCGTGCTCCACGGTCAGCAGCGTCTTGCCCACCGTCACCTCTTTGATGAGTTCGATGAAGCGCCGCGTCTCGCTCTTGCTCATGCCGGCTGTTGGCTCATCCAGCAGGATCACCGTTGCGCCGCCGGCAATCGTGATGCCGATTTCCAATGCGCGTTGCTCCGCATAGGTGAGGTTCATGGCCAGCACGTCGCGCTTGCGGTCGAGCTTGATCATGTGCATCAGCGCTTCGGCGCGCTCGTTCGCGTCGTCGAGGTCGGCCAGGAATTTCAGGAACGTGTACTTGTAGCCCAGGCTCCAGAGCACCCCGCACCGCAGGTTCTCGAACACCGACAGCTTCGGGAAGATGTTGGTGATCTGGAAGCTACGCGACAAGCCCATGCGGTTGATCTCGAAGGGCTTGAGCCCATCGATGCGGTTGCCGTTGAGCAGCACTTCACCACTGGTGGGCGCGAAGCGGCCGCTGATCAGGTTGAACAGCGTTGACTTGCCCGCACCGTTCGGCCCGATCACGGCGATGCGCTCGCCCGCATTCACTGCAAGGCTCGCGCCGCGAATGATTTCGGTCTTGCCGAAACTCTTGCGCAGGTCTTTGAGTTCGAGGGCGTAAGGATTGCTCATAGGCTTTCCCTCCGCTTCATCTCTTTTTCGATGAACTCCTGGATCTCACCCCACTGCCGCGCGAACTGGCGGCGCGCAACTTCAAACAACCCGATGCCCGTGAGCATCACGAATATGCAGCCGAACCAGCTGTCGAGCCCATGCGCATTCAGGCTGATGCCGATGAACTTCAGCTGCGGCCCGAGCGCCGGATTGAGCTTGAGGTGATAGACCATCTCGATCATGCTGGCCGCGCCGATCAGCACGATGAACGCCGTCACGGCGAGTGCGAGGTAACTCACCCACAGCTCTTTCAAGCGCCCGAACGCTGCAACGCGCAGGTTCATCATGATCAGGCTGGCGATGCCACCGGGCGCGTACATCAGCATGAACAGGAACACCAGGCCCAGGTACAGCAGCCACGCCTTGGTGATCTCAGACAGCAGCACGAACGCCAGCACCATCAGGATGCCGCCGATGATGGGCCCGAAGAAGAAGGTGGCACCGCCCAGGAACGTGAACAACAGGTAAGCGCCCGAGCGATAACCACTCACCACTTCTGACGTCACGATCTCGAAGTTCAGCGCCGCCAACCCGCCCGAAATGCCTGCGAAGAACGCCGCGATGATGAAGGCGATGTAGCGCACCTTGCGCGTGTCGTAGCCGACGAACTCCACGCGCTCGGGGTTGTCGCGCACGGCGTTCAACATGCGGCCCAGCGGTGTGCGCGTGAAGGCGAACATCAGGCCTGTGCAGATGAACGTGTAGATCGCAATCAGGTAGTACAGCTGGATCTGCGGGCCGAAAGTGATGCCGAAGGGCTTGGGCCCCGCCACGCGGTTGCTCGATACGCCACCTTCGCCTCCGAAGAACTCCGGGAACATCAGCGACATCGCAAACACCAGCTCGCCAATACCCAGCGTGATCATCGCGAAAGGCGTTGCCGCCTTCTTTGTGGTGACATAGCCGAACAGGATGGCGAAGAGCATGCCCGCAAGACCGCCGATCACCGGGATCAGGCTCACGGGAATCGGCCACTGGCCTTTGACCACGAGGTTCAGCGCATGGATCGACAGGAACGATCCGAGCCCCGAATACACGGCGTGCCCGAAGCTGAGCATGCCGCCCTGCCCCAGCAGCATGTTGTACGACAGGCAAACGATGATGGCGATACCCATCTGCGTGAGCATGGTTTGCGAGAGACTGCTCGTGAACACAAGCGGCGCTGCGACCAGCACCAGTGCGAACAGTGACCACACAACCCACCGGCCGATGTTGAGCGGCTTGAATCCGTAGTAGGCGGAAGGTGTCATCGGTGAAGCGGATGCGTTCATGTCATCCCTCCCGCGTGCCGAGCAGGCCCTTGGGCCTGAAGATCAGCATCAGCACCAGCAGCAGGAACGGAAGGATGGGCGCGACCTGGCTGACCTTGAGCTTCCACAGCGCGTAGCCAAATGTCTCTGGCGTGATCTGCCAGCCCGCCATGGCGGCAGCGCCCAGAAACGAGCTGTCGATGCCCACCGCGAACGTCTGGACCACGCCGATCAGGATCGACGCGAGGAAAGCGCCGGCCAGCGAGCCCATGCCGCCCACCACCACCACCACGAAGATGACAGGCCCCACGGCGCCAGCCATGCCGGGCTCGGTGACGAACGCGTTGCCGCCGATCACACCGGCCAGGCCCGCAAGTGCAGCGCCGCCACCAAACACCATCATGAACACGCGCGGCACGTTGTGGCCAAGCGCCTCCACCGTTTCAGGATGCGTGAGCGCGGCCTGGATGACCAGGCCAATGCGCGTGCGCGTGAGCAGCAGCCAGATAGCGACAAGCATCAGCAGCGCCACCAGCATCATGAAGCCGCGATACGCCGGAAACTGCGTGCCAAACAGCGTGAAGAGCGGCCCGCTCAATTCAGCAGGCACGCGGTAGTCGACCGAGCTCGTGCCCCAGATCAGCTGCACGACTTCAAGAATGATGAATGACAGGCCGAACGTAATGAGCAGTTCCGCGACGTGGCCGAACTTGTGAACCCGCCGCAAACAGTACTTCTCAAATGCGGCGCCAATCAGGCCAACGGCCAGAGGCGCCAGCAGCAGCGCCGGCCAGAAGCCGACGAGCTGCGTGATCGTGTACGCGAAGAACGCACCGATCATGTAGAAAGACGCGTGCGCAAAATTGAGCACGCCCATCATGCTGAAGATCAGCGTCAGGCCCGAGCTGAGCATGAACAGCAGCAGCCCGTAGCTGATGCCGTTCAGCAGCGATATGGTGAAAAACTCCATGCGCTAACCCGTTCGTTGTGGGGGTAATCCCCGAGGAAAGCCGGTGTAGGCAGAAAAATGGCCGGGGCGCTCGCGCGTGGCCCGGCCGTTGCAGCACCTGGATCAGGCGGGCCGCTTCATCTGGCAGCTGGTGGGCGTGCTGGAAATGTACGGAGCCATTTCCTTGATTGGCACGAAGGTGTAGCCCGTCTTCTCGACGCTGTACTCGCCCTTCTTCGCCTTTTGCCACTTGGTGATGAACATCGACTGCTGCAGCTGGTGGTCAGACGCGCGCATGGTCACTTCACCTGCAAAGCTTTTGACCGCCAGGCCTTCCATGGCCTTCGCGACCTTGGCCGGCTCTGTGGACTTGGCCTTGGCCATCGCGGCGCCCAGCAGGTTGATGCCGTTGTACGTGGCATAGGTGTAGTAGTCGTCGCTGAACTTCTTGAAGAAGTCCGCGCCCATCGCGCCGAGTTCACCCGTGTGGTTGGCGTGACCGTAAGCCACGACATACACCTCGCTGTCGCCGCCGGCGGCCAGCGCCGTGGGCGTGCCCGTGACGCCGGCGTAGTAGGTGTACATCGGCACCTTCAGGCCCGCGTCGTTCAATGCCTTGACCAGCAGCGTCAAGTCCTGGCCCCAGTTGCCGGTGACGATCGCGTCGGCGCCGGACTGCTTGATCTTGGCGACGTAGGGCGAGAAGTCTTTCACCTGGCCGATGGGGTGCAGGTCTTCACCCACGATCTTCACGTCGGGGCGCTTGCGGGCGATACCTTCCTTGAAGTACTTGGCGACTTGCTGGCCGTGCGAATAGTTCTGGCCAATCACGTAAACCTTGGTGACCTTGGGCTGGTCCTTCATGAAGGACGTCAGCGCTTCCATCTTCATGGTGGTGTCAGCGTCAAGACGGAAGTGCCAGTAGTCGCACTTCTCGTTGGTCATTGCGGGATCGACAGCCGCGTAGTTCAGGTAAATGAGTTCCTTGCCGGGGTTGCGCTCGTTGTACTTCGAGACGGCATCCAGAATGGCCAGGCCGGCACCGGAGCCATTGCCCTGGGTGATGTAGCGAAAGCCCTGGTCAGCCGCTGCCTTGAGCGTGTTCAGGCTTTCCTGGGGCGAGCCCTTGTTGTCGAAGCCGACAACTTCGAACTTCACGCCAGCCGGGTTCTTCGCGCCAGAAAGGCGCTCGGCGGCAAACTGCCAGCTCTTGAGCTGGTTTTGCCCCACATTGGCGAACGGGCCCGACAGCGGGTCCATGAAGGCGATGCGAACGGTCTCGCCTTTTTGGGCGAAGGCCGCACCTGCTGCGACAAGGATGGCGGCTGTGGCAACTGCTTTGACTGCAAATTTCATTGATGTCTCCTGATGGTCCGAACAGCGGCAGGGTAGCCTTTTTGTGCGCTGCAACGCTCAGGGAATGCCCGTAACGCCGCACATCATTTATCACGTTGGCGACACGCCGCCGTGGTGCGCGCGGCGCTCGCGCCGCGTCAAGCCGTGGGCAATTTGTAGTCGCGGAGCATGTCGCGCAGGCGCGTCTTGAGCATCTTGCCCGTCGCGCCCAGCGGAATGGCGTCAACAAACACGACGTCGTCCGGCACCTGCCACTTGGCTGTCTTGCCTTCGTAGAACCTGATGAGCTCTTCGCGCGTGACTTCGGCGCCGGGTTTCTTCACGACGGCGACGATCGGCCGCTCGTCCCACTTCGGGTGCTTCATGCCGATGCACGCGGCCATGGCAACAGCCGGGTGAGCCACCGCGATGTTCTCGATGTCGATCGAGCTGATCCATTCGCCGCCGGACTTGATCACGTCCTTGCTGCGGTCGGTGATCTGCATGTAGCCGCCCGAGTCGATCACGGCCACGTCGCCCGTGGGGAACCAGCCGCCCACCAGCGGGTCGCCGCCCTCCCCCTTGAAATATTCGCGCACCACCCACGGGCCTTTGACGTACAGGTCGCCGGGCGTCTTGCCGTCCCAGGGCAGCTCGGCGCCGTCTTCGCCGACGATCTTCATGTCTACACCGAAGATGGCGCGGCCCTGCTTGAGCCGCAGCTTCATCTGCTCTTCGGGCGACTTGGCGAGGTCCTTGTTCTTGAGCGTGCAGAGCGTGCCCAGCGGGCTCATCTCCGTCATGCCCCACGCGTGCAGCACTTCCACGCCGTACTCCTCGCGGAACGAATCGATCATGGCGGGCGGGCAGGCCGAGCCGCCAATCACCGTGCGCTTGAGCGTCGAGAAGCGCAGGCCGGCGGGCTTCATGTGGCCCAGCAACATCTGCCAGACCGTTGGCACGCCTGCGGCGTAAGTGACTTTCTCTGCCTCGATCAATTCATAGATCGACTTGCCGTCCATCGCCGGGCCGGGGAACACCAGCTTGCAGCCCGTGAGCGCCGCCGAATACGGAATGCCCCAGGCGTTGACGTGGAACATCGGCACGACAGGCAGCACCGCGTCGCGCGCGGACAGGCACATCACATCGGGCAGTGCTGCTGCGTAGGCATGCAGCACCGTCGAGCGGTGGCTGTAGAGCGCTGCCTTCGGGTTGCCGGTGGTGCCGCTCGTGTAGCACATGCTCGACGCCGAGTTCTCGTCAAACGACGGCCACTCATAGCTGGTGGACTGCCCGCCGATCCACGCTTCGTAGCTCGTGAGGTGGGGCACGCCCGAGTCTGCGGGCAGCTTGTCTGCGTCGCACAGCGCGATGTAGTGCTTGATGGTCGGGCAGCGCGCGTGCACGGCTTGCACCAGCGGCAGGAACGTGAGGTCAAAGCACAGGACCTGGTCTTCAGCGTGGTTGGCGATCCAGGCGATCTGGTCAGGGTGCAGGCGCGGGTTGATGGTGTGCAGCACCCGGCCCGAGCCGCTGACGCCGAAATAGAGCTCGAGGTGGCGATAACCGTTCCAGGCGAGCGTGGCAACCCGGTCGGAGAACTGCAGCGCCAGCCCATCGAGCGCATTGGCCACCTGGCGCGAGCGCCGGGCGACGTCGCTCCACTGGTAGCGGTGAATGTCGCCTTCAACACGGCGCGAGACGATTTCTCCGTCGCCATGGTGACGGTCGGCGAATTCGATCAACGACGAGATCGACAGCGGTTGGCTTTGCATCAGACCCAGCATGGGCAACTCCTTTGTTTGTCTGGTGGCGGCAACTGGCCGCGTTGGCTATCGTAGTGCGTAGCCAATAGTGCGTAGTGTGTGGCGTGTTGGTGCAAGCGCGCATCAGGTGTTCCCTGCAGTTGACTGAATGACTTGCCAGTGCCGCGCGAATCCAGTGGAATGGGTGCAATGCCGTCTGCCAGCAGCTCCAACATCTGGGTCGCCTCCATGGTGCGCATGTTTGCGTCGCAAGGCATCGAGCCTGACGAGCTGTTCGAGCTTGCCGGCATGGACATCGCGCGGCTCAAGCGTCCGCACGAGCGCTTCACATCGCGCGAGGTCAACCGGCTCTGGCGCGTGGCCGTGCACCGCACGGGCAAGTTCAACCTCGGCCTGGACCGGGCCCTGGCGCGGCGCTATGTGCGCTTTGACATGGCCACGCAGTCGATGTGGAATGGCTCGACCCTGCTCGACTCGCTGGAAGGCTTCGCCAAGTACCTCACGCTGATCAACGACGCGGGCGCGTTTGCGATTTACCCCGGCCACACGCACTGCTGGCTGCAGCTGAGTCACGGCGGCAACCCGCGAGCGCCGCGCCAGCGGGCCGAGTTCGGCCTGCTCGCCCTGTTGCTGCTGTGCCAGAAGGTGGCGCAGGAGCCGATCCGCCCTGTTGCCGTGGAATTCACGGGGGCGGAGCCTGAAGACCTGCATGCGTACCGGATGGCATTCCACTGCCCGCTTCGCTTTGGCCAGCCCTTTGCGCGGCTGTGCATGCCGACGGCGGAGCTCGCCAAACCCGTGATGCACAACACCGACTCCCTGTTCGCCCTGCACGACAAGCTGGTTGAACACCGGCTGGAACGTCTGGCTGACGCGCGCACGAGCTTTCGGGCCAGCGAAGAGATCATCCGGCGCCTGCACCTGGGCGTGCCAACCCGCGCCGACGTTGCACGCAGCGTGGGCGTGCCCGAGGTGGAGCTGGAGAAGCGGCTGCGCGCCGAGGGCCAGTCGTTCGCGCAGTTACTCGACGATGTGCGCCGCGAGCTGGCGCAGCACTACCTGGGGGTTGGCTCGCTGCCGCTGGCGCAGATCACCGGGCTGCTTGGCTGGGAGGCGCCGGCCGACTTCTCGGCGGCGTCCAAGCGGTGGTTTGGTGTGTCGCCGCTGCAGTACCGGCGCCGGCTCGTGGCCGGCTCGTGACCCATTGAAGCAGGGGTCAAGCGGCGCGCGTTCGCAATGTCCCCGCTGGCAGATCACCAGCGAGTTGGCGAGACAATTGCTGCATGATCGATCTAGCGCCTGCCTCCACGTCCGACACACCCGAGCCGCTGTGGCTCAGCAGCTTCGCATCGCTGGGCAGTGCCTTCTTCACCGAACTGCAGCCGACGCACTTGCCCGAGCCTTATCTCGTGGGCGCCAACACCGCGCTTGCCGGCCAGCTGGGGCTGCGGGCGGACTGGCTTCAATCACCTGCGGGCGTCAGCGTGTTCACCGGCAACACCCTGATGCCCGGCATGCGGCCACTTGCCTCGGTGTACAGCGGCCACCAGTTCGGCGTGTGGGCGGGGCAACTGGGCGACGGCCGCGCAATTTTGCTTGGTGAGCTGACGGGCGCTGAGGGGCCCCAGGAGATCCAGCTCAAAGGCAGCGGCCTCACGCCCTACTCCCGCATGGGAGACGGTCGCGCGGTGCTGCGATCCAGCATCCGTGAATTTCTCTGCTCAGAGGCCATGCACGGCCTGGGCATACCGACCACCCGCGCCTTGTGCGTCACGGGCTCAGAGCAACGCGTGCGACGTGAAGAAGTCGAGACCGCCGCGGTGGTCACGCGGGTCGCGCCCAGCTTTGTGCGCTTTGGTCACTTCGAACACTTTTCAGCCAACGGCAAAGAGGCTGAGCTGCGGCAGCTTGCCGATTTCGTGATCGACCGCGACTACCCTGCATGCAGAACCAGCGAGCGCTTTGGCGGCAACGCCTATGCGTGCTTTCTTGAAGCCGTGAGCGAGCGCACCGCAGCGATGGTGGCGCACTGGCAATCAGTGGGCTTTTGCCACGGCGTGATGAACACCGACAACATGAGCATCCTGGGCCTGACCATCGACTACGGTCCGTTCCAGTTTCTCGACGGCTTTGATCCTGGCCACATCTGCAACCACAGCGACGAGCGCGGTCGCTACGCATTCAATCGCCAGCCCAATGTGGCGTACTGGAACCTGTATTGCCTGGGCCAGGCCCTCTTGCCACTGATTGGCGACCAGGATGTGGCAATTGCGGCGCTGGAGTCATACAAGGCCGTATTCCCGCGTGAATTGCAGACCCGCATGCGTGCCAAGCTGGGCCTGGCTGATGAACGCGACGGCGACGTGGCGCTCATCGAAGACATCTTTCGCGTCCTCGCAAAAAGCCGTTGCGACTACACGATCTTCTGGCGTCGCCTTTCCCGCTTTGTAGGGGGCGCACCAGTGGACAGTGTGCGCGATCTGTTCCTCGAGCACACGGACATCGACGCGTGGATCGCGCAGTACCAGCAGCGGCTCGCTGGCAGTGTGCCGCTTGCCGACGCGAGCGCCGCTATGCTGCGCGTGAACCCGAAGTTCGTGCTGCGCAATCACCTCGCAGAAATCGCAATTCGACAGGCAAAATCCAGGGATTTTTCGGAGGTTGAATTGCTGCTGGATCTGTTGAGCTCGCCCTTTGACGAACACCCTTTGCATGAGGACAAGGCCGGCTTTGCGCCCGAGTGGGCCTCACAAATTGAAATCAGTTGTTCATCCTGAGCGCGCCGGCGGATTGCAAGACTCATGATTGAACAGCCGCAAGCCTTCCCATCCCCCACCGAAGACGAGACGCCCCGGCCACTGCGCGAACTCCAGCTGCGCACAGCGCGCGCGCTCATCGCGAAGGAGCTCGGTGCCCAGCAGCTCAGTGCACTTCACAAGCCCAACGCATTCTGGGATTTCATCTCGATAGCGGGCTCGCTCGCGCTCTTCGCGACGTGCGCGATGGTCCTTGCAAGATGGCCGGTGCATGAGCCGCTCTGGTGGCTCTGCCTGATCGTGCAAGGCGACCTCATCCTGGTGATGGCTTTCATCAACCACGATGCTTTCGCGCACCGCAAACTGCTGCCGCGACGGCTTCGCTGGATCGTGTCGTCGCTGATGGTGTGGCCGTCACAGCTGCGAGCCGCGGTCTATGAACGCATGCACGCCACACACCACCGCGCCCTGGGCACCGAGCTCGACAGCGAGGCGTACAAGCAGGACATCGATACGCCGCTGCGACGGTTTCTGTACGCGAGCCCGGCGGCGATCGTCTTCCGGTTCGTCTTTCTGCGCGGGCGCACGGCCTCGGTGAGTTTTGCGCGTGCCGGCGCGCTCCCGCAGGCGTCTGTCGATGCAAGCCGTGAGCGCTGGGAACGCGGCACACGTATCGCCGTTTTCGCGAGCGCGTTGTTGCTGCTCTTTGTGGACTGGCGGATCGTCGTGCTTGGCTATGTGCTGCCGCTCGTGGTGGTGACGCCGGTCTTCAACACGATACGCATCGTGCTTGAACACTTCGACCTCGATCGCAACAACCCGCTGTGGGTGGGCACCTTCTATCGATCAGGGCCTGTGTCGCGCCTTCTGTTCTGGTTCGGCGCGGGTGACTGCCATGTCGTTCATCACTTCTACGCCAATATTCCGTTCTACCGGATTGGTCGCGCAGTCGAATTGATGCGGCCCATCCTTGTGCGCGAAGGTGTGTACGAGCAGCGGTCGCTGTTGCGGCTGATGATGCAGTGGTTCAGTGCTTCGCGCGCGCACTGGTCAGTGCCACCGGCTTGAAATCCAGGGTGACCGTGGTGCCCTTGCCGAGTTCAGAGGCGACCACTATCGTGCCGCCCACGGATTCCATGACGCGCCGGCAGAACACCAGCCCCATTCCGTTGCCGCTCGACTTCGTGGTCAGCGGCTCGCGCGTGAGCCGGCCCAGCACCTCCTGCGGGATTCCGGGGCCTGTATCCACGAATCGCAAGATGTGGCCATGGCCTTCTGCGTTGTTGCCGACGATGATCGTCAGCGTAGCCCCGCTATGGCCGCGCATGGCCTGAAGCGCGTTCTTCGTGAGCGTGCAAAGCACGAGGTACAGCAGGTCACGGCGCCCGCCCAGCTCGAAGTCGGACTGCACCTCGTGCAAGATGAGGCTGTGCTCGTCATCCTCGAACGGGAACTCACCGAGCAGATCCGCAACCAGGCCGGATGCCTTGACCGAATGCGTGGTGGCACCTGGATAGGCATCGCGAGCTGATTGCACGAATGTTGATACCAGCGACTGGCAATACAGGGCACGGCGCTCGGCGCGGGCCAGCGCAGCAAGCACCTCGCCCGGCTGGTCTTCCCTGAACGAGACGATGTTGCCCGCCGATGATCCCTTGTCCGGAATATGGCGGGCAGTAATGGCGGCAACGCTGCCTCTGACCGTGGCCAACGGCGTGTTGAGTTCATGCGCCAGGAATCCGGCCATTTCGCGCAGGGCCGAGGCGCGGCGTTCATTGGCGACACGCTCGGCGCGCTGGCTGACATAGAGCTCCATGGCCTCGCGAAGAACCTCGCGTGTGGAGACGCTGGCCAGGGGTTTTTCAAGAATCCGCATGACGCCACCCTGATTGACTGCGGCGATCGCCACGTCTTTTTCTGCATACGCTGAGACCAGCAGGCGGACGACATGGCGGTGCAGGCGCTGCGCAGCGCGCAGGAGGTTAACGCCATCGCCGCCCGGCATCTGGAAGTCGGTGAGCAAAACGGCGTACTCGTGGTCACCCGCCGAAAGCAGCTGGATCGCCTCAGCGGCGCTTGCTGCAGTGACAACCGTGAATTCACCACCGAAGACGCCAGCAAATATCTTGCGAGTCAGCGCGTCATCATCAACAAAAAGGACCGCAAGGGACTTCTCGGATGCCGTCATTTCGCTCCTGAGGGGTCAGGCGGCGAGGCAGCGTCGTGCGTCTCGGACCACTCGACAAGCGCGCGGTTGGACTGCGCAGTCAATTCCCGGATGCGTTCCGTCCAGGCGATGTCGCGCGGCCATTGGCGCGTATCGAGCATGCCGATATAGAGCTCGCGGCTGTAGCGATAGAGGCCGCTTGCCCCCACTTCGCCCGACATGCCGACGATCGAGTGCAGCTCTCGCGTGGCCTGGTCAAAGTCATTGCGTGCACGGGCACCCAGGAGTTTGACGACCAGCTCGTCGATCAAGGGCCGGTAGTCGTTGACCAGCTCGCTCAGCATGCCGATGCGCAGGTAGTTCTGCAGGCGCCGCTCGTCGAGCAGCGTCTGCGGCTGCACAACGTCGTCCAGGACCTCTTCGACGTGCACGACTTCGTCTTCCATTTGATCGCCTCCGGCCAGGCTGTCCAGGCCCAGCAACGCGGACAACTTTGCGAACAGGATGCCCGGCTCGACGGGCTTGAGAATAAACTCCTCGATGCCGGCGGCGCCACCGGCAGCAAGCACATCCGGCCCGCTATGGCCAGTGATCGCAATGATGGGCACATGGCGCTCACCGAAAACGCCGGCGCGAATGCGGCGAGCGGTCTCGATGCCGTCCATGCCGGGCATCTCGATGTCGAGCAAGATCGCATCGAAGGCGCGCTCGCGCTCAAGAATTTCCAGTGCCTCGCCGCCGCTTGCTGCATCGACGACTTGTGCGCCCTCGTGACGCAGCAATACACCGAGTGCGCTGCGGTTGTACGCATTGTCGTCGGCCACCAGAATGCGCCGGCCCGCCAGCAGGCGCCTTGCTTGCTGGGCGCGCTGTCCACTGATTCGCAGCGCCTCACACATGGCGCGCGCCAGCGTGACGTCATCAACGGGCTTGGACACAAAATCGTCGAAGCCGGCATTGGTTGTCTTGACACGGGCCAGGTGCTCAGGCTCGCTCGTGTGAGCAATCAGGCAGGTGTCGCGGTTCGCACCGGCACCACCCCTGCGAATCAATTCCGCAACCTCGTAGCCATCCATTTGCGGCATGTTCAGGTCCAGCAGAACCAGGTCGAACCGTGCTGCCCGCAACGCCATCAGCGCCTGTGCGCCATCGGCTGCCTCAAACACCACACAGCCCATTGGCACCAGCTTCTGGCGCGTGGCAGTACGAAGCATGGCGTCGTCGTCAACCAGCAGGACGTTG
Organism: Caenimonas koreensis DSM 17982; assembly: GCF_009646335.1. Lineage (GTDB taxonomy): Bacteria > Pseudomonadota > Gammaproteobacteria > Burkholderiales > Burkholderiaceae_C > Ramlibacter > Ramlibacter koreensis. Next base: position 132,097 of record NZ_WJBU01000013.1, on the reverse strand, counting down.
CGCCCGGCAAGCTGGCGCCTGGCATCGGCCAGCGCCTGCTGGCGGCTTGCTTCCAGCTCGGCTTCGCTCACGACCGGGAACGTCATGACGAATTCCGTGAAGCTGGCAAGGACTGACCTGCAGGCGATCTCACCTCCAAATGCCTGTGTCACACGGCGGCAGTAGGCCAGGCCAAGCCCTGTTCCGCCCTTCTTGTCGCGCGTGCCAAACGGCTGGAACAGCTCGCCGACCACAGACTCCGGAATGCCTGGCCCCGTGTCGCGCACGGTGATGGTGCCGCGCTCGACGATGAACCGGACCGTTGCATACGGATAGGCCGGCATGTAGAACAGCGCGTTCTTCAGAAGATTGAACAGCACGAACAGGAATGCTGTCTCGTCCCCACGAAACGTGAAGTCTTGCAGGACCTCGAGGCTGACACGCGCGCGCTGCTGCTCGTTCTCGTAGCCATATTCCTGGATCGCCTTGTCGCAGGCCTCGGATGCCTTGAGGTAATCGAGCGTGGCCGCCTCCTGGCCGCGCGCACTGACCTCGTCCATCGTCATCGCGATCACCTGCAGGCCGCGCTTGACCGCCAATTCACCCTGGGAGACATGCCGGTAGAGTGTGTCGATGCTGCGCGATGCAATGGTCTGGTCATGCATCCGCACGGTGGGTGCAGGAAGGGCAGCGCGAATCTGCTCGAGGCTGTGGCGCACTTGTGAAAGCGGGTTGCGCATTTCATGGGCGATCGAGCCTGCAAGCGACGCATAGGCGTCACGCACGCGCCTGGAGGTGGCGCTTTCCACCGCGATCTTGAAGAGGCTTCCCCCCACGATCACGGTGAGCAAGGTGGGCAGCCTCGCGACATAATCAACCGGCATTTTCGGGTTCGGGTCGGTCAGGACATACCAGCCTATCGCCGTGCCAAAGCCTATTGACAGCATCGCGATCATGTTGCGCCAGTCCGTCATGAGGATCACGAAGAACGCGACCATCAATGTGTTCGCCACACCGACTGTCCCGCCGCCGTTCTTGAGCGCGATGTACATGAAGGTGAACGGCAGCGAGTACACCAGCGTCCAGTACGAGAACATGTGGAAGTACGGCAGCAGCTGCTTTGGCCAGTACTTGCGCAGCATCAGCAGGATGCAGCTGCTGGTCGCAACGACGCGGATCAGCAGGTCGTCGTACACCGGGTCTGCCTTGGTGAAGCGCAGCATGTACAGCAACGGGAACGTGACCGCGCCGAAAATGCCCGCGTACAGGAGCATCAGCGGTTCAAGCTCGTGGTAGTCACGGTGGCGGCGCATCAGGTCGCGCGCAAGGGCTGGCAGGCGCTTCATTGCGACACCTGCGCGCCGGCGAGGCAACGAAGGACGTGGTCAGCGTCCCCGTGGATCAAGGTATATGACTTGTCGGTGCCGGCAAGTTGCACGCCTGCAGCAACCTGGGAAAAACCGAAGCGCCGGTACAGTCGTGCAAGCACATGCGTGCAGGCGGCGTAGAGGTTTTTCACCTTTGCCTGCCGGTGTGCGTATTCAAGGGAGAGGTACAGGCAGCGGCGCAGCGCATCGACGTCGCTGCGACACTCATGGGCCAGGACCAGCCGCCCGACTTCCCATGCATCTTCGGCAACCTGCGCTGTGGCGCCAAGCTGTGCGAACAAGGTGTCTGCGAGCGTGAGTTCATAGCCCATGGGGACGATGCGGATGGTGCCAATTGTCTCGTCGTCGAGGTCGAATGCACCGACAAAGCCGCACTCGTCTCTTTTTTTTCGAGCCGTTCAAACGCCTCGCCGGAGGCGAGGTGCGCAGAAAGGTCGATTTCCTCGCGCAGGTGAAGGATCTGGTGGATTTCGGACGCGGTGCGCAGGTGCCGCAGCTGAACCTGACTGGAAGGCTGTCTGAGCAGCAGCCCCGCGTTTGGAATGGGCGTGGAAACGCTGCGCTGCACGTTGATCGTACTCAATTCATGCTCCCTTTATTCACGACGACTGTTTTAGCCGCCCGTACAAAATTATGATCAACTTTTCGTGCGGCGCACATGGAAATCCCCTGTACCACCCATAGCTTTTTACTTACTGACGCGCCGCGAACACATTCCCCTACGCCGCACAGCCGCCCCACGCAGGTGACAATCCGCACATGAACGACGATTTCCCCATCCGCAAGACCGAGACCGAATGGAAAGAGCTGCTCGCGCAAAAAGGCGCCGAGCCGGGCGCGTTCCAGGTCACACGACACGCCGCCACCGAGCGGCCCTACACCGGCAAATACGAACGTGTGTGGGCCGATGGCAGCTACCACTGCATCTGCTGCGGCAACAAGCTGTTCGATTCATCCACTAAATTCGACGCCGGCTGCGGCTGGCCCAGCTTTTCACTGGCGGTGCCGGGCGCCATCCAGGAAATCGTGGACACGAGCCACGGCATGAGGCGCACCGAAACCGTGTGCGCGCAGTGCGGCGCGCACCTGGGCCACGTATTCAACGACGGCCCGACCGACACTGGCCTGCGCTACTGCATGAACTCCGCCTCGCTGGATTTCCAGCCGGAACCCAAATAAGCGCGATGAAACTGCTTCTCGATTTCTTCCCGATCATCCTGTTCTTTGTTGCGTTCAAGTTTGCGGGCATCTATGCGGCGACGGGCGTGGCCATCGTGGCGACCATCGCGCAGATCGCATGGATACGGCACAGTACCGGCAAAGTCGAGCCGCTGCAGTGGATCAGCCTGGGCGTGATCGTGCTTTTCGGCGGCGCGACGATCCTGCTGCACAACGAGACCTTCATCAAATGGAAGCCGACGGTGCTTTACTGGCTGATGGGCGGCGCCCTGTTGGCGGGCCAGGTCATCTTCAGGAAGAACCTGCTCAAGACCGTGATGGGCTCGCAGCTGGAGCTGCCCGACAACGCCTGGCGCGTCACCAACTGGATGTGGATCGCGTTCTTTGCGGTGATGGGGGTTGTCAACCTGTGGGTGGCGTTCAATTTCGACACCGACACCTGGGTCAACTTCAAGCTCTTCGGCGGCATGGGCCTGATGGTCGTCTTCATCATCGGGCAGGCGTTGTACCTGTCGCGGTACATGAAGAGCGACGAAGCTCCGCCGAACCCCTGAAAGCGCCCTGCCCATGACCACCGGCATCACGGCCGACGCACTTCACGCGCGTCTTGCGGAACTCCTTGAACCCAGCAAGCTCGAAGTGATTGACGAAAGCGCCGCCCACGCTGGCCATGCCGGGGCCGACGCAAGCGGCTCCGGCACCCATTTCCGGGTGCGCATCGCCTCGCAGAAGTTCACCGGTTTGACCCGCGTAGCGCGCCATAGGCTTGTGTATGATGCGCTGCAAGAATTTGTAGAGCGCGGGCTACATGCCCTCGCCATCGACATTCTTTGAATCCACCTTCCTTCCCGATCCCAGTGAGACCCCCAATGAAGCAAGTCATCGTGACCGCCGTCGCGGCCGCCGTCCTGGGCCTTGCCCTGCCCGCGTTCGCGCAAAACATCGCCGTCGTCAACGGCAAGCCGGTACCGAAAGCGCGCCTCGATGCGCTGGCCGCCCAGATCGCCAAGACGGGCCGACAGATCCCGCCCGAAGCGCAGGGCCAGCTGCGTGAAGAGGTCATTTCACGGGAAGTGTTCATGCAGGAAGCGCAACGCCGCGGCCTCGACGCAACGGATGACTACAAGCAGCAGCTCGAACTTGCCCGCCAGGCCATCCTGATTCGCGAACTGTTCGTTGACTTTGCCAAGTCGAACCCGATCAGCGACGCCGACATCACCGCTGAATACAACAAGTTCGTCGCGGCCAACGGCGGCAAGGAATATCGCGCCCGCCACATCCTGGTGGAAGACGAAGCGTCGGCCCGGGCCATCATTGCCCAGCTCAAGCGTGGCGGCAAATTCGAGGACATCGCCAAGGCCAAGTCGCGCGACAAGGCGTCGTCAGTCAACGGTGGCGACCTTGACTGGGCCTCGCCCGCGAACTTCGTGCCCGAGTTCTCCGGCGCGATGGTCAAGCTGGCCAAGGGCCAGGTCAGCGCCGAGCCGGTCAAGTCCGAACATGGCTGGCATGTGATCCGCATTGACGACGTCCGTGAAGCGCAGCTGCCCAAGCTGGAAGAAGTCAAGCCGCAGATCGTGCAGCAGATGCAGCAGCAAAAGCTCGGCCAGTTCCAGGAAGAGCTGCGCGCCAAGGCCCGCGTCGAGTAACCCTCGCGCCAGGCTCGGCGGGCCTGCATCCGCCCCTGCGATCAACGCGGCCCCTGGCCGCGTTTTTCATTTGGCGACCGCCTGCAGCGCCATCATCGCGCCGATCATCACAGGCTGGTGCAGCATGTACCACGACAGGCTCCAGCGGCCCAGCCACGAGAGCGGGCTTGCCACAGCGGGTACGGCGGCATTCACCCAGGACCTGCGCTGACTGAGCAGCCACTGCCCCGCAGCCATTCCCCACCACATCCCGCCCAGCCAGGGGAACACCGGCACATAGTCCTCGGTGACCGGCTTGCGGCTGACCAGCCCGAGCCAGTTCCAGGGTTTGTCATTCAGGAAGTCGAGCATGGGCCACGCTGCATGCGCGGCTTCGGCCAGCGGCTTCATCGATATCGCGATCGCTCCCGCCAGCCACAGCCAGCGCCCCCACCCCGACGTGAGCCGCACGATCACCAGCATCACCGCAATGCCGTGCAGCACGCCGAAGTAGATGTAGCTGCGCGGGAACATCCACACAGAGCCGGCAGTCACGAGCAGTGCGCAACCGGCCACCTGCAACCAGCGCTTCCAGAAGCGCGGCCAGCCCTGCTGCTGCTCATGCGCAATGGCCTGGCCCAGTCCCGCGCAGAACAGGAACAGGCTGACGATGCACGTGCGCTGGAGCGTCCAGAACGGATCGCGGTAGAAATCTGCGTGCAACCAGCCGAAGTGGCTCAGGTCGAACGAAAAGTGGAACACCGTCATCCAGACGATGGCGACGCCGCGCAGGGCATCGATGGAGTCGAATCGCTTCACAGGCATGGACGGCGAGTGTAGGCCCCGCCACAATGGCCTGGCCTACAAAACCGCAGGAGATGTTGATGGAGAGCACCCCCACGCTGCCGCCGCAGGTCACGGCCGCGCTCGACAGGGGCAACCTCGTCGAGGCGATCAAGCTGCTGCGCGCAAGCGGCATGGATGCGCCGGCCATCAAGCAAGGTGTTGACGCCTACATGCGACGCAAAGTGGCGACGCCTGCCTTACGCGACGCCCACGGCTCGCACGCCAAAGCCGTGACCCAGTCGCAGCCCTTCGTGCCGCGCCCCACCGACAACTCGTTCGCCTATACCAACCCGGCCAAGGGCCTGTCGCCGGGGCAGGTGCCGGATTCGAGCCCGGTGTGGTGGTGGCTGGTGGTGCTCGGGATCGCGGCCTTCATTGGCTACCTGATCACTGGATAGGACAAGCCGCTCAGCGGCGTTGCCTAGATCAGCCCACCCACTTCCTCGCGTTGTGCCAGATCTGCATCCACGGGCTGAAAGCGCTCTTGTCGCCATCCGTCCAGCTCATCTGCACATTGCGGAACACGCGTTCCGGGTGCGGCATGAATGCGGTGAAGCGGCCGTCGGCTGTGGTCACGCCCGTGAGGCCGCCAGGGCTGCCGTTCGGGTTGAACGGATACGCTTCGGTGGGCTTGCCATGGTTGTCGGTGAAGCGCAGCGCTTCGATCACTTTCGCCTTGTCGCCGCGATACGCAAAGTTCGCGTAGCCCTCGCCGTGCGCCACCGCAATCGGTGCGCGCAGGCCAGCCATGCCCTTGAAGAAAATGCTGGGTGAATCGAGCACCTCCACCATCGACAGCCGCGCCTCATAGCGCTCACTGCGATTCGTCGTGAAGCGCGGCCACGCCTGCGCGCCCGGGATGATGTCGGCCAGCTCGGCCACCATCTGGCAGCCGTTGCAAACGCCCAGCGCAAACGTGTCGTTGCGGTCGAAGAAGGCCTTGAACTGGTCGGCCAGCATTGCGTTGAACATGATGCTGCGCGCCCAGCCAATGCCCGCGCCCAGTGTGTCGCCGTAGCTGAAGCCGCCGCACGCGACGAAGCCCTGGAAGTCGGCGAGCCTGGCCCGGCCCGTTTGCAGGTCGGTCATGTGGACGTCGTAGGCGTCGAAGCCCGCTTGCGTGAAGGTGTACGCCATCTCGACGTGCGAGTTGACGCCCTGCTCGCGCAGGATGGCGACTTTGGGGCGGGACAGATTGAGGGACGGGGGGGTCGAGGGAGAGCCCCCACCCCACCCCTCCCCCAGGGGGGGAGGGAGGAAGACATGGAGGCCGGGGTCTAGCGGATCGCCGGCGGCGGCATGCTCCGAGTCTGCGCCGGCGGGGTTGTCACGCTGCTGGCAGATCTTCCAGCTCACGCTGTCCCACACCTGGTGCAGGTCCGACAGGGTTGCCGAGAACACGATCTTCGTGTCGCGCCAGACTTGCACTTCACCCTTGCCGACGTTGATTTCCGACGATGCCGGGCGCGTCTTGCCCACGAAGTGGCTGTGCTTGGACAGGCCGTGCTCGCGCAGCACCTGCATCACCTCATTGCGAACGGCAGTCGGCACCTGGATCACCACGCCGAGCTCTTCATTGAAGAGCGCCTTGAGCGTCAGCTCTTCGCGGCGCGCGCTGACCTGGCCGGCCCAGTTCTTGGCGTCGCCGACATCGGCACGGCTATCGGTGATGCCGTCGCCTTCAGTGACCAGCATGTCCACATTGAGCGAGACGCCCACATGGCCCGCAAAGGCCATCTCGCAGGCGGCGGCGAACAGCCCGCCGTCGCTGCGGTCGTGATACGCGAGCAGCTTGCCCTGCGCACGCAATGCGTTGATGGCGTTGACGAGGTTGATCAGGTCCTGTGCGTCGTCGAGGTCCGGCACGTCGTTGCCGACCTGGTCCAGCAGCAGCGCCAGAATGCTGCCCGCCATGCGATGCCGGCCCTTGCCCAGATCGATGAGAACGAGTGTGGTGTCTTGCGTGGCCTCGAGTTGCGGCGTGAGCGTGCCGCGCACGTCTTGCAGCGTTGCAAAAGCCGACACGATCAGGCTGACCGGTGAGGTGACCTTCTTGTTCTGCGCACCGTCGGACCATTGTGTGCGCATCGACAGGCTGTCTTTGCCAACCGGAATCGAGATGCCCAGCGCCGGGCACAGTTCCATGCCTACGGCTCGCACGGTTTCGTACAGCGCGGCGTCTTCGCCCGCTTCGCCGCAAGCCGCCATCCAGTTGGCGGACAGCTTCACGCGCGAGAGCTCGATGGGCGCGGCAAGCAGGTTCGTGATCGCCTCAGCCACTGCCATGCGGCCCGATGCGGGTGCGTTGATGGCAGCGAGCGGCGTGCGTTCGCCCATGCTCATCGCCTCGCCGGCAAAGCCTGCGTAGTCGGCCAGCGTCACGGCGCAATCGGCCACAGGCACTTGCCGCGGCCCGACCATCTGGTCGCGGTGCGACAGGCCGCCCACGGTGCGGTCGCCAATGGTGATGAGGAAGCGTTTGGATGCCACCGTGGGGTGGCCCAGCACCTTGATCGCAGCGTCCTGCAGGTTCACGCCCGTGAGATCGACGGGCTTGAACTGGCGCGCGACGGTTTTCACGTCTCGGTGCATGCGCGGCGGTTTGCCGAGCAAGACGTTCATGGGCATGTTGACGGGGTGGGAGTCACCCTCACCCCTGCCTTCTGCCGCGTGCGTGGAAGGAAACAAGTCCACAGCGCCAACGACGAGATCACGCTCTTCGGTGGCAACGCCAACCACTGAGAACGGGCAGCGCTCGCGCTCACAAAAGCCCTTGAACTGCGCGAGCGACTGCGGCGCAATCGCCATCACGTAGCGCTCCTGGCTCTCGTTGCACCAGATCTCCTTCGGCGCGAGCCCGGATTCTTCGAGCGGAATCTGCCGCAAGTCGAACCGCGCGCCACGGCCGGCGTCATTCGACAGCTCAGGGAACGCATTCGACAGCCCGCCTGCGCCCACATCGTGAATCGCCAGGATGGGGTTGTTGTCGCCCTCGGCCCAGCAATGATTGATGACCTCTTGCGCGCGCCGCTCGATCTCGGGGTTGCCGCGCTGCACCGAGTCGAAATCAAGCTCTGCCGCATTGGCACCCGTCGCCATCGAACTTGCCGCACCGCCGCCCATGCCGATGCGCATGCCCGGCCCGCCGAGCTGGATCAGCAGCGTGCCTGCCGGGAATTCGATCTTCTTCGTCAGGCGCGAGTCGATCACGCCGAGGCCGCCCGCAATCATGATGGGCTTGTGATAGCCGCGAGCGACATCACCCGTCTGCTGCTCGTATTCGCGGAAGTAGCCGAGCAAGTTGGGCCGGCCGAATTCATTGTTGAAGGCAGCGCCGCCAAGCGGGCCCTCCGTCATGATCTGCAAGGGGCTGGCAATGTGTTCCGGCTTGCCGCCAGGCTGGTCGGACCATCCGCCCCAGAGCTTTGACACGGTGAAGCCCGTCAACCCCGCCTTGGGCTTGGAGCCGCGGCCCGTCGCGCCCTCGTCACGAATCTCGCCACCCGCGCCAGTGGATGCGCCGGGGAATGGGGAGATCGCTGTCGGGTGGTTGTGCGTCTCGACCTTCATCAGCACGTGATGCAGCGCATCCTGCTTGCGATAGAGCTGTCCCTGCGCCGCGCCCGCCACAAAGTGCTCGACACGCGAGCCTTCCATGATCGACGCGTTGTCGGAGTAAGCGACGATCGTGTGCTGCGGGCTGAGCTTGTGCGTGTTGCGGATCATGCCGAACATGCTGCTGTCCTGCGGCACGCCGTCGATCGTGAACGACGCATTGAAAATCTTGTGGCGGCAATGCTCGCTGTTGGCCTGCGCGAACATCATCAGCTCGACGTCGGTCGGGTTGCGCCCGAGGCCCTTGAATGCATCGACGAGGTAGTCGATCTCGTCATCGGCCAGCGCCAGGCCGAACTTCGTATTGGCTTCTTCGAGTGCCGCGCGGCCGCCCTGCAGCACATCCACATGCTCCATCGGCGCGGCGTCCAGCTCGGTGAAGAGCCCGCGAGCCTGCGCTCGATCGAACATCACGCTTTCGGTCATTCGGTCATGCAGCAGCGCGGCGACGGCTTGCAGCTGCTCCTGCGAAAGCGTGGGTGCTCGGCCAAGCAGGTTGGCCTTGGTCACGACGCGGAACTCGGTGATCCGTTCGATACGTTTGATGGCAATCGCGCAGTTGTGCGCGATGTCCGTCGCCTTCGACGCCCAGGGCGACACGGTGCCGAAGCGCGGGGTGACGACGATCAGCGCGCCGTTGGCCGCGGCTGTGTACGGGTCGCCGTAGGTCAGCAATGCTGCCAGGCGCGCTTGTTCGGACGCATCGGGCGCATGGTCACTGGCCACGAGGTGAACGAGGCGTGCGTTCACCGAAGCGATGCGCTCGTCGATGGCTTGCAGCCGGGGAAGGAGTTGCTGGACTCTGAAATCGCTGAGGGCGACGCCGCCCTCGAACTCGGAGATATGCAGGGTCACTGTGAGGCCTGTGTTTGCGGAAATCCGGATGCGCGCGCCGCTGACTGGGACGCACGCTTGAAATGAGCCTGAATTCTAACTGCGCACGACGTGCGCTATCCGCACACCGCCTGCGCGAACTGCCCACTCGCCTGCGCGAACTCCCCACCGCCTGCGGCTCGGGCCGCGCTCTGGGATAATCCGCCGATGACGATCACGTACAAGGACGAAGCTGGCATCCAGGGCATGCGCACCGCAGGGCGCCTGGCCGCGGAAGTGCTGGACTTCCTCACGCCGCACATCAAGCCCGGCATCACCACCAAGGAAATCGACCGCCTCGCCGCCGAGTGCATGCAAAAGCAGGGCACCACGTCCGCGACGCTGGGCTATCAGCCCGCCGGCTATCCGCCCTACCCCGCCTCGCTTTGCACATCGGTCAACCACGTGGTGTGCCACGGCATACCGAACGACAAGCCGCTCAAGAAGGGCGACATCGTCAATGTGGACGTGACGGTGATCAAGGATGGCTGGTTTGGCGATACAAGCCGCATGTTCATGGTGGGCGAAGTGTCCATTGCGGCCAAGCGCCTCGTGAATATCACGTATGACGCGATGTGGCACGGCATCAAGCACGTCAAGCCGGGTATCCATCTGGGCGACATTGGTTTCGCCATCCAGAAATTCGCCGAGAGCAACGGCTTTTCCGTCGTGCGCGAATTCTGCGGTCACGGCATTGGCCGCACCTTCCATGAAGAGCCGCAAGTGCTGCACTACGGCCGGCCCGGCACGCTCGAAGTGCTCAAGCCCGGCATGACATTCACGATCGAGCCGATGATCAACGCAGGCCGGCGCGACGTGAAGGAACTCGGCAACGACGGCTGGACCATCGTTACCAAGGATCACTCGCTGTCCGCGCAATGGGAGCACACCGTGCTCGTCACCGAAACCGGCTACGAGGTGATGACGCTGTCGGCTGGCAGCCCGCCGCCACCGCCCTTCGTCAACGCATGAGCGTTGCGCAGCTCAAGCCGGCGCGCGCCGTGCCCGACCTGCAACAGATCCGCGACGACTACCGCGCCCGCAAGGCTGCGCTGCTGAGCACCATGCGCAGCCAGGGCGCGTCGACGCGCGGCATCCGCACGCTGCTGCAGCGCTTGGCGCGTGAAGCCGATGTGACGCTCAAAACCCTGTGGGATGCAGCCAACCTGCCCGCTGACTTTGCGTTGATGGGCGTGGGCGGCTTTGGCCGCGGCGAGCTCTTTCCGCATTCCGATGTTGATGTGGTTGTGCTCGCGCCCGATGGGCAGGCACTCGACGCGCAGCCCGAACTCAAGCAACGCGTGGAGACCTTCATCGGCAACTGCTGGGACGCAGGCCTGGAAATAGGCTCCAGCGTACGCACCGTGGCAGAGTGCGTCGCGCTGGCCGCGACCGACATCACCATCCAGACGGCGCTCGTCGAGTCGCGCCTGATCACGGGCAGCGCCAAGATCTGTGCCGAATTCCAGAAGAAATTCCGCGCCAGCATCGACCCCAAGGCGTTCTTTGTTGCCAAGACGCTGGAGATGCGCCAGCGCCACACCAAGTTCGACAACACGCCCTACTCGCTGGAGCCCAACTGCAAAGAGTCGCCCGGCGGCCTGCGCGACCTGCAGGTGATCCTGTGGGTCGCCAAGGCTGCAGGCCTGGGCAAGAGCTGGGACGACCTGGCGCGCAAAGGCCTGGCGACACCCTTCGAAGCGCGCCAGATCAAGCGCAACGAGGCACTGCTGAACCTCATCCGCGCGCGCCTGCATGTGCTGGCCGACCGCCGCGAAGACCGCCTGGTGTTCGACCTGCAGACGGCCGTGGCGGAGTCATTCGGCTACAAGACCGAAGTTGATGCGCAGTCGGGCCGCATCGTCGGGCGCGCGAGCGAAGCGCTCATGAAGCGCTTTTACTGGGCCGCCAAGGCCGTGACGCAGCTCAACCAGATCCTGCTGCTGAACATCGAAGAGCGGCTGAACCCGAACACGCATGCGCCGCAGCGCATCGACGACCGCTTCTTCAACAAAGCCGGGATGATCGAAGTCGCCAGCGACGACCTGTACACCAAAGACCCGCACGCGATCCTGCAGACCTTCCTGCTCTACCAGACGACCGTCGGCGTCAAGGGCTTGTCGGCCCGCACGCTGCGCGCGCTGTACAACGCGCGCGGCGTGATGAACAGCCAGTTCCGCAACGACCCCGTCAATCACGCGACGTTCCACGCGATGGTGATGCAGCCTGAAGGCATCACGCACGCGCTGCGCCTGATGAACCAGACATCCGTGCTCGGCCGCTACCTGTGGGTGTTCCGCCGCATCGTGGGGCAGATGCAGCACGACCTGTTCCATGTGTACACGGTGGACCAGCACATCCTGATGGTGCTGCGAAACATGCGGCGCTTCTTCACGCCCGAACACGCGCACGAATATCCGTTCTGCTCGCAGCTCGCCGCTGGCTGGGACAAGCCGTATGTGCTGTACATCGGCGCGCTGTTCCACGACATTGCCAAGGGCCGCGGCGGTGACCATTCAGTGCTCGGCGCCGTGGATGTGCGCCACTTCTGTAAACAGCACGATATTGAGGCGGAAGACTGCAAGCTGATCGAGTTCCTCGTTCGCGAGCACTTGTCGATGAGCCGCATCGCGCAGAAGGAAGACCTGAGCAATCCCGATGTGATCGCAGCATTTGCCAAGCGCGTGGGCAACGAGCGCTACCTGACGGCGCTGTACCTGCTCACCGTGGCCGATATTCGCGGCACCAGCCCCAAAGTGTGGAATGCCTGGAAGGGCAAGCTGCTTGAAGACCTGTACCGCTACACGTTGCGCGTGCTGGGCGGACGCGCACCTGACCCTGATGCAGAGATCGAAGCGCGCAAGCGCGAGGCGCTGGTGCAGCTGCAGCTGTACGCCCTGCCGTTTGAAGGCCACAAGAAGCTGTGGGACTCGCTCGATGTGGGCTACTTCATGCGGCACGACGCGAGCGACATCGTGTGGCACACGCGGCATCTCGCGCGCTACGCGGGCACAGCCAAGGCGATTGTTCGCGCGCGCCAGTCCGTCGTGGGCGAAGGCCTGCAGATCCTCGTCTACACACCCGACCAGCCCGACCTGTTTGCGCGCATCTGCGGCTACTTCGACCAGGCGGGTTTCAGCATTCTTGACGCGAAGATCCACACCGCCAACAACGGCTACGCGCTGGACACCTTCCAGGTCGTGAGCTCGATGCTGCCCGAGCACAACCGCGAACTGGTGTCGATGGTCGAGTCAGAACTGCAGCTCACCATCGAAAAAGCCGGGCCGCTGCCCACCCCCAGCCGTGGCCGTGTGTCGCGCCGCGTGAAGAGCTTTCCGATCGCGCCGCGCATCCAGCTCGCGCCCGACGAAAAAGCGCAGCGCTGGCTGCTCACGATTTCGGCGAGCGACCGCGTCGGGCTGCTCTATTCGGTGGCGCGCGTGCTGGCCAACCACAACATCAACCTGCAACTGGCCAAGGTGTCCACGCTGGGCGAACGGGTAGAAGACACGTTCCTCATCGACGGGCCGGAGCTGCAGCAGAACAAGCAGCAGATTGAAATCGAGACGGAGTTGCTGCAGGCGTTGGGGGCTTGACGCGCTGGGGCGCGACCTGCGCTTGCCGCGGAGTCAGCCGAACAAATCGCGCTTGTACGTGTGCAGCCGCCCCTTGTAGGGCTCGTCCGCCGGCAAGGCAAAGATACGGCGCTGGCTGTGCGAGTACCCCAGCACACCCATCTTCTTGCTGAAGCTCGCCTGGTTGCCCCGGTCCGGGTCGGCAATCACCACCTCCACAGCGGCAGCGGAGTGCCTGTCGATGAATTGCGAGAGCGCCTCGGGCTGGCCACGGTCATACAGCAAGTCGCTGCCGATGATCACGTCGAAGGTGCCCAGCTTTGGATTGGGCTGCGACCAGTTGGCCAGCTCGTACTTCATCGCGGGCAGGTGATTCAGCAACAGGTTCTGCGCGAGAAAATCTTCCGCCAGCGGATGGCAGTCGCTTGCCGTGATATCGCCTCCGCGGCGGTGCACGATCAGGCTGGCGAGCGCGAGGCCGCAGCCCATCTCCAGCACACGCCGGCCTTGCAGTTCAAACGTGAGCATCGCATGCGCCAGCACGCGGCCCGAAGGCCATAGCAGCCCGAACAGCGGCCATTGCGCAGACGAAATCCCCTGCAACGCAGCAAGGCCGTCTGGATCGTCGAACTGTGATCTGTCGAGCAGTGAACGCATCGCGACGTCGGCGCCCGAGCCGCTCACGGTCTCGAACTTGACCTGGTACCCCGGCTCGGCAGACATGCAACGCTTCCTGCGTGCATCACGCTGTGGGGACCAGTGGGCCGCATCGGGCCCGGTGGTGCAGTCTACGCGGTCCTTCACACCGCACTTGAATGGACTCATCCTCTGACGTAGTATTACATTCGTAATTACTTAAGGGCTGTGAGCTATGTACACCTTGAAATTGACACAGGTCGGAAATTCAGTGGGCGCGGTGTTTCCCAAAGACTTGCTTGCCAAGCTCGATCTGACGAAGGGCGATGAGTTGTACCTGACAGACGCGCCTGACGGCTTACGCATCACCAAGCACAACCCGGAGTTCGAACATCAGATGAGCGTTGCGCGCGAAGTCATGAAGCGGCGTCGCGCGGTGTTGCGCGAATTGGCAAAGTGAGCCGCTGGGTATGGCTGCGAGAAGATGTCGTCGCTGCCGTGCATGAGGTACAACTTGCCGAACATGGCGGCGGCGCCGGCATCCGTGACGCGGGCCTGTTGCAATCTGCGCTAGCTCGACCAGAGAACCTCGCTGCGTACGGCACGCCGGATGCGGCCGATCTTGCCGCTGCCTACGGCTATGGCCTGTCTCGCAATCACCCATTCATTGATGGAAACAAGCGAACAGGCTACGTTGCTGCCGAGCTCTTTCTCGAGCTGAACGGGTTCTCGCTCACTGCAGACGACGCCGATGCGGCAGTCACGATGCTGGCAGTATCGGCTGGCGAGATCAGCGAAGCGGAATTTGCGGAATGGTTGCGGGAGAACAGCGTTGAACTAAAGGCGTGACCGCGAAGGATCGTTAGTCATCGTCGCCCGCGTCCAACCCCGGAAACAACACCTCAGTGAACCCGAACTGCGTGAAGTCGCGCACGCGCATCGGGTAGAGCTTGCCGATGAGGTGATCGCACTCGTGCTGCACGACGCGTGCATGAAAACCATCGACCGTGCGCTCGATCGGGTCACCGTATTGATCGAACCCGGTGTAGTGAATCTTCGACCAGCGCGGCACCACGCCGCGCAGCCCCGGCACCGACAGGCAGCCTTCCCAGCCGTCTTCCTCTTCAGACCCGACGGGCGTGATCACCGGGTTGAGCAGCACCGTGCGCGGCACGATGGGCGCATCCGGATAGCGCGGGTTGACGGTGTCCGTGCCGAAGATGACGAGCTGCAAATCAACGCCGATCTGCGGCGCGGCGAGCCCAGCGCCGTTCACTGCACGCATCGTGTCGAACATGTCGGACACGAGCAGGTGAATCTTGTCGGAGTCGAAGTCTTGTTCGGGCACAGGGGGTGCAACGCGCAGCAAGCGCGAGTCGCCCATCTTGAGAATGTCGCGGACTGTCATTTCACTTTCCTGGCTGAGTGAACAGCTTTCCAGGCGCTTGCGGCTTTGCGCATGAGACTCGCATGAAGCACACCGATTTTTGGATTTTCGCCGAACGGACGATGCGCAGGCGGCTTGAACCACGTGTCGTCGAAGTCCAGCTCAACGGCATCCTGCAGGCAAAACTTCGTATCCGCCTGAAGCCCGGCGAGCCGAAACGCGCCTACATCTGCCTTGCCAACCACAAACTCGCCAGCGTGCAGCGACGTGAGTTTCTTGCTCGTGCCATAGGCGACGAGTACGCGCAAGCGCCCAGACACCACTTCGCGAACTTCCAGCACAAGTGCCGGTCGCGGCTTGGGCCCCGGAGCAAGGCCGGGCAATTGAGGAAAGTGGCACCACACGATGTCGCCCGCCAAGGGCTCTTGCCACCAGACTCGCACGCGCGTCAAAACAGGCTGGACTTGAGTTTGCCCTGCCCGGCAGCGCCGGCCGCCTTGCGAATGGCGCCAAGTTGCTTTTGCGTCAGCGGCCCATCGTCGAGTTCGTATTTCGGCAGCACTTCATCGGCTAGTTTGCGTAGCGCGTAATGAAGCACTTCAGTTTCGCGCTCATACCCCAACTGGGCAGCAAGCTGCGTCAGTGTTGCGCGGCTCACGCCGTTGGCTGAATCGGCATCGCGAAACCGCATGAGCAGAGCGGCGCCCTTGGTCGCAGGTGCGGGTTTTGCTGCCGACTTGGATGATGTTGCGCGACGGCCGGATGACTGGTGCATGGCCAGATGCTACCACGGTGATATCAATTCGATATCAACTTGAAATCAGTCAAGCCGCTACTGCCGCACCACCCTTCGGCCGCCGCATTAACGCATACACCGCCGGCACGATGAACAGCGACAGCAGCGGCGCCGTGATCATGCCGCCCAGCATCGGCGCGGCGATGCGGCTCATGACTTCAGAGCCCGTGCCACTGCCCCACACGATAGGCACCAGGCCAGCCAGGATCACGGCGACCGTCATCGCCTTGGGCCGCACGCGCAGCACAGCGCCCTCGCGGATGGCGTCGTCCACCACGGTTTTCGTGGTCGCGATGCCGCCAGCCAGATGGTCATGCAACGCATGCTTGAGATACAGCAGCATCACCACACCGAACTCAGCCGCCACGCCGGCAAGCGCGATGAAGCCCACGCCCGTCGCAACCGACAAGTGGTAGCCCATCAGGTACAAAAACCACACGCCACCCGTCAATGCAAACGGCAGCGTTGCCATGATGAGCACGGCCTCGTCGAGCCGGCCGAACGTGAGGTACAGCAGCACGAAGATGATGAGCAAGGTGGCAGGCACCACGACCTTCAGCCTTGCGTTGGCGCGCTCCATGTATTCGAACTGGCCCGAGTAAGCGATGCTCATCCCGGGGTCGAGCTTGACCTGCGCGGCAACTGCACGGCGCAGGTCTTCGGCGACGGACGCCAGGTCCCTGTCCCGCACATCCACATACACCCAGCCGGAGGGCCGCGCGTTCTCACTCTTGAGCATCGGCGGGCCATCGCTGATCGCCACCTTGGCCACCGTGCCCAGCGTGATCTGCTGGCCGGTCGCCGTGAGAATCGGCAACTCGGCGAGCCGCTGCGGCGTGTCGCGCCACTCACGCGGATAGCGCAGGTTGATCGGGAAGCGCGCCAGACCTTCGATCGTTTCGCTCACGTTTTCGCCGCCGATCGCGCCTGCCACCAGTGCCTGCACGTCGGCGATGTTCAGCCCATAGCGCGCAGCAGCCACGCGGTCGATCTGCACATCGACATAACGCCCGCCCGTCAATCGCTCGGCCAGCGCCGACGACACGCCGGGCACTTGCCTGGCCACTTGCTCCACGGCCGCTGCAATGCGGTCAATCGCGGCAAGACTGCTGCCGCTGACCTTCACGCCAATGGGGCTCTTGATGCCGGTGGCCAGCATGTCGATGCGGTTGCGAATGGGTGGCACCCAGATGTTGGACAGGCCCGGCACTTTCACTGCGCTATCCAGCTCTGCGACCAGCTTCTCGGGCGTCATGCCGGCTCGCCATTGGTCACGCGGTTTGAGTTGAATAGTGGTCTCGAACATCTCAAGCGGTGCAGGGTCCGTGGCTGTTTCCGCGCGCCCTGCCTTGCCAAACACACGCTGCACTTCGGGCACGGTCTTGATCATGCGATTGGTGCGTTGCAGCAGTTCAGACGCCTTCTGCGCAGACATGCCCGGCAGTGCAGATGGCATGTACAGCAAGTCGCCCTCATCGAGCGGCGGCAGGAATTCCCCGCCCAGTCGCATCAGCGGCCACGCCGTGGTCGCCAACAGGATCACGGCGACAACGAGTGTGGCCTTGGGCCGCCGGAGCACGGCTTCAAGGGCGGGCTGGTAGGCCGCAATCAACGCCCGCGTGATCGGGTTTCTTCGCTCGTCGGGAATGCGCCCGCGTATCCAGTAGCCCATCAATACCGGGATGAGCGTGACGGACAACCCCGCAGCAGCGGCCATCGCGTAGGTCTTGGTGAATGCCAGTGGGCCGAACAGGCGCCCTTCTTGTGCCTGCAGCGTGAACACTGGAATGAAAGACAAGGTGATGATCAGCAGCGAGAAAAACAGCGCCGGGCCGACCTCCTCGGCCGCTTCGGTCATCACGCGCCAGCGCTCATCGCCCTGCAGCACGCCGTCAGGGTGGGCGTGCTGCCACGCCTCGATGCGCTTGTGCGCGTTCTCGATCATCACCACCGCCGCATCGACCATCGCACCAATCGCAATCGCGATACCGCCGAGCGACATGATGTTGGCGTTGATGCCCTGGTAGCGCATGACCAGGAAGGCCGTCAGCACGCCGAGCGGCAGCGCGATGATCGCCACCAGCGCCGAACGAAGGTGCCAGAGGAAGACGGCGCACACGATGGCGACGACGATGAACTCCTCGATCAGCTTGTGGGTCAGGTTGGTAATGGCGCGCTCGATGAGGGCGCTGCGGTCATAGGTGGTGACGACTTCCACGCCGGCTGGCAGGCTCTTTTGCAAGTCGGCCAGCCTGGCCTTCACCGCTGCAATCGTTGCCTGCGCGTTCTTGCCCGAGCGCAGGATCACCACCCCGCCCGCGACTTCGCCTTCACCATCAAGCTCCGCGATGCCGCGTCGCATTTCCGGGCCGACCTGCACGATTGCCACGTCGCCCAAGGTCACTGGCACACCGCCGCGCGCAGCCAGTGGAATGGCACGGAAGTCGTCCAGCGAACGAAGGTAGCCGCTGGCACGCACCATGTACTCGACCTCGGCCAGCTCCAGCACCGACCCACCGGTTTCCTGGTTGCCCGCCAGCAGTGCTTCGCGCACCTGGTTGTAGGTGATGCCGTAGGCGACGAGCTTGGCCGGATCGACCACCACCTGGTACTGCCGCACCATGCCGCCGACGCTGGCAACTTCTGCCACGTCGGGCAGGCTCTTCAACTCGTACTTGAGAAACCAGTCCTGCAGCGTGCGCAGCTGCGACAAGTCATTGCGGCCGCTGCGGTCCACCAGCGCGTATTCGAAGATCCAGCCGACGCCAGTCGCGTCCGGGCCGAGCGATGTTTTCGCGCTTGCGGGCAGGCGCGCCTGCACCTGGTTCAAATATTCGAGCACGCGTGAGCGCGCCCAATACAAGTCCGTGCCATCGTCGAACAGCACATAAACAAAGCTGTCGCCAAAGAACGAAAAGCCGCGCACGGCCTTGGCGCCGGGCACCGACAACATGGTGGTTGCGAGTGGATAGGTGACCTGGTTCTCGACGATCTGCGGCGCCTGGCCAGGGTAGCTCGTGCGGATGATGACCTGCACGTCTGACAGGTCCGGCAGCGCATCAATGGGTGTGCTTCGCAGGCTGTAAACACCCCACGCGCCCAGCGCCAGCGTCGCCAGCAGCACCAGGAACCGGTTGGCGACTGACCAGCGGATCAGCCGCGCGATCATCGCTGCGCTCCCTTTGCGTGCGTCGGCGCAGCGGGCGCCAGACGAGTGATCACGTAGTCATCACCGCGCTTGACGAAGCTGAAGTCAACGGCCTGCGACTTCTTCACACCAGCCCCCAGCTTCTTGTCAGCCAGCTTGAAGGGCATGGTCATGGGCGGCCACTTCAGCGCTGCCACTGCCTGGTGATCCAGTGTGACGCCATCGGCGTCGATATCGACCACGATGCCGCGGGTCTGGTATTCGGGCTCCGTTGAGGCAGCCGGTGTCGAAGCCACCGGCGCGGCGACCGGCGCGGCTAATGGCGCAGCCGGCGCGGCAGCGCGTGCCATCACTCCCTGCAGGCTGGCCTCGGAGTCGATCAGAAACTGCCCTGACGCGACGACCTTCTGCCCTTCAGACAACCCGCCCGTCACGACCATCTGCTCGCCGACCTGTTCGCGCACCTGCACCTCCACCGGCCGGAACTTGCCCGGCTGCTCAGACAGGTAAACCAGGCTGCGCTTGCCAGTGCGGATCACCGCTTCGGCCGGCACCACGAGGGCCGTTCGCTCGGCACCACGCACGCTGACCTGGGCGAACATGCCCGCCTTCAGCCGCTGGACCGGGTTGGGCAACTCAATTCGCACACGCAGCGTACGGGTCTCGCGATTGGATTCGGGCAACACCGCCGCAATGCGGCCGTTGACGACCAGGCCCGGCAGCGCCACAAAGCGTGCCTGCACGGCCTGTCCCGGCTGCATGGTCGCCGCCTGGGCTTCAGGCAACGCGGCCTCGAGCCAGACACTGTCCAGCCCGTTGATGCGCGCGAGCGTCATACCGGGTGAAATGCTCATGCCCCTGCGGACCATCAACTCGGTAATCACGCCACCCGAGGGAGCAGTGATCGTATGCAGCGCCGTGGGTTGCCCGGTGCGCTCGACTTTCTCGATCGCGGCGGCGGAAATACCCAGCAGCACAAGGCGCTGGCGAGCGGCCTGCGTCAAGGCTGCGTCATTCGTGGCCTTGACCGCCAGGAACTCCTGTTGCGCGCCGAGCCACTCCGGGTTCAGCACATCCACCAGAGGCGCACCCGCTGCGATCACGTCGCCTGGCGCCCTTGCATACACCCGCTCCACAAAGCCGGCGGCTCGCGCCTGCACGATACTCACATCGCGGTCGTTGAGCCCGACGGTGCCCACCACATCGATCGCGGCGTTGATGGATTTGCGCTCCACGCTCGCCAGCCGCAACCCCAGCGCCTGCTGCGCCTGCGCGCTCACCGCGAGTTGCGGGCTGGCCGCAGCGCTGGCCTGCTCCTCGTCGGCGTAGCGCGGCACGAGTTGCATGTCCATGAATGGCGACTTGCCCGGCTTGTCGAACTTTTGCGTGGGCGACATGGGGTCGTACCAGTACAGCACCTTGCGCCCGGCCGCGGCGGGGGCTGCAGACGCTGCCTGTGGCGCCGGATCGACCGCATGCGCGCCAAAGCTGCGCCAATGCGAGATACCGGCACCGATACCGACGCCCACGGCCAGGATCACAACGCCGGGAAGCACTTTGCTGAAGGTGGAATTCATGTCATTGCTCCGCAATCAAGGTTGTCAGGCGCACGCGCAACGAGGCGCGCTGCAAGTCCAGATCAAGCAGCCGCAGCCCGAGGTCAACGGCTTCGCGCCGCGCTGCCAGCACGGCAGGCAAGTCACCGCGGCCGGCCTGGTAGCTGGCCATTGCCAGTGCGACGCGCTCGGCGGCCAGCGGCCTGCCACTGGCCTGCAAGCGCGCTCGCTGGGCGTCCAGCGCCTGCAGCTCGGCGAGCTGGCCCTCCACTTCCTCCTGGTGTTTACGCGCCATGTCCTGCCGCTCGGCGTCGATGCGCTCGACTTCCTTGAGCTTCGCGAGAGCCTGCGGCTGCTGGCGCCGCTCGGTCTGCCACGGCAAATCGAGGCTGACCTGGAAGGACACCATGTCCCCGTACTGCGCGCCGCGGCGGCTGTAGGCCAGCTCCCATGACCAGTCGCCGCGGCTGTCCGCCGTGGCTTCGCTGGCCTCGGCAAGTGCCACCGCGCGCATCGCTTCGTAGGGCGCAAGTTCGGCATGGCTGTGCAGTCCGGCGCGCACCGAGCCGGCTTCCACAGTCACCTGCGGTGGCTCGCCGGCCAGTGGTTCATCAGCGCGGTCTCCCACCCATCGCCGCAGGCTGGCGCGCGCCTTGGCCACGTCGCGATTCGCCTCGTCGCGGCGGTCGGCCAGGGCGAGCTTCTCCTGCTGCGCCATGGCACGGTCTGCGGGCATGGCCTTGCCTGCGGCAATGCGCGGGCCGATGGTGTCGAGCAGCACGCGGTTCTCCGCGTCGAGCGCGTCGAGTTCGGCCAACCGGCGCTGCGCGTAGTACACCGCCAGCCACGCCAGCTTGGCCTCCCTTTGAACGGTCAGGCCAGCAGCCTGCAACAAAGCCTGTTCGCGGTCGATGCGCGCCTGCGCACCGCCGGCCCGCGCGTCGCGCTTGGCGCGGTTAGGCACCTCCTGCATCAGGCCAACGCGCTTCATGGTCATGAAGTCGCGCGTCAGGCTGAAGCGATCGGGGCCGCTGACAGGCAGGTTGTCGACGCCGAGCGTCAAGCGAGGATCAGGCAAGGTAGCAGCCGCCGGCTGGGCGGCCTGCGCGCCGGCGAGCGCATTTCGCTGGGCCAGTAACGAAGGCGCTTGTTCGCGTGCCAGCCGGGCCGCTTCATCGAAACCGAGCGCGGCGTGCGACAACGCCGGCCAGCACACTGCAGCGAACGCCAGCCATGAGCGCGACCGCAAGACGTAGATATCCATGACAAGTCCTTCGAAAGGAAACACACCAAGACGTGACCCACAGCCCGCAAACGTGCGGGCTACAACCAGCGAGCGCGCTAGTTGCGAAGGACGAGAAGCGACAGGTAGATGGGTGGCGCGCCCGGCGGCGGCGCGCCCGTGGCCACAGGTGCTGGCTGGCTGGCGCGCCCCTGCGGCGCGAGGAGGACCTGCGTCCAGTCCAGCGTGGCCAGCAGCAACGGCGGGGCGGGAGGTTGGGTGTCCGTGCCGTGAGTGGCGAGCGCGGCCAGCGAGTCCTGCAGCCAATGCGCCCGGCACAGCTGTGGCTGGTCTGGGTCCATGGTGCCAGCCATGTCACAGTCCGGCATGCTTGCCTGCGCAACAGTGCCGGACAGCGATGCCTCAACGGCCGGGCAAGCGTAGGCGGACATGGCCAGCTGGGTGAACAGCATCACCACCAGCATCCATCCTGCAAGCAAGCGCCGCGAGCGCCGAACCTTGTGCATGCAACCAGTCTACAGGCGCGATGGCGCCGCAACTTGACTTGGGACAAACGCAAGGCAGGCTCATGGCCAGCGCCGGCATCGCGAGTGGTCAATCGGTCGAGACTCGCCCTCAGGCTGTCGTTTGAAGCAGTTGCCTCAGCCCATCCTCATCCAGCACGGTCACGCCCAGCTCGCGCGCCTTCTCCAGCTTGCTGCCCGCCTCGGCACCCGCGACCACGTAATCGGTCTTCTTGCTCACCGAACCTGCCACCTTCGCGCCTGCCGCTTCGAGCAGGTCCTTCGCCTCATCGCGCGACAGCGTGGGCAAGGTGCCCGTGAGCACAATCGTCTTTCCGGCGAGCGGCTTGGGCGCGCGCTCGGCAGGCTCGCCCTCCTCCCACGTCACGCCGCAGGCGCGCAGCTGCTCGACCACTTCGCGGTTGTGCGGCTGGTCGAAGAACGTGCGGATGCTCTCTGCCACCACGGGGCCGACGTCCGGCACTTCCAGCAACTGTTCCACGCTCGCATCCATGATCGCGTCGAGCTTGCCGAAGTGCCGCGCCAGATCTTTGGCCGTTGCCTCACCAGCATGGCGGATGCCCAGGCCGTACAGGAAGCGCGGGAGCGTGGTCTGCTTGGACTTTTCCAGCGCGGCCAGCACGTTCTGCGCTGACTTTTCCGCCATGCGGTCCAGGCTTACGAGCGAGGCCAGGCCCAGCTTGTACAGGTCAGGCAGTGTGTTGATGACGCCTGCGTCCACCATCTGGTCAACGAGCTTGTCGCCAAGGCCTTCGATGTCGAGTGCGCGCCGCTGTGCGAAATGCAGGATCGCCTGTTTGCGCTGCGCGCCGCAAAAAAGCCCGCCCGTGCAGCGATAGTCCGCCTCGCCTTCCTCGCGCGTTGCCGCGGAGCCGCACACGGGGCAGATGCGCGGCATCGTGAAAATCTGTGAATCGTGCTGGCGCTTCTCGGCGACGACGGCGACCACTTCCGGAATCACATCTCCGGCGCGCCGCACGATGACCGTATCGCCCACGCGCACATCCTTGCGCCTGGCTTCGTCTTCGTTATGCAGCGTCGCGTTGGTCACCGTCACACCACCGACAAACACCGGCGCCAGCTTGGCAACAGGCGTGAGCTTGCCCGTGCGGCCGACCTGCACTTCGATCGCTTCCACCGTGGTGATCTGCTCCTGCGCCGGGTACTTGTGTGCCACGGCCCAGCGTGGCTCGCGCGACACGAAGCCCAACTGCTTTTGCAACGCGGTGCTGTTCACCTTGTAAACGACACCGTCGATGTCGAACGGCAACGCATCACGCTCACTGCCAATGGCCTGGTGAAACGCCACGAGTTCCTCAGGGCCTGTGCAGACACGCATGCGGTCCGACACGGGGAATCCCCACGAGCGCATCGCCTGCATCGCTTCGTAGTGCGTCGCAAACACCGGTCCGCCCTGCTCCGGCGGCGTCACCTCGCCCAGCCCATAGGCAAAGAAACTCAAAGGCCGCTGCCGGGCAATCGCCGGGTCAAGCTGCCGCACGGCACCGGCCGCCGCATTGCGCGGATTGACGAACGTCTTCTCGTTCTTCGCACCCTTGGCGATCTTCTCGCGCTGCAGCTCGTTCATCTTCTCGAAGTCGTCGCGGCGCATGTACACCTCGCCGCGCACTTCGACCACAGGCGGCGCATCAGCGGGCAGGCGCAGGGGAATCTGGCCGATGGTGCGGATGTTCTGCGTCACGTCTTCGCCGATCTCGCCATCACCGCGCGTGGCGGCTTGCACCAGCACGCCGCCTTCGTAGCGCATGTTCAGCGCAAGGCCGTCGAACTTCAGCTCGGCGCAGTATTCGACAGCAGGATCAGACTCAGCCAACCCCAGCTCGCGTCGAACCCGTGCGTCGAAATTGCGCGCGCCGCTCGCCTCGATGTCCGTCTCCGTGCGGATCGACAGCATGGGCACTTTGTGGCGCACCTTGGCAAAGCCGTCGAGCGGCTTGCCGCCCACGCGCTGTGTGGGCGAGTCGGGCGTCATCAACTCGGGATGCTGCTCTTCCAGTGCCTGCAGCTCGCGAAACAGCTTGTCGTATTCCGCATCCGGCAATTCCGGATCGTCGAGCACGTAGTAGCGGTGCGCATGGTGATGCAGCAGCGCGCGCAGCGCGTCGATCCGTTCGCGGGTCTTGGTGTCGGCCGTCATCGCGGCCTCAAGAAAACAATCGTCGCGCCTGCGGAGACCCAGCCGACAGGTCACGCGAATCGAGCGTGTCGTACAGCTGCTCGAGGTCCGCGCCGATCACGTCGAGGCCGTCGGGGCGAATCACCGCGCCGTTATCGTCGGTGATCAGGCCGTCCATCGACGCAGCCAGCGCAATGGCTGCGTCACGCATGCGCACAAAGGGCTGCTCGCCACGGTCCACATGCGGCACATCCAGGCTCAGCGTCACGTCACGCAACGCGGATTGCGCCGGGTCGTCTGCCATCGCTGCTTGCGTGTCGAACGACAAGCCCAGCACCGGCGGCGAGCCACTGGTGGTGGCGGGCAACACCATGCGGCCCGGAATGGCACCGGCCACAAACCCGAGGCGCGATGCGTACTGCTGCACGTAGCCAGGGCTCCACGCCGCATTCTTGGCACGCAGCGTGAAGCCGAGTTGCGCGTCGTGTGCGCTGGCGAACTGGTCGAGCTCGCGGCCACGCGCCACTTCATCAATCATGTCCGGAAACTCCGGCTCGCCGTTGATCGCATCTGCGAAGGCCTGCACCTTCACCACAAACTCTGAGAACTCGATTTCATTCAGCGCGCCTGTGCGGTTCGCGAGTTGCACACCAGCCTGGAAGGCGGTGTAGCGCTGGCCGGCCACTGGCATCTCCCACTGGCCCGAGCTCTCGTTTTGGCCCTCAATCGCAAATGGCTTGCTGCCTGCGCGGCGCGTAGGCGGCATTGCGGCGAGCGCCGCATCGCCCGACACCGGCGACTCGACCACGATGGGCGTGATCGCATCGATGAGTGCGTCGAGCGCGGGCTTCTTCTCCATCACAGGCAGTGGAGACACATCAAACACCGGGTCAAGCCGCTCGCCGGCTGCGGTGCCGTCACCCGTGGGCTCGATGGGCATGGGCATTGTCTCGGGCTGGCGCGGCGTGTTCTTGCGCGATGTCCAGGTGTTCCACGCCACCAGGCCGGCAAGCACCAGCCCGCCAAGGATCGCCAGGCCGATCGTGAAGCTAGACATGCGCCTGCGGCCTCGTCATGCAGCCTCGGCCATCGACACGGCAGCTTCCATGTCCACAGCCACGATGCGTGACACGCCCTGCTCCTGCATCGTCACGCCAATGAGTTGCTCGGCCATTTCCATGGCGATCTTGTTGTGGCTGATGAAGAGGAACTGGGTTTCGCGGCTCATGCTCGACACGAGTTTCGCATAGCGCTCGGTATTTGCGTCGTCCAGCGGCGCATCCACTTCGTCCAGCAGGCAGAACGGCGCCGGGTTGAGCTGGAAGATCGCGAACACGAGCGCGATGGCCGTGAGCGCCTTTTCGCCGCCCGAGAGCAGGTGAATCGTCTGGTTCTTCTTGCCGGGCGGCTGCGCCATCACCTGCACGCCCGAATCAAGAATCTCGTCGCCCGTCATCACCAGCTTGGCATTGCCGCCACCGAAGAGCTCGGGGAACATCCTGCCGAAGTGTTCATTCACGATGTTGAAGGTGCCGGCCAGCAGCTCGCGCGTTTCGCCGTCGATCTTGCGAATTGCGTCTTCAAGCGTGGTCATTGCTTCGGTCAAGTCGGCCGACTGCGAATCAAGGAACTGCTTGCGCTCGCGTGCTGTGGTTAACTCATCCAGCGCGGCCAGGTTCACTGCGCCCAGCGCCGCGATCTCGCGGTGCAGGCGGTCGATTTCATTCTGCATGCCCGGCAGCCGCACCTTGCCGTCTTCGATCGACTTGGCAATTGCCTCCAGGTCGGCTTGCGCATCGGCAAGCAACTGTTCGTACTGCTCGAAGCCCAGGCGCGCGGCTTGCTCCTTAAGCTGGAAATCCGTGATGCGCTGGCGCAGCGGGTCGAGCTCGCGCTCGAGTTGCAGGCGGCGCTCATCGCTGGCGCGCAGCTTGGCCGTCAGGTCGTCGTATTCGCTGCGCTTGGCGCCCAGCATCTGCTCGCGCTCCAGCTTGAGCGACAACGCGTTCTGCAAACCGGCTTGCGCAGCAGCGTCCGTCAGGCGGGCCAGTTCGTCACGTGCTCGGCCTTCTTCGTCGGCGAGTGAGCGTGCTTGCTGGTCCGCCGTTTCAATCGCGCGTTGCAGCTCGCCCTTGCGCGCCTCGACGGAGCGCTGCGAGAAGGTCGCTTCCTGCGCCTGCCGCTCCAGGCTGCGAAGCTGCTCGCGTGATTCAGACAGCTTGCGCTGCGCTTCGATCACACGCTCGTCCAGCTGGGCATGCCGCTCCTGGCTGTCGGCCAGCTGCATGTCGAGCTCTTCGAAGCGGCCTTCTGCCGTCACTCGGCGCTCCTGCAGGTCTTCCAGCATGGCATCGACTTCAGACAAGTCGCTCATCAGCTGCTCGCTGCGCGCGCGCGTCTGCTCGGCCAGCTGCGTCAGGCGCAGGTATTCGACTTGCAGCTCATGCGCGCGGCTTTGCGTCTCGCCCGCGTCGCGGCGGGCCGTGACAAGGCGCTGCGATGCATCGGTGTAGGCGGCCTCAGCGCGGACCAGCGCCGACCTGGCCTCTTCAGCAATCAGCGATTGCGCGCGCAACTGCTTTTCAAGGTTCTCGATTTCCTGCTGGCGCGCGAGCAAGCCCGCCTGCGCGGAATCCTGCGCATAGAACGTGACGCTGTGCGGCGTGACGGCGTGACCGCCCTTGACGTAAATCGCCTCGCCGGCAGCGAGCTTGTCGCGTGCGGCCAGCGCATCTTCAAATGAGGCTGCGGTGTAGCAGCCGTGCAGCCAGTCAGTCAGCAGAGCCTTCTGGCCTGCGTCGTTCAGGCGCAGCAGGTCTGCCAGACGCGGCAGCGCGCCAGCGGGTTCAGGCACACCAGCTTGCGGCTGGCTGTAGAACGCGAGCTTGGCGGGCGGCGCGTCGTTGCCGAAGGCGCGCACCATGTCCAGCCGCGAGACTTCCAGCGAGTTCATCCGCTCGCGCAGCGCGGCTTCCAGCGCGTTTTCCCAGCCTTGTTCGATGTGGATGCGGCTCCACAGGCCCTGCAGGCCATCCAGGCCGTGGCGTGCGAGCCAGGGCTTGAGCTTGTCGTCGGTCTTGACCTTTTCCTGCAGCGCCTTCAGCGCTTCCATGCGGGCAGAAAAGTCGCTTTGCTTGTGGCTTTCCGTGTTGACGGCCTGCTGGCGATTGCGGCGCTCATCGTCGAGCTGCGGCACCTGGTCTTGCAGCTCGTGCAGGCGCGCATCGGCCGTCTCGGCGGCTTCCTGTGCTGCGGCGAGCTGCGTGCGCAGGTTTTCAAGCCGGGTTTCATCGGGCGCGGCCAGTGCATTCTTGTCGGCAACGAGCCGCTCGCGCCGCTGGCTGAACTGGCGCGACTGCTCTTCAATATTGCGTTGGTCGGCGGCCAGCACCTGGATTTGCTGCTGCACCTGCGCGACGCTGGTGCGCTGCTCGTTGGCTGCAGCCTGCGCCGTGCGAACGGCCTCTTCCAGATCGGGCATCTGCATGCCCTGCTCTTCAACTTGCGCAGCGAGCAGCGCGGCCTTCTCTTCAGCGTCAACGGCTTGCCCGGCCAGCGTATCAATCTCAGCCAGCGCTTCGTCCTTGCGCGTGCCCCAGTGCGTGGCCTGTTCCTTCAGCTGGATCAGCCGTTGCTCCACACGCTGGCGGCCTTCGACCACGAAGCGGATTTCCGCCTCAAGCCGCCCCACTTCGGCGCTCGCCTCATAGAGCAGGCCTTGCGACTGGTTCACCTGGTCGCCCGCCGCATAGTGCGCCTGGCGAATCGTCTCCAGCTCGCTTTCGATGTGGCGCAGATCAGCGATCTTCGATTCGAGCTCGTTGACGGACTTCTCGGCGTCTGACTTGACCTTCGCCTGGTCCGCCTCGCTCTCGGCGCGCTTGAGGAACCACTGCTGGTGCTGCTTGAGCGTGGCGTCGGCTTGCAGGGCGTTGTAAGTCTGTGCAACCTCAGCTTGCTTTTCGAGCTTGTCGAGGTTGGAGTTGAGCTCGCGCAGGATGTCTTCAACGCGCGTGAGGTTCTCGCGCGTGTCAGACAGGCGGTTTTCCGTCTCGCGTCGGCGCTCTTTGTACTTCGACACGCCCGCAGCTTCTTCGAGGAACAGGCGCAGCTCTTCAGGCTTGGACTCGATGATGCGGCTGATCGTGCCCTGGCCGATGATGGCGTAGGCGCGTGGGCCCAGGCCCGTGCCCAGGAACACGTCCTGCACGTCGCGGCGGCGCACGGGCTGGTTGTTGATGTAGTAGCTGGAAGTGCCGTCGCGCGTCAGCACGCGCTTGACGGCGATCTCGGCAAACTGCGCCCACTGGCCGCCGGCACGGTGATCGGCGTTGTCAAAGATGAGTTCAACAGACGAGCGCGACGAAGGTTTGCGCGTCGTCGTGCCATTGAAGATCACGTCCTGCATGGATTCGCCGCGCAGCTCGCTGGCGCGCGACTCGCCCAGCACCCACCGCACGGCATCCATGATGTTCGACTTGCCGCAGCCGTTGGGCCCCACAACGCCCACCAGCTGGCCTGGGAGCATGAAGTTGGTGGGGTCGGCAAAGGATTTGAAGCCGGATAACTTGATCGAATTGAGACGCACTGGCCCTGCCCGCTGTTCTGACTGAAGGCGATGATAGCGGCAAGGCCGTAACCCTTGCGTTACCGTAACTGTATGGTTACCATGTCGGCAAAATCACAGCAGGAGAAGCCGCCATGCAGGTGCAGTTCGTCGTGTTTCATCGCCCCGGCCCGGCCTGGGTGGCCGGTGTGCCGTTTCGTGAGCAGCCGGGCCTGCAGGCGCATGTCGATCACTACCGCGTGCAGGCGGCAGCGGGCAAGTCATTCGGTGGCGGGCCGTTTCTGGACGAGACGTCCGGCGGGATGATGGTGTTTCGCGTCGGTGTGAGCCGCGAGGATGTGGAAGCGGTCGCGTCGTCTGACCCCACCGTGATGTCCGGCTTGCTGCTATTCGAAGTCCGGCCGTGGTTCAACGCCCATGCGGCTTTCGCGTCATGACGCGTGCCTCTGCCCTGCACGCGGCGCTGGCCGACCCCACGCGCGAGCAGATCGTGCGCCTGCTGATCGAGGGCGAGCGCTCTGTCGGCGAAATTGCGGACAAGCTGCCCGTGAGCCGGCCCGCCGTCTCCAAACATCTGCGGCTGCTTGAATCGGTCGAGCTCGTCAGCGTACGCAGCGAAGGCACGCGCAACGTCTATTCGGTCAAGCCCGAAAGCATCGCCGTGCTGCGCGACGAGCTCGACAAGATGTGGGAACGCGCGCTGGCCCGCTTCGCGCTCGTTGCCAACAACAAATCCAAACCCACCACCAAACGCCAGAAATGAACAACGTTGCTGGTGGAGAAATTTTTTAGCGCGCAGCGTCCAGCCGCGGGTGCATGAGCCGGAACCACAACGGCGGCACCGCAGCCAGCAGCAGGCAGCCCGCGTAGCCCGTGGGCAATTGCGGCCCGGGCAAAGGCTCCAGCTCCGGGAACGGCTTCCACGCGTGGGTGTGGTGGTCGGAATGGCGCTGCAGGTTGGCCAGCAGGCTGTTCGACACGACATGGTCCGCATTCCATGCATGCGGCACGCCGAAGGGGTCGCGCTTGCCGTCGGCATCCACACTGCGCTGCAGGCCGTAGTGCTCGATGTAGTTCACGGTTTCCAGCAGCCAGATGGCGAAGGCTGATTGGCCCAGCCAGAACGCGAGCATCTTCCACTCACCGGCAATCGCGAACACTGCGACGATCAGCACGTTCAGCCCTGACGCCCACGCAAGCGGGCTCGCCATCCACGACTTGCCGAACTGCCGCAGCCGGATCGCTTCGAGCCGCCAGCCGCTCATGAAACTGCCGCCTAACGTGCGCGGCAGAAATCCCCACAGCGTTTCACCTCGCCGGGCCGTGGCCGGGTCGTCGAACGTTGCAGCGCGCGGATGGTGGCCGCGATAGTGCTCGACCATGAAGTGGCTGTAGTTCACGCTGGCCATCAGCAGCCAGCCCAGCGCGCGATCGACCCGGTTGCGGCTGTGGCCCAGCTCATGCGCGAACGTGATGCCTTGCGCGCCGGTCACAAAACCGACGGCAAACGACAAGCCCAGCACGCGCCACCAGTCGCCCTCGCGCACCACGAGCAGCCCTACCACCAGCATCAGGCATTGCAGGGGAACAAACAGGCGCAGCACCCACGACAGCAGCGGGTTCGCAGCGCCCGCCGCTGGCGAACGCTGTGCGCCCGGCCACCACTGGTCGATGGCGGCCACTGCGGCCCACGTGATAAGCGTGCCGATGGCGGCTTGCTCTGGATGCCTCGTGAGATTGAGCAACAGCGAGAACGGCAGCAGCCACGCCAGAAGGAAACGCGCGTCGGAGAGTCGCAGACGGGCCATATCAGCCGCATTGGACAGCGGTTGCGCCGCGGCTGCAAGGCCAGCCTGGATGGCGCGTCGCGAAGATGCGGACTCCGGGATAATCCGCCGGATGAACCCGATGTTGTCCCGCCTGCAGCCCTACCCCTTCGAGCGGCTGCGCCAGTTGTTTGTCGGCATCACGCCCAACGCCGACTACCGCCCCATCAGCCTGGGCATCGGCGAGCCCAAGCACCCCACCCCCGAATTCATCAAGCACGCGCTGACCTCGTCGCTCGATGGCCTGGCGCAATACCCGGGCACTGCGGGCGAGCCCAAGCTGCGCGATGCTTTTCGCAAGTGGCAGATGACGCGCTATGGCCTGGTCGTCGATACCAACACGCAGATGCTGCCGGTGAACGGCTCGCGCGAGGCGCTGTTTGCTTTTGCGCAGACGGTGATCGACCCGTCGCAAAACCCGGTCGTGGTCTGCCCGAATCCGTTCTACCAAATCTATGAGGGCGCGGCGCTGCTGGCCGGCGCCCAGCCCTACTTTGCGCCTGTCGATCCGAAGCGCAACTTCGCTGTCGATTGGGACAGCGTTCCGCTCGATATCTGGGCGCGCACGCAGCTGATCTACGTGTGCTCGCCCGGCAACCCGACGGGCGCGGTGATGCCGCTGGAAGAGTGGAAGAAGCTCTTCGCCCTGTCAGACAGATTCGGCTTCGTGATCGCGTCGGACGAGTGCTACAGCGAGATTTACTTCCGCGACGAGCCGCCGCTGGGCGGCATGCAGGCGGCGAGCAAGCTGGGCCGCTCGGATTTCCGCCGGCTTGTGTCATTCACCTCGCTTTCCAAGCGCAGCAACGTACCGGGCCTGCGCAGCGGCTTTGTCGCTGGCGACTCGGCGTACATCAAGCAGTTCCTGCTGTATCGCACCTATCACGGCAGCGCGATGAGCCCGGTGGTGCAGCGCGCCAGCGCCGCCGCGTGGGAAGACGAGAAGCACGTCGTTGAAAACCGCGACATGTACCGCAAGAAATTCGCCGAAGTCACGCCGCTGCTCGCCTCGGTGCTCGACGTGCAGCTACCCGACGCGGGTTTTTACCTGTGGGCTGGAGTCAAAGGCAGCGATGTGGACTTCGCTCGCGAGCTGTACGCTCAATACAATGTGACGGTGTTGCCCGGCAGCTATCTCGCGCGCGATGGGAGCGCCGGGGCGAATCCTGGCGCGGGTCGCATTCGCATGGCGCTCGTCGCCGAAACCGCTGAATGCCTCGAAGCCGCGCAACGCATCGTGCAATTCGTCAAGAACCGTTCCTGAAAAACCAGTTAACAACATGTCCGACCAGCTCCAGAAAATCATCGACGACGCGTGGGAAAACCGCGCCAACTTCACTGCTGCCACCGCCTCCAAAGAGGTCGTCGATGCTGTCGAACATGTAATCGCCGAACTGAACAACGGCCACTTGCGAATCGCCACGCGGCAGGCCGTTGGCCAATGGACGGTGCACCAATGGCTCAAGAAGGCCGTGCTGCTGTCGTTCCGCCTGAAAGACAACGCCATCATGCGTTCGGGCGACCTGGCCTTCTACGACAAGGTGCCTACCAAGTTCGCGCACCTGTCAGCGCAAGAGATGGCCGCCACGGGCGTTCGCGTGGTGCCGCCCGCTGTGGCACGCCGCGGCAGCTACATCGCCAAGGGCGCGATTCTGATGCCCAGCTTTGTGAACATTGGCGCGTACGTCGATGAAGGCTCAATGGTCGATGCGTGGGCCACTGTGGGCAGCTGCGCGCAGATCGGCAAGAACGTGCACTTGTCTGGCGGCGTCGGCATTGGCGGCGTGCTGGAGCCGATGCAGGCCAACCCCACCATCATTGAAGACAACTGCTTCATCGGGGCGCGCTCCGAAGTGGTGGAAGGCGTGATCGTCGAAGAGAACTCGGTTCTGTCGATGGGCGTGTACATTGGCCAGAGCACCAAGATCTACGACCGGGCCACGGGCACGGTCACCTATGGCCGGGTGCCGGCTGGCTCCGTCGTCGTGTCGGGCAACCTGCCCAGCGCCGATGGCAAGTACAGCCTGTATGCAGCGGTGATCGTCAAGCGCGTGGACGCGCAGACACGAGCCAAGACGAGCCTGAACGATTTGCTGCGCGACTGAACAACAAGCGCTACAACGAGGAGAAGCTGATGGGCACGATGGAGCGAATCCTTCGCCTGATGGGCGAGAAGAAGGCGTCGGACGTTTACCTGTCAGCGCACGCACCCGCGCTGATCAAGATCAACGGCCAGTGCCTGCCCATCAACAACCAGCTGCTGCCGCCCGACGCGCCAAAAACGCTGCTGGCCGAAGTGCTGCCCGCCCACCGCATGGAAGAGCTGGAGCAGACCGGCGAGCTGAACATGGCGAGCGCTGTCGAAGGCGTGGGCAACTTCCGCTTCTCGGCAATGCGCCAGCGCGGCACGTACGCCGCCGTCATCCGCTACATCACGACAGACATTCCGCCCCTGGCCAGCCTGCAGGTGCCAATGATCCTGGGCGACCTGATCATGGAAAAGCGCGGCCTGCTACTTATGGTGGGCGCGACGGGCGCTGGCAAGAGCAC
The DNA here is from genome assembly GCF_009646335.1 of Caenimonas koreensis DSM 17982. Taxonomy (GTDB): domain Bacteria; phylum Pseudomonadota; class Gammaproteobacteria; order Burkholderiales; family Burkholderiaceae_C; genus Ramlibacter; species Ramlibacter koreensis. The sequence continues at coordinate 98,644 of NZ_WJBU01000013.1, read as the reverse complement.
GACGCTCGCTTCGATGATGGACTACCGCAATGAGAAGGTGTCGGGCCACATCCTCACCATCGAAGACCCGGTTGAATTTCTGTTCAAGAACAAGAAGTCCATCGTCAACCAGCGCGAAGTCGGCAGCGACACGCTCTCGATGCAAACCGCGCTGAAAAATGCGTTGCGCCAAGCGCCCGACGTGATTCTGGTCGGCGAAATCCGCGACCGTGAAACGATGTCCGCCGCGATTGCTTATGCGCAATCAGGCCACCTGTGCCTGGCCACCATGCACGCCAACAACAGCTACCAGGCGCTCAACCGCGTGCTGTCGTTCTACCCTGTTGAAGTGCGGCCCACGATGCTGGGCGACCTGGCCTCTGCCATGAAGGCCATCGTGTCGCAGCGCCTGCTGCGCACGGTGCACGGCTCGCGCGCGCCGGCGATGGAAATCATGTTGAACACGAAGCTCGTGTCCGAGCTGATCGAAAAAGGCGACTTCTCCGGCGTGAAGGAAGCAATGGAAAAGTCGATGGCCGAAGGCTCGCAGACATTCGAGCAAGACATTGCGCGCCTGATCATCGATGGCATCGTCGACAAGAAAGAAGGCCTTGCCTACGCCGACTCGCCCACCAACTTGCAATGGCGGCTGCAGAACAGCGCCGCTGGTGCCGACATGGTGCAGCCGGAAGACGGCGCGAGCGACGAGGACCTGGCAGACGAGCCGTCATTCACGGAAATCACGCTCGATATCAAGCACTGACAGTCAAGCACTGACCACAACTGAACTGAGCGAATGAACCGTGCGCTGCATCTCACCGAGCAACTGATTTCCCGCCGCTCTGTCACGCCTGAAGACGACGGCTGCCAGCGCATCCTGCGCGAACGGCTGGAGCCGCTGGGCTTTGCCTGCGAGACCATCGAGAGCGGCCCGGCGGATTTCCGCGTGACGAACCTGTGGGCCAAGCGCCAGGGCCAGTCTGCGCAAACGCTGGTGTTTGCCGGGCACACCGATGTGGTACCCACCGGCCCGCTGGAGCAGTGGAGCAGCGACCCCTTTGTGCCCACGCATCGCGACGGCAAGCTGTATGGCCGCGGCGCAGCCGACATGAAGACATCCATCGCAGCGTTCACCGTCGCGGTCGAGGAATTCATCAAGGCGAACCCTGATCCGCAACTGTCGATTGCGCTGTTGATCACAAGCGATGAAGAAGGCCCGAGTGTGGATGGCACCGTGGTCGTTTGCGAGCAGCTGAAGGCACGCGGCGAGCGGCTCGATTACTGCATCGTTGGCGAGCCGACATCCGTGACCAAGCTCGGAGACATGATCAAGAACGGCCGGCGCGGCAGCCTGAGCGGCAAGCTGAACATCAAGGGCATACAGGGCCACATTGCGTATCCGCAGCTGGCGAAGAACCCGATCCACATGGCGATGCCGGCGCTGGCTGAACTCAGCACGATCGAATGGGACTGGGGCAATGACTTCTTCCCGCCGACGAGCTTCCAGATCAGCAACATCCACGGCGGCACGGGTGCGGGCAACATCATTCCGGGCAACGTGGTGGTCGATTTCAACTTCAGGTATTCGAGCGAATCGACGCCTGAGGGCCTGCAGAAGCTGACGCAGGAAGTGCTGGCGAGGCACGGCCTGGACTACGACATCAAGTGGGTGGTGGGCGGCCTGCCCTTCCTCACAACGCCGGGTGAGCTGGTGGGCGCGGTGCAAGCTGCGATCCGCGCTGAAGTCGGCGTGGAGACGGAACTCTCAACCACAGGCGGCACGAGCGATGGCCGCTTTATCTCGCGCATTTGCCCGCAGGTGATCGAGTTCGGCCCGACCAACGCAACGATCCACAAGATCGACGAGAACGTCGCCGTTGCCGAGATCGAGCCGTTGAAGAACATCTACCGGCGCACGATAGAGAACCTGAACGCCACGCTGTGAGCTGCGCATGACTTTGATCGAAACGGTCGAGGCCAGCGCGAAGCGGCTGCAAGACGCAGGCGTTGCATTCGGCCACGGCACCACCAACGCATTCGACGAAGCCGCATGGCTCGTGCTGTGGCAGCTGGGCCTGCCGCTCGACGACCTGGACGGCGTCGCCGACATGGCTGTATCACCCGAGCAGGCCGACAGCATCGACGAGCTGATTGCCGAGCGAATCGCCACCCGCAAACCCGCCGCCTACCTCACGCGCGAAGCGTGGTTGCAAGGTGTGCCGTTCTACGTGGACGAACGCGCCATCGTGCCGCGCAGCTTTATTGCGGAAGTGCTGGTGGATGGCGATATCGATACATGGCTCACCGAGAGCACGACCAACGTGTGCGACCTGTGTACCGGCAACGGCAGCCTGGCCGTGATCGCGGCGATGGTGTTTCCTGACGTTGTGGTCGATGCGATTGATATTTCAGTGGATGCACTTGCTGTGGCGCGAATCAACGTCGACAAGCATGGGCTGCAAGAGCGTGTTCATCTGATCGAGTCGGATGGGCTTGCGAAGGCGCGTGGGCCGTATGACCTGATTCTGTGCAACCCGCCGTATGTGAACGCGCGGAGCATGGCTGCACTGCCCGATGAATACAAGGCAGAGCCGAGCTTGGCGCTGGCTGGAGGCGAGGATGGGATGGATTTCATTCGCGCGCTGTTCAGGGACGCGCCGGCGAAGATGACTGATCAGGCCGTTCTCATTCTCGAAATCGGCAACGAGCGCGAGAACTTCGAGGCGGCGTTTGCGGAGTTGGAAGTTGTTTGGCTTGCGACGAGTGCGGGCGATGACCAGGTGCTGCTGGTGACGCGTGAGGCTTTGGTGGCACTCTAGCGGTTCGCGGCTCACGCCGGTTGCACTCGCGGCAAGGCGCCCCGAACAGCCATCCGCGACAATAGCGGCATGACGACGAAGAAAGACATTTCCACCCGCATCCTCCACGCCGACCGCCTTGGCGGCGTCGAGCATGGCGCGGTGCTCAAGCCGCTGCACATCGCCACCGCCTACGGCTACGCCACCGCCGCCGAACTCACCGCCGTGTTCCAGGGCGAAAAGAGCGGCCACGTGTACGGCCGCCAAGGCAACCCGACCACGCAGGCGCTCGAAGCCAAGCTCACGATGATGGAAGACGGTATCGGCACCGTCTGCTTCGCCACCGGCATGGCGGCCATCTGCTCCACGATGATGGCGCTGCTGCGCAAGGGCGACCATGTGGTGGCGAGCCGCTTCCTCTTCGGCAACACGGCCAGCTGGTTCAACACCCTCACCCAGCTCGGTTGCGATGTGACGCTGGTCGATGCAACCGATGCAGCCAACGTCGAAGCAGCGCTTCGCCCCGAGACACGCCTCGTCTTCGTCGAAACCATCGCCAACCCTCGCACGCAAATCGCTGACCTGAAAGCCATCGGCGATATCTGCAAAGCGAAGAACATCGTCTACATCGTCGACAGCACGATGACCACGCCGGACTTGTTCCAGCCTAAATCAGTGAACGCCACGCTCGTCGTGCATTCGCTCTCCAAGGCGATCTGCGGTCACGGCAACGCGCTCGGCGGCTCGATCACGGACACAGGCCTGTTCGACTGGTCCACCTACCCGCACATCCTGCCGGCCTACAAGAAGGGCGCGCCTGCCACCTGGGGCCTGCTGCAGATCCGCAAGAAGGGCCTGCGCGACATGGGCGCGACGCTCTCTTCCGAGCACGGCCACCGCATCGCGGCCGGCATGGAGACGCTGCACCTGCGCATGGAGCAGGCTTGCTCCAATGCCAACGCGCTCGCGAAGTTTCTTGAAGCGCAGCCGCTTGTCTCGCGCGTGCACCACGCCAGCCTTGCGAGCCACGCGCAGCACGATCGCGCAGCCGCCCTCTTCCGCAATTTCGGCCCGCTGCTGAGTTTTGAAACTGTCGATGGTGTCGATCCGTTCGATGTGCTCGACGCGCTGCAGATCGTCATCAAGTCCAGCCACCTGGGCGACAACCGCACGCTCGCCATTCCGGTGGCGCGCACCATCTTCTGGGAAATGGGCGCCGAACAGCGCAAGAGCATGGACATTGCCGATTCGCTCATTCGCGTGTCGGTGGGCATCGAGGCACAGGCCGACTTGATCGCTGATTTTTCGCAGGCATTTTCGAGGGTCGCTGCGGCGCATCAATGATCCAAATTCGCAACGTCACCCTTCGCCGCAGCGCGAAGGTTCTGCTCGACAACGTCTCCCTCACCATCAACCCCGGCGAAAAGGCCGGCCTGGTCGGGCGCAACGGCGCGGGCAAGTCCAGCCTGTTTGGCCTCTTCACCGGCGCACTGCATGAAGACAAGGGCGACTTCTCCATGCCCTCGGCATGGCGGCTGTCGCAGGTTGAGCAGAACATGCCCGAGACTGAAGATACGGCCACTGACTTCGTGCTCGGCGGCGACACACGCCTGCTCGAACTTCGGCAAGCGCTCGCGCGCGCCGAACAGCAGCACGACGCCGACCCGGACAACATGGACATCGGCATGGAGATCGCGCACCTGCACTCCGACCTGGCCGATGCAGGCGAACACGACGCAGTCCCGCGTGCTCAAGCGCTGATCCTGGGCCTGGGCTTCCAGACAACGGAGCTTGATTCGCCCGTGAACAGTTTTTCGGGCGGCTGGCGCATGCGGCTGCAACTGGCGCGCGCGCTGATGTGCCCGTCTGACCTGCTGCTGCTCGACGAGCCGACCAACCACCTCGACTTGGACGCGCTCGTCTGGCTTGAGGCGTGGCTCAAGCGCTATGCCGGCACGATGATCGTCATCAGCCACGACCGCGAGTTTCTCGATGCGGTAACTGATGTCACGGTGCACATCGAGCGCCAGCAGCTCACGCGCTACGGCGGCAACTACAGCGCGTTTGAAACGCTGCGCTCCGAACAGCTGGCGCTGCAGCAAACCGCGTTCTCCAAGCAGCAGGACAAGATCGCCCACCTGCAGAAGTTCATCGACCGATTCAAGGCGAAGGCGTCGAAGGCCAAGCAGGCGCAAAGCCGCGTGAAGGCGCTGGAGCGCATGGAGAAGATCGCGCCGGTGCTGGCGGATGCGGAGTTCACGTTTGAATTCAAGGAGCCGGCGAATTTGCCGAATCCGATGCTGGCGATTTCGGAGGGGGTGTTTGGGTATGTGGCGGTGGTGGATGAAGACATGGCCGCGTCCACACCCGTGCCCCCACCCCAACCCTCCCCCAAAGGGGGAGGGAGTGAGGCAGCCAAGGTCATCTTGCGGGGGGTTAGCAAGTCGGTCTTGGCGGGACAGCGTATCGGCATCCTGGGCGCGAACGGACAAGGCAAGTCAACGCTGGTCAAGACCATTGCGCGCGACATTCCGGCGCTCGGCGGCACGATCACTGAGGGCAAGGGGCTCAACATCGGCTACTTTGCGCAGCAGGAACTCGATGTGCTGCGGCCCGGCGATACGCCGCTCGAACACATGTTCCGCCTGGCGCGTGAAGCGGGGCCGAACTCGGGTGAGTCGGGCCGCGAGCAGGACTTGCGCAACTTCCTGGGCACATTCAACTTCACGGGCGAGATGGTCAAGCAGACCGTCGGCACGATGAGTGGCGGCGAGAAAGCCCGCCTGGTGCTCGCGATGATGGTGTGGCAGCGCCCCAACCTGCTGCTGCTCGACGAGCCGACCAACCACCTCGACTTGTCCACGCGCGAGGCGCTGTCGATGGCGCTCAACGAATTCGAAGGCACCGTCATGCTGGTTAGCCACGACCGCGCTTTGCTGCGCGCCGTGTGCGACGAGTTCTGGCTGGTCGGCCGCGGTGGTGTTGCGCCGTTCGATGGGGACCTGGACGACTACCAGCAATACCTGCTCGACGAAGCCAAGGCCCGGCGCGAAGCGGTGCGTGAAGAGTCTGCCCGCCAGCAAGCGCCGCAAGTCGCCGCGCAAGAGCAGCGCAAGGCGCAGGCGCAGCAACGCACGCAGGATGCGGCTCGCGCCAAGAGCCTGCGCCGCGAGATCGAGCAGCTCGACCAGCGCATGGCCAAGCTGCAGGCGGAGAAGTCGCAGCTCGAGCAAAAACTCGTCCAATCGCCCAACCCCAAAGACATCGCGGAGGCCGGCAAGCGGCTGAAATCCGTCAACGATGAGCTTGGCAAGGCGGAAGAAAAGTGGATGACCCTGTCGGAGTCGCTCGAAGCCGCCAGCTGACCCGCCAGTTGAGCCGCCAGCACCCCACGCCAGGGCGCTTTCGGGCGACACTACGGCGATGCCGACCGCACTCCAACTCGCTGCCGACCATCCGATCCTGATGGACGCGGTGCGCCGCAGCCGCAAGATTCTCAACCGCCGCGCCATCGCAGGCGCAGTTGCAGGCGCCGTGCCGATTCCAGGGCTCGACTGGATGGTCGACGCCGCCTTGCTCTCGCGGCTGATGCCGGCCATCAATGCCGAGTTTGGCTTGACGCCCGCGCAGCTCGACAAACTGCCCGCCCACAAACGCGTGCAGGCCGACAAGGCCATCGCCACCGTGGGCTCGGTGCTGATCGGCAAGTTCGTGACGCGCGACCTCGTCATGCGCATGGCCCAGCACATGGGCAAGCGCATCACCGTCAAGCAGGCTTCCAAATACGTGCCGATCGCAGGCCAGGCCGTGTCGGCCATGATGAGCTACGCGGCCATTCGCTACCTGGGCGAAGAGCACATCAAAGACTGCGTGCGCGTCGCGCTGAAGGCAGACCTGATGCTGCCTGCCCATGGTTGAGTAGCCACGCCGCAAGGCGTATAAAAGAGTGGCCATGAGCCACTTTTTTTCAACCACCCTCTATTCATCCATCCGCTCTCACGCCCAGCGCACGCCCCATGAAGTGGCGGTGATCAACGAGTCGTCCGTCATCAGCTACAAGCTGTTTGCGCTGCACATCGACAGGGTCGCGCACCAGATCGCGGCCCGGAACATTCCCGCGGGCAGCCGCGTCGCCGTCGCGGTGGGCTGGGGCTACCTGCACTGGCTGGTGACGATCGCGCTCATGCGGCTGGGTTTGCTGTCTGCCTCCGCCAGCATGGCTGACCTGCAGACGCTGCGCGCCGATGTCGTCATTGCCGACCACGATCTTGACTATCCGCAGGGCCGCGTCATCCAGGCCGAGGCCAGCTGGGCAGAGACGAACGCGCCGCTGCTGCTGCCTTTGAACGAGCCGCAGCACGACCCGCACGCGCCGGCCCGCATCGTTCTCTCATCGGGCACAACGGGCGTGCCCAAACTCGCGGTGTTCACCGTCGACGAGATGGCCCGGCGCGCGCGGGCCGACGTCATTGCCTACAAGCTGGGGCCGTCGTCACGCATGCTGAGCGTGATGGGCATCGTCACCGTTGGCGGCTTTGCGCTTCCGCAGGCGACGTGGACGGCCGGCGGCTCGGTGGTGCTGATCGGCCTGCACAAAGACCAGCCGCTGCCGCACCTGTTGCGCCATGGCCCGAACACGATCTTCATCTCGCCCACGCAGCTCGAAGCGGTGGTCAAGACGCTGCCGCGCGACTTCGTGCCGACGCACCAGCTGGACATCTATGTCGCAGGCAGCGCCCTGCCCCGCCACATGAGCAGGCAGACGCGGCTGCGCCCGAGCCAATCACTCTGGATCGTGTACGGCTCCACCGAAATGGGCACGGTCACGCTGGCGCCCGCTGTGATTGCCGAGCACCAGCCGGGCTTGACGGGCTTTGTCATCCCGCCTGCGCAAGTGCAGATCGTCGATGAAAGCGGCTCACCGCTGCCACCCGGCGAGGCGGGCGAAGTCCGCATCCGCACCGAGGGCGTCGTCACCGAATACCTGGACGACGCGGCCACCAGCGCGCTGTGTTTTCGCGATGGCTGGTTCTACCCCGGCGACGTGGGGGTGCTTGGCGCGCAAGGCGAGCTGCACATCCAGGGCCGGCTGCGCGACGTGATGAACTTTGGCGGCGTGAAGATCTCGCCAGAGGTGATTGACCTGGCACTCTTGCAGCTGCCCGGCGTGGTCGAAGTCGCGACGTTCATGGCCAATGACGACAGCGGCAATCAGTCGGTGTGCGCCGCGGTCGTCGCGGGCAAGGATTTCGATGAGGCGTCACTGGTGCGGCATGCGGCAGCCAGCTTTGCAGCGCTGCCGCCGCTGCGCGTGATCAAGGTGGACCGCTTGCCACGCAACGAGATGGGCAAAGTGCTGCGGCGTGAGCTGCCTGGGCTGGGTACGCCGTAGCGTATAAAGCCGGCATGCCCCAACTGCCCGTTCCCTCCGTCTTTGCCGCCATCCAGCTCCACGCGCGCATGTCGCCGCACGAGCCGGCGGTTGTCACCAACACTGAAATCCTGACGTACCGGCGTTTTTGCAAAGCCATCGACCGCGTGTCGCGGCTGTTGCAGGAGCAGAACCTGCCGGCCGACAGCCGCGTGGCGGTTGTTGTGGGCACACCTTACGCAGCCTGGCTGGTCAACATCGCCCTCTCGCGGCTCGCCCTGCTGGCCTGTGAATGCACGGCTTCCGGCCTGAAAGTGCTCAAGCCCACCGTCGTGGTCACCGATGCACCGCTCGCGCACGCCGGCGCCAAGGTCATCACGATGACCAAAGAGTGGCTCGACCCCGAGGCCGCGCCGATCGCGCCCGCGCAGGAAGCGCTGCTCGACCCCTCCAAACCCGCCCGCATCGTCATGTCGTCGGGCACCACCGGCCTGCCGAAGCTCGCGATGTTCACGGCCGGCGAATTCGACGAACGCCTGCGCACTATGGCACTGGCTTACGGCCTGACGACGACGTCGCGCACGCTGTGCCTGATGGGCATGCCCTCGATCGGCGGCATCGTCTGGCCCCTTGCAACCTGGATGGCTGGCGGTGTCGTCCTGCTGACCACCGTGGGGCCCAACAAGCCGCTGATCAAGCTGCTGCGCGACAAGCCCACGCACCTGTTTGTCTCCACGGCGCAGCTGGAGCAACTGGTGCAAAGCCTGCCGGCCGATTTCACGCCGCAACGAGACCTGGTGACCTACGTGGCCGGCAGCGTGCTGCCGCGCGCATTGAACCAGGCTGCCCGCGCGCGGCTGGGTCAGTCGCTGATGATGGTGTACGGATCGACCGAAATTGGCACCGCGACCCTGGCCCCCGCCGCACACGTGGACTTCCGCCCGGGCCTGACAGGTTACGTATGCCCGCCGGCAGAAATCGAGATCGTCGATGAGGCCGGGCGCACGCTCCCATTGGGCGAGACAGGCATCGTGCGCACGCGCAACGTCGGCCAGGTCCACCGCTACCTTGACGACGACAAGACCACCGCCGAGACCTTCCGCGATACGTGGTTCTACCCCGGTGACCTCGGCGCGATAGGCCCGGATGGCGAGCTGTTCGTCAAGGGCCGCGCGCTTGAAGTGATGAACTTCGGGGGCGTGAAAGTCACGCCCAACGCGATTGACGAAGTCGCAGCCAAAGTGCCGGGCGTGGTCGAGGCTGCAGCGTTTGTGGTGGCCGACAAAGCCGCAAAGCAGTGGCCTCACATCGCCGTGGTCGCCGGTGCGGATTTCGATGAAGCCCGGCTCATCAAGCGCATTGGCGCGTCATTTCCCAGCCTGCCGCCCCTGAAGGTGGTGCGGGTGGACAAACTGCCGCGCAATGACATGGGCAAAATCCTGCGGCTGGAACTGGCCGACAAGCACAAGGCGGCCTAATCACCAGGCGTCCGAAGCACCAGGCGGCCCGAACGAAAGGCCGCGCCATCACGGCGGTGGCTACTGCTGATCGAGCGTGAGCACGTCGTCGGTCATCACCGGCTCGAACTCGGTTTCACTTTTTTTCACGCAGATGATCTTGCCGTGCCAGAACTGGCGCGGGCCTTCTGTCCATGCCGACCAGTTGCCGTTGGCGTCGAGCTCGCGGGTGGACGGAACGACTTCATCAATCCATTGCTCCACGCCGTTCTGGTCGTGGGCCTTGTGACGCGCGACGATCTCGCGCCGGGTTTCTCTGTTGCCGATGTTGAGGGTGGCCATGGCCTGCCTTTATTGCATGCTGAATCTGATGGTCGAGTGTCGCATAAAGGATTTCGCGACTCGGGGTCCAGCCCAGCCTGAAGCCGAGCCGCCGCAACGTCGGAATAGGACTACGTGCCGCGAGCTACGAGGCACGCATACTTGAGGCATCCATGACCGCCTCGAAGTTTGTTTTGGGCGCGGCCATAGCGGCTGCGTCGCTGCTACTGCCGCACCACGTGGCTGCGCAAGCCGCACGCCCTGCCCCGGCCACTGCCTCGTTCGACATCGACATCCGTGCTTCCGAAGCCGTGCGGGATTTGCTGCGCAGGCACCTGGAGCTCAACCGCTATCGCGACGTTGCAGACCTCGACGATGCTGAGCTTGCACGCCTGATGACGCTGGCCGAGCGCGACGTGCGCGAACTGCTTGCCACGCTGGGCTACTTCACGCCGCGCGTGCTGGTCACGCGCGAGCCGGGCCCGCGCCCGGTCGTGGTCATCGCTGTCGATACAGGCCCCGCCACCGTCGTCAGCGATGTCGCCATCACCTTCGAAGGTGACATCGCCACCAGCACCGATGCCGATGCCATCCGCCAGCGCGAAACGATACGCGGCGAGTGGCTCCTGCCGGCGGGCCGCGCTTTCACGCAAGGCGGCTGGGACGACGCCAAGGCACAGGCGCAGCGCGAGCTCGTGCTCAAGCGCTATCTCGCCGGGCAAATCGCCGAGAGCACGGCCGACATCGACGCGCCTGCCCATAGTGCGCGCCTGGGCGTGCGGCTCGACTCAGGGCCGCTCTACCGGCTCGGGGAAATGCAGGTCACCGGCGTCAAGCGCTACGACCCGAGCCTCGTGCCCCGCCTGGCGCGCCTTCCACCCGGCTCGGCGTACGACCGCGACCAGCTGATCCAGGCGCAACTGCGGCTCACGGGCAGCGGCTACTTCGACTCGGCGTTCCTGCTGGTCGACCCGCAGTCGGACCCATCGGCAGCGCCGGTGCAGGCCACCGTGGGCGAAGCGCCCTTGCAAAAAGTGGTGCTCGGCGTTGGCCTGACGACCGACAGCGGCGCGCGCGCGTCGGTGCAATACATCCATAACCGCGTGCCCGGCATCGGCTGGCGCGCCGTGACCGACGTGAACATCGATCGCAAGACGCCTTCAGCCCAGACTGAGTGGACGGCCATTCCCGATGAGCGTGGCTGGCGTTGGGGTGCGCTCGGGCGCATCGAGCGGCTGGACGACGACACGCTGATCACCCATGGCCAGCGCCTGCGCTTGGGCCGCCAGCGCAGCGAAGAACACATCGAGCGCAGCGTGTACCTGCAGCTGGAGCGTGCAACGGTGCAAACACAGGCGGGCCTGCCTGTGACGGGTTTGGAGAACGGAGCAGGCAGTGCGATCTCGGCCAACTACGTATGGACGGGCCGGTATTTCGACAGCGACACGTCCCCCACACGCGGCTGGGGCGTCGGCATAGAGTTCGGCGGTGGCTTCACCCTCACAGGGCAGCGCAGCCCGTTCCAGCGCACCGTCGTTCGCGGGCTCTGGCTGCGCCCGCTGGCACAGGGGCGCCTGCAGATTCGCGGCGAGGCTGGTGCGGTGCTGGCACGTTCCGCGGCGGAACTGCCGGCCACACAGCTGTTTCGCACAGGCGGCGACACGTCGGTGCGCGGTTACGGCTTGCGGGAAATCGGTGTCACGCTGCCGGGCGGCCAGGTGGTGCCGGGCCGCTACCTCGCGGTGGGCAGCGTGGAGTGGCAGCGGCCCATTGAATGGAACGGGCGCCGCACCGCTTTTGAGAGCGCGCTCTTTGCTGATGCAGGCGCCGTTGCGTCTCGTGTGGGCGACCTCCGTGCGGCCGTGGGCGTCGGCGCGGGCGTGCGCTGGATGAGCCCTGTCGGCCCGCTGCAGGCCGACCTGGCCTATGGCGTGCGCACGCACAAGTTCAGGCTGCACATGCGAGTGGGATTCGTGTTTTGAAGCAGCCCCGGCCTTCTCGCGACTGGCAGCCCGTGCCGACGTTCCTGCTGGGCGTCATCGTGCTCGTGCTGGCTGGACTGGCAGCGTTGTGGTGGTGGACGGGCACGCAGTCGTCCCTGCAATGGGCGCTGCAACGCGTGCAACAGCTGCAGCCCATCGACGTGCAGGAGGCGCAAGGCTCCTTGCGCAGTGGCGCCGCGATCAAGCGCCTCTCGTGGCAGCGAGGCGGTTTGCAGGTCGAAGCAGAGCAAGTCGTGCTGGCGTGGCAACCCGTCCTGCTGTTCGGCGGCACGCTGAAATTCGACCGCATTTCGGCGGCACTGGTGCGCATCACCGACCAGCGCCCTCCATCAGGCCCGAGCACGGCGCCGACGGACCTTTCGCTGCCGGTGCAGGTGGACCTGGACGATCTGTCTGTCGATCGCATCGAATGGGTGACCACCCAGGTGATGAGCGGCGATCACCTCACAGGCCGCTACTGGTACGACGGCAAGGCCCATTGGCTGCGGCTGGACAAACTCACCTGGGCCGGCACGGCTTATCGCGGCAAAGCCAGCCTCGGCGCAAAGGGGCCACTGCCGCTCGACGCCACGCTCTCTGGTGAGCTCGATGCGCCGGTGCCCGGTGCGGGCAGCGTGCCGGTGCGCTTCAATGCGACGCTGGCCGGGCCGCTGGAGAGCCTGGCGGCCACCGCACAGGTACAGGCGATGCCGGGTGGCAAGCCGGTGACGCAGGCCAGCGCCACCGCGCGCATCACGCCTTGGGCCGCGCAACCGATCGCGCAGGCGCAAGCGAGCTTCGACAAGCTCGACCTGGCCAGCGTGTGGAAAGCAGCACCGCACACGGCGCTGACCGGCGAGCTCGCTGTGACGCCCGCAGGCGCACAAAACTGGCAAGTCAGTGCCGATATTCGCAATGCCGACGCAGGCCCGTGGGACGCGGGCAAACTGCCTGTTGACGCCGTGCAGGCCCTGGGCGAATGGCGGTCCGGCGCGGCCCTGGTGAAGTCGCTGGAGGCCAGGCTGGGCGCAGGCCGATTGCAGGCCACCGGCTCGTGGCGGCCCGCAGTGAAGGCCACCCCGAAGGCCGACACCAGGACCCGCGTGACCGCCGACGTGAAAGCCGGTTGGCTGGTGCAGGGCAGCGTTGCCGACCTGAACCCTTCATCGCTGAACAGCCGCCTCGCCGCGCTGCCGATGGGCGGCAGTTTCGACGTGCGGCAAGAAGGCGCAGGCGTTGCCTTCAACGCCAACCTGCGTGGCAACGGGCGGGCCGCGCCTCACCGCGCAAAATCGCTGCCGCCTGTCGCCATCACGCTTTTGCGCGTACGCGGCAGCTGGGCTGAGGGGCTGTTGTCGGTGCCTGAGTTCGAGGCGCGCATGAGCGACGCGAGCGCTTCGGGCTCCGTCAACTATCGCGTCGATGACCGCTCCGGCGACGCACGCCTGTCGCTGCAAGCTCCAGGTGTGGGGGCACAGGCAGACGGCGCCATCTCTGAAACCAGGGGCTCCGGAAAACTCCGCGTGCGTGCCACCGACCTGGCGCAGGCACGCACGTGGCTTGCCCGCCTGCCATTTGCGCAAGCTGCCACGGGCTGGCCCGCCGTCGCGGGCCGGGCGGACCTTGCACTGGCCTGGCAAGGTGGCTGGCGCGACCCGGCCGTCGACGCGACGCTGGCTTCGCAGCAGCTGATGTTGCAGCCCGCGCGCGATGCAGCGGATTCAGCGCCTGCTTCGCCCGTGCAGGCGTGGTCCGTCAGTGACCTGACGGCGTCGGTCAAGGGGCGTTTGAGCAACGCAGCCGTCGCCGTGCATGCTGCCGCGCAGCAAGGTGAGCGCAGCGCCACGATCGACGCGTCTGGCAGCGGCGCCGTCCGCGTGAGCGGCAGCGCGGCCGACTGGCGAGCAACGCTCGCGAGCCTGTCCGCACAGTTCAAGGACAAACCGTCGACGCCAGGCGCATGGCGGCTTGCGCTGCAGGCGCCCCTGGACATTCGCGGATCGGGTGCGAACTTTGACGCGGGCGCGGGCAGCGCCGCCTTGTCTGCCCCCGCACCCGCGTCCGTGGCAGCGCCGTCGGCAGCGGCCAGCAAGGCGGCCCCGCCAGCCACGCTCATCTGGCAGCCGGTGCAGCGCCGTGCGGGCGAGTTGCGCACCGCCGGTCGCCTGAACGGCTTGCCCATGAGCTGGCTCGAGTTGCTGCAGCCGCAGCTGGCCGGCTCGGCGCTGGCGGGCGACATGCTCCTCGACGGGCAATGGGATGCATCGCTGGGCCGCACCCTGCGCCTGGACGCGTCGCTGGCCCGCCGCAGCGGCGACCTGACGGTGCTCGCCGACTCGGGCACTGGCCCGGCCCAGCGCGTTCCGGCAGGCGTGCGTGAAGCGCGCCTGGCCATTGCGAGCCGGGGCGAGCAACTGACCGCCACCTTGAAGTGGGACAGCGAGCGCGCGGGCACGGCCGATGGCCGGCTCGTGACGCGCCTGGCGCCGGGCGGCGCACTCGGCTGGCAATGGCTGGCTGACGCGCCCATCGACGCGAGCCTGCGCGCGCAGCTGCCGAAGCTGGGCGTGTGGTCGCTGCTTGCGCCGCCGGGCTGGCGCCTGCGCGGATCGCTGCTGGCCGATGTGCGCGCGACAGGCACGCGTGCGCAGCCGCAACTCGCGGGCACCATCGCCGCGGACGACCTCGCACTGCGCTCGGTGGTGGACGGTGTCGAGCTCGGCGGCGGTCGACTGCGCGGCACGCTGGAAGGCACCACCATTCGCATCAACGAGTTCACGTTGCACGGCGCGGGCGAGCGCGGAGCGGGCGGCACGCTGGCGGCGAGCGGCGACCTGGCATGGGTCAACGGTGCGCCCCAACTCAAGGCGTCGGCGCAGCTCACACGCCTGCGCGCGAGTATTCGCGCCGACCGCGAGCTCACGTTGTCGGGCTCGCTGGAAGCTGTGGTGGATGCCTCGGCCACGACGATCAAGGGAAAGCTCAAGGTCGACCAGGCGCGCATCACGCTGCCCGACGACATCGCCCCGCGCCTGGGTGATGACGTGGTCGTGCGCGGCTCGCCCGAATTTGCCGGCACCGTGAAGGACCGCAAGGCCGACAGCGCGCAGGCTCGCGAGTCGAGCCGGCCTTTGTCGCTGGCGGTCGAGCTCGACATGGGCGACGACTTCCGCGTGAGCGGACGCGGGCTGCGAGCGCGCATCGCAGGCACGCTCGCATTGACGGCGCAGGCGCTCTCACAGCCACGGCTGACAGGCACGCTGCGCACAGCGAGCGGCGAGTACGTCGCATTCGGCCAGCGGCTGGACATTGAGCGCGGCGTGGTGCGGTTCACAGGTGTGGCATCCAACCCCGACCTGGACATCCTCGCGCTGCGCCCCAACCTCACGCAGCGCGTCGGCGTGCTGATCACCGGCACTGCGCTGGCACCGTTTGTCCGCCTGTATTCGGAGCCCGACCTGCCCGATGCCGAAAAGCTCGCATGGCTGGTGACCGGGCGCCCTGCCCCGGCTGACGGCGCTGAATCTGCATTGGTGCAGCAAGCGGCGCTGGCACTGCTGACCAACCGCAAGCCCGGCTCGCAGACGATCGCGTCGCGCATCGGGCTTGACCAGCTGTCGGTGCGAAAAGACAGCAGCGCCGGCGCCATCGTGACGCTGGGCAAACGGTTTGCCGACAACTTCTATGCGTCGTATGAACGCAGCCTCTCAGGTGCGCTGGGCACCTTGTTCGTGTTCTACGACGTGTCGAAGAAGCTGACCGTGCGTGGTCAGGCGGGCGAGCGCACCGCGGTGGACCTGATCTACACGTTTCGCTTCGACTGAAGCGCTGCGTGCATGGGGCCGGTTGCGCGCCGGTGCGGATAATGGCGTTCGCATGCAAAACCCGTCAGCGATGCCCCCCGACGACGAGCACGGCCGACCGCTGGTCTTCGACATCGGCGATGCCAAGTCGATGTACTTCGACTTCGACGGTGTGCAGAGCAGCATGAAACGCGGCCAGCCATCCGTGCTGGACGTTGACTACACGAAGACCATGATGGGCTTCATGCTCGCCAAGGCGCAGCCCGAGCAGATCCTGATGATTGGCCTGGGCGGCGGGTCACTGCCAAAGTTCTGCTTTCACAATCTTGCCGCGCGGATCACCGTGGTGGAAATCAACCCGCACGTCATCGCATTGCGCGACGAATTCGAGGTGCCTGCCGATAGCGAGCGCTTTTGTGTGGTGCAAGCCGATGGTGCCGATTTCGTCCACAACCACCCGCCGTGCTTCGACGTGATCCTGATCGATGGCTTTACCCAGCAGGGGCAGTCGCCGCAGCTGTGTTCCACCGGGTTTTATCAGGACTGCTTCAACGCGCTCACCCCCGGTGGCCTGCTGGTCGTGAACAACCTGCACTCGACACCGGCATTCGATCAAATTTGCCAGTCCGTCGCCGAGGTCTTCGAAGCAGGAGTGGCGTGTGTCGATTCCCGCGAGTATGGCAACTGCATCATGTTCGCTTCGAAGCGAGGATCCGTGTCGACCCGGTCCATGAGCTTGAGCTGGGCGCTTCACAACCTTCAGGCCACGGCCCGGGAGCAGCTTGCCACTGAATTCCGGCGAATCCTGAGGACCTTGGAGACCACCGAAGGCCAGCGCAGGCTGGACGAGGTGGACCCATGAAAAGAGGGAATGACCATGACAGCCATCCCCTCTGGAAATTTGGTAGGACGTACAAGATTCGAACTTGTGACCAACGGATTAAAAGTCCGCTGCTCTACCAACTGAGCTAACGTCCCACAAAGCCAGCGATTATAGCCTGCGGGTTACGGCTTGCGCGTCGCGATGCGATCAAGAACCCAGCCCGCAGCGCATTGGCCGAAGGTGGCGGTGACGCTCACGACCGAGCCGTAGCCGTGGCAGTTGAGCGTGCCATCACTCGAGGCATCACCAGACGCATCACCAGTCGCATCGCCCGGCACGGCACACGACGCGTCGGGCGGCGCCACGGCTTCCCTGCTGAAAACGCAGGTTACGCCGATCTTCCTGCCCTCTTTCGCCGCGCCATGCGACTTGCGCAGCCGGTAGCGCAGCTGCGCGAGCAAGGGGTCGTGCGTGGTCTTTGACAGATCATCGATATCGACCAGGTGCGCCAGGCGCTTGCCGCCTGCCGCGCCAACGGTGATGAACAGCGCCTTCGTGCGTTGCGCCCACACGGCCATCGCGACCTTCGCGCTGACCTGGTCGCAGGCGTCGATCACGGCGGTAACGCCAGCGGGTGCGAGCTGCGCCCAGTTGTCGGCGTCTGCGAATTCTTCGACGCCATGCACAACGCACGCAGGATTGATGTCGGCAATGCGCTCGGCCATTGCCTGCACCTTTGCCTTGCCAACGCTCGCGCCGGTGGCATGCACCTGGCGGTTGATGTTGGATTCGGCCACGTGGTCCAGATCGATCAGCGTGAGCTGGCCCACGCCGCTGCGCGCAAGCGCTTCAACCGCCCAGGAGCCCACGCCGCCTATGCCGACAACGGCCACATGTGAGGCCCTGATCGCCGCTGCGCCGGCAACGCCGTAGAGGCGTTCGAGCCCGCCGAAGCGGCGTTGCAGGTCAGCGGAGGTATCGTGCGCGATCACCGCAGGCGCGCGAGCCGTTCCTTGGCGGCCTGCGCCGCTTCGGACTGCGGATAGTCCTTGACCAGCTCCGTGAGCGACTTGCGCGCGCCGGCCGTGTCTTTCAGCTCGATCTGGCAATTGGCGATCGACAGCACAGACTCCGCTGCACGCGGGTGGTCCGGCGCTGCGACAAGCAGCGCGCGGAAATTGGCGATGGCACCGCGGTAGTCGCGGTTGGCGTACTGCGCGTTGCCCAGCCAGAACAGCGCCGTCGGGCGGAAGCCGCTTTGCGGATAGCGCTTGATGAAGTCCGCGAAGGCCGTTTGCGCAGCCGGGAAGTCACCTTTTCGGAACACCGCGAGCGCGTTCTCGAAATCGCGCGACTCATTCGGCTCGGCGATGAATTCACGCCCGTCGACATTCACCTTGGCCGGCTCGACCTTGCGCAGCCGCTCGTCGATGCCCTGCTGCACATCCTTTTGCTTGCGCTGCAGGTCGGCCACTTCGCGCAGCAGCTGCTCGTTCTGGCCCACCATGCGGGCCAGCTCGCCGCGCAGCATTTCGATCTGGGTTTGCAGCTCAAGCATGCTGCGGCGCAACTGCTGCACCTCGGCGCGCGCGTCTTCGGCCTGACGCTCTGTGGCGACGCGATTGGCGTCCACGCGCTGGCGCAAATCAAGAATGGCGCGCCGGGCTTCGTCGTCTTCAAACAATGCGGCCGAAGCGCCCGGGCTCGCGCCAAGTGCAGCGACTGCAATGCCAGCCGCAGCGAGCGCGTGCAGCCACGCAATGGGACGCAGGCGGCGTGCAGTGCGAACGGTGGGGGCCATCATCAACGGTAGACGATTTCAACGCGGCGGTTCTTCGCCCACGCTTCTTCGCCGCTGCCCGGCACGGCCGGCTTTTCCTTGCCGAAGCTCACGGCCTCGACCTGGCTGTCGGGCACGCCCAGCAGCGTGAGCGACCTGCGCACGGCCTCCGAGCGGCGCTGGCCGAGCGCGAGGTTGTATTCACGACCGCCCCGCTCGTCCGTGTGGCCTTCGAGGTTGGCGCGGCGCGAAGGGTTCGCCTTCATCCACGCCGCGTGCGCTTCAATCAGGCGCTGGAACTCTGGCTTGACCACGTAGCTGTCGTAGTCGAAGTACACCAGGCGCGATGTATTGACCGGACCGCCGCGGTTGCCGTTGGCGTCGTCGGTGACTACCGGTGTCACGGTGCTCTGGCCAGTGCCGGGGGCGCTGCCTGTACTGGGCGTCACGGCCGAGCGTGTCTCGACAGGAACATCGTCGAGCTTGACGCTGGAGCACCCGGCCATGGCGGCTGCAATGCCCACGACGAGCAACGTGCGTTTGAAAAACATCATTCCAATACCTCCTGATTGCTTCACTTCTGGAACGGGCCCCAGTCGGGCTCGCGGATGTCGCCGCCCTGGCCGGCCAGGCGCGCCTTGATCTTGCCGTCGAGCGTGGTGGTCATCAGTGCTTCTGCGCCGCCCTGGCGCGTGGCGTACATGATGAGCCTGCCATTGGGTGCAAAGCTGGGGCTTTCGTCGGCCGACGTGTCCGTGATCGACGCGACGGCGCCACCACCCAGCTCCATCACCTGCAGCTTGAATTGACCATTGATTCGAGAAATGTAGGCGAGCGCTTTCCCGTCGGGGCTCATCGCGGGCGATATGTTGTAACTCCCCGTAAAGGTCACGCGCTCGGGGCTGCCGCCGGTTGCGGGCATGCGATAGATCTGCGGCGCGCCACCGCGGTCGCTCACGAAGTAAATCATGCGCCCATCGGGGCTGTAGAGCGGCTCGGTATCGATGCCGGACGATTGCGTCAGGCGCCGCGGCTCGCCCCCGTTGGCGTCAATGGTGTAGAGCTGCGAGCCGCCGTCACGGCTGAGCGTGACAGCCAGTGTGCGCCCGTCGGGCGACCAGGCCGGTGCACTGTTGGAGCCGCGGAAATTGGCGATCAGCCGGCGCTTGCCTGTGGCGACCTCATGCACGTACACCACCGGCTTGCGCGACTCGAACGACACATAGGCCAGCTGCGAGCCATTGCTCGACCATGCGGGCGAGATGATCGGCTCTGCACTGGCCAGGGCCGACTGCGCGTTGTCGCCATCCGAATCGGCGACCCACAGGTTGTAGCGGGGGCCCGCCTTCGTGACGTACGCAATGCGGGTTGAAAAAATGCCACGCTCGCCGGTCAGCTTTTCGTAGATGAAGTCGGCAATGCGGTGCGCCGCGAGCCGCAGATCGGCCGCCGTGACGGCATAACTCTGCGCGCCCAGGCCCTGTGCCCGCACCACGTCCCACAGGCGAAAGCGCACGTCGAAGCGGCCGTCTGCGAGTTTGGTGACGCTGCCGACCGCGAGCGAGTCAGCGCCCTTTTGCCGCCACGGCCCGAGGTCGGGCGGTGCTGTCTCGTCGAGCGAGGCACTGGCTGCGTCCACAGCGCGGAACTGGCCGCTGCGTTCGAGGTCGGCCTGGATGATGGAAGAAATTTTCTGTGGCGACTGGCCTTCGCCGCGAAACGGCGCAATCGCAATCGGCAGTTGAGTCAGGCCCTGGCCCGAGACTTCCACGCGAAACTGTGCCAGCGCCGGCAAGGCGGGCAAGGCGGCTGCGGCGCCCAGCAGGCCCACCACACGGCGCCGGCCCCAAAGAGGTTGATTCATGTTCGTTAGTCTCACCATCGTGTTTGGAGTTCAGTTCAATTCAGATCGGTGACGGTTGGCGCTGCTCCATGGTGGAGCTGCCCCAACCCTTGCTCGGCGCGCACGATAGCACTGTGCTCGCGGATGAGTACCTTCTGGCGGTTGACTGCTTCACGGGCCCTGCTGTTCTCGGCGTGCCAGAGATGGAACACTTCGGTGGCGCACCAGCCATTCTTGCGCTTCACGTCGGCATGATGCAACCGCAGCACGAGATCGGCGTCTTCGTGGCCCCAGCCCTCGAACGATTCGTCAAAGCCGTTCACCGTCTTGAAGTCACGATACCAGACGCCAAAGTTGCAGCTGCGGATGCCCTTCCACTTGAAGCGCTCATGAATGCGCCCGGGCGCGCCCGGCCAGTCCACCAGGTGCGAGAGCTTGTTCACATCGCCCGACAGGCGCAGCCGCAACCAGCCGGCGGTGCCCATTTGCAGCAGCTCTGCCTCGCGTTGCTCGACGCGCGCCGTGAGCGCAGGGCTGAGCAGGACGCGGCTGCCGTTGACGAAGCAGCCCTGCTCGGCCAGCGCCACATGCGCCTGCACGAAGTGCGCGTTGGGCACGCAGTCGCCGTCAAGGAACACGATGTAGTCGCAATCGGCGTTGGCAGCGCCCTGGTTGCGCGCACGCGCAGCCGTGAAGCCCACATCGGGGTGCCACAGGTGCCGCACCGGGCATGCGAAGGCGGGCATGGCGCTGCGCATCGCAGCGACGTTCTGGGCCGTGGAGCCGTCATCGGCGATGACCACGGTCATGTCGCTCGTGCACTGCGGCGCCAATGCGCGCAGCACAGCCAGCAAAGCAAGAGGTCGGTTATAGGTGAGGACAACGAATCCGAGTTTCATCGGCGCTGGAGAAGCCACAGTTTGAGATACCGGTAATACGTGCCTTCGGCGTTGGAGACCGCCAGCGCCAGGCCGAGCTTTCCATCGAGAAATCCACGCCTGAAAACGTAGGTGCGCACGAAAGCCCACAGCCCGTGGCCCACGGCCTTGGCGAGCGAGCCCTTCACGCCCTTGCTGTGCAGCGCGAGCGCACCCGCAGTCGAATAGCGATTGGTCTTGTCGAGCACGGCTTCGAAGTCGTCAAAGCTCTCGTGCAGCAAGTCGCCCTCGAGCTGGCCGACGCTGCCTTGCACCTGCAGCGACTCATGCACCAGGTCACTGGAAAACCTTGCGCTGCCGCGCTTGAACAGCCGCACGATGCGGTCGGGGTACCAGCCCGAATGCAGCATGTACTGGCCGCAGTAGCTGGAGCGGCGGTTGACTGAATACGCAGCGTGATCGTTGCGAGCCATGGCCGCCATGATCTGCTCGCGCAATGGCGGCGTCACGCGCTCGTCAGCGTCGATCGACAGGACCCACGTTTTTGTTGCCAGGGCTAGCGCGCGGTTTTTCTGCTCGCCAAAGCCGGGCCAGTCGCCCGTTGAAGTGACCTTGGCGCCATGCGCAGTGGCGATCTGCACCGTGTCGTCGGTGCTGCCGCTATCCACAACAACGACTTCGCCCGCGAACGACACCGACTCCAGGCACGCAGACAGACGCGCGCCCTCATTGCGGGTGATCACTGTGACGGTCAGGTCGTAACCGGGCCTGGCGGGCACCGCAGAAGAAGGGCTCACACAAGTCGAAGATAATTTGGTGCTCGCGATTATGAGGGCTGACCCGTTGCTCCTTCCTTCGACATGATCCGGCCGAATTCGGCCACGCTGCGCTGGTTGATCCCCTACTTCGGAAGGGCGCGCGGCGCGTGGATCGCAGCCATCCTCGCGACCATCGTCGCCTCGGCCACCGAACCACTGGTGCCTGCCCTGCTCAAGCCGTTGCTCGACAAGGGCTTCCAGGCGGGCGGCATTCCTCTTTGGATGGTGCCCGCCGCACTCTTGCTGATCTTTGCCGTGCGCGGCTTCGCAGGTTTCCTGGCCGACATCGCGCTGGCCAAGATCACACAAGACGGCCTGCTGCTGCTGCGCCGCGACATGTTTGCCCGTCTGCTCGATGCACGGCTTGCGCTCTTCGGCGAGCAGAACGCCACCGCCTTGTCGAACACCGTCGTCTTTGAAGTCCAGAACGGCGCAACGCTGCTGGTCAACGCCGTGATCGGCCTGCTCAAGGACAGCGTGGCGCTCATCGCCCTGCTCGCCTACCTGCTGTACCTGAACTGGCAACTCACGCTGATCGTGTTCCTGATCGTGCCGGGCGTGGCCTGGCTGATCCGCACGGTGTCCAAGCGCCTGTATCGCATCGCACGGGCGACGCAGACCGCCACGAACGATCTCGCCTACGTGGTGGAAGAAAACGTGCTCGCAGCTCGCGTGGTGCGCTTGCATGGCGCGCAGGCCTCGCAGGCCGAGCGCTTCTTTGGCCTGAGCAGTTCGCTGCGCCGGCTCGCGATGAAGACGGCAGTGGCCTCCGCCACGATCACGCCGATGACGCACATGCTCGCGGCGGCAGCGCTTTCGATCGTGATCTGCATCGCGCTGTGGCAAAGCCGTGGCGGCATCACGGTGGGCACCTTTGCGTCGTTCATCACGGCGATGCTGATGCTGATCGCGCCGATCAAGCGCGTGTCTGAGGTGGCGAACCCCATCTCACGCGGCCTGGCCGCTGTGCAGCGTGCCATGGACCTGATCGAAAAAACGCCCGCTGAATCGGGCGGCACGCATGCGGCAGACCGGGCGCGCGGCCATATCGAATTCAAGGATGTGTCGGTGGTCTATCGCGAGGACGCGCAGCCCGCGCTCGACCAGGTGTCTCTCGTGGTCGAGCCCGGCCAGGTGATCGCGCTCGTCGGCCCGTCGGGCTCTGGCAAGACCACGCTGGCCAACTTGCTGCCGCGCTTCGTGCAGCCGACCGCAGGCACGGTGCTGCTCGACGAGCATGCGGTGACGGACTGGAAGCTCGACTCACTGCGCCGGCAGTTCGCACTCGTCAGCCAGGACGTGGTGATGTTCAACGACACGCTGGCGGCCAACATTGCACTCGGCAGCCAGATGGACAAGGCGCGCGTGGCGCAATGCGCGGAAGCGGCCAACCTGGGCGATGTGGTCGCTGCCCTGCCCGATGGGCTTGACACGATGGTGGGCCACAACGCGGCGCAGCTGTCGGGCGGCCAGCGCCAGCGGCTGGCGATTGCGCGTGCGCTCTACAAGGACGCGCCCATCCTCATCCTCGACGAAGCCACGTCCGCGCTGGACACGGCGTCGGAGCGGCAAGTGCAAGAGGCGCTGACGCGCCTGATGGCGGGCCGCACGACGCTGATCATTGCGCACCGGCTGTCCACCATCGAACACGCCGACCGTGTGGTCGTGCTCGACCAGGGCCGTATTGCCGAGAGCGGCTCGCACGCGCAGTTGGTCGCCAGCGGCGGGCTGTACGCGCGGCTTCACGCACTGCAGTTCGGGGCGCAATGAAAGACAGGATCACCCAGACGGGGGTGTGGCACGCGTGCGTGGTCGTGGGGCTCGCGGGCCTGGGGTTCTTCACGCCGTTTTCGTCGGCCGGTGTTGCATTTGCACTCGCCCTCATCGTGGTGCTGGCCTTCTGGCCCGCGCGGCGGCTGTGGCGTGAAGCGCCGTGGAACGAGCCCGTCATGGCCGTGGGGCTGGGGCTCTTCGCCTACATCGTGATTCAGACGCTGGTGACCGGCGGCAACTCAGCGTCGTCACGCCAGGCCATCAGCCAGTACCAGGAGCTGCTGCTCGCGCCGATTTTGTATTCGGTGCTGCGCGACGCGCGACGCCGCCAGGTGCTGATGTTGTCGCTGTTCGCAGGCGCTGTGGCACTTGCGCTGATGGTGTGGGCCGCGCCGCTGCATCCTGAACTGCAGGCGATGATTTTCAAGCGGCGCATCTCGGCAGGCTTTGCGCTGGCCGTGTGCGCCTTTCTGGTCGTCATGCGCGCCAAGGACACGCCGCAGCCCTGGCCCGCCCGCGTCGTTGCGGCCTTCCTCGCGTTCACCGTGCTGTTCGGGCTGGACGGGCGTACGGGCCAGTTGCTCGTCATCGTGCTGGCCGTGCTGACGGTCTGGCTGCACAGCACGCGCCGCGTGCGATGGGTCGCGTCGCTGGCCGGCCTGCTGGTGGTCCTGGCGCTGGCCTGGACATCGGGCACCGTAGGCTCGCGCATGAAGGAAACGCTGTCGATGAGCCCCGGCGGCGATGAAACGGTTGTCACCTCCACCGGCATCCGCGTCGAGCTGATGCGTGTGGCGCTGGCCCTGGCGCAGCGGTATGGCGTGGCCGGCGCGGGCTACGGCAACTACACGCAGGTGCATGCGCAGATGGCCGACGAGATCTACCGCACGCCGGTAGAAGGCGCCAACGTGAACTGGATGCGCAGCACCAATCCGCACAACGAATACTTCATGCAGCTGATCGGCGGCGGCATCGTGGGCGCAGCGCTGTTCATTGCATGGCTCGCAGCGGCATTTCGCGCGGCCCTGCGCGCGCCGCCAGCCATTGGCGTGCAGCTCGGCGCGGTGGTCGTCGCCTTCGCCATCGGCTGCCTGTTCAACTCGCTCTTGCTGGACTTCATCGAAGGCCATTTCTACATGGCCCTCGTGGCCTGCCTGCTGGCGCAAGCGCGAGCCACGCGCCATGGCGATACCGACGAAGTCAGGAGCGTGCTCATCATCGCCACGCGCCAGATCGGCGACGTGCTGCTCACCACACCGCTGATCCGCGCGGCGCGCCGGCGCTGGCCGGATGCCCGCATCGACGTGATCGGCTTTGCGGGCACGCTGGGCATGCTGCGCAATAACGCAGACATCAACGGCTACTTCGAAACGCCCGCGAAATCCGGCTGGCGCGACGCACGTTCGCTGGCGTCGCGGCTGTGGCGCCGCTATGACCTCGCACTTGTCACCGACCCCGGCGACCGCGCCCACCTGCTCGGCTGGATCGCCGCGCCGCAGCGCGCCGGCATCGTGCCTGCTGCCGGTCGCAGCAACTGGGTCAAGCGCGTCCTGCTCAGGCACACGGTGGTCGCTGCAGGCGATCAAGGCACTGTGCACGTCACAGCGGAGAAGCAATCGCTGATCGCGCCGTGGCTCGATGAGTCGAGCGTGCGAGCCGATGTGATCGCACCGCCGCCGCGCGACTTGCCGGGGGACATCGCAGCAGCCCTGCAGCCCGGCGCCGTGGTGGTCCACGCGCCTTCGATGTGGCCCTACAAGCAGTGGCCCGTCGCGCACTTCGAAGAACTGGTCAAAGCACTGTTGGCCATGGGCCGCCAGGTCGTGCTGACCGGCAGCGCAGGCGCACGCGACAAGGAGTGCATCGCGCCGCTGCTGACACTCGCGCCGGCGCCGCAGTTGCTCGACGTATCCGGCCAGCTCGACTTCAACCAGCTCGTGGCCGTGCTCCAACGTGCCGCGCTCTACATCGGCCCGGACACGTCCGTTTCGCATCTGGCCGCTGCCACGGGAGTGCCGGTGATCGCCATCTTCGGCCCCACCAACCCGATGCGTTGGGCGCCTTGGCCCGCAAAGTCAAACGCCAGCGAAATTTTCGAACGCTCGACGCTCGTGCAGCGTATCGGCAATGTCACGTTGCTGCAGAGCGATCTGCCTTGTGTGCCCTGCGGCAAGGCGGGCTGCGAAGACCATCGACAAAGCCGCAGTGATTGCCTTGTCGCCATCGGTCCCGATCGGGTGCTGGAGCAGGTGCGCTTGGTTCTTGCGCGCTGATTGACGTACTGAGCGATTGGGGGTGGGTCACGGCCGCCCGACGGCCGCAGCCCACCCCCGAACGCAATCAGCTGAAAGGCGCAGTCAAAGCAGCACGATGTCGTACTGCTCCTGCCCCATCGCACTCTCGCTTTGCAGCGAAATCGGCTTTCGAATGAAGTCCGACAGCCCCGCCAGGTGCTGGCTCTCTTCGTCGAGGAACAGCTCGACCACTTTGGGTGACGCAACGATGCGGTATTCGCGTGGATCGAACTGCCGGGCCTCGCGCAAAATCTCGCGCAGGATGTCGTAGCAGACACTGCGCGCCGTCTTGACGATGCCCTTGCCCTTGCAGGCATCGCATGGCTCGCACAGCATGTGCGCCAGCGACTCGCGCGTGCGCTTGCGCGTCATCTCGACCAGGCCCAGCTGCGAGAAACCACCCGCCATCGTCTTGGTGCGGTCGCGGCCCAGTTGCTTGCGGAATTCGGCAAGCACTGCATCGCGATGGTCTTCGCGCACCATGTCGATGAAGTCCACGATGATGATGCCGCCCAGGTTGCGCAGCCGCAGCTGGCGCGCAATGCCTTGCGCCGCTTCGAGGTTGGTCTTGAAAATCGTGTCGTCGAAATTGCGTGCGCCGACAAAGCCGCCCGTGTTCACGTCGATGGTCGTCAACGCCTCGGTCTGGTCCACGATGAGGTAGCCACCGGACTTCAGGTCCACACGCCGGCCCAGCGCCTTCTGGATCTCGTCGTCGATATTGAACAAGTCAAAAATCGGCCGCTCGCCTTTGTACAGCGACAGGCGCTCCGCCGCCGACGGCATGAATTCGCGGCCGAATGCCGCAAGCACAGCGTGCTGCTCCTTCGAGTCAATGCGGATCGTCTGCGTTTCTTCGCTGACCAGGTCGCGCAGCACGCGCTGGAGCAAGCTCAGGTCCTGGTGCAGCAGCGACGTAGCGGGAAGCCGCGTCGCCGCGTCGCGGATACGCGCCCACGTCTTGCGCAGGTAGGCGATGTCTTCAGCCAGCTCGGTATCGTTGGCGTCTTCGCCGTTGGTGCGCAGGATGAAGCCGCCGCCCTCCTTGCCCACCAGCTCCTGCAGGCGCGTGCGCAGTGCATCGCGTTGCGCCGCCGGGATTTTTTGCGACACACCCAGATGGTCGTCCTGCGGCAAGAACACCAGCAGCCGGCCCGCCACACTGATCTGCGTGGACAGCCGCGCGCCCTTCGTGCCGATCGGGTCCTTGATCACCTGCACCATCAGCGACTGGCCTTCGAACACCTGCTTTTCGATGGGCACTTGGGGCTGGCTGCTGCGAACGAACGGTGGGGCCTCGCCGTCGGGCTGGCGCTGCCACACATCAGCCACATGCAGGAAGGCTGCACGCTCCAGGCCTATGTCGATAAAGGCCGACTGCATGCCGGGCAGCACGCGGGCCACCTTGCCGAGATAGACGTTGCCCACCAGCCCGCGCTCGAGCGTGCGTTCGACGTGCAGCTCCTGCACGGCGCCGTTTTCGACGATTGCAACGCGCGTCTCCTGGGGAGACCAATTGATCAGGATGTCCTGCAGCATCGGCGCGAGGATAACAGCGCCGGCGCTTGTGCCTACGCAGCCAGTTGCTCGAGGCCGTCCACGTGATGCCTCAGCGAGTGGCCTTTACTGTCCGGAATGACATAGCGGCGGCCGACCTGTGCACCCAGGAACGGCGAGCGCGCCCCTTCCACACGCTGACTGAGCACGTCCTTCGCGGTGTTGAAGTGCTCCACATCGGAGCGGGCGATCAGTGCGTCGCCCAGGCGGTTGCGCATGGCGATGTGAAGGCCAGCCGCGTTGAAGCACGTGACCTGCACGGGGTAGTCGCCGCCGCTGTTGCGGATGCCGGCCCATTGCGCGAGCCCGCCGCCCAGCGAGTGGCCTTGCAGCTTGACGCGGTCCGCGCCGTAGCGCTGCACGAACGCCTTGACCAGTGCGTCGGCCTCCTGGAATGCACTGTCTTCAAAGCCGAAGAAGCTCTGCGCGGCATCGCTTTTCAACGTCGCCGGGCGGCCAGCCTGCGTGCCCACAAACGAGAGGTGAAATGCAATGCCGTTGCCCTGCTCGTCTTCCTCCACGTACACACCCACCTTCAACCCCGACCACCGGTCGCCCGTGAGCACGCCCCTTTTCTCGTCGAAACGCAGCTTGGTGACCGTGCCCGAGCCGCCGCCTTCGACCGAAAGGATCTCCCGCGGAATGATGCCGAGATGCGCCCGCGTGAACCCATGCGGCAGGTCCATCTCACTAACGGCAGCCGTCGTGCTGCCGGTGATACGCGCGAGCAGAGCAAGCTTGGCAGCGCGCCCGACCAGCTGCGGCGGGATCGCGACTTGCCGGCCCTTGGGTGCCACAAGCGAGATGCCGTTCACAAGACCCTTGGCCGTGCCCACGATCTTGTCGCCCGCGCGATCTGCCGACGGGCTCAGCAGCCCCACGAGCTTCGCGCCTGCGCCTGCCAGGGCGAGCGTGAGGCCCCCGATAGCGCGCGCGCTGATGTTGACGACATTCGACACAATCGTTTCCGCGACCGTGACCGTGCTCGCCACGATGGCCGATGCGCCACCCGTCACGCTGGCCAGCCCCTTGATGACCGCACCCGCCGCATAGCGCGCGCCGGAGTCATGCCCACGCTGCACCCAGTTGCCGAACCTGCGTGCAGGCTCGCTGAGTGTGAGGTAGCGCAGCGTGGTGTTCAGCACCGACCCGAGGCTCAGGCGCGAACCCCAGGTGGTGTAGCGCGCGACGAACTTGCGCGACGTGTCGGCCGCTTGCTCAAGGGCGACTGACATGCGCGAGTCAACGCGGAAAAAGCGTGACGCCGATGCGTGCGCCAGCATGGGCGCTGCGGGAACAAACCCGTCATGCTTGCGCTCGTGCAGGACTGCGTTCGCGTACCCGGCCAGTTCGCCGTACTTGTGCGGATCGCGTGCTTCAAGAGCCGCGACCTGCTCCAGCGAGTGAGTGGACCAGCGGGCGAAAACTGACTCGACATGCTGCGCATCGACCCGGCCTTCGCTCAACCAACCCGCCAGCACATCCGGATCGATCGCGTTGTTGGCCAGCTGCAGGATCATCGGCTCGGGAAATGGCTCGTTCACGCCGCGCTTGTCCAGGATAGCTGCGAGCTGCCGCGCAATGATGTTCACGCATCCAGCCGATCGTGCGTCCAAGGGCGCGGGCAAATGGTCGAGGTTGTATTTCAGGCAGACCAGCCGCGCGTTGCTCCAGTCGCGCAGCAACAAGGCCACGTGCTGCTCGAAGTCGTGCACCAGTCGCTGCGGGGCGGTGCCGTCGGGCTTGAGCGCGCTGCGCAAGGTGCCGTCGTCACGCTCCATCAAGCTGGGCAGCGTTGCTGCGGCACGGCCCAGGGTGGTGCTGCCGCTCATGGGTTTGGCCAGCCAGTTCAGCTGTACGCCGATGTCGCGGTGTTCACGCTTCCAGTGTGCGAACTCGGCGGGGTCCTTGGCCGCCTCGGTCATGGCCTGCTGCTCCAGGGCCGACTTCACGCCTTGGGTCAACACCTGGAAGCCCGACGGCATGTCGCCATCCCACTCGAGCTCGGCCAGCAGCTCGTCCAGTTCTGCAAGTTCCCCGCCGGGCAATTCGTCGAGCTTTTCAGCCACGATCAGGGCCAGTTCCTCGTCGACTGCGAGGCCGAATTCAAAGAGACCCTGCAGCGCAGCATTGAGGTCTTGCTGAGCGGCCAGCATCTGATCGTCATCGCGCTTCTGCACGGCGGCTATCAGTGTGGTGATGCCTGCCGCGATATCGTCACGCAGCTGGACGATGTCGGCATCCGCCGCGAGCATGCCGCTCATAGTGTGTGCTTCAGCGGGCGGGGCCTTTCCCTGGCCCGGCTTCAGCAGGGGTGCAGACTCCTCGCTCGAAGTTTGCTGGATGCGTTCGCGCCTGGCTGCGCCGGCAATACGGCTGAGAAGACTCACGATGCATTCCTCATCAGTTGATGTGGAATGAGTAACAAAGGCGGCGCCTGGGTTCCGCTGGAGACTTAGGTCGCGGCCCGCCCCGCCTGCCGCAACAATTGCGCCGTCTCGTGCATGGGCAGGCCCATGATGCCGGAATAGCTGCCGCTGATATGCGATATCCACGCCGCAGCGCGGCCCTGGATGGCATAGGCGCCGGCCTTGCCCATCGGCTCGCCGCTGGCCACATAGGCCTGGATGTCTGCGCGCGAGAGAGGAGTAAATGTGACGCGGGATTCGCTCAGCGCCTGCAAGCGCCGGCGCCCGACGCCCAGCGCCACGGCCGTGAGCACGCGATGCGTGTGGCCCGACAGCTCGCGCAACATGCGGGCGGCGTCGCGCTCGTCCTGCGGCTTGCCGTAGATCGTGCGGCCCAACGCCACAGTCGTGTCCGAACACAGCACGGGCGCTGGCGGCAAGCCGCGTTGCTTCAGCCGCGCCAACGCTGCGTCGAGCTTCAGGCCAGTGACGCGCTGCACATAGCGCGCCGGCGCCTCAGAGCCCATCACTTGCTCGATTGTTTCGGTGTCTTCGCCCGGGTCGGGCAGCAGCAGCTCGTAGCGAATGCCAAGCTGCTCCAGCAACTGCCGCCGGCGCGGGCTTTGCGAGGCGAGGTAGATGAAATCACTCACGGTGGTACGGATGGTTGGCATTGACTGACCAGGCGCGGTACAGCTGCTCGACGAGCAACACACGCACCATGGCGTGTGGCAGCGTCAGGTCAGACAGGCGGATTTTCTCGTGCGCAGCTTGCTTGAACGCCGGGTCCAGCCCGTCGGGGCCGCCGATGACGATAGCAACGTCGCCACCCTGCATCTGCCATGCCTTCAGGCGCGCGGCAAGCGCAACGGTGGTGAGCGATGTGCCCCGCTCATCGAGCGCGACAACGTGCGCCCCCTTGGGGATGGCTTGCTCGATGCGCTGGCGCTCGGCGGCATACAGGGTTTCGATGGTCTTGGAGCCGCGCGGCTCGGTCTTCACGGCCTTGAGCTCGACTTTGAGCTCAGGCGGAAAGCGCTTGGCGTAGTCGTCCCACGCGGTGCTGGCCCAGTCGGGAACCCGCTGGCCGACCGCAACGACCACCAGCTTCATTTACTGCGAGAAGGGCTCTTGCTGGAAGACCTGGTGGCTGGTTTTTTTCCGGCGCCAGCAGATTTCACAGGGGCGCGCGACGCACTTCTCGGCGCCGCCTTGGCAGGCGACGATCGCGAAGAAGCTTTCTTTGCCGGCGCTGCGCCCGCGGCATCAGCGCACGCCGCAGCCGCCCTTGCCTTTTGCGCGCGAGACGGTTTTTCGGGTGCCATGTCGGGCACCGGCTCCGCCGCCTTGCGCGGATCGTTCACCGGATCGCTGCGCGGATCGCTCGTGAGCTGAGTGCGCGGGTCGATCTTCCCGGGCTTTTTCGCTGCGGGTTTGGCTGCTGACTTGCCGGCTGTCTTGCCTGCCGGTTTGGCTGCGGTTTTGCCCGTTGCTTTGCCCGTTGTCTTTCCAGCCGTCTTGCCTGCCTTCTTCGCCGGCTCTTCAGCCTGTGCAATCACCGGCTTGGCCGCGCCGAACTTCAGGCGAACGGGCTTTTCGCCCCAGATCTCTTCGAGGTGGTAATAGGTGCGGATCGCCGGCTGCATGATGTGCGCCACGGCGGCGCCGCAGTCCACGATGATCCATTCGCCGTTTTCTTCGCCTTCGATGCGCGGCTTGGCAAAGCCGGCTTCACGCACTGCATCGCGCACGCTGGCGGCCAGCGCCTTGGTTTGCCTGTTGGATGTCCCCGACGCCACGATGACGCGCTCGAACAATGGCGACAAGTGCTCGGTATTGAACACCGCGATGTCCTGTGCCTTCACATCCTCGAGGCCATCGATGATGGCTCTCTGGAGTCTTTGCGTGTCTTTCTTGGCTGCGGCTTCTTGGGTCATCAGGTACGTTGGTAAAGGTGATGGGAGGCAATATAACTTGCAACGCCCTGTGGCACTAGCTCGGCGATTCCCTCGCCGCGAGCCACAAGTTGTCGAATGTGGGTGGCACTGTCGGGCATGGCGGGCAGCGCCAGCGGCTGCACCCGGGCCTGCGCAGGCAAGCCAGGGTGGTCATGCGCCGCAATGGCTGATGGCCGCGCTGCCACAGCGAGCGTCGCCATCGCAAGAATCGCCTGCCACTCGCGCCAGCTGGGAAATGCCACGGCCTGGTCTTGCCCCATCACCAGGAAAATCTGCGCGTGGGGGTGCTGTGCAACCAGTTCACGCAGCGTATCGACGGTGTAGGTCGCGCCGGGGCGGCGCAGTTCCCTGTCGTCAACCACGGTGCGCGCAAGGCCGCCAAAAGCAATTTGCGCCATGGCCAGCCTGTCGTCAGGAGGCGTCAGTTGATTGGATTTGTGCCACGCCTGCCCCGTCGGGAAGATGCGCAGCTCATCAAGCGCGAGCTGGCTGACGGCTGCCCGTGCGAGCGCCACATGCGCCACATGCGGCGGGTCGAACGCGCCGCCAAACACGCCGATACGCGCTGGACCGGGACCGGTCAAATCCAGTTCCGCCGCACGAGGAACTTCGTGTACAGGTCATCCTCGGGTGAGCCGGGCTTGGTCTGGCGCTGGTAAGCCCAGGCCACCAGCGGCGGCATCGACATGAGGATCGACTCGGTGCGGCCACCCGATTGCAGGCCAAAGTGCGTGCCTCGGTCCCACACCAGGTTGAACTCCACGTAGCGGCCGCGCCTGTACAGCTGGAAGTCGCGTTCGCGCTCGCCGTAGGGTGTGTCCTTGCGGATCTTGAGAATCGGCGCGTACGCATCAATGAACGAGTCGCCCACCGAGCTCATCATCGCGAAGGCGTTGTTGAAGCCGCCTTCTGAAAAGTCGTCGAAGAAGATGCCGCCAATGCCGCGCTGCTCGTTGCGGTGCTTCAGGTAAAAGTACTCGTCACACCACGTCTTGAACTTCGGATACTTGTCCGCGCCGAAGGGCTCAAGCGTGGATTTGCACACGCTGTGGAAGAACACGGCGTCTTCTTCAAAGCCGTAATACGGCGTCAAGTCCATGCCGCCGCCGAACCAGAACACCGGCTCGCCCTGAGCGGGAATCGCGGCGAGCATGCGCACGTTCATGTGGACCGTTGGCGCATACGGGTTGCGCGGGTGGAACACGAGTGACACGCCCAGCGCTTCGAAAGCCGCGCCCGTGAGCTCAGGCCGGTTGTGTGTGGCCGAGGGCGGTAGCTTGTCGCCCACCACATGCGAAAAACCGCAGCCTGCACGCTCGAACACCGAGCCGCCTTCCATGATGCGGGTGATGCCGTCGCCCTGCAGCGGCTCGCCCTTCTCCTTCTTCCACTTTTCCTTGATGAAGTGGCCGCCATCGATGGAGGAGAACTCCGTGACGATCCGCTCCTGCAAGTCCAGCAGGTAGTCACGCACCATGTCGACGTCGGTCATAGCTTGATCGCTTTCAGCTTTTGGGAGCGCCGTGATCGCGGATGGCGCGGTGGCCGATGTCCTTGCGATACTGCGCGCCCTTGAAATGAATCTGCTCCGCGACTTCATAGGCGCGTTGCTGCGCCGACTTGACGGTATCAGCCAGCGCGGTGACGCACAACACGCGGCCACCGGAAGTCACTGTGTTGCCGTCCACCGCCTGGGTACCTGCGTGGAACACCGTCACGTCGTCACTCTCGTGCTTGGGCAGGCCGGTGATTACATCGCCCTTGCGCGGATTCAGCGGATACCCCTCGGCCGCCATCACCACGCCGAGCGCGGGCCGCCTGTCCCACTCCATGTCGATCTGGTCGAGCGTGCCGGAGGTGGCGTGCAGCATCACGTCGTACAGGTCGGTCTTCAGCCGCATCATGATCGGCTGCGTCTCCGGGTCGCCCATGCGGCAGTTGAATTCGAGCGTTTTCGGATGGCCCTTGGCGTCGATCATCAGGCCCGCATACAGGAAGCCGGTGAACGGGATGCCGTCTTTTTCCATGCCCTTGATCGTGGGCAGGATGATCTCGCGCATGGCACGCGCATGCACGTCGGGTGTGACAACGGGCGCTGGCGAATACGCGCCCATGCCGCCGGTGTTGGGGCCTTCGTCACCGTCGAGCAGGCGCTTGTGGTCTTGCGAGGTGGCAAGCGCGGCAACGTTCTTGCCGTCGCACATCACGATGAAGCTGGCCTCTTCGCCGACGAGGAATTCTTCGATCACGACGCGCGCGCCGCCATCGTTGTGCTGCACGCCAAGCGTGTTGTCGAGCAGCATGAAGTCGATGGCGTCGTGCGCCTCGGCGAGCGTGGTGGCCACGACCACGCCCTTGCCTGCCGCAAGGCCGTCTGCCTTCACGACGATGGGCGCGCCCTTCTTGTCCACATAGGCATGGGCGAGCGCTGCATCGGAGAAGGTTTCGTATTCCGCCGTGGGAATGCCATGGCGCTTCATGAACGCCTTTGAAAAGGCCTTGGAGCTTTCCAGCTGCGCGGCCTGCTTCGTGGGGCCGAACACGCGCAGGTTGTGCGCGCGGAATTCATCGACCACACCAGCAGCCAAGGGACCTTCAGGGCCGACCACGGTGAGCTGGATCTTGTTGTCGATGGCCCACTTTCGCAGCTGCACGATGTCGGTGATGGGCACGTTTTCAAGCCGCGAGTCGAGCGTTGTGCCGCCATTGCCCGGGGCCACGTAAACAGCCTGCAACTTGGGCGACTGGGCGAGCTTCCAGGCGAGCGCATGTTCGCGGCCGCCGCCACCGATAACTAAAACCTTCATTCGTGCCTCCGACGAGCCGCCTCTAGGAGGCCAGCCCCCTCGGGGGGCAGCGAAAGCACAAGGTGCGGAGCGTGGGGGCTCATTGTTCTATTTCCGCGTTGTGGAAGACGTCTTGCACGTCGTCCAGGTCTTCGATCACATCGAGCAGCTTCTGCATCTTCACGGCGTCTTCACCCGTGAGTTCAACCATGTTGTCGGCACGCATCGTCACGCCGGCGATTTCGGCCTTCAGGCCCGCGGCTTCCAGCGCGTTCTTCACCGCCTCGAAGTCGCCAGGTTCGGTGAGCACCTCGATCGCGCCATCGGCATCGGTGATCACGTCTTGCGCACCTGCTTCGAGCGCCACTTCCATGACCTTGTCTTCATTCGTGCCGGGCGCGAGGATCAGCTGGCCGACATTGCGGAACTGGAAGGCCACCGAGCCATTGGTGCCCATGCTGCCGCCGTACTTGCTGAAGGCATGCCGCACTTCGGCGACGGTGCGCACGTGGTTGTCAGTCATCGTGTCGACGATGATGGCTGCGCCGCCGATGCCGTAGCCCTCGTAGCGGATTTCCTGGTAGTTGACGCCTTCGAGGTTGCCCGTGGCCTTGTCGATGTTGCGCTTGACGGTTTCGATCGGCAGGTTGGCGGCCTTGGCCTTTTCAACGGCCAGGCGCAGGCGCGGATTGATGCTGAGGTCGCCGCCGCCCAGGCGGGCTGCGACCATGATTTCGCGGATGACGCGCGTCCAGACTTTGCCGCGCTTTTCGTCCTGGCGACCCTTGCGATGCTGGATGTTCGCCCATTTACTGTGTCCGGCCACGAATGAAGTTCCTTTGCGCCCTGCTCGGCATTGCTATATTGCTGTGACCCTGATTCTACTTTTCACACCATGGCCACCCCGCTCCTCATCGCGAAGAATGCACAGACCGAATGCCTCCTGCTGCCCGGCCTGGCCAATCGCCACGGCCTGATCACAGGCGCCACCGGCACCGGCAAGACCGTGACATTGCAGACGATGGCCGAGAACTTCTCGAAGATTGGCGTGCCCGTCTTCATGGCCGACGTCAAAGGCGACCTGACCGGAATCAGCCAGGCCGGCAAGATTCCCGAAAAGATGGCCGCCGTCATCAAGGATCGCGGTTTGCCCACGCCCGAGCCCTTCGCTGCGCCCACCACGCTGTGGGACGTGTTCGGCGAGCAAGGCCACCCGGTGCGAGCAACCATCTCCGACATGGGCCCGCTGCTGCTGGGCCGCATGCTGGGCCTGAATGAAACGCAGGCGGGCGTCCTGAACCTCGTGTTCAAGATCGCCGACGACCAGGGCATGCTGCTGCTCGATTTGAAAGACCTGCGCGCCATGCTGCAGCTCGTGGGCGACACGGCGGGCGACTACCGCACCGAGTACGGCAACATCAGCCCGGCCAGCATCGGCATCATCCAGCGCGGCCTGCTGCAGATCGAGACGCAAGGCGGCACGAGCTTCTTCGGCGAGCCGATGCTCAACATCCAGGACTTCTTGCAAACGGATGAGAAGGGCCTGGGCATCGTGAACATCCTGGCTGCCGACAAGCTGCTCAACTCCCCTCGCCTTTACGCCACCTTCCTGTTGTGGATGCTGTCGGAGCTGTTTGAGCAGCTGCCGGAAATCGGCGACCCCGAAAAGCCCAAGCTCGTGTTCTTCTTCGACGAGGCGCATTTGCTGTTTGACGAAGCGCCGAAGATCCTGGTCGAGCGCATCGAGCTTGTTGTGCGGCTGGTGCGCTCCAAGGGTGTCGGCGTGTATTTCGTGACGCAGAACCCGCTCGATATTCCGGATTCCGTGCTCGCACAACTGGGCAATCGCGTGCAGCATGCGCTGCGCGCTTTTACGCCACGCGACCAGAAGGCCGTAAAGGCGACGGCGGAAACGATGCGGCCGAAGCCGGGGCTGGATATCGAATCGGCCATCACCGAACTCGCCGTGGGCGAAGGCCTGATCAGCCTGATGGATGCGAAGGGCCGGCCGAGCGTGACGGAGCGCGCGTTCGTGCTGCCGCCGGGCAGCCAGATCGGGCCGATCACGCCGGAGCAGCGCAAGGCGCTGATCGCAGGGTCAGTGGTGGCCGGTGCTTACGAAAAGACAGTGGACCGCGAATCGGCCTACGAAAAGATCAAGGGACGCACGGCGACGACTGGCGCTGAATCAAGCAGCGCACCGACCACGACAGGCGTGCCCACCGGCACGGCTGGTGCGCCAGCACCCGCTGCACCCGCTGAAGGCGGCTTCATGGACGGCATCGGCAAAGTGATCTTCGGCTCGACCGGCCCGCGTGGCGGCCGGCATGAAGGGCTGGCAGAGAGCATGGCGCGGTCAGCGGTGCGAACGATTGGCAGTTCAGTGGGTCGCGAGATCCTGCGTGGCGTGCTCGGCAGCATCATGAAGCGGTAGAGCGTTTTTGCTCCCTCCCCCTCCGGGGGAGGGCTGGGGTGGGGGCACACCCGGTCTCAAACCGTCACACTCGAGCCCTCAAATCCGCGGCCCCATCATCCCCCCAGGCGCATCCACAATCACCCCCGGCAACGCACGCCCCCGCTTCTTCAGCATCGCCTTGTCGGCCTCCAGCGTCTCGCGCAACACCAGCGGCTGCCCCGGCACCCGGATCTTCGGCTCGGGCACTTCCACATCCGGTAACGTGAACTGCCACCGGCCGATGTAAATCGCCTCGCCCGCCTTCACCTGCAACTCCAGCGACGGATGCAGTTCGATCCACAGAATCTCGCGCGGGTCGCCGCCCGTCACGCCCGCAAGCCGAATCAGGTACACGCCCTCTGGCACAGCCCCCGCGAACGCCCAGATGCGGCCTTGCGCGTTGTCCATGTCCGGCTCGCGCCAGTTCGGATGCGTCGTGCGGTTGGCCGCGAACAATTCGACCTTGTGGCGCCCCGGCTCCAGCGGAATCAGGTGCAGACTGAGCGCGCTCACGCCCGACATGGGCGGCGCAAAACCGATCGAGCCCATGACCACACCGGTGGCCAGCGCAGCAGGCGCCGCGCCGCGCGGGCCGTAGTCGATGAACACCGGATCTCGATCCTGCGCTATGGCGGGAGCGGCAAACAAGACGACAGCGGCTGCGAAAAGTGCGAAAAGTGCGAAGAGCGCGAACAGGGCTTTGCGAGCAGGCAACATGATGATTCAGCTTAGCAGAGGGGCTTGCTGCGCGACTGCGAACGCCGGGCAGTACATTGACGGCTTCACATCGCGGTTGCCCGTGAATCACCGCGATACACCGCCATACACCGCGCCACGCCAGCCCAGAAGGAGTCGCCTCGCATGAACAACGTCCACCTCGTCGACCACCCCCTCGTGCAACACAAGCTCACGCTCATGCGCAAGAAAGAGGCAAGCACCACCAGCTTCCGCACGCTGCTCAATGAACTGGCTTCGCTGATGGCCTATGAGGTCACGCGCGACATGGCGCTGCAGGACGTGGTGATCGAAACGCCACTCGAGCCGATGACGGGCAAGATGATCGACGGCAAGAAGCTCGTCTTTGTGTCCATCCTGCGCGCGGGCACCGGCATTCTCGACGGCATGCTCACGGTAGTGCCGGGCGCGCGCGTGGGACACATCGGCCTGTACCGCGACCCGAAAACGCTCAAGGCTGTCGAGTACTACTTCAAGATGCCGCAGGCCATGCGGGACCGCGATGTGGTGGTGGTCGACCCGATGCTGGCCACGGGCAACTCAGCCATAGCCGCTGTAGAGAGGCTGAAACAACTCCACCCGAAGTCGATCAAGTTCGTGTGCCTGCTCACATGCCCGGAAGGCCTCAAGGCCTTCACCACTGCGCACCCCGATGTGCCGGTGTACACGGCAGCGATTGACAGGCAGCTCAACGACCACGGCTACATCCTGCCGGGCCTGGGCGACGCGGGCGACAGGATTTTCGGCACGAAATAGCGGCGCAACGCGGCGGCCGGTCAGGCCCGGATCAGCAGACATCGCTAGACTCGCGCCATGCGTTTTTCCCCCACGATGGCAGCGATGGTTGCGCTGCTTGCGGCAGCCCCCGCCCTTGCCGCCCCCTTCACCCCCAAGAGCGACGACGAAGTTGTCGAGAAGCTGCCTTCCACGGCCAGCGACCCGTCCATTCGCCGTGTCGATTCACTTCGCAAGCAACTCGCCGCACGGCCCGACGACAGCGCGTTGCGCATCGAAATCGGCCGGCGCTACTTCGACCTGGCGATGGCGCAGGGCGACCCGCGCTATGTGGGCTATGCCACCGCAGCCATTGCGCCGCTTGAGAAGGCCGCGCCGAACGACGCGAACTACTGGCTCATCAAGGGCCTGCTGCAGCAATACAGCCACGACTTCGCGTCGGCCATGAAGAGCCTGCAGCGCGCCAGCGAACTCGACGCGAAGGCGCCGGACCCTGTTGCATGGCGCGCTGCCATCAACATGGTGCAAGCGCAGTACCCGCAGGCGCTCGGCGAATGCGCGCGCCTCGTGCCGCTGGCCCACCCGCTGCAGGCGCAGGCTTGCACGGCGTATGTGCAAGCGGCCACCGGCCAGCTGCAGCCGGCCTACGACGCACTGCTCAAAGAGTTCAACGCCACACGGGGTTTGCCGCCAGAGTTCGTCGTCTGGATACGCACGCGACTGGCCGAAATGGCGACGCGCCTGCAGCGCACGGACGAGGCGCAGATGCACTTCACCGAAGCGCTCAAACTCGGCGTGACAGACCAGTTCCTCCTGGGCGCATGGGCCGATTTCCTGCTGGCACAAAAGCGCCCTGCCGAGGTGATGACGCTGCTCAAAGACTGGGAGCGCTCCGACATCCTGCTGCTGCGCCTGGCCTACGCGGGCAAGGCCGCGAACGATTCGCGCGCAGCGGGCTGGGCCGCGCAACTGCGCGATCGCTTCCAGGCTGCATCGCTGCGCGGTGACCGCCTGCACGAGCAGGAGGCCGCGCGATTTGAGCTCGACATCGAGGGCAACGCAAAGAAGGCGCTCGATCTCGCCACACGCAACTACACCTCGCAAAAGGAGCCGCGCGACGCGGAGATTCTGATGCGCACGGCGCTGGCTGCAGGCGATGCTAAAGCAGCGCAGCCTGCGCTGGACTGGCTGCGCACGAGCCGCTATGAGGACCCGACCCTCTCGGCCCTCGCCTCGAAGCTGGCCGAGAAGGGAGCGACGCAATGATCCGCCGCATCGCCCTCTTCCTGTTTGCGCTGGTGCTGCATGCCAGTGCGCTGGCGCACAAGCCGAGTGACAGCTACCTCACGCTGCGCGGCGTCGATGGCAAGGACGACATCGCGGTGCGCTGGGACATCGCCCTGCGCGACCTCGACTACGTGCTCGAGCTCGACCGCGATGGCAACGGCAATCTCACATGGGGTGAAGTGCGCACGCGCGATGCCGACATCACCCGCTACGCGACGTCGCACCTGCAGCTCACGGCTGGCGACAAGGCTTGCGAATGGTCCACGGCAGCGCCCATGCAGCTGGATCATCACAGCGACGGCACCTACGCCGTGCTGTCGCTCAGCGCGAAATGCGAGCGCATCACCAATGGCTTGAAGATGCGCTATTCGCTGCTGTTCGATGTCGATCCGTCGCATCGCGGCCTGGTGCAGTGGATATCGCCGGGCAGCACGTCGTCGCAGGCGCTGGTGTTCGGCACCGACTCTGCCGAGCAGAAACTGGCGCTGCAGCCGCAGGGGCCGTGGGACACGCTGCGGCAGTACCTCGTCGATGGCATGTGGCACATCTGGATCGGCTACGACCACATCCTGTTCCTCTTGTCGCTGCTACTGCCTGCAGTGCTGCTGCGCGTGGGCCAGCAGTGGGAGCCGGCCATGAGCCTGCGCACCTCGCTCATCGAAGTGCTGAAGGTGGTCACAGCGTTCACGCTGGCGCACTCGATCACGCTGAGCCTCGCTGCATTGGGTGTGATCAGCCTGCCCTCGCGATTTGTCGAATCGACGATTGCGGCCTCCGTCGTGATCGCGGCGCTGAACAACCTGCGCGGCACGATCGAGAAAAAGCGCTGGGTGATGGCTTTCGTGTTCGGGCTCATTCACGGCTTCGGATTTGCCTCCGTGCTGGCCGACCTGGGCCTGCCGCAAGACGCGCTGGTGCTCGCACTGGTTGGCTTCAACATGGGCGTGGAAGTCGGCCAGATGGCCATCGTGCTGGCGTTCGTGCCCGTCGCGTTTGCGCTGCGCAAGACGAGCTTTTACAGGCACGGTGTGCTGACATTCGGCTCCAGCCTGATCGCGCTGATTGCGCTGTGGTGGTTCATCCAGCGCGCGTTCGACATCCAGGCCGGGTGGTGGCCGTTCTGACTGTTCTCATCGTTCTGATCTCCCGGAGGGTTCCATGCGCCATCGACTGTTTGCCCTTTTCATCGCGATAGCGGCGCTGCTTGCAGGCTGCGCGACACCTGCGCCCACAGACACACCACGCATCGCGATCATCTCGGCCTTCCAGCCAGAGCTGACGCTGCTGCTATCCAAATTGGAGCAGCCGAACAGGCAGACCATCAACGGTGTTGAGTTCACAACGGGCACGCTTCAAGGCAAGCCGGTGGTGATGTTCCTTTCGGGCATCAGCATGACGAACGCGGCGATGAACACGCAGCTGGCTCTCGATCGCTTCAAGGTGTCGCACGTTGTGTTCAGCGGCATCGCGGGTGGCGTGAACCCGGCGCTCAAGGTGGGCGATGTGGTGGTGGCCGAGCGCTGGGGCCAATACCTTGAAGTGCTCGCAGCGCGCGAAACCGCGCCGGGCAAGTTCGCCGCGCCGCCGTGGATGGACGACGTGAAGATCGCGAACTTCGGCATGTGGCACCCGCGGCCAGTGGGCGTGAATTCCGCGCGCGGTGCGGAAAAGAAGTTCTGGTTCGAGGCCGATGCGAAGCTGCTGGACATTGCCCGCCGCGCCTCGAGCGTCACGCTGGCACGATGCGGCGCTGATGGCTCGGGCGGCCAACGGTGCCTCAGCCATGAGCCGCGCGTGCTCGTGGGTGGCAACGGCGTGTCAGGCCAGGCGTTTGTCGATAACGCCGCGCTGCGCGAATACACCTTCAAGACGTTCCAGGCCAACGTGCTGGACATGGAAACGGCCGCGACGGCGCACGTGGCTTACAGCAACGGCGTGCCGTTCATCGCCTTCCGCTCGTTGAGCGACCTGGCAGGCGGTGGCGACGGCGAGAACGAGATCAACACGTTCTTCAAGATCGCTGCGGAGAACTCGGCACGCGTACTGCTTGCGTTTCTGGCCGCCTGGTAAGTTACGCGCCCGTTACGCCCCCGTCAGCCGACGATGAAATCGGCCGCCGACAAGACCGGATGCGTCGTGTCGCCGATGATGGCGACAGCCACAGGCATGGCCGCACCACTGCCGTCGGAGTCGTAGTACAGCGTGCCCGAAGTGGTGTCGTACACGATGCGGTCCGTGGTGTCGTGGCCAGAGACCACGCCGGGGCCGGACCAGAAGGCGTCAGCATTGAGCGGGCCAAGCGCACCGAGCGCCTTGTAGATCGTCGCCTTGAATGACAACACGTCGGTGCCAGGTGTGAAGTCAGCAATCCTGTCGACGTTCGTCACTGCATTGAACGAGGTGTCAAACAGGAAAACATCGGACCCTGCGCCGCCCGTGAGAATGTCGATGCCCTTGCCGCCCGCGAGCGTGTCGTTGCCGTCGCCACCATCCAGTGTGTCGTTGCCGTCCAGGCCACTGAGCAGATTGGCGTTCGCGTTACCCGTGATCGTGTTGGCTGAAGCGTTGCCAGTGCCATTGAGCGCGCTGCCGGTGAGGAACAGCTTCTCGACGTTGGTGGACAGCGTGAACGTGACGCTTGCGTACACCGTGTCGATGCCGCCGGCGGTGGCTGAATCAACAACTTTGTCGAACAGTGAGTCCACGTAGAACGTGTCGTTGCCGTTGCCGCCCGTCATGACGTCGGCGCCTGCGCCACCATCAATCGTGTCGTCAAAACCGGTGCCGACCAGCGCGTTGGCACCTGCGTTGCCGAGAATGAACACAGCGTTGGGCAAGGCGGTGGCGTTGATGCCGGCGGCGACCAGCCCGCTTGTGTTGGCCACAGCGCCGAGCCCCGTGCCGATGACGATGCGTTCAACGCCAACATCGCCTGCATAGAGCCTGAGGGTTGAGGTCGTGGTCGTCACGAATCGCACTTCGTCAGTGCCGCTCACACCCGTATCGTTGATTTCGGCTGCCGTGTGGTCGGTTGCGAGGAACAGGTAGATATCGGAGCCATCGCCACCCACCAGCTTGTCTGTGCCGGCACCGCCGTCAAGCACGTCGTTTCCACCAGCACCTGCGAGCAGGTCATTGCCGCCCAGGCCGCGAAGCGTGTCGTCGCCTGCGCCACCCAAAAGCGTGTCGGCACCCACCGTGCCGGCTACGGCGGTCGGCGTCACCAGCACTGCGATGTTCACGGCCACGGGCGTTGCGGATTGAAGCCCTGTGTCGTCAAGCGCTACGACTGCGAATGCGCCCACTGTGCCTGACGCGTTGGCGGCAGGCGTCCAGAAAGCGATGTGACTGCCATCCACGATGTCGTTGCTGCCCACGCCCCAGACCTCTGCTGTTGCCAGCGTCGGCCCGATGCGCAGCGTGCCGCTAGTCACTGACGTGACCATGAACGAGACCACGTTGCCATCAACGTCCTGCTCGTCGCCCTTGGCCGTGAGTTCAGCCATCGTGATTTGCGCCATTGTGGCGGGCAAGGTCGAATCCACCGCGCCGGAAAATGCCGTGAGTGTCGGCGCGTCGTTGACGGACGCGACCTGCGCCTGCACCGTCACA
Organism: Caenimonas koreensis DSM 17982; assembly: GCF_009646335.1. Classification (GTDB taxonomy): domain Bacteria; phylum Pseudomonadota; class Gammaproteobacteria; order Burkholderiales; family Burkholderiaceae_C; genus Ramlibacter; species Ramlibacter koreensis. The sequence goes on along the minus strand of NZ_WJBU01000013.1, from coordinate 55,191 downwards.
GGAAAGCCGGATCGCGCCCCGCCGTCGTCTTGCGCCACCACCTTGAAGGCGTTCAGCTGGCCATTGGCGTTGGCCGCTGGCGTCCATTGCGCGATGTGCGTAGCGTCGATCGTGTCGTTGGTGTTCGCTGCCCACGGCGTGCCCACAAACGCCCCGTTGGCGTCAATCTGGCCTATTAACAGCGTGCCACTGGCCACGGAGGTCACGACGAATGAAGTGACTGTGCCATCCACATCGGCTGCGTTGGAGAGCGCCTGCAGGCCGGAGACAGTCACCAGTGTTGACTGGTCTTCCTGTATCGATGCAACGGGTGAGCTGATGGTGGTGAATGTCGGCCTGTCATTGACGGAGGCGACGTCCACTTGCGCCAGCACCGGCGTGCGCGAGACGCTGCCGAACTCATCGCGCACGATCACCTTGACGGCGTCGAGCACGCCATTCGAGTTGACATCTGGCGTCCAGTAGCCGGCGTGGAACGCATCGATCACGTCGTTGGTGCCTGCGGCCCAAGGCGCGACCACGCCCTGGCCATTGCGTATCAGCAAGGTGCCGCTGACCACTTCCTTGACGATGACGGCGACCACCAGCGAATTGGCGATCACGGTATCGCTCTCGGCCACCACGTTCCTGAAATTGATCTGGACCTGCGAGTCTTCGGCCACCGCTGCCACCGGGCCAGCCATGGAGGTCATCATGGGCGGCAACGCGATGGTCACCTGAACCTGAACTGCTGGCGGGGCGGAAGTTGCCCCGTCGTTGTCAAGCGCCACCACCGTGAAAGCGTCAAGCGTGCCATTCGTATCTTTCGGCGGCGTCCAGAACGCGAGGTGCGTTGCATCCACAACGTCATTGGCGCCGGGCGCCCACGCAGTTGCCGTTGACAGGCTTGTGCCGATCAGAAGCGTGCCGCTGGTGACGGCGCGTACAACAAATGCGGTAACGGTTCCGTCAATGTCGGCCTCATTGCCCGCCTGAAGCAACGAGGCGACTGCGACCGGATTCGGCAGGTTCTCGTGGCCTATGGTGACAGGCGCGCTGAAGGTGGACAGCGTCGGCGCGTCATTGACCGGCAGCACATTGATTGGCACCAGTACGGGCGTTGCGGAACGCAGGCCCGTGTTGTCCACGGCGACAACCCTGAACACCTCGATCACACCCGTCTCGTTTGCAGTGCCTTGCCAGGATGCTCTGTGGTACGCGTCGATCACGTTGACGCCGGTGTTGGGATACCACTCCTGCATCATCCCGAAGTCGTCTTCTATCCATAGCGTACCTGGGGTGGCCCACGAAGAAGTCACAACGAAGGCGCTTATCCCGACGCCGTCCGGGTCCACCGCATTGCTCGCTGCGAGCATGGTGTCGAACGTGATAATCCCACGCGTGTCTTCAGTGATCGTGCCACCAGGGCCATTGAACGCCGTGAACGTCGGTGCTTCATTGGTGGCCGTCACGGCAACTGAAGAATATACCTTTGTAGATGGCGCCCCGCTATCGTCAAAGACCGTAAAGCCGAAAGTCCGAAGGCCAGGCGATACAGTATCTAGTGTGTTGTTGTACAGGAGCCCTCGAAGCAAACCTTCGTACGGCGCAAACGCCGCCGGCCCTGGTTGGCCACTTCCATCGACATACTCGATACTGAGTGTGAACCGGACGATCCCATTGAAGTCGGGACTGCCCTCAGTGATCGTCCATCTGAACGTTGCATCCGCAGTCGTGAGAAAACCTGTACCTGCTCGATCGGCAGGGATGACATTGTTGGGTTCGACCCCGTAGTCAGAACTATAGGAAATCGTATCGCCGGCCAAGCTGGGGACGGGGACATAGCTGGACTTGATGTAATCGATCTGCAGCTTGCTGACCATGGTCGAGTCCACATCCGAGATCGGATTGGTGTTTTCAACCAAATGCACGGCGTTGGCACCTGTGTCTGGGCCGTCCATCTCAACGAATTGGTGGCCAACGGAAACATTGCCGAAACCAAGCTGGAGCACTGGCGCGTCATTGACTGCAGCGACCATGATGCTCGCTTGCACCGGCCACGGCGATACAGCTCCGTTGGAGGATTGGGCTTTAACGACGAATGCGTTGAACAGACCGGTCGCGTTGGTCGGACCCGTCCACCGGGCGGGGTGCTGCGCATCAATCACGTCGTTGCTGTTTACCTCCCAAGGCTCGTAGAGCTGCGTCTGCGAATTCAGGATGCTCAGTGTGACGCCGGGCGCCACAAGCACCCCTGTGACGACAAAGGCGGTAACGGTGCCGTCAAGGTCAGCTTCGTCACCGGCAGCAGCCAGTTGGTCAAACGTGATGGTTGTGGCGACGTCTTCCGTGCCAGCGAACGGACCACTGAGAGAAGTGAACGTCGGCAGATCGTCCTGCCCATTGACGTCCACCTTCACGTTGCGCTGGACAGCGAAGGCACCGGTCTCATCAGCCACCCTGATTTTGAACTCACGCTGCGACGAGCCAGTGACCTGATCGCTGGTGTTGTTAAACGACAAGCTGCGAAGAAGCCGAGAGAAGTTCTCGATCGGTGCCTGGCCGCTGGGCGGCCGGAATGTCATGCCCAGTCCATATCCCCAGTCGACGACGGTCCAAATAAAAAGTCCAGTTGGCGTCGAGATATAGCCCGATCCAGGGGCCCATGGGATGTAAAAATATGAGCCGCTGCTGCTCGCTTCGTCGCGGTAGGCGATCACGTCGCCCGGGGCCACGCCCGTGAATGTCGCGATTTCCAGCAGGGAGAGCGTCGAAGAATCCGGGTCTGAGACGCCGCCATCGGCCAGCGCAAAACGCACGGCATTTGCGCCCGTATCCGGGCCCTGCATTTCAGTGAAGATGATTTTCCGGTCCGCTGGCGTCGGCCCGCCCAGGCTGACATTCGGGTTGGCGCTGCCATCTGTATGCGCAATACCCGCCAGCGGCCCCATGCTTGCCACCTGTTTCTCCAAATCGTCGATGCGGTCGTTGTCCAGCTTCATGGGTACTCCAGAGTTCTTCATCTCCTGAGTAACCGCGACTGAATCAAAGTTCCAATTGCTGGGCAGCCGCTCGCGCAGCCATCAGCCGCAAGGCCGCCGGATCAAGGCCCCTGGGGCGCTGCCTCAACTGCGGGATGACGAGCCAGTCACCCGCGGTTTTTCTGGCGGCTCTTGCCCTGCTTCAATGGGCCGACTGCTTTGCGAAAGATAGCCAGCACGCCCAGCATCGCGAACGATGTAGCTACTGCCAGTGCCAGCGCGAAGCCAAAAGACGGCGCGGCCGTGCCGCTGTTGAACTGCGCAGCAAGAAACTCACCGCCGATGAACGCGCCGAGCACGCCCACCAGGATGCTTTCGATGAGTTCAGTCTTCGTGCCCTTTTTGATCACCCCGCCAACGAGGAAGCCGATGGCTGCGCCAAGCGCGAGCCAGATGTATGTATTGATAAGGGCTTTCTGTGCGTGGAAGCCACGCCCGCCCATAGTGACAGTGTTCCAGCCGAGCCGGTGCGTTTATTTCGCGGTACTGCAATCTCGAAGCATCGTGGTCGGCGCTATGACTGCTCACTGCCGCGAGCGTTTACCGGCGGCACCGTTGTGGACGGCGGCTGCTGAGGCTTTTGAGCATCGTATTTTTCGATCGATCTGGCTGCTGCCGTTGAAAGCACAGGCGTAGCTCGCACCCCCTCAGCTTGGCGCTTGCGCTGACGCTCCTTGGCCGCGGCGTCACGCTCCTGCGTATTTCGATTGACTGCAGCTCTTGCGTTCGCGAGGGTAACCACCCGCTGCTGAACCTGGACTCGCGCCGGCTCAAGCGCCTCAAGCAGCTGCTCGCGCGCAGGCTTCTTGCTGAAATACTTCAGCTCAAACCGATAGACACCTTCGTCGCTACCGAAGGGCTCCCGCAGATGATATGTGGCCGCGGTTTGTCGCAGTAGTGCTGCTTCTGCCCGGGCGTCGTGCCCGGTCATGGCCTCATTGGCCTTGATGTCGTGGTACTTCTCAAGGAACTCCAGGTAGGCCTTCATTTCCGCGTCGATCCTGCCGGGGGGATAGAGTCGCTTGATGTCGTTGATGGATCCGGTGGGCCTGGCGCTTCCATCTCCGAAGAGTGACGTCGTGGTGTGTGCGCCTGGCTCAGTCGGCTCCGTCCATTTCGCCTTCATTGAATACGTGACACAACGATGCATGAGCTGCACGTTCGACGCTTCATGGTCCTTCTTCGGATTCTTCCCATCGACTGGCCGATGAGCTGCATCTGAAACCCCACTCTTCGAATTAACCAGGATCGGAGCCATGTCGAACACCCGCTGACCAGCCTCGTCAAATACCGGCCGGCCGTCCGTGTCCTTCTTGCCCACCATCACGGCGGACTTGCCCACGAAAAGAGGAGACAAGTCACGGACCCTTCCCTTGACCGCACCTGCCTGCAACCCCTGCGTGAGAGCTTCTTCAAATTCCCGCTGCATACCTGCCTCGTCGAAGAGTCTCTGCGGATCCACCAGGCGAACCAGACTGGCATGGACATCCCGGGCTTTGTCCACCGCACTTGAAATTGCCGCTGGCGAGCGGTCTTGCAAGCCCTGCAGCATTGGCCCTGCCAGCTCAGTCATCACGCGCTCCAACATAGCAGGCATGGCGCGCCCAAGTTGGGTGGCTAGCGCAAGCTGAGCGTCCCTAGGCAGGTGACGCGACTCTTCGACAAGAAACATGAGACTGGCGACGTCGATCTCCTTCAGGCACCGGTCAATTGCTGCATCAACTTCCGCAACCAGCGCGTCAGCATTTAACCGACCCTTGAGCATGTGGAGGGAAACGAACAGGTTAACCAGGTCCCGCCCTGGAAGAGCCGAAAAGTCTGAGTTATGCGTGGCAAGCTGCCGGGACAGGCGCGCCAACCCGTCAGGGGTCTGCAGCGCCGGCTGGTGCCGAACGGTGAGGACGGCCGTCAGCAAATCACGATCGTTCAGCCGTCGTGCAGGGGGCAGCTTGGCTGCTTCGTCTGCACGCACGGGCATTTCTTTCACGGCCACGGCTTGTCGTGCACTTGATTCTTGCTGCGGCAATGGCTCCTGCAGCGGTGCGGCTTCCGCCTGCAGGCGCAGCTCTTGCTGTGGCTGGGCCGTCGATTGCGCAGGCAGCTGTGGCCGCGATGCCGGGTCATGCCGCGGTGGGCCGGCCTCTTTCAGAGCAGCCCTGTCACGCAGTCGCGGTTTGAGCTCAGGCGATGGCTGCCTCTCCTGTCCTGCGCGCTCCGCGACTGCGGCAGCAGAAGGCTGCTGTGTCGCCTCGACTCTCGCGCCTGCCAGCGGACGAGCGGGGTCAAATACCTTCGCGGCGCCACCGGCATCCGGCCTTAGAGGAGGCGCGCGATCCGGCAGCTTGGGTCGCGCGGGATGGTTGCTAGCTACTGACGTCATGCGCATCGCCTTTACTCAGGTTTGGAAGCCCTGCGAGCGCGCAAAGTCAACGTCAAGTCGCAAGCTGCGCGTCAGCATTCCTGCATGTGAGTAACCGGCGGAACTGGGAAGTTCCAATGTGCCATGGCTGCTGCATCAAACTTTGGCTTCACCCATGACCGGGGCCGCAGACCTCAGTTGATGCAGCCGGGCGGTGATGCCGTCAACCCAGTCGCGCGCCCGGTGCTGGTACAGTTCCAAGCCCGCGATCACCTCATCCACGCAGCCGACAAGCCCGGCCGTTGAGGCGCCAATGTCCGCCATCAAAGCCTGCTTGTCCGCAGCAGACGCAGACGACTCGTGGATGCCCAGAAGAACTGCGCACGCGACACCAGGGTTTTTGCTTTTGATCGCCAGTTGGACGATGTTCACCCGGTCCTGCGGGTTTGGCCCAGCAGTGCTGTCCAGCATGACGCACAGCTGCCGCTTTTCGGCAATCGACAAGCGAGGCGAGGACACGATCTCTTCTACATAGGCGGCAATGGCTTCGTACTGTTGCCGCTCCAACAATTCGAGGTCACCACACGGACGCCAGCCGAAGTCTTCAAGCGTGGCGATGCCCTTTGGCGCGCGCAGCCAGGCGACCTTTGCGGCGTTGGGCAGCAGGCGCTGAGACACGCCAAGGTATTCACGCAAGCACGCGCGCACCAGCTCGACGTTGCCACGTTCAATCGCTCCATGGAGCCGGGGTGGCGCCACGTTTGTCGGATTGAATGGCGAAACTGCGGCAGCCGCAGGCCGCATGGGTCGGGGCCCTTCATGACGCTCGGCCGCGAGGCGCTCGGTCGCAAAGTGAAAGACTACGCTCTCGACGCCTGGCACCAATGCATCGATTTCGCGCGGCAACAAATCCCTCTGCGCTTTCAAGGCGCGCTCGCGCTCCGATCGCTGCTTCTCCTTTGCCTTGAGCGCCTTTGCTGCCGGTGACTTCTTCAACGTGATACTGCGGCCGACAAGCGGGATCCTGAATGCTGTCGCTTCGGGCAATTCAGTGGCCATGTCTGCTTGACGCTCGCACCGCAGTGTTGCAAGTTCCGCGTCAACAGCTTGCATGCGCGGCGTGTACTCCAGGCTTGCGAACGAGTGCGCTATCTCATAGAGCCTGAGCCAGGGGTCATCCTTGATTGCAGCATGCATGTCCTTCGAGGCCAACATGAGCCACACCGCCTCCCATGTAGAGAGGAACTCGGCAATGTCGCGCTTGGAATAGAGCGTGAGTCGCTGCAGTGGAGCCAGTGGAGCCAGTGGAGCCAGCGCCCTGGCGACCGTGGCAGCACCGGCGGGAAATTCCAGTTGATTGTCAGGCGGCACCGCGTTGGGAACGGTGCCACCTTGTGGCATCTGCGCGAGTGAATCCAGCGTGGTCCCAGCTGGCCTGCCGCGATTGCCTGAGCCTGCATTCGTTGTCGGTCCCATGCCGCTTGCCCTTCATGCAAATAGAGAAGCGGTGAATGTTATGGCGCAAGCGCAGAGCGCCACATCGTGCTTCAGTCTGTTGACACCTTGTGATTCCCGGTCTGCTTTCAGGCCTCCTGTGGTTCGACATCAGCGATGAAACAGCCGCATGGAACGAAGTCACCGCAGGCGTCACTCAGGTTGCGGGCAAGGGCCCAACTATTGCTGACTTCGTTGAGGGTTTTCATGGCTGTTGCAAGCTTTCAGGATTTGTGCGCCGGGCTGTGCGACCTGGTCAATGTGCCGACGCCGACGCTGGGAGAAGACGCGCTGGGCCGCGTCGGCTTTCACGTCGTCGTACGCGGCGCCACGGTCAACCTGGTGCACTGCCCGCACGCATGCCCTGACCACGTTTTCGTGCTCTTTGAATTCGGCCCGGTCGGCCAGAGCGGCCCGGATTCGTTCGCCGATCTGCAAGCCTTGCTTGACGCCAACTTTGTGCTGCTGCAAGTCAACCCGCCGGTGTTCAGCCGCAATCCCGCCACGGGCGAAGCCGTTTTGCAGTACGTGTTCCAGCTGTTCGATGCCTCGCCTCACGACTTGCACGCGTTGATCGAGCGCGGCGTCCAGATGGTCGAGCGCTGGCACGCTGATGCGACCGATGTCGATGCCGATGTTGGCCAGGCTGCCCTGCTCACCCACAACCCGCCTGCGCGCGATATCTCGCAGTTCGCCTGAACGAGCGCATCACCGCTTTCACATCACCACTTTCAATTTACGGCAAAAGGTTTCCACATGGATCGCTCTTCATCCATCCCACGCACAAGCCCCGGTTCGCTGCCAGCAGCAAACGGCAAAGCCGGCCCTGAAGCACAAGGCACCATAACCGCTGCAACGACAGCATCCGCAGCTGCTGAAGCAACGCAAGTCAAGGCGGGGATTCAATCACCCCATCTTCTGCCGCGTTCTGGGTCAAGCTCCAGTTTGTTGGGCCTGACGAGACCTGCCAGTCCCATACCGCTTGCAACCGCCAGGCGCGCCCTGTCAGTGGCGAGCTTTGCCAGCGCAACGAGTCCGCGCGATCGAGGCTTTGCGGACCGGAACGCCGATACCCGAAGTACGACCTCTGGTGGCAGCGAAAGCCTGGACATTCCCCACCATGGCGCCAACCCCTTTGCCAGCAGCAATAGCCCAGACACACCCATGGGGGATATCGGCACGCGTGAGGTGAAAGGCGAACCGGCGGAGCCGTCGGCAGCCGTTAAGGCTTTCATCATGAAGCGGCCTGGTGGGCAGAGCAGAGCCAGACGTGTCGACACCAACCAGCCTGGTGTGACCACAGACGGTCCTGCAAATTCCGAGGACTCACCCAGATCTGTTGCGAGTGAACAATCCCAACGCCGGCAGATGGATGCACTACGTCTGGAGAGTGCAAAGAAGGAAAGCGCAAGATCGGAAACGTCGTCTGCTCACAGTGACGGAACTGGCCAGGGTTCATCGTCGTTCTCAGCGACAGTGCTTCCCCCCGTGCCGCGAAGTGCAACATCCAGCACCAGTGCTCACGCTGACCCTACTCAGTTCGGGAACAACCTTCCATGGGCCATCGAAGGCCAACCAACTCGCCTTGCCGCGTTTGATTCATGGATGCAGATCCCCGAAGCCCGCAGTGCGGTAGAGAAAATGCTGCAATACTCACCCGAGATCATCGCCTTCCTCAACTGGTGTGATGCATACGCAAACGAAGTGCAACTCGATTCGCTACGCCCGCAGGACCGAGCCACTCGCGATGGCGCGGTGCCCCCCGCATACAGGTTGCTGCTCCTGATGAGGTCGTTCTTCACGCCAGGGAGCGAAAAGGAAATCAACATGAAGGAAGAGGCGGTAGCCAGCCTGCTGGAGCTCAGCAGCACCGTCCAGCCGTTCGATAAAATTTCCTGGTCAAGCCCGATATCGATCGCAGTCAGAAACATGCGCAACCGCGTTGTGACGACATTGGTCCTGCCGCAGATTGAAGTGTCTACCGGCCGTAAGACCCACGACGCGATCACCGCAGCGGTGGAGCGGCACAACGCAGCACTCAGACCTGCCGATGGCCCCGCCTCCGATGCAGCCAGCGGCGAGGCGCGTGCCAGGTTAATGCGGGCTTTGCGCACCCGCAGTAAGCCCGCCGACTAAGCGCGGTGCCGCGCGCTGATCAGGCTTGCCTCAGGCGCGCACCTGCGCCAGGGCAATAGGCAACGGGCCTCCTTGCGCCAGCGCCTCGCTCATGCGCACTGACTGCAGGCATGCAGCCTCAGGATGCTCCAACAGCGCCTTCCAGGCATCGCGCCTGATAGTCCGGATGACTGCGGCAACCTCTTCGCAAACATCTGTTTCCAGGTCCAGTACCGTGGGTGCGTTGGGATTGCTGCTGTCACCGATGAAGGAATCAACGGGATCAATGCGGCCAATCATCGATTCGAACAACTCGACATTGAACTGGCGTGCCTGCGCGCTCGCACCACCCGACTCCATCGCCTTGAGGAAGTGTCGCAGTGACTCCTGCGCGGCGAATTCATACTCTTCCAAGGAAAGCAACGGCGGCGGCTCGAAACTCGACGGGTCATAGTCTTGCTCAACATCTGTCGTGCAGACCTGATCGACACCCTCAATCAAAGGGATGCTTGACTGCAGTTCCGGGCTGACGAGCACCAGGTTCAGCTCGACCCCCGCAATACCCTGCCACTGCGCCCAATCACACGGCTGCAATTTCAGCGCTTGCAGCGCGCGATCATCCGTCCAGCTGGAGAGGTCCAGCACAAGGCCGCGAAGACTGGCGCTGAGCGCCAGAAAAATGTCTTGCTTCCACGCCGGTTCAACTCTCGCTTGTTCAAGAGGCCCACTACACACTTCATGACCTTGCTCGTCCATGTGGTGGACGGTGACGCCCAAGCCTGAGAAGCCGCGGCCCTCGACCGAAGTGTCTTTGTTCACGTAGATGTGTTTGAGCGATGATCCGGCCTCGGTGCGTATGACTGTGACTTTTGGTCGCCATGGCTTTTCGCCAGAGTTGGGAGCGCAAACCGTATTCAGTCGTACCTCGCTCGTTGTGGTTGGCGCGTGGACATTCACCTCGCTCACACCGACCAACTGCAGCCCGTCTATCAACGTGTCATCGAAGCTGTCGATCCGTTCGACGACATCAGAGCCAAGCGTTGCAGTGATCGGCCCCGTGCCCGAAGATTTGTCGAACATTTTTTTTACAGTCTCCCAGGATTCGATCGGCATGCCTCGCACCGCGTCGGCATCATCACCCTCGAAAGTGAGATCAATTTTGCGTGAGCTCAACGCGTCGGTCAGTGCGCCAATCAGCACTTGGGATATCGTTTCGCCGAGAGCCTCATCGACGGACTCAGCCGTAGTCGCGAATTGGTCAAAAATCGGACCCCAGGAATCTGCGTAATTGCTACTGGCGCGTGATGCGCTGGCGTACGATGGAACAGTAAGAGTAAGCATGCTCAATCACCCCATGTCATTGAATAGGCTTATCTTGAAAGCCCACATCCCGACAATGTTAGCACTGAAGCACTACGTCCCAGGCAGCGGCAGGTCGCAATCAGGGTGCCTCAGACCTACGGATCACACCGGCGAGCGCCGCAGTCAGGTTGCCCGACGCTCGCTGCCGTTGTTGGCAAGAACGCGCGCCATCACGTGCTGCGTCATCGCGCGCGCCAGCTCGCTCTCGCCCACGAATACACGCGCGCCGCTCTCCTGTTCGAGCAGCGCCGCCTCGGCTTCGTTATGGCTGCGCACGACGACTTCAATGCCGGCATTGAGCTTGCGCGCGGTCTCGGACATCTTGTGCACGCCAACAGTCTGCGGCGTGGCCACCACGAGCATTCTTGCTTGCGCGATGTGCGCCTGGATCAGCGTCTCCTCATCAGATGCATCGCCGAACACGGCAGCCTGGCCGCGCTCGCGCAGTTTCTCGACCAGCTCGCGGTTATCGTCCACGACCACGAAAGGCACGCCCTGCCTGCCAAGCGCCTCGCCGATCTGCCGCCCCACTCGCCCGTAGCCCACGATCACCACCTGGTTCGACAGGAACTTGCGATCAGTCGCGCCCGGCAGTTCGGCAAGTGGGTCGTCGCGCCGCTCAAGCTCCCGCGCCCGCGGCGACTTGCCGCGCACCCATCGCTGGATTGGCTCTACAGCAGCAAACACAAGCGGATTGATCGCTATCGAAATCAATGCGCCCGCGAGAATCAGGCTCTGGCCCTGCACCGGCAGCAGGCCGAGCGCCACACCCAGGCTAGCCAGGATGAAAGAGAACTCGCCGATCTGCGCAAGGCTGGCCGACACAGACAACGCGGTATTCAGCGGATAGCGCATCAACAGCACCAGCCCCGCTGCCGCGAGCGATTTGCCCAGCACGATGATCGCCACCACGAGCAGCACCTGCCACGGGCTGTCGACGAGCACGCGCGGATCGAACAGCATGCCGACCGACACGAAGAACAAAACCGAGAACGCGTCACGCAGGGGCAGCGTCTCTTCCGCGGCGCGATGGCTGAACTTCGATTCGCGCAGCACCATACCGGCAAAGAACGCACCCAGCGCAAACGACACGCCAAACAAGATGGCTGCGCCGTACGCAATGCTCACCGCCGCCGCAATCACGCTGAGCGTGAACAACTCGCGCGAGCCGGTGCGCGTCACTTGCCACAGCACCCATGGAAACAACCTGCGGCCCACCACCAGCATCAGCGCGATGAACAAGGCCACTTGCAGCAGCGTCTTGCCGATGGTGATCCACAAGTCGATGCTCACCGCTTCCTTGCCGCCTGCCAGGCCGGCGAGCGGCGGCAACAGCACCAGCACGAGCACCATCGCGAGGTCTTCCACCACGAGCCAGCCGACTGCAATACGGCCGTTGGCAGTCTCGAGCACGCCGCGCGCTTCGAGCGCGCGCAACAGCACCACTGTGCTGGCCACTGACAGCGCCAGGCCAAACACCAGCGCGCCGCCGAGCGACCAGCCCCAGGCCCAACCCGCCGCCGCGCCCATGGCCGTGGCCACTGCGATCTGCAGCACGGCACCGGGCACCGCGATTTTCTTGACCGACATCAGGTCAGACACCGAGAAGTGCAGCCCCACGCCAAACATGAGCAGCATCACGCCGATCTCAGCGAGTTCGCCGGCGATCTTCACGTCTGCCACAAAGCCCGGCGTGGCAGGGCCAATCACGATGCCCGCAATGAGGTAGCCCACGAGCGCAGGCAGCTTCAGCCGCGCCGCGATGAAGCCGAACAGAAGAGCCAGCGCAAACGCGGCCGCAAGCGTTGTGATGAGTGGGATCGAGTGGTGCACGCTTTGAGTCTAGACTGGCACGCATGACTTTTGCGCCCCAGTCCAGCCAATCGTGGATGAGCAAGATGGGCCCGGGCCTGATCACTGGCGCTGCTGATGACGACCCGAGCGGCATCGCCACTTACTCGCAGGCGGGCGCGCAGTTCGGCTTCGGCTTGCTCTGGACGATCCTGCTGACCTATCCGCTGATGGTGTCCATCCAGATCGTCAGCGCGCGCATCGGCCGCGTCACGGGGCATGGGCTGGCAACGAACATCCGCCGCCACTATCCGGCGTGGCTGCTGTACGCCACGGTGTCGCTGCTGCTGGTGGCAAACACGATCAACATCGCGGCTGACGTGTCAGCGATGGGCGATGCAGTCACGCTGCTCATCGGTGGGCCGACCCACCTCTACACCATCGCATTCGGCGTGTTGTCCTTGGTGCTGCAGGTGTTCGTGCCCTATCACAGCTACGTTCGCGTGTTGAAGTGGCTGACGCTCGCACTCTTCGCCTATGTGGGTGTCGTGTTCGCTGTGCGCATCTCGTGGCTTGATGTGCTGCGCAATACGTTGTGGCCGCACCTGGTGTTCAGCGCCGGGTACGTGACGACACTCGTCGCGGTGTTCGGCACGACGATCAGCCCCTACCTCTTCTTCTGGCAGGCGTCAGAAGAGGTAGAGGACCTGCGCGCAACGCCCGGCGCAATGCCGCTGGTCAATATGCCCAGACAGGCGCCGGAGAACTTTCGCCGCATCAAGCTCGACACGATGGTGGGCATGGGGTTCTCCAACCTGATCGCGTTCTTCATCGTGCTCACGACCGCAGTGACGCTGCATGCTCAAGGCGTGACCGACATACAGACATCAGCGCAGGCCGCGACGGCGCTGCGCCCCATTGCAGGCGAATTCGCCTTCATTCTTTTTGGCCTGGGCATCATCGGCACAGGCATGCTTGCCATACCGGTGCTCGCAGGCTCGGCCGCTTATGCCATCGCAGGCACATTCGGCTGGCGCAACAGCCTGGAGTTGCAGCCCGGCCAAGCGAAGGGGTTTTATTCAGTGATCGCCGTTGCAACGCTGCTGGGTGTGGCTATTGGCTTCCTGCCAGTCGATCCGATCAAGGCCCTGTTCTGGAGCGCTGTGATCAACGGCGTGATCTCGGTGCCAATCATGGTGGTGATGTTGTTGATGGCCGCAGACAGCAAGGTGATGGGCAGTTTCGTCATTTCAGCGCGTTTGCGGCGCGCTGGCTGGGCGACCGCCGTCGTGATGGCGATAGCGGTTGTCGCCATGTTCGCTACGATGGCCTGACACCCCTGCAAGGATTGCGGATGACAAGACGCTTTGACATCATCATCTTCGGCGCTACCGGCTTCACGGGCCGGCTCGTCGCTGAATATCTCAACACCACCTACGGCGTCGCCGGCAGTGTTGCCTGGGCCATGGCCGGACGCAGCCGCGACAAGCTCGCGCGGGTGCGTGACGAGATCGGCGCAGACGCCGCCCTGCCCTTGCTGGTGGCCGACGCATCGGACCCTGCTGCGCTCGCAGACCTCGTTGCGCAGGCGAAGGTGATCATCACCACCGTCGGGCCGTACCAGATGTATGGCGAACCCCTGGTCGAGGCCTGTGCCAAGGCCGGTACTGATTATGTGGACCTGTGCGGCGAGCCGGCCTGGATGGCAAAGATGATTGGCGTGCTGCAGCCCCCCGCCAGCCGCAGCGGCGCGCGCATCGTGTTCTCGTGCGGCTTCGATTCGATTCCGTTCGACTTGGGCGTCGTGTTCCTGCAGGAGGAAGCTACGCGCCGCTTCGGCATGCCGCTTTCGAGCGTGCGCGGGCGCGTGCGCAAGATCAAAGGCGGGCCTTCGGGCGGCACGGTGGCGAGCTTGCTGGAAACGCTGGAGGCGATCAGCCGCGACCCGTCATTGGCCCGCACCATGGTCGATCCCTTTGCGCTCACACCGGGCTTTCGCGGGCCGAAGCAGCCGGAAGGTGAATCGGCAAAGTACGACGAGCTGGCGAAGTCATGGACGGGCCCGTTCATCATGGCCGCGATCAATACCAAGAACGTGCACCGCACCAATGCGCTGCGCAATCATCCGTGGGGCCGGGACTTTCTGTACGACGAGCGAATGATGACGGGCGACGGCCCGGTCGGCCAGCGCCGCGCAAAGAACATGGTGCTGGCCACACGCGCGCAGAACATCGCTCTCGGGTTCGGCCCGACGCGCGGCCTGCTGCGCCGCTTTGCGCTGCCCAAGCCCGGTGAAGGGCCCAATCAGCACCAGCGCGAGACGGGCCGCTTTGAGCTGCTGTTTATCGGCCAGACATCCAAAGGGGACACGCTGCGCGCCGTGGTCACGGGTGACCGCGACCCGGGTTACGGCTCTACATCCAAGATGATTGCGGAGAGCGCGCTGTGCTTGGTGAACGATGTGAATCGCACCCAAACACCCGGTGGCGTGTGGACAGCAGGCGCAGCAATGGGCATGGCGCTGGTGCGGCGGCTGCAGGCCAATGCGGGCCTGACCTTCACGATCGACCGCTGAGCCGCCCGGCGCATCAAAGCGGCTTGACTTGCACCTTGCGGAACTTCACGACACCGCCTGCGTACTGAAGCCCGATCACGCCGCCCACGTCGCGTGCTTCGTTGGACTGCGCCGTCTGCACGCCATTGAGCGTCACGATCATGCTCGTGCCTTTGGCGACCACTTCCATCACGTTCCACTGGCCGCCGGTTTTGGGCCCAGGCTGCGGCGCTTTGGCGAGCCACACGATGGCACCTGTCGCGTAGCTCGGGTCTGGGCGCTTGTCGAAGATGTTGGCTTCGTGGCAGGTGCGGTCCGTCATTGGCCGCACATCGGAGCAGCGCAAGTACAGGCCACTGTTCGCATCGTCACTGACCCAGAATTCGGCGCGGATGTGAAAGTCTTTGTAGGTGTTCTTCGTGGCAAGGAAATGCAGGCCATCTGTGCCTGCGCGCTTGTCGGCCATGATCGCGTCGCCTTCCACACGCCAGTTGGCGCTGCCCACCGTGGTGAAGTTGTCCATGCCGCGCGCGCCGTCGATCAGCGTTTGCCAGCCTGACGACTGCATGGACGCGCAGCCTGTGAGCAAGATGGCTGCAGCGGCCAGGCCGAGAGAAATTGAACGCATGATTGTCTCCTTGTTGTCCGGCCATTGAAGCGGTGCGGCACCCACGCGTCAAGGCGGGCAGCCCTAAGTGGGTGAATTCAAGCCGCACGACGCAAGGAATGGATGCGCTGCCGCACGCAGGCTTTCAAGCGAGTCATCGACGCCACCTGCATGCCGCTACAGTCAACCACATGACCTTGCCCCTCGTCTACCACATCCCCGTCTGCCCCTTCAGCCAGCGGCTTGAAATTCTGCTGGCGCTCAAAGGCAAACGCGACGCCGTGCAGTTCCAGGTTGTCGACATCACCAGGCCACGGCCCGAACGCTTGCTGCAGCTCTCGCGCGGCACCACGGCGCTGCCCATCATGGAACTGGCTGATGGCCACGTGCTCAAGGAAAGCATGGTGCTGCTGCAATACCTGGACGAGACGCTGCCCGAAAAGCCGGTGGCCCAGCGCGACCCTTACCGCCGCGCGGTTGAAAACATGCTGTGCCGCATGGAAGGTGAATTCACCACAGCCGGCTACACGCTGGTGATGAACCAGGACGCCACGCGACGCGGCAAGCTGCATGAGAGCCTGCTCGCGATCTACGCGCGGCTGAGTGACTTTCTCTCGCATCACTCAACGGGCGATTCGTTCCTGTTCGAGGAATTCGGCTGGGCCGAATGCGTGTTCACCCCGATGTTCATGCGCTTCTGGTTCAACGAGTACTACGAAGGCTTCGAGCTGCCTGCCGGTGATGCGCGCTACACCCGCGTTGCCCAATGGGTGCAAGCGTGCATCGCGCATCCGGCCGCGCAGCAAGTCACGCGAGAAGAGATCGTCAAGCTGTACTACGACTACGCACGCGGCGCGGGCAACGGCGCACCCCTGCCTGGGCGCACGGTTTCGTCCTTCGCCTTCTCGCCTTCGTGGAAGACAAGGCCCTGGCCGCCGCACGACAAGTACGGCCCCGCAGCGACCGACGCGCAGCTCGGGCTTGTCGCGCCAAGCTGAGCCGCGCCAATTGCACCGTCTGACGAGGTGGTGCGGCGCTGTCTGACAGCTCACCTCGTGCGCGCAAATCACGCTGGCGTCTTCATCCACAGGAGACCAACATGTCAGACAAAAATCCCACGAATGCAGATCCCATCACCGGCGCAGCTGGCGCACATCCGGTCGGCACCGGCTTGGGCGCAGCAGGCGGCGCGGCCGCAGGCGCAGCTATCGGCTCCATGGGCGGCCCAGTCGGCGCAGTCATCGGCGGCGCCGTTGGCGCGATTGCTGGCGGCCTTGCCGGCAAGGGCGCCGGCGAAAGCGTGAACCCCACGGCTGAAGAGACGTACTGGCGCGACAACTACACGAAGACGCCCGGCTACAAGCCAGGCTACACGTACGACGACTACGCGCCGGCCTATCGCACCGGCTACTCCGGCTGGGAGCGTGCCGGCGCCGCTGGCGAAACGTTCGAGACGCACGAGGCGAACATGCGCAACGAATACGAGCGCACCAAGGGCTCGTCACGCCTGGTCTGGGAAGAAGCAAAGGACGCATCGCGCGCTGCCTGGAACCGCGTTGAACGCGCCATTCCTGGCGACTCTGACCACGACGGCCGCTAAGGCGCTGCCAGACTGATCAACAGGCCCTGCGGGGCCTGTTTTTTTTGGCCTGCCGTCTTCAAGGTAAATTCAGCGCATCGTCCATTCAAGTTCAAGGCAACGGATCACATGCGCCTGTCCACCTTTCCCGCACTCGCCGCCATCACCCTGCTCATGGCGGCCTGCACGACCACACCGGTCACACCGCCGCCCGTGACCACTGCCAGCGGGCTGGTCTATCAATCGCTGAAAGAAGGCTCAGGCACGCCGCCCGCAGCGACCGACACAGTCAAAGTGCACTACCGCGGCACGTTCATGGATGGCAAGGAGTTCGACAGCTCCTACAAGCGCGGCGAGCCCACCGAGTTCCCGCTGAACCGTGTGATCAAGTGCTGGACCGAAGGCGTGCAGATGATCAAGCCGGGCGGCAAGGCGCGCCTGACCTGCCCGCCTGCAATCGCCTACGGCGAAAAGGGCGCGGGCGGCGGCGTGATACCGCCGAATGCCACGCTGCAGTTCGAAGTGGAACTGATCTCGGTCACCAAATAACAAGGAAGAACGCTCATGGGCGCGCAATGGAAAGCAAAAGGCAAGGCACAGGCTGCAGACGCACGCGGCAAGCTGTTTGGCCGTCTCGCCAAAGACATCATGGTCGCCGCACGCAACGGTGCCGACCCCGCAAGCAACTCGCGGCTGCGGCTGGTCGTGGAGCAGGCGCGCAAGGTGTCCATGCCCAAGGAAACACTCGATCGCGCCATCAAGAAGGGGGCAGGCCTCACAGGTGAGGCGGTGAATTTCGAGCATGTGATCTATGAGGGCTTTGCGCCGCACCAGGTGCCGGTGATGGTCGAGTGCCTGACCGACAACTTGAAGCGCACCGCGCCGGAGATGCGCGTGCTGTTTCGCAGCGGCCAGCTGGGCACATCCGGTTCGGTGTCGTGGGACTTCAATCATGTCGGCCTGATCGAGGCGGAACCCGCCAGGCCGGATGCCGACGCTGAAGTCGCCGCCATCGAAGCAGGCGCGCAGGATTTCGAGCCGGGCGAAGACGGCACCACGATCTTCATCACGGACGCGACCGATCTCGACATCGTCAGCCGCGCCCTGCCCGCCCAGGGCTTCACGGTGCTGTCCGCCAAGCTGGGTTACAAGCCCAAGAACCCGATCGATCCGGCCAGCCTCGCGCCCGAAAAGCTGGAAGAAGTCGAGGCATTTCTTGCCGCCATCGACGCGCACGACGATGTGCAGAATGTTTTCGTCGGTCTGGCCGGCTAGGACTCAACACCAGAAAGCCATCATGTCCTTCCTGCTGACGCGCCGCACCGCACTTGCAGCCGCCGCTTCCAGCGCAGCCGGCGCCTTCGCCCAGTCGCCGCAGCCCGGCGCCACCAACACTTTTGTCGTTCCCATGTCCGCAGGCAGCGTCGCCGACCTGCTCGCGCGCAAGATGGGAATGCAGTTGGCGGACGCCACCGGGGAAGCATGGGTCATCGAGAACGTCCCAGGTGCGAGTGGCGCGCTCGCCGCGCGCCAGGTGCTGCGCAAGAGCGCTGACGGCCGCACCCTGCTCTGGGGTTATTCGGGCCTGATCTGCGCCACACCGCTGCTTGCCAAGCCGGCGCTGGAGTTCGATCCCGTCACTGACTTCACGCCGGTCTGCACCATGTCGGCGTCGCCGATGGTGCTTTTTGCGGGCAAGGATTTCCCGGCGAACGACCTGGAAGAGCTGCGCGCCTTCGCCAGGACGCAGGCCGAGCCCCTCTCATACATCGCCAACGACATCGGCAGCGCCAACCATGTTGCGGCTGAAAGCCTCTTGCAGACGCTCGGCATTCGCGGGCTGCATGTGCCCTACCGCAACACGATGCAGGCTTACATCGACGTAGCGGAAGGCCGCGTGCAGCTGGGCATACAGGCGTTTGGCCTCATGGGCTCGCAGCTGCAAGGCGCCAACCGGGCCAAGGTGCTGGCCGTGCTGGCCAACAAGCCGCTCGCGGCCGAGCCGCGCTATCGCACCGTGCCGGCCCAGGGTTTCGGCCCCTTCGACATCCAGGGCTGGTTTGGTGTCTTTGCGCCCAGGGGCACGCCCGAAGCACGCATGGCCGATCTCGAACGACTGATGTCAGCCGTGCTGCATGACAAGGCGTATTCAGAGGCGATCGTCCAGTCGGGCCAGGAAGTGGCCTTCCGCGGGCGGGCGCAGACGCGCCGCTTTGTCGATGAGGAAGCGCGGCGCTATCGCAGCCTGCTGCAAAAGCTCAAGCTGATCTAGCGCACGAAGCGTTCCGTCAGCAGCCTGCGCATCACCTTGCCCATCGCGTTGCGCGGGATGGCGTCGACCTTCAGCACGATCTTCGGCCCGTTCTTCGGCTGCTTGTCGGCAAGCCAGTGCCGGAGCGCCGGCAGGTCGAAGTCCGGTCCGGCCACGATGGCAGCCGCAAGCCGCTCGGCGCCGGACTTGTTGGTCGTCACGAAGACGGCGGCGTCTTTGATGCCGGGCGCCTCGGCCAGCAAGCGGTCGAGCGGCGCGGGGTCGATCTTCACGCCGCCGATATTGAGCATGTCGCCTTCGCGGCCGGCGAGCGTGAGGCAGCCATTTGCGTCGATCGCGCCACGGTCGCCGGGGTAGAACCAGCCGTCCCTGAACGAGCGCGCCGTTTCCGCTTCATCGCCGTAGTAGCCCGCCACCATGTCCGTGGTCCGGACGCGCACCACACCTTCCTCGTTGGCGGGAAGCGGCTTTCCATTGGCATCCACCACTTCGACAAACGAGGTGGGCGCCGCAAAGCCGACCGTCGCGGGATCGGTATGGACCGTTGGCTTGAACGCACACATGCCGAAGGTTTCGGTCGAGCCGTACAGCGCCAGGATGTTGCCGGTGATGTTGCGCCCGATGCGCTCCACGAGCGCTCGCGACAAAGACCCGCCGCCGCTGCGCACGATGTCCACGCCACGAAGCGGCTCCTTGTCCCGCTCCAGCAAATCGACCAGGCCGGCCAGCTGCGCAGGGGTGCTCATCACGCCTTGCACCTTGTGCTGACGTGCCATGTCGAGGAAGTCCTGCAGTGTCTTGCCGACCAGGTAGGGCGCGCCCGTGACCAGGCACGTCACGGCGAAGTTCAGGGCAGCGGCTGTGCCGATACCCAGCGTGCAGACGGCTGTGTGCGCACCACGCAGCACCATGCCGCGGTCGGCGCGGCCCAGGATGTGCCTGATGCTCAAGCCCACCGCCTTGCTGCGCCCCGTCGTGCCGCTCGTGAGAACGAGTCGCGCCACGGAATCGGGCGAGGCGTAGTCGCGCGGCTCGACCGGCCCGGAATCCGCAAGTGCCGCCGAGAGCCAGTCGCTGTCGATCAGCACAGTGTGGCCTGCCTCCAGCTTTTCGCGGGCACGATCGGTAATGAGCCAATCAGGCTTGACTGTGGGCGGCAACGCGTCAACGCTGTGGTTTGAGCAGCTCACCGCCGCTTCATGGAACAGCGCGAGCGTCACGATCCAGTCAACTTCGGGGTTGCGCAAGGCCGTGATGGCGACCTGCCCCGGCTGCATGCCAAGCGCGCGCAGCCGCTTGGCAACGCCCAGCACCAGCCTGAACGAGCGCCTCCACGTGAGCGCCGTTGTCGGCGTCTGGATGGCAACGCCGGCAGGGTCGAGCTGGGCACGAAAGGCGAGGAAATCAATCAGGTGGGGCATGCAAAAGAGCATAGCCGAAGGCACGCGCGCGCCTGACGACACCTCCTCAATCCGGAGGAAGACACGGCGCCCGGACAAGCCTATAACTGGCAGCGAGTTTGCGAAGGAGAAAGGCCATGCCCACTTCATCGACGGCCCCGCCAGCGATCACGATTTCGCCCGACGACTACACGGGCGGCTATCCGCTGGAGACTGCGAGCAAGGCCCTGCTGGCGCAAGGCGACTCATGGTTCTCGATCGGCGCCCTGCCACCCTGGCGGACCACAAACCTGCTGTTTGGCCTGAAGCTCGCGCAATCAACAACCATCGTCAACTGCGCCAAGCCCGGCGCCGTGCTGACGCACATGACGGACACCACCACCGACACGAAGTTCCTGCAGATTCTCAACGGCCCACTATCGATGAAGTTCGATGCGATCCTGCTGTCGGGCGGCGGCAACGACATGATCGATGCCGTGCAGTCGACGCACGACTCGCCCGAAAAGCGACTGCTGCTTCGTGCCAGCGAGTGGGGCCAACCTGTCGCCGGCGCCGCGCGCTACATCAGCGAAGAAGGCTGGTCGACTTTCGAGGGCCACATGGAGGATGTCTTCACGCGCTTCATTGCCGCCCGCGACAAGGCCGCAAGCAAGAACCGCCACACACCGGTGGTCTTCCACACCTACGACCGGCCCACGCCGCGAGATGCATCGGCGGGATTCGGCTTCGGCCCGTGGCTGTGCAAGGCATTCACCGCTTTTGCCATTCCACCGCACGACTGGCATGACGTGTCGGTTGAACTGTTCGAGCGGCTGCGCGTGATGCTGGTGCGATTGGGCCAGCAGTTCCCGAACATGCATCTGGTCGATACGCAGGGCACGCTGGCGCCGGCTGCCGCCTCGGACGCGGGGGCCTCGACAGACTGGCAAAACGAAATCCACCCGACACGCAGCGGCTACAAGCAGCTGGCAGCGAAGTGGGTGCCGGTGATCGAAGCGGTGTACTGAGGCCCTTGCGCGAGCCGCCTGCACAAGGCGCTGCTGGTCACGCGACGGCCTGCTTCGTCTCCAGCAATTTCACCAACGCCCACAGCGCCTGGTTGGCCGGCGTCCTGATGCCGTGCGCCTGGCCGCGCCGCACGACCAGGCCATTGAGAAAGTCGATTTCCGTCGGCTTGCCACGTGCCAGGTCTTGCGCGGTGGATGAATACTGCGCGGGCATCGTCTCGATGATTTTGCTGATGGCCACGTCAACATCGCCAGCGAGCGTGACGCCCTCGGCCTTCGCGACGGCCTTGCATTCATCGACCACGTCGCGCATCAAATCCTTCACGCCAACACCCGCCACCGCCTGGCCATAGGGCAGCTGCGCGATTGCAGACACCGCGTTGTAGGCGCAGTTGAGAATCAGCTTGACCCACAGCGCGCCGCGCACGTTGTCGGATACCGTGGTGGGAATGGCTGCGTCAGTGAAGGCCTGCGCAACTTGTTCGCTGAGATGCGACGGCTCTATCGTCAGCTCGCCGCGGCCGTGATGCTTGAGATGCCCGGGCCCGAGCATCTCGCAGCCCACATACACGACGGTGGCGGCCACTGCGCGGTCATGGATCACGCTGCGCAGGCGGTCTGCGTTGTCCACGCCGTTTTGCAGCGTCATGACCAATGCATCGGGCGCGAGGTGCGGATGGATTTGCGCGCCCGCCGATTCCGTGTCCATCGACTTCACGCAGAACAGCACAATCTGCGCGCCTTTGACCGCAGACGCGTCACTGCTGGCCGAGATGGCGACGAATTCGTCGAAGCCGCGCGTGTCCATATGCAGGCCGCGCTCGCGAATTGCCTCGACATGGCTGGGGCGCGCGATGAGCGTCACGTCGTGCCCGGCTCTGGCGAGCATGCCGCCGTAATAGCAGCCGACTGCGCCTGCGCCCATCACGGCGATCTTGAATGGTTGAGTTGTCATGCCACCCATTCTAGGAACGATGCACCAGACGCGCGAGAATGGAATTGCACAGGAGCCACGCATGGAATTCAAGGACTACTACCAAGTGCTCGGTGTTGCCAAGACGGCGACCGAGGACGAAATCAAGAAGGCCTTCCGCAAACTGGCGCGCAAGTACCACCCGGACGTGAGCAAGGAGAAAGACGCTGCGGCGCGCATGTCGGAGATCAACGAAGCCAATGCCGTGCTGTCCGACCCGGAAAAGCGCGCGGCCTACGATGAGCTGAGCGCGCAGCCGCAGGCGCGTGCCGGTGGCGACTTCCGCCCTCCTCCCAACTGGGACGCGGGCCGCGAGTTCTCGGGCGGCTTTGCCGGGGCTGGCGGCGGGCCGGAGTTCAGCGACTTCTTCGAGGAGCTGTTCGGTCGCGCTTCTGCAGGGCAACGGTCACAGGCTCGCGGTGGTGCGCGTGAAAGCACATCGATGCGCGGTGAGGACCATCACGCGAAAATCGAGCTCGACGTGCTCGACAGCTACCTGGGCGCTGAAAAAACCATCTCGCTGCGCGGCGCAAAGCTCGACGCTGCCGGGCACGTTGTCAATGAAGAGCGCCAGCTGCAAGTGAAGATCCCCAAG
Source organism: Caenimonas koreensis DSM 17982 (assembly GCF_009646335.1). Classification (GTDB taxonomy): domain Bacteria; phylum Pseudomonadota; class Gammaproteobacteria; order Burkholderiales; family Burkholderiaceae_C; genus Ramlibacter; species Ramlibacter koreensis. The sequence continues at coordinate 32,063 of NZ_WJBU01000013.1, read as the reverse complement.
GGTGTGCGCGAAGGCCAGCACATCCGGCTGGCGGGCCAGGGCTCGCCGGGTTATGGCGGCGGGCCTGCGGGCGACTTGCTGCTGGAGGTGGTGTTCAAGCCCGACGCACGCTGGCGCGCCGAGGGGCGCGACGTCTATCAAAAGGTGCCACTCGCGCCCTGGGAGGCTGCGCTGGGCGGCGCCGTGGAGGTCGCAACCCCCACTGGCGATGCTGAAGTGACCGTGCCTGCAGGCTTCAAGGCGGGCCGCAAGCTGCGACTCAAAGGCCGCGGCTTGCCGGGCAAGGAGCCCGGTGACCTGTACCTCGAAGTCGAGATTGCGCTGCCACCCGCAGAGACCGACGAAGCGCGCGCCGCGTATGCAGCGATGTCGAAAGCCTTTCCTTCATTCAATGCGCGCCGCGCGACGGGAGCCTGAACATGACGCTCGAAACACATCATGGCGAACTGATGGACGAAGCCGCCTTCTCCAGCGAAGAACTCGCCAACGCCTGCGGCGTCACGCTCACGTGGGTGCATGAGCACGTGCAGGCGGGCGTGCTGCATGTGGAGGCAGGGTCGGTGCAGTGGCGCTTCGGCAGCTCGGACCTGGTGCGTGCGCGTCGCATCGCGCAACTCGAAGCCACGTACGACGCAGACCCGCAACTCGCCGCGCTGACGGCAGACCTGATCGAAGAAGTCGCGCAGCTGCGCAGGCGTTTGCAGTTGTCGGGAAGCTGAGGTGGTGGCCTATGTCGACCTGTCGCGTGACCACGATGCGCTCGTGCGAATCGTGGTGTCGCTCGCGCTGGCCAAGGCAGACGACAAGATCGTCGTCACTGCGCTGACGGGTGGCGTCTCGTCAGGCATCTATCGCATTGACGTGCCCGGCGGAAGTTACTGCCTGAAGCAGGCCTTGCCCAAACTGAAAGTTGCCAAGGACTGGGTCGTGCCAGTCGAGCGCGTGTTTGCAGAAATTGACTGGCTGCGCACGGTGGGCGCGATCGTGCCGCAGCACGTGCCCAAAGTGCTCGGCCAGCACGACGCCGCCAAGTGCTTCGTGATGGAGTTTCTGGGCGCTGAGTTTCGCAACTGGAAGGCGCAGCTGCTGGCCGGCAACATCGCGCTCGACACGGCGCGCGGCGTGGGCGACGTGCTCGGGCAAATCCATTCAGCGACGGCTGATGACGCGGTGCTCGCCAGGCGGTTCGCGCACGATGCCAACTTCTATTCGATCAGGCTGGAGCCCTACCTGGTTGAGGCGGCGCGCGTGCACCCTGCTGTGGCTGGCGTGCTGCTTGGCCTGGTCGAGCGCACGGCGCACACCAAGCGCGTACTGGTGCACGGCGATGTGAGCCCGAAGAACATCCTGCTCGGGCCCCAAGGGCCAGTGCTGCTCGATGCGGAATGCGCGTGGTTTGGTGACCCGGCTTTCGACGTGGCGTTCTGCGCCAACCACTTTTTGTTGAAGGCTGCGCACATGCCCTCGCGCGCCGCCGACTTGCTCGCGTGCCTGGCGGCGTTCTGGTCGGCCTACGCAGCGCATATGCAGTGGGAGCGGCACGACGTCCTCGAAGCACGAGTCGCCTCGTTGCTGCCCGGCCTGGCGCTTGCGCGTATCGATGGGAAGTCGCCTGTGGAATATCTGGACGAAGCAACGCGCGCTGTCGTGCGCGAGACCGCGATGGACCTGGTGCAGCGGGAGCCCGCGACACTGGCTGTCGTGGCTGATCACTGGATGAAGGAAGTCTGCCAATGAAGATCAGCAGCATCGCGGCGCGCCGTATCTGGGACTCGCGCGGGCGGCCGACTGTGGAAGTCGAAGTGACGAATGAAGACGGCACATCGGGCATCGGCGTTGCCCCCGCAGGCGCGTCGCGCGGCACGCGTGAAGCGGTGGAGTTGCGCGATGGCGGTGAGCACTTCAAGGGGCTGGATGTTCAACTGGCGCTGCAGGGTATCGAGCGCGACATTGCACCGCAGCTTGTGGGCAGCGAGGTGGAGAACCAGGCCGGCATCGACGCCGTGCTGATCGAGCTGGACGGCACGCCGAACAAGTCACGCCTCGGCGGCAACGCGCTGATCGCGACGTCGCTGGCTGTGCTGCATGCGGCGGCTGCGTCTGCACGCATGCCGCTGTGGCGCTACCTCGCGCAAGACAGCGTCGCGACGATGCCGCTGCCGCAGATCCAGATTTTCGGCGGCGGCGCACATGCGGGCCGCCGCACTGACGTGCAGGACTTCATGGTGATCGCCTGCGGCGCAAAGTCGTTCGCGCAGGCCATGGAAATGACTGCCGAGGTTTATCGCTGCGCCGGTGAGCTGATGGCCGAGCGTGGGCCGATGGCAGGCGTTGCCGATGAAGGCGGCTGGTGGCCCAACTTCGCAACCAATGAGCAAGCGCTGGACACGCTCGTCGCTGCAATCGAGCGCGCGAGCCTCGTTCCGGGCAGCGACGTGGCAATCGCGCTCGACATCGCTTCGTCAGAGTTCGGCCACGCCGGGCGGTATCGGCTTGCGATGGAGCGCATCGAGATCGATTCGAATGCCATGTGCGAGAAGCTCGTGCGATGGGTGGAGCGCTACCCCATCGTCTCCATCGAGGACCCACTGGCCGAAGACGATGAGGCAGGCCTGGTTGCGTTCACCAAAGCCGTGGGCCAGCGCATCCAGGTGGTCGGCGACGACTACCTTGTGACGAACGCAGATCGCGTGCAAAACGCCGCCGCCATCGGCGCGTGCAACTGCGTGCTGATCAAACCGAACCAGGCGGGCACCGTGACCGAAACGAAAGCGGCACTGGATGCAGCAAAGGCGGCGGGCTTTCGCACGATCGTGTCGGCACGTTCAGGCGAGACGGAAGACGTCGCCATCGTTCACCTGGCCATCGGATGGAATGCGGGCCAGCTGAAGGTCGGCTCGTTTGCGCGTTCGGAGCGAATGGCGAAGTGGAACGAAGGCATCCGCATCGAGTCGCGGCCCGGCGCGCCCGCGTCGTTCGCGGGGGCCGGTGCGCTGGGCTTGAGTCAGCTCGCGTAGAAGGTCGGCGCCTGGAGCCACGCCACGTGGATCAGTGGCGAAACTTCAGGTCGTTGGTGACGATCGCGAGATCCACCGCCGTAAGGCCGGTGTGGTCACCGGGCTTGTAGACGGCGCGCAACCTGTCGCTGAGTTCCAGGCCGGGGTTGGCCTCCAGCGCCGCCACGAACGACTCGCGCGTGAGCCGGTTGGCAGGCAAGCGCAAGGCAGCAACGAGCGCCTTCGCCGTCAAAAATCCTTCGAGGCTGCCGTATGAAAACTCCTGGCCGGGCTTCTCACGTGCGAACACCTGCTGGTATTCACGCGTGATCGCGCTCTTGCCTTCCCATGGGCTGGGAACGACCTGCGAGAACACCATGCCCCGGGCAAGTTCGCCGAGGTGATGCGCCATTTGGCTCGAACCCGAGTTCACCGCGCTGAACATGGCATGAACGCCGGTAGCCCGCGCCTGCCGAATCAGGCGCTCGTACATGCCTGAGCTGCCGTGATTGATGACGACCTGGATATTGGCTGCGCCGATCTGCGCTGCCATCTTCGCGATCTGCTCGTCGGTGATGTCGGACTTGAAAGGCAAGTCCAGTGGTGGCTGCATTGCCAGCTCGCTGCACAGGCGCTTGAAATTCTCAAGGTGTTGCAAGCCAGTTTCGCTGTCAGAGCGCACAAATGCCGAGCGCGTGGCGCCTGTCTTTTTTGCGTAGTCGAGCAGCGCGCGGAACTCTTCGCGGTGCTCGGCGCGCACCGGGAAGACCATGCGCTGGTGCGGCCTGCGAAAGCCGGGCGAGCCTGCCATGGGGCCGAAGAACGGCACTTGGTCTTCCACGGCGACGGTCATCACGGCGGTGGAAGGCCCGCCTTCAATCGAGCCGAACAGCAGGAAGACTTTGTCTTGCGTGACCAGCTGCCGCGCATTCGCCTGAGCAAGCGCGGGCTTGGCGTCGTCGTCGAGCGTCTTGAGCACGATCGTGTGCCCATGCACGCCGCCGCGCTGGTTCGCAGACTGGAAATACGCCTGGATTCCGGCGAGCACTGCAGCGGCATAGTCGTTCTTGCCGCCTTGCAGGCTGATGGTCTGGCCGATCAGGATCTGGCCGGGTGAAATGCCCTCCTGGGCGCGTAGTACAGCAGGCAAGGCAATGGATGCGGCGATGGCGAGGCCAGCGGAGCGACGGGACACGGGCATGGGATCTCCAACGAAGATTTGCATTGTTGGCAATCAGGACGCACACAGCCTTGACCCGTATCAATTGCAATTCACTTGGCGACAGCGCCTTCAGCTCCGCTCAGCTTGGCTCGTCGTCATGCGCCGATGGCGTGGGAATGAACGTGAGCAACCGGGCAATGGCCGGAAACGCCTCAACGAGCGGCTTCACAACGTCCGCGTACTGAGCAAACAGGCAGGGCCGGGCATCCGGCGGGCACGCCAAAATCGCACGGACCATCGCCTGCCCCTGTTCGATCGCCAACTGCGGCATGTCGTTCGCCACTTCGGCGACGGTGTCGCCGAGTTCAGCCAGCTGCGTCGCAACAGCCTGCACACGCGACTCCTGCGGCGCGGCTGTACTTGCTGCGTCGTCAGAAGCTGGCACTTTGCACTCGAGGCTGACCTTATTGCTGAAGTTCGCTGCCAACTGCCTCTCTTGCAAGTGGCGATCAAGCGCCGGGCCCATACTGGCCAGCAGGTCATCCATGGTGCTCTGTATCTGCAGGTCCACGTTGAGCGTCGACCCGGAAATATCTGCCTTTAACCGCTCAAATTCGGCATAGATGTGTTCCGGATTCATCTCCCTGGAATCGACCAGTGCGATCAAGGCGCCCAATCGCGCCTCGAAGGTCTGCGCGGATACGGGCACCGCCTGTGACAGCGAGCGCTGAACAAGCGATTTCGACACCAGGATTTCCAACGCCATATCGAAAAACCATGGAGCGCCGCCGCGGCGCTTCTCGAGCCTGCTTTTCAAGTGCGTAAGTTGTTCGGACTGATCTTGCTCGGGGAGCGCCGCAATGAGGTTGACGACCTGTTCGATGTCGCGATGAACATGGTGCTTATCCTCCATTTTGTAAACGCCGCTGTCGAGGGCAAGGAACAGGCAGTCGAGACTATCGGTCACGGCCACAACGGCCGGGCGACGCGCCAGCGGCAGGTTCGATTGGTGGCTAGCGACGGGGTGCTCACGTCGAAGGGGGTAGAGGCTTCGTGAAGTTGGTGGTGTGGCTCGCATCGTGGATCCCGAAAGAAAGCGCGGATCGCGCGATACGCATCCTAGGCAGCCAGCCGCTCCTGTCTGCAGACCGACGTATCGAGCCGGATAATCCGCCACCATGACAAAGCACTACTGGCTGATGAAGTCCGAGCCGCAAGAGGTCTCGGTGGACGACGCACTGGCTGCGAAGAAAGCCACCGTTGCATGGACGGGCGTGCGCAACTACCAGGCGCGCAACTTCATGCGCGACATGATGCAGGTCGATGACGGCGTGCTGTTCTATCACTCCAGCTGCGCCGAGCCGGGCATTGTCGGCATCGCACGTGTGGCATCAACGCCCTACCCCGACCCGACGCAGTTCGACAGCAAATCGAAGTACTACGACGCCAAGTCGCGCCGCGATGAGCCGCGATGGCAACTGGTCGATGTGCAGATCGTCAAGAAGACGCGCAACCTCACCTTGCCCGAGTTGCGCGAGACGCCGGGTCTGCAAGACCTCGTCGTGCTGAAAAAAGGCAACCGCCTGTCGATCACGCCTGTTGAGGCAAAGCACTGGAAGCAGATTCTCAAGATGTTGGGGTGATAGCGACACTTTGGTCGTGGAACCTTGCGGTGCCAGTGGTTACGAAGCTGCTCCAACTAGCTTTATAGGAATAAAACCATGCCGGCCATCTCGAGCATTCGGGCCAACGCGCAGAAGCAAATTGCAAATGGGAGTTGCGCAGCAGAAGCGCCATTCGCGCTTGAACCGTCGGGCAAGACCAAAACGTTCCGTGTCATCGGCGCGAAAGATCCTCGCGCAACACGTACAGCGCAGTCGGCTGAGCTGCGCACTCTCATCGCCGATCATTTCAAAGACGTCTCGAAAAATGCCGCAGACGCCAAGACTCGCCTGGCGGTTCAGGGTTGTGGCCGCAAGCTCGCCGACCGGTTGCTGTCTGACGCGCGCCTGGCAAACAAGCAGGCTCTGTGCGTGAGCGACCTGGATTGGGTCCTGGGCTGTGTGGAGTCGGCCGGCAAAAGCACCCAGGCAATTGAGAGTGCCATCAATAAATTGGATGAGTCTGCGCGATACGACGAAGCCAAAGCACGTGCGCTGGCATCCGCCGGCCCCAACCAGCCGGTTGTTTGCCTGGACGAGCCGGGCGGCTTGGGGAACTTGTTTAAGGCACTAGCCAATCAACAGCGCGTGTTAAAGAAGACAGAAGAAGCTGTCACCCTGATTGCACCGTTCTTCAACGGATTGATACACGAGGAAGGTCTCAAAGAAATTTTGCCTGCACACATGCGGGCCGAGCCACCGCGTCCGATTTCGTCAGCCGACATCGTCGGGTTTCTCTCTGCACAGCTACGAGACCCGGAGACACCGGTGCCCGCCTTCCGCCTGATGAAAGACGGCTTCTTCAGCGCGTTGCGCGAAGACGAAAGCGAGGAGGTGTGCGATACCGTGATCGACTTCGTCAACAGGCTGAAGCTGGAGTTCAGACAATTTTCAGAAGCTGAGAACTCCGCGACGGGCGTGAATTCATTGATCCCGCTATTGCTGCTGAATTTGCATCCGACGCACCTCCAAAAGATGGTCGTCACTCATGCCCAGTGCGACGACCTCTTGCGCGATACCCTTCTGTTGCTCGGGCAGATTCACGTCCGGGTAACTGAAAATGCAGACCACTTGGCGGACAAGCCAACTCCAGGCGCACTCGCCACCACCATCAATGGATTCGCCAAATACGCAAAAGAGTTCATGGACAGCGAGCGTGGCCTTGAAATTGCGCAAAACCTCACACGCTCGCTGACGATCCTTCGGCACAACGCAGACCGCCTCGAAAGCTTCGTGCGATCAAAGCATGCGGGCAATCCGGCACTTGAAGGCCAGGACATTTCGGCCGTGCTGGATACCTATGTTCCCGCGCATTACAGCAGTGCACCGCAGATCGAGTTGAATGCCTTGTTCGGCAAGCCGCTCGCGCTCCAGTATTTCCCACAGGAGGTGGTCGAACGGCCATCGCAGATTGCCCAGGCTGCGCCGCAAACGGCCGAGGTCAAGACTCAACCTGAGGCGAAGCCCGCCGAGGCCAAAGCACAGCGACGCGATCGTGCCGCCACCGTCGTGATGCACGTCCCTGCGCCAAAGGTTTCAGCGCCAGGCGAGCCGACTGTCGAAGAGCTTCAGCAGGTATTTGCGCAAGCGCAGCCGCAGCGCCCGGCAGCACAACCCGGTGCACGTCAGCCGCAACCCGCCAAGCACCACCATAACTCTCAGTTTGGCGGCGTCGTTCCCAAGCAGCGGGTCGCCGAACGCTCCGATGCACGCGAGATGGTCAGGCTCGGACTCTTTGGCCTGAAGAAATGGGGCCTGAGCGTGAAAGACGCGCTGCAACGCTTGAGCGATGCCCGCGCAGAGCAAAGTGGGTCACAGCAACTGGTGAAGCCGCCGTCGCTGAGAAATCCGCCAAATAACCGGCGCACGGCTTGACCGGATACGGCACGCACGAAAAAGCCGCCCGAGGGCGGCTTTTTCGTGGGAAGCAACGGGCAACTCATTCGCTGCTCGAAACCTCTTCCGGCTCCGGCTTGGCTTTGCCCTCTTTCTTGGGCAATGGCAGGATGTCAAGCTTGACTTCAGAAGTCTCTGCGCCCTTCTCGTCGGTGCCGAGCACGATATCGACAGTCAGGCGCCCACCGTCGGTCAGGCGGCCAAACAGCAGTTCATCGGCAAGCGCACGACGGATCGTGTCCTGAATCAACCGCTGCATCGGGCGCGCGCCCATGAGCGGATCGAATCCCTTCTTGGCCAGGTGCTTGCGCAGTGTGTCCGTGAAGGTGACTTCGACCTTCTTCTCGGCCAGCTGCTGTTCGAGCACGAGCAGGAACTTGTCGACCACGCGCAGGATGACCTGCTCGTCGAGCGACTTGAAGCTCACGATCGCATCGAGGCGGTTGCGGAACTCGGGCGTGAACAAGCGCTTGATGTCGGCCATTTCGTCGCCGGCTTCCTTCACGTTCGTGAAGCCCATCACCGACTTGTTCAGCGACTCGGCGCCTGCATTGGTCGTCATGATCAGGATCACGTTGCGGAAGTCCGCCTTGCGGCCGTTGTTGTCCGTCAGCGTGCCGTGGTCCATAACCTGCAGCAGCACGTTGAAGATGTCCGGATGCGCCTTCTCGATTTCGTCGAGCAGCAGCACCGCGTGCGGCTTCTTGGTGATGGCTTCGGTGAGCAGGCCGCCCTGGTCGAAACCGACATAGCCCGGAGGCGCGCCGATGAGTCGGCTCACGGCATGGCGCTCCATGTATTCGGACATGTCGAAGCGGATCAGCTCGATGCCCATGATGTAGGCGAGTTGCTTCGCGGCTTCGGTCTTGCCGACACCCGTGGGGCCGGAGAACAGGAACGAGCCGATGGGCTTGTCGCCCTTGCCGAGGCCCGAGCGAGCCATCTTCACAGAGGCGGCGAGCACTTCGAGCGCCTTGTCCTGGCCGAACACCACGCTCTTCAAATCGCGCTCGAGCGTCTGCAGCTTGCCGCGGTCGTCATTGGACACATTGGCCGGCGGAATGCGCGCGATCTTGGCGACGATTTCCTCGACTTCAGTTTTGGAGATCGTCTTCTTGCGCTTGCTCACCGGCAGGATGCGCTGTGCCGCACCCGCTTCATCGATCACGTCGATGGCCTTGTCGGGCAGGTGGCGGTCATTGATGTACTTGGCAGACAACTCAGCCGCCGCTTGCAGCGCGCCCGCCGCGTACTTCACGCTGTGGTGCTCTTCGAAGCGCGACTTCAGGCCCTTGAGGATCTCGATCGTCTCCTGCACGCTCGGCTCGACCACATCCACTTTCTGGAAGCGGCGTGACAGTGCTGCGTCTTTTTCGAAGATGCCGCGGTACTCGGTGAACGTGGTCGCGCCGATGCACTTGAGCGCGCCCGAGCTCAGCGCTGGCTTGAGCAGGTTCGATGCGTCGAGCGTGCCGCCCGAAGCAGCGCCTGCACCGATCAGCGTGTGGATTTCGTCGATGAAGAGAATCGCATTGGGCTTGTCCTTGAGCGACTTGAGCACGCCCTTCAGGCGTTGCTCGAAATCGCCGCGGTACTTGGTGCCTGCAAGCAACGCACCCATGTCGAGCGAATACACGTTGGACTCAGCCAGGATTTCCGGCACTTCCTTTTGCGTGATGCGCCAGGCCAGGCCCTCAGCAATCGCGGTCTTGCCGACGCCGGCTTCACCGACGAGCAGTGGATTGTTCTTGCGGCGGCGGCACAGGATCTGGATGACGCGCTCGACTTCGAATTCGCGGCCGATCAGCGGGTCGATCTTGCCGTCTTTGGCCTGCTGGTTCAGGTTGACCGTGAACTGCTCGAGCGGTGAAGCTTTTTCGTTCTTCTCGCCACCCTCTTCGCCGCCTTCGTTGGACGACGACTCAGCGCCCTTGACGGGCTCGGGCGGATCGCTCTTCTTGATGCCGTGGGCGATGAAGTTCACCACATCAAGTCGCGTGACGCCTTGCTGGTGGAGGTAGTACACGGCGTGCGAATCTTTCTCGCCGAAGATCGCCACGAGCACGTTGGCACCCGTCACTTCCTTCTTGCCGTTGCCTGTGGACTGCACATGCATGATCGCGCGCTGGATGACGCGCTGGAAACCCAGCGTGGGCTGGGTGTCCACATCATCGGTACCCGCGACCTGGGGTGTGTTGTCCTTGATGAAGTTCGACAGCGATTTTCGCAAGTCGTCGATGTTGGCCGAGCATGCCCGGAGCACTTCCGCCGCGCTGGGGTTGTCCAGCAGGGCAAGCAGCAAATGCTCCACGGTGATGAACTCGTGGCGCTGCTGCCTCGCTTCCACAAATGCCATGTGGAGGCTGACTTCCAATTCCTGGGCAATCATGAAATTTCCTTAAAACCTGACTTGCAAACGTGACACTACTCTAAATTGCGCCGATACCTGCAAACTCAACACATCATTCAATCGGCTCGCTGACGCATTGCAGCGGATGCCCGGCCTGTTTGGCTGCGTCCTGGACCTGGTCCACCTTGGTGGCCGCCACGTCACGTGAATAAATCCCGCAGACCGCTTTGCCGTCGAGATGGATCTTGAGCATGATCTGCGTGGCCGTTTCCCTGTCTTTGTTGAAGAACTCCTGGATCACCACCACGACGAATTCCATCGGCGTGTAGTCGTCGTTGAGCATGACGACCTGGTACATCTGGGGCGGCTTGGTTCGCTGTGTGCGCCGCTCGAGCACTACGGACCCGCCGTCGTCCACCTTGGGGCGCGTCTTGGGCGCTTCGGGGGCCGGTGCGGGAGGTTTGGTTGCCATCGAAATCATTCTATAGAGGCCGCTTTCCCGGCGCTGCGTGGTGGTCACTTGCGGGCAGTTTCGTCACATTCAAGCGACACGGTTTTTCATTGGCCAGATTTTCGCTTCGGCACAGGTGTTGCGGCTTGTCTGTCAACAGTTCAGCGCTGCCCCGCGAAGTAAAAGTTTAGTTAAGTGAAAATATTGACAGCTGTTGGGAGATTGCCTCACACTCCGCGAAGTCAAGAGGGAACAAGGAAGGCAATAACAATGGCCACGGGTACTGTGAAATGGTTCAACGACGCAAAGGGCTTCGGCTTCATCGAGCCCGATGGCGGCGGCGCTGATGTCTTCGCGCATTTCTCTGCCATTGCCATGGATGGCTTCAAGACTCTCAAGCAGGGCTCGCGCGTCACGTTCGACGTTACCGATGGCCCCAAGGGCCAGCTGGCGCAGAACATCCAGTCCGACCCCGCCGATGCAGGCGCTCCGCAACCCATCCAGACGCAGGAGCGCCAGCAGCGCCACTCAAAGGTCCGCGCGCCGCAGTTCCATGCTTCCGGGCATGGCGATTTGACGGCACGCTAGATCCGCCGAACACTCCAAAAAAGAGGCCGCAGATCGCGGCCTCTTTTTTTGTGCGCCGCGCCGCGAACACCGTCACCAGGGCAGGTACGCGATTCCGTTGGCGTTCAAGCTGTTGAGATCAATGTTGTCGGCGTTCAGCGAGGTCTGCATCGCCAGCCCCACCAATTGGACTTGTGTCCACTCTCCCGTATCGAGAAAAGCCTGGAAATAGTCGTGCTGGCTTTCGGACGGCGCCTGGCCCGCAAGGTTGCTGTACATCAGGTCAACCAGCGCGGAATTACTCGCCTGCGGGCCGAGCCGTGCGTCGATCACCGCCTGAACCAGTGTGTCCTGCGGCACGCCCTGGTCGAGATAAAAAAGGCCAATGCCCACGTACTCGGCATAGGCGAGAAACTGCGGCCCCAGCACGGCCCCAATCAGCTTCGCGACAACACCGGCGTGGCCTGATAGATCGATAGCCAGATCGACATCCGGGTAGTGAAGCCGCTCGACGCCGACAAGGTGATCGATGCTGGTCGCCGACTCGACATCCACGACCTGATTCGAGCCGATGCTCGTGTACTGCTGCACATAGTCGGCCCGCGGCCCGGCAAACCGGACCGTGTCGATCCCGTCGCCGCCGTTCAGGTAGTTTTCGCCCGTGCCGCCGTTCAGCAGGTCATTGCCCGCGTTGCCCTGGAGGTAGTCATTGCCGCTGTCGCCGTACAAGGTGTCATCGCCCTCTTCGCCCGAAAGGTCGTCGCCATCGGCATCGCCGAACAGCGCATCGGCGCCAGACCCACCGTAGAGGTAATCGACCCCGTCGCCGCCGTGGACCGTATCGGCGCCGGCATCGCCCTGCAGGTAGTCGTCGCCAGCATCGCCCCAGATTGCGTCGTCGCCCTCACCGCCGTAGATGTAGTCCGCCCCACCCGCGCCGGACAGCGTGTCGTTGCCGCCGTTACCGTAGATCGAATCGCCGTCGACGCCACCGGTGAGGTGGTCGCCCTGCTCAGTACCAACGATGTTTGCCATGCGCAGCGTCCCCAAGCGTGACCTTCAAAGGAAAAGCCCCGCCGGCTCGCGCTGCGGGGCTTGGCGTCAATGCGGGCCGCAACCTGCGGCCTTCATTACATGTTGTCGATCATCACCTGCCCGAAGCCCGAGCAGCTGACCTGCGTGGCGCCATCCATCAAGCGCGCGAAGTCGTACGTGACCTTCTTCGAGTGGATCGACTTTTCCATCGAGCTGATGATCAGGTCGGCGGCTTCTTTCCAGCCCATGTGGCGCAGCATCATTTCAGCCGACAGGATTTCGGAACCCGGGTTCACGTAGTCCTTGCCGGCGTACTTCGGTGCCGTGCCGTGCGTGGCTTCAAACATGGCAACGGTGTCCGAAAGGTTGGCACCCGGTGCAATGCCGATACCGCCGACTTGTGCGGCGAGCGCGTCAGACACGTAGTCGCCATTCAGGTTGAGCGTGGCGATCACGCTGTATTCGGCCGGGCGCAGCAGGATCTGCTGCAGGAAGGCATCAGCGATGACGTCCTTGATGATGATGTCCTTGCCCGTCTTCGGGTTCTTGAACTTGCACCACGGGCCGCCATCGACCAGTTCAGCGCCGAATTCCTTTTGCGCCAGGGCATAAGCCCAGTCACGGAAGCCACCTTCGGTGAACTTCATGATGTTGCCCTTGTGCACGATGGTCACGCTGGGCTTGTCGTTGTCGATGGCGTACTGGATGGCCTTGCGTACCAGGCGCTCCGTGCCTTCGCTCGAGACGGGCTTGATGCCGATGCCGGAAGTATTCGGGAAGCGGATCTTCTTGACACCCATTTCGTCCTGCAGGAACTTGATGAGCTTTTTGGCCTTGTCGGAGCCGGACTCGAATTCGATGCCGGCATAGATGTCTTCCGAGTTCTCGCGGAAGATCACCATGTTGGTCTTGTGGGGCTCTTTCACGGGGGAAGGCACGCCATCGAAGTACTGGATCGGGCGCAGGCAGACGTACAGGTCGAGTTCCTGGCGCAGTGCAACGTTCAGCGAACGAATGCCGCCACCGACGGGCGTCGTGAGCGGGCCCTTGATCGACACCACGTAGTCACGAACCGCTTCAAGCGTTTCTGCGGGGAGCCACACATCGGGGCCGTACACCTTGGTCGACTTTTCGCCAGCGAAGACTTCCATCCAGTGAATCTTCTTCTTGCCGCCGTAGGCCTTGGCAACTGCGGCATCGACAACCTTCAGCATGACGGGCGTGATGTCCAGGCCGGTGCCGTCACCCTCGATGTACGGAATGATCGGCTGGTCCGGCACGTTCAGTGACATGTCGGCGTTGACGGTGATCTTCTGGCCTTCGGTGGGGACCTTGATGTGCTGGTACATGGGGGGAGCGTCTCCGGGAGAAATTTGACTGCCTATGACTGCGGGTTTGTCCGCGATGCGGTAAAGCCTTTTGATTCTAGCCGTGAATCTGACGCGTCCCTGTCAACCGCCGAGCTCGATAGGGCGTTGCGGGTGGGCAGCCCAGATTCACCGGGCAGCATCATCCAAAGCCATTTACAAGGACACCCTCATGAACAAGCTCCTCGCCGCCCTGGTTGCCACCCTCTTCGCTACTGTTACCTTCGCAGCTTCGCACGCTGGCGCCCCGATGGCTGCCGCTTCCGGCGCCGCCAAGACGGAAATGAAGGCCGAAGCCAAGGCCGAGAAGAAGGAAGCCAAGGCTGACGCCAAGGCCGAAAAGGCCAAGGCCAAGGCCGAAGAAAAGGCTGCCAAGAAGGAAGCCGACGCAAAGAAGAAGGCTGACAAGGCAGCTGCTGACGCGAAGGCCAAGGAAGAAAAGGCTGCTGCTACCGCCAAGGCCAAGGACGCCAAGGCCACCGCTACCGCCAAGGAAACCAAGGCCGAAGCAAAGGCTGACGCCAAGGCAGAAGCCGCCAAGAAGTAATTCAAGGCCTTCAGCACAAAAAGCGCCCGCTCCTGCGGGCGTTTTTGTTTTCGGGCAACGTGTCAACCATTCAGACAAGCGGGTCGTTACGGATGAGCCTTCCGATTCTTTGGGAGGAATTTTTCGAAAAATCGGATCCGTTACTTTTTTAAGGACTCACAAATGAACAAGCTGCTCGCCGCCCTCGTGGCATCGCTCTTCGCAATGTCGACCGCTTTCGCCGCTTCCCACGCTGGCGCCCCGATGGCAGCTGCCTCGGGTGCCAAGGTTGAGAAGAAGGAAGAAGCCAAGCCGGCAGCCGCCGCCAAGGCTGAAAAGAAGGCTGCCAAGCCCGCCAAGAAGGCCAAGAAGGCCAAGAAGGCTGCTTCGGCTTCCTGATCCCCGCCCGGATTCATCCCGGCAATATGCCCGCCTCGTGCGGGCATTTTTACGTCCATCGCACACCTGCCGCACAATGCCAGTCATGAAAAAAGCAGTCGCCTTCATCGCAGCCATTGCAGCCGCCGTGCTGATGCCCGTCTTCGCGCAGGAGGCGCAGATGAACCTGCCGCGCGTCCAGCTGGCAGCCGGCATGCACCGCATCGATGCCCAAGTCGCGCAGACCGGCGACCAGCGAATGACAGGCCTCATGTTTCGCAAGGAAATGCCAAAGCATGAGGGGATGCTTTTCGTGTTCGAGTACCCCTCGCAACAATGCTTCTGGATGCGCAATACCTTGCTGCCGCTGTCGATTGCATTCGTCGCCGACGACGGCACGATCGTCAACATCGACGAAATGAAGCCGCAGACCGACGACTCGCACTGCAGCCTCAAGCCTGTGCGCTATGTGCTTGAGATGAACACGGGCTGGTTTGCCAGGAAGGGCATCAAGGCCGGCGCCAAACTGACGGGCGAGCCTTTCAGGAAATAGCGGCCGCGTGCCCAATGACAAAGGGCCGCATCGCGGCCCTTTTAGTTGCAGGCGAATTCGCCGGCGATCAGCCGAAATTCTTCTCGGCAAATTCCCAGTTCACCAGCTTTTCGAGGAAGGTTTCTACAAACTTGGGACGCAGGTTGCGGTAGTCGATGTAGTACGCGTGTTCCCACACGTCGACCGTCAGCAACGCCTTGTCAGCCGTGGTCAGCGGAGTTCCGGCTGCGCCGGTATTCACGATGTCGACGCTGCCGTCGGCTTTCTTCACCAGCCAGGTCCAGCCGGAGCCAAAGTTGCCAACTGCCGACTTCACGAAAGCTTCGCGGAAGGCTGCATAGCTGCCCCACTTCGCCGTGATGGCCTGGGCCAGCGCACCGCCAGGCTCACCACCGCCAGCCGGCTTCATGCAGTTCCAGAAGAACGTGTGGTTCCAGATCTGGGCCGAGTTGTTGTAGATGCCGCCGGAGGACTTCTTGATGATCTCCTCAAGGGTCATGTTCTCGAACTCTGTCCCCTTTTGCAGGTTATTCAGGTTGTTCACATACGCGGCATGGTGCTTGCCGTGGTGGAACTCAAGCGTCTCCTTCGAGTAGTTCGGCGCGAGAGAGTCGATCGGGTATGGCAGGGGCGGGAGCGTGTGTTCCATGGTCTTTTTCCTTGTGGTTTAGCGAGCCTGAATCAAGCGCACGATTCTATGAACTAAATCAATGCCGGTGGGGTAACGGTCAGATCAACCGTGCCGTCGGCGAGGCTGGCTTTGATCCGCTGCCCCGGATGAGTCGCGCCAACGCTGGTGACAGCGCGCCCATCGGCGTCTTCCAGGAGCGCATAGCCTCGCTGCAAGACCAGCTTCGGGTCGAGCAGTTCCAGGCGCAACTGCGCCCTGTCAAGCAGCCGGCCGTCCTGCTCCAGCCTCGTGCGCACGGCGCTGGCCACTTGAGGCGCCAGGACGGCGAAACGGTGCGCCTCCCGCTCCAGCCTCAGCTGCAACGCATGACGCAGACGATGAGCGGAGCGCCCCAGGCGAATTTCCTGTGCCGCCAGGCGCCCCAGGGGACGGCCCAGCCGGGCCGCGGCCTGATCAGTACGTTGCGCCGCGACGTCAAGGCGCCGGTGCACGGCTCGCTGCAATTGGGCGGCAGCTGCCTGCAGATCCGACATCCAGGCGTCACGCGGTCGAGCAGCGAGCTCTGCCGCAGCAGTCGGGGTCGGCGCCCTCAAGTCCGCACAAAAATCGGCGATCGTGAAGTCGGTTTCATGCCCGACGCCGCAGACAAGCGGCACCGGACTCTCCACGATGCAGCGTGCCAGCCACTCATCGTTGAACGACCAGAGATCCTCCATCGAGCCACCTCCGCGCACGAGCAGGATCACATCGATCAGGCCTTTTTCGGCCTGGCCATAAAGAGCCCGCAACGCGGCAATCAATTCGGCGGGTGATTGCGAACCCTGCACGGACGCAGGAGCGAATACAACCGGTACGTGGGGCGCGCGACGCTGCATTGCGGTCATCACGTCGTGCAACGCGGCAGCGCCGCGGGAGGTAACGAGGCCTATGCCGCGCGGCAGCGACGGTATAGGGCGTTTGCGTGCCGCGTCGAAAAGTCCTTCGGACTCCAGCCTGGCCTTCAGACGAAGGAATTGCTCGAACAGCGCCCCCTGCCCGGCCCGCGAAATGCTCTCGACGATCAACTGCAGGTCGCCCCGCGCCTCGTAAACGCCAAGGCGGCCGAAGACTTCCACCAGCTCGCCCCCCTGGGGCGCGAACTCGAGCAGGCTTGCCGCACGCCGGAACATCGCGCACCGGATCTGGCCGGTCGCATCCTTCAGCGAGAAGTAAAGGTGACCACTGGCCGCTCTCGAAAACCCGGTGATCTCACCACGTACCGCAACCGGGTTGAACCGCGCATCCAGCGAATCCGCGACAGCACGGCATAGCGCACCGACCTGCCAGATTCGCGGCGAACCCGCTGGAAATGCCGGATCAGACATCAATGTTTCAGTCGCCAGCGCAGCCAAAGGCTCGCTTGCTTAGTCCACAGATCACACGCTGTGGCGCGGGCTGCGCGCCATCCCCGCGAAACGCTGATTTTTCCGAGCAAGACATTGATTTCATTGAAGTTTTTTCTGCTCAATTTGTCATCGATCTGTCACGTCGAAGCATTGGCGCGGGTTCGCGGGGACCGGGGGTATGGTTTTCAACAAAGTTATCCACACGAACTGTGGGTCCAGTCCTACGGTCGATCTGAGTTTCTCCTGCAGGGCGGCCGACTGCCCGCATAATCGCCCGCAACGCAGCATTCCCATGACAAGCGCGGAGACCTTCTTTGTTTTCGATCATACAAGCCGCGGGCTGGCCCATCTGGCCTCTGGTTGCCTGTTCCATCATCGCGCTCGCACTCATCATCGAGCGGTTCATCAGCCTGAAAACCTCCAAGGTAGCGCCCCCGAAGCTGCTGGAAGAGGCGCTGGCGGTGTCACGAACGTCGGTGCCCGCACCGGACGTCGTTGCCCAGCTCGCCCAGCATTCCGCCCTCGGTGAGGTGCTCGCCAGCGGTTTTCGCGCACTCAACTCCGATCCGCGTTGCTCTGAGATCGACCTGCATGCCGCAATGGAAAACACGGGCCGCCTGGTGGCCCACCGGCTGGAGCGCTATCTCAACGCCCTAGCCACCATTGCCTCGGCTGCACCGCTGCTGGGCCTCTTCGGCACGGTCATCGGCATGATCGAAATCTTCGGCTCACAGACGCCCTCGGGCGGCGCTACCGGCGGCAATCCTGCACAGCTTGCGCATGGCATCTCGGTTGCGCTCTACAACACGGCATTCGGGCTGGTCATCGCAATTCCGGCGCTGATCTTCTGGCGGTACTTCCGTGGCCGAGTGGATGACTACCTGCTCACGCTGGAGCTGTCAGCCGAACGCTTTGCCCGGCACCTGAACACCTTGCGCGGCAAATAAACAAAGGCGCAGCCCATGAACTTCAGACCACGCGCCAAGGAAGAGCCCGAGATCAACCTGATCCCGTTCATCGATGTCCTGCTCGTGATCCTGATCTTCCTGATGCTGTCCACGACGTACAGCAAGTTCACCGAGCTGCAGTTGCGCCTGCCCGTGGCCGACACCGAGGCGCAACGCGACTATCCGAAGGAAGTCATCGTAGGCGTGACTGCCGATGGCCGCTACACCGTGGCCGGCACGCCGGTCGTAGGCCGCAGCGTCGACGCCATTGCGCAAGCCTTGCGCGACGCAGCCAAGGCCGGCAAGGACAGCGTCATCATCATCAGTGCCGACGCCACATCGCCCCACCAGTCGGTGATCACGGTGATGGAAGCAGCGCGCCGCTCCGGGCTCAACCAGATCACCTTCGCCACACAAACGGCCGCCCAGGCGGGCACGCGCTGAACATGGCCGCGGCGCTCCAGCGCGCGTGGTTGCGGCGCGGCGCCCTGGCAATCGCCCTTCTCCCACTCTCCTGGCTCTTCGGCGCAATCACGGCGCTCAGGCGGCTCGCATTCAGGAACGGCTGGCGTTCGAGCAGTCGCGTTGCCGTCCCGGTCATCGTCGTCGGAAATGTCATTGCAGGCGGCTCGGGCAAGACGCCTGTCGTCATGGCCATCGTGGAGCATCTCAAAGCGCGCGGAATCGACTGCGGCGTTGTGTCGCGCGGCTATGGCCGGCGCACCAGCGACTGTCGGCAAGTCCTGCCGAAGAGCAACGCTGCCGATGTGGGCGACGAGCCGCTGCTTGTCGCGCAAGCCTGCGCTGTGCCGGTTTACGTCGCCCCCCGCCGCGCTGATGCCGCTCATGCGTTGCTCGCGGCCTATCCGTCCACACGCGCCATCGTGTGCGACGACGGCCTGCAGCATTACGCGCTGGCGCGTGACATTGAGGTCTGTGTTTTCGACGACCGCGGCATCGGCAACGGCTGGCTGCTGCCTGCCGGGCCCTTACGCGAGTCGTGGCCGCGCACGTGCGACCTCGTGTTGCGCACATCGGCCGCGCCGGGTATGGATGGCCATATCGTGCATCGCGCGCTTGCGGGATTCGCAATCGACAGCAATGGCGTGCGCACTCCGTTGGCACAACTCCAAGGCAAGCCGGTGATTGCAGTGGCAGCCATCGCCCGGCCCGACGCGTTTTTCAGCATGCTCCGGCAACACGGCCTCACACTCGCAAACACAATCGCCCTGCCAGATCACGCGGCATTCGACAACATGCATGCCTGGCTTGCAGCCGACGCAACGCTGCTCTGTACGCAAAAAGATGCGGTCAAGCTCTGGCCGCAGCGCCCCGACGCGCTCGCAGTCCCGCTTGACGTCACGATCGATGAATCGTTCTGGCAGTCACTGGATCGCATGCTGGATGCAAAGCTATCATCAGCACATGGACCCCAAACTGCTTGAGCTGCTCGTGTGCCCGGTGACAAAGGGCCATCTTGACTTCGACCGCGAACGGCAGGAACTGCTGTCGCGCAGTGCACGCCTGGCCTACCCGATCCGCGACGGCATTCCGGTCCTGCTCGAAGAGGAAGCGCGCACGCTGTCCGATGCCGAGCTTGATGCCCTGCCAGCGCGGACGCAGCGCGTCTAGACAGTCGCCATGGGCTATTGCGTCCTGATCCCGGCGCGCCTGGCTTCGACCCGCTTGCCCAACAAGCCACTGGCCAACATCGCTGGCCAGCCGATGATCGTGCGGGTCGCGCAACGCGCCGCGATGTCAGGGGCCGCTCGTGTCGTGGTCGCGGCCGATAGCGCCCGCATCGTCGACGCATGCGTGGCGCATGGCATCGAAGCAATCCTGACGCGTGCCGATCATCCGTCCGGCAGCGATCGACTCGCCCAGGCCTGCGAGCTGCTGGGCTTGCGCGGCGACGACATTGTCGTGAACGTGCAGGGCGACGAACCCATGATCGACCCGAAACTGATCGACGCAGTCGCCAGCCTGCTCGCGCAGCAGCCTCAAGCCAGCATGAGCACAGCGGCACACGCCATCGAAGACGTTGCGGATTTCGTCAATCCGAACGTCGTCAAAGTCGTGCTCGATGCCAGCGCGCACGCCATGTATTTCAGCCGGGCACCCATTCCCTGGTGGCGCGACGTGTTCGCAAACGGCATCACCGCGCTGGCCGACCCGCCGCCCCTGCGGCATGTCGGCATCTATGGCTATCGCGCGGGCTTCCTGCGCGAGTTTCCGGCGATGACGCCTGCTCCCGTGGAGCAAATCGAGGCACTGGAGCAGCTTCGTGCGATGTGGCATGGGCATCGTATTGCCGTGCATGTTTGCGCCGATGCGCCAGGCATTGGCGTGGACACGCCTGAGGACCTCAAACGCGTTCGCGCCCTCTGGAAAAGCACTGCCGTGTAAGGCTGTGCAAGGATGGCGCGTGCTATCCTTTGCCCCAATGATGTGCAACGGCGCACCGCCGCGATTCGCGGCCGCGGCTCCCGCAGCACACGCCGGTATTCCCAAAGCTTCCGAGGACATCCATGAGACTGATTTTGTTGGGCGCCCCCGGCGCAGGCAAGGGCACGCAGGCCGCATTCATCTGCCAGAAATACGGCATCCCGCAAATCTCCACCGGCGACATGCTGCGCGCTGCGGTGAAGGCAGGCACACCCATGGGCGTGGCCGCCAAGAAGATCATGGACTCAGGCGCGCTCGTCAGCGACGACATCATCATCGGCCTCGTGAAGGAGCGCATCACGCAAGCCGATTGCGCCAACGGCTTTCTCTTCGACGGCTTCCCGCGCACCATCCCGCAGGCCGACGCGATGAAGGACGCAGGCGTCAAGCTCGACTACGTGCTTGAGATCGACGTGCCGTTCGACGCGATCATCGAACGCATGAGCGGCCGCCGCTCGCACCTGGCGTCCGGCCGCATCTATCACATCAAGTTCAACCCACCGAAGGTCGCCGGCCATGACGACATCACTGGCGAGCCACTGATCCAGCGCGACGACGACAAGGAAGAAACTGTCAAGAAGCGCCTGGAGGTGTACTCGGCGCAGACGCGCCCGCTTGTGGACTACTACTCGAACTGGGCCAAGGCCGATCCAGCATCCGCACCGAAGTATCGCGCGATCAGCGGCACTGGCACGGTCGAGGAAATCACATCCCGGGCACTGCAGGCTCTGTCGGCCTGAAGGCAATCATCGCAGCAGGCGAAGCAGCTGGTCAATTCGCGCCTTGACGGGCGACAGGCCGGCCGAATCCTCGATCGTTGCGCCTGCATGCGCAATCACGCGGCCCTGTGCACATCGCGTCGCCCGCACCACGTCGACACCCGCGTTGCGCGCACGCACAAGCGCCTGTTCGAGTTCCGCATTCAACGTGCCGTTGCCCGTGCCCGCGGCAACGATGCCCTGCACCCCACGCTCGACCAGCGCGTCAACGATGAAGGCGCTCGCGCCCGCGTAGTTCATGACGATCTCGACGCGCGGCCATCGTGCCGCTGCGCCCAGGCTGGCGAAGTCGGACGCCGCATCGTGCGCGACCGCAGGCCATGGCTTGCAGATTCGCACGGCGCCCTCTTCAACGTACCCGACGGGCCCCGCATCACCCGAGGTGAACGCGTCCAGGCGGTACGTATGCTGCTTGGCCACATCGATCGCTGCATGGACAACACCGGCGCAAACCGCCACGACCCCCTTGGCGCCGTCGGCAGCTGCAACTTTCATCGCGTCAGCCACGTTCTGCGGGCCGTCTGGCGCGAGCGATGTCGCAGGTCTCATGGCGCACGTCAGGACAACCGGCTTGTTCGCGTCGAGCACACGGTGGAGCAGATAGGCCGTCTCTTCGAGCGTGTCAGTGCCATGGGTGATGACGATCCCTGCGACCGCGGGCTGCGCCAGCCAGTAACTGCAGCGCTGCGCGAGCGTGCGCCAGATGTCGAACGACATGTCCTTGCTGTCCACCTGCGCGACTTGCTCTGCCACCGCTTCAAAGCCGGCAGGCACCGGGATGCCAACCAGCATCTCGTCGATACCGACTTGCGCGGCGGTGTAGCCCACGTTGTCACCGGCCGAACGCGAGCGGCCGGCGATGGTTCCGCCTGTCGCGAGAATCACGATTTTTTTGATGGCCACTTGCACTCTTTGCGAAACTGTTTAAAAATACAGGTACTGGATATCAAAACAGTGGAGCTTCCATCATGATCGACCAGCCCAAACTTACCGCGCGACAGCAACAAATCCTGGACTTGATCCAGAGCGCTATCGCGCGTACCGGCGCTCCACCCACCCGTGCCGAAATCGCGACCGAGCTGGGCTTCAAATCCGCCAACGCGGCTGAAGAGCATCTGCAGGCCCTGGCTCGCAAAGGCGTCATTGAACTGGTCAGTGGCACTTCACGCGGCATCCGCCTCAAGAGCGACGCCCTGCGCATGATCAACGAGTCACGCAACAAGCAGTTCTCGTTGCCCTTGCAGTCCCTTGCCCAGCTAGCCCTTCCCCTCATTGGCCGCGTTGCTGCCGGCTCTCCGATTCTCGCGCAGGAGCACGTCGACCAGACCTACTACGTCGAAAGCAGCCTGTTCCAGCGCCGCCCCGACTACCTGCTCAAAGTGCGCGGCATGTCCATGCGCGACGCCGGCATCATGGATGGCGACCTGCTCGCCGTCCAGGCCACCAAAGACGCGAAGAATGGCCAGATCGTCGTGGCCCGCCTGGGTGAAGACGTGACCGTCAAGCGCTTTAGGCGCAACAAACACCTCATCGAACTCCACGCCGAAAACCCGGACTACCCGACGATCATCGTCGAGCCCGGTGAACCATTTGAAATCGAAGGCCTCGCCGTAGGCCTCATCCGCAACACCATGCTGATGTAACCACGGCGGCCGGCCGCAGGTGGCGGGCGTATGGCGGTGGCCATCACCCTGCAGCCGGTACTTCAAAAGTAAATCCTGCCTGTGTCCCTACCCCTGATGTTCAAGGAGAGTCGCATGGCAATCACGATGTTTTCTTTTGGAAGCCTGTTCGCACCGCTGAACGGTTTGCTGTCCTGGTTTGCGCCAACCAGTGGCGCAACGGCTGCGCCCGCATCCCAAGGAAGTATTTGCGTCGATACGCGTCCCGCTGTTTTTCGCTCGGCACGGTTGCGCGCTTCGCGACCCCTGGCTGCGCCGAACTGCCGCAAATCAACGCGCCCACTGCGAGTGTTCCGGGCGCGGGGCGATTCGCCGGCATCCGCAGCCATGGGCATGGCGCTGTCAGGCAGCATGGCCGACGTCTGCGCTGAGCTTGAACGTCTGGCCGCACTGGAATCAATCGCCGCGCACTGACTCAGGTGCGGTTGCCGACCAGGTAGTCCTGCTTGCCCAATTCCACCCCGTTGTGCCGAAGGATCGCGTAGGCAGTCGTCACGTGGAAGAAGAAATTGGGAAAGGACCAGTGCTTCAGGTACGCCTCACCCGTCATCGTGCGCGTCTGCTCCCTGCCCACAGGGAAGGTGATGTCCTTGTCTTCCGTGCCATTGAGCTTGTCAGCCGGAACGCTCTTGAGGAAGTCCACCGTTTTCTGGATACGCGCCTGCAGTTCCGCGATGCTGGCCTCGTTGTCTTCAAACTTGGGTGCTTCCACACCGGATATGCGCGCGATGCCGTTCTTGGCCGAGTCGCAGGCGATCTGGACTTGCTTCGTGAAAGGCAGCATATCCGGGTACAGGCGAAAGTTGAGGATCGCGTTCGGGTCCACCTTGCGCGCATCGATGAACGCTTGCGCCTTGTCAAGACAGTGAGACAAGTTGCCCAGGATGTGGGTGAAGGTCGGCACGCTCGCGGAATGCATTGAAATCGTCATGGGGTCACCTTGCGTAACAGGAATGTTTAACAGGAATCAGGAGTGCGGATGCTAATGTCATCGCCATATTCCTGCTGGCGCGCTGCCTCCAGCCCCGCAGCCCGAGGCACAATGCAAGGCGATGAATATTGTGATCCTCGACGACTACCAGGACGCGGTACGCAAGCTCCAGTGCGCGTCCCGGCTGGAGGCCTTTCCGGCCAAGGTCTATACCAACACCGTCAAAGGCATCGGCCAGCTGTCGGTGCGGCTGCGCGATGCCGATGTGATCGTGCTGATTCGCGAGCGAACCCACCTCACGCGCGCCCTGATCGAAAAACTCCCGCGCCTGAAGATGATTTCGCAAACGGGCCGTGTCGGCGCCCACGTGGACGTCCAGGCATGCACCGAGCGCGGCATTGCTGTCGCTGAAGGCGTTGGCTCACCGGTGGCACCGGCCGAGCTGACATGGGCGCTGATCATGGCGGCAATGCGGCGCATTCCGCAGTACATCGCCACGCTCAAGCATGGCGGCTGGCAACAGTCGGGCATGAAGTCAGCATCCATGCCGGCCAACTTCGGCCTTGGCATGGTCCTCAAAGGCCGGACGCTGGGGATCTGGGGCTACGGAAAGATCGGCAAGCTGGTCGCAGGCTACGGCAAGGCATTCGGCATGAATGTCCTGGTGTGGGGCAGCCCGGCATCGCGCGAGCGGGCTGTCGCTGACGGCGTGCAGGCCGCGACCAGCCGGCAAGAGCTCTTCGAGCAAAGCGATGTGCTCAGCCTGCATCTGCGCCTGTCCGACGACACTGCCGGCATCGTCACATTGGACGACCTGGGACGAATGAAGCCGACTTCGTTGCTCGTGAATACGTCGCGCGCCGAGTTGATCGCGCCCGACGCGTTGATCGCAGCGCTCAACCGTGGCCGCCCCGGCATGGCCGCGGTCGATGTCTTCGAAAGCGAGCCGATCCTGCAGGGCCACGCGCTGCTTCGACTGGAAAACTGCATCTGCACGCCGCATATCGGCTACGTCGAGCTCGACAGCTATGAGCTGTACTTCGGCGCAGCTTTCGACAATGTCGTGAACTTCATCCGCGGCACACCGACCAACATCGTCAATCCGGGCGCGTTGCAGATCCGGCGCTGACGGGATCCATGACCACCCCGCGCCTTCCGGGCGTTCTCTGGCCGCTGCTCTTTGGCAACTTTGTCATCGGCACGGGCGTGATGATCGTGCCCGGCACGCTCAATGAGATCAGCACCTCCCTCGTCGTGTCGCCAGCCACAGCAGGCCAGTTGATTTCAGCAGGTGCCCTTCTCATGTGCATCACGGCGCCGCTGGTGGCTGCACTGGTCGCCGGCTGGGACAGGCGACGCCTGCTGGCGCTTTCCATGCTCTGGTACGGCCTGCTGCACATCGCCTGCACGGCCGCGCCGAGCTTTGCGGCTTTGCTGCCGCTGCGCGTCTTGTCGATGATTGCGCCGGCGATCTTCACGCCGCAGGCGGCCGCTTGCATCGGGCTGCTCGTGCCGGCTGACCAGCGCGGCCGGGCCATCACGTTCGTGTTCCTGGGCTGGTCAGTTGCGTCCGTGCTGGGCATGCCCATGGGCGCACTGATCGGCGGCACGTTCGGCTGGCAGGCCGCGTTTGGCGCGGTAGGCATTCTCAGCCTGGCGAGCGGCGTGTGGGTATGGCGCTCAATGCCCGACGGCGTGAAGCCGCCTGCCCTTTCTGTGGCTGCGTGGCACGAGACATTCCGCTCACCCGCCTTGATGCTTTGCATATTGGTGACGGTGCTGTATTCCGCCGGCCAGTTCGTGCTCTTTTCCTATTTCGCGCCGTACTTCAAGTTCAAGGTCGGGATCACCGCGGTTGAGCTCAGCGCGTTTTTCATGTGGTTCGGCCTGTTCGGCTTCATTGGCAACGCGGTCATGTCGCGCCAGATCGACCGGGTAGGCGCTTCGCGCAGCGTCATGATTGGCATCGTGGCCATGAGCCTGACGTTCCTGGTCTGGCCGCTGGGGACGAGCATCATGCTCGCTGGCGTGATCGCGATTCCGTGGGCGCTGGGTTGTTTTTCATCCAACTCGGCGCAACAAGCGCGGCTGGTTGGCATTGCACCTGCGCTCGCGTCGGCCTCCATCGCTTTGAACACCTCGGCCATGTACGCGGGCCAGGCAGTCGGCGCGGGCGCAGGCGGCTGGCTGATTGCGCACGACGGCATGGAAACGCTGCATTGGGCCGCGCTGGCGTTTCTCGTCGTCGCGATGGCGTGCAGCGCCTGGGCCACGCGGCACGACAAACTGCGACTTGCCGTACGCTGACCCGGGCCGTGGTGCCTGTCGCAGCCGCGCCTGAAGGCGTGTTGGCGGGCGCTACTTCTTGCCAACTCGCGACGTCACGTCGTCAAAGTCGTCAAACTCGATCAGGTTGTCTTTGTCGTCGGCCACGGGCCAGCCTTGTGCGTCGTGCAGCGGCGCGCCCTTCGGCAATTCCGGCAGGGTTGGCAGCGTGGCCACCGGCTTTTCTTCCTCGTCCAGATTGATGTCGATGCGGCTGCCAGCGAGCAGCGTGGCAAGCACCATCATCTCGGCATCCGACGGGCCGGCCAGCTCGGAAGACAAAGGCTGGATCGACGTCATCGGGAAGTTTTCGCCGGCACCGGGCTCCTGGGCCAGTTGCACATCGGTCGCCGCCGGCTGCTTCACGACGGCCTTGGCCAGGCTCTGCAGCAGCAGGAGTTCGTCGAAGGCGGCGAGCTCGAAGCGCTCTGATTCGCCGCTGGCGGCGCCTGGCAGGCGGTAGATCGATTCCTCGATGACATCCAGCACACGCGGTGACGGCCACAAGCTGACGATGCGCGCGAGCGCGTCGGCATACGCTTCGAGCCCGGCAGTTGGTTTGAGGTAGTCGTTGAATGCCGGCACCTTCACGTTCATGCGCCGCTCGATCTGGTCGCGCAAGCCTTCGTAGCCACGCTCGCGGTTGAGGCGATGATGAAGATCCAGCAACGCCATCCATGCCAGCGCGCTGTTGTGCGGGCTGGCATGCACATGCGTCATCAGCACATTCACGGCACGGTCGTAGTCGCCCAGCGACACAAAAAAGTCGGCCTGCTCCTGGATGTCGTGCAGCTCCTCCGTCGTCAGCGATCTCCAGCTGGAGGGCTGGCTGCTCTGGAAGTCGAGATTGTCGAAAGCCGATATCGGCTGCGTCGACTCGGTGGAGGCAGGCGCCTGCGCACTGGCCGGAGCGTCACCGAAGACATCGAGGTCCACGTCGAGCTGCTTGCCGCTCACCGCGCTGCTGGCCGGGGCAGCGGCCGCCACGATGGTGGGCTCCGATGCGTCAAGCTCCTGCCCCTTGCTGTCTCGCCACCAACGCGGCTCTGACTTGTCGCCGCCCGCAAACCAGCCGCGCCTTCGCAGGAAGAGCGCCGCCGCCAAAGCAAGCACCAATGCGATCACGATGGCCGTGAGCAGCCAGGTCATCCGGTCGCGGTCGCTTTCGGCTTTCTCAAGCTTGGCGCGAACCGCATCGAGTTCGGCCTTGTTCGCCTGTATGCTCTGGCGCATCGCCGTGAGGTCAGCGCTCATCGCCTGCAGGCGCTCGTAATCCTGCACCACGTCAGCCTGCGACCGGTTCAGTGCGCGCCAGATGGCCGCGGCCTCGGCGCGCTTCTGGGGCGTGACCTCAGGCACCGTGTCAATACTCATGGTGAGCTTGAGCTTG
This sequence comes from Caenimonas koreensis DSM 17982, assembly GCF_009646335.1. GTDB lineage: Bacteria > Pseudomonadota > Gammaproteobacteria > Burkholderiales > Burkholderiaceae_C > Ramlibacter > Ramlibacter koreensis. The sequence goes on along the minus strand of NZ_WJBU01000013.1, from coordinate 4,606 downwards.
GGTTCCGGATCGACCGTGAGATCGAGCGGTTCGAGCTTGAGGCGGCTGCGCCTGTCGACCCGGACCACAGACGCCTGCGACCGCTTAGCCGGTGCCGGCGCCGCCGTCGTGGGCGAAGCCACCGCCGGGTCTTGCCCTGCGGCGGGCGTGTTGGGGGCCCGCGCCAGGCGCGGCGACATGGATCCAGCAGCTGGCCGTGCACCGGCGGCGGGGGCCTCGGCGCCAGGCGCTGTCGCGCGCCGCCTGGTCGTCGAGCTTGCAGGCCCGGGCTGCGCCCCATTGCCCGCCGGGACGTCAAAACCACCCAAACCCGGACTGAACGGCAACACCGTCGGCCCAGCGGCGGCTTGCGTCCTGGGAACGAGCGGCGGGATCGGACTCGACACAGTGGCCGGCAGGTCGGCCAGAAGCACGAACTTGCGGCTGGTCCTGAGGAAGCACCCGAAGTTCACCGTGACCGTCACGACCGGCTCTTCGATCAGGCGGGTGGTGCGCACGCGCAGCACCGTGCGCGCTGAACCGCCCCCTTCCACCCGCGTCTGCGCCGATTCAATCGCGGTGTCGCCCTGCATCACCTCCGCGGTGACGCACGAACTCGCCAGGTCAGTGCCTGCGTCAAGTGTGATCGGAACGACGATGTCGAGCGGGCGGCCAATCAGGGGCACGCCTTCGGCTGCCCCGGTGCCAAACGCGAAGCTTGCGGGCGCTGCCAGGAGCAACCCCGCACGCAGCAACGCGTTTCGCAAAATGCTGGAGCGATTCATTGCCTAAGATTGTTGCACAGGCGTTACCAATTGGAGGCATTTGGCGCTGCCGGATAATTGAACGATGACTCTCAGATTCACCACCGTTGGCATCACCGGCGCGGGCGCCATGGGCCAGGGCATTGCCCAGATTGCCGTACAGGCAGGCAGCATCGTCAAGCTCTTCGACACCCAGCCAGCCGCCATCGAGCGGGCACGCGACGCTTTGCACGCGCAGTGGGACCGAATGGCCGACAAGGGCAAGCTCGACGCCAGGCAGGCGCAAGCGTGCAAGGAACGGCTTCATGCGGCAGGCACCCTGCAGGAGCTCGCCGATTGCGACCTGGTGATCGAAGCGATTGTCGAGCGGCTCGACGTGAAGAAGTCGTTCTTCGCCGAGCTCGAAGCTGTCGTGCGGCACGACGCCGTGCTGGTCACCAACACGTCGTCCCTCTCTGTCACGGCCATCGCCGCGAAGCTCGCACACCCGCAAAGATTCGCTGGCTATCACTTCTTCAACCCCGTGCCACTGATGAAGGTCGTGGAGGTGATTGCGGGCTTGAAGACAGATCCGGCCGTGTGCAAATCGCTGGCGGACTATGCCTTGCAGATAGGCCACACGCCCGTGATGGCACAAGACACGCCTGGCTTCATCGTCAACCACGCGGGCCGCGCTTACGGCACGGAGGCGCTGCGAATCGTGAGTGAAGGCATTGCCGATTTCGCCACGATCGACCGCATCCTGAAAGACCAGGCGGGCTTTCGGCTCGGGCCGTTTGAGCTGATGGACCTGACGGCGCTCGACGTCTCGCATCCGGTCATGGAATCGATTTATCGCCAGTACTACGACGAGCCGCGATATCGCCCGAGTGTGATCACCGCGCAACGTTTGGCCGCTGGAATGGTCGGCCGCAAGTCAGGTGAGGGCTTCTACAAGTACGTCGAGGCCAAGCCCCAGTTGCCTGCTGAGCCAGCAACGCCGCAAGTGGGCGACATGCCGCCAGTGTGGGTGTCGACGCGCGCGGCCCGCCGCTCCGAGCTCTACCAGCTGCTCAAGAACCTGGGCGCGCAGATCGAAACCGGTCAGTCGCCGTCCATGAACGCGCTCACGCTGGTGGCACCGCTGGGCTTCGACATCACGACCGTGGCCGTGGTGGAGCGGCTCGACCCCGCGCGCACCATCGGCATCGACATGCTCGTCGAAGACGAGGCCACCAAGCGCCGCGTGCTGGCCAGCAACCCTGCGACGCGGACCGACATGCGCGACGCCGCGCACGCCCTGTTCGCGCGTGACGGCAAGGCCGTGAGCGTCATCCGCGACTCGGGCGGCTTCGTCACGCAACGCGTGATCGCGTCGATCGTCAATATCGCCAGCGACATCTGCCAGCAGCAGATCTGCACGCCGGCCGACCTGGAAACCGCCGTGACGCTCGGCCTCGGTTACCCGATGGGGCCGCTGGCCATGGGCAACCGCTGGGGCCCGACCAACATCCTCGAAGTGCTCTTCAACATGCAGACGGTATACGGCGATCCGCGCTATCGCCCGAGCCCGTGGCTGCGCCGCCGCGGCGCCATCGGCCTGTCTTTGCTGCATGAGGAGAGCTGACGCGATGGCCGCCGAAATCAAGAGCACCAGCCAGGGCCAGACCATGGTCCTGACGCTGAGCAACCCAGAGTTGCGCAATGCGCTCGGCCCCGAGATGTATGCAGCTGGCGTCGAAGCACTGAGCATCGCGGAGTCCAACGCAGAGGTGCGCAGCGTCGTCATCACCGGCGAAGGCACCATGTTCTGCGCGGGCGGCAACCTGCAGCGCCTCAAAGCCAACCGCGAACTGCCGCCAGAAGTTCAGGCGCAGAGCATCGAAGGCCTGCACAGCCTGATCGAGGCGATCCGCACATTTCCCAAACCGGTGATCGCAGCCGTCGAAGGCGCGGCTGCAGGTGCCGGCTTTTCGCTCGCGCTGGCGTGCGACCTCATCGTCGCTGCCGACAACGCTGTCTTCGTCATGTCGTACAGCAGCGTTGCGCTCTCGCCTGACGGCGGTGGCTCGTGGAACCTTACGCACGCACTGCCGCGCCAGCTGGCAAGCGAGTTGCTGATGGCAGGCGAGCGCATCGGTGCACAGCGCTTGAATGAGCTGGGTGTCGTCAACCGCGTCACCGTACCGGGCGAAGCCATGGCACAGGCACTGGCGTTGGCCGACAGGCTCAACGAGCGCGCGCCCAATGCCCTCGCGAGTATCAAGGAACTCATCAACGATGCGCCAGGTGCAACGCTCACGGCGCACTTGGCCAGCGAGCGCGACCACTTCGTCAAGAACCTTCACCATGCCAACGCGGGCATTGGCATCGAGGCTTTTCTCGTCAAGACGAAGCCGAATTACATGTAGGGGGACGGCTGCTTAATTTGTGCGGCCCGCGTGGCAATACTTCTGGACATACTGGCATGCTGACGCACCGGCGCTCTTGGCCCCTGCACCCCCTCGACGAGGGCGCAATACGTGATCAAGTACTCGCCTTGCGACTGGCGAGATGCAAGCATTTGGCGAGACGCAAGCATCTGGTTACATGGTCTCCCGCTCAGCAAGATATGCGGCTTTCCACCCTTGCCTCAAAAGCAGCTTATGCCCAGCAACTGCATACCCCACTCCGGCTCCGTAAGAGAATCATTGGCCATCGACCCTGCAAATACTCCTAGAGGGCCCGAATCTGACTTCACCATCCTGCATTTGCCAGGCAGCGTCAGGCGAAGCGCCGCCGCGACACACCAGAATTTCTACGCAACGGGCACTTTACAGGGGGCGAGCGAAGCCACACCCGAAGCTCCCCGGGCAGACTGCAACCGCCAACTCCCTCCCAGTGAGGTGAAGCGAGACCCGTATCACGCTGCCGTTTCACCGGCTGACGGTACAGATCAAGGTGCCCGCGCAGCTACTCAGCCTCCGTCCGATAGCAAAGCGTTGACGCAAACTGACGCGGAAAAACTTGGCGAGCGAATTCGTGACTACCGCTTGTCGCTTTCCCCCACGAAGAGCAACCTGGATGAGAAGACCGGTCTTCGGCGGCTCAACCTGGAAGAACTTCGAAATTTTTGGAAGGACCTAAAGGCATTCCATCACACCATTCAACTCTCCGCCATTTTTGCGGAAGACCCAGTGTCGGGCAAAAGCATTTGCCGACAAACGCCTATCCAGACGGACCTTAGCTACCACATGGATCTGGAAGCTTGGCTCGGCTACAACATAGACAAGCATGCCAAAGGCAAGTCTTGTTACGAGGACTATCTAGAACGCTACTCAACTTGCATGCTTATAGGCGGGCAGGAGTTTTCTGTTCGCATGACCGGGGAATCGAGCCGTATTAAGAGTGAACTAGATGATTTCAGAGAGCAGGAACGAGCAGCAAGAAAAGCATCAGCACCATGGTTCGCACCAAGCCAAGACGAATACGACACTGATATTGATTGACTACACCAGCTGACGCACCGTTCTCTCGGACACTCCCGAGCGGCCGGGTGCGGTACCGCAGCGAGATACCCCAGTTCACCGTCATTTCCAGGCACTTGCGGCTGAAGTCGTTGGCCACTGCCTGGAGCTTGCTGCGCCGTCCGTTGGCCCCGCTCGCGCCGACAAAGTCCATGCTCCATATTTGATTGACCTGCCGTGCCAGCTGATGCGGCACGAGCTCGTCTGCTGGTTGCATCTGACCCTCTTGCACTTGCCCATAGCCAAGTGCTCTGACCTTGCCCCTGTTTGACGAATCCCTTAACCGAGCTTGTTAAGCGGACTTCTTTTCCTGGGCCGCCAACCAGTTTCTCTCATGCTGCATTGGGCTCACGTACCCCAGCGTCGAATGCAGCCTCG
>NZ_WJBU01000012.1 GCF_009646335.1 Caenimonas koreensis DSM 17982 | reverse complement strand
CGCTCGCGCTGCTCACCGACGAGATCGTCGGGGCGTTGTCGTCGTCGATGATCGTGCCAACGCCGCTCGCACCGCCCACGGTCACGTTGTACGTTTCGTTCGGCTCGTCGATCGTGTCGATCGTCGTAGCGACAGACACCGAGAACGTCGTCACGCCAGCCGGCACGGTGATGACACCGCCCGCAATCGTCACGCCATTGGTGAACGCCGTGCTCGTGAGGGCCGAGGTGTAGTCGGTGCCGCCGCCCGTGGCGGTGACATCGCCCAGCGTCAAGGTGAAGGTCGTCGCGCTGCTGGAGGCATTCGACAGGTTCACCGTGTGAACGATGCTGGTCGCTTCCGTTGCGCTCGCGCTCGACACCGACGAGATCGTCGGGGGCGGGTCATCGTCCAGGATCGTGCCGACGCCGCTCGCGCCACCCACGGTCAGGTTGTAGGTTTCGTTCGGCTCGTCGATCGTGTCCGACGTCGTAGCGACAGACACCGAGAACGTCGTCACGCCGGCCGGCACGGTGATGACACCGCCAGAGATCGTCACGCCATTGGTGAACGCTGTGCTGGTGAGTGCCGATATGTAGTCGGTGCCGCCGCCCGTCGCGGTGACATCGCCCAGCGTCAATGTGAAGGTCGTCGCGCTGCTGGAGGGATTCGACAGGTTCACCGTGTGAACGATGCTCGTCGCTTCCGTCGCGCTCGCGCTGCTCACCGACGAGATCGTCGGCGCGTTGTCGTCGTCGATGACCGTGCCGACGCCGCTCGCGCCGTCGACGGTCAGGTTGTAGGTTTCGTTCGGCTCGTCGATGGTGTCCGAAGTGGTCGGGACAGAGACCGAGAACGTCGTCACGCCGGCCGGCACGGTGATCACACCGCCAGAGATCGTCACGCCATTGGTGAACGCTGTGCTCGTGAGCGCCGACGTGTAGTCGGTACCGCCGCCTGTTGCGGTCACATCACCCAGCGTCAACGTGAACGTCGTCGCGCTGCTCGACGCGTTCGACAGGTTCACCGTGTGGACGATGCTCGTCGACTCCGTGGCGCTCGCGCTGCTCACGGACGAGATCGTCGGGGCCGCGTCGTCGTCCAGGATCGTGCCCACGCCGCTGGCGCTGCCGACCGTCAGGTTGTACGTCTCGTCTGCCTCGTCAATCGTGTCCGACGTCGTCGGCACAGACACCGAGAACGTCGTCACGCCTGCCGGCACCGTGATCACACCGCCTGCAATGGTCACGCCATTGGTGAATGCCGTGTCATCGAGCGTCGCCGTGTAGTCGGTACCGCCTGTGGCGGTGACATCACCCAAGGTGAGCGTGAACGTGGTCGCGCTGCTGGAGGGATTCGACAGGCTGACGGTATGGACGATGCTCGTCGCTTCCGTCGCGCTCGCGCTCGTCACCGACGAGATCGTCGGGGCCGGATCATCATCGATGACCGTGCCAACGCCACTCGCACCGCCAACCGTCAGGTTGTAGGTCTCGTTCGCCTCGTCGATGGAATCTGATGTCGTCGGCACAGAGACCGAGAACATCGTGACGCCTGCCGGCACGGTGATGACACCGCCCGCAATCGTCACGCCGTTGGTAAAGGCGGTGCTCGTGAGCGCCGAGGTGTAGTCCGTGCCGCCACCCGTCGCCGTCACATCGCCCAGTGTCAGGGTGAACGTTGTCGCACTGCTCGATGCATTCGACAGGTTCACCGTGTGAACGATGCTCGTCGCTTCGGTCGCGCTCGCGCTCGACACCGACGAGATCGTCGGGGCGTTGTCGTCGTCGATGATCGTGCCGACGCCACTCGCGCCGCCCACGGTCAGGTTGTACGTTTCGTTCGCCTCGTCGATGGTGTCTGAGGTCGTGGCCACAGAAACCGAGAACGCCGTCACGCCTGCCGGCACGGTGATCACACCGCCCGCAATCGTCACGCCGTTCGTGAACGCCGTGTCGTCCAAAGCCGAGGTGTAGTCCGCGCCACCGCCCGTCGCAGTCACATCTGCCAGCGTCAACGTGAACGTCGTCGCGCTGCTGGATGCATTCGACAGGTTCACCGTGTGGATGATGCTCGTCGACTCCGTCGCGCTGGCACTCGTCACCGACGAGATGGTCGGCGCGGGGTCATCGTCGATGATTGTGCCGACGCCGCTCGCGCCGCCCACGGTCAGGTTGTAGGCTTCGTTCGGCTCGTCGATCGTGTCCGACGTCGTCGGCACAGAGACCGAGAAGCTCGTCACGCCAGCGGGCACCGTGATCACGCCACCGGCGATCGTCACGCCGTTGGTGAATGCGGTGCTCGTGAGCGCCGACGTGTAGTCCGTGCCGCCGCCGGTGGCGGTCACATCACCCAATGTCAACGTGAACGTGGTCGCGCTGCTCGACGCATTTGACAGGTTCACCGTGTGAACGATGCTCGTCGCTTCCGTCGCGCTGGCGCTCGACACCGAAGAGATCGTGGGGGCCGGGTCATCGTCGATGACGGTGCCGACGCCGCTCGCGCCACCCACGGTCAGGTTGTAGGTCTCGTTCACCTCGTCGATGGTGTCCGACGTGGTCGGGACCGACACCGAGAAGGACGTCACGCCCGCCGGCACGGTGATCACACCGCCCGCAATCGTCACGCCATTGGTGAAGGCCGTGCTCGTCAGCGCCGACGTGTAGTCCGTGCCGCCGCCGGTGGCAGTCACATCACCCAGGGTCAACGTGAACGTGGTCGCACTGCTCGAAGCATTCGACAGGTTCACCGTGTGGACGATGCTCGTCGACTCCGTGGCGCTTGCGCTGCTCACGGACGAGATCGTCGGGGCCGCGTCGTCGTCCAGGATCGTGCCCACGCCGCTGGTGCCGCCGACCGTCAGGTTGTACGTCTCGTCTGCCTCGTCAATCGTGTCCGACGTCGTCGGTACAGAGACCGAGAACGTCGTCACGCCAGCGGGTACGGTGATCACACCGCCTGCAATCGTCACGCCGTTCGTGAACGCCGTGCTCGTCAGCGACGAGGTGTAGTCAGTGCCGCCGCCCGACGCCGTCACGTCACCCAGCGTCAAGGTGAACGTCGTCGCGCTGCTCGACGCGTTCGACAGGTTCACCGTGTGGACGATGCTTGTCGACTCCGTGGCGCTCGCGCTGCTCACGGAAGAAATCGTCGGCGCGTTGTCGTCGTCGATGACCGTGCCGACGCCGCTCGCGCCACCCACGGTCAGGTTGTACGTCTCGTCTGCCTCGTCAATCGTGTCGGATGTTGTCGGCACAGAGACCGAGAACGCCGTCACGCCTGCCGGCACGGTGATCACACCGCCAGAGATGGTGACGCCATTGGTGAACGCCGTGTCATCCAGCGCCGACGTGTAGTCAGTGCCGCCGCCCGTCGCCGTCACATCGCCCAAGGTCAAGGTGAATGTCGTCGCGCTGCTGGACGGGTTCGACAGGTTCACCGTGTGGACGATGCTCGTCGACTCCGTGGCGCTGGCGCTCGACACCGACGAAATCGTCGGCGCGTTGTCGTCGTCCAGGATCGTGCCCACGCCGCTGGCGCCGCCGACCGTCAGGTTGTACGTCTCGTCTGCCTCATCAATCGTGTCGGCCGTCGTGGCCACAGAGACCGAGAACGTCGTCACGCCTGCCGGCACGGTGATCACACCGCCTGCAATCGTCACGCCGTTCGTGAAAGCCGTGTCATCCAGCGCCGACGTGTAGTCAGTGCCGCCGCCCGTGGCGGACACATCACCCAAGGTCAGCGTGAATGTCGTCGCGCTGCTGGACGGGTTCGACAGATTCACCGTGTGGACGATGCTCGTCGATTCTGTTGCGCTGGCACTCGACACCGACGAAATCGTCGGCGCGTTGTCGTCATCCAGGATCGTGCCCACGCCGCTGGCGCCGCCGACCGTCAGGTTGTACGTCTCGTCTGCCTCATCGGTCGTGTCGGCCGTCGTGGCCACAGAGACCGAGAAGGTCGTCACGCCAGCGGGCACGGTGATCACACCGCCTGCAATCGTCACGCCGTTCGTGAACGCCGTGCTCGTCAGCGACGAGGTGTAGTCAGTGCCGCCGCCCGTGGCGGTCACATCACCCAAGGTCAGCGTGAACGTCGTCGCGCTGCTCGATGCGTTCGACAGGTTCACCGTGTGGACGATGCTTGTCGACTCCATGGCGCTCGCGCTGCTCACGGAAGAGATCGTCGGCGCGTTGTCGTCGTCCAGAATCGTGCCGACGCCGCTCGCGCCACCCACGGTCAGGTTGTACGTCTCGTCTGCCTCGTCGATCGTGTCCGACGTCGTCGGTACAGAGACCGAGAACGTCGTCACGCCAGCGGGTACGGTGATCACACCGCCTGCAATCGTCACGCCGTTCGTGAATGCCGTGCTCGTCAGCGCCGACGTGTAGTCAGTGCCGCCGCCCGTGGCGGTGACATCACCCAAGGTCAGCGTGAACGTCGTCGCGCTGCTCGATGCGTTCGACAGGTTCACCGTGTGAACGATGCTTGTCGACTCCGTGGCGCTCGCGCTGCTCACGGAAGAAATCGTCGGCGCGTTGTCGTCGTCCAGGATCGTGCCGACGCCGCTCGCGCCGCCCACGGTCAGGTTGTACGTCTCGTTCGGCTCGTCAATCGTGTCCGACGTCGTTGGCACTGACACCGAGAACGTCGTCACGCCTGCAGGCACGGTGATCACACCGCCCGCAATCGTCACGCCATTGGTGAACGCGGTGTCGTCGAGCGACGACGTGTAGTCCGCGCCGCCGCCCGTGGCGGTCACATCACCCAACGTGAGGGTGAACGTCGTCGCGCTGCTGGACGCGTTCGACAGGTTCACCGTGTGGACGATGCTCGTCGACTCCGTGGCACTCGCGCTCGACACCGACGAAATCGTCGGCGCGTTGTCGTCGTCGATGATCGTGCCGACGCCGCTCGCGCCGCCCACGGTCAGGTTGTACGTCTCGTCTGCCTCGTCGATCGTGTCGGATGTTGTCGGCACAGACACCGAGAACGTCGTCACGCCTGCCGGCACCGTGATCACGCCGCCTGCAATCGTCACGCCGTTCGTGAACGCCGTGTCATCCAGCGCCGACGTGTAGTCAGTGCCGCCGCCTGCAGCGGTCACATCACCCAAGGTCAGCGTGAACGTCGTCGCGCTGCTGGACGCATTCGACAGGTTCACCGTGTGGACAATGCTTGTCGATTCCGTGGCACTCGCGCTCGACACCGACGAAATCGTCGGCGCGTTGTCGTCGTCGATGACCGTGCCGACGCCGCTCGCGCCACCCACGGTCAGGTTGTACGTCTCGTTTGGCTCGTCAATCGTGTCCGACGTCGTCGGCACAGACACCGAGAACGTCGTCACGCCTGCCGGCACCGTGATCACACCGCCTGCAATCGTCACGCCATTGGTGAACGCGGTGTCATCCAGCGCCGACGTGTAGTCAGTGCCGCCGCCCGTGGCGGACACATCACCCAAGGTCAGCGTGAATGTCGTCGCGCTGCTGGACGGGTTCGACAGGTTCACCGTGTGGACGATGCTCGTCGACTCCGTGGCGCTGGCGCTCGACACCGACGAAATCGTCGGCGCGTTGTCGTCGTCGATGATCGTGCCGACGCCGCTCGCGCCACCCACGGTCAGGTTGTACGTCTCGTTCGGCTCGTCAATCGTGTCCGACGTCGTTGGCACTGACACCGAGAACGTCGTCACGCCAGCGGGCACGGTGATCACACCGCCAGAGATGGTGACGCCGTTGGTGAAGGCCGTATTGGTCAGCGCCGAGGTGTAGTCGGTGCCGCCGCCCGTAGCGGACACATCACCTAGGGTCAACGTGAACGTCGTCGCGCTGCTCGACGCATTCGACAGGTTCACCGTGTGAATGATGCTTGTGGATTCCGTCGCGCTCGCGCTCGACACCGACGAAATCGTCGGCGCGTTGTCGTCGTCCAGGATCGTGCCCACGCCGCTGGCGCCGCCGACCGTCAGGTTGTACGTCTCGTCTGCCTCATCGGTCGTGTCGGCCGTCGTGGCCACAGAGACCGAGAAGGTCGTCACGCCTGCGGGTACGGTGATCACACCGCCTGCAATCGTCACGCCGTTCGTGAACGCAGTGCTCGTCAGCGCCGACGTGTAGTCAGTGCCGCCGCCCGTGGCGGTCACATCACCCAAGGTCAGCGTGAACGTCGTCGCGCTGCTGGACGCATTCGACAGGTTCACCGTGTGGACGATGCTTGTCGACTCCGTGGCGCTCGCGCTGCTCACGGAAGAGATCGTCGGCGCGTTGTCGTCGTCCAGGATCGTGCCGACGCCGCTCGCGCCGCCCACGGTCAGGTTGTACGTCTCGTCTGCCTCGTCGATCGTGTCGGATGTTGTCGGCACAGACACCGAGAACGTCGTCACGCCTGCCGGCACCGTGATGACACCGCCTGCAATCGTCACGCCGTTCGTGAATGCCGTGTCATCCAGCGCCGACGTGTAGTCAGTGCCGCCGCCGGTGGCGGACACATCACCCAAGGTCAGCGTGAACGTCGTCGCGCTGCTGGACGGGTTCGACAGGTTCACCGTGTGAACGATGCTCGTCGATTCCGTCGCACTCGCGCTGCTCACGGAAGAAATCGTCGGCGCGTTGTCGTCGTCCAGGATCGTGCCGACGCCGCTCGCGCCGCCCACGGTCAGGTTGTACGTCTCGTTCGGCTCGTCAATCGTGTCCGACGTCGTTGGCACTGACACCGAGAACGTCGTCACGCCTGCAGGCACGGTGATCACACCGCCCGCAATCGTCACGCCGTTGGTGAACGCGGTGTCGTCGAGCGACGACGTGTAGTCCGCGCCTGCGCCGGTGGCCGTCACGTCTTCCAGCGTCAGCGTGAACGTGGTCGCGCTGCTCGACGCATTCGACAGGTTCACCGTATGGATGATGCTCGTCGATTCTGTTGCGCTTGCGCTGCTCACCGATGCAATCGTCGGCGCCGCGTCATCATCGATGATCGTGCCCGTCGCGCCGACACCGCCGACGCTCAGGTTGTAGTCCTCGGAGGCGCCTTCGTCGATCGTGTCGAGCGTGGTCGGCACTGTCAGCGTAAACGTCGTGACCCCCGCAGGGACCGTGAGGATCCCGCCGGCCAATGTCACGCCGTCGCTGAAGGTCGGCGGCGTGGTGTAGTCGGTGCCGCCACCGGTGGCGGAGCCGCCGCCCAGTGTGTAGGTGAACGTGACGTCGGCGCTTGACGCATTACTCAACGTCACCGTGTGCACGAGGCTCGTGCCTTCGGCCTGCGCGTCGCTGGTCACCGACGCAACGGTCGGCGCGTTGTCGTCATCCAGGATGGTGCCGGTGGCTGCAACGCCGCCGACCACAATGGAATAGTCTTCCGAGGCGCCTTCGTCGATCGTGTCCTGCAACGTGGGGACGGTGACCGTGAAGGTCGTCACGCCAGCAGGAACCGTCAACAGCCCGCCGCTCAGTGTGACGCCGTCGCTGAAGGCCGGGGGCGTGGTGTAGTCGACACCGCCGCCTGTGGCGCTGCCGCCACCCAACGAGAACGTGTAGACCGTGTCGACGGCGGATGCGTTCGACAACGTGACCGTGTGCACCAGGTCCGTGCCTTCGGTCTGCGTGTCGCTCGTGACGGAGCCCACATTCGACGGATCGTCGTCGTCGACGATCGTGCCCGTTGCGCCGACGCCTCCGACCGACAGGTCGTAGTTTTCAGACGCACCTTCATCAATCGTGTCCTGGATGGTCGGGACGGTGATGGTGAAGGCCGTCACGCCCGCCGGTACGGTCAGCACGCCTGCAGCCAGCGTCACGCCGTCGCTGAAGGTGGGCGGTGTGGTGTAGTCGACACCGCCGCCAGTGGCGGAGCCGCCGCCCAACGAGTACGCAAAAGTGGTGTCGATGCTCGACGGGTTGGTCAGCGTGACTGTGTGCACCAGCGTCACGCCTTCGGTCTGCGTGTCGCTCGTGACCGACGCGATCGTGGGCGCGTTGTCGTCGTCGGTGATCGTGCCCGTCGCGGCGACGCCGCCAACGGTCAGGCTGTAATTTTCCGATGCGCCTTCGTCGATCGTGTCCAGTGTGGTGGGCACGGTGAGCGTGAAGCTCGTGACGCCCGCAGGAACCGTGAGCACGCCCGCAGCGAGCGTGACGCCGTCGCTGAACGTCGGTGGTGTCGAGTAGTCCACGCCGCCGCCGGTCGCGGTGCCATCGGCCAGCGTGTAGGTGTAGGTGGTGTCAACGCTGGACGGATTGCTCAGCGTGACGGTGTGGACGAGATTCGCGCCTTCGAGCTGGGTGTCGTCGGTCACCGACGAGATGGTTGGCGCGTTGTCGTCGTCGGTGATCGTGCCCGTTGCGGCGACGCCGCCGACGGTCACGCCGTAGTCTTCCGATGCGCCTTCGTCGATCGTGTCCTGTGTCGTGGGCACAGTGATCGAGAACGTGGTGACGCCCGCCGGCACCGTGAGAACGCCAGCTGCAAGCGTGACGCCATCGCTGAAGGTGGGCGGTGTCGTGTAATCAGTGCCGCCGCCGGTGGCTGTGCCGCCGCCGAGCGAGTAGGTGTAGGTCGTCGTGACGCTCGACGCATTGCTGAGCGTGACCGTGTGGACGAGGTCAGTGCCCTCGAGCTGCGTGTCGTTGGTGACCGATGTGATCGTGGGCGCGTTGTCGTCGTCCAGGATCGTGCCGACGGCAGCGACGCCGCCGACGGTCACGTTGTAGTTTTCGGATGCGCCTTCGTCGATCGTGTCCAGCGTCGTGGGGACGGTGAACGTGAACGACGTGACGCCCGCGGGCACGGTGAGCAGGCCCAGGGAAAGCGTGACGCCGTCGCTGAAGGTGGGGGGCGTCGAATAGTCCGTGCCGCCGCCAGTGGCCGTCCCACCGCCGAGCGAGAACGTGTAGACCGTGTCGACGGCAGAGGCATTGCTCAGCGTCACTGTATGGACGAGGTCAGTGCCCTCCATCTGCGAATCGTCGGTCACCGACGAAATTGCAGAAGCACCATCGTCGTCGAGGATCGTGCCGCTCGCCGCGACGCCGCCCACCGTCAGGCCGTAGTCCTCGGACACGCCTTCGTCGATCGTGTCGGGCGTCGTGGGAACTGTGATCGTGAACGAGGTAACGCCCGCCGGCACCGTCAGGACACCGGCTGCCAGCGTGACGCCATCGCTGAAGGTCGGTGGTGTGGTGTAGTCAGTACCGCTGCCGGTGGCCGTGCCGCCGCCGAGCGTGTACGAATAGGTTTGCGCCGTGCTCGACGGATTGGTGAGCGTGACGGTGTGGACGAGACTGGTGCCTTCCGTCTGCGTGTCGTTTGTGACCTGCGACACCGCCGGTGCGCTGTCGTCATTGAGAATCGTGCCGACTGCCGACGCGCCGCCGACTGTCAGGTTGACGGTTTCGTCCGGCTCGTAAACGTTGTCGGCGATCGTCGGGACAACGACGTCGAAGCTCGTGACACCCGCCGGCACGGTAATGAGCCCGCCCGACAGGGTGACACCATTGGTGAAGGTCGCGCTGCCGTAGTCGCCGGCCGTTGCCGTGCCGTCGTTGAGGCTGAAGCTGAAGGTGCGCGAGGCATCTGCCGCACCGGACAGCGTGACGGTATGGACGAGGTCGCCGCCTTCGAGGATCGTCGCGTCGGCGATCGACTGCACGGTCACCGTGTCGTCATCGAGGATCGTTCCCGTGGCCGTGACGCCGCCAACGTCCAGGTGGACTGTTTCGTCTGATTCATCGAGCAGGTCAGGCGTCGTCGGGATCGTGACGGTGAATGCCGTCACGCCGGCTGGCACCGTGATCGTGCCAGCAGCAAAGGTCACGCCATTGCTGAAGACCGGGCTGCCATAGTCGCCGCTGGAAGCCGTGCCGTCGCTGAGCGTGAACGCGTAGCTCAGCGGGATGGACGTCACGTCCGAGAGCGTGACCGTGTGAACGAGGTTGCCGCCTTCGACGATCGTGGCGTCCGTTACGCTGGCGATGACTGCCGTTGCATTGACCAGGACATTGACGTTCGCCGTCTCCGTGACCGTGCCGGACGTGACCGTATAGGTAAACGTCGGCACCGGGCCTGCAAAGCCGGATTGCGGCGTGAACACGAGGTGGCCGCCGACAAGCGCAACGCTGCCATTGGCTACCGAGACAGACGCGCCGCCATCGGTGATCGCATTGCCGTTGACCGCGGTGATGCGCTGATCAGGGTTCTCGAAGGTGTCGTTGGCAAAAACGTTGATGTCGACAGGAACGTTCGCATCGGTCACCGCTGTGTCTGACGCAATGTCGACGACCGGCGTGACAGCGATGGTGATCGTGTCGGTGTCGGTGAAGGTGCCGTTGGTGGTCTTGACTGTCAGGACGGCGTTGCCGTTGAAATCGGCGACCGGGTTGAACGTCAGGTCGTTGAGCGCCTGGTTGATCTGCGCGGCCGGCCCGATGATCGTGACCGTTCCCGTGCCGTTGTCGCTGACGCTGACGCCGCCCAGGTGAAGCACATCCAGCGTGCCATGCGTCACCGTGAGCGTGACAGTCAGCTGGCCGCCAGCGGTATTGGTGACCTTGATCGCGTTGCCGTTTGCAGAGTTGAAGACCACCGACGTGTCTTCAATGTCGTTCTGCGTGCCCGGCACGGTGTTGACGGGCGGCCCGGCCACGTCGTTGTCGTGGATGGTGCCGATGGCAGACAGGCTACCCAGCTGCACTGTCAGGCGCTCATCGTTTTCGATGATCGCGTCGTCAACCGTCGGGATCGTGATGCTGAAGCGCGTGACACCCGCGGGCACCGTGACGAAGCCGCCGGAGAGCGTCACCCCGTTGGTGAACACCGGCGGCAACGTGAAGTCGCCAGGGCTTGCTGTCGTGCCGGCCACGCTGAAGCTGTACACCGTGGGTTCGGTCGAGGTGCCCACGATGCGGACGTTGTGAACCAGGCTGTTGCCTTCGACCACGGCGTCGCTGGTGATGGAGCTCACTGCCGGCGGCGTATCGTTGTCGAGGATCGTGCCGACTGCCGTCAGGTTGCCCACGGACACATTCACCGTCTCGGTGTTCTCGTACACCGTGTCGTTGATGGTCGGCACGCTGATCGTGAAGGTCGTGACGCCCGCAGGCACCGTGAGCTGGCCGCCTGCCAGCGTGACGCCGTTGCTGAACACGGGCGCGCCGAAGTCGCCTGCAGATGCCGTGACACCTGCCAGGGTGAATGCGAAGCTGGTCGGCGTGGTCGAGGAACCGGCCAACTGCACGGTATGGACCAGCGTGTTGCCTTCGGTCACGGTGGCGTCGGTGATTGACGCGACGGTGGGCAGCGGGTCGTCTTCGAGGATCGTGCCGATGCCCACGAGGCCGCCTACAGACACGTTCAGCGTCTCGTCGCCCTCATGGATCGCGTCTTCAACCGTCGGGATGCTGATCGTGAAGCTGGTGACGCCTGCGGGCACCGTGAGGACACCGCCATTGAGTGAGACACCATTGCTGAACGTCGGTGCGCCAAAGTCGCCTGCGCTGGCTGTGACACCCGCGACATTGAATGCATACGTCTGCGCCATCGTCGAAACGCCGCTGAGCGTGACGGTGTGCAGGAGCGAATCGCCCTCGGGTACTGCGTCGTTGGTGATCGATGCGATCGACGGCGCGAGGTCGTTTTCGAGAATCGTGCCGACGCCTGTGAGGCCGCCGACGGTGACGTCGAGCGTCTCGGTTCCTTCGAACACGGTGTCGTCAACAGTCGGGATGCTGACCGTGAAGCTCGTGACACCAGCGGGCACCGTGAGCACACCGCCGCTCAGCGTGACGCCATCGCTGAACACGGGCGCGCCAATATCGGCGGGCGACGCCGTGATGCCGGCAATCGAAAAACTGTAGGTCGTGGCTGCTTCAGCAGCGCCCGTCAGCGTGACGGTATGGACGAGCGAATTGCCTTCGGGCACCGTTGAATCGGTGATCGAGGCGATGACAGGCGGCGCCTCATCGTCGAGGATGGTGCCAACACCGACCAGGCCGCCCACGGAAACGTGGAGGGTCTCGGTGTTTTCAAAGACCGTGTCCTGCACGGTGGGAATGCTGATCGTGAAGCTGGTGACGCCTGCGGGTACCGTGAGCAGTCCGCCGTCGAGCGTGACGCCATTGCTGAATGATGGCGAGCCAAAGTCACCGGGCTCTGCTGTGACGCCGGCCAGGCCGAACGAGAAGACGCTGGCCGACTGCGACGTGCCGGCGAGCGACACCGTGTGCACCAGCGTGTTGCCCTCGGACACCGTTGCATCGGTGATCGACGAGATGGCGGGCGCCGGGTCGTTGTCCAGGATCGTGCCGACAGCGGACAGGCCGCCCACGGTCAGGCCAAGCGTCTCGGTCGGCTCGGCGATCGTGTCCTGGATCGTGGGGATGCTGACGGTGAAGCTGGTAACGCCCGCGGGAACTGTCAGGACGCCGGCGGACATTGTCACGCCATTGCTGAAAACAGGTCCGCCGAAATCGCCGGAGCTGGCCGTGTTGCCCGCCAGGCCAAACGAGAACGTCGTCGCGGTCTGGGAACTGCCCGCAAGCGACACGGTGTGCACCAGCGTGTTGCCCTCGGACACCGTTGCATCGGTGATTGAGGCGATCGTCGGTGCCGGATCGTTGTCCAGGATCGTGCCGACGGCAGACTTGCCACCCACGGTCAGGTCGAGCGTCTCGGTCGGCTCGGCAATCGTGTCCTGGATGGTGGGGATGCTGACCGTGAAGCTCGTGACGCCGACAGGCACGGTGAGCTGCCCATTGAGCAGGGTCACGCCATTGCTGAACGTGGGCGCGCCGAAGTCGCCGGCGCTGGCGGTGTTGCCCGCCAGGCCAAACGACAGCGTGGCAGGCGTGGCCGATGTGTTGGTCAGCGTGACGGTATGGACGAGAACACTGCCCTCGGTCACGACGTCATTGGTGATGGTCACCACGGCGATCTCGGGCGGCGGATCGTTGTCGATGATCGTGCCGGTGCCGGTTTTGCCGCCCACGGTGACGATGACCGTCTCGTCGCCTTCGTAGACGATGTCGGGCGTCGTCGGGATGGTGATCGTGAAAGTGCTGACGCCCGCAGGGACGGTCAACCGGCCACCGACGAGCGTGACGCCGTCGCTGAACGTGGGTGTGCCGTAGTCGTTGGTGCTGGCCGAGCCGCCTGTCAGCGTGAATGCGAAGTCCTGGTCGAAGGTCGACCCGCCCGTCAGCGTGACCCTGTGGACGAGGGTATTGCCTTCGGTAGTGTTGGTACTGGTGACCGTGTCGATCTGCGTCGGCGTGCCGGGCAGCGGCCCCGGTGTCGGGGGCGCGGGAATGTTGCTGACCGGCGGTGCGTACGGCAGGTCGATCTTCGGCCAGACCTGTGATGTCAGCACCAGGTCATTGAGTGGCGTGAGCGGCTCGACCACACGGTCAAGCAGGACAAATGTATTTCCGTCGTCGATGCCGCCGCCGTCTTGCGGGTTGACGGCATTGCTGTTGTCGTTGGTAACCGTGGCGGGGGCTGTTTCCTCACCAATGCGGCCGAGCAAGGCGCTCTTGCCGCCTTCGGGCATGATGTTCTCGAACAGCGCCTGGTCGAGGCGTACGTCCTCCTTGGCCCGAACGAGCAGGTGTGCGCCGTTCTCGAACGAAAGCTCGACCTGCGCACCGTCAAGCGCAATGATCACTTCGCCTTCGAAAACGGGGTCGCCGAACTTCAGCTGACGCTGGTTGCCCTGCGGGTCCCGCGCGAACGCGACCCCTTCAATGAGTACTACGGTTCCAACGAATTTGGCTTCGGCCATAAGTGTGCTTGCCTCTGTAACGCGGCAATTCCAGTATATCTGTATGTAACCAATTGTGAAATACTACTTTTTTCCTCAAAAGCAGTAACACCCGCCGCTACTGGCAAATATTGCCGATCACCTTTCGGTGAATGCTTCCTGCTTGGCCTTGAGCACCGGTTTCAAGAGGTAAGACAGGATGGATTTCTTGCCGGTCAGGATGCTGACTTCGGCGACCATTCCTGAAATGACCGGCAAACCTTCGCCCGCACCCAAATGCGATTTATTGGTCCGCAGACGGACCATGTAGAACGTATTTCCGCGCTCATCTGTAACAGAGTCGGCACCGATCATTTCAACTTTAGCGTCCAGGCCGCCGTAGATTGAAAAGTCGTAGGCCGTGAATTTCACGATGGCCGGATCGCCTGGCCGCAGAAACGCAATGTCCTTGGCCAGCACGCGCGCATCGAGCAGCAGCGCCTCCTCAAACGGCACAATTTCGACTACGTCCTTGCCCGGCTGGACAACCCCGCCCACCGTCTTGACCAGCAGGCGCTTGACCGTGCCCTTCACAGGTGAGCGGATCGACGACTTGGCGACCCTGTCGGCCAGGCCAGCCGTACCAGCCGTGTTGACGTTCAGCTTGGCCTCGACCTCCGACATTTCCTTGCGCGCGTCGCTGCGAAAGGCCAGCGTGATTTCCTGGACCCTGCGGCTCGCCTCGCCAATCGCCGACTGCGCCTTGGCGATCTGCGCTGTTGCGATATCGCGCTCGCCCTTGAAGCGGCCAGCGTCGCGCTCCAGGCGCAACACATCGACTTCCGACACGGCACCCGTGGCCAACAACGGCCTGGTGTAGGCGAGCTCCTTGGCTGTGAGCTCGTAAGCCTGGGAGGCCTGTTCGCGGCGCGCATTGGCTTCACCAAGTTCCTGGCGCTTCTGGGCAAGCTGCTGCTCCGCTATGGACAGCTGCGCGCCTAGGGTGGACTTGCTCGCCTCGTAAGCGCGTTGCTCGGCCTCGACAGTGCGCGGCGATTCTTTCACCACTTCAGCGGGCGCCTCGAATGGCACCCCTTCGGCCAGGGCGCGCAAGCGCGCTGCACGCGCCACCAGCGCCAGGTACTGCGCACGGCTTTCCTGCAGCGACGAATCAAACCGCGTGGGGTCAATATTCAGCAGCACTTGCCCCGGCTGCACGAGCTGGCCCTCTTTCACGAGGATTTCCGCGACAACGCCGCCGTCCAGGCTTTGCATGACCTGCAGCTGCGTGGACGAGACAACCTTGCCATCGCCCTTCGTCACTTCGTCAACGCGAGTCAGCGCGGCCCACAAGAGCGCGACCACGACCACGGCGCCGAACACTTTGAGCAGCACACGCGCACGCGTCGGGTCTTGCTCGAGCATGAGTGCGTGGGCGTCACGCACGAACGTTGTGCCTGGCCCGGTCGGCTGCGGCTGGGTCGCCTCGCGCCAGTACGCGGGGCCCTGCAGCACGAGTTGCTTGATGTCAGCCCAGCGGATCATGATGCTTTGCCCACGCGGCCCGCGCGCAAATCGTCCAGCACTTTTTCGCGCGGGCCGTCGGCCACCACGATGCCCTCGTCCAGCACGATGATTCGATCGGCCAGCTCGAGCAGGCTGTTGCGGTGCGTCACGATTAACACCGTGCGGTGTTGTGCAAACACGCGCAAACGCTCCTTGAATTGCGCCTCGGTGCTGAAGTCCATCGAGCCGGTTGGCTCGTCGAGCAGCAGCATCGGCGCATCGAGCAATGCGGCGCGCGCAATCGCGATGCCCTGGCGCTGCCCGCCGGAGAGTGATTCGCCCCGCTCGCCAATGACCATGTCAAAGCCTTGCGGGTGCTTGTCGATCATCTCGCTCAGCCCGCCGACAGCGGCCGCGGCGAGGATCGCGCCGTCATCGGCAAGCGGCGCGGAGATCGAGATGTTTTCACGCAAGGTGCCATAAAACAGCATCGCGTCCTGCTCGACGTAGCCAATGTTGCGGCGCAGCTCGACCGGGTCGAGCTGGCGGATATCCACACCATCGATCGACACAGTGCCCTTGGTGGGCACATACAGGCCCAGGGCCAGACGCTGCAAGGTCGTCTTGCCCGAACCGACGCGGCCGATCACGACCACCTTCTCGCCGGCATTGATGCGGAACGACACACCGCGCAATGCGGATTCCTTGCGACCCGGATAGCTGAAGTGCACGTCGTCGAAAGTGATGTCGCCCTTCAGGTCGGGGCGATGCAGGTACGTCGCGGTGGCCGGGCGCTCGCTTTCCTTGCTCATGGTCGCTTCGAGCGACACCATCGCCATGCTGGCGTTCTCGTACTGCATCATCAACGCCACGACCTGGCTCAATGGCTGCAACGCACGGCCCGCCAGCATCGTGATGGCGATCATGCCGCCCATCGTCAGCCAGCCGTCGTGAATCAGGTAAACGCCGGCGACGATGAGGATCAGGTTCATCGCCTGCTGCAGCGTGGCCGCACCATTGGTCACCGACGAAGAAAGCAGCCTGAGCTTTGACGTCACGCTCGACAGGAAGGCGGCCGTTGACTCCAGCTTGGTCTGCATGACGCGCTCGGAGCCGTGGGCCTTGATGGTTTCCAGGGCCGTCAGCGCTTCGACGATGGTGGCGTTGCGCATGGCTCCCGCGCGAAACGTCGTCTCGGAGAGTTCACGCATGCGGCCGGCAACTGACTTGGCGTAGAACACCATCACCGTCAGGCCGATGATCGGCACAAAAACGAGCGGCCAGCAGATCCACGCGATGACGATCAGGAACAGCAGCGCGAACGGCAGGTCGATGATGGCCGTGACAGTCGCAGATGCGACGAAGTCGCGCAGCGATTCAAACGAGCGCAGCGTGGCCGCGTAGGCGCCGACGGAAGCGGGCCGGTGCTCCAGCTTCATGCCGAGCACGCGCTCCATGATGAGGGCGGACAGCCGCAGGTCGATGCGCGCGCCGGCCATGTCCACGAAGTGGCCGCGCATCAGCCGCAGCGTGTAATCCGCGCCGAGCATCAGGGCCAGGCCCACAGCGAGCATCCACAGCGTTTCCGTCGCGAAGTTCGGCACCACGCGGTCGTAGATGTTCATCGAGAACAACGGGAATGCGAGCGCGAAGATATTGATCAGCAGCGCGGCAATGAGCACGTCGCGATAGAGCGGCAGCTGGTCGCGAAAGGCGCCCCAGAACCAATGGCGGTTGCGCGTGAGCAACTCGGGCGTGCGGCGGTCGAAGCGGAATTGCGGGTGGGCAAAGATGGCGATGCCGGCGTAACGCGCCTCCAAGTCGGCACGTGGCATGGTGATCACGCCCTGGCCGGTTTCGGGAAACAGCAAGCGGGCCGTGGCACCGTCGTCTTCCCAGCCAATCAGCAGGCAGGCTGAGTCGCCGTTGAGCAGCAGCACCACCGGCAGCAGTGCCACGTCGATGCCATCGATCGTGCGGCGGACGACCTTGGCCGACAGGCCTGCACGCCCGGCAGCGCGAACAAACAGGCTGGGCGTGAGGCCTTCCTTGTTCAGTGGCAAGCCAGCCGAAAGTCCCGCCCGGGTTTCCGAGCGGCCATGGATACGGGCCAGCTCAACCAGGCAGTCCAGCAGGGGATCGCTTTGCAGGTTGGCGTCGCTCAGGCCGATCTTGCGGCGATCCCAACCCGTGTGAGCCTTGATATCGAAAGGAACTTTTACATCACCCATTCTGGTCCGCAGGCCTGCTCGGCCATCGGCTCGCTCCTACTTCTGTATGTGACAAAAATGATACCCACGCGCTTGCAAAACCAAAGATTCACAGGCACCCCATTTTGCCGTGTAGGACAAATTGCACAGGCAAATCGTTCCTGCCTAGCCGCAAAAGCGGTACGGTGTGTCTTATTCACGCATGAAATTGCACAATTTTTGCGTGATCTGTAACCAGTTCCCCAGGAGTACGCAGCATGCCCAGCCGCAGATTCGCCTTGTCGATGCTTGCCGGGGCAGCCTTGTGGCCGGGTGCCAGCCAGGCTGCCGTTTTCGGCACCAGGGCCGTGCGAATCGTGGTGCCGAACGGTGCCGGTGGCGCCGCCGACCTCACCGCCCGGCTGGTCGCCGAACGGCTCGCGGGCCCGCTGGGCCAGGCCGTCATCATCGACAACAAGCCCAGCGCTGGCGGCGTTGTCGCGGCCGAGCAGGTGGCGCGCGCGGAGCCGGACGGCCACACGCTGCTGCTGGTTTCCAGCGGCACAGCCGTGAGCGCAGCCCTGTTCAAGACGCTTGCGTTCGACACGCTGAAGGATTTCGCGCCGATCTCGCTGCTTGCGACCTTTGACCTGGCCATCGTCGTGAAGGCGGCAGGCCGCTTCGACACCCTGGGCGCCCTGCTCGCCTATGCACACGCCAACCCGGGCAAGCTGAACATCGGCACACCCCAAATCGGGACGACGCAGAACCTGGCCGCTGAATTGCTGAAGGTCACTGCGGGCATAGACGCCCAGGTCATCCCCTTCAACGGAACACCGGCCATGGTCTCGGCGCTGCGCGGCGGCGAGATCGACGCAGGGATCGACATCCTCGGGCCGCTCATGCCGCAAGTTGCAGCCCGCGCGCTGGTGCCGCTGGCCGTGCTGGGCGAGCAGCGCGCCGCTCAGTTGCCGGATGTGCCGACCGTGCGCAGTTCAGGCGGCGCATTGGCACGTTTCGCCGTGTCGTCGTGGAACGGCCTGGCAGCGCCCGCGCGCACGCCCGCGGCGGTAATCGCCCGGCTGAACAGCGAAGTGCAGGCCGTGCTGGCGCAGCCTGACGTCATCCGGCGACTGGCCGAATTGAACCTCGTCGCGCAGGGCAGCACGCCGGCCCAACTGGGCCAGCGTATGGAAAGCGACATCCGCCGATGGAGCGACGTGATCGCGCGTGCAAAAATCCCGCGGCAATGACGCGCCAGGAGCACCTTGAATGAACGCAACCCCCTCTATGGGCAGCATCGGCCTGATCGGCTACGGAGAAGTCGGCAAGATCTTCAGCGCGGGCCTCAGAACGAAAGCAGGCGTGCAGGGTGTGGCCGCCTGGGACCTGAAGTTTGCCGACCCGGCCCAGCGCACGAAGGAACTGGCCCACGCACACGATGCAGGCGTGACAGCCCAGCCGTCGATGCAAGCGCTGTGCGAAGGCTGCAACCTCGTGATCTCTGCAGTGACCGCCTCCAACACGCTCGCCGTCGCGCGCGAGGCCGCGCCTTTCATGCAGCCGGGCGCCACTTTTCTCGACCTCAACTCCGCCTCACCTGGCACCAAGCAGCAAGCCGCAGCGCTGATCGATGCGAGCGGCGCGCACTATGTCGAAGCTGGCGTGATGACGTCCGTGCCGCCCTACGGCATCAAGGTGCCGATGCTGCTTGGCGGCGCGAAGGCGCATGAGCTCGCGGCGTTGCTCGCGCAATGGGGCCTGGACGCCAAGGCCGTCTCCAGCGAACTGGGCGTGGCCTCGGCCATCAAGATGTGCCGCAGCATCATGATCAAAGGGCTGGAGGCGCTGGTGATCGAGAGCTACACCACGGCGCGCGAGTACGGCGTTGAAGACCACGTGCTGCCAACGCTTGCCGAAACGTTTCCGTCCATCGACTGGCACAAGCAAGGCGCGTACTTTTTCAGCCGCGTCGTGCAGCACGGCAAGCGGCGGGCTGAGGAAATGCGCGAAGCGGCCAACACGGTGAACGAAGCAGGGTTCGAGCCGTTCATGGGTCGCGCGATTGCCGACAAGCAGCAATGGGTGGCCGACCAGACCGCTGGCGGCGTGTTCAAGGATTTGCCCAAGGACGCGCGCTGGCAGGACTACGCCGACCGGCTGATCGCCACACGCAGCCCGCGCGGGTAGCTACCGCGCCGCGAGCATCTGCGGCGCCATCTGCTGGATCAGCTGCAGCATCGCCTTTTGCGTGAGCGTGGCGGGCCGCTGCGAGCTCATGGCAATCATGAGGCGGCTGCGAATGGCCGGGCCCTTGATGGGCCGGCAGGTGAATGCATCAGGCCGCGCCGACGTCGCCACGGCGTTGCGCGACAGGATGGCACTGCCCGCGCCATCTTCGACAAGATCGAGGATTGCAGCGACGCCATCGATCTCAAGAACAACATCAGGCTTGCAGCCCACCGCCGCCATCTCCGACTCGACCTGCATGCGGATCGCATTTGGGCGGCTGGGGATGATCAGCGGCACGCTGGCCAGGTCGCGCAACTGCACAGCGCTCGTCGCGGCCTTGGCTGATGCAGGCGACTTCGCGTTGCGCCGCTCCACGAGAAACAGCGCCTCTTCCAGCAAGGGCGTGAGTTCCACCCCCGGCGATGCCGTCGCGTTGTAGAGCAACGCGATGTCGAGGCGGCCTGTTGTCAGCGACTCGTGCATTGCTGTTGAAAGCCCCTCAGTGATCGAGATCGAAGCCTCGGGCATCGCCTTGCGGAACTCACGAATGAGCGGCACCGCCATCATCTTCGCGACGCTCGGTGGCAGGCCGACTGCCACACGCCCTGCCAGCGCACCACGCACGCGCCCAAGCTCCTCCTTCGCGCGCGAGACCTGGTGCAGGATGCCGCGCCCGTGCTCCAGCAGGAGCTTGCCTGCCTCGGTGGGCGAGGCACCGCGGCCATTGCGCGTGAGCAGGTTCTGGCGCAGCTCCACTTCGAGCAGCCGCACCTGGCGGCTGAGCGCGGGCTGCGCAATGTCGAGCGCAATGGCAGCGCGGGTGAAACTGCCCAGCTCCGCAACGCGGACGAAGTATTCAAGCTGTTTCAGGTCCATGTCTGGCTCCAAGTCTAGAGACATAGCACAGGGGCGGATATAAGGGCTTGTTCTAGCTGCTAGCGGATGCCCGCGCTTTCCGTATTGGTATCGCCCTCGCAGAATCCGCTCATTCATGACAGCAGCTCTCAAGGGAATCTCATCTATGGCCACGCGTCAGCTGCTGGCTGACCTGGCTGCGGGCTGGCAAAGCGAAGCGGGCATGGCCGTCGAGGTTGAGTCCGTCGGCGGTGTGGACGCGGCCAAGCGCGTGCAGGCCGGCGAGGCCTTCGACTTCGTCGTGCTCGCAGCAGACGCCATCGACAAACTCATCGCCGCCGGCAAGGTGGTGGCCGGCACGCGCTGCGATCTCGTTCGCTCCGGCGTTGCAGTGGCCGTGAAAGCGGGCGACGCGCATCCTGATATTTCGAGCGAAGCCGCCGTCAAGGCGGCCGTTCAATCGGCGCGATCCATCGGCTATTCCACCGGCCCGAGCGGCGTGGCGCTGACCAAGCTCTTCGAGCGCTGGGGCATCGCCGACGAGATCAAGGACCGCATCGTGCAGGCATCGCCCGGTGTGCCGGTGGGCACGCTGGTCGCGCGAGGCGATGTCGCACTTGGCTTCCAGCAGCTGAGCGAGCTGATGCATCTTGAAGGCATCGACGTCGTTGGCCCGCTGCCCGATGACATCCAGATCACGACCACTTTCTCTGCCGGCATCTGCACGGCGTCAGAACACGCAGACGCGGTGCGTGCGATGTTTGCCTTCATGACGTCACAGCGTGCCGACGCGGCCAAGCGCCGACAGGGTATGGACCCGGCCTGAACCCAGTCCCCCAGGCGGCAACATTCAAAACGAGGAAAACATGATCATCGACTGCCACGGCCACTACACCACCGCGCCCAAGGCGCTGGAAGACTGGCGCAACAAGCAGATCGCCGGCATCAAGGACCCGTCGGTGATGCCCAAGGCATCCGAGCTGAAGATCAGCGATGACGAACTGCGCGAATCCATTGCCGCCAACCAGCTGCGGCTGATGAAAGAGCGCGGCAGCGACCTCACCCTCTTCTCGCCACGCGCGAGCTTCATGGCGCATCACATCGGCGACTTCAATGTGTCGTCCACATGGGCCGCCATCTGCAACGAGCTTTGCTATCGCGTGGGCCAGCTCTTTCCCGACAACTTTGTGCCGGTGGCGATGCTGCCGCAGTCACCCGGCGTCGATCCGAAGACATGCATTCCCGAACTCGAAAAATGCGTGAAGGAATACGGCAACGTCGGCATCAACCTCAACCCCGATCCATCGGGCGGCCACTGGACCTCGCCGCCGCTCACCGACCGCATGTGGTACCCCATCTACGAGAAGATGGTGGAGTACGAACTGCCCGCGATGATCCACGTGAGCACGAGCTGCAATCCGGCTTTCCACACGACGGGCGCGCACTACCTGAACGCTGACACCACTGCGTTCATGCAGCTGATCCAGGGCGACCTGTTCAAGGATTTCCCGACGCTGAAATTCATCATTCCGCACGGCGGCGGCGCAGTGCCCTACCACTGGGGGCGCTTCCGTGGCCTGGCGCAAGAGATGAAAAAGCCGCTGCTCAAAGACCACCTGCTCAACAACATCTTCTTCGACACCTGCGTGTATCACCAACCGGGCATCGACCTGCTCAACACCGTGATCCCGGTGAAGAACGTGCTGTTTGCCTCCGAGATGATTGGCGCCGTGCGCGGCATCGACCCCGAGACGGGCAACTACTACGACGACACCAAGCGCTACATCGAAGCATCGAAGCTTTTGTCGGCGGAGGAAAAGCAGCAGATTTATGAAGGCAACGCGCGCCGCGTGTTCCCGCGCCTGGATGCGCAACTGAAGGCCAAGGGCCACTGAGGAGAAGACGATGTACGAACTCGGCGTTGTGTACCGGAATATCAAGCGTGCCGACCGCGCTGCTGCTGATGGCCTCGCAAAATTCGGCTCGGCCACTGTGCACGAAGCGATGGGGCGCGTGGGCCTGCTCAAGCCTTACATGCGGCCGATTTATGCGGGCGCGCAAGTCTCGGGCACGGCAGTCACCGTGCTGCTGCAGCCCGGCGACAACTGGATGCTGCACGTCGTGGCAGAGCAGATCCAGCCCGGCGACATCGTGATCGCCGCGTGCACCGCCGACAACACCGACGGCTTCTTCGGCGACTTGCTCGCCACGAGCTTCCAGGCACGCGGCGCACGCGCGCTCGTCATCGACGCAGGTGTTCGCGACGTGAAGACGCTGGGCGAAATGCGCTTTCCGGTGTGGAGCAAGGCGATCAGTTCCAAGGGCACGATCAAGGCCACGCTCGGCTCGGTGAACATTCCGCTGGTATGTGCGGGTGCGCTGGTTCATCCGGGTGACGTTGTGGTGGCGGACGACGACGGCGTCGTCATCGTGCCCGCCGCGCTCGCACAAAAGACGCTGGACGCTGCGGCAGCGCGCGAAGCGCTTGAAGGCGAAAAGCGCGCCAAGCTTGCCTCCGGTGTGCTGGGCCTGGACATGTACAAGATGCGCGAGCCGCTGGAGAAGGCGGGCTTGAAGTACATCGACTGAACGCGAGAATGAAATACGACAAAACCCCCGGCTGGCTCGACTGGTACGACGGCCCCTCCAAGCCGCGATTCAAGTTGCCGCCCGGCAGCGTGGACGCGCACTGCCACGTGTTCGGCCCTGGCGAGCAATTCCCGTTTGCGCCCGAGCGCAAATACACACCGTGCGATGCAAGCCGTGACCAGCTCTTTGCGCTGCGCGACCACCTGGGTTTCGACAAGAACGTGATCGTGCAGGCCACCTGCCACGGCGCGGACAACAGCGCGCTGCTCGATGCGCTCGCTCACTCGAATAGCCGCGCTCGCGGCGTCGTCACGGTCAAGCGGAATGTCACCGACGAACAACTTCACGCGATGAATGCTGCGGGTGTGCGGGGCGTGCGCTTCAACTTCGTCAAGCGGCTGGTGGACTTCACGCCCAAAGACGAGTTGATGGAAATTGCAGCGCGCATTGCGCCGCTGGGCTGGCATGTGGTGATCTATTTCGAGGCTGTCGACCTGCCCGAGCTGTGGGACTTCTTCACGGCCTTGCCGACTACCGTCGTCGTCGATCACATGGGGCGGCCTGACGTGACCAAGCCTGTCGATGGCCCCGAGTTCGCCCTGTTCATGCGCTTCATGCGCGAATACCCCAACGTGTGGTCGAAGGTGAGCTGCCCCGAGCGCTTGAGCGTGGGCGGCCCGCCCGCCTTGAACGGCGAGCAGAATGCTTATCGCGACGTGATTCCCTTCGCGCGGCAGATCGTCGAGACCTTTCCCGATCGCGTGCTGTGGGGCACCGACTGGCCACACCCGAACCTCAAGAACCACATGCCCGACGATGGCCTGCTCGTGGATTTCATTCCGCACATCGCAACAACGAGCGAGCTGCAACGCAAGCTGCTCGTGGACAACCCGACCCGCCTCTATTGGGGATAAGCGCCATGCCACTCGACAAGCCCTATCTCGACGTGCCCGGCACGACGATCTTCGATGCGGAGCAGTCGCGCCGCGGCTATCACCTCAACCAGTTCTGCATGTCGCTGATGAAGGCGGAAAACCGCGAGCGCTTCAAGGCGAACGAACGCGCCTATCTTGATGAATGGCCGATGACTGAAGCGCAGAAAGAGGCCGTGCTCGCGCGCGACCTCAATGCGTGCATTGGCCTGGGCGGCAACATTTACTTCCTCGCGAAACTGGGTGCCACGCACGGCAAGAGCTTCCAGCAGATGGCCGGCAGCATGACGGGCATGACCGAAGAGGAATACCGCGACATGATGATCGCCGGTGGCCGCTCGCCTGAAGGCAATCGCCGTACGGGTGAAGACGGCACGGCCCAGCCACATCGCCAGCCGCAAGGTACGTCAACAAAGCGGGGACTCTAGTCCATGAGCCCCCACGTTCACTTCATTCACTGCCCCCCGAGGGGGCCCAAGCCTCGTCGAGGCGGCTCTTCGGAGGCTTGAATGGCACGCATCACCGCCAGCGTTTACACATCGCACGTCCCCGCCATCGGCGCGGCGCTCGACCTGGGCAAGTCGAGCGAGCCGTACTGGCAGAAGGTTTTCAGCGGCTACCACTTCTCCAAGCAGTGGGCCAAGGAGCACAAGCCGGACGTGATCTTCCTGGTCTACAACGACCATGCGACGGCCTTCAGCCTCGACATGATTCCCACCTTCGCCATTGGCACGGCCGCTGAGTACCAGCCGGCCGATGAGGGCTGGGGACCAAGGCCGGTGCCGAAAGTCGTCGGCCACCCGCAGCTGTCTGCACACATCGCGCAGTCGGTGATCCAGCAGGACTTCGACCTGACCATCATCAACAAGATGGATGTGGACCACGGCCTGACGGTGCCGCTCTCGCTGATGTACGGGCAGGTCGATCAATGGCCCTGCCCCGTCATCCCGTTTGCCGTGAACGTGGTGCAGTACCCCGTGCCTTCGGGCCGCCGGTGCCTGAACCTGGGCAAGGCCATCCGCAAGGCGATCGAGAGCTACGACGAAGACATCAACGTGCACATCTGGGGCACGGGCGGCATGAGCCACCAGTTGCAAGGCCCGCGCGCAGGGCTCATCAACAAGGAATTCGACAACGCGTTTCTCGACCGGCTGATCGCCGACCCGGACGGCCTGGCGGGCATGCCGCACATCGACTATGTTCGCGAGGCGGGCAGCGAAGGCATCGAGCTGGTGATGTGGCTGATTGCGCGCGGCGCGATGGGCGACCTTGCCGGTGGCCCTGCGCCGCGCGTCGCGCATCGCTTCTATCACGTGCCCGCGTCGAACACGGCAGTGGGCCACCTCATCCTGGAAGAATCCAAATGACGATCAGAGTTGCACTGGCAGGCGCCGGCGCTTTCGGCATCAAGCACATCGACGGCATCAAGAACATCGACGGCGTTGAAGTCGTGTCCGTCATCGGGCGCGAGCTCGACAAGACGAAGGAAGTTGCAGCCAAGTACGGCATTGGCCACGTGACGACGGATCTTGCAGAAAGCCTCGCGCTGCCTGAAGTTGATGCCGTCATTCTTTGCACGCCCACACAGATGCATGCATCGCAGGCGCTGCAATGCATGCGCGCGGGCAAGCATGTGCAGGTGGAGATTCCGCTGGCCGACAGCCTGAAGGACGCGCAAGAAGTCGTTGCCATGCAGAAGGCAACCGGACTGGTCGCCATGTGCGGCCACACGCGCCGCTTCAACCCCAGCCACCAGTTTGTGCACCAGCGCATCAAGGCGGGCGAATTCAACATCCAGCAGATGGATGTGCAGACGTATTTCTTCAGGCGCACCAACATGAATGCGCTGGGCCAGCCGCGCAGCTGGACGGACCATCTGCTGTGGCACCACGCTGCGCACACGGTGGACTTGTTCGCCTATCAATGCGGCAGCCCCATCGTGAAAGCGAACGCGGTGCAAGGCCCGATCCATCCGCAGCTGGGCATTGCGATGGACATGAGCATCCAGCTGAAGGCGGCCAACGGCGCGATCTGCACCTTGTCGCTGAGCTTCAACAACGAAGGCCCGCTCGGCACGTTCTTCCGCTACATCGGCGACACGGCAACGTACATCGCGCGCTATGACGACCTGTTCAATGGCAAGGAAGAGAAGATCGACGTGTCGAAGGTCGATGTGTCGATGAACGGCATCGAGCTGCAAGACCGTGAGTTCTTCGCTGCGATCAAGGCGGGTCGTGAGCCGAACTCCAGCGTCGCGCAAGTGCTGCCCTGCTACGAAGTGCTGCACGCGCTTGAGCAGCAGCTCGCCTGACCGACATGCAAACCCGCGCGCTCGGCCCGTTCGAAGTCACCGCCATCGGCCTCGGGTGCATGAACCTGAGCCACGCCTATGGCAAGCCGCCGCCGCCCGAGCAGGGCGAGCGCGTGTTGCTGGCGGCGCTCGATGCTGGCGTGACGCTTTTCGACACTGCAGCCCTCTACGGGTTCGGCGCGAATGAAACGCTGGTTGGCAAAGTGATGAAGCCGCATCGCCGCCAGTTCACGCTCGCCAGCAAAGGCGGCATGGCGGGTGTGCCCGGTGACGACGGCATGCTGCGCCGCGTGATCGACGGCCGGCCGGACACCGTTCGCAAGAATTGCGAGGACAGCCTGCGCCGTCTGCAGACGGACGTGATCGACCTGTATTACCTGCACCGCTGGGACAAGCAGGTGCCCATTGAAGACAGCGTGGGCGCGATGAGTGACCTGGTGCGCGCAGGCAAGGTGCGCAGCATTGGCTTGTCTGAAGTTTCAGCCGCGACGCTGCGCAAAGCGCATGCCGTTCACCCGATCAGCGCGGTGCAGACGGAATACTCGCTGTGGACGCGCAACCCCGAGATCGCTGTGCTCGATGCATGCCGCGAAATTGGCGCGGCATTCGTGGCGTTCAGCCCCGTGGCGCGTGGCTTCCTGGCCGATGCATTGCACGATGTTTCGACACTCGACGCGAAAGACATCCGACGCTCGATGCCGCGCTTCACGCCGGAGAACTACGCGGCGAACCTGAAATTGCTGCCGGGCTTCAAGTCGCTCGCACAAGAGGCGGGCTGCACGCCTGCGCAACTCGCGATTGCATGGCTGCTGCACAAAGCGCCGCACATCATAGTGATCCCCGGCACGACCAGCGTCGAGCACTTGCAAGACGACGTAGGCGCTGCCAGCGTCAAGCTCGACGCAACGCTGATCGCGCGCCTTGACGCACTGATCAACGAGAAGACGGTCAAGGGCCAGCGCTACAGCGCGCAGTCCGCGAGCGAAGTCGATACCGAGGAATTCGCGTCGGTGGCTTGACGGCTCGTTGAGCTGCGCGTTGGGCAGCTCACGCGTAGCGGGCCATCGACAGGCCCTCGGTATCAATTGCCGGCGCCTTGCCGCCGATCCAGTCGGCCAGCAACTGGCCGCTGCCCGCCGCCATCGTCCAGCCCAGCGTGCCATGGCCGGTGGACAGCCACAGGTCCTGCAGCGGCGTCGGCCCAATCACAGGTGTGCCATCCGGCGTCATGGGCCGCAGCCCTGCCCAGAACGTCGCCTTGCCCACATTGCCTGCACGCGGGAACAAATCAGTCACCACATGGTTGAGCGTGTCGCGCCGCGCTTCGCGCAGCTTCACGCTGTAGCCAGCAAGTTCGGCCGTGCCGCCCACGCGGATGCGGTCGCCCAAGCGAGTGACCGCGACTTTGTGCGTCTCGTCCATGATCGTGGACTCGGGCGCGTGCGCTGCGTCGTCGATGGGCAGCGTGATGGAGTAACCCTTGACCGGATACACCGGGATGTGCAGGCCCAGCGGCTTGAGCATCAACGGTGAATAGCTGCCCAGCGCGAGCACATAGCGGTCGGCCTGCAGCAGCCCCTTGTCGGTCTGCACGCCGGTGATGCGATTGCCCTGGCGCACCAGGGACTGCACATTCACGCCCCACTGGAACTTCACGCCCAGCGCCTGGGCCATCTGCGCGAGCTTTTGCGTGAAGATGAAGCAGTCGCCCGTCTCGTCGCCGGGCAGGCGCAGTGCGCCTACGAACTTCTCTTTCACAAGCGCCAGTGCAGGTTCGTATTGCAGGTAGCCCGGCGTGTCGAGCAGCTGGTAGGGCACACCGTATTGCTGCAGGATTTCAATATCCTTGGCCGTGCCGTCCAGCTGCTTTTGCGTGCGGAACAGCTGCAGCGTGCCCTGCGTGCGTTCGTCATACGCAATGCCGGTTTCTGCACGCAGCGCAACGAGGCAGTCGCGGCTGTATTCGGCCAGCCGCACCATGCGCGCCTTGTTGACCTTGTAGCGCGCCTCGGTGCAGTTGCGCAGCATCGACAAGCCCCAGCGCCACATCGCCATGTCGAGCATCGGCCAGATCACAAGCGGGCTGTGGTGCATCAGCATCCACTTCACCGCCTTGGCCGGCACACCCGGCCCGGCCCACGGCGCGGAGTAGCCCGGTGAGACTTCGCCCGCATTTGCAAAGCTGGTCTCCAAAGCCGGGCCGCTCTGGCGGTCAACGACGGTCACGTCGTGCCCGTCGCGCGCCAGGTAGTAGGCCGCTGTAGTGCCGATGACGCCGCTGCCAAGAATGATGATCTTCATGATTGCCGAATCTAGCAGCGAACTGCCTTGCCTGGCCATGGATGAGCAGCAGGGGCGCCGGCTTGTAGGACGCACGCACATGGCTCACCTGACCCATGGCGACAGAGCCTGTAGGAACTCGTCGGCAAGGCGATTGACGGGCCCGGTGCCGCCGCAGAATCAAACCATCGGGTTCGCGATCGCTGTTCGGGTCACCAGGCAATGACCCAGTTCATACACAGCGATGCGCACGAAAGCAACCCAGATGTCATTGTTCCGATCGATCTTTACAGCACGCAGGGCAGACCCCGCCAGCGATGCGGGCCAGACCCTTCCGCAGAAGATGAACCTCGAAGAGCGCATGGCCTTCCGCCGCGAGATGCTGTTCGAGGCCATTGCGCTCGCGATGAAGAAGTGCGGCATGGTCGAAAAGTCGTATCGCCTGCGCGTCTCGCGCATGGACAAGCGCGGCCATGTGTACGCCGTGATGATCGAGCTTTCCGGTGAATTCATGGATGACCCGCGCTACAGCCATGCGGCGCTTTGCACGATTGGCAAGACGATCGTGGCGACGGCTGGCGCGTCCGGGTTGCTGCAGGTCCATGGTGTGTACTGGAATGTGTCGGACCTCTCCAGCGGCTTCGAGTCATCGCGTGCCGAAGCGCCTGCCGCCGGGCTGGCGAGCACGCTGCAGGACAACTGGCCCGAGCCGTTCGAGGTGGAGCAACGCCTTTACGCATCGGACATTGCGCCGCTTTCATCCTGAAGTCTCGGTAGGTGCGGTGCGAGCGCTCGACAGGAGCGCTATTGATCTATCTCAAGGGCAAGGCTGGGCTCTACTACTAGAGTGCTAACAGGAGACCCAACGAATGACACCCGTCGAACTTTTCCGCAATAAAGATCACGTCTGCCTGATGTTCACCGACATGGTCGAAGAAGCTGGCGTTGCAGTTCAGTCCAACCAGTTCCTTGTCGTCGACCATGACCAGGCCGCCGTGCTGGACCCGGGCGGCAACCTTGGCTTCAACGAGTTGCTGCTGGGCATCGGGCGCCACTATCCACCACAGGACCTGACGTACCTGATCGCCTCGCACGCGGACCCGGACATCATCGCCTCGCTCGACAGGTGGATGACCGCCACCAAGGCACAGCTTGTGATCTCAAAGGTGTGGGAGCGCTTTGCGCCGCACTTCACCAAGAACGGCAAGACCGATGGCCGCGTGATCGGCGTGCCTGATGCAGGCGGGCGCCTGCCCCTGGGCGATACCGAGTTGTGGCTGCTGCCCGCGCACTTTCTTCACTCGGAAGGCAACTTCCATTTCTACGACCCTGTGAGCAAGATCCTGTTCACGGGCGACCTGGGCGTCTCGATCGTGAGCGGCGAAATGGCGCGCACACCTGTGCGCGACATTGCAAAACACATACCGCGCATGGTGGGCTTTCACGAGCGCTACATGGTGTCGAACAAGATCCTGCGGCTGTGGGTGAACATGGCGCGACAACTCGAAATCTCGATGCTCGTGCCGCAGCACGGCGCGCCGATCGTCGGCACTGCGGCAATCAACGGCTTCTTCGACTGGATTGAAAAGCTGATGTGCGGCGTCGACCTGTTCGACCAGCGCGGCTACATGATTCCGACGTCGCAAGTCGCCGGGCTGACCGGACGGGTGCTGGCTTCGAGGAAGACTGTCTAGCAGGTGGGCGATCACGCCCGCCTCGATGCGGAATCTGGTAGGCCGTGTTGGACTTGAACCAACGACCAAAGGATTATGAGTCCTCTGCTCTAACCAACTGAGCTAACGGCCCGCCAGCCGTGGATTGTAGGCACCCTCACTTGTTGTGACTGAGCGCATTGCTGACAAGCTTGCTCGTGATGTCCACGATCTGGATCATCCGCTCGTATGGCATGCGCGTCGGCCCGATCACGCCAAGCGTGCCGACCACCTTGCCATCTACCTCGTAGGGTGCTGTCACGATCGACAGTTCCTCGAACGGGACAACCTGGCTTTCGCCCCCGATAAAGATGCGCACGCCTTCGGCCTGGCTCGATATGTCGAGCAGGCGCATAAGCTGCGTCTTCTGCTCGAACAGCTCGAAGGCGCGGCGCAAGTGCGTCATGTCGCTTGAAAAATCGCTCACGGCCAGCAGGTTGCGCTCGCCGGAGATCACGACTTCATCCTGCTCCTGCATCGCCTCGGAGCTGGCTTGCACGGCCGTCTGCATCAGCTGGCCGATCTCGCCGCGCAGGGTGTCCACTTCCACCTTCAGCCGCTCGCGCACCTGCTCGATGGCCATGCCGGCGTAGTGGCTGTTGAGGAAGTTCGCCGCTTCAATCAGCTGCGTCTGGGTGTAGTCGGTCTCGGTGTGTACCACGCGGTTTTGCACGTCGCCGTCGGGCGAGACGATGATCACCAGGAAGCGCCGCTCGGACAACCGCAGGAATTCGATGTGGCGAAAGACTGACGTGCGGCGCGGCGCCATCACCACCCCCACAAACTGCGACAGGTTCGACAGCAGGTTCGCCGCGTTGGTGATCACTTTTTGCGGCTGGTCGCCCGCCAGCGTGGGTGTTGCAAACTGTTCGCGCTGCGCGGTGAGCATCGTGTCCACGAACAGGCGGTAGCCGCGCGCCGTGGGGATGCGGCCCGCAGAGGTGTGGGGGCTGGCGATGAGCCCCAGCGCCTCCAGGTCTGACATGACGTTGCGGATCGTCGCTGGCGACAGCTCCAGCCCCGACGCGCGCGACAGGGTGCGCGAGCCCACAGGCTGGCCGTCGGCGATGTATCGCTCGACCAGCGACTTCAACAACAACTTGGCACGATCGTCGAGCATGATGGGTGTCTTTTGAGGGATTCTAGCTAGAGCACTGTGCGCGTTATCTGCGATGGTGTGTGCTTTTAATGATGTAATTTCCACATGAAATCCCGTTTCCACCACGTTGCGCTGATCGGCAAATACAACGCCTCAGTTGCGGGTGCGCAAGCGGGCTCGTCGCGCGCGGCGCTCGAAGAGATCGCGCACTTCCTGCACGACGAAGGCTGCGACGTCTCGTTCGAGCGCGACACGGCGCAAGGTGCAGGCATCACCGGCTACAGCACGCTCGATGTACCCGGTATCGGCGCGCAGTGCGACCTGGTCGTGGTGGTGGGCGGCGACGGCACGATGCTCGGCATGGGCCGCCAGCTTGCAAGCTTTGGCGTGCCACTCGTGGGCATCAACCAGGGCCGGCTCGGCTTCATCACCGACATTCCGCTCGATGAATACCACGCCACGCTGTCGCCCATGCTGCGCGGCGACTACGAAGAAGACCACCGCAGCCTGATGCACGCGAGCGTCATGCGCGATGGCCGTTGTGTGTTCGATGCGCTGGCCATGAACGATGTCGTGGTCAATCGCGGGGCAACGGCGGGCATGGTCGAGTTGCGGGTTGAGGTGGACGGGCACTTCGTGGCGAACCAGCGGGCAGACGGCCTGATCGTCGCCACGCCCACCGGATCGACGGCTTATGCGCTGTCGGCCGGCGGGCCGCTGCTGCACCCGTCCGTTCCTGGCTGGGTGCTGGTGCCGATTGCGCCGCACACGCTGTCCAACCGGCCTATCGTGCTGCCCGATGCTTCTGAGATCGCGATCGAGCTGGTGTCAGGGCGGGACGCGAGCGCGAATTTCGACATGCAATCGCTGGCGTCGCTGCTCAAGGGCGACCGCATCATGGTGAAGCGGTCGCAGCACCGGGTGCGATTCCTGCATCCACGCGGCTGGTCGTACTTCGATACGCTGCGCAAGAAGATGCACTGGAATGAGGGAG
Organism: Caenimonas koreensis DSM 17982; assembly: GCF_009646335.1. GTDB lineage: Bacteria > Pseudomonadota > Gammaproteobacteria > Burkholderiales > Burkholderiaceae_C > Ramlibacter > Ramlibacter koreensis. Next base: position 151,636 of record NZ_WJBU01000012.1, on the reverse strand, counting down.
TCTGATCAATGGCTTTGAAACGGATCGCACTGCGCGACTTCGTCATCGTGCGCGAGCTCGAGCTGGACTTGTCCGGCGGCTTCTCCGTGCTCACGGGTGAGACAGGCGCAGGCAAGTCGATCCTTATTGATGCGCTGCAACTCGCGCTGGGCTCGCGCGCTGAAAGCTCGGTGGTGCGCGAAGGCGCGGCTCGCGCGGAGATCACGGCGGAGTTCGACCGGCCCGCAGCCCTTGCCGCATGGCTGGAGGAAGCGGGCTTCGAAGATGGCGACACCTTGCTGGTTCGCCGCAGCATCGACGCACAGGGCAAGAGCCGTGCGTGGATCAATGGCAGCGCCGCCACCGCAACGCAGCTGCGCGAACTGGCTGACCAGCTGGTGGACATCCACGGCCAGCATGCCTGGCAAAGCCTGACGCGGCCCGATGCCGTGCGCGGCCTGCTTGATGGCTATGCGGGCATTACCACTCGCGCGCTGCAAGAGGCATGGCAAAGCTGGCGCGCAGCGCAGAAGTCGCTCGCTGATGCGCGCGCCGCGCAGGATTCGCTGCAGCGCGAACGTGAGCGCCTGGCCTGGCAGATCGGCGAGGTCGACAAGCTGGCGCCGGGCGCGGACGAGTGGGACGAGCTCAATGCCTCCCACACGCGGCTTTCCAACGCGCAGGCGCTGCTCGATGCAGCTGAAGGCACGCTGCAGGCGCTGGAAGGCGATGAGGGCGGCGCGACGCGCAACCTGTCGCAGGCGGTGTCTTTGCTGCAGGCGCAGCAGCACGTCGAGCCCGCTTTCAACGAGCTGGCGCAAGTGCTTGCGTCCAGCCTCGCGCAAGCCGAAGACGCTGCGCATTCGCTGCACGCTTACCTGCGCAAGACCGAACTCGATCCGCAGCGGCTGGCACAGCTCGATGAGCGCATGGCCATGTGGCTCTCGCTGGCGCGCCGCTACAAACGCGCACCCGCAGAGCTTGCTGCCCTGCACGCCTCGTGGAAAGACGAGCTGCTCAAGCTCGACGCTGCGGCTGATCTCGCCGCCCTGGAGGCCGCGGAGAAAAAAGAAGCCGCCCAGTACATGGAGCAGGCGCGCCTGCTCACCCAGGCGCGCACCAAAGCAGCGCCGCAACTCGCCAAAGCCGTGTCGCTGGCGATGCAAGGGCTGGGCATGCAGGGCGGGCGGTTCGAAGTGGCGCTCACCAAGTCGGCAGAGCCGTCGATGAGCGGCATGGAAGACATTGCGTTTCTTGTGGCGGGCCATGCAGGCAGCACGCCGCGGCCGGTGGGCAAGGTGGCGTCGGGCGGTGAGCTGTCGCGCATTGCGCTGGCCATCGCCGTCACCACGAGCCAGCTGGGCACGGCGCAGACACTGATCTTCGACGAGGTGGATTCCGGTGTCGGCGGCGCTGTGGCAGAGACGGTCGGGCGGCTGATGAAGCAGCTCGGCCGTGACAGGCAGGTGCTGGCCGTCACGCACTTGCCGCAAGTGGCGGCGTGTGCCGACCATCACCTGGTCGTGTCGAAAGCATCCGGCAAGGATGGCCCCGCGAGCAGCGTGGCCAGCGTGCACGGCGAGCAGCGCGTGGCCGAGGTCGCGCGCATGCTGGGTGGCGAGCGCCTGTCGGGCACGACGCTCGCGCACGCCAAGGAAATGCTCTCGGGCGAATCCTGACCATGGAAATCATCCTCATCACCGGCATGTCGGGCTCGGGCAAATCCGTGGCCCTGCGCGCGCTGGAAGATGCGGGCTACTACTGCGTCGACAACCTGCCGCCTGAACTGCTGCTGTCTTTCATCGAGCTGGAGCAGCAAAACCACGCTGAGCGGGTTGCGATTGCCATGGATGTGCGCAGCGCGACGTCGCTGCCGCTTGTGCCGGCGCAACTGCGCGAATTGAACAATCGCGGTGTGCAGGTGCGCCCGCTGTTTCTTGACGCGACGACCGAAACGCTAGTCAGGCGCTTCTCGGAAACTCGCCGGCGACATCCGCTTTCGAGCAATCGCCCCGGTGCGCGCGGCGGTGAAGCCGCACACGACCAGCAGCGCGCCCTCGTCGATGCCATCGAGCTCGAACGCGAGCTGCTGGCAGATTTGCGCGAGCAGGCGCATGTGATCGATACAAGCGTGATCCGCTCGTCGCAGTTGCAGGTGCACGTGAAGTCGTTGCTGTCTGCGCCGATGAGCCAGTTGACGCTGGTATTCGAGTCGTTCGCATTCAAGCGCGGCGTGCCGGTGGACGCGGACTACGTGTTCGACGTGCGCATGCTTCCCAACCCGCATTACGACCCGGCGCTTCGCGACCTGACAGGCCGCGACGAGGCGGTCGTCGCGTTCCTGAAGCAACACGCCGATGTGGAGCTGATGTTCAGTCAGATCCATCGATTCATCGACCACTGGCTGGCGCCGCTCGCGCGCGACCATCGCAGCTATGTCACGGTGGCAATCGGCTGCACGGGCGGGCAGCACCGTTCGGTGTATCTCGTCGAGCGGCTCGCCGCCGCCTTCAGCGACCGATGGGTGACGCTCAAGCGCCACCGCGAGCTCGACGCGGTGTAGTGCGTTTAGCCGGCGCTGGCTTCGAGCAATTTGCGGATGGGTGCCGGCAGGCCCAGCGCCGGCCACTGGCCCTCGGCGAACCATTCACCCGGCAGGCCCGCCATGCTGGCCTTTGGCACAGTCACCACCACGGGGTGCAAGTGCAGGTCTTTGTGTGTCAAGACGTGCAGCAGCGGCGCAGCGTCCTGGAGCTTGCTGTGCTGCGCTGGCGGCAGCGCTGAAAGCAATGCCTCGCGCGAGTCGAAGACCGGCAGGCAATACAGTCCCGCCCACACGCCTGTGGGCCGGCGCTTGTCGAGCCACACGTGCCCGGCCTTCGTGCGCAACTGCAGCAACCAGAGCGACTGCGCACTTCGCTTGAGCTTGCGCGTTTTTACCGGATAGTTTTCCTGCTTGCCGGCGGCCGCTGCGCCGCACTGCGAATGCAACGGGCACAGCAGGCAGCTCGGACTGCGGGCAAGGCAGACCGTGGCGCCCAAGTCCATCAGGCCCTGCGTGTAGGCGGGCATGTCGTCCTTGCGCGCAGGCACCAGGGCTTGCGCCTGCGACCACAGCAGCTTTTCATTGGTAGCCGTCGCAAGATCAGCATCGAAGGCCAGCACGCGCGCCAGCACGCGCTTGACGTTGCCATCAAGAATGGCGATGCGCTCGTCAAAGCAGAACGCGGCAATCGCCGCGGCCGTCGAGCGGCCAATACCCGGCAAGGTTTGCAGCTCCTGCGCGCTGCGTGGAAAGGCACCGCCGTGCTTGAGCATGACCTCCTGCGCGCAGCGATGCAGGTTGCGGGCCCGGCTGTAGTAGCCCAGGCCGCTCCACAAGGAAAACACATCGTCGATATCGGCCGCCGAGAGCGCTGTCACATCCGGAAAGCGCTCCAGGAATTTCGCGTAGTAGCCAAGCACCGTGGTGACCTGCGTTTGCTGCAGCATCACTTCGGAGAGCCAGACCCGATACGGGTCGCGCGTTTGCTGCCAGGGCAGGCTGTGGCGGCCATGAGCTCGCTGCCAGCGAACCACACGGCTGGCAAACCCCGGCACCGGCTGCGTCATGCCGTGAGTGCTGCCGTCTCCGTCGGCATTGCGTCGCCACCGGGCGCGCTTACAAGGTGGCTGGTGAGCTCCAGCAACTTCGCATCGAGCTCGTCAACCGCCGCAATTTGCGATTCGATTTCAATGATGCGGTCGTCCAGGCCCGTGGCGGCTTGCTGGATGCGCTCGATCGCCTCGATGCGGCGGCCAAAATTGCGGCGGCGCTCACGCAGTTGTGCGTCGAGTTGCGCAGCGGCGGATTTGTTCCACAGCTCCACTTCCCCCAGCGCCGACTCGTAAACCACGCGCAGCCGGGTAGCCAGCGCGCGCACGAGCCGGTCAGCGAATTCGGGTTGAGCGAGGCGAAACGTGTTGCTCACGCCAAGGTACTGTGTGTGGCTGCGCTCGACCAGGTCAAGGTCACGCTCATAGCGTGCGAGCTCGGGCTCGCGCGGCGCCTGCAGCGAAAAGCCGTACTCGGCGTTGAGCTGGCGGAACGTGCCCGTGAGCATCGACTGGATTTCGGAGCTGGTCTTCTGCGACTTGCGCAGGCCCTCGCGCAAGCGCTCGAACGTTGCCGAATACGCCTTGCGCACGCCGAGCTTGATGCCCGGCTGGCGCAGCGCCGACGTGAGCTCCGCCATCTCGGCTTTCAGCGTGCTGGTACCCAGCATGGTGAACACGTCACGCAGCAGTTTCAGGTGGACGGACCGCACCGCATGGATGCGCGCGCCGCTCACGTCGAAATCGACCTGCTCCTGCTCGATGCGCGAGCGCATATGCTTGATGACTGATGTGTTCTTGCCGCGCAGGCCCTTGAGTTCGAGCATTTGCTCGGCAAGGTCGCGGCGGCGGATGTTGATCGCGCGCCCGGCTTCGGCTCGCAGGTCAGTGATGCCGGACGACACAGCCGTGCGCAGGATCTTGCGGCGCTGGCCCATCACGCCCTGGCTGAGTGCGCGTTCGAGCTGCGGCAGCTGGCTGGCTTCGAGCAGTTCTGCGTCGTCGTTCACTTTGGCGACGAGGCCCTTTTGTGCCGATACCGGAATGACCTGCTCGCGCGGCAGACCGAGGATTTCTGCGGAGACGGCACGCTGCCTGTCGATCTGCGCCTGGATCTGCACGGGCGTGGAAAGCGAGTCCCACATCGTGTCGATCTTGTTGAGCACCACCAGCCGCGACTCGGTGTTGTCGGTTTCGGTGATCAGGTGCTCGCGCCAGATGGCGAGATCGGATTTGGTGACGCCGGTGTCCGCAGCGAGGATGAATACAACGGCATGCGCCTGCGGTATCAGGTTGACGGTGAGCTCAGGCTCGGCGCCGATCGCATTCAGGCCCGGCGTGTCGAGGATGACCAGGCCCTGCTTGAGCAGCGGATGCGCAATGTTGATGAGCGCGTGGCGCCAGCGCGGCACTTCGACGCGGCCATCCGCGTCAGTCATCGGGTTGTCATTGGGAGTGTCTTCATGCCAGAAGCCGAGCGCACGGGCTTCTTCCTTGGACACATGGCGCACTTCGGCGACTTTCTCGAATGCTTTCGCAAGCTGCGCCGGATCGTTCACGTCAAGATCGACGCGCGTCCATTTCTCGGGCACTGCACGCCACTCCATCAGGGCCTGCGGCTGCAGTCGCGTTTCAATAGGCAGCAGGCGCAGGCATGGCGGCACGTCGCTGTCGTAACCGAGTTCGGTCGGGCACATCGTGGTGCGCCCGGCGCTTGCCGGCATGATGCGGCGCTTGTAACCCGCAAAGAAGATCGCGTTGATGAGCTCGGACTTGCCACGCGAGAACTCTGCGACGAAGGCGACCATGACCTTGTCGGAGCGCATCTGCGTCTCCAGCCGGCGCAGCCGTTCTTCGACGGCGGCGTCGAGCAGGTCGTGGTCCTTGAGCCATTCGGCCAGCAGTTTCAGGCGCAGCGCGAACTCCCGGCGCCACATGCCATGCTGGTCAAATTGATCGTTGAAGGAAGTGCCCACTATTGCCCCGAAGCTTGATTTTGAAATATAGCACCCTGCCTTTGGCGCGCCACTCAGGATTTCTGGCAGTGCGGACAGAAAAAGGTAGCGCGCTGGCCTTGGCGGATGGCCCTGATTGTCGTGCCACAAACCCTGCAGGGCTGGCCCTCTCGACCATAGACCATGGCCTCAAGCTGGAAGTAACCCGTCTGGCCGTCGGCATTTGAAAAATCGCGCAGCGTGCTGCCGCCTTTGGCGACGGCACGTGCGAGCACCTCGCGAATCGCGATGCGCAGCTTCTCGGCGCGGGGCCGGCTGACTTTTGCCGCGCGAAGCGTTGGCCGGATCCCCGCGAGGAACAGCGCCTCTGACGCATAGATGTTGCCCACGCCGACCACCACATCGCCTGCAAGCAGGACTTGCTTGATCGGCGCGGAGCGGCGCTTCAAGCCTGCGTGGAAAGCTTCGAGCGTGAACTCATCCGTGAGGGGCTCGACGCCTAGGCCGCCCAGCAGCTTCAAGGCCGGCTCGTGCCGCTCGGACGAAGAATGCACCACGGCACCAAAGCGCCGCGGGTCATTCAGGCGCAGCACGCCACGCGTCGTGAACAGCTCGAAGTGATCATGGGCCCCCGCTTCGGGATGCGATGCCGCGAAGCTCAGGCTGCCGGACATGCCCAGGTGCAGCAGCAGCACGCTCTGGTCGAGGTCGAAGAGCAGGTACTTGCCTCGCCGGCGCACGCGCTGTACGACCTGGCCGACCAGGCGCTGGCTGTCGATGCCCAGAGGCCAGCGCAGGGGCTTGCCCATCCGAACCGACTCGATGCGCGCACCCGCGATCCGGTCTGCCAGGCTCAGGCGGGTGACTTCAACTTCTGGCAGCTCTGGCATCAGGGGCAGTGAGGAGGGTGGAGGCGCTGCAACAGCACCTTGGATTATTATGAGTCGATGAAGCGATTCACTCTTGCCGGCTTGTTGTTGCTGGCCCTTGCCGGGGGCGCGCTGGCCCAGGCAATCGACGACGATGAGCGGCCAGGTCCCGTCGTTCCCACAGCCCTTGATGCCGAGCTTTTCTACCAGCTGATCCTGGGCGAGCTCACCGCGCGCGGGGACGAGCCTGCAGCCGGTTATTCACTGATTCTCGACGCAGCGCGCAAGACCAATGATCCCGCGCTGTATCAACGTGCCGTTGATGTCGCATTCCAGGCGCGCTCCGGCGATGGCGCGCTGCAGGCTGCACGCGCATGGAAGCACGCGATCCCGGATTCGCGCGATGCCAATCGCTACGTGTTGCAAATACTGGTGGCGCTCAATCGCGTTGCCGAAAGCGCGGAACCATTGAAGGTCGAGATTGGCCTGGTGGACGCCAAAGACCGCAGCGCCGTGATCTCGCAGGTGCCACGCGTTTACGCGCGCGTGACCGACAAGAAGCTCGCCGCGGCGACGGTTGAACAGGCGCTGGGCGCTTACCTGAACGAGCCCGCAACCGGCGCTGCCGCCTGGACAGCCGTCGGACGCGCCCGCCTGGCAGCTGGTGATGCAACAGGCGCTGTCGAGGCTGCGCGGCGCGCGCAAGCGATCAATGCCAACGCGGAGGGTCCGGCGTTGCTGGCGCTGGACCTGATCGACCCGAAACTGCCGCAGGCCGAACAGGTCGTCAAGCGCTACCTCGAAGGCAAACCGCTGCCGGAATTGCGAATGGGCTACGCCCGCGCGCTACTCGATGCGCAGCGCTACCCGGAGGCATCGAAGCAGCTGCAAGTGATTACCACCGAGAAGCCCGACTATCCGGAAGCGTGGCTGGTTCTGGGCACGCTCGCGCTGCAGGACAACCACGACGCTGACGCAGAAAAGTCGATCAAGCGGTACGTCGAGCTGGCCCAGGCGCAACGCTCGGGCGAAGAGCGCAGCAGAGGTCTGGCTCAGGCGTACCTGTCGCTGTCGCGCATCGCCGAAAAGCGCAAGGATTTTGCGCTGGCTGGCGCATGGCTCGACAAGATCGAGAACCCACAAGACCTGGTGGCTGCGCAGCATCGCCGGGCCTCGATCCTGGCTCGCCAGGGGCGCATGGACGAAGCGCGCAAGCTGCTACGGTCGCTGCCCGAACGCTCGCCCGAGGACGCGCGCGCAAAGATGATGGCTGAAGTGCAGCTGTTGCGCGATGCCAAGCAATACAAGGCCGCGTACGACGTGCTGGCGCAAGCCAGTGCAAAGCCGCCCTTCGATCCGGACCTCGCCTATGACCAGGCCATGCTGGCCGAAAAGATCGGCAACATGCCCGAGATGGAACGGCTGCTGCGGCAAGTGATCGCGGCCAAACCGGACTACCACCACGCCTACAACGCGCTCGGCTATTCGCTGGCAGAGCGCAACCTGCGCCTGCCGGAAGCCAGAGAGCTGATCCAGAAGGCCTTGAGCTACGCCCCGGATGATCCGTTCATCACCGACAGCCTGGCCTGGGTTGAATTCCGCATGGGCAACAAGGCCGAGGCGCTGCGCTTGCTCGATGCCGCGTACAAGGCGCGGCCCGACCCGGACATCGCCGCTCATCTGGGCGAAGTGCTCTGGAGCTCTGGGCAGCGCGAGCGTGCCATCCAGATCTGGAAAGAAGGCCTGCTGCAAGGCAGCGACAACGAAACCCTGCAGGAAACTCTCAAGCGCCTGCGGGTCAAGCCGTGACGACCTGGGCCCAGGCGCCCGCCGCCTGGCTGGTGGCGGCTTGCATGCTGGTCGCAGGGTGCGCGTCCGCGCCCAAACCTGCCACTACCGGTGGCGCTGCCAATGTGTGGGCTGGCCGCATGGCATTGCAGGTGCAGGACAAACCCGCCGAGTCGTTTTCTGCCGGGTTCGAGCTGCGCGGCACAGCGCGGGCCGGCGAGCTCACGCTATACACACCATTGGGCGGCTCACTCGCCGTGCTCTCATGGCAGCCGGGCCAGGCCACGATGCGTTCGGGCGGCCAGGTCAGACAGTTCGACTCGGCAGATGCCCTGATAGCACAGGCCACCGGCTCACCTGTTCCGCTTGCTGCACTGTTCGATTGGCTGAGCGGCCGGGACACGAACGTGCCGGGCTGGCGTGCCGACCTGTCGAGATTGAATGATGGGCGAGTGGCGGCGCAACGGTTCAATCCGCTGCCGCAAGCCGACCTGCGCATCGTGCTGGAGCGTTAGGCCACCGATGAAGGCGCTGTACGACGTACCCGCACCGGCCAAGCTGAACCTGTTCCTGCATGTGACGGGCCGGCGTGCCGACGGCATGCATCTGCTGCAGTCTGCGTTCATGCTGATCGACTGGGCGGACACGCTGCATTTCGAGCTGCGTGCAGGTGGCGCCATCAGCCGTGAAGACATCGGCGCTGCGCTGCCGGCAGACGACCTGGTTCTGCGAGCCGCGCGCGCCTTGCAGGCGGCGGCGGGCACCGGCCACGGCGCTCACATCACCATCGACAAGCGTGTGCCTGCCCAGGCTGGCATGGGGGGCGGATCGTCCGACGCCGCAAGTTGCCTGCTGGCACTCAACCGGCTGTGGCAGCTGAACCTGCCAGTACAAACACTCGCCAGAATCGGCCTGCAGCTGGGCGCCGATGTGCCTTTCTTCCTGTTCGGCAGAAACGCCTGGGCTGAGGGCGTTGGCGAAAAACTGGCTCCGCTGGCCCTGCCGCCCGCCCGGTTTGCCGTCGTCAAACCCGACGTGGGCCTGGCCACCGCCCAAATCTTCAATGACCCGAAGCTCAAGCGTGACACGCCCACTGCTATAATCTCAGGCTTTGCTGCAAACCCGTATGGTTTTGGAACCAACGACTTGCAGGCCGTGGCACAAGGGCTTTGCCCCGCTGTCGGCGATGCGCTGGAATGGCTGGCATCGCAAGGTCTGCAAGGGCGAATGACTGGTTCTGGCAGCGCGGTTTTCGCGCAAATGCCAGTTCAACCGTCAGGTGGGCCAGCAGGCAAGCCGCTCAAGGCGGCGCCTGAAGGCTGGCAAGTGCGGGAATGCAGTAATTTGGTCGCCCATCCTCTGGCTGGATGGGCTCCCAGCGACGATTGATGGATAGTTATTGGTAGGCGGCTGGTTGCAGCCGTCGACCGGTGTAGGGGAGTCGCCAAGTTGGTTAAGGCACCGGATTTTGATTCCGGCATTCGAAGGTTCGAATCCTTCCTCCCCTGCCAGATATGGCGGCGCCCACAGGACAAGGCCCTGGCGCGTTTTTTGCGCGATGTTTCGCTTTTTTTTCGCTGGCTCTCTCTTCGCTGGACTAGCACATGCAGGTCGTTCCGCATCCCGATTTCATGGTGTTCACCGGCAACGCCAATCCCGCACTTGCTGCGGAGATAGCCGGCCATCTGGGCATCGGCCTGGGCGCTGCGACTGTCGGGCGCTTCTCCGATGGCGAAGTCACCGTTGAGATCAACACCAACGTTCGCGCCCGCGACGTGTTCGTCGTCCAGTCCACCTGCGCGCCCACCAACGAAAACCTGATGGAACTGCTGATCATGGTCGATGCGCTCAAGCGTGCGTCGGCCGAGCGGATCAGCGCTGTCATCCCCTATTTCGGCTATGCCCGGCAAGACCGCCGCCCGCGTTCGTCGCGTGTGCCGATTTCTGCCAAGGTCGTGGCCAACCTGCTGCAGACAGTGGGCGTCTCCCGTGTCCTGACGATGGACTTGCACGCCGACCAGATCCAGGGCTTTTTCGATATCCCGGTGGACAACATTTATGCATCACCGGTGCTGCTGGCCGATGTGCGCAAGCAGAACTACGAAAACCTGATCGTCGTCTCACCAGACGTCGGCGGCGTCGTCCGTGCCCGGGCGCTGGCCAAGCAGCTGGACACCGACCTGGCGATCATCGACAAGCGCCGGCCGAAGGCCAACGTGAGTGAAGTGATGCACGTCATCGGCGAGATCGATGGCCGCAACTGCGTGATCATGGACGACATGATCGACACGGCTGGCACGCTGGTCAAAGCCGCCGAGGTGCTCAAGGAGCGCGGCGCCAAAAACGTTTACGCCTATTGCACGCACCCGATCTTCTCGGGCCCGGCCATCGAGCGTATTGCCAAGGGCGGCGCCCTCGACGAGGTGGTGGTGACCAACACCATTCCCCTGTCGCAGGAAGCCATTGCCTGCAAGAAAATCCGCCAACTCACCGTAGCACCGCTGGTCGCAGAGACGATCCAGCGCATTGCCAAGGGCGAGTCGGTGATGAGTCTGTTCTCGGATCAAGTCAACTTGTTCTGAGCTTAGTAGGACCCCCAGGTCTGGGCGAATGCCCAGCCCGCCCCCCCGAGGGGGATCAAGCAAACCGGCAAAGCCGGATTCGCTTGAAGTGGGCAGCGTCAATTCGGGCGCGGCCCTTTTTTGAAACCCGAATCACACTGGTCGCGGTGGATTCGGCTGACTGGAGTTGAACTATGAAATTCGTCGCTTTTGAGCGCGCAAAGCAGGGTACGGGTGCGAGCCGCCGTCTCCGCAATACGGGTCGCACCCCGGGCATCGTCTATGGCGGCAGCGGCGAGCCGCTGTTGATCGAACTCGATCACAACGCCTTGTGGCATGCCCTGAAGAAGGAAGCCTTCCACTCGACGATTCTCGACATGGAAATCGGCGGCAAGGAAGGCAAGGTCCTGCTGCGCGACGTGCAGATGCACCCGTACAAGCAGCAAGTCACGCACATCGACTTCCAGCGCGTGGACGCCACCACCAAGCTGCACATGAAGGTGCCGCTGCACTACACGAAGTCCGAAGAATCGCAGGCCGTGAAGTTCGACAACTGCGTCGTCAACCACGTCATGTCTGAACTCGACATCTCGTGCCTGCCGGCCGACCTGCCCGAATTCATCGAAGTGGACCTGTCGGGCCTGAAGAAGGGCATGTCGCTCCACCTGAACGACGTGACGCTGCCCAAGGGCGTGACCGCCGTGACGCGCGGCAAGCCGAACCCGGTGATCGTCTCCGTGGTGATGATTGGCGGCGAAGAGCCGGCTGCCGCTGGTGCAGCTGACGCCGCTGCAGCACCCGCTGCCGATGCGAAGCCCGCTGGCAAGGATGCCAAGGCTGCTGCAGGCAAAGACGCCAAGGCACCTGCTGCCAAGGCGCCCGCCGCGAAGAAGTAACTTCTTCACAGCTTCCAAGCAAAAACGGCCCGCCTTCGCGGGCCGTTTTTCTTTTGGGGGCCCACTGATAATCCCACCCCATGATCAAGCTGTTTGTTGGATTGGGAAACCCCGGCACCGAATACGAAGCCACGCGGCACAACGCGGGTTTCTGGTGGGTGGATGCGCTCTCGCGCGAGTTGAAAGCGCCGCTTGTCACTGACAAGTCGTACCACGGTGTCGTCGCCCGCACGACCGTGCAAGGCCAGACCATCTGGCTGCTCGAGCCGCGCACCTTCATGAACCTCTCGGGCAAGTCCGTCGCGGCACTGGCGCGCTTCTACAAGATCAAGCCGGAAGAAATCCTCGTCGTTCACGACGAGCTCGACGTCGTGCCCGGCGAGGCCAAGCTCAAGTTCGGCGGCAGCCACGCGGGCCACAACGGCCTGCGCGACATCCATGCGCAACTGGGTACGGGTGACTACTGGCGCTTGCGGCTGGGCATCGGCCACCCCGGCGTGAAATCCGAAGTGGTGAACTGGGTCCTGCAAAAGCCTTCTGCCGACCAGCGCAAGGCAATTGAAGAGTCGATAGACCGCACGCTCAAGGCCGTGCCGGCACTCATCGCCGGCGAAATGGAAAAGGCAACGCTGGTTGTGCACACCAGCAAGCCACCTCGACCCAAGCCGCCACGACCGCAGCCGACACCTGCACCTACACCCACACAAGAACCAGGCAACCAGGGAGATAAAAGACCATGAACAGGAAACTCGTCGCACTTGCATGCTGCGCAGCGCTGGCTACGTCGCTTTCGACCACCGCCGCGGCGCAGGCGATCTACAAATGCGGCAGCAGCTACAGCCAGTCACCCTGCGAAGGCGGCACGACACTGCATACAGATGCGTCGCGGCGTGAAACGGCAAGAGCGCCAGACGACATGGCGAAGCGCCAGGCCAGGCTTGCCGACGCGATGGAAAAGGCCCGCCTGCAGGAAGAGGCCAAGCCCGCCTCCGTGTACATACCGGCGCCCAAGCCTGTGAGCACGGAAGAGACGAAGAAGATTCAAATGACCCAGCCCGGCAAGGTCAAGTACTTCACGGCCATTGCACCGGGCGAGCCGGGTGACTCGAAGAAGAAAAAGAAGGGGAAGAAGAAAGCCTGAGAAGGCCTTCGCCAGAGCGGGCCAACGCCGCATCGGCCACGCTTGACGCCCTACTGCACCTGCGACGTCAGGCGTCGGTACTTCTGCCACAGCGTCTCGTTGCTCTCGACGTGCTGCGGGTTGATCGGGATACAGGCCACCGGGCACACCTGCACGCATTGCGGCTCATCGAAATGGCCCACGCATTCAGTGCACTTGGCAGGGTCGATCTGGTAGATCTCAGGCCCCAGGAAGATCGCTTCATTGGGGCACTCGGGTTCGCACACATCGCAGTTGATGCACTCGTCGGTAATCATCAATGCCACGGGACGCTTTCCTCCACACGAGGCAACACGCCCCGCACTTCTGGCATTATCGGTTCACTCATGAGTGTGTTCCTGTTCAAGCGCCTGATCACCCTGATAGCGACGCTGGCAGGAGCGTCGATTGTCGTGTTCCTCGTGCTGGAAATCCTGCCGGGCAACGCGGCCCAGATCCTCATGGGGCCGGATGCTTCACCCGAAGCGGTGCAAGCCCTCGCCGTCAAGCTCGGCATTGACCAGCCACCTTTGCAGCGCTACTGGCACTGGATCACCGGCATGATGCACGGCGACCTGGGCATCAGCTACGCCTACAGCACGCCGGTGTCGGAGCTGGTCGTGGAACGCCTGGCGCTCACGGTCCCTCTCGCGCTGATGGCCATGACGCTCACCACCGTGATCGCACTGGCAGCCGGCCTGTATGCAGCTTCGCGCCATAACAAGCTGGGCGATGTCGGCGTGATGGGCCTGTCGCAGATCGGCATTGCCATTCCGAACTTCTGGTTCGCGATCCTGCTGATCCTGCTTTTCTCGGTGCACTTGAAATGGTTCTCAGCCGGCGGGTTCTCGGGCTGGGACGAAGGCATCCTGCAAGGAATCAAATCACTGATGCTCCCGGCGATTTCCCTGGCTGTTGTGCAGGCGGCGATTCTCGCGCGCATCACGCGGTCTTCCGTGCTCGAAGTCATGCGCGAAGACTTCGTTCGCACAGCGCGGGCCAAGGGTGTGTCGCGCCGCGGCACCTTGTGGGGCCACGTGCTGCGCAACGCAATGATTCCAGTCATCACCATCATGGGCCTGCAGTTTGCCGAACTGCTTGCGGGCACGATCGTGGTGGAGAGCGTGTTCTACCTGCCCGGGCTCGGCCGGCTGATTTTCCAGTCGATCTCCAATCGCGATCTCATCGTCGTGCGCAATTGCGTGATGCTGCTGGCGGCGATGGTGGTCATCGTGAACTTCGTCGTCGATGTGCTGTACGCAGTGATCGACCCTCGCGTGAAGGCCAGCGACATATGAGCGCGGGGCCACGCCTGTGGCAGCGTGCGCTGCAGCACCGCAGCTTCACGTTCGGCGCAATCCTGAGCGTGCTGCTGGTCATCGCTGCTGGCGTGTCGTTCGTGTGGACGCCGTTCAACCCCTACGAAATCGACATGGCCAAACGCCTGCTTCCGGCGGGCCAAGGGCATCTGCTGGGCACGGACCCCTACGGCCGCGACATCGTCTCGCTGCTGCTGGTCGGCGCGCGCGCATCGATCGCGGTCGGCGTCATCGCGGTGGGCATTGGCCTCGTCGTGGGCACGGCGTTCGGCCTGCTCGCTGCCGCCAAACGCGGCTGGGTCGAAGAGCTGATCATGCGGCTGGCCGACTTCGGCTTTGCCTTCCCCGCCATCCTGTCGGCGATCATGCTCACGGCCGTGTTCGGCCCCGGCATGGTCAACGCGATCATCGCCATCGGCATCTACAACATACCGACATTCGCACGCATCACGCGCGCTTCGGCCAATGCGGTGTGGTCGCGCGAATTCGTGATGGCCGCGCGCGCCTGCGGCAAGGGGCCGCTGAGCATCACCATCGAGCACGTCCTGCCGAACATCATGTCGGTGCTGATCGTGCAGGCGACGATTCGATTCGCCATTGCCATCCTGGCTGAAGCAGCGCTGTCGTACCTCGGCCTGGGCACGCAGCCGCCGCAGCCCTCGTGGGGCCGCATGCTCAGTGAAGCGCAAACACTGATGTTCCAGGCGCCGATGCTCGCGGTGTATCCGGGCGTCGCGATCGCGCTCGCCGTGCTCGGCCTCAACCTGCTCGGCGACGGCCTGCGCGACATCTTCGATCCGCGCCTGGCCAGAAAAAGATAAATGCCGCTGCTCGAAGTCACCAACCTCCACGTCAAGCTGCAAACGCATCGCGGCCCGGCCTATGCCGTGCGCGACGTGAGCTTCACGCTCGACCGCGGTGAAACTCTAGGGCTCGTCGGCGAATCGGGGTGCGGCAAGTCCATGACAGTGATGGCGTTGATGGGCCTGCTGCCTGAGAACGCCGAGGTCACCGGCAGCATCAAGTTCGACGGCCAGGAGCTCACGACCCAATCCGATGCGCAGATGTGCGAGATCCGCGGCGATCGCATCGGCATGATCTTCCAGGAGCCGATGACGGCGCTGAACCCGGTTCACAGCGTCGGGCGGCAAGTGGCCGAGCCGCTGCGGCTGCATCGCGGCATGTCGCCGCGTGATGCGCACAAGGAGGCAATCGCCCTGCTCGACCGTGTCGGCATCCCCGACGCAGCGCGGCGCATCGATGCGTACCCGCACCAGTTCTCCGGCGGCCAGCGGCAGCGCATCACGATTGCCATGGCGCTCGCGTGCGGCCCGCAACTGCTGATCGCCGACGAGCCGACCACCGCGCTCGACGTGACGATCCAACGGCAGATCCTCGACCTGATTCGCGATCTGGTGGCTGAGCGCGGCATGGGCCTGATGCTGATTTCCCACGACCTTGGCGTGATCGCGCAGAACGTCTCGCGCATGCTCGTGATGTATGGCGGCAGCGTCGTTGAAAGCGGCGCGACGCGCGATGTGTTCGCACGCAAGACCCATCCGTACACGCTGGGCCTGTTCTCGGCGCGGCCCGGTTTGCGCTCACAGGAAAAAGGCCAGCGTTTGATGACGATCGCAGGCAGCGTGCCCGAACTGGTGGACCTGCCAGCAGGCTGCCCGTTCGCAGGGCGATGCACATTCACCGCGCCCGAGTGCCAGACCACCGTGCCGCCTGCTATCGAAATCACCCCGGGGCACATGGCCAGGTGCTTGCGCCTGGATGCCGTGTGCGAATCCATCGCGAAGGCGGCAACATGAGCGAGCCGCTGCTGCAGGTCGACAACCTGGTGCGCGAGTATTCGATGCCGCGCGAATCGCTGTTCGCCGCGCCGCCCAAGGTGCACGCGCTCAATGGAGTGAGCTTCACGATTGAAGCGGGGCGCAGCCTGGGCATCGTCGGTGAATCGGGCTCGGGCAAATCCACGCTGGCGCGGCTGGTGATGGCGCTGGACAAACCCACGTCGGGCTCGGTGCGAATGATAGGCCGCGACTTGAACGCCCTCTCACGCAAGGATTTGCGCGAGGCGCGGCGTGACTTCCAGATGGTCTTCCAGGACCCCTACGGCTCGCTCGATCCGCGCCAGACCATCGAGCGAATCGTGGCCGAGCCGCTGGCCGCGCAAGGCGCCTCGCGCAGCGAGCAGCACAAGCGCGCTGCCGAAGCGATCACCGCTGTCGGCCTTCGCGCCAACGACCTTGCCAAGTACCCGCACGAATTCTCAGGCGGCCAGCGCCAGCGCATCGCCATTGCACGCGCCCTGATCACGCGGCCCCGCCTGATCGTCGCCGACGAACCGGTGAGCGCGCTCGATGTGTCCGTGCAAGCGCAAGTGCTCAACCTCATGCAGGACTTGCAGGCCGAGTTCGGCATCACCTACATGTTGATCAGCCACGACCTGGCCGTGGTGCACCATCTGTGCGATGACGTGGCCGTGCTCTGGCAGGGCCGCATCGTCGAACAGGGCCCGCCCGAGAAGCTGTTTCACGCAGCAGAACACCCGTACACACAAGCCCTGCTCGACGCCGTGCCACGAGCCGAGCCGTTATAAACAAATGCCTATTGCCATTCGCGCGCAAACTCGTGGATGATGACAATCCAGTTTCTTTCACGTTGGAGCTTCCCACCATGTTGAACCGCCGCACCGTGCTCACTACCGCAGCGCTCGCCACCGTGCCGCTGGCCGTGCCGTCCGCCTTTGCACAAAGCAAGAAGGATTCGATCGTGCTCGCCATGGCGCTCGAGCCGAGCCCCGGGCTTGACCCCACGGGCGGCGCCGCGTCGTCGATCTCGGAGGTCACGCTCTACAACATCTACGAGACGCTCACGAAGGTGAATTCCGACGGCAGCGTGACGCCCCTGCTGGCCGAAAGCTGGGAGGTCTCGCCTGACCTGAAGACGTACACGTTCCGCCTGCGCAAGGGCGTGAAGTTCCAGAACGGCGAGCCGTTCAACGCCCAAGCCGTGAAGTTCTCGTTCGACCGCGCGGGCGGCGAGAAGAGCACCAACAAGGACAAGCGCACATTCGCCGCCATCACCACGCAAGTCGTGGACGACCTGACGGTCGTGCTGCTCACCAAGGAAATCGACCCCGACTTCCCGTTCCTGATGGGTCAGGGCACGGCAATCATCGTGGAGCCCAAGAGCGCCGACACCAACATGACCAAGCCTGTGGGCACGGGCCCGTACAAGCTCGAAGCGTGGGTCAAAGGCTCGTCGATCACGCTCACCAAGTGGGACGGCTATCGCAATGCCAACGCCGCGAAGATCAAGAAGGCCACCTTCCGCTTCATCCCCGACCCGGCAGCGCAAGTCGCCTCATTGCTGGCCGGTGACGTGGACGCCTTCCCGCGTGTCACGGCGCGTGGCGTTCCGCAGTTCAAGGACAACGCCAAGTTCCAGGTGGTGGTGAGCGGCTCGCGCGCCAAGACCATCCTGGCCATCAACAACAAGAAGAAGCCACTCGATGACGTGCGCGTGCGCCGCGCCATCGCCATGGCGATTGATCGCAAGGCGGTGATCCAGGGCGCAGCCGACGGCTATGGCGCGCCTATCGGCAGCCACTATGTGCCAGGGGGTTTCGGCTACGTCGATACAACAGGCGTGAATGCCTACAACCCCGACAAGGCCAAGGCACTGCTGAAAGAAGCAGGCATCACCGGCCCGCTCGAGCTCACCATGACGCTGCCACCGCCGCCGTATGCGCGCCAGGGCGGTGAAGTGATTGCTGCGCAGCTCGCCAAGGTCGGTATCACGGCCAAGCTGCAGAACGTTGAATGGGCGCAGTGGTTGTCGAACACCTACGGTGGCGGCCACAACTACGACCTGACGATCATTTCGCACGTCGAGCCGTTCGACCTCGGCAACTTCGCCAAGCCCGACTACTACTGGGGCTACCAGTCCGCGAAGTTCAACGACATCTACAACCGCATCAAGACGTCGCCCCGCGCCGCTGACCGCGCCAAGCTTCTTGGCGACGCCCAGCGCCTGCTGGCCGAAGACAGTGTGCATGCGTTCCTGTACCAGCCGCAATGGGTGACCATCGCGAACAAGAACGTCAAGGGCCTGTGGAAAGACATGCCGATTTTCGTCAACGACCTGTCTGCCCTTTCGTGGTCCTGAGCGCCTGATGCAAGCGCAGTCCCCCAGCGCCTTGCACGAGCTGGGCGCAGCGCAGCTCGTGCAAGGCTTTCGCGAGCGCACGTTCTCGCCAGTTGAAGTCATGCAGGCAGTGCTCGGCCATGTCGAGCGCTGGGAACAACACCTGAATGCGCTGTACCTCCTGCGGCCCGACGTCGCGCTGGAGGAGGCGCGCCGCAGTGAAGCGCGCTGGATGAAGGGCGCGCCACTCGGGGTGCTCGACGGCGTGCCCGTCACGATCAAGGACAACATCGCAACCCGCGGCGACCCCACGCCGCTGGGCACGCGCGCCGTCGATCTGGTGTCTGCAGCGGCTGACGCACCGCCATCTGCCCGCGTGCGCGAAGCAGGTGGCGTGATGTTCGCCAAGACGACCATGCCCGACTACGGAATGCTCTCGTCGGGCCTGTCGAGCTTTCACAAGCTCGCGCGCAATCCGTGGGACTTCACGCGCACACCCGGTGGGTCGAGCTCTGGCGCCGGCGCAGCTGCGGCGGCGGGTTATGGTCCGCTGCACATCGGCACTGACATAGGAGGGTCGCTGCGCTTGCCTGCAGGCTGGTGCGGCATCTTCACGCTCAAGCCCAGCCTGGGCCGTGTGCCGATCGATCCTCCGTACATGGGCCGCGCCGCCGGGCCCATGACTCG
This sequence comes from Caenimonas koreensis DSM 17982, assembly GCF_009646335.1. Classification (GTDB taxonomy): domain Bacteria; phylum Pseudomonadota; class Gammaproteobacteria; order Burkholderiales; family Burkholderiaceae_C; genus Ramlibacter; species Ramlibacter koreensis. The sequence continues at coordinate 132,671 of NZ_WJBU01000012.1, read as the reverse complement.
CACCGTTGCTGACGCAGCGTGGTTCATGCAAGTGCTGTCGCGCCCCGACGCTCGCGACAGCATGAACTTGCCACCGCAAGACATTGACTGGCTCTCGTTCGACCAGGGCGCCGACAAGCTCAAGGGCCTGCGCATCGGCTTGCTGATGGAAGCGGGCTGCGGCCTGCCGGTCGAGCCCGAAGTGCATGCAGCCATCGAGAAGGCGGCACGCTTGTTCGAGCAGGCCGGTGCGACCGTCACGCCGATGAAGCCCTTCATGACGCAGGCGATGCTCGAAGGCATGGATCACTTCTGGCGCATGCGCTCGTACATCGACATGAAGGCGCTGCCTGCGCAAAAGAAGGCGGCCGTGCTGCCGTACATCCAGCAGTGGGGCGACAGCGCGGCAGGCATGGACGGGGAAGCCGTTTTCCGCGCCTTCAGCCAGTTCCACGCGACGCGTGTCGCGGCCGTGGCCGCGTGCAGCCAGTTCGACTACGTCATCTCGCCTGTATCGCCCATGCCGGCATTTCCGGCCGAGTTGCCGTCACCCACCAACGACCCGCTGCACGGGCTCGAACACATCGGCTTCACGGTGCCGTTCAACATGTCGGAACAGCCGGCTGCCTCGATCAACTGCGGCTACACGAGCGGCGGATTGCCCATTGGCCTGCAGATCGCGGGCCAGCGATTCGACGATTTGGGCGTGCTGCAAGTCTCGCGCGCTTTCGAGCTGATCCGCGAAGGCCAGCGCGCGTGGCCGCAGCCGCCCTCGCATGCCGTGCGCGATGTTGACTGACGCGTTCGGCAACGCCGTCACGCTGCACGACGAGTCGGCGCTGGGCGGGCTGAACGACTTCGCCCTGGGCTTTCTCGCGAGCGAAGCACGCGCCGTCAACATCATTGCCACTGCTGCGAATGACTCGAGCCCGCTCGTGCAGGCGTACGCAGCGGCGGTGTACATGTTTGCCGAGTCACCCGACGGGCCGAAGAACGCACAACCATTTCTTGACCGTGCGCTTGCGGCTGCCCACAGCGCCAACGACCGCGAACAACGATTCATCCACGCCGTCAAGGCATGGGTTGAGGGCGACATCCCGCGCGCCATCCAGCTGCATGAAGAACAGGCGCGCCTGTATCCCCGCGACCTGGTCTCGCTCAAGCTTGGGGACTATCACCTCTTCAACATTGGCGATGCGCCGGGCATGCTCAGGTTGCTGCTCGGCACCACCACCGCAGCAGGCGACATCTGCTACCTGCACGGCATGCTGGCATTCGCGCTCGAACAATGCCTCATGCTCGAACCCGCCGAGGCAGCTGCGCGCAAAGCGATCGCCATGCAACGGCGCGAGCCGTGGGCGCACCACGCACTGGCGCACGTGATGCTCACGCAAGGCCGCATTCATGAAGGTCATGCTTTCATGCAGGACGTGAGCGACACCTGGACCGGCCTGAACTCGTTCATGGTCACGCACAACTGGTGGCACCAGGCGTTGTTTGCGCTGGAACTTGATCGCCACGCTGAAGTGCTCGATCTCTACGACTCACAGGTGTGGGGCGTAGCCAAGGATTACTCGCAAGACCAGGTCAATGCGGTCTCGCTTCTCGCACGTCTGGAGATGGCGGGTGTCGATGTGGGTGACCGCTGGCACGATGTCGCCAACTACCTGGAAGCGCGCGTGAACGATCACGTGCTGCCCTTCCTCGATATGCAGTACCTCTACGCGCTGGCACGCGCGGATCGTCCGCAGGCCGATGTGCTGATGCGCAATATCGAGGCCTACGCCCGCACAGCCCCTGCCCACATGCAGGCGGCGTGGCAACGCGTGTGCGTGCCCGCCAGCCGCGGGCTGCTCGCACATGCGCGCGGCGACTTCACACAGGCCATTGAGGCGATGGGCGCTGCCACGCCCCGCCTGGCCGAGATTGGCGGCAGCCACGCGCAGCGCGACCTCTTCATGCAGGTCTATGTCGATTCGCTCGTGCGTGGCGGCCAGCTCGCCGGCGCGCAGCACATGCTGCAGCAACAGGCGCGCCTGTCTCCGGAGTCGGCGCGGCTTGCTCGCCAGGCTGCATCCATCAATACAGCGCTCGGTATTGCGCAGGCCGCATGACGCAACTCATCTTCCTGCCGGGGCTGGCAGGCGACAGCCAGATGTGGCACGCGCAACTCACAGGGCTCGCGTCGTGGCGGCCAGTGGTGACCGATGTGCATGCCCGTCACGCCACTGTCGAATCCATGGCGGCTGCGCTGCTTGCGCAGCATGAGGGCGATCTCATCCTGTGTGGCGCGTCGATGGGCGGCATGATCGCGATGGAAGTCGCGCGGCAGGCACATGAGCGCGTGAAGGGCCTCGCGCTGCTGGGCACCAGCGCGCACCCTGAAACCGAAGACATGCGCGTGCTGCGCGAAGCCGCGATCGTGCAGTTCGAGATGGGCCAGCTCGCGCGTGTCATCGAGCCGAATGTGGCGCTGGCCTTTCATCCGGCAAATGCGCGCGATGGGCGGCTCACACGCGCGTATCTTGAATTTGTGTATCGCGCAGGTGCAGCGCAACTGGTCAACCAGAATCGCGCAGTCATCGCGCGGCCCGATGCTGGTGATGTGCGGCGAGGACGACCTGCTGGCACCGCCGGCCAAGTCACGTGAGATTGCATCGCTCGTGCCGCATGCGCAGCTGGTGATGGTGCCGCAATGCGGCCATATGCTCACGATGGAGCAGCCAGACTTCGTGAACGAAACGCTGGCCGCGTGGCTGGCAGGCCTGCCGCTGTAGCCCGCCAGAGCAGGCGCTATTCGCGCCCGAGGCTTCGCACCTTTTCGGCAAGCCGCTGCTGCACGCTGGCAGACACGAACTTGTCAACTTCACCGCCGAGCACCGCGATCTCGCGCACGAACGTGCTGCTGATGAACTGGAACTTGTCGCTGGGCGTGAGGAACACCGTCTCCACATCCGGCATCAGGCTGCGGTTCATGCCTGCCAGCTGGAATTCGTAGTCGAAGTCGGTGACGGCGCGCAGGCCGCGCACCATTGCCTTGCCGCCGCGTGCCACGACGAAATCGCGCAGCAGGCCCGAGAAGCTTGCGACCTCGACCTGCGGGTAGGGCTTGGCGATGTCCTTGGCCATCTCGATGCGCTCTTGCAGCGTGAACATCGCCTTCTTGTGGTGACCGGCCGCGACTGCAACGATGACCCGGTCGAACAGTTGCACGGCACGCTTGATCACGTCCTCATGGCCGAGCGTCATCGGGTCGAACGTCCCCGGGTAAACGGCGATCACGTTGTTGGCCATGGATCAGTCTCCTCGCGGACGTCAGCTTGTGTGCGGTGGATTATGCAGCCCGACGCAGCAAGTGAGCATGCACGGCGCCAGCCTTCATGTGCCGCTCCACCGCAAGGCCAAAGGGCGCAAGCTGTTCGTCGCTCCAGGCCACCGGCGCCTCCAGGTAAATGCGCCCTTGCGCCTGCAGCAGTGCTGCCGCAGATGCGAGCGCCTTGTTCCACAGGTTCGCGTCGAATGGTGGATCGAGAAAGACCAGGTCGCAGGTGCCGGGCAACGTGCGTGCCAGTACCGTGAGGCCATTGGCGCGCTCGACCTTGACGGCCGTGGCCTGCAGCTTTTGCTGGGTGGTGCGCAGCAAGGCGACGAGCGCGGCATCCTGCTCGACCAGCAGCACGTCGGTGGCGCCACGCGAGGCCGCCTCAAAGCCCAGCGCCCCTGATCCGGAGAATGCATCGATACAACGCCATCCCGTCAGGTCCTGGCCCAGCCAGTTGAAAAGGGTTTCGCGCACGCGGTCGGGCGTGGGGCGCAGACCCGGTTTGTCGGGCACTGGCAGGCGGGTGCGCTTCCAGAGTCCGCCGATGATGCGCACTTCGTTCGGCGGGCGCGTGTGGGGTTTCATGTGGCCCCAAGCTTAATCAATCGCACACCGCCCCAACAAAGGCGCCGCCCAAAAGAAAAATGCCGGAACCAGCGAGTGGTTCCGGCATTTCCTTGGGGTGCCCTGCGAGTCTTTCGATTCGCAGATCGTGTGACAGCGATGGGCCATTCTGAAGGTCACGCAATGGGCCTGTGGCCCGACCCCTGTCAACCTTGACAGGGGTCGGGAGCGAATTTGTTCACGATCGATACCATCGTCGCGAGCCCCTTGCATGCAGGCTGAAGCATCAGCTGCCCGCGCCAACGGTCACGACAACCATCCGCTGCGGCTGCAGCTTGCGCGCCATGGCCGCCTTGATGTCGGCTGGCGTCAGGCGCTGTACACGGGCCGTCCAGGTGTCGAGGTAATCGAGCGGCAAGTCATACCAGGCGATGTTTGCCACGTTGTCGAGCAACTTGCGGTTGCTGTCGAGCAGCAGCGGAAAACCGCCGATCAAATAGTCTTTGGCCGCTTTCAATTCGGCGTCGCTCGGGCCGCTGGCAACAAACGCCGCCATCGTCTCGCGCGCAATCTTCACGGCCTGCGCAGTCTGGTCGGGGCGCGTCTGCAGGCCGATCGTGAATGCGCCTGCGTGCATGCCCGGCGCGAAGTAGCTGTACACGCTGTAGCTGAGGCCGCGCTTCTCGCGCACTTCATCAGACAGGCGCGAGACGAGTCCGCCGCCGCCCAGGATGTAGTTGCCCACCATCAGCGCAAAGTGGTCGGGGTCGTTGCGCTTGTAGCCCGGCTGGCCGATCAGCACGTGTGCTTGCGCTGACGCGAATGGAATCGATGTCGCCACCGGCGCGGCGAGCGCAGCCACCTCCGGCACCTCTGGCAATGCCTCGCAACGGGCAGCTGACGGCAGCCGCGACAGCAGCGTCGTCACCATGGCGTCCGCCTGGGCGCGATTGACCGCGCCCACGATCGTCACCTTGGCGCGGCATGGCTGGACCAGCTTGTAGGCATCGCGCATGTCCTGCACGGAAATGCGCGCGATGGACGCTTCGGTGGTCTCGTAGCCATAAGGGTGCTTGCCAAACACTGCCGCCTCGAAGGCGCGCGACGCCAGTGTCGCGGGCTTGGTATTGGCCTCGCGGATCGACGCTGCCATGCGCTGGCGGTCACGCTGCCAGATGGCATCCGGAAACGCCGGCTCGCCCAGCTGGCGCGCGGCAAGGTCGATCGCCTTGGGCAACACGTCAGGGTAGGTCAACGAGCGCATCGTGAAATTCATCCGGTCAGCGGTAGCGCCACCGCCGAACGACGCGCCGAGGTCAGCCCATGCTTCGCTGAGCTGGTTCTCGTCGAGCGCAGGACGGCCATCGCGCGCTTCGACGCCCTTCGATGTCATGGAGGCCGCAATGCTTGCCCTGCCCGCTTTGTCTGCCGGGTCGCGGCGGCCGCCGGCATCAAACTCGAGCCGTACGTCAACCATTGGAAGTGTCTGGCTCTCGACCAGGTACACAGCAGCCCCACTGGGCTGTAACCATTTCTGGATCGGGATGGCGGCATAGGCCTGGCCGCAGGCAAGCGCCAGAGCAGCGAGCGCGATGCGCGCCACGCTCTTGTGAAGTTGTGTCATGTGCATGCTGCCCGCTTCCTAGTGACGCAGGCCGGCAGGAGCCGCGCGCGGTTTACGGTTGGGGTCGACGGGTTGCGGCCGCAGCACGCCCACGGTGAGCTGGTCATCGCCAAAGTACTTGGCAGCCACTGCCTTGACGTCGTCCGACGTGACGCGGCGCAGCTTCTCGATGATGCGCTCGCTCGTGTCCAGCGGCAGCCCCTCGATCCAGTAGCTGCCCAGCTCGCGCGCCTGGTTCATGATCGAGTCGAGCTTGTAGACCTCGCTGGCAATCCACTGCGTCTTCACGCGATTGAGCTCGGCCTCGCTCACGCCGTCACGTGCGATCTTCGTGATCTCTGCGCGCAATGCCGCTTCGAGCTGCTCCGTGGTCTTGCCTTGCGCCGGCACGCCTTCGAGCGTGAACAGCTGCGGGCCACGGCCGGAAAAGCCGTTGCCCGCACCGACGCTGTCTGCGAGGCGGTCAGGCCCCTGCGTCAGCGCCCTGTCAAGCCGCGCACCCGGATAGCCGTCGAGCACGAACGAGAGCACCGTGAGCGCCAGTGTGTCGTTGTTGTCCGGCGTTGACTCGAGTGAGGTGAACTGCGGCACCTTGAACGCCAGCGCCACGTAGGCCTGTTCAGCAGGCGCCTTCACTTCCAGCCGGCGCATGCCCACTTGCGGCGGTTCATCGCGCGGCTTGCGGCCCGGCACTGCCCGCGCCGGAATCCGGCCGTAGTACTTCTCGGCAAGCTGCTTCACCTTGAACGGATCGACGTCACCGACCACGAGCACGACCGCATTCGCCGGCACGTACCAGTGCTTGTAGAAGTCGCGTGCGTCGTTGGGCGTCATGGAGTCGAGGTCGCCCATCCAGCCGATCACGGGTCGCCGGTATGGCGAGGCCTGGTAGATCGTCGCGTTGAGCGCTTCCCACAGCAGCGAACGCGGCTCGTCGTCGGTGCGCATGCGGCGCTCTTCCTTCACGACTTCGAGCTCACGCTTGAATTCGTCGTCGGGCCACTGGTTGTTCGCGAAGCGGTCAGCCTCCAGCTTCATCACGTCTTCGAGGCGGTTCGCGGGTATCTGCTGGAAGTAGCCTGTTGCATCGCGCATCGTGTAGGCGTTCTCGCGGCCACCGAGGGCCGCGACGCGACGCGAGAACTCGCCCGCCTTCAGCGTCCTGGAGCCCTTGAACAGCATGTGTTCGAGGATGTGCGCGATACCCGTGTTGCCATCGACCTCATCCATCGACCCCACACGCACCATGACCATGTGGACGGCGGTGGGGGCGCGCTTGTCGGCCTGCACAACAACGGTAAAGCCGTTCTTGAGCTTGAAGACGTCAGTCTTCGGCACGGGGGCCGTCGTCTGGGCAAGCGCCATTGGAGCGAGGACGGGGGGTATGAAAAGGGCGAACAGCAGCGAGAAGCCGCGTAGCCGGTGCATGATGGTCTGTTTCATAGAATCCTCTGATTCTAGAAACCCTCCCAATGTTCAGTTTCTTCAGGAAAAAGCCGGCGGCTGCGCCGGCACCTGCATCCAGCCCCGCACCCGTGCCTGCCTCATCGGGCGGCAGTCTCATCGGCACCGCCCTCGTGCAGCCGATGGAGATTCCTGTGCCCGAGGCTGTCGCGCCCGAGCGGCAGCGCTGGCTTGATCGACTCAGTGCCGGGCTGCGCAAGACCAGCACGGGCATTTCGCAGGTGTTCACGGGCGCGCAGATCGACGACAACCTCTACGAAGAGCTCGAAAGTGCGCTGCTGATGGCGGACACCGGCGTCAAGGCGACCCAGCAGCTGCTCGGTGAAGTCAAGCGCCGGGTGCAAGCCAGCGGCGCGACGCGGCCCGTCCAGGTCAAGAACATCCTGATCGACTCACTCACCCAGTTGCTCAAGCCGCTGGAAAAACCGCTGGTGATCGGCGAGTTCAAGCCGACGATCATCATGGTGGCGGGCGTGAACGGCGCCGGCAAGACGACCTCGATCGGCAAGCTCACGAAGCATCTCGCCGACGAAGGCGCAACGGTGTTGCTGGCCGCTGCCGACACGTTCCGTGCGGCGGCACGCGAACAGCTCGCCGTCTGGGCGGATCGCAATACGGTGGAGATCGTGAGCCAGGCCGGTGGCGATCCGGCCGCCGTGACATTCGACGCCGTGACCGCGGGCAAGGCGCGCGGCAAGGACGTAGTGCTGGTCGATACCGCCGGCCGCCTGCCCACGCAGATGCACCTGATGGAAGAGCTGCGCAAGATCAAGCGCGTCGTGCAAAAGGCCGATGCCACGGCCCCGCACGAGGTACTGCTGGTGATTGACGGCAACACGGGCCAGAACGCGCTGGCGCAGGTGCGTGCTTTCGACGATGCGCTGGGCCTGACGGGCTTGATCATCACCAAGCTGGACGGCACGGCCAAGGGCGGCGTGATCGCGGCCATTGCCACGGAAAAGCCGGTGCCTGTTTACTTCGTCGGGGTCGGCGAAAAGCTGGAAGACCTCGAAACCTTCAACGCCCGGGAATTTGCGCTGGCGTTGCTGCAGTAGCCGACCATCCGGCTGTAACCCATAAGTAGTCTTAGTGAGGCGGGGGTTAGCCGGCCCGCAAAATGACCTTTTGGTTGCCGGGATAACCCTTAATTTCGTTATGCTTCGGGTGAACTTGCTGGTTAGCACTCCGTCTAACCGAGTGCTAATATCCCATTCCCTATATGAAAGGAACTCCCCGCATGTCGACACCTTTGGCATCCCAGGGTACCGCGCTGGCTGTAGCCAATCCGTGGGCAGTTGTTCCGTCGCTGGGCAATCTGGACGCGTATATCTCCGCCGTGAACCGCCTGCCCATGCTGACGCTGGCACAGGAGCAGGAATTCGCGCGCAAGCTGCGTGATGAAAACGATCTCGAAGCGGCCGGGAAGCTGGTGCTGTCGCACCTTCGCCTCGTAGTGTCGGTCTCGCGCAAGTACCTGGGTTACGGCTTGCCGCACGGCGACCTGATCCAGGAAGGCAACATCGGCCTGATGAAGGCGGTGAAGCGTTTCGACCCTGACCAGGGTGTGCGCCTCGTGAGCTATGCGCTGCACTGGATCAAGGCCGAAATCCACGAATACATCCTGAAGAACTGGCGCATGGTCAAGGTCGCGACGACCAAGGCGCAGCGCAAGCTGTTTTTCAACCTGCGCTCGATGAAGCAGGGATTCAAGGACGACGAAGGCGTGCAGACGCATCGCGACAGCCTGACCGACTCGCAGATCGAGACGATGGCGCGCGAGCTGAACGTCAAGCGCGAAGAAGTCATCGAGATGGAAGCGCGCATGGCCGGTGGCGATGTGCTGCTCGACCCCTCGCCCAGCGATGAGGGTGATGAAGCCTTCGGCCCGATCGCCTATCTCGCAGACGTGGGGCATGAGCCCACGCAGATGATCGAATCGCGCCAGCGCGACGAACTGGCCACCGACGGCATCACCGCCGCACTGGCAACACTCGACGACCGCAGCCGCCGCATCGTGGAAGAGCGCTGGCTGAAGGTCAATGACGACGGCTCGGGCGGCCTGACGCTGCATGACTTGGCTGCCGAATACGGCGTGAGCGCAGAGCGCATCCGCCAGATCGAATCGGCAGCAATGAAGAAAATGAAGAAGGCTCTTGCGGCCTACGCCTGAGCGCCTGGGCCATCAGGCCTTCAACATTAAGCCCGGCGCCGCCGGGCTTTTTTATTTCCCGCGGCATCGCGATGCTGTGACAATGGCCGGGTGGGACGAACAACGACAACCATCTCCTGCTGGATAGGAGTGTTGTGGTGGCTGTGCTCGATGGGCATGGCGGGCGCCCAGGGGACGCCATCCACCGCCACGCCCGCTCCGGCTGCCATCGTGCTCGGCGCGGGCGAGCGCGTGATCTCCCTGGACTCGCGCAGCCGTTTCTGGATCGACGACACCGGCAAGCGGCCCGTCGAACAAGTCGAGGCGGCCGCCCTCGCCGACACGCTGCCGTGGCAACTGCGTGTTCCCGGCAGCTCATACAACCTCGACGGCAATAAAGCGATGTGGATCGTCTTTGACACGGTGCTGCCCACACGCAAGCGCTGGTTCATCGAGCTGCAGTCGTCGGGCCTGGATCGCGCACAACTGTTTTACCGGGGCGCAGATGGCCAGTGGGTCGAGCAGGAGGCGGGCGATGTGAAGGCCGTGTCCGACTGGCCCGTGCCAGGGCGCTTCCCGACGTTCGAGCTCTCCAGTGCGGGCACGGAACCTGTGCGCCATTTCCTGCGCGTGGAGCACGCACGCGTCGATTTCGCGACACCTGTGGCGCTCTATGACCAGGCAGCACTCGTCGCGTCGCGCGAGCGCGAGCAGTTCCTGCTGGGCGCGTACTTCGGCCTCGCCTTGCTGATCACGCTGGTGGCTGCAGCCAATGCGATTGCCTATCGCGACCGCAATTTCGCTGTGTATGCCGTGTACGTCGGCTCCCTGGCCATCGGGCAGCTCGCCTACCTCGGTGTCGGGGCGCAGCACATCTGGAATGAGATGCTGAAGTGGAACGAGGTCGCGACATTCGTGCTGCCCGGCATATCGGGCGCAGCCGCGCTGTGGTTCGCCCGGACGGTGACGGAGCCGGGCCGCTTCTCGAAGGTGCTCGACATGTTCGTGTGGCTGCTGATCCTTGCGCTGCTGGCCGCCGTCGCGCTCGACACGTGGCTGCTCACACGCACGTCGTTTGCAGTGGTGATGGTGCTTGCGGTCCTGTCGCTGGTGACGGTGGCCGGACTCATCGCAATGGTCTGGATCAAGGGCGACGACCCGTACATCCGGCTCATTGCGCTCGGCTTCGTTCCTGTCGTCGTGATGGCGCTCTTCCCGGTGGCCCGCGGCCTCAACCTGATGCCGGCCAGTGGCCTGACGCGCTATGCGCTCGCGATCGGTGCTGCCGTGGAGATGCCGATCCTGTTCTATGCGCTCACGCTGCGCGGCAACCGCCGCCGCGAGTCGCGCGTGCGCGCGGCCGCCCTGTCGCACAACGACGCCCTCACCGGCATAGCCCATCAGCGCACGCTGCTGCAGCGGCTCGACGACGCCATCGCGCGTGCGCGCACCCTGAAACGCCCGTGCGCGCTGCTGGCTGCCCGCATCTCGAATTTCGACGCGATCATCGAGGAGTTCGGTCGCGAGACCGGTGAGCGCATGCTGGTGGTCGCCGCCTCGCATCTGCGGCATGCGATCACCGATATCGACCTGGCGGCGCGCGTCGGCAGTCACGACTTCGCGCTGCTGCTCGAAGGGCCTACAACCGCCGAAATTGCCATGAGCCGCGCGCAGCAGCTCGTTGCGAGCGGGCTGCGACCCAACGACGCACTACCGCCTGCGGCGACTTTGAAATTCCATATCACTGTCGCGATGCTTCCCGATGGCGAACGGGATGCGCCAGGGAGTTTGCAATGGCTGGTGGACGGGCTCGATTCGATGCGCCCCGATGCCCGCAAACTCATACGCCCACTGAACTTCTGACCCGCCGCAGTGGACCACACGCGCTAGGATGTCGTTCGCAGCCGCCATGACGGCCGCACTGACCACACCAAGGAAGTCCGATCCATGACCACTCACCTCATGCGCCGCACTGTGCTGGCGCTCGCACTGGCCGCCGTCGGCACCACCGCACTCGCCCAGAAGGCCGCCAAGGCAGACGCCGACGCAGCGTGGCCCACGCGCACAGTCCGCATCCTCGTCGGCTTTCCCGGCGGCTCCACACCCGACCTCGTGGCGCGCACCATTGCCGAGCCACTGTCCAAGGCACTTGGACAGCCGGTGATCGTGGAAAACAAGCCCGGTGCCGGCGGCAACATCGCCGCCGACATGGTGGCCAAGGCCACGGACAACCACACGATCGGCGTGATGATCAACGGCAACATGACGATCGCGAAGCTGCTCAACCCGGCAACGCCATTCGATCCCCTCAAAGACCTGGCACCGCTCAGCCTAATCGGCACGGCGCCGCTTTTGCTCACGGCACCGGCCAATGCGCCGGGCAACACCGCGCAGGAATTCATTGCGGCTGCGCGCACTGCCGGCAACACGTGGAGCTACGGCACGCCCGGCGTCGGCACGGTGGGACACATCGGCATGGAGCTGCTCAAGACCAAGACCGGCATCGATCCCGTGCATGTGCCCTACCCCGGCAACCCGCAGGTGATCAACGCGATGATCAGCGGGCAACTGCAGCTCGCGCTGCTGCCGCCGGGCCTTGCCTCACCGCAGATCAAGGCGGGCAAACTCAAGGCGATTGGCGTCACGTCAACAGGACGCAGCACGCTGGTGCCTGAGTACCCGAGCCTTGACGAAGGCGGCGTGCGCGGCTTTCAGCTGGAGATCTGGACGGCCGCTGCAGCGCCCGCCACCATGCCCAAGCCCATCGCTGCAAAGCTGTCGCGCCTGATCGGTGAAATTGCACGCTCGCCGGAAGTGCGCGCCAAGCTGTTCCAGCAAGGCTGGCAGACGGCAGGCACATCGGCGGAAGGTCTGGCCAATCGCATCAAGGCAGACACTGCGTTGCTCGGCGGCGTGATCGCCCAGCGCAACATCAAGGTCGAATAGGTCTGCCTAGCTCTTGAGCAGCAGCTGCAGGTCTGACGCGAGGGCCTGCGCTCCGCTGCCGTAGCGCGTGTACAGCCGCAGGTTGCCCCGCGTGTCGTACACGTAACTCGCCGCGGAGTGGTCCATGGTGTAACTCGTGGCCGTCTTGCCATCGACCTTCTTGTAGAAGACCTTGTAGTCCTTCGCCACGCCGGCGAGTTCTTCGGGCGCGGGGCGCAGCGCAACAAACGTCGGGTCGAAGTTGCCCATGTACGCCTTGAGCACCTGGGGCGTATCGCGCTCAGGGTCGACCGTCACGAAAATGCCCTGCACCTTCTCGCCATCCTTGCCCATGATGCGTTTGGCCTCGGCCAGCTCGGCCATCGTGGTGGGGCAGACATCGGGGCACTGCGTATAGCCGAAGAAGATCACGACGAGCTTGCCGTTGAACTCCTTGAGCGTGCGCACCGCGCCATTCGCATCGGTGAGCTTGAAGTCCTTCGCGTAGTCGGCGCCGGTCAGGTCGATGCTCTTGAATTGCGGCTTGGCCTCGGTGCACGCGGACAGCGCGGCGAGCCAGGCAACGCCGGCAAATGAGGCAATGACGTGACGGCGTTTCATAAGGTCAGAACAGGTAGTGATCCACCAGCAGCGCTGCAAACAGCAGGCTCAGGTGGATGAGGGAGAAGCGGAATGTCTTGCGTGCCAGCGCGTCGGAATACTCGCGCAGCAGGCGCCAGCCGTACCAGGAAAAGCCCACGCTCAGCGCCACCGCCGCGACCAGGTACAGCCATGAGCTCATGCCGTAAGCAAAGGGCATGAGGCAGGCGGCAAACAGCACGAGCGTGTAGAGAAAAATCTGCAGCCGCGTGAACTCATTGCCATGCGTCACCGGCAGCATCGGCAGGCCGGACTTGCGATAGTCCTCCACGCGATACAGCGCCAGCGCCCAGAAGTGCGGCGGCGTCCACAAAAAGATGATGAGGAACAGGATAAAGGCTTCGGGGCCGACATCGCCCGTCATGGCGGCCCAGCCGAGCACCGGCGGCATCGCGCCTGACGCACCGCCAATCACGATGTTCTGCGGCGTGAGCGGCTTGAGGATCACGGTGTAGATCACCGCATAGCCGACAAACGTGGCGAAGGTGAGCCACATCGTGAGCGGGTTCACCCAGCGATAGAGCATGTACGAGCCGATGGCGCACAGTACCGCGGCAAACAGCAGCGTCTGCCAGTCGCTCATCTCGCCCTTGGCCGTTGCGCGCCACGAGGTGCGGCGCATCTTCGCGTCGATGCTCTTTTCGACCAGGCAGTTGAAGACGGCCGCAGCGCCGGCGACGAGCCAGATGCCAGCGCAGGCAATCAGCGCCACACGCAGGTTGTCGAGTGAAGGAATACCGGGCACGGCCAGCACCATGCCGATCAGTGCGCAAAACACGATCAGCTGGATCACGCGCGGCTTCATCAGCGAATAGAACTGCCGCCACCGCGGCACGTGCAGCGGCTGCACTTGGGGCTGGCTGGCGGCGCTCATGCGATCGACCTCCGCGCGTTGGACGCCGCAGTTGCCAGCGCGCCCGCGGCAACCCTGCTCTCACAGAGAGTCCATGTCAGCACAACCACCAGGGCCGCAGCACCGCCCGTGTGGAGCACGGCAGCGACGAGCGGCCAGTCGAGCACGACATTCGACAAGCCCGTGACCAGCTGCATCAACGCCAGCGCGACGAGCCATCGCGTCTGCAGCGGCAGCACTTTGGCCTTGTTCAGCTGGATGGCCAGCGCGACGATGAAAGCGAAGGCCACATAGGCAAACAGCCGGTGCACATAGTGGATCGCCGATAAGGCAGCGAAGCTGATGTGGTCACCCGCTGACGTGAGCCCGAGCGCACGCCACACTTCGAAGCCCTGCGAGAAGTCCATCGCAGGCCACCAGCTGCCCTGGCACTTCGGGAATTCGGTGCAGGCGAGCACGGCGTAGTTGGTGCTGACCCAGCCGCCCAATGCAATTTGCAGCCAGAGCACAGCGGTCGTCGCGATGAGCAATCCCTTCAAGCCCGCGCTGACGGATGTTGCCGGTGTGCCCCGCTCAGCCTGCGCGTAGGCAACCGCCTGCTTGCACAGCAACGCGAGCAACACAACACCGCCCAGCAGATGCAGGGTGACGATGGCCGGGAAGAGCTTCATCGTCACAGTCAAAGCGCCGAACGCACCCTGAACGCAGACCCATGCCAGCGTGACAGTCGGCCACCACGGATGGATCGTGCCGCCACTGCGGCGGCGCTCCAGCCACGTAGTCAGCGCGAGCGTGGCGATCAGCACACCAACGCCGGTCGCGAGGTAGCGGTGAATCATTTCGATCCACGCCTTGGCGTGCGTCACGGGTCCTGTCGGCATCACAGCTTGCGCGCGGCTGATTTCCTCATGCGCGCCCGTGGGGCTGGCGTTGCCGTAGCAGCCGGGCCAGTCGGGGCAGCCCAGGCCCGAGTCAGTCAGGCGCGTGAATGAGCCGAAGAGCACGAGATCGAACGTGAGAAAGAGTGTGATCAGCGTGAGCGCTTGCAGGCGTCGTGTGGCGACTGCCTTCGGGTTGCGCACCCACACCCATGCGATGGGCCCGAGCGCCACCACCAGGCCCATCAGCATGACGTGCAGCACGGGCGAGAGATCAAGCAAAGGTTGCGTCGCCATGATCACTTGGGGCTGCGGCCCGGTTGGTCCCATGAGGCGGATGCGCGCAGCAGCCGTTCGACATCGCGCTTCATGTTCCTGGCGGCTGTGACGTCCACAGAGGCGCCTTGCAAAGCGGGAAAGCGCATCATCCAGTTACCCATCGGATCCACCATGAAGAGGTGGTCTTCCAGCGTGTGGCCCGCTGCTGGTGAGAGCCATTGCCTCAGCTGCGCGCCATCGACACGCAGCACAGTGGCCTGTGCGAGGGCGGGCGTCAGCTCGGGCCTGACCGGCGCGTCGTCTGGCACGAGCCACACCCAATCAACACGGTCTTTTTCTTTGCCCAGCCCCTCCCGCAGCTGCCGCTGCAGATAGAGGTTGCGCTCGCAAAGCGAATTGCATGCACCACCCGCCACGCTGACCAGCAGCCATTGGCCGCGCAGTGACGGCAACGCGATCTGCCGGCCATCGAGCGTCGTGCCCGTCAGTGCAGGCAGTGGCCGCTGCGGCTCCACCAGCTCGCCATAGTTGCTCTTGGTGTTGGGCCGCACGACGTAGTACGTGAAATAGGACGCGATGACCGGCGCGGCGCACACGGCAAGCACCAGCAGCATCTTCAGCCGCCCCACTGCCGTGCGTTTGCTATCGGCAGTAGCTGCCTCCTGCGGAGCAGGCAGCGTATGCACCGTCAGGCCGAGCGGCTCGTCAAGCATGGTGGCGCGCTTGGCGGCGGGAGCGCTGTCGCGGGACGATGAACTGGAACCAGGCATAGAGGAATGCAATCACGAAGGCGATGGCCCACCACTGGAACGCATAGCCGTAGTTTCTTTCGGAGCCGCTGCCCGGCTGGGGCCAGTCACGCAGCAGACCCTGCGAGGCATCGCCTGTTTGCTGGACGGCCAGGCTGGGCAGCGCCAGGCCGGTCTCGGCGCGGAACTGCGCCAGATCGAGATTTTGCCGGATCGCCCCCTGCGCTGCGCCGGCGAATTCATAAAGCTTGGCAGGCGGCGGGGCTACCCGGCCGCGCAGCTCGACCACGCCAGCCGGCGTCTCGATGGCCGGCAGCTTTTCGCGATCGACAAAGTTGCGCTGCACCCAGCCGCGCTCGACCAGCACAGGTATGCCGCTGCCTTCGAGCTGGAGTGGCGTGACGACATAAAAGCCAGGGTGGCCCTGCATTTGCCGGTTGTCGAGAAACACCGTGTAGCGAGCCAGCCAGGTGCCACGCAGCAGCACCGGGCGATGAACGATGTCGGCCAGCGACTTCGCACCCAGCAATGCCTTGCTGTCGATCGCAGGCATGCTCCTGCGCTCGTCGATGCTCACCTGCAGCGCAACTTTTTGCGCAGCGCGGCCCCACTGCCAGAAGCCGAGCGCGATCGTGATGGCGATCCCCCCTAATGAGGCAATGGTCGCCAGCCAGAACCGCCCGGTGCGCTTCGTGCTCACGGGATAATCGCTTCCATGAAATACATCGTGCTGCTTGCCTTCCTGGCCATTGTCGCAAGCCTCGGCTCAGCGCTGTTCTTCATGATGCGCGGCGGCAAGGGCGACAAGGCGAAGTCGAACAACATGGTCCGGGCGCTGACGTTTCGCATCGGGCTGTCTGTGCTGCTGTTCATCTGCATTCTGGTGGCATGGAAGCTCGGGTACATCCAGCCGACAGGTATTCCATTGAGCAGGTGACGCAGCGATGGTTCCACGTTGAGTGCAATGGGGTGGAATCTCGCAGGGTGAATGAATGACAAAGGGCCGCTATCGCGGCCCTTGTTGTTGGCATTGCAGCGGATCGCCTACAGCCAGTACACCAGCGTGTACAGGCCCAGCCACACCACGTCGACGAAGTGCCAGTACCAGGCAGCGCCTTCAAAGCCGAAGTGGTTATCTGCCGTGAAGTGGCCCTTCATCAGGCGCAGCGTGATGAAGAACAGCATCAGCATGCCGACCAGCACATGGAAGCCATGGAAGCCCGTCAGCATGTAGAAGGTCGAGCCATAGGCGCCTGACGTGAGCTTGAGATTCAGCTCATGGTAGGCGTGGAAATATTCGTAGCCTTGCACGCACACGAACGTCAGGCCGAGCAGGACGGTGACCCACATGAACGCAATGGTGCGGCCGCGCTTGTTCTCGCGCAGCGCATGGTGGGCAATGGTGATTGTCACGCCGGACGACAGCAGCAGTGCCGTATTGATTGTTGGCAGCCAGAACGGCGTCATGGTCTGGAACGGCTCGATGATGTTCGCGGGCGAAGCCGTCGTGCCAGGCGCAATACTCGGCCATGCCGCCTTGAAGTCTGGCCAGATCAGGGAATTCTCAAGACCGCCGAGTGCAGGCACCGAGTGCGAACGCATCCACCACAACGCTGTGAAGAACGCACCGAAGAACATCACTTCCGAGAAGATGAACCAGCTCATGCTCCAGCGGAACGACATGTCCACCTTGTGGCCGTACTGGTTGCTCTGGCTTTCTCCGATGGCCTCGCTGAACCACTGGAACAGCACCGTGAACAGCCACAGGAAGCCGAACAGCATCACGTACATGGCCCAGCCTGCGCCGTTGATCCATTGCCCTGCACCGAAGATGATGGCCAGCAAACCAACTGACGCCATGAACGGGTGGCGCGACGGCTGGGGAACGAAGTAGTGGGGCGTGGTGCCCGGTGTAGTGGTACTCATCTCGACTCCTGATATCCGTAATTGCTTTCGATTGCTTCGCTCACTTCGCCACCCAGCCGACCAGCGCGATCAATCCGCCGACGAACAGGGCCACACCCACCAGGGCCACGGCGATGATCGCAAAGGGGTTGAGGTTGCCCATGTCCTGCTGGGACTCGCTGCCTTTGCGGATGCCGATGAAAGACCAGGCAACCGCTTTGATCGTGCGTCCGATGTTCATGGTCGCGGTCACGATTGCGGAGCCGGTGGCGTCTTGCCGCCGACCTCGAAGAATGTGTACGACAGGGTGATCGTCTTCACGTCTTTCGACAGCTTGGGGTCGATCACGAATGCGACGGGCCACTCTTTCTTCTCGCCGGGCTCAAGCGTGTACTGCTGGAAGCAGAAGCATTCGACCTTGTTGAAGTACGCTGCCGCCTGATGCGGCGCGTAGCTCGGGATTGCCTGCGCAGACATGCGGCGGTCCTGCACGTTCTGGAACTGGTACATCACCGTTGTGAGCGCGCCAGGATGAACGTCCACTGAGCGCGTCGCCGGTTTGAACTCCCACGGGCCCCGCGCATTTGCGTCGAACTCGACCGTGATCGTGCGGCTCGTGTCCACCTGCGTGTTGAGATTGACGCTGGCGCCAGCAGTCCCGCCACCGGGCACCTGCCGCTCTGACAGCGAGAGGATGTTGATCCCCGTTGCTTCGCAGATGTGCTTGTAGAGCGGCACCAGCAGGTAGCCGAAGGCGAACATGCCAGCCGTGACCACGGCGAGTTTGCCCACCATCTTGGCGTTTTCTGCGCGCAGGGTCATTGCGGGTTCAATGCCCCAACAGGTACATCTTGGCGATGAACCCGAAGAAGAACACGGCAACGATCGAGCCGAGAATCAGCGCGAGCCGGGCATTGGCCTTCTTCTGTTGCTCTTGCGTCATGGCGTCAGGCACTCTTGCTGGTCAGTGAGCGTGATTCGCACCAAGCACGACGGCTTCGTGACGCTCGGGCATGACGCGCGCGTCGAGCACGCGGGTAGCCGTCGGGTCGAGCACAGGCGGCGTCTCGAACGTGTGGAACGGTGCCGGCGAAGGCACTTCCCATTCGAGGCCTTCCGCACCCTTGCCATCCGGATCGTTCCAGGGGCGTTGCGGCGCCTTCTCACCCTTGCCGCGCATGCAGGGCAGGACGACGAAGAAGAAGAAATACACCTGTGCCAGACCGAACGCGAAGCCACCGATCGACGCGATCATGTTGAAGTCAGCGAACTGCATCGGGTAGTCGGCATAGCGGCGCGGCATGCCGGCCAGACCCAGGAAGTGCATCGGGAAGAAGGTGATGTTGAACGCAATCAGCGACCACCAGAAGTGGATCTTGCCGCGTGTTTCGTTGTACATCACGCCAGTCCACTTGGGGACCCAGAAGTAAAAGCCGGCGAACATGGCGTACAGCGAGCCCGCCACCAGCACGTAGTGGAAGTGCGCCACCACGTAGTACGTGTCCTGCAGCAGCAAGTCGATCGGCGCCATTGCGAGGATCAGGCCGGTGAACCCGCCCATCGTGAACACGAAGATGAAGCCAACCGCGAACAGCATGGGCGTCTCGAATGTCATCGAGCCCTGCCACATCGTGGCGATCCAGTTGAAGATCTTCACGGCTGTCGGCACCGCAATCAGCATCGTGGCGTACATGAAGAACAACTGGCCCGTCACCGGCATGCCGGTGGTGAACATGTGGTGCGCCCACACGATGAACGAAAGGATGGCGATGGACGAGGTGGCGTACACCATCGAGGCATAGCCGAAGAGGCGCTTGCGGGCGAATGCTGGCACGACGTGGCTGATGATGCCGAAGGCCGGCAAGATCATGATGTACACCTCGGGGTGGCCGAAGAACCAGAAGATGTGCTGGTACATCACCGGGTCGCCGCCGCCGGCGGGGTTGAAGAACACGGTGCCGAAGTGGCGGTCCGTCAGCGTCATCGTGATGGCGCCGGCCAGCACAGGCATCACGGCGATCAGCAGGTAAGCGGTGATCAGCCACGTCCAGCAGAACATGGGCATTTTCATCAGCGTCATGCCGGGTGCGCGCATGTTCAGGATGGTCACGATGATGTTGATCGAGCCCATGATCGACGACGCGCCCAGGATGTGCATCGCGAAAATACCGGCGTCCATCGACGGCCCCATCTGCAGCGTCAACGGCGCGTAGAGCGTCCAGCCGGCGGCGGGTGCACCGCCGGGCATGAAGAACGAGCCCACGAGCATCAGGCCAGCAGGAATCAGCAGCCAGAAGCTGAAGTTGTTCATGCGCGCGAACGCCATGTCAGGCGCGCCAATCTGCAGCGGCACCATCCAGTTCGCGAAGCCGACGAAGGCCGGCATGATCGCGCCGAACACCATGATCAGCCCGTGCATCGTCGTCAGCTGGTTGAACAGCTCCGGATTCACGAACTGCAGACCGGGCTGGAACAGCTCGAGGCGGATCAACATGGCCAGCAGGCCACCGAACATCAGCATGGCGAACGAAAACAGCAGGTACAGCGTGCCAATGTCTTTGTGGTTCGTCGCATAGACCCAGCGGCGCCAGCCCGTGGGGGCATGGTGGTGGTCATCGTGGGCGTGATCGTGGTTGTGATGGTCTAGAACGGCGCTCATCTGGATATCCTTGGAATACGTTTGCAGCGGCTGGGCTGATTACTTGCCGCGCTGGGCCAGCACTTCCGACGGCTGCACGAGCTGGCCGGTGCTGTTCGACCAGTGATTCTTGGTGTAGCTGATCACAGCGGCGATCTCGGTGTCGGACAGCTGCTTCCATGCCGGCATCGCATTGCGCCCATTCAGCAGCACGTTGATCTGCTTGGATTTGTCGGCGTCGAGCACGAGTGCCGAGCCGTCGAGCGGCATGATCGGCCCTGCGCCCTTGCCGTTGGCCTGGTGGCAGGCCGCGCAATTGGCCGCATAGACCTTTTCGCCACGCTGCGTGATGTCAGCAAGTGTCCAGACCTTGGCCGGGTCATCCTGCTTGGCCGCCATGGCCTTCTTCTGGCCATCGACCCACGCCGTGTATTCAGCAGCCGAGACGACCTTCACGTGGATAGGCATGTAGGCATGCTCTTTGCCGCACAGCTCATAGCACTGGCCGTAAAAGTCGCCCGTCTTCTGGGCACGGAACCAGGTGTCGCGCACGAAACCGGGAATCGCGTCCTGCTTCACGCCGAAAGCGGGAACACCCCAGGAGTGGATCACGTCGTTCGCGGTGGTGATGATGCGAATCTTCTTGTCGACTGGCACGACGAGCGGATTGTCGACCTTGAGCAGGTAGTTGTCCGGCATGACGCCGTGGGCGCCTTCGTTGGAGAGTTCGCGATGCGTGCTGTCCAGCGTAGCCAGGAACGAGACGCCTTCGCCTTCACCCTTGAGGTAGTCGTAGCCCCATTTCCACTGGGAACCAGTGGCCTTGATCGTCAGGTCTGCGTTGGTGGTGTCCTTCGACGCGACCAGCACCTTGGTGGCCGGCAGTGCCATGCCGATGACGATGAGGAAGGGAATGACGGTCCAGATAATTTCAACCGTCACCGACTCATGGAAGTTGGCCGGTTTGTGGCCCACCGATTTGCGGTGCTTCCAGATGGAATAGAACATGACGCTGAAGACCGCCACGAAGATCACAACGCAGGTGATCAGCATGAACCAGTGAAGCCATGCCTGCTCTTCGGCAATTCGCGTGACTGCGGGATGCAGGTTCAGCTGGCGGACGGCGGGGCCGCCGGGCAGGTCGTTGACGGCGTGAGCCGCCGGGCTGATGGCGCCAAGCGCGAACAACAGCGAGGCCAATTTGGTATTCATGCTCTTCATGGTTTCTTAACTGCTCAAGCCTTCATTCAAACCGGTTCGCGAAGCCCTCAGGGCCTTGCGGTCTTCTGCATACTTCCTCAGGCGCCGCGCAATGCACGACGAATCTCCTGCGCCAATGCGGGACGAAGTTCCGGGCGAACATAACGCCCCACATTCACCCGCCGGCCCTGCCCGGACAGCTCGATCAACGATCTGCCGCTGCCGCCTGGCTCCACCCGAACCCAGTCGCGATTGAACTCCGCTCGCTGCAGGTGGCCTGCGCTTTCGAGCTCGACCACCAGTTGCCGACCCTGCAGCGATATTCGCTCTCCGTCACTCGCATGCCGCGCATACACCAGGAAGGCAATACCGACAGCCGCAAGTTCAAGCCAGGCAAACGGCAGGACCAGCACCGCACCATGAAACCAGAAAAAGACACCAATCGACAACGACACGACGCACAGCGAGGCATAGAGCCAGCCCAACTGGGCAGGCGTGACCGAGCAATTGCGCTTCAGGAACCAGTGAATGCTCTGGTCCTGGACGGTGGCGAATCGAAAGACGGGGTTCGGCACGGATCAGGCTCGAAAATCAACCCGACATTGTAGCGCGGGTTATTCCCGACTCCTCTCGCGAACACGGTCAAGTCCACCCGAGCGAAGCAGTGCGCGCATGTCCTGCAGCGACACGGCGCTCTCCTCGCTCATTCGAACGCGAGGCGCAGGCTTGAAAGCATGGCCATAAATGATCTCGAAGGTCAGGGCAAGCCGGCCGTCCCCGCCGCTGAGCGCGCCTGTCAGCGCCTGTTCAAGCGCGGCCCGCCACGTGCGCCCACGCAAGCCCGGGAACCGCGCCGGATGCAGGTTCGTCCCCAGCTGCGCCAGCTCGCCGAGCAGTTTGTCGGCAGAAGCCCAGGTGAGCGTAATACGCTCCATGTCCATCACGGGTTCGGCAAAGCCAGCATGCACAAGCATGTCGCCCCAGTCGTGCATGTCGGTGAAGTCATGCGCGGGGGGCGGCCAGCCCTGCGACGCGTAGAGCGCACGCAACTCGCGCAAGGTGTCCGGCCCAAAACAGGAAAACATCAGGAAGCCGTCGGTCGCCAGCGCCCGGTGCCACTGTGCAATCAGGGCTTGCGGATCCGCCGACATATGCAGCGCCATATTCGCCCAGAGCAGTTGCACCCCGCCGTCGGGAACCGGGCCCGCCAGCAGGCCCGGTGCGCCCATGCGCCGCCACCACGGCCCGGCCAGGGCGCGTCGGGCCAGGTCCGCACGCGAATCGTCGGCTTCGACCACCCGGCATTGCGCGTTCTTGTAGCGCTTTCGCACCAGGTCATGCGCTTGCAAGCCACCGCGCAGTGGATGCCAGTCGGCCCACGCAGCGGGCTGCATCCTGATCCATTGGAGCCGCTCTTCCATGCGTCGGCCGACCTCTTCGTGCAGCCATGGCGAGTTCGCCAGCTGCGCATGCTCCCAACGCGCTGCGGCAACGGGATCGATGGTGGGCGGACGCGCAGAGGTCATGGGTCGAACGAGTATATTGACCCGATGCTCGGTCGAACGTTAGAAGGGATTTCCTCACGCCTTCCGGGCCACTGCGCGGTGTGCCATCGCTTTCCTGCCCATCCCGTTTGCGAGCCCTGTGTGGGCCGGTTTGCCCAACCACTTCGCAGATGCAGCCGATGCGCTTTGCCACTCGGATCGAGCCACACAGTGTGTGCCCGATGCACAGCGTCGCCGCCGCCGCTGGACGCGTGTCACGCCGCAGTCTCCTACGACTACCCGTGGTCCGAACTCATCACGCAATTCAAGTTTCGTGGCCAGGCTGGCTGGGCACGCGCATTCGCGATGCTGATGCGCAGCGCGCCCTGGACCGAGCCAGCGCTCGACGCAGCGCAGTTGCTCGTGCCGATGCCGCTTTCTGCACCCCGCCTCGCGCAGCGCGGCTTCAACCAGGCGTTCGAGCTGGCGAAGCAACTGGATGCGCGCAAGGCCGTCTCGTCACTCCTGCTGCGCCTGCGCGAAACGCCTGCGCAGGCAGCCCTTGACCTTCAGGCGCGGCTGGCCAACGTCAGGGGCGCATTCGCGGTCGATCCGCTGCGCGTCGCGGCAGTCAAAGGCAAGCGCATCGTGCTCGTTGACGACGTGATGACCAGCGGCGCCTCACTTCATGCGGCAGCGCAGGCACTGCGGCAGGCGGGCGCCGCCAGCGTCACGGGCCTGGTCTTCGCGCGCACCGACGAGCCCCACTGATGTTCCATATCGTCCTGGTCCAGCCCGAGATTCCACCGAACACGGGCAACGTCATTCGCCTGGCGGCCAACACAGGCTGCACGCTCGACCTGATCGAGCCGCTCGGCTTTTCGATGGAAGACCGCCTGATGCGCCGCGCAGGGCTGGACTATCACGAATACGCACAAGTGCGCAGACACGCCAACTGGGATGCCTTCATCGCGTCGATGAACCCGGACACGTCGCGCATCTTCGCGATGACAACGCGCGGGTCACAGCCCGTGCACGACGTCGCGTTCAGGCCCGGCGACTGGTTCGTCTTCGGCTGCGAGACCAGCGGTCTTGCACCAGCGCTGCGCGACTCGTTCCCCGAAGGGCAGCGCCTGAAGTTGCCCATGCGCCCGGGCCAGCGCAGCCTGAACCTCTCCAACGCCGTTGCGGTGACAGTCTTCGAAGCGTGGCGCCAGAACGGCTTTGCTATGGATAGCGGCGCGTAAGCGACTCGGCCACGCACACGGGCTTGTCTGCGCCTTCACGCTCGATCGTGACGAGCCAGTTCATCTGCATGCCGTTGTTGTCGATGCCGTCACATGCAAGCAACTTCATCCGCGCACGCAGGCGGCTGCCCACTGGCACAGGTGACATGAAGCGGACTTTGTTCAGGCCGTAATTCACGCCCATGCGCGACTCGGTGATCGCCATCGACGTCTCGAAGAACCTGGGCAGCAGCGACAAGGTCAGGAATCCATGCGCGATGGGCCCGCCGAACGGCCCGGCATTCGCGCGTTCCACATCCACATGGATCCACTGGTGATCGCCCGTGGCCTGCGCGAACAGGTTGACCTGTTCCTGCGTGATGGTGAGCCAGTCGCTTACCGTGACTTCCTGGCCGATCAAGGCGGGCAGCTCGCCCAGCGTCTGGAAAATTTTCATCGGCCCAATGTAGCAAACGTGCCGCGCCCTACTTGTCCAGCCAGCGACAGATGCCCTGCCATTGCTCAAGGTCGCGTTCGACGCGGCCCGGCGCCACGTCGAACAAGGTCAGCCCGCGCGCGGCCAGGTGGATGTAGTTCTGCGTATGGCGCACATAGCCGAGTACCGGCAGGCCGAGCCCTTCGACGAACTCCTTGAGGTGATCGGCGGCGATGGTGCGCGGGTCCACGCGCATGCCGACGATGCCCACCTGCATCTTGCCGGCCTTGCGGTGCTCGGCGAGTTCGTCAAGAAATGCACGCGTGGCATAGATGTCAAAGATGCTCGGCTGCAGCGGCACGACCACTTTGTCGGCCAGCTGCAATGCCTCCTTGAACATCTTGCCGTGCAGGCCCGCCGGCGTGTCGAGTACGACGTGCGTCGTGCCCTTGGGCGGCTTGGCCAGGCGCGAGTCGCTCGCGTCCCAGCCTGAAATCGGCCGCGCTGCAGGCGGACGCAGACCCAGCCACAATCGCGAGGATTGCTGGCGGTCGGCGTCCCCGAGCATCACGGCGTGGCCCTGGCTGGCAAAGTAACCCGCGATGTTGGTGGCCATCGTGGACTTTCCGACTCCGCCCTTGGGATTGGCAACAACCACGACCGGCATGATGAGTCTCCTTGACGAATGGGCTATGTTACCGATATGGAAGAGTTGGTAAAAGGCGGCACACCCGCACAGGTTCTCGTTCTGGCGGCCCACCCCGACTGGCGGGACTCGCGCGTCAACAGGCAGCTCATGGATGCGGCACGCAGCACGCAGGGCGTGAAGGTGCACGACCTGTACTCCCTCTACCCCGACTACGACATCGATGTAGCCGCCGAACAGGGGGCCGCAGCTGCAGCATCGCTCATCGTGCTGCTGCACCCGGTGCAGTGGTATTCGATGCCGGCGCTGCTCAAGCTCTGGATGGACGAAGTGCTTACCTACGGCTGGGCCTACGGCACCAGAGGCACAGCGTTGCGCGGCAAGGACATCTGGCTCGTCGCGACCACGGGCGGCCCCGAATCGTCGTATCACCCTCAAAGCTACAACCGCTACTTCTTCGATGCCTTCCTGCCGCCCTACGAACAGACTGCCGCCTTGTGCGGCATGCGGTTTTTGCCGCCAATGGTGCTGCATGGCGCACATTCGGCCAGCGACGAAGCGGTGACCGACCACGTGAAGACTTTCAGCGAGCGCCTCGCCAGCTGGCCGCAATGGCCTGAGCTGGACGAGCTCGAACAATGCCCGGCCTGTGAAGTGCCGGTATCTGACCGCCCTGCCAGCGAGGCCACCAGCTGATGGAACACGCACCTGCCTGGCTCACCAACAGCCTGATCTACCTGGGCGCAGCCGTCTTTGCCGTGCCGCTTTCGCGCGCGCTCGGCCTGGGGTCGATCATTGGCTATCTCGCTGCCGGCATCGCCATCGGCCCCTGGGGGCTGAGGCTGGTGACCAACGTGCAGGACATCCTCCATTTCGCCGAATTCGGCGTGGTGCTGATGCTGTTCCTGGTCGGCCTGGAGCTGGAAGCCAAGCGCCTCTGGGCCTTGCGCCGGCCAATCTTCGGCTGGGGCACAGCCCAGGTCGCCGCCTGCGCGGTGGTCCTGTGCGCCGTCGCCATCGCGGCTGGCGTGCCGTGGCGAATTGCACTGGTGGCCTCGCTGGGGCTCGCGCTGTCGTCCACGGCAATCGCCCTGCAAGTGATGGGCGAGCGCAACCTGCTGCCGACGTCGAGCGGGCAGGCGGGCTTTTCGATTCTTCTCTTCCAGGACGTGGCAGCCATCCCGATTCTCGCTCTGCTGCCCTTGCTGGGCAGCACGGGCGGCAGCGATGCCGGCAGCAGCGCCTGGCTTGAAGCGCTCAAGGCCATCGGCGTGGTGGCGGGCATCGTCGTGGGTGGCCGTCTTCTGCTGCGCCCGCTGCTGCGCTGGATCGCCAAGAGCAAGACGCCGGAGATCTTCACGGCGGCTTCATTGCTGCTGGTGGTGGCTATTGCGGCGCTGATGCAGCTCGTGGGCATGTCGATGGCGCTTGGCGCCTTCCTGGCCGGTGTGCTGCTTGCCGAGAGCGAGTACCGCCGCGAACTGGAGACCGACATCGAGCCGTTCAAGGGGCTCTTGCTCGGCCTGTTCTTCATCGCCGTCGGCATGAGCATCGACTTTGGCGTGCTGGCGAAGTCCCCCGGCCTCATGGCGATCATCGTGCTGGCTTTCATGGCCGTCAAAGGCGCGGTGATCTACGGCATTTCGCGCGGCATGAACCTGCCCATGCAGGAAAGGCCGGTGTTCACGCTGCTGCTCGCGCAAGGCGGTGAATTCGCCTTCGTGGTGTTCCAGGCGGCAACGGGCGCAAACATCCTGCAGCCTGAAACATCGTCGTTGCTGATCGGCGCGGTCGCAGTCTCCATGCTGCTGAGTCCGCTGGTGCTCGTGGCGATCGACAAGCTGCTGTTGCCGCGATGGGCCTACTGCAACGTGGCGCAGCTCGACGAAATCAGCGAGCAGCAGCACGCGCCGGTGATCATCGCGGGCTTCGGCCGCTACGGGCAGATCATCGGCCGCCTGCTGGGGGCGCAGGGCATTTCGGCCACGGTGCTCGACCACGATGCCGACATGATCGAGGCGGCCCGCTCGTTCGGCTACAAGGTGTTCTACGGGGACGCGACCCGGCTCGACTTGCTGCGCACCGCAGGCGCCGACACCGCGAAGATCATGGTGATCGCGGTGGACGATACCGAGCAATCGCTCGAAATTGCCGATCTCGCGCGCGAACATTTCCCGCACCTCGAACTCATTGCCCGTGCGCGCGACGTGACGCACTGGAACCGCCTTCGCGACCGCGGCATCACGCGGGTGGAGCGCGAAGTGTTTGAAGCGAGCCTGCGCAGCGCGCGCACGGTGCTCGAAGTGCTGGGCTACCCACCGCACGAAGCGCGCAACCTGGCCGTGCGCTTTCGCCGCCACAACGTCGAGCTGTTCGAGAAGATGTATCCGCACTACAAGGACCGCGCCAAGCTCATCGCCGTCGTCAAGCAGGGCCGCCAGCAACTCGAAGAGCAGATGGCGCAGGAGCGCGCCGAGAGCGACAAGCGCCGCCGCGAACGCAGCGATCAGCCCCGAGGCTGGGGCGGCTCCTGAACCCTGGGGCGCCTGGCGTGGCTTTTGCCGCCCTGCCTTTGCCTTAACCTGACTAGGCAATTTGCTTAAGCGGCCAGCGCCTGGCGATGGTGTCATGGTCCGATGGACAGAACCGTCAACGACCTTGCGCTCGCGCTGGCCGAATCCGAGCAACAGCTGCAAGCTCGCCTTCGAGAACTTGAAGCGCTGCGCGCCTCGCATGACATGCTGGTGTCCACGCTCGATTCCGCAAGCGACGGCATCCTCACCCAGCAATTTTCAGACGGGTCGGTGTACTTCAACATCCGCTTCATCGAGATGTGGCGCATTCCTGAAGAAAAACTGGCCGACCTGAGCGCCGCCGATGTGATTGCGCTGCAGTGCGAGCAGATGGCGAATCCGCAGGAGCTGCTCGACCACATTGCGCAGCGCCGGCTCAACCCCGACAGCGAATCGCTGCATTTCATCGCGTTGAAGGATGGCCGCACACTGGAGCGCCATGTCACGCCGCAGCGCGTGCATGGCCGCACGGTGGGCGGCATCATCACCTTCCGCGATGTGACTGAGCGGCTTCGCTACGAGGGCAAGATGATGTTCAACCATCTGGTCCTTGAAAACTCGGGCCCGATGATCTGGCTCAGCCGGCTCACCTGCAAGGTCACCTACGCCAACCCTGCCGCGTGCTGCCACCTCGGCTACACGCAGGCCGATTTGCTGGGCCGGTGCTTCACGGATTTCGACAGCAAGTTCCAGCTGACGGAACTGCCGGCACTGGATGCGGCGCTCGACAAATTCAAGCGCCCTGTCACATTCGAATCCCAGCATCGCCGCAAGGACGCAAGCCTGCGCGACGTGGAGATCACCGCCTTCCTGACGCAGGGCGCGGGCGAAGCGATGTACATCTGCTCCTTCAGGGATGTCACTGCCCTCAAACGCGCGGAAGAAGGCAAGCGCCGCCAGGAGGCCACGCTCGCCACCCTGATCAACTCGATTTCAGACGTGATCGTCTACAAGGACTGTGACGGGCGGTACATCCGCTGCAACACGGCCTTCGCCTCGATGGTCGGCCGCACCGCCGAATCGATCTGCGGCCTCACTGCGCACGACCTGTTCCCCAGCGACGTTGCACGTGAGATCCAGGCCTGCGAGGACCGCACGAGGGCGCTGCTGCAGGAGCAGTCGTGCGAGCAATGGGTGACATTGTTCGATGGCCGGCGCGTCCTCTACGACACCGTGGTGTCCCCGCTGTGGGATGAAGACGGCCAGGCGCAGGGCGTGCTGAGCATCAGCCGCAACATTACCGAGCGGCGCCGGCAGGAAGAGCAGATTCGCCATGCCAAGGAAATCGCCGAGGAAGCGACGCGCATGAAGTCGAACTTCCTGGCGAACATGAGCCACGAAATCCGCACGCCCATGAACGCGGTCATTGGCCTGTCGCACCTGGTGCTCAAGACAGACCTCACAGAGCGCCAGCGCGACTACATCACCAAAGTCCAGACCTCGGGCCAGCACCTGCTGGGCGTGATCAACGACATCCTGGACTTCTCCAAGGTCGAGGCCGGCAAGATGGACCTGGAGCAGGCCGAGTTCGAAGTCGAGAAGCTGCTGGACACCACGAGCAGCGTCATCAGCGAAAAGTGCCATGCCAAAGGCCTGGAGCTGGTGTTCGAAGTGGCGCCGGATGTGCCGAGCCACCTGATCGGCGATTCGCTGCGCCTCGGGCAGATCCTGCTGAATCTCTCGAACAACGCGGTGAAGTTCACGCAGAGCGGTGAGATCGTCATCTCGGTTCGCGCCAGCGAACGCACGGATGCCGACGTGCTGCTGCACTTTCGCGTGCGCGACACCGGCATCGGCCTGACCGCGGAGCAAAAGTCCCGGCTCTTCCAGAGTTTTTCGCAGGCCGACTCATCCACCACGCGCCGCTTCGGCGGCACGGGCCTGGGCCTGGCGATCTCCAAGCGGCTGGTGGACCTGATGGACGGCGATGTCGGCGTCGAAAGCGAATTCGGCAAGGGCAGCACGTTCTGGTTCAGCGCCCGGGTCGGTATCAGCGCCGCCAGGAAGCGCGAGCTGCTGCCCAATCCCGACCTGCGCGGCCGTCGGGCGCTGGTGGTGGATGACAACGACCAGGCGCGGGCCGTGATCACCGAGATGCTGACGGGCATGACCTTCACGACCGGCGGCTCGGCGAGCGGGCTGGCCGCCATCAATGAAGTGCAGCGCGCCGCCGCCAGCGGGCAAGGCTACGACGTGGTGTACCTGGACTGGCGCATGCCCGACATCGACGGCATGGAGACGGCTCGACGCATTCGCGCACTCGGCCTGAAGTCACCTCCGATGGTTCTGATGGTGACGGCCTATGGCCGCGAAGAGGCGCGCAAGGAAGCGCACGACGCCGGAATCCGCGATGTGCTGGTCAAACCCGTGACGCCTTCGCTGCTCTTTGACACCACGATGAGCGCACTGGGCAGCTCCCGCCCCGCGTCGCGTGGCACCACCACTGTCGCAGTTGCTGACGACCTGCGCGCACCGCACCGTCGCGCCCGCGTGCTGCTCGTGGAAGACAACGACATCAACCAGCAAGTCGCCCGCGAAATGCTGGAAGACGCAGGCGTCACGGTGGACGTCGCGGACAACGGTCTCGTGGCACTGCAGATGGTCCAGAAGACCCGCTACGCCCTGGTCTTCATGGATATGCAGATGCCCGTGATGGATGGCGTTACAGCCACGCGCGCGATACGCGGCCTGCCGGGCATGGCCGATCTCCCCATCGCCGCGATGACAGCCAACGCCATGGAGCAGGATCGTCGCAATTGCATGGAGGCGGGCATGAACGACTTCATCGTCAAGCCGATCGATCCGCAGGCGCTGGCAACAGTGCTGGCGCGCTGGATTGCGCCGGCAGACGATCACATCGCTGCTGCGCAGACGCCTGCACCAGGGGCCCCCTCGCTTGGCGCCGACGGCATTCCACAAAATGTCAGCGGCCTCGACACCAGGCTTGGCCTGTCGCACATGATGAACAAGAAGCCGCTGTATCTGGCCATGCTGCGGCGGTACTGCGCCGGGCAAGCCAGCGTGGTGCAGGAACTGCGCGATGCGCTTGATGCAGGCGACACGGCCACGGCGGAAAGGCTCGCGCACACGTCCAAGGGCGTGGCCGCCAACATAGGCGCGACGCTGGTGCAGACACGCGCAGACGCGCTGGAGCTGGCGCTCAGGCAGCATGAAGACGCCACGCGCGTGTCGGCACTGCTTGCTGAATTCGAAGCGCCACTGGCCGAACTGCTCGACGCCCTCATGCAAGCGCTGGCCATCGAGCCGGTGCCGGCTTAGCCGGCCAGCCGCTCAGACGCGCTCGAGAATCAGCGCGATGCCCTGGCCGACGCCGATACACATCGTGCACAGCGCATAGCGCCCGCCCGTGCGGTGCAACTGATTGACGGCCGTGGTGGCAAGGCGTGCGCCTGACGCACCCAGCGGATGCCCAAGCGCGATGGCACCACCATTCGGGTTGACTCGCGCGTCGTCATCGCGCAGGCCGAGCGTGCGCAACACGGCGAGCCCTTGCGCCGCAAAGGCTTCATTGAGCTCGATCACGTCGAGCTGCTCGAGCGTGAGGCCTGTGAGTGCCAACACCTTCTGCGTGGCAGGCGCAGGGCCGATACCCATGATGCGCGGCGGCACGCCGGCTGTCGCCATGCCCACGATGCGGGCACGCGCAGTCAGGCCGTAGCGGGCCGCCGTCTGCTCGTCGGCAATCAGCAGCGCGCACGATCCATCGTTCACGCCGCTCGCGTTGCCGGCGGTGACGGTGCCATCGGGCCTGACAACGCCCTTGAGCCTGGCCAGCGACTCCATGCTGGTCTCGCGCGGATGCTCGTCTTTTGACACGACGATGGCATCGCCCTTTTTCTGCGCAATGGTGACGGGCGTGATCTCCGCATCAAAGAAGCCGGCCTTCTGCGCGGCCACTGCTTTCATTTGCGAAGCGAGTGCCATGCGGTCTTGCGCCTCGCGCTCGATCTTGTAGTCGCTCGCCACATTTTCAGCAGTCTCGGGCATGGAGTCGACACCGTATTTTTCCTTCATCAGCTTGTTGATGAAGCGCCAGCCGATCGTCGTGTCATACACGGTATTCGTGCGTGAAAAAGCTGACTCGGCTTTGGGCATCACGAACGGCGCGCGGCTCATGCTCTCGACGCCGCCAGCGATCATCAGCGTGGCCTCGCCTGACTTGATGGCACGCGCTGCAATGCCGATCGCATCGAGGCCTGAGCCGCACAGGCGGTTGACCGTGGCGCCGGGCACCTCCAGCGGCAGCCCCGCCAGCAGGCTGGCCATATGCGCCACGTTGCGGTTGTCTTCGCCCGCCTGGTTCGCGCAGCCGTAGATCACGTCTGTCACGGCCTGCCAGTCCACATTCGGGTTGCGCGCCATCAAGGCACGCAGCGGGATGGCGGCCAGGTCGTCCGTACGGACCGATGAAAGTGCGCCGCCATAGCGGCCAAACGGCGTGCGGATCGCATCGCAGATGAAGGCGTGGGTTGTCATGAAAGTCTCCGCGGTTTCCGGGGAGTTTATTCGCGTGCTACGCTGGCCGCCTATGTTCAATCCTTCCCAGGAAGAGGTGCGCCGCTTCTTCTGCGATGTGCATGCAAGACAGCGCAACGCGCAACCCATGGACGCGCTGCAGACGCTGGCGGGCCAGTGGCTGGCGGAACACCCGGAGTACGACGCCGAAATGGCGGATGCAGACGCAGCCGTTGCCAAGTCGTTCGACGGCGCGGATGGCCAGACAAATCCGTTTTTGCATTTGTCGATGCACTTGTCGATCAGCGAGCAATGCTCCATCGACCAGCCTCGCGGCATCCGCCAGGCCGTCGAATTGCTCGCTGCGCGCCGTGGGTCGGTGCATGACGCGCACCATGAAGCGATGGAATGCCTGGGCACGATGCTGTGGGAGAGCCAGCGGTCGGGGCGGCCACCGGACGGGAATGCCTACGTCGCCTGCGTGCAAAGGCGCGCCACCAAGGACTAGAAACCCGCCGCTGAAAATGAAAAAGGCCCCGCGCGGGGCCTTGTCGTTGCGAAGCGCCGGGTTCAGCGCATCCGGCTTTGGGGCTTGGTGACCAGCTCGCCGTCGAGCTTGCCCACATAGTTGGCAAGCTCTTTGAGCTCGGCATTGGTGAACTGCTTGGCGATGGCGCCCATCACGCCGTTGGCGCGGCCCACTTGCGGGTTGCCTTCGGTCTTGTAAGCCTTCAGGGCAACGAACAGGTAGTCAGGGTGCTGGCCCGCGATCTTGGGATAGCTCGGGTCGATCGGCTTGGAGAAGTTGGCACCGTGGCACGAGACGCAAGCTGCTTTTTGCATGAGGCCCGAGACTTGCGCGTTCGGCTCCACGTTGGGCTTGTCGGCCAGCGTCTTCTGTTCGGCCTTGCCTTCGCTCTCGTAGTACGCAGCCAGATCGGTGATGTCCTGCTCGCTCAGGCTGGCGGCAATGGTGCGCATCGTCGGATGCTTGCGGTCACCGTTCTTGTAAGCCGTGAGGGCAGAGGCGATGTACTTCGCGTTCTGTCCCGCGATCATCGGTACGCGATAGACCTCAGGGAATGTGGCGTGGTAGCCCTTGATCGCATGGCAGCCGATGCACATGGCGGCCTTGGCTTCCAGTGACTTGGGGGTGGCTGCCTTCGCCGCGGGCGTTGCAGCTGGGGCCGCCGGTGCAGCAGGCGCTGCGGTTTGTGCTTGGGCCGACACCGTCACGAAAGCGACAGTCAGGGCGAAAAGCGTGGTCAACAACTTGGTCATTTTGCGATCACAATCCGAATCAACCTTCGATTATATGCGGCGTCTGCGCGCCGGCCCATCACCTTTCTCCCCGGTCTGCCCACCCGAGTGTCATCCATGAAGTTTCAAGGCTCCCAGAACTACGTTGCCACGCAAGACCTGATGCTGGCCGTCAACGCTGCCATCACCTTGCAGCGCCCCCTGCTCGTCAAGGGTGAACCCGGCACCGGCAAAACCATGCTGGCCGAAGAAGTCGCCCAGGCGCTCGGCATGCCACTTTTGCAGTGGCACATCAAGTCGACCACCAAGGCGCAGCAGGGCCTGTACGAGTACGACGCCGTGAGCCGCCTGCGCGACTCGCAGCTCAAGGACATCGTCGGCGGCGAGAAGATCAAGGACATCCATAACTACATCGTCCGCGGTGTGTTGTGGCAGGCCTTCACGGCGGAGCAGCCCGTCGCACTGCTGATCGACGAGATCGACAAGGCTGACATCGAATTCCCGAACGACTTGCTGCGCGAGCTCGACCGCATGGAGTTCTATGTGTACGAAACCCGCGAGCTGGTCAAGGCGAAGCACCGCCCGCTCGTGTTCATCACGTCCAACAACGAGAAAGAGCTGCCCGACGCATTCCTGCGCCGCTGCTTCTTCCACTACATCAAGTTCCCGGACGCCGACACGATGAAGCAGATCGTCGACGTGCACTTCCCTGGCCTGAAGAAAGATCTGCTCACGCTCGCGATGAAGACGTTTTACGACGTGCGGAATTTGCCGGGCCTGAAGAAGAAGCCTTCGACGAGCGAGCTGCTCGACTGGCTGAAGTTGCTCGTCGCAGAAGACATCCCCCTCGCGGCGCTGCAAAGCAAGGACGACAAGGTGGTGGTGCCGCCGCTGGTGGGCGCGCTGCTGAAGAACGAACAGGACGTGACCCTGTTCGAAAAGCTCGTGTTCATGCAGCGCCACAACCGGTGATGCCCGCCTGATACGTCACGCACGATGCTCAAGCCAGAACCCTGCACGCTCGAAACGCCGCTGGTGCGGCTGGAGCCGATGAGCGCTGACCACGTCGGCGGCATCGAAGCCGCCGCCCAGGACGGCGAATTGTGGAACCTGCGGATCACCTCCGTGCCCGCCCCCGGGGAAGCGCCGGCCTATGTGGCTTTCGCGCTCAAAGGCTTCGCCGACGGCCACATGCTGCCTTTTGTGGTGCGCGACAAAGCGAGCGGCAAAGTCATCGGCACCACGCGCTATCACGACATCGTGCCCGCCATCGAACGGCTCGAAATCGGCTACACGTGGTACGGCCAGAGCTGGCAGCGCAGCCACGTGAACACATCGTGCAAGCTGTTGCTGCTGACGCATGCCTTTGAAACACTGGGCGCGAAGCTCGTGGGCTGGCGCACGGACAACTTCAACTTTGCGAGCCAGCGCGCGATCGAGCGGCTGGGCGCGAAAAAAGACGGCGTGCTGCGCCACCACGCGCCGCGCCGCGACGGCACTGTGCGCGACACCGTCATGTACAGCATGACCGCCGGCGAATGGCCCGAAGCAAAGGCGCAACTGAACTACCTGATGGCCAAGCCACGATGAACACGATCGCCTATCAGACCCCGGCGGACGCCAGAAAATGGAAGCGGCGGCTGGTCTATTCGCCGCTCGCGCGAATCGTCATCTTCCTGCTGATGGCCGCAGCCGCGCTCGCTATGCTGACCGTGGGTGCGCGCCTGATGGGCCTGGACGTGCGAGGGACGCCGGTCAACCCACAGAGCCTGTCGATCCTGGTGAGGCAGCTGGTTCCGTTTGTTGGCGCGTACTGGATCCTCGTGTACTTCATCGAGAAGCGCACGCCGGTCGAACTCGCGTGGCGCAAAGTCGTGCCGCACGGCCTGGCCGGCATCTTCTTTGGCGCGGCCTTCATCGCAGCGACGATCGGCGTGATGTGGCTGGCTGGCAGTTACGTGGTCACAGGCACGCAAGACGACGTGGATTGGGTCAAGCCGCTGCTGGTGGTTGGCCTGGGCGCTGCTGTCTCCGAGGAAATCGTCTTTCGCGGCGTCATCTTTCGCATCGCCGAAGAAGGCCTGGGCACGTGGCCCGCGCTTGCCATCTCCGCGCTGTTTTTCGGCGGAGTGCACATCATGAATCCGGGCGCCACTGTGTGGAGCTCGTTCGCGATTGCCGTTGAAGCAGGCGTCCTGCTCGGGCTCGTGTATCACCTCACGCGCTCGCTGCCGCTGGTCATGGGCATTCACATGGCGTGGAACTTCGTGCAGGGCACAGTGTTCGGCGTGCCTGTCTCAGGCGGCGCGGCGAAAGGCTGGCTCATCTCGACCCGCCCGGGCAACGAGTGGCTCAGCGGCGGCGCATTTGGCGCGGAAGCATCGGTGGTTGCAGTCGCGCTGAGCCTGGTCGCATCGGCGTGGATGCTCAACTACGCATACCGTCACCGGACGATCTTCGTTCGCAGATGGCGGTCGAACAAGACAATCGAAGCGACCGCCCCCTAGGAGACGACGCCATGATGATCGACTTCTTCTACACGCTTCGCAGCGCGAAGTTGCCGGTGTCGGTGAAGGAGTACCTCGTCCTGCTCGAAGCCGTGCAAAAAGGCGTCGTCGGCCCCGCGAGTGAA
This sequence comes from Caenimonas koreensis DSM 17982, assembly GCF_009646335.1. GTDB lineage: Bacteria > Pseudomonadota > Gammaproteobacteria > Burkholderiales > Burkholderiaceae_C > Ramlibacter > Ramlibacter koreensis. Next base: position 96,749 of record NZ_WJBU01000012.1, on the reverse strand, counting down.
GACGGCTGGAGCGTCGACGACTTCTACTATCTCGCTCGTACATCGCTCGTCAAAGACGAGAAGCACTACGACAAATTCGACCGCGCCTTCGCTGCCTACTTCAAGGGCGTGGAGATGGTCGCGGACTTCACCAAGGACTTGCCGCTTGAGTGGCTGCGCAAGAACCTGGAGCTCGAACTCAGCGCCGAAGAGAAGGCGAAGATCGAGGCGATGGGCTGGGACGAGCTGATGGAAACGCTCAAGAAGCGCTTCGAAGAGCAGAAAGAACGCCACGAGGGCGGCAACAAGATGATCGGCACCGGCGGCACGTCGCCGTTCGGCGCGTACGGCTTCAACCCACAGGGCATCCGCATCGGCCAGGACAAGAGCCGCAACAAGAGCGCCGTGAAGGTGTGGGACCAGCGCGCTTACAAAGACTACGACGATACGCAGGAGCTTGGCACGCGCAACATCAAGGTAGCGCTGCGCCGGCTGCGCAAGTTCGCGCGTGAAGGCGCGGCCGACGAACTGGATCTGGACGACACGATCAAGTCCACCGCTGCCAACGCGGGCTGGCTCGACATCAAGATGATTCCCGAGCGCCACAACAACGTGAAGATCCTGTTGTTGATGGATGTGGGCGGCACGATGGACGAGCACATCCACCGCGTCGAGGAAATGTTTTCAGCGGCGAAGGCGGAGTTCAAGCACCTGGAGTTCTATTACTTCCACAACTGCGTGTACGACTTCATGTGGAAGAACAACCGCCGCCGCTTCAGCGAGAAGTTCGCGACGTGGGACATCATCCGCAAATACAACAAGGACTACAAACTGATCTTCGTCGGCGACGCGACGATGAGTCCGTATGAAATCCTGCAGCCGGGCGGCAGCGTCGAATACAACAACGAGGAAGCTGGTGCCGAGTGGCTGCAGCGCCTAACCAACGCCTTCCCGAAATTCGCCTGGATCAACCCCGAGCCACAGGGAGTCTGGCAGTACCGCCAGTCGATCAGCGTGATGCAGCAACTGATGAACCAGCGCATGTACCCGCTGACGATCAAGGGGCTGGAAGAGGCGATGCGGTTGCTGTCGAAGTAGTGAGGGTTCACGTACCCGTGAAAGCTGGTACCACCGACAGGAATCGAACCTGTATCTAGCGCTTAGGAGGCGCTCGTTCTATCCATTGAACTACGGCGGCGTGCGGCGATTGTAAAGGTCCGTCATGTTGCAGCGCAGCGCAGACTTTACGCAGTGTTGTGCGATTTCTTTCATCCATTTGCCACCGGATCGGCGTAACCTGCATCCTGCGAATCACAGGAGAGGCCCCATGACTTCCGCCGATTACCGCATTGAAAGCAACCAGCCCATCATTGGCCGGTTCTGGCCCGCGTCGGGTTCACAGTCTTACGCCGTGAGCGACCACGCGCTCGCCATCAGCATTGCTGCCAAGAGCTTCACCTCGCCAGCGAGCGAGATCCGTGTTGTGCATGTTCCGACGGGTGAAGTGCTTTTTCGAAAGCCGCCACGTGCGGCCCGCGTCGAGGGCCTGGACGAAGCGTGACGGCGGCCCGCGCCGGCCTTGCCGCGCAGCTGGCTGAGTGCGCGGCATGCCTTGCGTGCCGCCGGTGCACTTGCCTCAGGTTTGCCTGAGCGAGCCTACTGCCGTGCGCAGATCAGCCGCCCACGCCCTGCGATCGCGCCCCTGCGATTGCTGCGGTGGGCCGAAGCTGACCACTGCTGTCACAGGCGCACCCGTCAACAGCTTCCACACGGAGCCGACCAGCGTGTCGTCGCCGACGTAGCACGGCGTGAGGCTCGCCCCGCGAGTGGCCGAATCAACGTATTGCAGCGCAACGGGCTGCACGGGTGCATGCGCTGCGATCGCCGCCTGAATGATGTTGGCGTGGAAGGGAAGCAGGCCGAGCCCGTCACTGGTCGTGCCCTCAGGAAACACCCCGACCACTTCGCCGCGCTGCAGGCTCTCGGCGATGTGGTGCACCACACGCAGCGCATCACGCCGTGATTCGCGCTCGATGTAGATCGTGCCAGCGCCCGTTGCCAGCGTGCCGATCAGTGGCCAGTGCTTCACGTCGGCCTTCGACACAAAGCGGCAGTACCGCGCGCCGTGCATCACCAGGATGTCGAGCCACGAAATGTGATTGGCGACCATCATCGTTGGCCCCTGTGCGACGGGTTCGCCGCGCACTTCGAGCGTGATGCCCAGGGCGCCCAACATCCGGTTGGCCCAGGCCTGCACGTGCGCTTCGCGCGCTGGCTGGTCGATGCGCTTGAACTGCGTGAGGATGATGCCCACGCCGGACAATACCTGCGCGATCACGCGCAATGCCGTCCACACCGCTCGCAGAAGTTTCAAGCCTGCGCCCAGCCTTCGTAGGCGACCTGCCCGGCAGCGATCGTGCAGCGCACGCGTGCCGGCACTTCGTAACCCGAGAACGGTGTGTGCTTGCCCTGGCTGCGCAGCGCGGCGTCCGTCACGGTCCAGTGCGCCGCCGCATCGAAGATGCACAAGTCGGCGACACCGCCTTCTACGAGCCGGCCCGCGCTGGACTGCAAAGTGCCCAGTGACGCGCCCAGCACTTTGGCCGGCTCATGCGTCAACACGGCGAGCGCACGACTGAGCGCGACGCCACTGTTGTCGCTCCATTTGACCGCCATGCTCAGCAGCAACTCCAGGCCCGTGGCACCAGGCTCTGCTTCCGCGAACGGCAAGGTCTTTGCGTCTTCATTGACGGGCGTGTGATCGGAGACCAGCGCGTCGATCGTTCCGTCGGCCAGGCCTTCACGCAGCGCGTCGCGGTCGCGCTGCTGGCGCACTGGCGGGTTCAGGCGCAGCCGGCTGTCAAAGTAGCCGATGTCGTTGTCCGTCAGGTGCAGCGAGTTGATGCTGACGTCGGCAGTCACCGGCAGGCCCTGCTTTTTGGCAGCACGCAGCAGGTCGACGCCCGCCGCACTGCTCAGTCGGCAGAGGTGCACGCGCGCCCCGGTCGCGCGCACCAGTTCGAAGATCGTGTGCAGCGCGATGGTTTCGGCCGCCACAGGCACGCCGGAAAGCCCAAGCCGCGTGGCCAGCGCGCCGCTTGCTGCAACGCCGCGGCCCAGGAACTGCTCTTGCGGCCGCAGCCACACCGTGTAGCCGTAAGTGGCCGCGTACTGCAGGGCGCGCAGCATGACTTGCGTGTTCGCCAGCGGAATCTCCGCCTGGCTGAAGCCGACGCAGCCGGCCTCGGTGAGCTCGACCATTTCGGTGAGGATTTCGCCTTCGAGATTTCGTGTGAGGGCGCCGAGCGGGAACACGCGCGCCTGATGCAACTTCTCTGCACGGAACCTCAGCATTTCGACCAGGCCCGGCTCATCGAGCACGGGCTCGGTATCGGGCGCGCACACCAGGCTCGTGATGCCGCCTGCGACGGCGGCTGCCATTTCGCTCTCAAGCATGCGCTCGTGTTCGTGCCCCGGCTCGCGCAGCCGCACCGCGAGATCGACAAGGCCCGGCGCGACGATGCAGCCGGTAGCGTCGATGGTCTTTGCGGGCGAAAAGCCAGCTGGCGCTGCGCCGATCGAAACAATCTGGCCCGCCGCCATCGCGATGTCGCTGACTTTGTCGAACCCCGAGGCCGGGTCGATCACGCGGCCGTTTTTGATCAGTATGTTCATGCGTCGTTCCCTGCAACGATGCTCATCACCGCCATTCGCACCGCGATGCCGAATGTGACCTGCGGCAAGATCACGCTCTGTTTGCCATCGACCACCGCAGAGTCGATCTCGACACCGCGATTGATCGGCCCCGGATGCATCACGATGGCGTCGGGCTTGGCGAGTTGCAGTTTCTCGGGCGTGAGGCCAAAGCTCTTGAAGAACTCCTGCGACGATGGCAGCAGCGCACCGCTCATCCGCTCGTTCTGCAGGCGCAGCATGATGACGACGTCGCAATCGCGAATGCCTTCTTCGAGCGAGTGGCACACACGCACACCCATCTGCGCCATGTCGCCGGGCACGAGCGTCTTGGGGCCGACCACGCGCACTTCAGCGCAGCCGAGCGTCGTGAGCGCATGGATGTCCGAGCGTGCCACGCGTGAGTGAAGCACGTCACCCACGATGGCCACCGTGAGGTTCGAGAAGTCTTTCTTGTAGTGACGGATCGTGTACATGTCGAGCAGCCCCTGCGTGGGGTGCGCGTGCCGGCCGTCGCCCGCATTGATCACATGCACATGCGGCGCGACATGCTGCGCGATGAGGTACGGCGCGCCCGACTCGCTGTGCCGCACGACAAACAGGTCAGCAGCCATCGCTGACAGGTTGGCGATCGTGTCGAGCAGCGACTCGCCCTTGGAGGCCGATGAGCGCGCGATGTCGAGATTGATCACGTCGGCGGACAGGCGTGTGGCCGCGATCTCGAAGGTGGTGCGTGTGCGTGTCGAGTTCTCGAAGAACAGGTTGAACACACTCTTGCCGCGCAGCAGCGGCACCTTCTTGACCTCGCGGTCGCTCACGCTCACGAAGCTTGCAGCCGTGTCGAGGATGTGCGTGACGATGTCGCGCGGCAGGCCCTCGATGGAGAGCAGGTGAACGAGTTCGCCGTTCTTGTTGAGTTGCGGGTTGCGCTTGTACAGCATGGGTCAGTTACCCTCGATGCGAAAGCTGAAGACGCCTGCGTCGTCGCGCGCAAGCGAGAGTGACTGGGCAGAAGGCAACGTGACGCGTGCCGCCGCGTAGTCGGGCTGCACGGGCAACTCGCGCCCGCCGCGGTCAACGAGCACGGCGAGCTTCACGCTTGCCGGCCTGCCGTAGTCGAAGAGTTCGTTGAGCACCGCGCGAATCGTGCGGCCGGTGTAGAGCACATCGTCGAGCAGGATGATGTTGGCGTTGTTCACGTCGAAGTCGAGCACGGTCTGCGTGCCCGCGCCGGACATGCCGCGCTTGGAGAAGTCGTCGCGGTGCATGGCCGACGAGATCGCGCTGGGTGCGCCGGGAAGATTCATGTCCTTGTGCAGGCGCTCGGCCAGCCAGGCGCCGCCGGACGTGATGCCGACCAGGCGTGTGTCGGATGTGGCCAGCTGCCGCACGCCGCGGGCGAGTTCGCGGTACAGGGCTTCGGCATCCAGCATCAGGCTGCTCACAGTGTTGTCCTCATGGCAGGCTCCTCAGGAACTGTTCAAGAATCACGCAGGCGGCGCCGCCGTCCGGGTCGCGCGCGCCGCCCGCAAGGGCTTCGGTGGTGCTGTAGCGCTCATCGACTTCATACACCTGCAGCTTCAGCCGCCCGCGTAACTGGCGCGCGAATTTGCGGGCGCGCAGCGTATTGTCGTGGCTCGCGCCATCGGGGTGGAAAGGCACACCGACGACGAGTGCGTCGGGCTGCCACTCTTTGACTCGCAACTCGGCCTGCGCCAGCCGCGCGTCACCTTCAGCCTTGATGGTGCTTTGCGCCGTGGCTGTGCGCAGCAGGCGATTGCCCACGGCGACGCCTGTGCGCTTCAAGCCGTAATCGAAAGCTAAAAAGGTATTGAAGTGGGGCGGGACGTCGAGCACGGGGGCGCTCATGCCGCCCACCGCCGGGCCGCCCCAAGGCGGGCGGAGCCCCCTTGGGGGGCAGCGCAGCACACGAAGTGGCAAGCGTGGGGGCTCACGCCGCCCGCCGCCGGGCCGCCCCAAGGCGGGCGGGCCCCCCTCGGGGGGCAGCGACCCACACGCAGTGGGGGAGCGTGGGGGCTCAATTTCATGCGTGTCCCGCCTCGGGGGAGAGCATCCAGGCTTCCAAACCCAGCAGCATCAGTGCCTTGGCGTAGCGCTGCTCGACTGGCGTGTCGAAAATGACCGCGAGATCGGCACCGACGGTCAGCCAGCTGTTTTCGGCCAGTTCCGATTCGAGCTGGCCTTCACCCCAGGCCGAATAGCCGAGCGAGATCAGGACTTTGCGTGGGCCTGCTCCGGTGGAAATGGCTTCGAGCACGTCTTTCGACGTGGTCATTTCAAGGCCACCCGGAATGGTCATCGTCGAGGCATAAACGGGATCGGCAGGCGCGGCGCCATCACCGGCGAACACCGCCTCGTGCAGCACGAAACCGCGCTCTGTTTGCACCGGGCCGCCCTGGAAAACCGGCGTGCGCGCGAGGTCGTCGCGGCCCAGCGGCAGCTCGACCTTGTCGAAGAGCTTGCGCAGGTCGATGTCGCTAGGTTTATTGATCACCAGGCCGAGCGCGCCGCGAGCGCTGTGCTCGCAGAGGTAAACGACGCTTTTGGAGAATGCCTCATCCTGCAGACCCGGCATCGCAATAAGAAAGTGATGCGTCAGGTTGATGGGAGGTTCATCGGCGGGCATGATCCACGATTTTAACGCCGACCCATACCAGTGAACTACGCCAAGGGGTTAATGTGGTTTCGACGCGACCTGCGCGCCCACGACAACGCAGCGCTGCACCACGCGCTGCGCTCATGCCGCGCCGTGCAGGCGGCGTTCATCTTCGACACCACCATCCTCGACGCACTGCCGCGCAAAGACCGGCGGGTGGAATTCATCCGCGACTCGGTTGCTTCGCTGGATGACGACCTGAGGCTGCTCGCCGGCAATGAACACGCGGGGCTCATCACACGGCGTTCCAGCGCAGTGGCTGAACTGCCGGCGCTTGCCGTGGAACTCGGCGTGCAGGCAGTGTTTGCAAATCACGATGATGAGCCGCTGGCGCTCGCGCGCGACCAGCTTGTGCGCGAAGCACTGCAGCGCGCGGGCATTGCGTTTCACACGTTCAAGGACCACACGATCTTCGAGCGCCAGGAAGTGCTGACGCAGGCAGGTACGCCCTACACGGTGTTCACGCCCTACAAGCGCGCATGGCTGGCCAAGGCGGCCGATGCGTTCTACCTGAAGTCCTACCCGATTGCGCCTCATGCTGCGGCCCTTGCAGCGCGACCGCAGCCCATGCAACGGGCCGTGCCGACGCTTGCCGAGCTGGGGTTCCAGTCGACGAATCTGCGAGAACTGCAGATCGGCACGGGTAGCGCGGGTGGCCGCGGCCTGCTCAATGCGTTTGCCGATCGCGTGAGTGACTATGCAGCGACACGCGACTTTCCGGCCCTGCAAGGTGCCAGCTATCTCGGGGTGCATTTGCGCTTTGGCACGGTGTCGGTCCGCGAACTGGCGCGGCGCGCCTACGCATCACAGGCCAAAGGCGACGAAGGCGCAGCAACCTGGCTGGGCGAGCTCATCTGGCGCGACTTCTTCTTCCAGATCCTTGCGAACTTTCCGCATGTGGCGGGCACCGACCACGCCGGCGCGAATTTCAGGCCTGCTTACGACGCGGTGCAATGGGAGGAGGGTTCACACGCCGACGCGCTCTTTGCCGCATGGTGCGAAGGCCGCACGGGCTACCCGCTGGTGGACGCCGCGATGGCGCAGATCAACCGTACGGGGTACATGCACAACCGCCTGCGCATGGTCGTCGCGAGCTTTCTCACGAAAGACTTGGGGCTCGACTGGCGCCGTGGCGAGCGCTACTTTGCGCTGCACTTGAATGACTACGAGCTCTCGTCGAACAACGGCAACTGGCAATGGGCAGCGTCAACGGGGTGCGATGCACAGCCGTGGTTTCGCATCTTCAACCCGGTGAGCCAGAGCAGGAAGTTTGATGCGGATGGCACCTTCATCAAGCGCTATTTGCCGCAGCTCGAAGCGTTGGGAGCCAAAGCGATTCACGAGCCGTGGGAGCATGGCATCAAGAACTATCCCTTACCTGTCGTGAAGCACGACGAAGCAAGGGAAAAGACGTTGAAGCGGTATGCGGCAGCGGTGAAGCCGTGAAGTAAGGCCCTGCCTTACCCGCGGCTTCAGCCAGGCCTAGGCCAGCGAAGCAGCCGTGCTGTAGTGCTTGACCAGCGACAGCAGCTCTTCTTCCGAGTACGGCTTGCCCAGGTAGTGATCGACGCCGAGTTCCTTCGCGTGTTCGCGATGCTTTTCCGCGATGCGCGAGGTGATCATGATGATCGGCAGGTCTTTGAGCCGTGCGTCGCCGCGAATGTTGCGAGCCAGGTCGAAGCCATCCATGCGCGGCATTTCGATGTCCGACAAGACCACGGTGGGCTTCTCGTCGGCAAGCCGTTCGAGCGCTTGCAGGCCATCGGCGGCAAGCGCCACACGATAGCCTTCGCGCTGCAGCAGGCGCTGCGTCACGCGGCGCACCGTGATCGAATCGTCCACCACCAGCACGAGCGGAATCTGCGCCACGACCGGCGCCACAGGTGTGCTGGCACCGCCGCTTTCCAGCATGTCGGGCTGTGCACGATCGGCGCTCATCTGGCGCGCCTGCTCGCCATACACAGTGGACAACGCCACCGGGTTGTAGATCAGCACGACAGCACCAGAGGCCAGCACCGTCATGCCGGCAAGACCCGGCAGGCGCGCGAGCTGCGGCCCGAGGTTCTTCACCACGACTTCCTGGTTGCCCAACACTTCATCGACGTGCACGGCAATGCGCTGTGCAGCGCTTCGAAAGATGACGACAGGTAGCGTGCGCGATTGAGGCTCGTCGCTGCGCTGCGATGATTGAAGCAGCGCCCCCGACCAGTAGAACGGCAGCTGCTCGCCGCCAAATTCATACGTGCCCGAGTTGTAGGCCTGCTCGATGTCCTTGGGCGTCGCGCGCCGCACGATTTCGATCAAGTTTGCAGGCACGCCCACGGACTGCTTGCCGCTGCGGATCATCACGACCTGCGTCACGGCCGTCGTCAATGGCAGCACAAGACGGAAACTCGTGCCTTTGCCTGCTTGCGTGGCCGTTTCGATGCGGCCACCCAGGCCATTGACTTCGGCACGGACAACGTCCATGCCAATACCGCGGCCGGAGAGTTCGGTCACCGTGGCAGCCGTCGAGAAGCCCGGCATGAAAATCAGGTTGGCCGCATCCTGGTCGGACAGCTGCGCATCTGGTGCGATCAGGCCCTGCGACAAGGCCTTTTCGCGAATGCGCGCCACGTCAAGGCCGGCGCCATCATCGCGGAACTCGACGGACACGTCGTTGCCTTCGTGCTGCAGGCCAATCAGGATCGTGCCTGCAGCATCCTTGCCGGATGCAATACGCACCTGCGGGTCTTCAATCCCGTGCGCCACGCAGTTGCGCAGCAGGTGCTCGAACGCCGGCGTCATGCGGTCCAGCACACCGCGGTCCATTTCGATGGAACCACCGGTGATGTCCAGCTTGACCTGCTTGCCTGTCTCTTTGGAGGCCAGGCGCACGACGCGATAAAGGCGATCCGAAATGCCTTCGAATTCGACCATGCGAGTGCGCAGCAGGTCGCGCTGCAACTCGCGAGTCTGGCGGGCCTGGGCGATCAGGTCGTCTTCCGTCGATTCAACCGTGCGCTGCAAGTTGCGCTGCACGGTTGCGACGTCGTTCACCGACTCAGCCATCATCCGCGTGAGTTCCTGCACACGCGTGAAGCGGTCGAACTCCAGCGGATCGAAGCCAGCCGCCGAATCCTTGGCTTGTGCCAGGCGCGACTGCATTTGCGATTCGGCCTGCAGCTCGATATCGCGCAGTTGCGCGCGCAGGCGGTCCAGGTTGCCTGTGAGATCGGTGAGCGAGCCGCGCAGCTGCCGCAATTCTGCTTCGAGGCGCGAACGGGTGATGATCACCTCGCCAGCCTGGTTCACCAAGCGGTCGAGAAGCTGCGAGCGCACGCGCACCGCCTGGTTGGAGGCTGCGCGCTGCGGCGCGAGATTCATGGCAGCGGGTTTGGCAACCAGCGACCGGGCGGTGGCCTGCGCCCAATCGACTGCCTGCGTCTGTGCGCCTGGCGACACCGCGGTGGGCGGCGCCGTCTCAGCGTCATCAGCCAGCGGCTGCACGGCAGGCGCATCGACACCCGACAGATCGACTTCTTCCGGCTCGTCATGAGCGGCTTCAACTGCGGCAGCAGGCGGCAGGCCCCCCGTCGCGCGCAGCGCGTCGAAGTTCGCCTGCATGTTGTCGAAGCTTTGCAGGATGGGCTCGATGTCGGAGGTGGTCACCGTCTCGAAGCCGAGGTACTCGATCTCCGATTCCATCCGGTGCGCAAGTTCACCCAGGCGCAAAGCGCCAGCAAGCCGGGCACTGCCCTTGAGGGTGTGCAAGGCGCGCAGCGATTCATCACGCGCGCTGCGGTTTTCGGGGCGCGCCGTCCATTGGCGCAAGGCGCCACCGAGTTGCGGCAGCAGCTCGGTCGCCTCTTCTTCGAAGATCGGGAACAGGTCGGGGTCCACTGCGTCGGCAATGTCGAAGTCGTCCTGGTCCTGCTCGGTCATGACCTGGCGACGCTCAACCAGCGGTGCCATGGTCGAAGCGGAAAACACTGGCGCGAGCGGGGTCGGCTCCTGCGGCGCAGAAACATCCAGCGCCTCGTCGGGAGCTGGTTCCAGCGCTTCATCAGCGACTGCTTCCAGCACGACTTCAGACGCTTCTTCCGGCGCTTCTTCCGGCGCTTCTTCGTGCACCACTTCGGGCAGGAACTCGGCAACGGGCTCGGGCTGCGCTTCCTGCGGCTGCGCCGACAGGTGCACATTGTCCGCATCCGCTGTAACGGGCGTGTCCTGGAAGTCCGGTGGGGCGAACGAGCTCTCTTCCTCAAGATCTTCGGGCTCTTCGGCACGTCGCGGAATTTCGAGTTCGCGCAGGTTCTGCATCGCCTCGATGACACCCGCAGTTGGCTCCTTCAGGAACCCTGCCGCGAACTGGTGGAGGAGCCGGCGGATTTCCTCGGCGGCTTCGCTGAACACGCGGCCGTGTTGCGGCGTGGCCCAAGCCAGGCGCTGGGTGTGCTGCAGCTCTGCTTCAAGGGCGCGCGCGATATCGGACAGCGCATGAAAGCCCACAGTTGCGGAACTGCCTGCAAGCGCGTGGGCCAGACCGACTGTCGAATCCGGCACTGGCTGGTTCAGCTCGAGCGCCCATTCGGCGACCTCGGTCGCAAGACGGCGCGACCATTCGTCGGCTTCGTTCAGGTAAACGTTGTAGAGCGGTATGCCGATGCGCAATGGCCCGATGACCTTGACCTGCTCGTCGATCTCTGAAGCGACCTCAAGGGGCTCGAAGGAGTCTGCGAGCAGATCGGCGTGTTCATCGGCCACCGCAGCGGTGGCCTCGTCGTGCACAGCTTCGTCAGCCTGCACAGGTGTTGCTTCAGGCTGGCTCGCGAGTGGGGAAGCTGGCTCTACAGCCGGCAAGTCGAGCGGCGCGTCGAACTGTGACAGGTCGATTTCCTCGCCCAAGTCCTCAAGCTCGTCAAACGAAACCTCGATGGCAGGCACCTGCGCTGGCTCGGGTGTAGCGGACGCGGGCCCGGCAACCTCAGCCAGGCTGCCAAAGTCAATGCCTTCGATGTCGGCAGTCATCTCCGGCGCCATCGGCTGCGGCGGCGCTTGTTCAGGCTCCGGCGAGCGCAAGATCACGGTGCGCGCCGCATCGAAAGCAAGCTCTTTGGGCAACTCGCCGTGCGGGATCTCCAGCGCTTGCGCCGGCTCACCGCGGATGACGTGTGTCTCGCCGAAATTCATGTCAACCGGCAGCGGGTCAAGGCCTGGCTCCGTGACGGGCGCGTGAAGCGGATCAATGCTGATCGTGGGATCTTCTTGCGCCGGTGGAACGTCGGCATCAGGCAGGTCGATCTCGGGGATCTGGATTTCCGGCTCGGCGGGCGGCTGGCCGGCTGCCTGTACAGGCGCGTCCGGCAAATCGAGCGAAAACTCTTCAGGCAGGTCGAAGGCAAGATCGGTCGCTTGCACGGACGCGACCTGCTCTGTCGCCTGCGGCAATGACAGCGACATCAAGCGGTTCTCGATGCGCAATGCATCGGCCGCAACGCGGAATTGCGAAGCCTTCCACGCTGAATCGTTGTGCGCCGCGATGTCGTCGGTCCAGCGGCCGAATCCCTTCATGGCATCGGTCGAGAGAATCCGCAACTCGTCTGTGGCGGGTTTCTGGTCGGCCAGCCACGTGTTGAGGACCTGCTCCATCGACCACGCTGCTTCGCCGAATTCATTGAGGCCCACCATGCGCGAGCTGCCCTTGAGCGTATGGAATGCGCGGCGCAAGGTGGTGAGCTCGCTCGCGTCGGCCGGATTGGCCGCCAGCGTTTCGATGGCGGCCAGGCCATTGCCAACGACTTCACGCGCTTCTTCCAGGAAGATGTCGAGCAGGTCGTCTTCTTCGATGTCGTCCGAATCGCTCGGCGGCAGGGGCAGCGCTGCCGCCTGCACAGGCGCCGGGGCCGGGGCCGGTGCTGCGTCCAGTGGCGCCATCGCGCTCACGGCATCGTCGAGCCTGCTGAATGCAGATGCGGCCACTTCGGGATCGGCGGACGTCATCGCGAGCACGGCTTCGCGTGCGGCGCGGTCCAGGTCTTCCGGTTCTACGGCGGCCTGCGCAGGCACTTGGCCCGGCGATGCGTCCTCAGTACCGGTGCGACCCATCAACGGGCTCAGTTCGCCAGTTGTGTCGTCGTACACGAAGAGCTTTTTGGCCAGCGCCGGCTGGTAATTCAGCATGTCGATCAAAAAGCCCAGCGCACCGAGGTTGTTGCCGAGCTTGTCGAAGGTACCGGCGGCGCGCGCGCGCGTCTCGTCGATCTCCATGATGATGATTTCTTCGACAGTCTCGCGCATGCGCGAGACGGCCTGCGCCGCCTGGTCCAAACCCAGCACTGACAGCACGCCCCGCATCTGCGCCAGATGCGTCGGCGCGTCGCGCAGCGGTGTTTTGTCCTGCAGGTTGCGGAAATACTGGTCGAGCAACTTTTCGAGCTCGCCAAGGGTGCCGCGCAATTCGCCCACCACACTGCCCATCGTCTGGCGGTCGCTCACGCGGCGATAGAGCTCTTCCATCCACGGCTCGAGCGGCTCGGGCTGGCCGCCCTGGCGCGCCGTGTCCAGCCGCTCTGCCAGCCGGCCCGTGCGCACCGCCAACTGCGGATCGGACGGATCGAGATCCATGAATGCGGCTTCGAGATACAGCACCGCCGTTGCAACTTCCATCGCAAGCTCGGCACCGGGCGGACGCGCCGACCGCACCACGCTCTCGACAACGTTGGTCAATGCCTGTGCCAGGGGCTGGCTTGGCGGATGGAGTTTGACGAGCGAATCACAAACGAGGTTGAACTGCTCCTGCAAGCCCTTGAGCTTGTTCGCATCGCCGCCGGAGAGGGCTGACCAGGTTTCCTTGGCGGCACCGATGCGCTTGCGCGCCTGCGACAGCAGCACCGGATCGAACCGGCCGAATTGCGCCGTGTTGTAGTCGACAGGCTTGAATCGAGCCAGGCCCCATGCTTCGCGCACGGCGTCCAGGCTCGGGCATTGAGCGCCAGCGGGCGGCACAGCCTGCGAGCAAAAGAACACCAGGTCTTGTGCAAGGCGATCCGACACGCCGAGCTCGCCCTTTGCGAGCGATGCGTACTGCAGCAGGATGCGCGACGCGGCACGCTTGACGTAGAGGTCTTGCGGCAACAGGCCCAGCCCAAGTGCCTCGAAGTAACCGGCGCAGATTTTCCAGAAGACCTTGGGCTGGCGCGCGCTTTGGGTCGCCGCAAGGCCAAGGCTGATATGTGCAATCTCGCGGGCAGCCTCCGGCTCGCCCGTCTTGACCAGCTTCAGCACGCCCTGGTCCATGCGCGAGCGCACTGCGGGGTCATACACGAATGCCTCGGTGGCGGCGGGTGTCGCAGGATCGCTCCAGCGCCAGTCCAGCGACCAGAGGTCGGCCGGATGCACTCGCTCGGCACCCGCAAGCGCCTGGGTGTCCTTGTATTGCGGGAACAGGGCGAGGGCGGAAACGCTCTTGCCGTGCAACAGGCCTTCGAGATATTCGGTCAGGGCAAAGCCGGCGCGCTCCACCTTGGCAGCGCCAGCTTCATCGCACAGATCAGGCCGGTCGACAAACTTCTGCACCGCTGCCTCCATCGAGCGCAGCACGTGCGCCGGTGCGCCGAGGCCCACCATCTCGAGGGCACCAACGGCCTGGTGCAATTGCTGCCGCGCAATTCGCAGCTGGCCACCGTCAACCGACGCCATGTCCGTGCCTCGGGCCATGGCGGTATCGCGAACGAAGCGGCGCAGCGCAGCCGAAGCAGAGTCGAGCGACTTTCTCAGCTCGTCCAGCACCCAGGCCAGGGGACCCAGGTCAGTCGTTGCGAGATCGAGATCAGCAGAAGATTCCATCACTCACCCGTGCAGTGCAGTTCGGGAGCCACCACGCGGCCGGCTTCGCCGGGCCGCGGGTGGTGCCCCCTTGAGGGGGAGGCGCCGCAGGCGCTTCGGGGGGGAGCCATTTATGCGATCTTGAACCGTGACACCGACTGGCGAAGCTCTTCGGCCATGCGTGACAGCTCGCGCACCTGCTGCGCCGTCGAGCGTGTACCTTCACCCGTCTGTTCCGTCACCGCAAAAATGTGCTGGATGTTCCCGGCCACCACGTTGGCAGACTCGGCTTCGCTGGCTGCGCGAGTGGAAATCTGCTCAATCAGGTCGGCGAGTTTGCGCGACACCTGGTCAATCTCGGTCAGTGCGGTACCTGCGTTGTCGGAGAGCTTTGCTCCTTCCACCACACCCTGCGTCGAGCGCTCCATAGCGGCTACGGCGTCCTGCGTGTCGGTCTGAATCGCCTTCACCAGCGCCGAGATCTGGCGCGTAGCGTCTGCGGAGCGTTCGGCCAGTCGCTGCACTTCTTCGGCCACCACCGAGAAGCCTCGCCCGGCTTCACCGGCGGACGCCGCCTGGATGGCAGCGTTAAGAGCCAGCACGTTCGTCTGCTCGGTAATGTCTGAAATCAGTTCTGTAATTTCACCAATCTCTTGCGAGGATTCGCCCAGTCGTTTGATCCGCTTCGAGGTTTCCTGGATCTGGTCGCGAATGGAGTTCATACCGCCGATGGCGTTCTGCACAGCCGTCAGGCCCGACTCGGCAGCCATCAGTGATTGGCGCGCCACCTGGGCAGATTCCTGCGCCTGGCCGGACACCTGGTTAATTCGGCCCGCCATGTCGAGCACCGACTGGCCGGTTTCGCGAATCTCGCGCAGCTGCTCGGTTGAAGCGGCGAGCAGCTCTGTGGACGTGCTTTCCACTTGCGCCGTCGTCTGCGCCACCTTGGTAGCCGTGTTCTGCACGTTACCCACCAGCTGGCGAAGTTCTTCCACCGTGTAGTTCACCGAGTCGGCGATGGCGCCGGTGATGTCTTCCGTCACCGTGGCTTCCTGCGTCAAGTCGCCTTCAGCCACTGTCTGCAGTTCGTTCATCAATCGCAAAATGGCCGCCTGGTTCGCGTCGTTCACGCGCTTGGCTTCCTGCTCCTGATGCTCGGCTTCGAGTCGCTGCTGTTCAGCAACTGTCTGGCGTTTGCGTGAGTCTTGCAGCTGCACAAAGGCCAGGCCAACGGCACACAAGATAGCGAAGATCGACGACAGCACCAGGGCCGTCAGTGCACCCACGCCAAGACCGGTTTGTGACGACAGCTTGCCCTGCAGGTCTTCCATCGACCGGCGCAGTGGCTCGCTGTCGGCAATGATCGCTGCCTGTGCTTCACGCGCGGACACCAGGCCCTGCAGGTTGCCAAGAATGGCGCCGGCCTGCGTGCGCGTCTGCTCGTAGAGCTTGAGCAGTGCTTCGAGGCGCTCGCGCGTCTGCGGATCTTTCGAGCCGGCCAGGCGCAACTCAGGGCTGCCGTCCAGCAGGCCTTGCGCAATTTCCTTGAAGGAGTTCAAGTCCTTGCCCAGCAGGAACACGGCTTCTGGCGACACGCCTTCCATCGTCAGGAACTCGTTGGCTGACTTACCGATACGCTGCGTCAACATCACCAGCTGGCCCGCGGCAGAAATTTCGGCAGGCGCCGCGTTCTGCTGCAGCTTCAGCGACGAAACGGTTTCGGCGATTTCAAGCAGGTCGGACGACTGGCGGTTAATGGTGCGAAGGGCGTTGCCCACCTGCGTCAAGATTTTCTGCTGGCCCATCACGGTGGCGGCATTCTTTTCAGCGCGCACCATCAGCGGCTCGATCTTGTCGACGTCTTCCTGGTATTCGGTGGCAACCGGCTTGATGCTCAGTGAGTCGTCGCCGCTCTTCAAACCGCGCACCGTCTTTGCCAGCACGTCAGCAGATTCTTTCACGTCGGGGAAGGCTTGCGGGCTTCCCACCAGCGCCTGCGAAACCGACTTGGCAAGGCGTTGCGACTGCATCAGCGACTGGCCGGTACCGGCCACCTGCTTGGCGACCGTGTCCGCCTGGCGCACCGCGATGATGGCCACGCCGCCCAACACAGCCAGCGACACGGCCAGCAACGTGAACAGGATGCGCTGATGGGTGACGATCGACCGGCGTCCGAGCAGCGGAACCGAAATCAGGTCGGCGTCGTCGACGGACTCCATGGGCGACAGCGAATCTTCGTTGGCGCTGTCAGGGTCCGCAGGGCTCGTCGCCCTGGCGTTGCTCGCCTCGAGCGCGCCGGTCGCCATGGGATCCATTGACGACTCCTGTGGCATTGCCAGGCTCAGCTCCCCGCTGGGGTCGACAGAAGCCTCCGGCTCCTTTTTGGAAAACAGGTTTTTCAGTTGGTCAACGACGGACATGATGCAAGGCCTTTACGGGAATGCTTATCTTTAAGCGCTGATGCTCAGGAACTGCGGCGTTTGTGAAAGCACCTGGAGATTGATTTCCTGCCAGTGCGCTCCGTTTTTATCGGTATACGCAGTGCCGAAAAACTCGGGCGAGCCTGCCGGCGGCTGCGCAGACGACGAGAAAGCCTCCAGATTGCGAAGACCGGCCAGGCGGTCGATCAGCAATGCGCAATTGACTTCGAGCAGCGCATTCAGCGCGACCAGCCGGGATTCAGCCCGCACCGCGTCCGAGCGCATCGCGGGCGATGTGCCCGCCACAAAACTGGAGAGGTCCACGATGCCGTAGAGGCCACCGCGAAGGTTGGCAACGCCCAGAAACCATTCGCGGGTGTACGGAACGGTCTGCGGCGGCGCAAAGGGAAAGATTTCGCCAGACTGAGCCAGCGGAAAGAGGAATTTCCTGCCCGCGGCTTCAACAGCGAGCCACGATGCCTGCACGCCTTCGGTCTTGGCGGCCTGCAGTCGGCTCGCCAGCCGGTTCTGTAATTCTCGGAGTGCTTCGCGGTTGGCCATTGCTTCTATGAAGGTCTGGAACGGCGCTTCAGCTCAGGGCCTTGATCTTGGCCATGAGTTCGTCGGCGTCGACCGGCTTCGTGATGTAGTCACGTGCGCCCTGGCGCATGCCCCACACACGATCGGTCTCCTGGTTCTTGCTCGTGCACATGATGATCGGCACGTCTGCGTAGAGAGGGTCTCGCGTGATGGCGCGCGTGAGCTGGAAACCATTCTGGCCAGGCATGACGACATCCATCAGGATCAGGTCGGGCTTTTCTTCTCCAAGGCGACGAAACGCGTCTTCAGCGTTTTCTGCCGTCTTCACGGCGAAGCCGTTCTTTTGCAGCAGGTCCGTCATGAACATCAATTCAGTCTTGGAATCGTCAACGACAAGTACTTTATGGATAGCCATCTCACAACACTCCTTCTTTTGCGGCACCGAACTGCTGCACTGTCTGCAACAGCTGGTCCTTGGTGAACGGTTTCGTCAGGTAGTCCTGCGAGCCGACCATCCGTCCCCTGGCCTTGTCGAAAACGCCGTCTTTCGAAGACAGCATGACAACCGGCACTGATGCGAATTTGGCGTTGCGCTTGATGATCGCGCACGTCTGATACCCGTCGAGGCGGGGCATGAGGATGTCGCAGAAGATCAGATTCGGTTGATAGTCGTTGACCTTGGCCAACGCATCAAAACCGTCTTCGGCCAAAAGCACATCATGGCCGCCCTGCTTCAGAAATATCTCAGCACTGCGCCGGATGGTATTGCTGTCGTCGATCACCAGCACCTTGAACCCAGTCGTGCTCACGTGACGCTGCTCCTCATTGGTTACTGCTTAAAGGGGCGTCTTTCATCCGAAGATGTAACAGTCGCTACCCGCGTTAAATCTGAACCATTTCAAAATCTTCTTTGCGGGCTCCACACTCCGGGCAAGTCCAGTTCATTGGAACCGCGGACCAAGGAGTACCCGGCGCGATGCCATGATCGGGGGCCCCGGCCTCCTCGTCGTAGATCCACCCGCAAATCAGACACATCCATGTTTTGCTATCAGTCACAGCTTAAAGGGCCTTCGAATAGAATGCAACGATTGTATCTAGGCCCTCTGCTGGCTCACCGCTAAGCGTGCCGACAGCTTGAAAATTCCGGGCTATGACAAACCCCACCCTAGACGAGAGCCTCAGCGCTGAAGACGATGATGAAGGCACTCCGGCCTGCGTGCTTGTCTTCAACGCAAGCGACCCAAGCGGTGCGGGCGGGCTTGCCTCAGACGTGTCTGCCATCGCATCGGTCGGTGCACACGCACTGCCTGTTGTGACCGGCGCCTATGCGCGCGACACGGCCGAAGTCTTCGACCATTTTTCCTTCGACGAAGAAGCCATCGCAGAACAGGCGCGCGCCATCCTAGAGGATGTCCAGGCGCAAGTGTTCAAGGTTGGCTTCGTGGGCTCGCCCGAAGCGGTGAGCACGATTGCGGAGATCGCAGCCGACTACGCGGACGTCCCGCTCGTCGCATACATGCCGAATCTGTCGTGGTGGCAGGAGGCACAGATCGACTTGTACCAGGATGCGTTTCGCGAGCTGATGCTTCCGCAAACAACCGTGTTGGTGGGAAACCACAGCACTTTGTGGCGGTGGCTGTTGCCCGACTGGAGCGCAGATCGCAGCCCCGGGCCGCGCGACATCGCGAAGGCCGCTGCCGAGCTCGGCGTGCCTTACACACTCATCACCGGCATCCCACTGCCCGACCAGTTCATCGACAACGTGCTCGCCACGCCGGAGGCCATCCTCGGCAGCGAAAAATTCGAGCGCTTCGAAGCCGTCTTCTCGGGCGCGGGCGACACGCTGTCAGCCGCACTTGCCGCGCTGATTGCCAGCGGCAGCGACCTGGTTGCCGCCACGACCGAAGCGTTGTCGTACCTCGATCGCTGCCTCGATGCGGGTTTTCGCCCCGGCATGGGGAACGTTGTGCCAGACCGCCTCTTCTGGGCCCAGCCCGAGGGTGAGACCACGCCACTGACCCAAGAGGAAGCGCAGGCCCTGCAGGTTTTTGATATGCCAGCCCATGACACCAAACACTGACAACATCGGCGCGAGCACCGTCGATCTCAACCAGCAACTCTTCGATCGCGCGAAGACGATCATCCCCGGCGGTGTGAACTCGCCGGTGCGTGCATTTCGCGCTGTGGGTGGCACACCGCGATTCGTGCAGCGCGCGCAGGGCGCGCACTTCTGGGACGCCAATGCCAAGCGGTACATCGACTACATCGGATCCTGGGGCCCAATGATTCTGGGTCATGGCCACCCGGCAGTGGTCGATGCCGTGCAGCGCGCTGTCACCGAAGGGTTTTCCTACGGCGCGCCCACCGAGCGCGAGATTGACCTGGCGCAGGCGATCATCGATCTCGTGCCCTCCATCGAGATGGTCCGTCTGGTGAGTTCCGGCACTGAAGCCGCGATGAGCGCGATTCGCCTCGCACGCGGCGCAACAGGGCGCAGCAAGTTCATCAAGTTCGAAGGCTGCTATCACGGCCACGCCGATGCACTGCTCGTGAAGGCCGGCTCCGGCCTTGCAACATTCGGCAATCCGACGAGCGCAGGCGTGCCACCCGAAGTCGTGCAGCACACGCTCGTGCTCGAATACAACAACCTCACACAGCTCGAAGAAGCGTTCGCGCTTCACGGCGCGGAACTCGCATGCGTCATGATCGAGCCGATCGCGGGCAACATGAACTTTGTGCGTGCCAGCGTTCCCTTCATGAAGCGCTGCCGCGAGCTCTGCACGCAACATGGCGCGCTGCTGGTCTTCGACGAAGTGATGACGGGCTTTCGCGTTGCGCTGGGCGGCGCGCAGTCGATCTACGCGAAACACATTCCCGGCTTTGCGCCCGACATCAGCGTGCTTGGCAAAGTGATCGGCGGCGGAATGCCGCTTGCGGCATTTGGCGGCCGGCGCTCAGTGATGGAAATGCTGGCGCCGCTTGGCCCGGTGTACCAGGCTGGCACCTTGAGCGGCAATCCGGTCGCCACGGCATGCGGCCTGGCAACGCTCCAGGAAATCTCCAGGCCCGGCTTCTTTGACACGCTTGCATCGCACACACGCGAACTCGTCGATGGCCTCAAAGCCGCGGCAAACGCTTGCGGGGTGCCTTTCAGCGCCGACAGCGAGGGCGGTATGTTCGGCTTCTTCCTGTTGCCACAGCTGCCGCAAAACTACGCGACTGTGATGACCAGCGATGGCCCTCGCTTCAATCGCCTGTTTCACGGCTTGCTCGATCGCGGTGTGTACATCGCGCCCGCGTTGTACGAAGCCGGGTTTGTGAGCGCGGCACACTCGACCGATGACATCGCGCAAACCGTCGCGGCGGCGCGCGAGGTGTTCGAAGCGCTCTGATTTGGGGCCCCGCTGCCCTCCCCTCGTAAGGGGAGGGAGCAATTCAGGTCCTTGCCACGGCCCGTTCAATACGGGATGTAGTCAATGCCGTGTGCAGTCAGGCCGACGATGTCAACGTTCACCGCGTTCACATCCTGGTGCGCGGCAAGCACGGCCATCGCACCTTGCGTCAAGGTGTGGGAGTCGAGCAGCCCAACCAGCTCCGCCCTGACCGACGCAGTCGGTGCCACGCCATACAGGTTGTGATAGACGTAATTGACGAAGTCGGTGTTGCTGTGTGAGCCCGCCTGCTGCGCAAACGCGTCTGAGGCCACGACCAGGTTTGCCAGCTGCAACTCGGTCATGCCTTCGTCCGCATAACCGATGCCGATACCCACGGCGGTCGCATTGTGCGAGGTCGGCGCACCAAAAAGCGCGCCGATCAGCTTGACGACCATGCCCGCGTTGCCGTCCAGGTCGAATGCCACATTGGCATTGGTGAACTGCAGGCGCTCGACGCTGGTCAGGCCGTCAGTGCCGTCGGGGCCGGTCACTGTCATTTGACCAGGGCTTGTCACGACAACGTTATAGGCGGCCTTGTTGCCGGCAAAGATCGCTGTATCAATGCCTGCACTGCCGTCGATCGTGTCGTTGCCTGCACGGCCATTCATCCTGTCGTTGCCGCCATTGCCGACGAATGTGTCGTCGTAGGTGCTGCCCACCATGTTGTTCGGGCCTGCATCGCCAACCAGGTGCAGGCCCAGGTCGAGCACGTTCACCGTGAGCATCTTGTTACTGCTCTGGATGCCATCGCTCGATGTGACCTGCACGAGGTAGCTGTTGTCGGCGCCTGCGTCATGCGGCGTGTTGAAGTCCTGCGCGACCTTGAACTTCAGCTGGCCGCCCACGATTTCAAAGAATGCAGCGTCGGCACCGCCGGTGATGGAATAGCTCGGCGGCCCGCTCGACACGGAGTCGGCGTCGGTCGAGGTCAGGGTTGCAACCAGCGTCGTGTTTTCGTTCACGCTGATCGGCGACGCGACGGTGAGGACAGGCGCCGTGTCATTGATGTCGTTCACCGTCACGGACAGCATCTTGAGCGTGTAGTTGACGCCGTCGAATGCCTTGACCTGCACCAGGTAGACATTGTTGTGGTCGCTGTCGAGCGGGTTCTCGCGGTCCGGCGCGCTCTTGAAGACAAGGTTGCCGTTCACGACCGAGAAACGCGCCGCGTCCGCACCACCGTTGATGCTGAACACCGCGGGAATGGTCCCCACCGTATCCGGGTCCACCGCCTTCAGCGCAACGACGACCGTCTGGCCCTCGTTGATCGACTGATTCGACGGCGTCTGGATCATCGGCAGCTTGTCGTTCACGTCTTTCACCGTAGCGGTGATCGTCTTGACTGTCGTGTTCGTGCCGTCAAACGCCTGCACCTGGACAACATAAGTATTGTTGAAGCCGTTGTCGACCGGCGACTCATAGTCGGGCGCTGCCGTGAATACCAGGTTGCCACCAACGATGGAGAACAGCGCCTGGTCGGCGCCGCCCACGATCGAGAACGTTGCGGGGTTCGTGCCCACAGAGTCAGGATCGGTCGAGGCCAACGCGGCAACCAGCGTTGAATTCTCGAAGACGTTGTAAGCAGCCGCCGTCGTGATCGTCGGTGCGACGTCGTTCAGGTCACCCAGCGCAATGGTGAATGTCTGGTCGCTGAACGCGCTCGATGCGTCGCTCGCGCGAACCGTGATGTTGTAGGCATGCGCAACTTCGTAGTCGAGCAGCGTGCCGTTGGCCACCGTGACCACGCCCGTTGAAGCGTCGATGGCAAAGCGGCCGCCTGCATTGTCGGCCAGCGAGAACGTCACCGTGCCGCCGTGCGGATCGCTCGACGACGCGGTGATACCCACAGCAGTGCCATTCGCTGCGTTCTCGGCGATGAAATTCGTCGTGGCGTCCACGTCGGCTGCTGCCGACGGCGGTGCATTGGCGACTGCGATCGTGAACGTCTGTTCGCTGTAACCGGTGCCATCCGAAGCGCGCACCGTGATGCTGTGCGAGGTTGCACTTTCGAAATCGAGCTGGCTTGCGTCGGCCACAGTCACGACACCTGTGGACGCATTGATCGCGAAGCGACCGTTGGCGTCGTCTGAGAGGCTGTACGTCACGGTGCCGCCGTGCACATCGGTCGCCGACCCCGTGACGCCCACCAGTGCACCGTTGGCTGCCGCCTCGGACACAGTGTTCGTTGCGGCGTTACCGTCTGTCGGCACGGTCGGGACAACGTTCGTCACCGCGATGGTGAAGGTCTGCTCGGTGTAGGCGCCGCTGGCATCAGCCGCGCGCACAGTGATGTCGTGCGAGGTGGCTGACTCAAAATCCAGCAAGTTGGCGTTGGCCACTGTGACGACGCCAGTCGAGGCATCAATCGTGAAGCGGCCGCCCGCGCTGTTCGACAGCGAATACGTCACCGTGCCGCCGTTGACATCGCTCGACGCACCGGTGATGCCGACGGTTGCACCATTGACAGCGCCTTCCGACACTGTGTTCGTGCCGGCGTCACTGTCGGTGGGCGTGACTGGTGCCACGTCGGTCACGGCAATCGTGAAAGTCTGGTCGGTGGTGTCGGTGCCGTCGGTCGCACGCACGGTAATGGTGTGCGAGGTGGCGGTTTCATAGTCGAGCGCCGAGGCATTCGCGACTGTGACGACGCCGGTGCTCGAATTGATCGCGAAGCGGCCGCCCGCATTGTCGAACAGGCTGAACGTGACCGTGCCGCCATGCACGTCGCTCGACGTTGCCGTGATGCCGACTGCATCGCCGTTGGCAGCACCTTCGGAAATCGAATTCGCGGTGGCATTGCCGTCCGCAGGCGTCGTCGGTGCAACGTTCGTGACAGTCACCGTGAAGGTCGTGTCGCTCGACGATGCACCGCTCGCGTCCACCGCATGCACGGTGATGTTGTGCGAGGTTGCCGACTCGTAGTCGAGCTTGGTGGCATCGGCAACCGTGACGACGCCAGTGCTGCTGTTGATGGCGAACCTGCCACCTGCATCGTCTGCCAGGCTGTAGGTGATCGTTCCGCCATTGACGTCACTCGCCGACGCCGTGACGCCGACGGTCGCGCCGTTGGTGGCACCCTCGCTGACAGTATTGGTGCCCGCGTTGGAATCCACCGCACTGGTCGGCGCCACGTTCGTCACCTGGATGGTGAAGGTCGCGTCAGCCGACGACGAATTACTCGCGTCCACTGCGTGAACGACGATGTCGTGCGACGTCGCCGACTCGTAGTTCAGCAGCGCGGCATTCGCCACCGTCACCACACCCGTTGCGCTGTCGATCGCGAAACGCCCGCCGGCGTTGTTCGCCAGGCTGTAGGTGATCGTGCCGCCGTGCACGTCGCTCGACGATGCCGTCACGCCGACGAGATCGCCATTGGCAGCGCCTTCGCTGATCGTGTTGGTGCCGACATTGCTGTCGACGGCGCTGCTTGGCGCTACGTTCGTTACTGCGATGGCAATGATCGTGTCGGTGGACGAGGCGTTGCTCGAATCGACCGCGTGCACCGTGATGTTGTGCGACGTCGCCGACTCGTAGTTCAGCAGTGTGGCATCGGCGACAGTGACGACACCCGTGCCGCTGTTGATCGCGAAGCGCCCGCCTGCATTGTCGGCCAGGCTGTACGTGATGATTCCGCCGTGCACATCGCTCGACGCCGCCGTGACGCCGACCGCAGCGCCGTTGACGGCACCTTCGCTCACCGTGTTGGTGGCTGCGTCAGAGTCTGTCGGGCTCGACGGCGCAACGTTCGTGACCTGAATGGTGAAAGTCGTGTCGGCAGACGAGCCACCGCTCGGGTCCACCGCATGCACGACGATGTCGTGAGACGTCGCCGTCTCGTAGTTGAGCAAGGTCGCATCCAGCACCGTGACCACACCCGTCGAGCTGTTGATCGCAAAGCGGCCACCCGCGTTGTTCGCCAGGCTGTAGGTGATCGTGCCGCCATTGACGTCGGTGGACGATGCAGTCACACCCACGGCAGCGCCATTGCTGGCGCCTTCGCTGATGCTGCCGCCCGTGGCGCCGTCGCTGTCCACCGCGCTGCTCGGCGCAACGTTCGTCACAGCAATGCTGAAGACGGTGTCGGTCGATGCCGCACCGCTCGAATCCACCGCATGCACGGTGATGTTGTGCGACGTCGCCGATTCGAAATTCAGCTTGGTGCCATCGGCAACGGTAACGACACCTGTGCTGCTGTCGATCGCAAAGCGCCCGCCGGCGTTGTCGGCCAGGCTGTAGGTGATCGTGCCGCCGTGCACATCAGTCGCCGCAGCGGTGATGCCGACCGCGAAGCCGTTGGCGGCGCCCTCCACAACGGAGTTGGTTGCCGCGTTGCTGTCCGTCGCGCTCGATGGCGCGACGTTCGTCACGGCAATCGCGACGATCGTGTCCGATGACGCAGCGCCGCTCGCGTCCTGCGCATGGATCGTGATGTTGTGCGAAGTCGCAGTCTCGAAGTCGAGCAGGGATGCGTCGGCAACGGTGACCACGCCTGTGGCACTGTCGATGGCGAAGCGCCCGCCGGCGTTGTTCACCAGGCTGTAAGTGATCGTGCCGCCGTTGACATCGCTGGACGCCCCAGTCACGCCGACCGTTGCGCCATTGACTGCGCCTTCGCTGACCGTGTTGGTGCCGACGTTGCTGTCAGTCGGGCTCGACGGCGCGACGTTCGTGACGGCGATGGTGAACGTGGTGTCGCTCGACGCAGCGCCGCTCGGGTCTGCTGCGTGCACGATGATGTCGTGCGATGTGGCCGCCTCATAGTTCAGCAAACCGGCGTTCGCCACTGTCACGACGCCGGTCGAACTGTTGATCGCAAAGCGCCCGCCTGCATTGTTCGCCAGGCTATAGGTGATGGTGCCGCCATGGACGTCGGTCGATGAGGCCGTGATGCCGACGGCAGTGCCGTTGGCAGCGCCTTCGGCGACGCTGCCACCCGTGGCGCCGTCACTGTCGACGGCGCTTGTCGCGGCCACGTTGGTCACAGCGATCGACACAATCGTGTCGCTGGACGACAAGCCAGCCGCGTCCTGCGCGTGGATGGTGATGCTGTGCGAGGTCGCCGCTTCGAAATTCAGCAGGCTCGCATCGGCCACCGTGACCACGCCGGTCGAGCTGTTGATCGTGAAGCGGCCGCCAGCGTCGTTCGCCAGGCTGTAGATGGGCGCGCCGCCATTGACGTCCGTCGCGGACGCGGTCACGCCGACGGTGGCGCCGTTCACGGCGCCTTCACTCACCGTGTTGGTCCCGGCATCGCTGTCCGTGGGGCTCGTCGGCGCGACGTTCGTCACGTTGATGACGAACGTCTGCGAGCTGCTGCCATTGAGCACGTCGGTCGCGACGGCCGTGATGCTGTAGCTCGACGCGTTTTCGTAGTCGATCGTGGTCGCGCCCGCGGCTGACACGGTGACGACGCCGGTCGATGAATTGATCTGGAACCGCCCGCCAGCGCTATCGCTGAGCGAGTACACGATGGCGCCGCCCGCTTCCGGGTCCGTCGAAGACGCAGTCACGCCCACCGTCGTGCCAGCAGTGGCACCTTCGGTCACTGAATTGCCTGCGGCGTTCGTGTCCACCGGAACAGTCGGCGGCTGGTTCAGCGTGATCGTCGAGACAGCCGTGTTGCTGTCGACATTGCCGTCGTTGACGGTGATGTTGATCGTGCGCGTGGTCGTATCCGCGCCGGCGCCCAGCGAATTGCTGAACTGCAGCAGCTCGAGCGCGCTTTCGTACTGGGCCAGCGTGGCGGAGCCCGTGAGCGTGAGCGTTCCGACGCCGGCCGCAACGGTGAAGGCCGATGCAACGATGCCGCCCGGCAGCGCCGCGCTGGCAGCGATCAGGTCGGAAGGCTTCGCATTGGTCAGCGTGATGGTGGCGGACTCGATGTTCGTGTCGTCCACGTCGCCAACCGCACTGTCGGTGTCCACGATGGAGGCCGCGCCGCCACCGGGGATGTACAGGCTCTGGTAATTGGCGCCGCTCGCCGTCGAGTTGTTCGCATCCAGATCGAGCGTCGGCGCATCGTTGACCGGCGTGACATGCACGGTGGCAACCGCAGCCGTGCTGGTGGCGGCGAGATCGTCCGTCACAGTGATGCTAATCGTGCGATCGACGGCCGACGGGTTCTGGCTGGTGTTGCTGAACTGGATTTGCGAGAGTGCTGTCTGGTACTGCGCCTTGGTCGCGGTGCCGGACAGCGTCAGAACGCCTGTACCACTGTCGTAGCCCGTTGTCGTGATACCGCCCGGCAGCGCGCCATTGACCGACAGCACGTCGCCGCTCTGGCGGTTCGTCAGCGTGATCGTCGCACTGCCGAGATTGGCGCTATCGATATCGGTGAGTGACACATCTGTGTCGGTGATCGAGACGGCTGCACCTTGTGCGGCGCCGGCGCCTTCCGTGAAAGTTGACGTGAAGCCGGTGCCGCCGCCAGATGCATCAAGATCGACGACCGGCGCGTCGTTCACAGCCGAGACATTCAGCGTGAATGTGTTCGGCGACTGATCCAGATCGACACCGCTGTTGACTGTTCCACCGTTGTCTCGAACCTGGAACGTGAAGCTCGTGTAAGGCGTTCCGTTCGCATCGGCAACGGGCACGAAGATCAGGCGTCCGAGTGCAATGTTGCTGGCCGGCACTTCGGCGCCACTGGTCAGCGCCACCGCCGCCGCGCCGCCAGGGCCGTCGGCGTCGTACATCAGCGAGCCACTGGCCGGCACCGTGGTGAAGACGACCGATTGCAGCGAATTCGCGCCACCATCGGTCGGATCGGAGAAGCCGAAATCGGCGTTCGCGAACGTGTAGGTGTTGTCTTCGAGAATCGTCTTGGCGTTGTCGGTGCCGGCAGGTGCGTCGTTCACTGCGGTCACGTTGACGGTCGTCGTCGCCGTCAATGTGTCCGCGCCGCCATTGGCTACGCCGTCACCGTCCTTGAGGGCGATGGTCACCGTGCGTGCAGCGGTGGACGGATTGCCGGTGTTGGTGTCGGTGTACTGCAGCGCGCGCAGCACTTGCTGCATGGTGGATGCCGTTGCGTTCGCATTCATCGTGATGACGAAGTTCGCCCCCACGGTGCCGCCGGTGTACGTGCCGACGGCAACGCTGCTCACGAGCACGCTGCCACCCGATAGCGTGACGGCGCCGCTGGTATCCACAGAGATCAGGTCTTCGCTCGCCGCCGCATTGCCAGTCACGGACACCGTCAGCGTGCCGCCGTTGAAATCGGCGCTGTCGATGTCTGCGAGCGTCGCATTGCCGCTGGTATCCAGCTTCACGGCCGCGCCACCTTCGATATAGGTCGCCGTGTCACCTTGCAGGTTCGTCGAAGTGGGCGCGTCGTTCACCGGGTTGACGGTTTCACTCAGCGTCACGGTGCCAGACGAGTAGCGCGTCGTGCCACCTGAGGTCGTGAGGTCAACCGTCGCACCGTTGGTGATGCCGGCGCCGGAGCTGTCCACCAGGTGCGCGTCCAGCGTTGGTGCGGTTCCGTTGAAATTCGACGCGGGATTGAAACGGATCGCCGTGGCAGCGCTGATCAGGACGGCCGAGGATGTTGAAGCGGCGCCGATGTTGGTCCACACCGTGCCGTTGAAATACTGCCAGTCGCCATTCGCGCCCGAGCCGTTCGCCGTGACGGCAATGCCGGCCAGCGTATTGGCCGACGAGCCGCCGCTCACCTGGTCGATCGAATCGTCGAAGTGCGATGCGAACAGGCTGCTCACGGTCTCGCCAAGCGCGCTCGGCTGGTCTTCAAAGATCGCTGCTGCAGCTTGTGTGGTGCCACCCGTCACAACAGGTGCGTCATTCACGGCGGTGACATTGATCGTCTTGGTGTCACTGTCCTGCTCGCTGGTGCCCGTGCCGGTGAGTCCTGGATCGGTGCCGTTGAAGCCGCCGTCATTGGTGACGATAGTCAGCGTGTCGGGGCCGTTGAAGTTGCCTGTTGGCGTGTACGTCAGGCCGGAGCTGAGCGTCGCATTGATCTGGTTTTGTGTCGCGGTGATGACCACGGAGGCCGTGCCATTGCCAGTCAGCATGCCCGAGGTGACGCCGCCCGCCACCACCGTGGACATGGTGAGCGCACCGTGTGCAACGGAGAGCGTCACGGTGATGCTCTGCGTCGCCGGGTTGGAGTCAACATCAAAGACTGAAATACCCGTGATCGTCTGGCTCGTGCTGTCTTCAGACACGGTCGCAGCACTGCCGGGGGTGTTCACCGGCGCATCGTTGATGCCGACGACTGTCACTGTGGTCGCGATTTCGTCGCTGAAATTCAAGCCGTCGGTCACCGACCACGCGATGGTGCGGGAGGTGGCGCTGCCAAATGCAGTGACGTCATCGCCGCTCGTGTTGAAGCGCACCAGCGCCACGGCAGCAGCGTAATTGGCGAACGTGTTGGCGCCCGACAGTGACATCACGCCTGTCGCGGCGTTGTAGCTGAATGAAATGCCGCTGCCGAGCGTGCCGCTCGTCACGCCATTGAGCGTCAGCGAGTCGGCATGGGTCGAGCCGGTCTGGAAGTTGCCCGAGATGCGGATCACCGCGCCTGCAAGCTGGTCGGTCAGGCTGGCCGACTCAGCATCGGTCAACGTGGCGCTCACGAATGGCTGGACCAACGTTGTCGCACCGGAACTCGGTGCGTTGTTCGCTTCCGTCGTCGTCGGTGTGGCCTCGACGTGGGCAGTGACCGTCGGCGCGCGATTGAACTCAAGGCTTGCCGCCGTCAGGCCGTTGATGTTGCTGATGCCCTGAACAAAGACAGGGTCGGGCGTGCCATCGGTATCGATGCGCCAGATGCCTTCGTCGCCGGGCGGATTGCTCGCGCCGAGCTGGTCGCCGGTGAAGTCGATGAAATAGAGCTTGCCGGTGACGGGATCGATCTCCAGGTCGTCCAGCAGACCCTGCGGACCGAAGCCGACCTGGATCGTCTGCGAATTCGTGTCGCCGTCGTCCGTGGGTTGGTAGATGTTGGTGTAGACGCCGGTCGGGTTGCCTGTGAGCGCGTAGGAATAGATGCCGCCCATCTTGAGCAGCGGATCCGTGGTGGCCGGATTGCCATCGCCAGGAAAGCCGCCGTCGCCGTTGTCGTCGTAGAGCGTGCTGGCCGTAGCGAAGTAGAGCGTGCTGCCGTTCAACGCCAGGCCCTCGATCGTGCCGAACTGCTGCGGGAAGCCGTTGTTCGGGAAGGTCACGCCGTTGTTGTAGCCAGTCGTGTCGGCGTCGGGGCTGAAAGGCAGGCTGGTGAGGTTGCCGCCTGCGAAACTGAATGCATTTGCGACCGACGATGGCGTGAGCCCGCTGATCTTGTAGATGTAGTTGCGCGAGACGATGTCACCGTCCACCGCAGCTGTCACGCGATGGCTGGAAAAGTAGGCGTTGCCGTTTGCAAAGTCGATAACGAAGTCGTCGATGAAGTTGTTCGACGATCCGTTGGGATTGCCTGTCGAAAAACTTGCCAGCGTCACCGGCGTCTGGTTCGCCGTGTTGTAGACGATCTTCTGGAACGTCTGGCCGTGCGTGAAATACACGATGCCGTTGTTTGGATCGACCTCGATGTTGTCCAGGCGCGCGGCCGTCGTCGTGCCCGTGTCCTCATACAAGGTCGTGAGCGTGGGTGCTGCGGACGGATTGCCGAGCAGGTCGCTGATGTTGCCCTGCAAAATGCGGTTGTGTCCGCCACCGATGTCGCTGTCAACGAGGAAGAACTTGCCGTGGACGCTGTCAAAGATGAGATCCTGCGGATGAAACAGTGACGTACCAGTGATGCCTGGAATTGTCTGCGCCGTATAAAGCTGCGCCACGTTGAAGCCGGCATTGCCGCTGCTCACATTCGCGTCACCCTGGAAGCTGACGACGCCGCCGCCGCCGCTGGCCACTGCGGCCCACATGCTGAAGTCAGAAGCCACGCCAAAAGGGCCGCTGATATCTGGCTGGTCAAGCGGCTTCACGGTCACGGAGTCGGGGTCATCGCCGACCCAGTTGCTGGCATCCGCAATGTTCTGCAGCAGTGATTTGCCGTTGAAAACGAAGGCGGCTGCTTCAGTGGTCGGGCCGCTGTAGGTGGCGCTGTCGAGCGCAATGCCGACTGCCGTCGTGCCGGCGACGAGGCCGGTTCCCGACAGCGATCCTGCAAACGTCGTGTTGCCGTCGGCAATCTCGATGGCGAAGAGGAAGGTGGTGGGCGCGTCTGCCGTGGTGCCTTGGTACACGTAGATCGCGTCCCCGGCCTCTTCAGGGTTGAAGCTGAGACCTATCGGCACATTGATGACGGTACCGGCTGGAAGATCGGCGCCAGCCGTGTAGGACGTGGAGCCATCACTTGCGCCGGCAGTGAATGCCGATCCGTTCCACGTCCGGTCCGACAGGTAAATCGTGGTGCCGGAGCCGATGGCTTTGAGCAGGACGATCTGGATGCTGTCTGCCGTGGTTCCGACCGCATCGGTCTGGCCCGTGTTGTAACTCACAACGGCAACGTCGCCTGCAGTCAATACGGTAGCTGTCATGTCAGACCCCTGAATGTCATTGAAATTTTGAGCGCACGCACGGGCCGCGCGCGCGCAAAAAACACGTCGGGCAATACTAACTCCGCAAGGTGGCAATCCGTCTAGTCGGTTTGCCGGAGGAGGCATGAATTGCCATCAAAAAATCACAAAGAAATTCTGCGGCGCAGGGCACGCAGTAATTGCGCAGCGGTCGCAATCCTGTCAATAATGTTTTCTTCATTGAGACAACTTGTCCGAGGGGGAGCTTCAACATGGGACAACCATATGTCGGCGAAATCCGCATGTTCGGCGGCAACTTCGCACCGCTGGGGTGGATGCTCTGCCAGGGGCAGACGATGTCGATCGCCGAAAACGAAGTACTTTTCAACCTGATCGGCACGACCTATGGCGGCGACGGCCAGGAAACCTTCAATCTGCCGAACCTGGCCAGCCGCGTGCCCATCCACATGGGCACCAACATCAACACCTATGTCATTGGCCAGGCAAGCGGGACTGAACAGGTCACGCTGAATACCAACCAGATTCCTTCGCATACCCACCAGATGGTTGCGAACAACACCGCTGCCTCGGTGTCTTTGCCGTCCGGCAGCATCCTGGCGAGGCCCAGCTCCGCCGTAACGAACACGCTCTACTACAGCACCGATTTGCCGGTGAACATGAGCGCGACCGCCGTATCGAACGCCGGTGGTAACCAGCCGCACGAGAACACGCAGCCGTACCTCGTGATCAACTTCATCATCTCGCTGTACGGCATCTTTCCGACGAGCTCGTAACCGGCCGCCAAGAATCCTCCCGACACAGAAAGCACACTATGGCTGATCCTTTCGTAGCCGAGATTCGAATCTTCCCGTTCAACTTTGCGCCCACGGGCTGGGCATTTTGCGACGGGCAGCTGTTGCCAATTTCGCAGAACACCGCACTGTTCTCGCTGCTGGGCACCTACTACGGCGGTGACGGCAAATCCACCTTTGGGCTGCCCAACATGCAAGGCAACGCTCCCATGCAATCCGGACAGGGGCCTGGCCTGTCGGAACGGTTCCTGGGTGAGACGGGCGGCTCTGCCACCGTCACGCTGTTGCAGTCGGAAATGCCCATCCACAACCACACGGTCAGGGCCGGCAACGATGCACTGGCGCTCTCGCAGGATCCAACTGCCAACCTGGCTGCCCGACCTGGCTGGGACGATGGCAGCAATTCAGGCGTTGGCGGCGCTTACTCGAGCGCCGCGCCGAATCAGCCGATGCACGCACAGATGCTGGCTCTCGCCGGCGGGGACCAGCCGCACAACAACATGCAGCCGTACCTCACGCTGAATTTCTGCATCGCGATGCAAGGCGTCTTTCCGCCGCGGTCCTGAAACTCCTGAAGGAATAAGAAATGTCCGAACCATTCTTGAGCGAAATCAGAGCCGTCTCATTCGGTTTTGCGCCAAAAGGCTGGGCGCTTTGCAACGGCCAGCTACTTGCTATCAACCAAAACCAGGCGCTGTTCTCGTTACTCGGAACGACGTATGGCGGCAACGGCCAGACTACCTTCGGACTGCCCAATCTGCAGGGGCGCGTGCCGATTCACATGGGCGCGGGCTTCACCCTCGGCGAAAGGGCGGGCGAGACCGCCCACACGATCACCTCACTAGAGATGCCCACGCACAACCACGTGGTGTCCGGGCGAGGCGATACCATGCCCGCAACGGCCGCCAACAGCGTTCCGACTGGCAAGACCTTCGCTGGCGGACAGGTTGCGCAGCAGGGTGGGCAGAGTGCGGCGCTGAATCTCTATGGGCCGTACGCGTCATTGGTGAGCATGTCGCCAACTGCGGTCACGAACATAGGGGGCAGCCAGCCGCACGAAAACATGATGCCGTACCTGACGCTGAACTACATCATCGCGCTACAGGGCATCTTCCCGTCCCAGTCCTGACCCGTGCAGCAAGCGAGCCATGCCGTGACACCTGGCACGGCCAGCGCGGGCATGGTGGCCGCTCTCGCTGCGAACCTTTCTGCGCGATGGACCATCAGGCACCGCGTCGACGCCGACATGGCTTTTCTCTCGACGCTGTACGCATCCACGCGCGAAGATGAGATGCGGATCGTGCCGTGGCCACCCGAAGTCAAGCAGGCATTCCTGCAAGACCAGTTCAACAAGCAGCACACGCACTATCTCTCGGGCTACCCGGACGCCCTGTGGCTGATTCTTGAACAAGCTGGTGAGCCGGCCGGCCGGATCTATGTCGAGCAGACAAACAGCGAAATCCGCCTGATGGAAATATCGCTCTTACCGGCGCATCGAAACGCTGGTCTCGGCACTTCGCTGATGAGTGCGCTGCTGGATTTCGCGGATCTGCAAGGCCTGCCAGTGACGCTCCACGTCGAGCCGTACAACCCGGCCAAGCGCCTCTACCAGCGTTGCGGCTTCCTCGACGTTGAAACACACGGCTACTACGTTTTGATGCAACGCATGCCGCACGGCAAGGCTAGTTAAAAATTAGTTCGTACAGTGTCTTTTGCGCGTCCCGCGCGATCGGCACCGCAAAGACGTCACAGCGCCCATGCACAGGATGCAGCAGCGGCACGATGCCCTGCGCATATGCCGGATTGGCTGGGCCTTGCAGCACCACGGCAAAAGGCTCTTTGCGCGATGAGATTGGCGGCAGGTCCCGCAGTTCAGCAACAGCCAAGGCAAGCCTGCCGCCGTCGGGCAACTCGAACGCGAGCCCCGCAACTGCATCTGCCATGAAATCCTGCCGTTTCAGCTCCACTGTCATGTTTGACTCCCGCATGTTTGCCACAGTTTATCCACTCAACCTGTAGACACGCCGAACTGGAACCTTAGAATCTCCCAATGAGCTCCATCGACCGCCGTACATTCCTCTCCTATGGCACAAGCGCTATTGCCACAGGAGCCCTGACTTTGGCCGGTTGCGGTGGGGGCGGCGCTTCCTTCCCTGCTGTCTCGACCCTTTCTGGCGGCCCGCTCGCAACAGCGAAGGACGGCAGCAAGTTCCAGGTCGTCGGCAAGGATCACGCCCTTGTGATCACCGCACCAGCCGGCACGCAAAAACGCGTTGGCGGCTTGGGCACAGCGGCAGGCAAACTCAATTTCCCGGGCGGCGTTGCCGTATTGAATGGCCTGGCCTATGTGGTGGAAGTCGGCAATCACCGCGTGCAGGTGTTCGATGCCCTTGGCAAATCGGTCGGAATCATTGGCGAGGGCCAGCTGCTCTACCCGGGTGGCATTGCCGCAGGCGCCACTGAAATTTTTGTATCCGATTCGCGCAATGGGCGCATCGTTGCTTTTTCGCCGTCGGGCCAGGTCACGCGCATTCTCGGCGCCGGCATTTTGAGCGCGCCTCGTGGGCTCACCGTGGTCGAAGACGGTGTGATCGTCGCCGATCCCGGCCTGCACAAAGTGCTGAAGCTCTCTTTCAATGGCGGCGTCGTTTCGACGTATCGCAACGACCTGTTCCTGCCCTACGACGTGGCCACTGATGGCTCTGCCGTTTACATCGCCGAAGTGTCTGGCACGGAATTGAAAGTCGCGGGCAGCGCCGGTGAAAGCATCGGCTCCATCGCACTCAAGGCTGCCCCCTACAGTGTGGCGTATCGCAACGGCTCGCTCTACGTTTCCTGATAGAGCGAAGGCCGGCCCGAACAACCGGCCTCAACGGCCCGCCTTCAGTGCCGGTTCAGTGGCGGAAGTGCCGCACACCTGAGAACACCATCGCCACGCCGCGCTCGTCGGCAGCGGCAATCACTTCGTCATCACGCATGCTGCCGCCGGGCTGAATCACGCAGGTCGCGCCTGCGTCGATCACCACATCGAGCCCGTCACGGAACGGGAAGAACGCATCGCTCGCGACAACAGTGCCCTTCATGTCGAGCCCTGCGTTGTGCGCCTTGATGCTCGCAATGCGCGCGGAGTCGACGCGGCTCATCTGGCCCGCGCCCACGCCAATCGTCATTCCGCCTTTGCAGAACACGATCGCGTTCGACTTCACGTACTTCGCCACCTTCCATGCAAAGAGCAAGTCTTGCAGCTCTTGCTGCGTCGGCTGCTTTTTCGTGACGATCTTCAGGTCGGCCAGCGCGAGTTCGTGGTTGTCGGCCGTCTGCATCAGCAGGCCCGAGCCCACTCGCTTGATGTCGATGGCGTTGCGGCCGTTGTCCCACGCTGTATTGCCACCGGGCGGCAACGCCAGCTGCAGCACGCGCACATTGACTTTGCTCTTGAACAGCTCGATGGCTTCAGGCGAGAACGAAGGCGCCATCAGCACCTCGACGAACTGCTTGCTCACCGCCTGCGCGGCAGCCAGGTCAACTTCGCGGTTGAAAGCGATGATGCCGCCGAAGGCAGACGTCGAATCGGTCTTGAATGCCTTCGCGTAGGCTTCGAGCGCATCGGCACCGACTGCCACGCCACACGGGTTCGCGTGCTTGACGATCACGCAGGCGCATTCGTCAAAACTCTTGACGCATTCCCAAGCCGCGTCGGCATCAGCAATGTTGTTGTACGAGAGCTCTTTGCCTTGGAGCTGTTTTGCCGTGACGAGTGAGCCCGGTGCCGGATGCAAATCGCGATACCACGCAGCCTGCTGGTGCGAGTTCTCGCCGTAACGCAGATCCTGCAGCTTCACGAAGCGGCTGTTCGCCTGCGCGGGGAACTGCGAGCGCGACCCGTCTTCCTGCAGGCTTGAGAGATAGTCGCTGATCGCGCCGTCGTAGTTGCTGATGCGATTGAACGCGGCAACGCTCAATGCAAAGCGCGTCTTGTCCGAGAGCTTGCCAGCAGACTTCAGTTCGGCCAGCACGGCGTCGTACTGCGATGCGTCGGTGAGCACACCGACGTCCTTCCAGTTCTTGGCTGCGGACCGCACCATCGCCGGCCCGCCGATGTCGATATTTTCGATCGCATCTTCGAGTGTGCAACCGGGCTTGGCCACGGTGGCTTCAAACGGATAGAGGTTGACCACGAGCAGGTCGATCGTGTCGATGCCGTGCGCCTTCAATGCGCTCATGTGCTCAGGCATGTCGCGCCGTGCGAGCAAGCCGCCATGCACCTTCGGGTGCAGCGTCTTGACGCGGCCGTCGAGCATCTCGGGGAACTCGGTCACCTGCGCCACTTCGGTCACCGGCAGCTTCGCATCGGCAAGCAGCTTGGCAGTGCCGCCGGTGGAAATCAGTTTGATGCCCAGTTCGTGCAGGGCGCGGGCGAATTCGACGATGCCGGTTTTATCCGACACCGAAATCAATGCGTTCATATTCATTTGAGTAGCCGATGTTCGACCAGTTTTTTACGCAGTGTGTTGCGGTTCAGGCCCAGCCATTCGGCGGCGCGCGACTGGTTCTGGTCAGCCTTTGACATCACCACTTCGAGCAACGGTTTTTCAACCGCCTTGACCAGCATTTCATACATGCCATCAGGCTCGGTGCCGCGCAGGTCCCTGAAATATCCCTCCAGGCTGGCGCGCACGCATTCTTCTATGTGCTTCTTGCTCATGCGTTCAATTCCACTGCTTCTTCTTCGATGTGATGCTCCGCCTTGTGGGCAGGCATGCGGTCGGTGTGCAACTGCAGCTCCTCGAAGAATGTCGCAACTGCGCGCAACTGTTCCCCGCTCTCCTCTATGCCGTTCATTGTCGCGCGAAACTGCACCCCTCCGGGCAGCCTGTTCACGTACCAGCCTATGTGTTTTCGTGCAGTGCGCACGCCTGTGTATTCGCCATACAGGGCGTAGTGATCCTGCAGGTGCTCAAGCAAAAGTTTGCGTACCTCGGCCACGAGCGGCGGCGCCAGGTGGGTGCCTGTGTCGAGAAAGTGCGCGATCTCGCGAAAAATCCATGGCCGGCCCTGCGCCGCACGCCCGATCATCACTGCATCAGCGTGTGTGTAGGCAAGCACTTCGCGTGCTTTCTCGGGGGTGGTGATGTCGCCGTTCGCGACAACCGGAATGCGCACGGCATTCTTGACTTCACGAATTGTTTCGTATTCCGCAAAGCCCCCGTAGCCCTGCTCGCGCGTGCGGCCGTGCACCGTGAGCATCTGGATGCCGCATGACTCGAATGCACGAGCCAGCGCCACAGCGTTCTTGTGCGTCTGCGCCCAACCGGTACGCATCTTGAGCGTGACAGGCACGCCATGCGGCTCGCAAGCCTGCACCACCGCCTGGGCGATGGCGATGGCGAGCGGCTCGTCCTGCATCAGCGCGGAGCCGGCCCACTTCGAGCACACCTTCTTGGCGGGGCAGCCCATATTGATGTCGATGATCTGCGCGCCGCGATCCACGTTGTAGGCCGCGGCCTCGGCCATCATCGCTGCGTCGGTGCCCGCGATTTGCACAGCGATGGGGCCGGGCTCACCGTCGTGGTTGGCGCGCCGGGATGTCTTGAGCGTGTTCCACAAATCGCGGCGCGATGTGACCATCTCGCTCACAGCATAGCCCGCGCCGAGCTGCCTGCACAACTGGCGAAACGGACGGTCCGTGACGCCGGCCATCGGCGCCACGAACACGGGGTTCGCAAGTGTGTGTGGACCGATCTTCATGGGGAGTTGAGCGAGGCGACGGCAACTGCGGCTGCTGAAAAATGAGGCACGATTGTATGCCCGCACCGTTTCGCGAGTTGAAATAAAAAACTGGGTGCGTGCGCCTACAGGCCGGCGGGCCGCGTATCCGTAAACTCTGCAACACATGGAAGCTTGGCTCGCGTCTGTTCTTGCACTCTTTGCGTTGCCGCGCTTTGGCCTGACAACGCTCTTCGTGGCCGCGTTCATTTCGGCGACGTTGCTTCCGGTGGGATCAGAGCCCGTGCTCTACGGGCTGCTTCGGCTGAACCCCGACATTTTCTGGCAAGCCATCCTGGTGGCCACGGCAGGCAACACCCTGGGCGGCATGCTCGACTGGTGGATCGGCTATGGCGCGCACGAAGCCGTCGACAAATATTCTCATTCGAAGCATCACACGCGCGCGCTGGAATGGCTTGAGCGCCTGGGGCCCAAGGCATGCCTGCTCTCGTGGTTGCCACTCGTGGGCGATCCGCTCTGCGCCGTGGCGGGCTGGCTCAAACTGCCCTTTTGGCCATGCACGGCTTACATGCTGATCGGCAAGTTCCTGAGGTACGTGACGATGACCACGATCTTGTTGTCAGCTTTCCCGGGGTAATCGGCTAAACGATTTGCGAAATCGTCGGATGTATGGGTTGAAGGATCAACCCATGCACCATCAAAAGAAACCACCCCGCCGCGCACGCAGCACGGCCAACACGCCCTTGAAGGACGTGCTCGCGTCGTGCGAGGTCACGCCCGGCTGGGGCCGTGTCATTTCCAGATTGACTGAGGGAACACCCCTCGAGCAGACACCGAGTCTGCTGCAGCAGCTCGGCAGCGAACGCGCGCTGGCAGGAAAGAGGCTTGTGCCAGACGAGACCACCGGGCCAGGCACCGGCGCAGCAACCAGCGAGACGGCGCAGCCCTAGACGTTGAACAGGAAGTTCAGCACGTCGCCATCTTTGACGACGTATTCCTTGCCTTCGCTGCGCATCTTGCCCGCGTCCTTGGCGGCCTGCTCGCCTTTGAAGGCGATGAAGTCGTCGAAGGCGATCGTCTGCGCGCGGATGAAGCCACGCTCGAAGTCGGTGTGGATCACGCCTGCTGCCTGGGGAGCCGTGTCGCCGATGTGGATGGTCCATGCGCGCACTTCCTTCACGCCGGCCGTGAAGTACGTCTGCAAGCCAAGGAGCGTGAACGCAGAGCGGATCAGCCGGTTCAAGCCCGGCTCGTCCTGGCCGATTTCCGCGAGGAACATCTTCTTGTCCTCGTCGCTCATGTCAGCCATCTCGGCTTCGATCTTGGCGCAGATCGCCACGACGGGCGCGCCCTGCTTCTTCGCGTATTCGCGCAGCGCGTCAAGGTGAGCGTTGTTCTCAAAGCCGGCTTCATCCACGTTGCCGACAAACATCGCGGGCTTGGCGGTAATGAGGCACAGCGGCTTGAGCATTTCACGCTCTTCATCGGTGAACT
This sequence comes from Caenimonas koreensis DSM 17982, assembly GCF_009646335.1. Classification (GTDB taxonomy): domain Bacteria; phylum Pseudomonadota; class Gammaproteobacteria; order Burkholderiales; family Burkholderiaceae_C; genus Ramlibacter; species Ramlibacter koreensis. Next base: position 57,689 of record NZ_WJBU01000012.1, on the reverse strand, counting down.
TCATGGCGCGCACCGGCACGGCTTCATTCAGGCCCGCCTGCACACGCGGCAGCAGCTTCGCGAGCTTTTCTGCTTCCTTGTCGTTGCCCGAGCGCGCATTTTTCGCGGCGCGATGAAGCGTCTTGTCCACCGTGCCCAGGTCGGCCAGGCACAGCTCGGTCTGGATCACTTCAATATCGGCAATGGGGTCGATCTTGTTGTTCACGTGGATCACGTTCGCGTCATCGAAGCAACGCACCACGTTCACGATCGCATCGGTTTCGCGGATATGCGCCAGGAACTGGTTGCCCAGGCCCTCGCCCTTGCTCGCGCCCGCCACCAGCCCGGCAATATCGACAAACTCAACAATGGCTGGCACGATGCGCTCTGGTTTGACGATCTCCGCGAGCTGGTCGAGGCGCGGGTCCGGCAGTTCGACGATGCCCACGTTGGGCTCGATGGTGCAGAAGGGATAGTTTTCCGCGGCGATGCCCGCCTTCGTCAACGCGTTAAACAAGGTGGATTTACCCACGTTGGGCAATCCGACAATCCCGCACTTCAAACTCATGGTCGTTTCCGAAAATCGAACCCGTCAGTGTATGCCAAGCGCTGGATGCTCCCGCGCGGCGCGCCTGCTGTTGCGCGCCAAGCAACTCTTGGCGTCGTCGATCGCCGCCCTGCTGCTTGCCACGGGCAGCTGCGCAACAGCGGCGGCAGCGCCAGTGTCGCCGCCGGCTGCCGCGTCAATACCGGCTGCGCTCCAGCTCAATGATTCCCTAGCGCCGCTCGACGCGCAGGAGTTCGGCCGTGGCTGGATCGATGCCACCAGCAACTCGACACTCGAGCAGGTGATGCAGCCCGGTGTTGCTTCCTTCCAGCCCACGCGCCCCGACCTGATCTACGCGCTGGGCGAGCCTTGTGCACTGTGGCTTCACTACCGGCTGCAGCGCGGCCGCACGGACCGTGTGGGATGGCTGCTCACCGTACCGATGCCGGCCATCGACTCGGTCACCGTGTACCAGCAGGACGTGAACAACCGGTGGGTCGGCCATTCTGCTGGTGACACCCTGGCGGTTGCCTCCTGGCCCGAGGCCGGGCGGTACCCGGCGTTCCGCCTTGACCTGCCCGCCGGCCAGCCGCGCGATGTGTACGTTCGCATCAAGCACTACACCGCCGCGAATTTCCCGGTGCAGCTGATGTCGGCCACTGCTTACGACCAGCATGTGCAAATCGAATATCTGGGCCTGGGCCTGGTGTTCGGTGCGCTGGTCCTGCTGATCGCGGCTTGCCTGGCGCAAAGCCTGGCGTATCGCGACACCGTCTATGCATGGTATGCGCTGTACGCATTTCTCACGACACTGTGCGTCGCGGCCTACACAGGCGTTGCAGGTCACTTGCTGTGGCCCAGCTTTGGCGCACTGGGCGACGCGATCCAGCCCATTCTTGCGTTGCTGGCCTCAGCATCCGCACTGCTTTTTGTTCGCAACCTCACAGGCATTTCCGCGCGCTACCCGCTGATCGACAAAGGCGTGTACTGGTTCGGGCTGGCCGGCATCGTCGCGGCGGCTGCTTACCCGGTGCTGCCCCGGGGCGTTGCCCTTGCGATGATGGCGGCCTATTCCATCAGCGTGACGCTCACGGCAATGGGCGTCGCATGGGCGGCGTGGCGTCGCGGCGATGTTGTGGGTGTGTGGGTGCTCTGCGCCTATGTGCCCATCACGATTGCCGTGGTAATGGCCATGCTGCGGCCGCTGGGCTACCTGGCGCAGTCGTTTGCCACGCAGTACGCCATTGCCGTGGCGATGGCCATCGAAGTTCCGCTGCTGCTCGTCGCACTCAACATCCGCTCCCGCGAGCGGCACGGCGCGCAGATCCGCGAGCTGGCGCTGTCCACGCAGGATGCGCTCACGGGCCTGCTCGCGCCCCACCTCTTTCATGACCGGTTGCGCCAGGTCGTCACGCGCTTCAGGCGCGACCGCGAAAGTGCTGCCGTTGTCTTTATTGACCTGGTGAATTACCAGCGCATCAAGGAGCATTACGGCTCGGCCGTGGCGGAGCAAAGCCTGTTGCGCAGTGTGATCAAGCTGCGGCGCCTGTTGCGCGATGTGGATACCGTCAGCCGCGTGGGGGAAGCGCGATTCGGCCTCATCCTTGAAGGCGTGCGCTCGCGCGTGGCCGTGACCGACCGCGCCGCACGCCTGATCGCAGCGGGCCTGATGCCGCTGGCCGGCCTCAAGCCAGACGTGACGCTGCAATTTCACATTGGCGCTGTGCTGCTCGAAGAGCGCGTGAGCGACGCGCCGGACCTCGTCGATGCGCTCGACGAATTGCTGGCAAGCATGTCCGAGCGAACCCGCAGGCCCATTCGCTTTCTGGAGCCTGAAGTCACGCAGCCGGCGCCGCTCGAGGCAGATTCAGCGCTGCCGGGAGAAGCCGACAGCCTGCTGCCTACTGAAGTGCTGGAACTGGGCCCGCGCGACGAAGCCGCTGCTAAGCAAACCGCCACCCGGCACTGACCGCCTGGCCGACGCGAAGCGTCTGGTCGATTCCGTTCACGATGATCAGGTTCATGCCGAACGTCACGGCCCCATCGACCACCGGGTTGCTGCGGTACGCCTGAAGTGCATCACTGACGAACGGCGCCGAGACTGCCGTCGCAGGATCGACATTCGGGATCGGGCAGCGGGCACACGGCTTCACGGCTTTGAGCACCACCTCGCCATCGGCGGCGATCGTGATCAGGTCGAAGCGATCCTCGTCATGCGCCTCCAGGCCCTCCAGCACGATATTGGGCCGGAATCGCTCCATGCCCACCGCATCGCGGCCTGATGCCTGCAAGCGCCGGTTCAATTCGGCGAGCGAGCCCTCGCTGGCAACGAGGATGGGAAAGCCATCGCTGAACTGGTTCAACGCCGGCGCACCACCCGTCCACTTCAGGCTGGACAAGCGCCGCTCGTCGGGATCGAAGCGCACCAGCCGCAGCTTCTGGCCCAGGAAATCCGTGAACCACTGCGCCGCCGTGTCACCCATGTCGAATGCGCTGACTTCGTCGTTCCAGATTCGCACGCGTGCAGGCGCCTCGACCGTGTCGATCTGAAGGTGCAGCGCCAGCATGCCGGGCGCGCGCAGGATCACTTCGCTGAACTTCATCTGCACCTTCACGAGCGCCATGCGCGGCAGCTCGCGCTGGCTCACGAATTCGCCCTCGCTGTCCACCACCATCCAGGCGCGGTCGAGGTCGAGGCCGGTTTCCGTGAGCACGGCCTCGTTGACCTCCACGCCCGCGCAGGACTTGATCGGGTACACGAACAGGCGGGCGATCCGGGTGGTGACGTCACTCATGGCGGGGCTTCAAAAGGTTGAGCCACGATTGTGCCTGCCGCTGCCTGCCTACAATGGCCCGATGGCCTTCGATGTATGTATCCGGGGCGCCGGCATTGTCGGGCGCACGCTCGCGCTGCTGTTGGCGCGCGACCGCCTGCACGTGGCGCTGGTGCGCGACAGCGCGCCCACCCACGACGCCAACAGCGATGTGCGCGCCTACGCACTCAACGCCGCATCCCGCGAATTGCTCGAAACACTGCGGGCCTGGCCCGACGCGCAACACGCCACGCCGGTGCTGGGCATGCGCATCCACGGCGACGATGGTGGTGAGGTCGCCTTCGATGCCGTCGCGCACGGCGCCAGCGCCATGGCATGGATCGTCGACGTGCAGGGGCTGCAGGCGCGCCTGGGCGATGCGCTGCGCTACCAGCCGACGGTCGAGTGGGTCGACGCTCCTGTCGAGGCGCCGCTCACCGTGGTGTGCGAGGGCCGCGCCAGCGTCACGCGCAAGCAGTACGGCGTGCAGTTCTCTGTCACCCCTTATCTCCAGACCGCGATTGCCGCGCGGCTGGATTGCGAGCAGGCGCATAGCCAGCTCGCGCGGCAGTGGTTCGACGACGGCGAGATCCTGGCCTTCCTGCCGCTGGGCGGGCCAGCGGGTGGAAGGAACTCCGTGGCCGTGGTGTGGTCTGTCAGTCCGACGCACGCTGACGCATTGCAGGCAGCGCCCGCCGAAGAGTTTGAAAGCCAGATCGCAGCGGCCAGCCACAACGCCCTCGGAAAAATGAGCCTCACCTCTGCACGCGCTGCCTGGCCGCTGCAGCTGGCCACGGCAGACAGGTGGTGCGGCACAGGCTGGGCACTGGCCGGGGACGCAGCGCACAACGTGCATCCGCTGGCCGGGCAGGGGCTCAACCTCGGGCTGGCCGACGCACGGGAATTGGCCCGTGTGCTGCACGAGCGCGAAGACTGGCGCAGCATTGGCAGCCTGGCCCTGCTGCGCCGCTACGAGCGCGCGCGCAAGGCCGACGTGCTGGCGATGGGTGCGGCAACGGATGGCCTCGCGCAGCTGTTTGCGCAGCCGTCGCAGCCGTGGGCCACACTGCGCAACTGGGGCATGACTGCGTTCGACAGCAGCGGCCCACTCAAGCGGTGGGTCGCCCGGCGGGCAATGGGGCAGTCGTGAGCAGGCAGACGAGTTTGACGTGACAACTGGAACAACAATGAAACTGAATTTTCGAGCGGCCATGGCGGCCATGACTTGCCTGATGGCGCTGGCCGTGACACTTCCCGTGCAGGCACAAACCGCAGCGCAGGAAGCAGCGATCCGCAAGAACCTGACAGAGCGGCTGCCGCGCATGGGCAAGATCGACGATGTGGCCACCTCGCCCATCAACGGCCTGTTCGAAATCCGCGTCGGCACCGAAATCTTCTATACCGACGCCGAGGGCAACTACCTGATCCAGGGTGCGCTTATCGACACCAAGCAAAAGAAGAACCTGACGGAAGAGCGCCAGGAAAAGCTGCTCGCCATCGACTTCTCGAAGCTGCCGCTGGCTGACTCGTTCACCATCGTGCGCGGCAACGGCAGCCGCAAGATGGCCATGTTCGAAGACCCCAACTGCGGCTATTGCAAGCGCTTCGAGCGGGACCTGCAAAAGATCGACAACGTGACGGTGCATGTGTTCCTGCTGCCGATCCTCGGGCCAGACTCTGTCGAGAAATCGCGCAACCTCTGGTGCACCGCCGACAAGGGCAAAGCCTGGCTCGACTGGATGCTGCGCAACGTGGCCGCACCGAAGAACACCTGCGACACCTCGGCGCTCGCGCGCAATGTGGAATTCGGCAAAACCCATCGCATCAGTGGCACTCCCACGCTCTTCTTTGCCAATGGCACACGCGTGCCGGGGGCGATCGGCGCCGCCGACGTGGAGAAACTGCTGGCCGAAGCGAAGTGAAGACGGCATTGCGCAACACAGCGGGCATTCACTACCGCGTTGAGGCGGCAGACCTTCACGCCCACCTGTTCCGTATCACGCTGGTCATTGTGCAGCCTGCGGCGCAGCAGCGAGTCTCGCTGCCGGTCTGGATTCCCGGCAGCTACCTTGTTCGCGAATTCGCGAAGAACCTGCAACGCCTGGCCGCAAAGCAACGCGCCAAGGCTGTTGCTGCCCAGCAGCTCGACAAGGCCCACTGGCAGATCGACTGCGTGCCTGGCAGCCCACTGGAGCTGACGTACGAGGTGTACGCATTCGACAATTCCGTGCGCACCGCATGGCTGGACACGCAGCGCGGTTTTTTCAACGGCACGAGCGTTTGCCTGCGAGTGCACGGCCAGGAAGAAAGCGCTCACTCACTGGAACTGATGCCTGTTGCGGGCAAACCCGCCTGGCAGGCCGCAACGGGCCTGCCCGCGCACAAGGTGGGCAAGAAGGGCTTCGGCACCTACCTTGCCGCCGACTACGACGAACTTGTCGATTGCCCGGTCGAGCTGGGCGCTTTCTGGTCGGCAGAATTCAAGTCGGGCGGCGTGCCGCATCGCCTTGTCGTGGCTGGCGCCACCGAGGCATTCGACGGCGCGCGCTTCACCGCAGACGTGCAGAAAATCTGCGACACCGAAATCCGCTTCTGGCACGACCGCAAGAAGCCGCCGTACAAGAGCTACCTGTTCCTGCTCAACGCCGTGGACGACAGCTACGGCGGCCTCGAGCATCGCAATTCCACTGCGCTCATTGCCTCGCGCCGTGACTTGCCGCGCATCGGCGAATCGAGGATGACCGATGGCTACATCACGCTGCTGGGGCTGGTGAGCCACGAGTACTTCCACACCTGGAACGTCAAGCGGCTGAGGCCCTCGGAATTCACGCGCTACGACTACGAGCGCGAGAACTACACGCAGATGCTGTGGTTCTTTGAAGGCTTCACGAGCTACTACGACGACTTGCTGCTGCGGCGCGCCGGGCTGATCGACGACACGGCGTACCTCAAGCTGCTCAACAAGACGATCAACCAGGTGATGCAGGCGCCGGGGCGCGAAGTGCAATCCGTGGCGCAAGCCAGCTTCGATGCCTGGGTGAAGTACTACCGGCAGGACGAGAACACGCCCAACGCCACGATCAGCTACTACACGAAGGGCGCACTGGTCGCGCTGTGCTTTGACCTGACGTTGCGTGCGGAAGGCCACACCAGTCTCGATGAAGTCATGCGCGCCCTGTGGCTGCGCTGCAAGTCCGGGCCGATGGCGGAAACCGACTTTGCCCTCGTGCTGAAGGAGCTCGGCGGCCGCGCCTTCACGCGCGAGCTGGCAGCCTGGGTGCATGGCACACGGGAGCTGCCGCTCGAATCGCTGTTCAAGCCCTTCGGCGTCGACGTGACGCAAGACCCGGCGCAGTTGCAGCAACGTCTGGGCATTCGCGCGACAGAGGCATCAGGCATCCAGATCAAGACCGTGCTGCGCGGGGGCGCCGCCGAGCAGGCCGGCATGGCGGCGGGCGACGAATGGATCGGCATTGAAGTGGCCGGCTGCGCGTGGCGCATGAACAAGATCGACGACCTGCTGCTCTACTGCGGCGGCCACCGCAAGGCCATTGCCCTGGTCGCGCGCGACAGGCGTTTGCTGCGGCTCGAGCTCAACCTGCCGCCCGCGGTCACGACGTGGCGGCTCGTCCTGCGCGAGCCTGCGCTCGCCCAACCGTGGCTGGCAGCCGCCCACTGACAGCGGCGCCGCGAGGCGTTCGCTTCGCCGTGCTGTGCGCGGCGGTGGTGGTGGCCCACATTCTCGTGCTGGCATGGGTGCGTTACGTGATCGATGCGAGCTCATTGTTGCGGCCGATGCCAGCGCCGATGTATTCGCGCCTGCTGCAGCCGGACGCACCAGCGCCCATGCCCGTGCCGCAGGCCAAGCCCGACACGCGCGTGACGCGGCCCGCCCGTCCGAGCGTCACGTCGATCACTTCCAAGGCTTCGCCCGCGCCGCCTGTCGCGCTTGCGAGCGACGCAGGCACAACCCCGGCGGACAAGCCCGCGTCGCAGCCAACGCCAGAGCCTGCGCTCCAGCCAGCATCTGCCGCTTCAGCGGCTGCCGATCCAGTCAACGCGCCGGATGCTGCGACGGTTGCCACGGCGCCGACAACGGCCGGCAGCCAGGTGAACACCACTGGCCCCACCAATCCGGAGACGTGGCCGACCGACACGCAACTCACGTACAACGTGACCGGCTACTTTCGCGGCCCGCTCAATGGCACCGCCCACGTGCAATGGCAGCGTGACGGCACGAAGTACCAGGTGCGTGTGGACGTGAAGGTGCAGCCGATCTTCACGTACACCTTCACGAGCCAGGGCGACATCGAGCCGGCCGGTCTCTCACCACGCGCCTACGAAGAAGTGCGGCCAGGAGGCAAGGCGCGAGGCGTGAAGTTCACTGCCGACAGTGTCGTTCGCGACAACGGCAGCAGTGAGCCGCGCCCGCCGGGCGTGCAGGACACCGCCAGCCAGTTCATCGAGCTGAGTCATCGTTTCCAGATGGGGCAGGAGCCGCTGCAGGTTCCTGGCGTGGTCAGCGTGCACCTCGCCCGCCCCGGTGGCGTCGACTTGTGGACCTACGACATCGTCGCGCGCGAAGTGCTGACGATCTACGCCGGCCCGACCGACACGTTCCACCTCAAGCCGCGCCCGCTCGCCAATCCGCGCGGCAACATCTACCCCGAGATGTGGTTCGCGCCGAGCCTGCTGTACTTGCCCGTGCGCATCAAGCTGAACATGGGTGAGGACGTGTATCTCGATCTGGTTGTCGAGAAGATTGAGCAGGCGCGGTAGCTTCCGTTGCCGGGGTTTTGGTTCGTTCCGGGGGCGTGCTTTGCGGACCGGGGTGGACTGCGAGCGACGGGCGGCCTTTTCCCTCCGTGTCATTCCGCCGGCCACGAGGCCGGGCTCCCTTCTTTACCTGCGGGAAAAGGCCGCCCATCGCTCACAGTCTGAGCAGTGCGGTGGTGGATCAACTCGGTGATTGCGGCTCTGAGCGACAAGACAATTCACCGCGCCGGTGGAGGCCGTGGCTGAGAAGCCGAGACGTCGCTTCGCTCTCTTCACTAACAGCCCGGAATCGACCCTTTCACAACACGCCGGGCTTCGACACTTGGGCTCGCGCCTGTTGCCGCCCGCAACACATTCATCCGCGACGCTCGCATACGCTCCTTACCACCGCGCGTGTACTCCTCCCACGACATCAGGGTGTATCGAATGCGCGGCGCGCGGGTGTCTACGGCACTGGTTGGCAGATCCTTCCCGTCCAACATGAAGAATGCCCTGTTGGACGTGCCAGGCTCCCGTGCTCCTTCTTGAAACACTGGCGCCAGCCACTCGGTGTAGCTGCCGCTCGCTATTCGCTGCGGCGGCTTGAACCAGAAGGTAGTCATCTCCTTCTTGCCGCGTCGCTCCAAGTGCAGCTCCACATTCAGAGCAACGAGTTCGCCTTGCTGTTTCGTCGTGATGGCCTGATACACCGGCTGCTCTCGGTCGGTGCTGTCAGCAAGGGGCAGCGTGGGAAAACCGACACTGCCCACGCCCCGACTGATCGCCACTTCACCCATGCCAAGTCTGGGTGGTACAGCATCAGGACCTTCGGCCGGGCGAGCGGCGCGCATGGTTACCACTGCGCGCTGGGCCGCTTCGGGCCTGTCGTAGCGGCCGGTCACTTTGGCCTTCAGCAGCATGTCTTGCCAATCCTGCTGCGACAAATCCTCAGGAATGTCGGTCACGTCAACCGTTATCTCCTCGACAACTGCCTTGCCGTCAGGCACACATATCTGAATGTAAACCGCACGTTTTTCTAGAGAGGTCGAGAGAGGGTCAGAGTTGGCATTTGGCACCGCGCCGCCGCCGACATGCGATGCGGCAACGAGCGTCAAAGCACAAATTCGAAAAACCTTCAGCCCAGTGAATATCCCCATCTTGCCTCTTTGCTGTTGACTGCCTATTTCGCGAAGAGGGAAACGTAAACCAGACTGTTTACGCATCCCGCACCCTCTCCATCCCACCCCAGATCGGCCCAAGGACGTGGACGTCCGGTGGCCGATTCACGCAGGTAAAGAAGGGAGCCCGGCCTCGTGGCCGGCGGAATGACACGGAGTGAATCGGCCACCGGACGGCCGCGGCCCCGTCAACGAATGGTCATACGGGCGGCGACAAACCAACGCCGCGCAAAACAAGAACATCACTTGCGAAGATCCACCACCCGCTTGGCCTTGCCCATGCTGCGCTCGACACCGCCCGTCGCGCGCAATTCAATCCGCGCACTCGTGCCGATGTAGGTCTTGATCTCGTACGCAAGGCGCTCGGCGGCAACAAGCGCTTCGCTTGAATCGTGTGCGACGTCATGCCGCGTTTCAACAGCGACGGTGAGCGCATCGAGCGGGCCTTCCTTGCTCAGGATGCACTGGTAGTGCGGCGCGAGCTCTGCGAACTTCAACAGCAGCTCTTCGATCTGCGTGGGGAACACATTCACGCCGCGCACGATCATCATGTCGTCGCTGCGGCCAGTGATCTTTTCCATGCGGCGCATGGTGCGCGCGGTGCCGGGCAACAGACGCGTGAGGTCGCGCGTGCGATAGCGAATGATCGGCAGCGCCTCCTTCGTCAGGCTGGTGAAGACCAGCTCGCCCAATTCACCATCAGGCAGCAACTCGCCCGTGTCGGGGTCGATGATCTCGGGGTAGAAGTGGTCTTCCCAGATCGTCGGGCCGTCTTTGGTTTCCACGCACTCGTTCGCCACGCCCGGGCCCATCACTTCCGACAGGCCGTAGATGTCAACAGCGTCGATGCCCATTCGCGTCTCGATCTTCACACGCATATCGTTGGTCCACGGCTCGGCGCCGAAGATGCCGGTGCGCAAACTCGAGTCACGCGGGTTGAGCCCCTGCCGCTCGAATTCGTCCGCGATCGCCAGCATGTAGCTGGGCGTGACCATGATGATGTCGGGCCTGAAATCGTTGATCAGCTGCACCTGCCGCTCGGTCTGGCCACCACCAAATGGCACGACCGTGAGGCCGAGCTTCTCGGCGCCGTAGTGCGCGCCGAGGCCACCCGTGAACAAGCCGTAGCCGTAGCTCACATGCACCAGGTCACCGGGCCGCGCGCCCGATGCGCGAATGCTGCGCGCGACCAGGCCCGCCCACGTATCGATATCGTTCTTTGTGTAGCCCACCACCGTCGGCTTGCCTGTGGTGCCGCTGGATGCATGGATGCGCGCGCACTGCTCGCGCGGCACGGCGAACATGCCGAAGGGGTAGCTGTCGCGCAAGTCCTTCTTCGTCGTGAACGGAAACTTCGCCAGGTCTGCGAGTGACTTACAGTCGTCGGGCCGAACGCCAGCCTCATCGAACTTCGCGCGGTACACCGGCGAGTTGGCATAAGCGTGCTGCAGTGTCGATTGCAGGCGCTTGAACTGCAGCGAACGCAGTTCATCGATCGATGCTTTCTCAATGGGTTCGAGCGGAAAACTTTTCATGATTCTTTCGCTACTGGCGGGATCACGTGCCCCTGGATCTGAGCGCTCTTGCCGCGAAACATGGCCACGACTTCACCGCGCTGGTTGCTCACCTTCATGTCGTAGATGCCGTGCCGGCCCTGCAGCATCTGCTCGACGCCTTCGCACGTCAACACATCGCCCAGCTTGCCGGGCTTGAGAAATTCGATGCTGCAACCGGCTGCGACCGTGACGTGGTTGCGGCTGTTGCAGGCGAATGCAAACGTCGAATCAGCCAGCGTGAAGATCAGGCCGCCATGGCAGATCTCATGGCCGTTGAGCATCGGCTCGCGCACTGTCATGCGCATGGTGGCGCGGCCGGGCGCACAACTGACCAGTTCCATCTGCATGAATTCGCGGCTCGCACGGTCTTGCGCGAACATCGTCGCGCCCACGCGGGCTGCCAGATGGTGGTCGCTGTCGTTGTCGTTCGATGGCTGCTGCGACATCATTCGCCCTTGAACTGTGCCGGGCGTTTTTGCAGGAATGCCGTCACGCCTTCGATGTAGTCGTGCGTGCGGCCCAGCGCCGACTGCACGTCACGCTCCAGGTCAAGCTGGCGGTCGATGTCGTTGCTCGCCGCCGCGCGAATGAGGTTGCGTGTTTCGACAAGTGCCTTGGTCGGCATCGTTGCAAGTCGCCCGGCCAGCTGCATCGCCGCCTCAACGCAATCCTGGCCCTCGGGCGCAACGTCCCAGATCATTCCCCACTCTTTCGCGTCTTTAGCGCTGACCTTGTCGCCGAGCATCGCGGTGCCCAGCGCGCGCGCCAGGCCCACTTTCTTGATCAGCAACCAGGTGCCGCCGGTGTCAGGCACCAGGCCGATCTTGGCGAAGGCCTGGATGAAGCTGGCCGCAGGCGCAGCAATGGCGAAATCGCATGCCATGGCAAGCGACGCGCCTGCACCGGCAGCGACGCCATTGACGGCGGCGATGGTCGGCACGCGCAGCGCGAGCAGCTTGCGCGCGGTGGGATTGAACGTGGCTTCAATGAGCGGACCCGGGTCCGCGCGCTCGATGAGGTTCGGGCCTTCGGAGAAATCAAACCCCGACAAATCGGCGCCAGCGCAAAAGCCGCGCCCTGCACCGGTGATGACGGCCACGCGAATCGACGTGTCGGCCTCGATCTTGTCGAAGCATGCCCACAGGTCATGATGCATTTGCCGCGAAAAGCTGTTCAGCGACGCAGGCCGGTTCAGCGTGATGACGGCGACTGCGCCGCGCTTGTCGAAAAGAACCGTGTCTTCACTCATGGGTGGATGCTCCTTTGCCTGCTGCACTCTAGCATTCCCGGTTTATGCGGATGGACACAAATGCGTCGCGGCTATAGTGACGCGAACCCATGAAAACGAGGAGCACCGGATGACCTACGAAGCAATCGAAGTCCGCACCGAGGCCGGCAAAGTCGGCATCGTCACACTCAATCGCCCACAGGCGCTGAACGCGTTGAACGACCAGCTGATGGACGAGTTGGGCGCTGCGCTCAAGGCCTTCGACGCTGACCCCGCCATCGGCTGCATGATCGTCACCGGCAGCGCGAAGGCCTTTGCCGCGGGCGCCGACATCAGCGCCATGGCGAAGTTCACCTTCAAGGACAGCTACGGCAGCGACTTCATCACGCGCAACTGGGAAACGATCCGCACGATCCGCAAACCGGTCATCGCTGCCGTGAGCGGTTTCGCACTCGGCGGCGGCTGCGAGCTGGCGATGATGTGCGACTTCATCATCGCCGCCGACAACGCAAAGTTCGGCCAGCCCGAAATCAAGATCGGCATCATCCCCGGCGCGGGCGGCACGCAGCGGCTGCCGCGCGCCGTCGGCAAATCCAAGGCGATGGATATGGCGCTGACGGCCCGGATGATGGATGCGACTGAGGCCGAGCGCTCGGGGCTCGTCAGCCGGGTCGTCGCGCTCGACAAGCTGATGGAAGAATCGCTGGCCGTCGCACTCACCATCGCCGACATGCCGCGTCTGGCAGTTTTGGCTGCCAAGGAATCAGTGAACCGCGCCTTCGAGAGCGGCCTGTCGGACGGGGTGATGTTCGAGCGGCGCCTCTTCCACTCGATGTTTGCCACGCACGACCAGAAGGAAGGCATGGACGCCTTCCTGGGCAAGCGCAAGCCTGCGTTCAAGAACGAATAGTTGCCGGGCGCGTTGCGCTCGGCCTTGTCGCCAGGTCGACGTCCGGTCAGCGCCCGAGCAGGCGATCAGCTTCGGCTTGCAGCGCCTGGAGCTGCGCGGCGTTGGGTGTCAACACGGTGACGGCTTTGGGCTGGCCATCACGCAGGCGCGTGTACCGCACTTGCGCGCCCATGATATCCACGGTGTCAGCGCTACCCGGGCCGGTGAGTTCAATCGTGAGCGACGGCTGCAAATCGGCCGCTGATGGCGGCGCAGCCGGGCCACGCACGACTGCGTTCAACAACGCCGGCAGGCGATCTGCTTGCGCGCGCTGCAGGCGCACACTGCGGCCGCGCGCCTGAACCATCGCCTCAGCCCAGTTGTCGTCGATCACGGCAGACCCCGCACGCGACACAGTCGCCGCCTCGCGCGTCACCGATGGTGCAAGGGCAGATGGCGCGAGGGGCGCTTGCACAGCAGTAGGTGGTGGAGGGGCAAACGCGGGTGCTGGTGCGGCCGCCGGAGCCGGGGCCTGCGGCGCGGCGTTGAGGCCCGCTTCCGCCTTTGCTTCAGGCGCAGCAGCCTTCGACAGGGCGGGCGCGGCCTGATCACGCAGGGCATCTTGCCTGCGTGGCGAGTCTGGCGATGAGCCTGCCGATGGCGTGCCGCTCCTGGCGGCCTCTTTCGCGACATCCTTCGCGCGCCCTGCCGCGGCAGGTGCGGCTTGCGGGGCCACCGGCGATTGCCCCTGCGCTGCCTCTGCCACGGAGGAGGCCGGACGTACCGGCACCGGCGCCTGCTTGTCCGCGCTCGGTGGCGTCACCCCCGCATCGGGGATCTCGCGGTCATACCAGAGCAGGGTGACCAGCGTGGCCAGCGCAAGGCTGGCAAGGGCGGCGCCCCACACGGGCCTGCCGCTGCCCGTCGCCTTCCACCACTTCACGCTGCGCGAAGGTGCTGCCGCACGGGCCGCATCGCGAATATAGGCGCGCACGCGCGCATCCGGACGCAGCTGCGCATCGGGCGCGGCATCGAGAGCGCGCTTGAAGCGGGCATCGCGAAGCTGCGTCATCGCTGGCCTCTCATGCCGGGTGCCCCAGCACATCGAGGTAGCCACGCATGCAGCCACGCAGCTTTTGCAGCGCGTAGCGCAAGCGGCTCTTGGCGGTTTCGAATTGCAGGCCCAGCCGTTGCGCCAGGTCTTCCACGGTCGCGCCGTCTTCGTGGTGCAGCAGGAAGGCCGCGCGCTGTGCGTCGGGCAGCTCGTCCAGGCAATGCAACAGCTGCAAGCCCGCCGCGCGCCAGAACGCCGTGTCTTCGCTCGACGGATGAGTCTGGTCGAGCGAGGCAGCGATCCAGTCGAGCGGCTCATCGCTGGCGTCGTCCTGGGCGGGCAAGTCCACTTCACGACCACTGGTGCGCAGGCGGTCCATGGCCAGGTTGTGCGCGATCGTGAACGCCCACGTGCGCCATGCCGCGCCCTGCGGCGAAAAGCTCGCGCGCGCCGAGACGATGCGCAGCCAGGTGTCCTGGAATACTTCATCGGCCTGCGCAGCGAGGCGCACGCCGAGCAGGCGCCGCACAAAGCGGTAAAGGCCAGCCTCATGACGGCTGTAGAGCTCGTCGAACGCGTCTGTGTCGCCGGCTGCGTAAGCGAGCATCAGCTGGTCGTCCGGCATGTCGCGGCGCGCGAGGGGCATGGGGGGATTTTCACACCAGGTGATACGTGCGGCGGCGGGGTTCGGGGTCAATCGCGGATGCACAGCGACCTGACACCAGATCAGCCATGCTGACCGCCGTGCCGCTCATTGGCTATAATTGCTGGCTTGGCGCGAATCAAAAAAGCGCCAGAGATGGCGCTTTAGCTCAGTCGGTTAGAGCGATGGAATCATAATCCACAGGTCCGCGGTTCGAATCCGTGAAGCGCCACCAGACATCCCCGAAGGGCCAGCACACGCGTGCTGGCCCTTTTTCATGGGCCGCGATCATCAATAATCGATGCTTACGCACCCAACCAGACGGAGACGCACGTGCCCAGCGATCAAGAAGTATTTGAAGATTTCAAGTTCAAGATCAGTGAAGACCGCCAGTCGGTCACGCTGTCGAGCCCCGGCTCGAACATGACTGCGCAGCAGCTCGACCACCTGATCCACTCGCTGGCGATGTTGCGCACGACGCTGGAGCCGCAGCATCCCTACACAATGCCCGCGCTCGACGAGTGGCTCTACTACCCGATCGACGGCTGGTATGTGCTGCCGCGCAAAGAGGCCAAGGGCACACCGGCCGAAGAAGGCTTCCTGCTCACGGTGCGTTCACCGGGCATCGGCTGGTGCCAGGCAGAAATCCCGCCCGAGCAGGCCCAGTCGATTCTGGCGTTCCTCAATTCGAAGCGGCCTGACGGCACTTGACCCAAGCCATGGGCCTGCGCCAAAAACTGGCCCTTTGTTAGACTGCGCCGCATCCCGCGAGGTGCGCCGCACTTCGTTTTTCCCTTCAACAGCCTCTGGATGTAAACCATGAACCGCTGCCACAAGACCGGGGCCCGACTCGCCAGCGCACTGATGATGTGTGCAGCACTTGCCGGCGCCTCCTTGTCGATCGCCCCCGCACCCGCCTTCGCGCAAATGATCCGCAGCGTGCCCGCTGACGTGAAGCTGGCCAAGATGGTCATCACGCAGCCGCCTGTCATCACGCTGAACGGCCAGGTTGATCGCCTCTCGCCCGGCTCGCGCATCCGCGACCTGAACAACATGGTCGTGCTCTCGGGCAGCATCACCAACCTCGAGCTGCCAGTCGTTTACAAGCGCGATGCCGCGGGTCTTGTACATGAAGTGTGGCTCCTCACGCCCGCCGAATACACCAAGCTCGGCGGCGTGAACACGGGCGACCCTGAAGGTGTCGTGCGCTTTGCGGCATTGCTCGCCGCCATCTTCGGCGCCCGGCCCTGAAGGTGGCGAAGATGACCAAGAAAGTCTTCATCAAAACCTTCGGCTGCCAGATGAACGAGTACGACTCGGACAAGATGGCAGACGTGATGAACGCAGCGCAAGGCTATGAGCCCACGCAGGACGTCGAAGAGGCCGACCTGATTCTCTTCAACACGTGCTCGGTGCGCGAGAAAGCGCAAGAGAAAGTCTTCAGCGATCTCGGCCGCGTGAAGCATTTGAAAGCCAAGGGCGTGCTCATCGGGGTGGGCGGCTGCGTGGCCAGCCAGGAGGGCGCGGCGATTGTCGAGCGCGCGCCGTTTGTCGATGTGGTGTTCGGCCCGCAAACGCTGCACCGCCTGCCGCAACTGCTGGAGCAGCGCGCGCGCCTGCACAAGCCGCAGATCGACATCAGCTTTCCTGAAATCGAAAAGTTCGATCACCTGCCGCCCGCACGCGTCGAAGGCGCCAGCGCCTTCGTGAGCATCATGGAAGGCTGCTCGAAGTACTGCAGCTATTGCGTTGTGCCCTACACGCGCGGCGAAGAAGTGTCACGGCCGTTTGACGATGTGCTGACCGAGGTCGCCGGCCTGGCCGACCAGGGCGTGAAAGAAGTGACGCTGCTCGGCCAGAACGTGAACGCCTATCGCGGCGCGATGACCAGCAGCACCAGCGCGGCAGGCACGGGCGAGATCGCCGATTTCGCCTTGCTGCTCGAGTACGTGGCGGACATTCCGGGCATCGAACGCATCCGCTACACGACGAGCCATCCGAACGAATTCACGCAACGCCTGATCGACGCCTACGCAAAGATCCCGCAGCTCGTGAGCCATTTGCACCTGCCGGTGCAGCATGGCAGCGACCGCATCCTGATGGCAATGAAGCGCGGCTACACGGCGATGGAATTCAAGAGCACCGTGCGCAAGCTGCGCGCCATCCGCCCGGACATCGCGATGTCCAGCGACTTCATCGTCGGCTTCCCGGGCGAGACCGATGAAGACCACACCAAGCTGATGAAGCTGATCGACGACATCGGCTTTGACAACAGCTTCAGCTTCATCTTCTCGCCGCGGCCCGGCACACCCGCTGCGGCGCTGCATGACGACACGCCGCATGAGGTCAAGCTCAAGCGGCTGCAGCAGGTGCAACAGACGATCGACGCGAACATGAAGCGCATCAGCGAACAGCGCGTGGGCACCGTGCAGCGCATCCTGGTCGAAGGCCCTTCGCGCAAGGACGCGAGCGAACTCGCTGGCCGCACGGAGTGCAACCGCATGGTGAACTTCAAGGGCGACGCGCGGCTGGTGGGTCAGCTCGTCGATGTGCGAGTGACGTCGGCTGCGACGCACTCGCTGCGCGGCGAGGTGTTGATCAAGGAAGAGGCTGCGGCCTGAGTCTGCATTTCTCCCTCCTCCTCTGGGGGAGGGCTGGGGTGGGGGCACGACGGCGGCTGGGGGGGGGGGGGGGGGGGGGCCCCCCCCCCCCCCCCCACGACGGCGGCTGTGCCCCCACCCTAACCCTCCCCCAGAGGGGGAGGGAACAGATAGCGCTAAAAAGGAAGCTTCGGCATTCCCTTGCCGCCGCCCATGCCGGCCATGCCGCCCATGCGCTTCATCATCTTCATGAGGCCGCCGCCCTTCATCTTCTTCATCATGTCCTGCATCTGGCCGAATTCATTGAGCAGGCGATTGACTTCCTGAACGTGCACACCGGCGCCGGCGGCAATGCGGCGCTTGCGGGTGGCCTTGATCAACTCGGGCTTGCGGCGCTCCAGCGGCGTCATGCTCTGGATGATGCCTTCCTTGCGCTTGATGTCTTTCTCGGCCTTGTCCATGTCGACGCCGCTGGTCTTGGCCTGCATCTGCGCCGGCATCTTGTCGAGCAGGCTCGACAGGCCGCCCATGCTCTTCATCTGCTGGATCTGCGAGAGGAAGTCGTTCAGGTCAAACCCTTCACCGCTCTTGACCTTGGCAGCGAGTTTTTGCGCCGCAGCGATGTCGACACCGGCCGTGACTTGCTCGACCAGCGCGACGATGTCGCCCATGCCCAGGATGCGACCCGCATGACGCTCGGCGTCGAACACTTCCAGGCCATCGAGCTTTTCGCTCACGCCCGCGAACTTGATCGGCGCGCCAGTGACTTGCCGCACCGACAGCGCCGCGCCGCCGCGCGAATCGCCGTCCATCTTCGTGAGGATGATGCCGGTGAGCGGCAGTGCTTCCTTGAAGGCCTTGGCCGTGTTCACCGCGTCCTGGCCCTGCATCGCATCGACGACGAAGAGCGTCTCGACCGGGTTCAACGCCGCATGCAGTTCCTTGATTTCCGCCATCAGCGCTTCGTCGATCGCGAGGCGGCCTGCCGTGTCAACGAGCAGCACATCGAAGTACTGCTTGCGCGCGAAGTCCAGCGCAGCGCGCGCGATGTCGACCGGTTTTTGGTCGGGCGTGCTCGGAAACCATTGCGCGCCCGCTTGCGCCGTCACGGTTTTCAACTGCTCGATGGCCGCCGGGCGGTACACGTCGCCAGAAACCGTCAGCACTTTCTTCTTGCGCTTTTCGATCAGGTGCTTGGCGAGCTTGGCGGTAGTCGTCGTCTTGCCCGCGCCCTGCAGGCCAGCCATCAGGATCACGGCGGGCGGCTGCGCTGCCAGGTTGATGTCGGCAATGCCCTCGCCCATGGTGGCGGCGAGCTCGCGGTTGACGATGCCCACCAGCGCCTGGCCGGGCGAGAGCGATCCCATCACCTCCTGCCCGAGCGCCTTCTCCTTGACGCGCGCGATGAAGTCGCGCACGACGGGCAGCGCGACATCGGCTTCGAGCAACGCCATTCGAACCTCGCGCAGCATGTCCTGCACGTTGGTTTCGGTGATTCGGGCCTGGCCGCGGATTTCCTTGGCGAGTTGCGAGAGTTTGTCGGTGAGAGCGGAGGCCATGGGGGGAAGGTTGAGCGTTGAGCGTGGGGCGTTTAGCGGGAATTCGCTCAACGCACAACGCTGAACGCTAAACTGCTGCCATGATACTAGCGAGTGCCTCCGCAGCAAGCATGGTGATGGCCCTGTCCACCGCCGCCGCTTATGCCGTTCCGGCCGTCGGTGCACGGCATCTGTCCAACGCAGCGTCGCGCCTGACGCTGATCGTTGCATGGCTGCTCCATGCGTCCGTCCTCGCCTGGGGACTGATGGGCGAGACGCCCCGCTTCGGCTTCGCGCCCGCGCTTTCAGTCACGGCCTGGCTCGTCCTGACGGTCTACGCCATCGAGCGTGAAATGTTCCCGCAACTTGAAGCGCGCTGGGCCGTTGCCAGCCTCGGCGCAGCTGCCGTGATTCTCGCGATGGTGTTTCCGGGCAGCGAACTGCACAGCGCATCGCCGTGGCTGCCTTTGCACTGGGCGCTTGGCATCTCATCCTATGGGCTCATTGCAGCCGCGGTGATTCACGCGTGGCTCATGACACGCGCCGAGCGCAGCATCCGCGCCGCGGCCGATCCGCGGGCCGGCTTGCCGCTGCTCACGCTCGAGCGGCTCACGTTCCGCTTCGCGATGGCCGGGTTCGTGCTGCTGTCGGCAACGCTGGCAGCCGGCATCTTCTTCTCGGAAACCATCTACGGCCCTGGCCACGGCATGAAGTGGGACCACAAGGCCGTGTTCTCCGTGCTGGCGTGGCTGGTGTTTGCCACGCTGCTGGTGGGCCGCTGGAAGTTCGGCTGGCGCGGCCGCCGGGCCGTGCGCTGGCTCTATATCGGCTCGATCCTGCTGCTGTTGGGCTACGCAGGTTCGCGCTTCGTGCTCGAAGTCATCCTGGGGCGCACGTCATCGTGAAGTTCGTCATCCTGGTTGCGGTCGTGCTCGCGGTGGTCTGGCTGCTGCGCGGCAAGCGCGGCAGCAGCCAGCGCGGCGCCCCAGGCGCCCAGCCGCAGGCCAGGGTCGCGCCGCCAGAAGACATGGTGAGCTGCCCGGTGTGTTCGGTGCATCTGCCGCGCACCGACGCCTTGCCCGGACCCGGCGGCCTGATGTATTGCTGCGCCGAGCATCGCCAACGCGGCGGGAGCTGAAGTGCCCAGCGATGCCGCCCCGCCGAGCTGGGACAGCAGCGCCCGCGGGCTGACACTCAACTCTGCTTTCGCGCGCTTGTGGCGCGGCTTCATGACCGCGCGTGTCGCGATCGCCACCGTGCTCCTGCTGCTGCTGGGCACGCTGTTCTCGATGTCGCCCGCGCTCAATATCAGTGAATGGCTGGTGGCGCTGTGCATTTCCTACCTGGCAGCGGCACTGGCGGTGCGCGTGCTTGGCCGCGAAAGGCCCCCCGGGCATGCGTTCGATCCGCAGTGGGTCTCCACGATCGGCGTCGACCTGGTGGCTTTCTCGACGCTGCAGTTCCTGCAAGCCGGCGGCATCAACTACGCGCCGCTATTCGCACTGCCGGTATTGATGGGCGCGGTGCTGGGCTCTGCGCTGCTTGCATTGGGCACGGCAGCCGGTGTGACGCTCATCCTGCTGACAGACGCCTGGGTGCAGTCGCTGCACACGCCGGTCGAATCCGCTGCCCGGTTCCTGCAGGCAGGGCTTACCGGCACCGGCTACTTCGCACTCGCTTTCATGGTGAACCAGCTCGCCTCGCGTCTGGCGCGCGAAGAGCTCGCCGCACGTGAAGGGCAGCAGGCAGCGCGCGTGCAGGCGCAGGTGAACGAGCTGGTGATCGAGTCCTTGACCGACGGCATCCTGATCGTCGATGCGCAGTGCAGCGTGCGCGCGGCCAACCCTGCCGCGCGCTCGCTGCTGGGCTTCGGGCAGTCAGGCGGCAACGCCGTGTTCAACCTCACCGCGCAGCCCGCCTGGCAACCGCTGGTGCAACTCGCGCGCTGGACGTTCGAGCAGCGCAGCCCCATGCGCGGTGAAGCCGCCTTTGACGAAACAGGCGCGAGCCCGCGCCGCATTTATGTGCGCACGCGGCTGACGAACTCCGAAGGAGATGAGAGCCTGTGCGTGATCTTCATGGAAGACCTGCGCGAAATGGAAGCGCGGCTGCGCACCGAGAAGCTCGCCGCGATGGGCCGCATGTCAGCCGCTGTCGCGCACGAATTCCGCAACCCGCTCGCGGCCATCGCACAGGCCAACGCGCTGATGGAAGAAGACCTGACTGATCCGGGCCAGAAGCAACTCGCCTCGCTGGTGCGAAAGAACACGCAGCGCCTGGCGCAGATCGTCGATGAAATCCTCGATGTCTCGCGCGTCCATCACGACGGCATCCACGGCACGGTGCTCGATCTCGACCCGCACGTCGCCTCGACCTGCACTGACTGGGGCCTGCAGACCCGCAGCAGCGCAAGGCTTGAGCTCGCGCTCGCAGCGCCTGGTGAGCGCGTGCCCTTCGAAGCGGATCACCTGCGCCGCGTGCTCGTGAACCTGCTCGACAACGCACTGCGCTACGCAGACGACCAGCCCGACTCGATTCGCGTCACCACCAGCGTGATGGACGGCCAGCGCATGCTGCATGTGTGGAGCGACGGCGGCCCGCTGGAGCCCACCGTGCAGGAGCACCTGTTCGAGCCCTTCTTTTCCTCTGAAAGCCGCTCCAGCGGCCTGGGCCTGTACATCTGCCGCGAGCTGTGCGAGCGGCATGGCGCCACGATGGGCTACCGCCGTGTGAATGGCGGCAACGCAGGTCAAGCGCGCGAAGGCAACGACTTCTTCGTGGCGTTCGCAGCGGCAGGGCCACTTGCGGGTATGCCCTCGTTTGACACAATGGCGGCCTGATGCCTTCCTCCCCCGTCCCCGCCCAGGTGCTCGTCGTCGACGATGAGCCCGATCTGCGCACGCTCTACGAGCTCACGTTGCTGCGCGAGGGTTATCGGGTCGATGCAGCCGGGTCATTGGCCGAGGCGTGGGCACAGCTCGAATCGAAGAAATTCGACGCCGTGATCACGGACATGCGCCTGCCCGACGGGCAAGGCCTTGAGCTGCTTCACCGCATGCTTGCGCGCCAGCGCACAGAGCGCTGCATCGTGATGACGGCCTATGGCTCCGCAGAAAACGCGGTCGAGGCACTGAAGGCCGGCGCGTTCGACTACCTCACCAAGCCGGTCGATCTCAAGCAGTTCCGCACGGTGGTCGCCTCTGCCATCCAGGAGACGGGCGGTACCGGTGCACGGCCTCGCACAGCGCCCGGCATCGCCAAGCAGCCGCTCACCGCAGCCGCAGATCGCCCGCCCAACAGCCAGCTGGCGCTGGAGCGGCTCGTCGGCAATTCACCTTCCATGCGCGACGTCAAAGAGCGCATCGCCAAGGTGGCGCGCAGCATGGCGCCTGTGCTGGTGCGTGGCGAGTCGGGCACCGGCAAGGAACTCGTCGCACGCGCGGTGCATGCTTGCAGCCATCGCAGCGAAGGGCCGTTTGTCGCGGTGAACTGCAGCGCCATCCCCGAGTCGCTGCTGGAGGCTGAGTTCTTCGGCGCGAAGAAGGGCTCTTACACCGGCGCTGCTGCGGATCGCGAAGGCTATTTCCAGGCCGCACGTGGCGGCACTCTGTTTCTCGACGAAATCGGCGACCTGCCGCTTGCCATGCAATCGAAGCTGCTGCGCGCGATCCAGGAGCGTTCCGTGCGGGCGCTGGGCTCCACGCAGGAGGACATCGTCGACGTGCGCATCGTGAGCGCCACCCACCGCGACCTCGCTGCCGACGTGCACGCGGGCCTGTTCCGCCAGGACTTGTATTACCGGCTCAACGTGATCGAGATCCTGGTGCCACCGCTGCGCGAGCGCCGCGAAGACCTGCCGGAGTTGTGCCAGGCGCTGCTCACCCGGATCGCGCAGGAGTCGGGCATGCCGACGCCTGTGCTGTCGCAGGCAATCTGCACGCAGTTGATCGGGCATCCGCTCACGGGCAACGTGCGCGAGCTCGAGAACTTGCTGCACCGCGCCGTCGCGCTCTACGACGGCGAGGAACTGCAGGTGGACTTCGCGCCGACACAGCTGCCCGTGCGCGAGGCCGACTCATCATCGCCGGCACCATCGAGCCTGCCGCTGACTTCAGCGTCGGCGCCCCTGGCGCTGCCTGACGACTTGCAGGCGTTTCTCGACCAGCAGGAGCGCGAGATTCTTGTGCGCGCGCTGCACGAGAGCGGCTTCAACCGTACTGCCGCGGCCCAGCGGCTGGGCCTGTCACTGCGGCAAATCCGTTATCGCATCGCGCGGCTGGCGATTGCCGCGCCGGGCGATGAAGCGAATGGCGACGCCGCCTGACAAGTTGCATCCGGCGTGCGCACCGGGTGCTGCGCCTGGCGGCTCTGCCTTATGGACGGGCGGCTGGTACAACTTTGCGCGCCGCCTCGACTCACCCAACTTCGGCCCGCGACCCGAAGGCGCAAACATCGACCTGGTCGTCGTGCATTCGATCAGCCTGCCACCGGGCTGCTACGGCGGCGACGAAGTGCAGCGCCTGTTCACCAACACACTCGACTGGAATGCGCATCCGTACTTCAAGTCGATCGAGGGCATGCAGGTCTCGTCGCACTTCTACATCAGGCGCGGCGGCGAGCTGTGGCAGTTTGTCAGTGGCGACAACAGAGCCTGGCATGCGGGCGTCTCGTCCTGGCGCGGGCGCAGCAACTGCAACGACGACTCCATCGGCATCGAGCTGGAAGGCGTCGAGGGCGAGCCCTTCGAGCAGGCGCAGTATGAAGCACTCGTCGACCTCACCTGCGCCCTGGCGCAGCGCTACCCGATAGCGCATGTCGCGGGGCATGAACACATTGCGCCCGGCCGCAAAGGCGACCCCGGTGGCGCCTTCGACTGGGCCGCGCTCCAGCGCGGGCTGGGCTGGGAGCGCGACGCGTTTCCCGATGCAAGTGGCGTGACCTAACGCGACACAGCGCGCGTCATCAGAGGTACTTTTTCCCCCATTTGCCTATTTGCTAGGCACCGCCCGCGCACGCTCGCGCTTTCACTGTGAAGCCGCCTTCCGCCGCGGCCCAGGCATGGGGACATCTCTGTGGAATTCCTGTCAGCAGGCGCGCCGGAGCCTGTGGTCAACAAAAAAGGGTAAACGCTACCCGTAGGGGCTTGCAATTGTTTCAGCACTATCTATAGTGCTTGGCTGTACACTCTGTGATGCGCTGATCGGAGGCGGAAATGAACAGGAATCTGATAATGGCAACGCTCGAAACCCATGCAGTTCGCAGCAACCGTCCGGCATCTCTTGTTTCCAGTCCCGTCCCATTTCGATCCAGCTGCCAACGCCCTGCCGTCCCGCTCGCGTTGATCGTTCTTCCGCACTGACCGTACACGTGCCTGCAGGCACCCCCCACCAACCGCTCGTCGCGAGCTAATTGCCCGCGAGGGGCATATCTTTTGCCACTCAAGAAAAACACGTAGGACCTCAAGACCATGCAAACAGTTGCCGCCGCGAACCAAGACACGTCACCAGCCCTGTCCTCGATGAAGGCTGAGCCACATTCGCAGGCCGCACCGAACTCGCTGGCGAATTACCAGATCATTCGCCGCAACGGCGCCGTCGTGCCGTTCGAGCCGAACAAGATCGCCATCGCCATGATGAAAGCGTTCCTGGCTGTGCATGGCACGCAGGGCGCCGCGTCTGCTTCGGTGCGCGAGACAGTCGACCAGCTCACACAGGCCGTCATCCGCGCCATGGTGCGCTCGCGCCCGGGCGGCGGCACGTTCCATATTGAAGACGTGCAAGACTCTGTCGAGCTTGGCCTCATGCGCGGCGGCCACCATGAAATCGCGCGCGCCTATGTGCTCTATCGTGAGCGCCGCACGCAAGAGCGTGCCAAACAACACCAGACCGAAGCGCCCAAGGCACCTGAGCTGCACGTGATCGACGGCGGCCAGCGCGTGCCGCTCGACATGGCTCACCTCAAGGCCCTCATCACCTCGGCCTGCCAGAACCTCGGCGCCGACGTGAAGCCCGAGCCGATCCTCGCCGAGACGATGCGCAACCTGTACGACGGCGTCCCGATGGACGAGGTGTACAAGGCCTCGATCCTCGCGGCCCGCACGCTGATCGAGAAAGATCCTGACTACACCTACGCCACCGCACGCCTGCTGCTGCACACGATCTTCAAGGAAGTGCTGGGCCGCGACCTGCCGCCCGCCGAAATGGCCGGCAGCTACGCCGACTACTTCCCCGGCTTCATCAAGAAGGGCGTCGAGAACGAACTGCTCGACGAGAAGCTCCTTCAATATGACCTGAAGAAACTCGGCGCTGCGCTCAAGGCCGACCGCGACCTGAAATTCGACTACCTCGGCCTGCAGACGCTGTATGACCGCTACTTCCTGCACCTGCGCAAGACGCGCATCGAACTGCCGCAGGCCTTCTTCATGCGCGTGGCCATGGGCCTGGCCCTCAACGAGATCGACCGCGAAGCGCGCGCCATCGAGTTCTATGAAGTGCTGTCGAGCTTCGACTTCATGTCTTCGACGCCCACGCTGTTCAACAGCGGCACGCTGCGCTCGCAGCTGTCGTCGTGCTACCTCACCACCGTGCCGGACGACCTGGACGGCATCTACGAATCCATCAAGGAAAACGCGCTGCTGTCGAAGTTCGCGGGCGGCCTGGGCAACGACTGGACGCGTGTGCGCGCACTCGGCTCGCATATCAAGGGCACCAACGGCGAATCGCAAGGTGTCGTGCCTTTCCTGAAAGTCGTCAACGACACGGCCGTCGCCGTGAACCAGGGCGGCAAGCGCAAGGGCGCGGTCTGCACGTATCTTGAAACGTGGCACCTCGACATCGAGGAATTCCTGGAGCTGCGCAAGAACACCGGCGACGACCGCCGCCGCACGCACGACATGAACACGGCCAACTGGATTCCCGACCTGTTCATGCGCCGCGTCATGGAAAAGGGCGAGTGGACGTTGTTCTCGCCCTCCAACGTGCCTGACCTGCACGACAAGTTCGGTGCCGATTTCGAGAAGGCCTACATCGCCTATGAAGAGAAGGCGCGTCGCGGCGAGATCAAGCCTTCGCGCACGCTGCAGGCCACTGACATGTGGCGCAAGATGCTCTCGATGCTGTTCGAGACCGGCCACCCCTGGATCACGTTCAAGGATGTGTGCAACATCCGCTCGCCCCAGCAGCACACGGGCGTCGTGCACTCGTCCAACCTCTGCACCGAAATCACGCTGAACACGAGCGACACGGAAACAGCTGTGTGCAACCTGGGTTCCGTGAACCTGTTGCAGCACCTGAAAGACGGCGCCGTCGATCACGAAAAGCTGCAGCGCACCATCAAGACGGCCATGCGCATGCTCGACAACGTGATCGACATCAACTACTACGCCGTGAAAAAGGCGCGCGACTCCAACATGCGCCATCGCCCGGTCGGCCTGGGCATCATGGGCTTCCAGGATGCGCTGTATGAACTGCGCATTCCCTATGCCTCGCAGCAGGCAGTGGAATTTGCCGACAAGTCGATGGAAGCCGTGTGCTACCACGCGTACTGGGCATCGACCGAGCTCGCCAAGGAACGCGGCAAATACTCGAGCTACAAGGGCTCTCTCTGGGACAAGGGCATCCTGCCGCTCGACACGCTCGACCTGCTGACCACTGCACGCGGCGGTTACGTGGAAGTTGACCGCTCATCCTCGCTCGACTGGGACGCCCTGCGCAAGAAGATCGCCCAGGACGGCATGCGCAACAGCAATTGCGTCGCCATCGCACCGACAGCCACCATCTCGAACATCATCGGCGTGGACGCGTCGATCGAGCCGTGCTTTGGCAACCTCTCGGTGAAGTCGAACCTCTCGGGCGAGTTCACCGTGATCAACCACTACCTCGTGCGCGACTTGAAGCGCCTTGGCTTGTGGGACGACGTGATGGTCATGGACCTCAAGCACTTCGACGGCTCGCTGCGCCCGATCGACCGCGTGCCGCAAGAGGTCAAGGCCCTGTACGCCACGGCGTTCGAAGTCGAGCCGGTGTGGCTGGTTGAAGCAGCTGCGCGCCGCCAGAAATGGATCGACCAGGCACAGTCGCTCAACATCTACATGGCCGGCGCATCGGGCAAGAAGCTTGACGACACGTACAAGCTCGCATGGCTGCGCGGCTTGAAGACGACGTATTACCTGCGCACGACGAGCGCGACGCACGCCGAGAAATCCACTGTGCAATCGGGCCGCTTGAACGCAGTGTCTTCGGGTGGAACGCAAGGCGGCATGAGCGCGCTTGAAGCAGCGGCAGCAGCAGCGCAAGCGCAGATGAATGCAGCAGCACCTGCGACCGACATCAAGTTCTGCGCGATCGATGACCCCGGATGCGAAGCGTGTCAGTGAGCGAAATTTTTTGAGCGGCGCATCGCAATTTTTTTGTCGGTGTTCTCCGACAGATCGCGATGCAATTGAGCAACAAAATCATGCAGTGATGTGAACGGACACTTTTCAATTCGCATCACTGCTCACATAATTCGAGCATTGGAAAACTTATGCTGACCTGGGACGAAGAAGTCACGCCCACATCGCCAAAGCAAGACATCGGTTCAACGCAAACGAACCGTGAGGCACGCGACTCTCTGACACATCCTGCACTGCGACCGTTTGCATCGGCCGCGAATGTGCAACCGGTGTTTTCGTCGGCGCCCGTCATGACATCCCCCGCTCCTGTGACTGCACCCGCCGCGCATCGCCGCGTGAATGCCGCAGACAAGCGCATCATCAACGGCCAGACCGACGTCAACCAGCTCGTACCGTTCAAGTACAAGTGGGCCTGGGAAAAATATCTGGCCACCTGCGCCAATCACTGGATGCCGCAGGAAGTGAACATGAACCGCGACATCGCCTTGTGGAAAGACCCGAACGGTCTGACCGAAGACGAGCGCCGCATCATCAAGCGCAATCTCGGCTTCTTCGTCACGGCCGATTCGCTCGCTGCCAACAACATCGTGCTCGGCACGTATCGCCACATCACCGCGCCCGAGTGCCGGCAATTCCTGTTGCGTCAGGCCTTTGAAGAAGCGATCCACACGCACGCCTACCAGTACATCGTCGAGTCGCTCGGCCTGGACGAAGGCGAGATCTTCAATGCCTACAACGAAGTCCAGTCGATCCGCGACAAGGACGAATTCCTGATCCCGTTCATCTCGGCCATCAGCGACCCGAACTTCCACACTGGCACGCACGAGGCCGACCAGACGCTGCTGAAGTCGCTCATCGTCTTCGCCTGCCTGATGGAGGGCCTCTTCTTCTACGTCGGCTTCACGCAGATCCTGGCGCTCGGCCGCCAGAACAAGATGACAGGCGCTGCCGAACAGTACCAGTACATCCTGCGCGACGAGTCAATGCACTGCAACTTCGGCATCGACCTGATCAACCAGCTCAAGCTCGAGAACCCGAACCTCTGGACGGCCGAATTCAAGGCGGAGATCAAGCTGCTGTTCCAGAAGGCCGTCGAGCTCGAATACCGCTACGCCGAAGACACCATGCCGCGCGGTGTGCTCGGCATGAACGCGTCCATGTTCAAGGGCTACCTGCGCTACATCGCGAATCGTCGCGCGACGCAGATCGGCCTGGAAACGCTCTTCCCGAACGAGGAAAACCCGTTCCCGTGGATGAGCGAGATGATTGACCTGAAGAAAGAGCGCAATTTCTTTGAGACCCGCGTGATCGAATACCAGACCGGTGGCGCGCTTTCATGGGACTGATTTGGCAACTGCGGTAGTGAAGTAGTACGGGTTCGTGATTCGTTCGTGGTGACCTCCATGGCCAACAGAGCCAAAGGCACGACGGACAACGGTGTTCATGCGGCTGGGCAATTCCGCCCAACTTCATGAATCTCTCTGCGCAACCAACAAGCGCGGGGTGACTCTTGTTGATGATTGATCAACTTGTACAGGAGATATGAAAATGGCAACTGCGAAAAAACCGGCCGCCAAGAAGGCTGTGAAGAAGGCTCCGGCCAAGAAGGCGGCAGCAAAGAAGGCTCCGGCGAAAAAGGCCGCGGCAAAGAAGGCTCCGGCGAAGAAGGCCGCTGCCAAGAAGGCTCCGGCCAAGAAGGCGGCAGCGAAGAAGGCTCCGGCGAAAAAGGCCGCGGCAAAGAAGGCTCCGGCGAAGAAAGCCGCTGCCAAGAAGGCCCCTGCCAAGAAAAAGGCTGCCAAGAAGGTAGCCAAGAAAGCAGCCAAAAAGGCGCCTGCGAAAAAGGCTGCCAAGAAGGCTGCGAAAAAGCCAGCCAAGAAAGCTGCGAAAAAGCCTGCTGCCCCCAAGCCCGTAGCGAAGGCAGCCCCAGCGGCAGCCCCAGCAGCGCCGGCGGCGCAGACAACGCTGAACCCGCAGGCCGCCTGGCCTTTCCCGACGGCTTCCAAGCCTTAAGGGGCCAAGCCTCTCGAAAACCCGGCGCAGTGCGTCGGGTTTTTTTATGAGTCACCTGAAAAACACTGCGTGTTTTTCAGGTGGTTTGATTAGTTGGTCGGGACCGGCAAAGCCGGATCCCTCGCAAGGTGCGGGCGTCCTGCGCTTCGCTCCGGTCGCCCCAGGTGTCCCTGCGGGGGTCTGGAAGCAAATGCAGGCTTGCCTCCCATGAAAGGGCCTGATTCGGGCCATGGCAAGTCGGTAATCGGCGGTGCACTCGCTTCGGCTTTGCCCTGCTGCGCCATCCACGCCAGGAGCCGCACACAACGCTGCGTGTCTTCGATCGTGTGCACGTCATCCACCTTGCCCCAGCGCATGCGCATCAGCTGCATCACGTCGTTGCGGTAGATCGTGCCGTCTTGCATTGGCATGCGGAATTCCAGGCGGGTGTGGATGCGCAGGTCCCAGGGCCATCCGGCTACGGCCACATCGCGCACCACGATCGAAAAGCCGGGGAAAAGGCGATACATCCGCTCCCACCACAGCTGCATGCTCTCGCGGCGGGTGCGCACACCGCCGATCGGCGAATCACCTTCGAAGCGATAGACAAAGCGATCGGCCAGCGCATCGATCATCGGCCAGAAGTTACCTGCGCTCACGGCCGCAAAAATCGCGCGCAGTTTGCGCTCTGTGAAGTAGCGGATCATCGACAGCCCTCCTGATGGCTTGCATAATAAAAGTGAATTAAACCAGATAGCTTTTAAAATGCAAGCAAAAAAGACGGCGCCCGGATTCTCGGATTTCAGCTGCTCGATCGCGCGCGCGCTCGACGTTGTTGGCGAGTGGTGGACGCTGCTGATCGTGCGCGACCTCTTCGCCGGCATGAGCCGCTACGACGACATCCGCGAAGACCTGGGCATTGCATCGAACATGCTGGCCGCTCGCCTGAAACGGCTGCTCGATGCCGGCATCGTCGAGCGCGACGTTGCGCCGGACGACGCACGCTCGTGGGAATACCGGCTCACGCCCAAGGGCCGCGACTTGTATCCGGTGATCCTGTCGCTCATGGCCTGGGGCGACAAATGGGCGACTGAGCCCGGCCAGCAGCCGGTGATGGTCGTGCACAAGTCATGCGGCGAAGTGACTGCGGCTGTGCCCAGTTGTTCGGTGTGCCGCGAACCGCTGGCACTGGCCGATCTCACGTTCCTGCCGGGCCCGGGCGCACGATCGGGTCCGGGAACGGCGCGCGTGGGGCGCTATCTCACGAGCCGCCCGTAACGAGCGCCATCCGCCGCCGGATGCTCGCAGCCTCGTGAATTGCTCCTGCCGCTTCAGCGCGCTGTGCCTGCACGCCAAGCCAGGCGAGCAGCGGGCGCCGCCATCCTTGCTGCGACGCCGTGTCGCTCGCAATGGCCAGCACCTGCGGTGAGGCGCGGCCCGTGCGGAACAGCACGCCCGCCGCAATCAGGCGCGAGACCGGATCGGTGATTGCCTGCAGCGCTGCTGCGTCGCCGCCGTGGGCCACCGCGACATACTGCGCGGGCAGCAATGCGGCGTCCGGCGGCGCAATGCGCCCCGCCAGAAAATCTGCATAAGCACGCTCGGGCGCTGGCGCGTCGTCGCGCAACCGGTCAAAGCCGGTACACGGATCGAGCACCAGGCTTGCAACTTGCGCCGCGCAACGCGTGAGTTCAGCGCGTGCCACCAGGCCCGGTTGCCCGGTGCTACGCAGCTCACCCAGCGCGCGATCGAACTCCGCGCCTTCAACGCGCGTATTGCCCGCCATGTACGCCTTCACGTAGCGCTCGAGCGCGCCCTGCGCGTTGATCTGCCAGTCAGGCGCGACGGGCTTGCTTGCACACGCGGCCGTGAGCACCGCAGCAGCGGCGAGAGCCAGCAGGTCAATGCGCTTCATGGCAGCTTCACCTCGGTATCTTTGGCGAACGGCCACTTGCGATTGAGCTCGTTGATCATTCCCTCCACCTTACGAAGGTTGGCCTCCACGTCGGCACGCAGCGCGCCCAGGTCAGTCGTCGCGCCCCGCACATTCGAGCTGATGCCCTGTGCTTCGACCAGCACGGCATCGACTTTCTTCAGGCTCGCGCGCGTGTCGGTGAGCAGCGCGTTCAGCTGCTGCATGGACGCGCGAGCGTCCTTCATCACGCCCTCCGGGCCGAACACCTGCGCATCGGCCTTGCCCGCCATGGCATCGAGCCTGGCGAGCAACGTGTTCGCACGCTCGAGCGCCGTGACCAGCTTCTGCGCATCGGTTTCGTTGCCGAACACCGCGCCCAGCGCGCCGCGCGGGCCTTTCATGCGCTCGGTGACTTCGCGCAGGTTGGCGATCGACGTGCGTAGCGCCGCGTCTTGCGCGGTCATGGCGCTCATGTTTTCAAGCGTCTCGCGCGCAGCTGCCAGCACGCGCGGCAACTCGGCAGTTGCATCACCGCGCAGCACGGGGCGCTCGGCGTCGTCCGGCAGCGGTGGGTCGGTGAGGATGCCGCTGTAGGCCTTGATCGTCGTGCCACCCACCAGCCCGTGCACGAGCGTGAACACGCTTGTCGTGCGAAGCCAGTGCGCATCCTTCTTCGCGACGTCCACCACGATATTGACGTTGCCCGTCTTGGCCAGCTCCACCTTGCGGACGCGGCCAATCGGAAAGCCAGAGAACGTCATGTCCATGCCGACGATCACGCCCTCGGAGTCGTCGGTGACCAGCACGAGGCTCTGTGTTGGCTCAAATGCGCCACGGGCATGCAGCAGGAACAGGATAGATCCCGCAATCAGCACCACTGTGAAGATCAGCAGCAGCGCGGCCTTGAATTCAAGGTGCGCAACAGGCTGGGCCGCCGGCTCGGACTTGGCAAGGGGCGTGACGTTCGGTAGATCAGACATAGGGGGTATCAGGCGTAGTTACCGGCCAGCGACACGGCTTCCAGAATCAGCAACACGGCGAACATGCGCACCAGGCCCTGCAGTGCCGCGCTCTCGCGCGAGCCATCGCCTTCGATGTCGTACAGGCCCGACGCCATCGGGATGACCGAGACGGCCAGGCTGAACAGCAATGTCTTGAGCCCGAAGATCAGCGCGACGGCCGGATTGAAGATGTGGCCGAACACGCGCGTGTAAGCGGGCAGGCCGGCTGTCGATGCGCCGTATACCGCGAAATAGGCAATCACCAGCGCCACCACGCAGCTGAGCGCAGCCAGCGTGATCGTGGCGTAGATGCCGGCCAGTGCACGCGGCAGCACCTGCGTCACGACAGGGTCCTCGCCCGCGCGGCTCAATTCATCGAAGCGGCCGGCCTTGCGCATGGTTGCGAGCATGGCGCCGTTCGGTATCGTGCAGCGCAATGCAACAAACAGTGCCGCTGTGAGCGGAATCAGTTCAAGCACCAGCACGCGGATCACCATCTCGAGCGCATACTGCGACAGCCCGTAGCTCACTGCCGTGACGATCACGATGCGCGTGATCACCAAAGTGAGCAAGGCGCACAGCACCGTGAACCAGGCAAGAATGGGCGCGGTGTCGAGGTAGAGATGGCGGATCAGCGCGCTGCGCGTCTTGGGAACATAGCTGGAGGGCGCCAGGGCCAGCACGAGAATCGTCGCGCCAAAGAACACGATACGCCACCAGCCCAGCAGCCAGCGCAGCGGCGCCAGCGCCGCATGGCCAAGCCAGTGATGGTGAGTAAGTGAAGGCGCATTCACCGCGCCATGATAGGTCAGGACTGCGCGCTTGCGCCCCAGTTTCCTGTCGGCGCGAGATGCGGCGACAGTGTTGCGGCACCCCACTTCAAAGCCACGGCCCGGCGGCGGCGAACCACCGCTTCAACATGCAACCGCACCAGCCGCTGCGCGCCGGCAAATGCATCCACTGCCTGCGGGTCCGTCACGATCTCGCCGCGTGCGGCCACATGCAACAAGTCGCCCGTGGCGTAGTCGATGAACACCAGGCCGCAACGTGGATTGACCAGCAGGTTGCCCAAGGTGTTGAAGAACGCGTTGCCCGTGAAGTCGGGCACGGTCAACACGCTGCCCGACGCATCGACATGCACAAACCCCGGCTTGCCGCCGCGGTGCGACACATCAACGCCGTGTGCCGGGTCATCACTGCCTTGCGACTGAGGGTGCGCCGTGGCAATGAAGAACGTGTCGGCCGCTGCAATGAATTGCCTGGCCTGCGCGTCGAGCCCCGTCATCGATTCGCGCGTTGACACCCGGGCGGTATCCGGCACATACGCCACCTCGCGCGCCTGGATGTACTTCGGGCAATTGCCGAAGCTCTGTTCCACATGCACGGTGAAGCCGCTTGCATCAACGATGTCGATGCGGCCGTTCGCGCGATTGCGTCTGCGCGTGTGCGGCTGGATGCCCAGCAAGCCGACGCGCTGGCCCGGCACCATCGAGGCGGCAACCGGGTCCTGCGCGAGTGGCAGCGCCGCTATCTGCAAGAGATCGTCGCGCGGCGACGCAACAAAACCGGCTGGCCCTGCGATCACCGAAGCCCAGGGCTGGCCACCTGCATCGACAGCGCCGATGACGATGAACGGCAGCAGCGAAAAAAAATCGCGGTGCTGCTGCGGCATGAACTCGCGGATCACGTGCGGGCCGACTTCGGCAAGCATGTCGTGCGAGCCAGCGCGCTTTTGCAGCGTCCGCTCGCCTTCATGAAATGACGCGCGTGCCACCGTGTTCATGCTGCCATCCCCACCTTCGTGACGACCATGGGAACAAAGCGCGGCAGCGCCTCGATGCGAGCCAGCCACGCGCGCACATTCGGATACGGCTCCAACGAAATATTGCCCTCCGGCGCACGTGCCACATAGCTGTACAGCGCGACGTCGGCGAGCGTCGGCTGGCCATTGACCAGGAACGGCGAATCCTTCAACTCCAGCTCCATCACATCGAGCAGCCGAGTTGCACGGGCAAGGGCCGGCGCCGGATCGTCGGGGCGCTTGAAGATCACGGCTGCGCGTGCCGCCGCCGGGCCAAAAGCCAGCAAGCCAGCCGCGGCCGAGAGCCAGCGCTGCACGCGTGCTGCCCCCAACGGGTCGCGCGGCAGCCACTGGCCCGTGCCGTATTTGCTTTCCAGATACACCAGGATCGCGTTGGAGTCAGCCAGCACCACGTCGCCGTCTTCGATCACGGGCACCTGGCCAAACGGATTCAGCGCGAGGAATTCAGGCCGCTTGTGCGCGCCTTTCATCATGTCCACCGTGACGAGTTCATAAGGCAGATCCAGCATCGCCAGGAACATTTCCACCCGGTGGCAGTGGCCCGAAATGTCGAGGGTGTGCAGGCGGATCGGCTGTTGCGGCTTGGGTGCGGTCATGGGGGCTCCTGGCAGGGTTGTTGTGGTTGAAGGCCCGATTGTGTTTGCTGCATGCAGATGGATCAATGCCGCCATCTGCACAAAACTGCTGCGTTTTATGGATTAATCGGGGCATGGACAAATTCAAGGCCATGCAGACGTTCGTGCAGATCGCCGACGAGGGCAGCCTCACCGCTGCGGCGCGGCAAATGGGCTCGTCCCTGCCCGCCGTGGTGCGGGCACTGGCTGCCTACGAGGCCGCGCTTGGCGTGCGCCTGTTCAACCGGACCACACGCCGCATTTCCCTCACGGAAGAAGGCAAGCTCCACCTTGAGAATTCGCGGCAAGTACTCGCCGCACTGGAGGAGTCAGAGGCGTCGCTCACCGCCGGTGCCACAGAGCCTGCCGGCCACCTCACGATCACCGCGCCCGTGCTGTTCGGCCAGATGCATGTGGCGCCATGCGTCACGCGCTTTGTGCAGCAGCACGACAAGATGCGCTGCAGCCTGGTGCTGCTCGACCGCGTGGTCAACCTGCTCGAAGAAGGCATCGACCTGGGCATTCGCATCGGCACGCTGGAGGATTCGTCGCTCGTGTCACAGCCGCTCGGCCACATCCGCCGCGTGGTCGTTGCCACGCCC
This sequence comes from Caenimonas koreensis DSM 17982, assembly GCF_009646335.1. Taxonomy (GTDB): domain Bacteria; phylum Pseudomonadota; class Gammaproteobacteria; order Burkholderiales; family Burkholderiaceae_C; genus Ramlibacter; species Ramlibacter koreensis. The sequence goes on along the minus strand of NZ_WJBU01000012.1, from coordinate 22,574 downwards.
GCTTACCTGCGAAAGCACGGCACGCCGAAGCATCCACGCGACCTGCAGCGCTTCAACTGCATACGCAACCTGTCGCCTGCGCAGCAGCAGTGGGGCGACTTCCAGGAAAGCGGGCGGACGTTCCGGGTGGCCGTCAAGGGCAACCTGGAGTTCAACCACGTGCTGCCGGCCGTGCAGGCGTGCGCGGCAGGCGCCGGCTTCGGCATGTTCTTCTCATACCAGGTTGCGCCTTACCTGGCGACACGGCAGCTGAAGATTGTTCTGGAATCGTTTGAAAGACCCGCGCGGCCCATCAGCATCGTCTATCCGCATGCAAGGCTGCTGCCCGCACGAACGCGCGTGTTCATCGACTGGATTCGCAACGACCTGACAGCGTTCAGGCAAGGCCCGCTCAACACTACCAGTCGTGCTGCGTGAACTGCGTGGCGGCGGCGTCGAAGGCCTTGCTGCGATCGTCATTGCGGTGCAGGAAGGTCTGCACTGCGCCCATGGCAACACTCACGGCGGCGAAGAGGCACAGGTACATGACCGAGAACGTAGCGCTCCACAGGACGAGCCGCATGTCGTCACCCACGCCGACAAGCCTGTCGACGACGGCAGGCGCCCCAATGAACCACCAGTAGAAAAGACCTGAATGATCGTGCGTGACGGTCAGGTCGAATACGCGGGCGATCTCGGGCGAGATCACGCCCAGCGAAATGGCGACCGCCACGTAAATGAAAAGGCGCTGGCCCATGCAATACCTCCAACGTTTCCCGACTGTAGGAGCAAGCCTGGCCGCGGCTGAACGAACTAGCACCCGCGAAGTTGTGACTTCTTCACAGTAAGGGTGCCTGCGGGCTGAATCAGTTGATCGACTCGAGTTGCGGGGTGCGAACCACGGGCGCCTTGTCTTCGTCAGGCGGGAGGTAAACGGTGGTGCGGTCGATCTTCGCGTCGTAGGCCGCCAGCTCTGCACTCGCACTGCGGATCACCGCGCGATCGAGGGGATGGCACTGGCGCTGGCTCAAAGCGCCGAGCTCTTCGGATTGGTCGATCATGGCGCGAACCGCTGCCGGGTCCATCATCAGTGCGAAGGGGTTGTTTGCCAACGTCTCGGTTCTCATGTCGCTCGGCTCCAGTGCATGGTTCGTTGTGATGAACGCACTGTCGCCCCTGCACCCGATTTGTAACGTCAGGACCGTTCTTCACGCCCTGTAGGACGCTTGCGCATCCGCACAAAATGAGCCCGCCGGCCAGCACGCAAGGCGCAGGCACAATCCGGCTCATGCCCTACATGCCGCCCTTCATCGCACCCACGAGGCACACCGATCCACAGGCCGCGCTCGAGCAGGTGCAGGCGATCTACACCCAGCAGATCAACCACCTTCGCGATGCCATGCACCGCTTCGTCGCCGGCGAAGCCCTGCCGGGCCACGTGCGCGCCTGCTACCCCTTCGTGCGCATCCACACCGACACCGGCGCGCCGCAGAACCTGCTTGAAAATTCCGGCTTGTCGTACGGATTCGTGTCGGCAGCGGGCCGCTATGAAACCACGCTGACACGGCCCGACCTGTACGCGAGCTACTACCTGGAACAGTTCCGGCTGCTGCGGCTGAACCACGGCGTCGAGCTCGAAGTCGGCACCAGCACACAGCCCATTCCCGTGCATTTTTCGTTCGCCGAGAACGACCACGTCGAAGGCTCGCTCACACCCGAGCGGCGCCAGCTGATGCGTGACCTGTTCGACCTGCCCGACCTGGGCGCGATGGACGACGGCATTGCCAACGGCTCGCAGCACGCGCGGCCCGGCGAGTCGCATCCGCTGGCGCTCTTTACCGCCGCGCGAGTGGACTATTCGCTGCACCGGCTGCGCCACTACACGGGCAGCGCGCCCGACTGGACGCAGAACTTCGTGCTGTTCACCAACTACCAGTTCTATATCGACGAATTCGTGCGGCTCGGCCATGCCGAAATGGCCAACCCCGACAGCCCCTATATCGCCTTCGTGGAGCCGGGCAATGTGGTCACGCGGCGTACAGGCCTGCCCGCAGAGCCTGCCGACAGCCTGGGTGCCGCGCCGCCGCGCCTGCCGCAGATGCCGGCCTATCACCTCATGCGGGCCGACCGCAGTGGCATCACGATGGTGAACATTGGCGTCGGCCCTGCCAACGCCAAGACGATCACCGATCACATCGCCGTGCTGCGCCCGCATGCGTGGATGATGCTCGGCCACTGCGCGGGCTTGCGCAGCAGCCAGCAGCTAGGCGACTACGTGCTGGCGCATGCCTATGTGCGCGAAGACCACGTGCTGGATGAAGAACTGCCGCTGTGGGTGCCCATCCCGGCGCTCGCCGAAATCCAGGTCGCACTTGAGCAGGCCGTGGCCGACGTGACAGGCTTTGCAGGCCCCGACCTCAAACGCATCATGCGCACAGGCACCGTGGCGAGCACGGACAACCGCAACTGGGAGCTCTTGCCCGGCAACGAGCCGCAGCGGCGCTTCAGCCAGAGCCGCGCCGTGGCGCTCGATATGGAAAGCGCCACGATTGCAGCGAACGGCTTTCGCTTCCGGGTGCCTTACGGCACGCTGCTGTGCGTGAGCGACAAGCCGCTGCATGGCGAGATCAAGCTGCCGGGCATGGCGAATCATTTCTATCGCGAGCGGGTGGACCAGCACTTGCGCATTGGCATGCGGGCCATTGACATCCTGCGCGCCGAAGGCAGCCAGCGGCTGCATTCACGCAAGCTGCGAAGCTTCGACGAAGTGGCGTTTCAGTAGGGCCCGCCACAGGGCGGCGGATGCCTCAGGCCTCGGCGTCCAGCGGCGCTTTCTGGCTGGGGGCATGCTTGTTCGCCATGCTCTTGAACCGCACGGCGCGCCCGAGCAGCACGAGCACGACGATGCCTGTGACCATGCCTATTGATAGTGCGTAGCCACCGGAGATGATCGGATCGGAGATCGTCAGGGTAATGAGGTACAGCGCGCTCAATGCCATGACCAGCATCGACACGGCTGCCATGAAGAACGCCAGGAAGTCCCCCAGCATCACTTTCTGGCCGCACGACTTGCAAGCCGAGATGTCGCTGAAAAACAGCTTGGGCACGTTCAAGATCTTCGAGCACTGCGGGCAACGGTAGTGCATGGCGCGTCTTCCTTGGTAACCAGACGGAAGTTATAGCCAGATTCGTGCCCGGAGGGAAGAGGCACAGCCGGCCGGAGCGCGCATGCACATCACGCCTGAGCAATGGTCCCCATCGCCTCGCCCAGCCGCACCGGCCTGGTCGGCTGCCAGTCGCCATTGAACGTCACGACGTTCTTCGGAAACAGCATGACAACGGTCGAGCCCAGCAGGAAGCGGCCCATCTCTTCGCCCTGCTTCAGCACGATGTTCTGGTCGTCATAGCGCCACTCGCGAACGTCACGCGTGCGCGGCGGATTCACGACGCCGTGCCATACCGTCGCCACGCTGCCGACGATTGTCGCGCCGACCAGCACATTGATGAACGGGCCGAACGCCGTGTCGAACACGCACACCACGCGCTCATTGCGCGCGAACAGGCTGGGCACGTGCCGCGCCGTCAGCGGGTTCACCGAGAACAAGTCGCCGGGCACATAGATCATCCGCGTGAGGCGGCCGTCGCACGGCATGTGGATGCGGTGATAGTCTTTGGGCGCGAGGTACAGCGTGGCGAAGTGGCCGTGATCGAACTGGTGCGCGAGCTGCTGGTCGCCACCGACCAGCGCGCGTGTGGAATAGCTGTGGCCCTTGGCCTGGAAAATCTGGTCGTGCTCGATGGGGCCGAACTGGCTGATGGCGGCGTCCACCGGGCAGATCAGCGGCGCATCGGCAATGGGCCGTGCGCCTTCGCGCAAGGGCCGCGTGAAGAACTCGTTGAACGAGGCGTAACTGGCCGGGTCCGGGTTGGCCGCTTCGGCCATGTTGACCTTGTACTTGCCAATGAAGTTACGGATGATCCAGTGGGTGAGCGCACCCCCCTTCATGTTCGCGACAGCACCGGCAAAAACGGTCAGCGCGCGCTTGGGAAGGAGATACTGGGGAACGACGGACAGGCGGGTACTCATGGAGCCGCAAGTTTAGGGCCTCTGACACAATCACTGCCGCCATGGCCAACCCAACCATGATTCCTGCCGACCTTCTCGCGCTGATGAAGCGAGGCGTCTCGTGCATCGTCGCCTCACGAGACGCGGCCATGAAGCCGAGCGTCATGCGCGCGCTGGCCAGCGATGTGACCAACACGTCCATCACCGTATTCGTCGCGCGGCGCCAGTCGCGCCAGCTCGTGCAGGACATCGCCGCCAACGGGCACATCGCTGTCGTATTCAGCCACCCGGCATCCCATCGCACGGTACAGGTGAAGGCCACGCGCGCATCGCTGCGCAACGCCACGCAGCAAGACAAGCCCCTATTCGAGCGCTATCTCGCATCGATGGAACACGAGCTGGCTCAAATCCACATCCCCGTGCCGCTCACGCGGGCGATGCTCGCGCACTGCATCGACGACGTGGTGGCCATCACCTTCGAGCCTGAACAGGCATTCGACCAGACCCCCGGCCCGCAGGCAGGAGTGGCTCTGCGATGAACCCGACGCGCGATCCCGGCCTCGCGGACATCCGCCCGTGCCTTGAAGGCGCGATACCGGCCGTGATGTCCACCTGCGCGGCGGACGGCACACCCAACGTCGCCTACATCTCGCAGGTGTACTACGTGGATGAGCGTAGCGTCGCGCTGTCGTTCCAGTTCTTCAACAAGACGCGGCAGAACATCCTGGCCAACCCGCGCGCCACGCTGCTGCTGCTGCACCCAGTGACGGCAGCATTCTTTCGCCTGCACATCCGCTACCTGCGCACTGAAACCGAAGGGCCGCTCTTCGAAGGCATGAAGGCGCAGCTGGCGGGCATTGCCTCGCATTCGGGCATGGAGAACGTGTTTCGCCTGCTCGGCTCGGACGTGTATGCCGTCGAGCAGATCGAGCCCGTAGAAGGCGACCCACTGCCCGAGCCGCCTGCGCGGCGGGGCATGTTGACCGCCGTGCGCCGCGCCAGCGAGCGGCTCGCGCGCTGCACGTCGCTCGACGAAGCGCTGAACGCCGTACTCGCGACACTGACCGACAACGCCAGCGTGCCGCACGCGATGGTGCTCATGCTCGATGCCGGCACCCAGCGCCTCTACACCGTGGCGAGCTCGGGCTATTCAAGATCGGGCGTCGGCTCCGAGATAGGCGTGGGGCAAGGCGTGATCGGCGTTGCTGCCCGCGAACGCACGCCGGTGCGCATCATGCACATGACCAATGCATCGCTGTACAGCCAGGCGATCCGCAGCAGCCTGGAAGCGAACGTGCCCGACCTGGACGCGGCCACCGAAATCCCCTACCCCGGCCTCGCACAGCCGCGCAGCCAACTGGCCGTGCCCATCGTGTCGAGCGACCGCGTGCTCGGCGTGCTGTTTGTGGAGAGCCCACAAGACCTGCAGTTCGGCTATGAAGACGAAGACATGCTCGTCGCCATCGCCGGGCACCTGGGCGCGGCCATTGAGTTGCTGCAAACCGCAGCCGAGCCCACCGAACTGACCGACGCCGGCCCTGCGGTGCAGCCGACAGCAGGCGGCACACCCCTGCAGCTGAGACGATTCGCCAGCAATGACAGCGTGTTCATTGGCGACGCGTATCTGATCAAAGGCGTAGCCGGCGCGATTTTCTGGAAGTTGATGACCGACTACGTGAAGTCGGGCCGTACCGAATTCTCAAATCGCGAACTGCGACTGGACCCGTCGATCAAGCTGCCCGACGTGAGCGACAACCTGGAAGCGCGATTGGTGTTGCTGAGAAAACGGCTCGCGGAGTTCGGGCCGGATATACGGATCGAGAAGACGGGGCGGGGGAGGTTTCGGGTGGAGGTAGCGAGGGGTGTGGAGATGGGGGAGGGGTGAGGACGAGAAAACAAAAGCCTGACCTGCCAAGCGACCGCTATTGCAGTGCCCTTCATCACAATGATCTGCGATTCTTCAGACAACGAAGCCTGCGCAGCGTGTCACACAGCTATCTCGGTGGCAACCGGAACACCGATCTGCTGCGCGACAATTGCATATAGGTCTTGCTCCACTTCCGGCGCTTCGATCGACACCAAGAGTGAGTAGCGGGCGCCGCGGTCGAAGCGCCCGTGGCGTGGTCGATTTCGCCACCATCCCATCGCCGGGAAAACGGCCAATTGCCCCCTGTTCGCGAGCTGGGCAGCCGCACCAGTCCAGCTGTCGCTGAGTATTGATCCACGAGCACGAGTTCGCTCGCCAATCGCCCAGCCCGCATCGGCACCACTGCTGCCTGGAAGTCCGTGTTCTTCGGCCACGGCCTGGGCGTTGATACGACCTCGGAACGCCATCTCGGTTTCAAGTGGCCGACGAACCGCAAACCTCAGAGCATGCGACTGGTAGGCGTATTTATCGATTCCACCTCGATCCCCTGGGTTCGGCTCGATGAAGTACGACAACGTGACGCGGAGCGTGACTTGGATCTCTCCCAACGCCTGCAGCTGTTCAATTGGCCAGGGAAGATCATGCAGATGCATGTCGCGCGTGCGAATGTCAGAGCCAACTTTGTGATAGGGCTGCAGCTCGTCTTGTACGATAAGAGTAAGGGAGTTGGCCGCGCTGTACAGCGCACGGCCCAGGGTCGGAACCCCGTACCCGCAGTGCCTCAGTAGCTGTCGCATGTTGACTTGGTTTCGCACGCCATTTGGCGTGTACGCGTCCAGCATCGGCTGCGTCCAGCGGGCTGAGTGCACCATCAGTGCACGGACCGTCTCTGGCCAAAAGGCGGGATACGAGGCTTGAATCCGCGCCGCCATACCAGCTGCCAGCGCAGTTGCTGCGCTTGTTGCCCAGCTTAACGAGAAGAGGCGCTGATGCGGCTCATGGCTGGTAGTGAGCAGCGACAGGCTATCCATCTGGCTTGTGAAGCCGGCCGCATCGATAGCCGCATTCCCGCCCTCCATGACGATGTCAGGCTTGAAGGGCCAGCTCGTTTGCCAGGACGCGGATGTTGTCGTGAACGGACTCAATCCGCCGGCGCCCGCAATTGAGTTGTACAGATGTCCGTAGGGTTCGGAGATGATTGTGAGCTCCGAATACGCTCCGACGGTCAGCGCATTCCACGCCTGCCCAGGGTCGTGGATAAGGTTTGTCGAAAGGGCCGCAGGATAGTCCCCCCAGACATTCGGATCTCGGGTATTGCCAGCGCAAAGCACAAATAATCGTGGCTTCTCGCCTTGGCCCTCGAAGTCGCATGCCAGCCTGTCAATCTCGGCGGACCAGGACGATGGACGCCCACGGTCGCGCCCGTCCGTGGAGGACACTGCCATGGCAAAAACGCGTCGACGGTTTGGCGCGGTGACCTCTACCCGTGCGACCGCTTCTGCGGTAATCGCGCCGTGCGACTCTCCCTCGTTGTCACCGGCCCACCGAAGTACCTTCACGGACTCCAGTCGGTGAGGCACCGACAAAACGCCGTTGTCGGCCAGAGCCGGTGCCAGATCGCCGAGCAATGCCAGGCCTGCTAGTTCCGTCCCGTGGCCGTCTCCGTCGTCCGGGCCCCATGCAGGCTCCACACTGTGACGGTCGACGTTGTCAATCATTTGCGCAAGCAATGGGTGCCCGTGATTTACGCCCGTGTCCAACAGGGTTACATATGAATTGCCTGCGTGCTGGGGTGCAATACGCCCTTGTAAGTCATTGCCCCACTCAACCTGTTCGTCCAGCGGTAGCGCGCCGAAGAACTCTGCAGTTGTCTTGGCTCGGCGCAACTCGGCGATCATGTTCAGAACCAGTGCAGACTGCAGCAACTGAAGCTTGCTGGCATGCATGTGCACGACGGATCGTTCAGGGAAGTGAAGCACTCGCTCGCGCACCAGCAAACCCGCAAATTCGCACAGCTTCCGGAAGTCAGCGATGGCAAGCAGTCGGCTCTCACCACCCGGCAGCCATACTTCCCACCACACAACCTCTGCATCATCGGCAGGCAGTGCATCGGCGCTATCCGTCCAGAGCGACTCGAACGTGGCAACCCTGACTTCTCTGATTGCATCAATTAGACGCCGGTTGTCCAGGGGGGCGCCGTTCACGTTCGTCCGGTGTTCCGCGTACGCCGTGATCAGGTTCTCGAAGTGGACCAGTTTGCCTTGTGGCACAAACACCGTAGCGAGCACTTGGTCACCGCGCTTACGCACATTCATGAGCTCGATACCTTGGTTATCACGAGCAAGGCTTTCCGCCGCAAACTCGACGGCGTGCTGGCTCTCAAATTCGATCTGGATTCCGATCGCCGTTTGAACTTGCACTGCCAGCTGTTCCCCGACGCGTTCTTGTTGAACAAGTGCTATCTCAGCAAGCTGGGTGCGAAGATTTTGCGAATGCTGCCCACGCGGTTGGGCAGGTGCATCGGGTCTGCCACCTCCGCCGGCGCTTTTGGCCGTGTACCCCTCCGTCGATCTTGTGTCGTGGGGGAAGAGATGTGGACGCTGATGATCCTCGATAGCCATGCAGGACGGTCGCGACTACGCGTTGCTGGTAGCGGTCCGCCGGCGCACAGACTGGCGTTGCTGTAGCAAGATGTGTAAGCCTTCGGCAGCGATGGCGCGCTCATCGTGCATCACTGCCTCCTTCAATGCGTCATCAATGGCGCGCGCGACTTCTGCGTGGCTAAGTCCGGTCGCATCTTTGGCCAAGTCAGCAATATCCTTTTTCGACTTGATGTATCCGGACAGCCTCATGCGCAGCAGTACCTGGACCTCGGTGGTCGACGGAACGTGGTACTCGATGACATCATCGAAGCGCCGAAAAAGCGCCTCGTCCAGAATATCTGGATGATTTGTCGCGGCGACGATCAGGCTGTTCGATTCGTCCTGCTCGATCATGAGCAGAAAGCTGTTCAGGATTCGCCGGACCTCCCCGACGTCATTTGCCATGCCACGCTGGCTACCGATCGCGTCGAACTCGTCGAAGAAGTAAACCCCCCGAGTCGTCAAGACGGCGTCGAACACTTGCCGGAGCTTTGCCGCAGTCTCACCCATGAACTTGGTTATCAGCGCGTCAAGACGCACGACAAAGAGAGGAATGCCGAGCTCTCCGGCGAGAGCGGACGCAGTCATGGTCTTGCCCGTGCCCGAGGGACCGACAAGCAACAGTTTGCGGCGGGGATGGAGACCATGGGACCGCAGCTTTGACAGGTGCCTCTGCTCCTTGAGCACGCGTTGAAGGCTGCTTAGCAACGGCTCAGCAAGGACCATATCAGCCAGCCGTCGGGAGGGATAGGAAACATTCAGGAGCCCCGCCAACTCGCCCTTAGGGCGTGCAATTGGCACTGGGCCGTCCACGCTGCCAATGGCCCGGCGAGACTTGGCTGCGTCAATCAGGCCACGCAACTCCTCCGCCAGCTTGCCATGCCCCTGTTTTGCCTCATGCGCCGCCATCTGCATCGCAACGGAGAAAAACTGGCGATCGTCCCCCTCTGCGTGCGAGCGCAGCAATGCTTTGAGCTGGTCGCTGGTTGCCATGTTGGTCAAATTGTCGCTCACTTCAGCGGTCGCCGCAAAGTTAAAGACTCATGCAGGTCAGATCGCGCGCCTCATCAGCTAGTGGTTCTGAGCGAACACGGCTGGAAATTCTATAGTTGCCGTATGTCTTCCTTCACCCTCTATGCCCGCGCCCTGCTCGCCTATTCCATCCACGAACATCAAGAGGGACACGTGAAGCGCATCGACGTGTGGATCACGCCACGTTCGTTCACCGTTCAGGATGACGGACGCGGCATGGGTTTGCATCGCGATGGTTATGTCACGAACTTGATGGGCACCATCTGCGACACGCACGGCCCCGTGCAATTGCATGGCGTGGGCCTGTCGATCGTTGCGGCCTCTACGCCGTTGCTACAAGTCGAGTCGCGCCGCGACGGCAAGCTATGGAAGCAATCGTTCGCGTGGGGCAGTGCCATCGGCAACCCAACCAGCGAGCCCTGCGACGCAAGAGCAGGCACGCGCATCACAGTGGCGGTCCCACCCGATTCGCAAGACATCAACGCAGCCGACGTCATCGACCAAATCAGTGTCTGGCGCGCGCTCTATCCATCGTTAGCGATCGAAGTGAATTAGCGGCACCGCCCTGAACAGACGGCAGCCTAAGCGCCCGTCTTCATCCGAACCAGACGCGCAGCCTCCTCCGCCCGCGCGTCATCTACTTCACGCATCACACCCGTCAGGTCCACCGCCCGCTCATCGCGCGCAAACTTTCCAGTCAACACAGTCTCCGTCGACAGCAAGCCGCGCTGGAACAAATCCCACATTTCCGCGCCGTAGTGCGTCTTGAGCAACTCCGGCGCGAACTGCCCGAAGAAGCCGCGCAGGTTGTTCACATCGCGCAGCAGCATCGCCTGCGCGTGGTTGTTGCCCGCAGCGTCCACGGCCTGCGGCAGATCGATGATCACCGGGCCATCGGCACCCAGCAGCACGTTGAACTCGGAAAGATCGCCGTGAATCGTGCCAGCGCACAGCATGCGCACCACCTCCTTGATCAGGAAGGCGTGATGCGAGCGCGCTTCGTCAGCCGTCAACTCCACATCATTGATACGCGGCGCAGCATCGCCATCCGCATCGACGACCAGCTCCATCAACAACACGCCATCGTGAAAGTTGTAGGGGGTGGGAACACGCACACCTGCGTCGGCCATCTTGTAGAGCGCCTGCACTTCCGCGCTTTGCCACGCGGCCTCCTGCGCCGCCCTGCCGAAACGCGTGCCCTTGGCCATTGCGCGGGCCTGCCGCGAATTTTTGACCCTGCGGTTCTCGGTGTAATCCACCGCCTGGCGGAAGCTGCGGTGCGTCGCTTCCTTGTAGACCTTGGCGCAACGCGTTTCATCGCCGCAGCGCACGACATACGCCTCGGCTTCCTTGCCGCTCATCAGCTGCCGCACGACTGAATCAATCAGGCCTTCATCCATCAGGGACTGCAGGCGGGGTGGAGTTTTCATCCCCTATTGTCGTGATTCACTCCACGCGTGTGTAAGTGCGCCGCACAAGCTCACGGTCCAGCATGTCGAAATGCCACCACTCGTTGTCGATGCCCTCGAAGCCGCCGGCGTTCATCGCGCTGCGCAACAAGACACGATTGCCATGCTGCGCGGGCGTCAGCGCACCCGACGCAAGGTGCTGCTCATCCAGCCGCGGATGCGACAGCTCGGTCATCTCATCGAAGCCGCTGCCCATGTCCAGCTCGCGGCCCTGCGCATCGATCAGTGTCACATCCAGCGCCATGCCGAAGGAATGGATCGAGCCGCGCGCAGGGTCCGCCACGTACTGGCGCAGGTCCGTTCCTTCGAGAAAGTCCCACAGCTGCAACTGCACGCGGTGGGGCCGCAGTGCATCGAGCACCAGCACGCGATGCCCCGGTGCTTCGCGCGCGAGCCACTTCACCGCTTTCTCCAGGCCAGTTGCCGCGCGATGATGCAGCCACGCACAGTCGAGCATGCCGTACAAGTCGCGGCCGACGAAGTTGCTGGTGCCCGCATAGCGCAGGTCCACCACCACATCATCGATCGCGCAAAGACGCCGGAACTCGGCGTTGGATGCAATGTCTTCGCAGCGCATCAGGCCTTATACGTCACGTCGAACCGGTCGAGGTTCATCACCTTTGTCCAGGCGGCGATGAAGTCATGGACAAACTGCGCTTGCCCATCACTGGATGCGTAGACCTCGGCCAGCGCACGCAACTGCGAGTTCGACCCGAACACAAGGTCAGCCACCGTCGCCGTCCAGCGCAGCTCGCCACTCTTGCGGTCGTGGCCCTCGAACACGCCGGGCTGCGCTTCGGATTTCTTCCACGCCGTGCGCATGTCGAGCAGGTTGGTGAAGAAGTCGGGCGTGAGCGCGCCGGCCCGCTTCGTGAAGATGCCGTGTTGCGTGCCGCCGTGATTCACGCCCATCGCCCGCATGCCGCCCACCAGCGCTGTCATCTCCGGCGCCGTGAGTGTGAGCAGCGCCGCCCGGTCGATCAGTGCCTTTGCGGCGGCGGCCTGCGTATCGGCACGTGCGTAGTTGCGAAAGCCATCGGCAGCCGGCTCGAGCACTTCGAATGAATGCGCGTCGGTCTGGTCTGCAGACGCATCGGTGCGCCCCGGCGTGAACGGCACCGTGATGTCGTGGCCCGCCTTGCGCGCCGCTGCCTCCACTGCCGCGCAACCACCAAGCACGATCAAGTCGGCCAGCGACACCTGCTTGCCGCCGGCTGCCGTGCTGTTGAATTGCTGCTGCACGCCTTCAAGCTTGCCCAGCACTTGCGCCAACTCGGCTGGCTCGTTCGCCTCCCAGTCTTTTTGCGGCGCGAGCCGGATGCGCGCACCGTTCGCGCCACCACGCAAATCCGTGCCGCGGAACGTGGACGCCGACGCCCACGCCGTTTTCACGAGCTGCTGCTCGCCCAGGCCGCAAGCCAGCAAGGCCTGCTTCAGCGCCTTGATATCGGCATCGTCGATCAGCGGATGCGTCGCGGGCGGCACCGGGTCTTGCCAGATCAGGTCTTCCTGGGGCACCAGCGGCCCGAGATAGCGCACCTTCGGGCCCATGTCGCGGTGCGTCAGCTTGAACCAGGCGCGAGCAAACGCATCAGCAAAGGCCTGCGGGTCCTGCATGAAGCGGCGCGAAATCTTTTCGTATGCGGGGTCGAACCGCAGCGCGAGATCGGCGGTGGTCATCGTGGGCTGGTGGAACTTGCCGGGGATGTGCGCGTCAGGCACGTTGCGGCCGGCATCGCCCTTCGGCTTCCATTGCTGCGCGCCGGCCGGGCTTCTGGTGAGCTCCCATTCGAAGCCGAATAGGGTTTCAAAGTAACTCATGTCCCACTGGGTCGGTGTGGCCGTCCATGCACCTTCGATACCGCTCGTGGTGGCATGCGCACCGATGCCGGATTCAAATGCGTTCTTCCAGCCCAGGCCCAGCTCTTCGATGTTCGCGCCTTCGGGCTCGGCGCCAACAAGCTTGGCATCGCCTGCGCCATGGCTCTTGCCGAAGGTGTGGCCGCCTGCGACCAGCGCGACGGTTTCTTCGTCGTCCATCGCCATGCGCGCAAACGTGTCGCGGATGTCACGCGCAGAGCCAAGCGGGTCGGGCTTGCCGTTCGGCCCCTCGGGGTTCACGTAGATCAGGCCCATCTGCACGGCAGCCAGCGGGTTGGCCAGCTCGCGCTCGCCGCTGTAGCGCTCATCACCCAGCCAGGTCGACTCGGGGCCCCAATCCGTGGCTTGCGGCTCCCAGATGTCTTCACGCCCGCCGCCGAAGCCGAATGTCTTGAAGCCCATCGACTCCAGCGCAACGTTGCCCGCAAGAATCATCAGGTCGGCCCACGAGATCTGGCGGCCGTACTTCTGCTTGATCGGCCAGAGCAGCCTGCGCGCCTTGTCGAGGTTGCCGTTGTCAGGCCAGCTGTTGAGCGGCGCGAAGCGCTGCTCGCCCGAACGCGCACCGCCGCGGCCGTCAAAGATGCGATAGGTGCCCGCAGAGTGCCACGCCATGCGGATGAAGAACGGGCCGTAGTGACCGTAGTCGGCGGGCCACCAGTCCTGCGAGTCGGTCATCAGTGCGTGCAGGTCTTTGATAACAGCAGACAGGTCGAGCTTGGCGAATTCGCTCTTGTAGTCGAAGTCCTGGACCATCGGGTCCGACAGTTCGGAGTGCTGGTGCAGCACCGACAGGTTCAGGCCCTCAGGCCACCAGCTCGCGTTATTGCGCGATGGCTTGGGCTTGTGGGCGACCGGGCATTGGGCTTGTGAATCCATGGGGAACTCCATTGACGTTGTGACTGGCCTGCATCGTGCCCCAGCGCGCAGCGCTGCGTCAAAAGGCTGAGTCAATGAGCGAGATAGGTTTTCTCAGGCGGCAAAGAAAATCTGTTGATGAGCAGCGCGCGCCCTCAGCTGCCCGCAGCCGGCCTCGACGTCTTGCCCCGCAGACTGCCGCAACTTGGTGAGCACACCGCGCCGGTGCAGCACGCGCGCCATTTCTGCAGCGCGCTCCCAGCTGGGCCGCTTGAAGTCAAGCCCTTCCACCGTGTTGTACGGAATCATGTTCAGCACGCCGTACTTGCCTGCGAGCAGCCGGACGATGCCTTCAATTTCATCGTCACCGTCGTTGATGCCTTCGAGCAGTGTCCACTGGTACTGGATCGGGTAGCCCGTTGCGCGCGCATAGGCTTGCCCGCGCTCCACGATCTCTTCGCCTGTCATGCGCGGCGCACGGGGCAACAGGCGCTCACGCAATTCGTTGTTCGTGGTGTGCAGCGACAGCGCGAGCGCCGGCTTGACGGTTTGCTGCGCGAGCCGCTCGAACACGCGCGGATCGCCCACGGTGGAGAACACGATGTTCTTGTGCCCGATGTTGCCCGCCGTGCCCAGCAGGTCGATCGCCTCGATCACGTTGTCCAGGTTGTGCGCAGGCTCGCCCATGCCCATGAACACCACCTTCTTCACGGCCCGGCGCTGGCGCGCCAGCACCACCTGCGCAACCATCTCCGCGCTGCCCACCTGGCGCACAAGGCCACCCTGGCCCGTCATGCAGAACACGCAACCCACCGCGCAGCCCACTTGCGAAGAGATGCAAAGGCCGTCGCGCGGCAGAAGAACACTCTCGACAGTCTGCCCATCGGCCAGGCCCACCAGCAGCCGCTCGGAGCCATCTTGCCCCGGGTGAGTGGACACGATGCGCGCAAGGCCCTGTAGTTGCGATTCGATCCCCGGCAACGCTTCACGCAAGGCCTGCGGCAGGAAGTGCTCGATGCGCCGCTTGCCGCTCGTCTGCGGCAATGCCTGCGCCCATAGCCGCAGCACGCGTGCTTCGTGTCTGGGCAACGCGCCGGCGGCGCGCAGTTGCTGGCGAAGGTCAGAGATGCGCATGTGCCGGGCCGCTCACGTCACATTCGTCACGTCAGTCGAAGCCACCAGTTCACGCGCCGTGAGCCACAGCCGCAAGTCGAACTCCAGCTGGTGATAGTCGGGCGCCATGTGCTGGCACAGCGCGTAAAACGCCTTGTCGTGATCGCGCTCCTTCAGGTGCGCAAGCTCGTGCACGACGATCATCCGCAGGAAGTCCGCTGGCGCTTCCTTGAACACCGACGCAATGCGGATTTCGCGCTTGGCCTTGAGCTTGCTGCCCTGCACGCGCGAGACAGCGCTGTGCGTGCCCAACGCGTTCTTCACGATATGCAGCTTGGCGTCGTAGGCCACCTTCGACAGCGGCGGCGCGCTGCGCATGTGGCGCGACTTGAGCTCGTTCACGTAGTCGTAGAGCGCGCGCTCGGTGCGCACCTCATGCGTCTCGCTGTGGCGCTTTGCCACCGTCTGCGCAAGGCGGCCAGACGCGATCAGCCCGCGTACTTGTGCGAGCAGCTCAGGCGCATAACCCTGCAGGTACGGAAGGCGAAGCTCTGCAGACATTGCGGTTCAAGCCCCGTGACACTTCTTGTACTTCTTGCCGCTGCCGCACGGGCACGGGTCGTTGCGGCCCGGCCCGGCCTCTTTGCGCATGGGCTCGACGCGCGGGCCCAGGCTTTTCCAGAGCTGGCGCAGGTCGTACACACCCCACACGGCCTCATGGAATTGCTCCATACGCAACGCGCTCACGCTCGGCGGGCCGTCTTCGGCAAACATCGAGAACGCGGGCTTGGCAGTGTCGTCTTCGGTGAGCGTGACGATCTGGCTGAGCGACACGTCGAGCATGCGTGCAGCGTCTGCATCGCGCGGCGGCTCCCAGTCTTGCGGCCACGCCTCCACCGCGTACATGAAGCCCAGCGCCCAGACTTGTGCGTAGGCGGGCAAGCTGGCAAGGTCCGTATCGCCGCGCTCTTCTTCGGGCAACGACATCACGGCACCACGCGTATCGAGCACTTCAGGGATGTAGGCGCGCTCGTCTTCCAGCGTTTGCACAGGCGCGTCGAGCGCTGCCTCCACCTCGGCCCAGCGGCGGCGCCAGCGCAACACGAATTCCATGTGCTGCATCGGCTGGAACTGCTCGCTCAGCAACACCTCCCAGTACTCTTCGGGCGCGATCACGCGGCGCGAGCAGACCAGCGCTGCCAGGAAGCCCTCGCAGAATTCCCACTGGGGGATCTCGTCGTCATTCACGCGCATGGCGTCAAGCTCGGCGTCTTGCGCGTCGAAGTCTTCGGGGGTCAGCGGTGCAGGGTGTTCTGTCGTCATGTGAAGACTGTGTGAATGTGCAAATTGTGACTTGCAATCGCTGCCCGGGGGCGCATCTTGGCTAGGGCAAAGCCGCCAAGGAGCACTCAGACATGTTCATCCGCCAACTCAAAGTCATGCTGGTCGCACTGCTGGCCATGACATTTGCCGCCTTTGCGTCTGCACAGGGCGAGCCAACGATCAAGCAGATCTACGAGACCGCGCAGGCCGGCCAGCTCGACAAGGCGCGGCAGATGACGCAGGAAGTGCTGCGCCACCACCCCAAGAGCGCCAAGGCCCATTTCGTGATGGCCGAGCTCGACGCGGCGCAGGGCCATCGCGATGACGCGCGCGAATCCCTCGCCAAGGCAGAGTCGATTGCACCGGGCCTGCCCTTCGCCAGGCCTGAAGCAGTGCAGGCGCTGCGCTCGCGGCTGGCAGCGCCGCAAGCGGCTGCACGCACGCCGAAGATGGTCGATGCGCCTGCCACGGTTGCACCGCGTGAATCGCCGCGGCCGGCGCCCTCATTCCCGTGGGGAATGCTGCTGATCGCAGGCATGGTGGCGATCGTGGTCGCCTACGTGATGCGCTCACGTGCGCAGGGCAATGCGGCGAACGCCGCCAACGCAGCGCCCGTGGCACCGATGCCCGACAACGCCTGGGGGCGCCAGCCCGAGTTCGGCACGCAGGCAGCTTATGGCAACCAGCCGGGGTACGGTACACCACCTGCCTACGGCACCCAGCCCGGCTATGGCGCGCCGCCTGCTTATGGCCAGCCGCAGGGCAGCGGCCTGGGCGGGCGCGTGATGGGCGGCCTCGCAACGGGCCTTGCCGTGGGTGCTGGCGCACTCGCAGCGCAGGAGATCGGCCGCCGCATCATGGGCGATCACGAGTCGCATCGCTCGGGCGCGCCGGGCAACACCGCCGGCTCTGCCAGCCATTCGACGCTGGCGGATGACGCAGGCTTTGGTGCAATCGACGAATCGCGCGCCGGTGCCAGCCTGCCCGACAACTTCGGCATCACCGATGGGGGCTCCTGGGACGACGGTGGCAGCGGCGGCGGCTTCGATGGCGGCGGCGCGGATGGCGGCAGCTGGGACAGCTGACGCCTTTTGACAAGCCCTAGGCCACCAGCGGTGCCTGCTTGCCCAGCAGCAAGCGCGACAACGGCCGCGTCAGCATCATCAGCATGAAAGCCGTGTTGCCTGCGGCTGGAATCCACCAGGCGATCACGCAGGCCAGAATGCTGATGAAGATCAACAGGCCGATGCGCAGCTTGGCTGCGCGATACGCGTCCAGCGGCATCGCCGGCTCGCACAGCTCGGGGTGGCGGAACACGTAGCGCCACAAGGCCAGCGCCGCAAGCGCATTGAGCGCCATGGTGGCCGAGTAAACGACCTGCGCCGGAAAGTGGCTGCCGTGCCCGCCACTGAGCGACGACGCGAACGGCATGAAACTCGCAGCGCCCAGGAAGAGCAGGTTGATCAGCACCAGCTTGCCGTCGATTTGCCGCACGTAGTGAAAGGCGCGGCTATGGCCCCACCAGAAGAGCGCCAGCACCAGGAAGCTGATCACCCAGGAAATCAGTTTGGGAAGCAGGTCGGCCAGGCCCTGCAGGATGGCTTCTGTTGTCATGTGCGCCGCCGTCTCGGGCAGCTTCAGGTCGATGACGAGCAGGGTCATGGCCACGGCGAAGATGCCGTCGGTGAGCGCGTCCAGGCGGTGCTTGTGCATGGTGACTAAGTGTGGGAAAGACAGCCCTGACGGTATCGGCAAGCCCCCACCCGGTCAACCTGCACGTGCCCCCTCCCCCTCTGGGGGAGGGTTGGGGTGGGGGCACGCGGCGCTCGTGCAAGCGGGCCTGCTGTACCCGGCACTCGCCTTCAGCTGCGTTGATCGCTCGAATGATCGATCAACAGCCCCGCACTGGCGCCGCCACCACCCACCGATTGGCCGCCACCAGCAGCACCACCACTGCGTCCGCCACCACCTGATCGATCAACCTCGCCGCGCGGGCCCCGTCCACCGCCACGACCGCCACCGGCAACGGGCCGCGTCGGCCCTTGCATCGGAATCGCCAACTCGGGCAACGGCTCCAGGTCGAGCGCTTCGCGAATGAAGTTGCGCAGCGAGACGACCAGCTCGCCCGTCTCTACCTTGCGCCCGGCCACCAGGTCGTTCGCCGCAGCAACCGCCAGACGGACATGCTCGGTGTTGCCCAGCAGGATCACGTCCGACAGTGATGCTTCCACGTTGTCGCGGATACGCCGGCGCCGCTCGCCCTTCACCGTGATCGAAATGTTGCCCTCGCCGTCACGGCTCTCGCGAGACTCCAGCGTCTGGGTGCGCAGATGCGCGGGGTCCACCGTCAAGTCGCCAGTGAAGGACCCGCCAAGCGTCTTGTACGCCGCGATGAGCGTGCGCAGGCGCTCGTTGATCTGGCGGTTTTCGCGCTCGCGCCGCCGCTGCACTGTCTGCATCACGACCAGCCGCAGGCCAACCATGATCAGCGTGACAAGCGCCAGCCCGAGCAGCGACGTGGCAACGGATTGCCAGCTGGCGAAGTCGATGGCGCTACGCATGGGGCGCCGCGCACCAAGTGAGGAAATGAAGAATCTGGTTCATATCGCGATGCTGCCTGACGAACGGCCTTTGCGGTGGACCTGGCGCCGCCAGATTGCCGGTGACCACATGTAAACGACCTTTCGGCCTACACGGATCAGTTCGACGCTCGCTTAACCTATGCATGAGCTTCGGGCCAGTCCCTGAAAAAACACGAAAGGTCACCATGAAATTCACTTCCATTTCCCTTGCCACTGCCACACTGGCTGCGATCACGCTGGTTGCACCCCTGGCAGCTCAGGCACAAGGCAACGACTGCAACAACTGCGGCACGGTGCAATCGGTCAAGGCCGTGCAACGCAACGGCGGCACGAATGGCATCGCCGGCACGCAGGTCACGCCAGGCATGGCCATCGGCGGTGTCGTCGGCGGCCTGCTCGGCAACCAGGTCGGCCACGGCAATGGCCGCGCGGCAGCGACTGTGGTTGGTGTTGCAGGCGGCGCGTACGCGGGCCACCAGATCGAGAAGAACCGCAACCACTACACGGCGTACGTCATGCGTATCCGCATGAACGACGGCAGCATGCGCACCATCGAGCAGCGCACGGCGCTCGCACGCGGCTCGCGCGTCGTCGTCGACGGACAGTCGGCGCACCTGCGCAGCACCAACCCCAACGCCAATCGCGGCTAAAGAGCGGCGAAGCGGCCCGGCCAGTCGCCACGGCGCTCTGGCACACTGGGCCGCATGGCCAAGGCTCCCCGTTTCCTGAACGAGCTGCGCGGCGGCATTCGCCTCGCAGTCGATGGCGTGAAGGGTGTGACGCGCATCGTCGAAGGCGTTCACGGCAGCGTCGTGCGCGTCGCGCCGCCAGTGGGCCGGCATGACGAGCGGCAGTTGGGCGGGATTCCAGGGCTGGTGTACCGCTCGATCCACGGCACGACGAATCTCGTCGGCGCGAGCCTGGACGCCGCCATCGCAGGCGCAGAAAAACTCATCACGGCCCTGCCGGGCCAAGCCAGCGTCACCCGCGATGACAGCCCTTCGATGCCGCAGCGCGACGCGATCGTGAGCGCGCTCAACGGCGTGATGGGTGACCACCTCGAACGCACGAACAACCCGCTCGCCATCCAGATGCAGATCGCGCGGCGCAGCCCCGCAGGCGCGAAGCCGCTGCTGCTCATTCACGGCCTGTGCATGAACGACCAGCAATGGACGCGCGACGGCCATGACCACGGCCAGGCGCTGGCTGCATCGCTTGGCTTCAACCCCTTTTACCTGCGCTACAACACGGGCCGCCACATCTCGTCGAATGGCGCGTCGCTGGCCGCGTTGCTTGAAGAAACGCTCGACGCGTGGCCCGTTGCCATCGACAGCTTCACCATCATTGGCCACAGCATGGGCGGGCTCGTGGCGCGCAGCGCGATCGAACAGGCAACGGCCGCCGGCATGAAGTGGCCGGCGCTGCTGCGCAAGCTGGTGTTCCTGGGCTCGCCGCAGCAGGGTGCGGCGCTGGAGCGCGGCGGCAACTGGCTGCACCGCGGGCTGGGCGTGAGCCCTTATGTCGCGCCGTTCACGCGGCTGTCGGGCCTGCGCAGCGAAGGCATCACCGACCTGCGCCACGGCAACCTGCTGGACATCGACTGGGCCGACGGCCGCTTCGTGCAGCGCGACACACGCACGATGGTGCCGCTGCCGCGCGGCGTGACTTGCTACGCGATTGCCGGAACGCTGGGGCGCAATGCGCAAGGCGAATGGCGAGGCGATGGGCTTGTGTCGGTCGAGAGTGCGCTGGGGCGGCACGAGAAGACGACGCGCAACCTGGGCATTCCAGCGTCGCGCACGTGGGTGGCGGCGGGTGTGAATCACCTTGACTTGCTGTCGAGCGATGCGGTGTATCGAAAGCTTCGCAAGTGGCTGGCGGATGAGAGGGCTTGAACATGATCCCCACAACTGCACCCGCCGGATTGTTTGACCCCGCACGTCACTCGCCAGTGACCACAACGCCATGGAGCGAAGCAGCTGCACGCGCGGCCATCACGCGCATCGTCGATGCAGCGCTGGCCGCTTTCACGCCAGATGGGCTGTGGCCCACCCACCCGCGCGACGATCCTGAAAGGCCCGATGAGCGATTCGCGATGCTGTACTGCGGCGCAGGCGGCGCGATCTGGGCGATCCAGCGGCTGGCGCAGCGCGGCTTCGTGCCCGCGCCCTCCATCGATTTCGCGGCGACCATCGCGACGCTTGTCGAGCGCAATGCCGACCCGCAACGCCCGCCCGACCGGGTTGCGTCATTCCTGATCGGCGACTCCGGCCTGTTGCTGCTGCAGTTCATGTCGCGGCCAGACAAAGACGTCGCCGACCGCCTGTTCGCGATGGTCGAAGGCAACATGGAGCACCCGACGCGCGAACAACTCTGGGGCTCGCCGGGCACGATGCTCGCGGCGATCTTCATGGCAGAAGCGACGGGGCAAGCGCGCTGGGCACAGCTGCTCGAACGCGCTGCGCGCCTGCTGTTGCAGCAAATGGAATTGGATGCCTCGATTGGCGCGTGGGTCTGGCAGCAGGACATGTACGGCCGCGTGAGATGCTTCCTCGGCGGCGGTCATGGCCTGGCGGGCAATGTGTTCGCAGTGCTGCGCGCGTCGGGGTTGCTGCCCGCCGATCTCGTCAGCACGTTCACGCAACGCGCCTACGAAACGCTGGACGCGCTAGCGCTGCGCGGCGACGGCTGCATCAACTGGCACCCCGTGCACGATGCGGCGGCCGTGGCGGGCAAGCTGCCACTGGTACAGGATTGCCACGGCAGCGCAGGCATCGTAGTGCGGCTCGCGTCCGTGCCGCGCACGCCTGAATGGGACGCGATGCTGACGCAAGCCGCTGAGCTCACCTGGCGCGCCGGGCCGCTGAGCAAAGGCGCCGGGCTGTGCCATGGCACTGCTGGCAATGGTTATGCGCTGCTCAAGCTCTGGGCGCGCACGGGCGATGCGATATGGCTTGATCGGGCACGCGCGTTTGCGATGCATGCCATCGAGCAAGTCGAAGCCGGACGCATCAAGCACGGCCAGGGCTGGCACACGCTGTGGACAGGCGACCTCGGCGTTGCGATGTTCCTGGCGAGTTGTGTGGCGGGGGACAGTGAGTTTGGGACGCTGGATGTCTTTTGGCGACTCACTGCTTATGGCGATTAAGCACTACTTGACAGAGCGAACCGACAGGCTGGATTCTCTCGGGTAGGGCCGCTTTGCGCGCTGGCGCTAGTCCTCTAGCCGCTAGCTATTGCTTGCCGCCTATTACCACATGGATACAGGACTTATCGAAGTTCGGGCGTATCTCGGCATCAGGAATGATTACCGCCGACACCTTCAGACCATTCGCGACTAGCCCATCGCGCAATGCGACGGCAGCACCCTCTAATGCACCTCGCTGCGACTCGGCGATCTCAATGTGTATTCCCGTCGAAACGAGTAGTGCGACCTCTGGTTTCCCCGGAATACTCAGCGCGAAATCCCCGTTTTTTGACGGCTTCCAAATCCAGCCAGCATCCTCCAAAGCAGAGGCAACCCTAGCTACCAACTCGTTAACTTCGACACTAGAGGACGAGCCGGCGAACATGTCGAATGGGGTCTTTGGGAACTTCCTTAGCCTGTTCTTGAGGTCAGCAAACTGCAAATCTGACTGACCTTGCCCCCGAAAAACGGATTCCTTGCTGAGGTGTAATTTGGCAAGGAGAAACGACAAATGGGTAAGAAGCCGAGGGCGAGGTACACGCTCGAATTCAAGCTGGAGGCGCTGAGGCAGATTG